>CAVTOS010000018.1:0-36120 GCA_963736465.1 uncultured Acidobacteriota bacterium | reverse complement strand
AGCGCGACTCGCTCCACGCGCGGAGGCAGGCGGCGGCTTTCCTTATGACGCCGGATGCCACCAGGAAGCTTTTCTCCGATCTCGCCCCGCGCTTCGCGGATCGTCCGGGCGGTTACACGCGCATCGTTCGCGCAGGCTGGCGAATCGGTGACGGCGCGGAACTCGCCATTCTCGAATTCATCGGCTCCGAGCTGAAGAAGAAAGAGAAGAAGTCGCGCAGGGGACGATCGGAAGAGGCGCCTGAAGCGAACGAAAAAGAGAAAGAAAAGGAAGTCGCCTCCAGCAAGAAGTAATTCTTCTGAAGGGTTTAAAGGCCCGCGCCGATTTCTCCGACGCGGGCCTTTTTCTTCTCTTGGACTCTACGACTTCGCTTTAATCCCCAGCCAGGAATCGTAAATTGCCTTTTGTTGCGGGGTCGGGTGATCCACAGGCTTGAGGGTATACGTTGGATAAGGGTTTGATCCAATCGTCAGGGACAGCTCCTGTATCCGTTCCAGGCGCATAACCAACATGTGAACCACATCTCCGGGTTTATGTGCGCCCACTGCTTCGGCTGGCCCTCCGGGCCCCACAGCGCGGTCATCAAACGCTATGACTACATCGTCGAGATCGAGTCCTGCTTTCTCCGCCGGGCTCCCAGGGATCACATTTCGAATGGTGTATCGGCCGTCATCGCCCCTCTTGATTTCAATTCCAATCCAGGGCTTGTTCGAATCCACTTTTGACGCGACGATAATTCCGGCATACGCGAAATACTTCTCGTAAGGAATCGCATCTTTTCCGCTGATGTAGCGGGTGAAGATATCGCTCAAATCCCCTCCGGCAACTTCCGATGCCGCCCGAATCGGGTCTCCCGGCTCGAATCCCGGATTTGGAAGCGCATAACGTGAATAGAGCAGCCGCATCCAGTCATCCAGCGATTTCTGATTGTTCGTCTTCTCACGGATCGCAAAATCGAGAATGTGGCCCATCACCTGCCCGCCGTCATAATAGGAATACCAGGTATTCGCGAGGCTAGTCTTCTGCTGAACGACGCCGGCATTAGGGAACCAGGTGTCCCAACTCGTGTCTTCAATGCTGCGTTCGCTCCGCCCAGGCTCGGCGTCAAACTTCGTCAAAAGTTTTCCGATCACATCGAGGTAGTGTTGCGGGGTGATCAAACCGGCACGAACTAGCGCAAGGGCGCCGTAGTAGCTTGTGAGGCCCTCGGATATCCACAGGGACGGGGTGTGGACCATTTGCGAATAGTCGAACGGGCCAAGCGGGCGTGGCCGCAGCCGCTTTACGTTCCAGGCGTGGAAGAATTCGTGCGACGCGACAAACAGTTTCAACTCGTACTGCGTGCCATAATTTTCCGCGGGACTCTCGTCGTTCCAATCCTTTTGAAAGTTGATTTGCGTCGAATTTAAGTGCTCGAGACCACCGCCGGTTCCCGGCCAGATGTGAAACAAGAAGTAGTAGTCCTTGAACGGGGCAGCCTGTGAGGCCGTGCCTGCCACGGAAGCGAAAATCGGGACGATTTGTTCCACGAATTTCTGAGTGTCTGCCGTAAATTTCGAAAAGTCCTGCCCTCCCTCAGCATCGTGGACGATCACGTGGTAAGTGGTGCCCATCACGCGAAAGTCTTTTTCGGCGAAATCTGAGATTTCCAGCGGCGCATCAGCAAACCAGTCGTAATTCTCGGCATGGAACGCATGGTCCGACGTGTGCTCCATTCCCGTAGCCACCTTCCAGCCCGAAGGCACTGCAATCGTGAGTTCAATCGGACGCTCTTTGCCCCCGACCAGATACATCCACACCGAAGGGCCGCCGATGAATGCGTGCCGTTCGTCGTACTGAGCCTGGTTATTGCGAAGCGTGTCGCCGAAAATCTGGTACTGAATCGTCGCCGTGGTTGCGCCTGAGAGTTCTACGTGCCATGTCTGGCTATCGGTTTTGCGCCAGGTGAGTTCTTTTCCGTTTGGCCCCGTAGCGCGAAAGCGCTGCACGTTCACCGCGTAGTTTTGAATGTAGTAGGATCCGGGCGCCCAATCAGGCATCGCAAAGTCCGCCGTAGCTTCTTCAAGCTCTGAGGCGTGGATCGTCACGTCCATCAAATGCGTGCTGGGATGCTCGAAGCCAAGTTCGTAATGAAGCGGTTCGGCAGCCGAAGCAGTCGAAAAGTGGAGCGCTAAAATCAGCAACAAGGTTGCCGATACTCTCGCGATGCGTCCGAGCATCCTCACGTCCTCCCCTGGGTTTATTTTCAACTTACGGGCCGAATGCCGGCGCCACTCTGGGCGGTGCCGCTTTCCGGTCGCTTACGAACGCCGCGCCAGAGTACGAGCAAGGCGACGAGCAACTGAGCCGCCGCACCGCCGCTGGTGTCAAGCATCACGTCAGTTACAGCGGCTCCACGCCCCGGCACAAATGACTGATGGAACTCGTCAAGTGCGGCGTAGCCCGCGACAATAAAAATCGCTATCAGGGCCCAACGGAGGCCGAAGTCTCGCGTTCCTGCGCGCAGCGCATGCAGCAAGAGCAGGCTCAAAATGAAATACTCGGTGAAGTGAGCGCTCTTCCTTATGACGTGGTGAATCAAAGAAAGTGTTTCGGGCATTGCATGCGGAAGGAGCCAGCGGAGCAGCGGTATGATGACTCGGGAGGTATTTTCGCTGGTGAACGTCTCGGTTGAGAACGACGAAATAAGAATAGCCCAAAGAATCGCCGGCCACCAATACCTGAGCCAGCGCACTTTAGCGCCACCCCACCCGGCACACCGGCGCGGGCCAGCCTCCCGGATGTTGTGCGTTATTCAAGCCGGTAGTTCGGGGCTTCTCGAGTGATGATCACGTCGTGGACGTGGCTTTCGCGCAGGCCTGCCGATGAAATACGAATGAAACGGCTCTTCTCTTGCAATTCTTTGAGGTTCTCAGCCCCGCAGTAGCCCATTCCGCTGCGCACCCCGCCAACGAGCTGGTCGACAAGCGCGGAAAGAGGACCTTTGTAAGGCACTTGCCCTTCGATTCCCTCGGGCACAGATTTGCCGCGGTCGGCAAGTTCTTGCGAATAACGATCGGCGGACCCGGCTTCCATCGCGCCCAGCGACCCCATGCCTCGGTATGACTTGAAGGTACGGCCTTGATAAAGAATCGTCTCGCCTGGAGATTCTTCGGTGCCCGCAAAAAGGCCACCGATCATCACCGTGGACGCTCCCGCGGCAATCGCCTTCGTGATGTCCCCTGAAAATTTGATTCCACCGTCAGCGATGATTGGCACGCCGGAATTTTTGGCTGCTCGTGAGCATTCCATGATTGCTGTGATTTGCGGCACACCGGCACCGGTTACCACTCGTGTGGTGCAGATCGAGCCGGGACCGATTCCCACTTTTAGTCCGTCAACGCCCAGCGAGATGAGATCGCATGCACCTTCGGCTGTTGCGACATTGCCGGCAATCAGCTGAATTTCAGGAAACTTGCGCTTCACAACTCGAATTGCTTCCATCACGCGCGACGTGTGCCCATGGGCGGTATCGATCGCGAGCACGTCCACCTTCTCCCGTGCAAGTTCTTCAGCCCGCTCGAGATAGTCGCCGGTGGCGCCAATCGCCGCACCTACGCGCAGGCGGCCCTGCTCGTCCTTCGTGGCGCTCGGGAACTCAATTTTCTTTTGGATGTCTTTTACGGTGATCAGGCCTTTGAGATTGAATTCGTTGTCGACGACCAAAAGCTTCTCGATGCGATGCTTCTGCAATATCCGCTCGGCTTCATCGAGCGTGGTGCCCACTGCAACGGTGACGAGATTATCCTTCGTCATCACCGCGCTTACAGGTTGATCGAGGTTTCGCTCGAATCGGAGATCGCGGTTGGTCAGGATCCCAACCAGGCGCATCCCGCGCGTTACCGGCAATCCCGAAACGCGGTATTTCGTCATGATGTCGAGCGCTTGCCGCACCGACATTTCGGGAGCGATCGTCACCGGATCGACGATCATCCCGCTTTCCGAGCGTTTCACGCGGTCCACTTCTTCCGCCTGCCGCTCAATGCTCATATTGCGGTGAATAAATCCGATTCCACCCTGGCGTGCGATGGCAATCGCGAGGCGCGAGTCGGTCACTGTGTCCATCGCAGCCGCCACGATGGGAATGTTCAGCGGGACGTTGCGGGCCAGGCACGTGCGTGTGTCTGCCTGTGTTGGCAGCACTGAAGACTTGCCGGGCAGCAGCAGAACGTCGTCAAACGTCAGCCCTTCCAGGATGGCGCCCTCAATCATCAACTTCTCCTATGGTTTCGCGGCGTTTCGCGTCGCGCAAAAAAGCGCCCATAAACAACTCAGCCCAGCCGGATTCGCTGGGCTCGACCGCGATTCGATTATCGCAACTTACCCTCATGATTAAAAAAGCCATTCTAGGCGCATCGCGAGCCGAAATCAAGAAGCTCGCTCGCGCAGTCGAGTTGCGCGATCCGCGCAGACTCCCTACCATAGATGCGATGAAAGAATTCGTCCCGCCGCGATGGTT
Organism: uncultured Acidobacteriota bacterium; assembly: GCA_963736465.1. Classification (GTDB taxonomy): domain Bacteria; phylum Acidobacteriota; class Terriglobia; order Acidiferrales; family UBA7541; genus Palsa-295. The sequence continues at coordinate 31,622 of CAVTOS010000018.1, read as the reverse complement.
TCGCAATCCGCATGTTATGACGATTGCCGCCACTTTCTGGCGGCGAAAATACTCCCGGCTTCCAGCGAGCACTGCCCGGTTTTTTGAAGTTGAACCGGGAACACAGGTTCGCGCGGAGTGTCACTGGCGAGAGAATCCGCGTGGCCATGCAACGATCGTCCTTTTGCACGGTCTCGAAGGCTCGTCTGAATCGGGCTATATGCTGGGGATCGCGGAGAAGGCCTGGCTTTCGGGCTTCAACGTCGTTCGGTTGAATCAGCGCAACTGCGGCGGTACCGAACGGCTCACGCAAACGCTGTATCATTCCGGGCTGAGCGGCGACATCCGTTCTGTGATGTTCGAACTGATCGAGCGCGACCGGTTGCCGGAAATTTTCGCGGTAGGATTCTCGATGGGCGGCAATTTGGTGTTAAAAATGGCCGGCGAATTAGCTGATTCGGCGCCGTCACAGATTCGAGGTTTTATCGCCGTGGCACCGGCGCTTGATTTAGCGGCCTGTGCCGACGCGCTCGGCGAGCCGCGAAATTTCGTTTACCAACGCCATTTTGTGAGAGGCCTGAAGCGGCGTATGCGACTGAAAACAGGGCTGTTCCCCGACATCTTCCCCGTCGATGGAATGCGGAACATTCGAAGCGTGCGCGAGTTTGACGAACTCATCACGGCTCGCTTTTGCGGCTTCGCGGGTGCCGACGATTACTATGAACGTTCAAGCGCGCTGCAATTGGTCTCGCAGATTCGCAAGCCGTGCATGATCCTCACTTCAGAGGACGACCCCTTTGTCCCGCTCTCGTCATTCAGCAACGCCGCCATCCGCGAGAATCCCTGCATCAAACTCCTCATCACGAAGCACGGCGGTCACTGTGCCTTCATCTCAAATGAGCGAGGCGATGCGCGTTTCTGGGCGGAAAACCGCGTTGTAGAGTTTTGTCTGCAGCTCGCGGATCCGCAGCGCTAACATGTTGGGGATTTTGTGAAAGCGGGTTTAGTCAACTTCTTGACGTTGGCTCGCTTGGCAGCTAAGATTATTTCGCTAAAGCGCGTGATCGTAATTCGACAATTCAACTCGCTGTTCCAAATCAGAAGGCAACTTCCTTCCGACTTTCATCTTCTTATTGTTCGTCCCGGAATCTCAGTGCGCTCTTGGCGGCGATGTTGCTAACCGCGCTGGCCGTAAAGGAAATCAGAATGAATTGTAATAAATATCCGATCGCGGCTCGTTCCGATGGCCGTCTGTATGCAGCCGTCCGGCTAGGGTTCGTGCGTCTTGGGTTGTTCGCGCTCCTTCTCACATTTGCGTTCAGCTTCATGGCAATCGCGCCCGTTCACGCTCAAAAGTTAAGCGAAAAGCAGCTTCCCAAGATGTACCGGGAGTGGCTCGATCGCGACGTGGCATATATCATCACCAAGGAGGAGCGGGATACCTTCCTTAAGCTTACCTCGGATGAAGCGCGGGACAAGTTCATCGACCATTTTTGGGCGCTTCGCAACCCTGATCCCGGTTCGCCGACAAACAGCTATAAGGACGACATTTACCAGAGAATTGCATATGCGGACGCTCATTTCGGTACGGGTTCTGGGGGCGAAGGGTGGCGGACGGCGCGCGGCCAAACCTATATCACGCTGGGCCCTCCCGCCCACAAAGAGACGCATTACGGTGCTGGCAACCTGAGGCCCCTGGAAATCTGGTTCTATTCGAATACGTTGCCACCGCTGCCACCTTTCTTCTACATCATGTTTTATCAGAGAGACAATATTGGTGATTTTCGGTTTTACAGCCCGTACTTTAACGGACCCACAGAACTCGTCACAGGGGTTGAGGCGATCAACGACAATACTGCCGCTTTGACAATGATTCAGGACTCGGTCGGGCCACAGGTCGCTCGCTTGGCGCAAACCTTGTTGCCCGATGAAACGATCGATCAGCAGGGACGCATCAGTCTGTCATCCGACATTATGCTTTCCCAAGTCCAGAGTCTTGCGAATCAGCCTGCCTACAAAGCTATGTTGGAACGCCGCCGGAGGTTGTTGGAGGATGTTTCGTCGCGAATCGTCGTCGAGGGACGAAATCTCGACATCGTTACTCTCCCGGTTAGGGACTCTCACGGTCTGACCCGCCTGGATTATGCGATCCGCATGCGCAATCCGAGCGATCTGACGCTCACAGATGGTGGTAACGGCCGCTACACGTTCGCGCTCGAGGTTCGGGCGCGGGTCTTTGGGCCGGACGGAAAGCTGATTTTCACTCAGCAGAGATCTGTCACCGATTCCATGGACAAAACAGGTCTGGCTAGAATCAAAGACCGAGTCTTCGGGTATGAAAGTTCGCTTCCCCTGCCGCCCGGAAAGTATCGTCTTGATTTCTTGCTGACCGACTGGCAAAAAAAACTGGGCCTCCATGCAGAGCGGGAAGTGACGATCCCCGTGGTAAATGCTAATAATCTCGTGATCCCAGGCGTCCTGCCGTTCGCAGCTGCAGTGACGGCAGACCCTTCATCTGTGGATTCCACGCCGTTTGCTATGGGTGGGGTTAAGTTCACGCCTCTAGGAGGCAGCCCTCTACTAGTAACCCCGGGCCAGAACCTGGAAGTTGCCTACCAAATATGGACTGCGCCGAAAGATCCACAAGCGGTCGCAGGGCAAAATCTCCAGGTCCACTACGCTCTGGGCCAGCCTGCCAATATTGGGACGGCCACCGTGGTTGAGGATTCAATCGGGATGGGACAATTCGATTCGAATGGGTCGCTGGTGAACGGAAAGAAATTTCCATTAAACCCGCAGTGGATCGGTAGCTATATGCTGGCAGTTGCCGTCAGCTATGGCACTTCGGAGCGCACCTCGGCGACGCTAAACTTTCGAGCGGTGGGCGGCGACTTGATTCCTAGGCCGTGGGACGTCATCGACCCCTCATTGGTCAAAGATGCGGAACAAGGCGTTCTTGATCAACAGCGAGGTCTTTGCTATCTCAACCTAGGGCAGGTGGCGGAAGCTCGGCTCTATTTTCGCCGCTCGTTAAGCCTCGACCACGGAAATGAGGTTGCGCGCTCTCGTCTGGTTAATGCCTATTATTCGCAACAAGATTATGCTGCGGTAGTGAGCCTCTATAACGACTCTGGTGCGACTGATGAAACCGATTCCGAAACCCTGTCTCGCATTGCCTCCAGTTTGGTGAAGAGAGGCGAAACGAAAAGAGCGATAGCGCTTTTAGAGCAGTCGCTTCATTCGCGTCCCGAAGACGGAGGGCTCTACTTGGCTCTTGCGGAGGCCTACGGGCAGGTGGGCGATACCGCGAAAGCGGCCGAGATGACGCAAAAGGGTCGTTCATATATCGGTGCGTCGATACAGCCCGCTACACCTTGATCATCCCAGAACTTCATACGGCGAGTCGTATTCTACGAGTGGGTGTATATTATTTTTCGTATAATTCTCCTCGAAACAAAATAAAAACTGTCCCCGATTTTTAATACCCTCTGAATGAACGCATGTAACGCCACTTTTATCATATGTTTAGCGATGCTCTTCAATTTTTTCCTTTTGGCCCTAATGGTGCATACATTGTTCACAGTATCGGCGTCTTGGGTGTAGACGCGGGGATTTCGATCTCAGTTTTTGCGTTCGCGGGGTGTGGTGTTCTGGTCTGAGTATTGGGGATTCCTTCAGATCCTAAGGGTGAAAGGAGCCGTATGAGCTTTTTGAAAAATGCTTTGCTTGCTTCTCTTGTCTTGGTGCTCTGCGCTGTGTTTGCTATGCCGACACTCGCACAGGACCAAAGTTCTGCGCGAGGCAATTTGAGCGGCCTCGTCTACGATTCGTCACAAAGTTTGGTTCCAGGCGCCGAGGTCACAATTACCGGACCGATTGGCAGCCTGAACCAGAACACTAGCGGACAGGGTTCGTTCCTCTTCTCGACCTTGATTCCCGGTATTTACACCGTCCGCGTGCAGAAACCCGGATTTAAGGTTTCGGAAGTCGGCAACGTCGAAGTATTGATCAATAAAACGACCAGCGTCTCGGTTACTCTCGAGCCTGGCGCGGTCACCCAGGTGGTGGAAGTTGCTTCGGCAAACTTTACCGTGGACACGTCGGCGTCATCCGTGAATAGCGATTTGGCCGATACATTCTACGAGAATGTTCCGATTCAGAGAAATGTCGCGAGCCTATTTTACTTGGCGCCTGGCGTGGTTTCTGGTATCGGGACCGGGAATTCAAACCCGGCGATTTCTGGATCCAGCGGCCTTGAGAACCTGTATGTTGCTGACGGCGTGTCCATCAACGACCCGGCCTTTGGTGGCTTGGGTGTTTGGTCTCGTTCCTATGGCGCGCTCGGGTCTGGAATCAATCTGTCGTTCGTGAAGGAAGTTCAGGTCAAATCCGGAGGATTTGAGCCACAGTATGGTCACGCGAGCGGCGGCATTGTTCAGATCGTTACGAAGTCAGGCGGCACTTCCTTTCATGGCGCCCTCGGCGGATATTTCAATACAGCGGCAATGCAAGACACATTTCTGAACGCTGACGATCCGGTTTACCACGTCCAGAACTTGACCGGGCGGCATATTGAGGATAATCGTTACGAAGCCGACGGTGAGATGGGCGGGTACGTGCCCGTGCTTGGCTTGAAAGACCGTCTTTTCTGGTTCGGCACTTTCAATCCCACTTGGAACCAGGCCCGGTGGGCTCCCGCCGCCGGCTCTGGGCTCGCCGATATCTATGGCACGCACCTCCAATATCGCACTTTCTCAGAAGACTATGCTGGCAAGTTGACTTTTAAGATCAATAACTCAAACACGATCGAAACTTCGATCTTCGGGGATCCGAACACGCGCAACACGGCACCTTCACCGCTGCTGTTGAACGCTGACAACACGACCGTGAACTCCAACTGGAATTACGGAACCCGGAACTGGGATACGCGCTACGACGGGGCCATTACTCCTACTTGGACCATCGACGCAGCATTTACCTGGAGCTGGAACCATTTCACGGAAGTACCTGCCGAAAACGTAACGCAGATAGTAGATCAGACCCAGGTAAACAACGCCGGCCAGCGCGGCACTTTCACTCCGATCGGGTTTGGTTTCTACGAGCCGTATAACGGAAATACAAAGTCGATTCAGGCCGATACAGCGAAAACGTACCACTTCGGCGGGCAGCACACCTTCAGCGTCGGCTACAATTGGCAATTCCCGACTTATAACGACAGTACCCAGGAGTCAGGGCCTCGGTACCCGATTCCGGAATTGAATGCGGCGGGTGGCGACCCTGGATATGACTCTAAGCCCGGTGTTGTAGGATCGCTCAGCGACTCGTCGCTGGTCTTGTTGGTAGCGAGCTGCCCCGGGGGGGCACAGGCAGCATCATGCGGGGCCGTATCAGCCGCAAGCAACTGCAGCCTCTGTCCCTGGGAATCGATCCCGCAGGGAGATGGCACTAACGCTGAGCAGAGGGTCGTTCTTCAACAGGTTCGCGGGCGGTTCGACAATGGAATCACGGCTAGCAGCGGCAAGTATCACGCCGCTTATGCCAACGACTCGTGGGCCATCGGCACGCACGTTACGTTAAACGCGGGTATTCGGTGGGAGCAGCAAAGGCTTAGCGGCAACGTAGCGTTTCACACCTTCACCAATATGTGGTCGCCGCGGTTTGGTATCATTGTTGATCCCAAGGGTGACCGCAAGTCAAAGATCTATGCGAACTTCGGCCGATACGCGTTCGTTTTGCCCCTCGACTTGGCACTGCGCTCGCTGAGCACGGAGTCCGATTTCTTGAATCCGTACTTTGCTCCCGCTTCAACGACTGTGGGCTGTCCCGCCGGGTTCTCGCCCTGCGTAATCACGAACGCGGATGGTTCTCCCAATTACGCGGGATTCTTCGTTCCCGATTCAGCCCACTTATTGAGCAACGATCCGACCACAGGCGTTAATTTGAAGCCCAACATCGGCATCAACGGTGGCGAGCCATATGCGCCGGGCACACGTTTTGAGTACACGGACGAGTTCGTTGTGGGAGCTGAGCATCAGTTCCGTGGTGGCGTCGTGGCCAGCGCGCGGTACATCGATCGCCGGCTCAAGCGCGTCATCGAGGACCAGGGAGGCATTTCCGTAGAAGAGTTCAACAGCGGCGTGTCTCTGAACTACTATATTGGCAACCCCAGTTCGAAGTCGGATCTCTTCGTGAACCCCAACGAACAGGTGTTCGGAGGAAGTGGCACTTGCGCTGGCAGCCAGAACGGCCTGACGAGCAATTGCACTCCGGTGGATTCGGCAGCCTTTGGCACCGCCCTCCACGCAGCCGAGACGGCACCTTCAGCCGGTAATGCTGCTGCTCTGGAAGCTTTGGGCTTCCCGGCGGCCTGCATTGACACCAACTTTGCACCTACTCCATACGTTGCGATCAACCAGGGGAACACGTTTGGCACCACTCTTGGTAGCGCTTGCTTCCCCGGGGTCAATACGGGGACTTGGACCACGGCGGGCGGGACCACGCTGCTTCCGAGTTGCACGAGCTTCTCGGAATCCCAGACGCCCGGTGCCTGCGCGGCCTTCGGCGGCGAATTCTATCCCGACGGCAAGCCGGATACCTACAAGGACCCCAAGCGCGAATACGAGGCGGTCGAACTGGAAGTCAACAAGGCCTTCAGCCACAACTGGGCGATGGTAGCCAACTGGCGCATTTCTCAGCTTCGTGGCAACTATGAAGGTGCCTTCCGCAACGACAACGGCCAAGCCGATCCTGGCATCAGCTCGCTGTTTGATTTGACCGAAGGTGATTTCGGTCTGATCGGGCAACAGCAGGGTATCGGTCCACTCAACACGAATCGCAAGCAAGTTGTCAACGTCTACACAACCTATGTTCTAAGCAGTGGCTTGCTGAAGAATATGGTTCTAGGCGGCGGCGTGAAGATTCAGTCGGGTGTTCCGCTGACGACTCTGGCGGCCCAGCAGGCCTATCAGAATCCCGGCGAAGTGCCGATCTTCGGTCGCGGCGATCTCGGCAATGCGCCTGTAGTTGGCAGCGTTGATGCCCACATTGAATATCCGTGGAAAATCAACGACCGTTTCACGATGAAGTTCGGGATGGATTTGTTCAACATCGCGGACGGAAGGCGTCAAACGTTGATCAACCAAAACGTGGACCAGGGCTTCGGGGTTCCTAACGCTGATTTCGGGAAGCCCTTCGAGCAGTTGGGAGTAGGCGGCTTCTTTCAGGCCCCATTTCAAGCCCGGGGATCCCTTCGTCTGGAGTTCTAAGACTAACCCACGAGAGAAGGAGGGCGCTTCGGCGCCCTCCTTTTTTTTTGCGCGTCTGTGATCGGTTTTGTAAAGTGGCGTTTGGCTCGGCCCGGATGAAAACGGAACAGATCGGAGGGGTGTGGCGGGTATTGATATGTTCGTAGTTTAAGTACATAGTTGGGCAGACAGAAATTCGCTGCATGGAGCCGGTAATCAAGGGTGACCGTATGAAACGGGCCTCTGCGATGTTTTTCGTGGCGATGACTGCGTTCTTTACCTTTGCTCACAGAGCAGCAGCGCAACGCGCTGGAAGCCAGGCGCAGGGTATGGGTCTTGAGATCAACGTCCAAGTGCGGACGCCGGATGGCAAACCCGCTCCGACGGGCGTCCATGTATCCTTAGAGCTTGCGGAGGGCGGACCCGTTGATGACTGTCAGACTTCGCCGGATGGCAGATGTCACTTTGTTCCCCCTACTACAGGAGCTTACGTAGTAAGGTTGGTGCAACCCGGCTACAAGCAAGTCTCTGCACGTGTAGATTTGATTTCATCTCCCAAGGGCTATGTTCCCCTCACTCTTCAACCTATCCCTGGAGCTGCTCCTCCAGAACCGCCTAAGGATGCCACGGGTCCGTCGGTTTCGGCTGCTGACCTCGCCGTTCCCGACAATGCCAAGAAGGAGTTTGGAGCTGCGCAGAAGGCGCTCGAAGGGAAGGACTTCGATTCGGGGATCGCGCATCTCAAGAAGGCCACGGAGTTATATCCAAATTTCCCTCAAGCATACGCTACGATGGGAGCAGCTTATCTTGAGCAAAAAAAGTACAAGGAAGCGCAAGAGGCGCTTGAGAAGGCTGTTCAGCTCGACCCAAAAGCCGCTGGAGCATATATCGAGCTGGGGGCCACGCTTAACCAACTGAAGGACTATCCTGGCGCGGTGACCGCGCTCACCAAGGGCCTTGATTTGAACGCGGACGTGCCAGCCGGCAACTATGAGCTTGCTAAAGCCTACCTCGCGCAGCAACAGTGGCAGAACGCGGAATCGCCTCTGCGAAAGGTCATCGCCGCGCAGCCGGATATGGCTAGCGCGCACGTGATGCTCGGCAACGTTCTGCTCAAGAAGGGCGATGGCCCTGGAGCCCTGAACGAGTTTCAAACCTATCTAAAGCTCGATCCGAACGGTCCGAGCGCGCCGGGAGTTCGCGAAGTAATCCCCAAGATTGAAGCAGCTTTGGCGAAGCAGACGAAATAACCATCACGACGCGTCAGCACAGCAGCCGCTCCGCAGTCCGATCGACGCTCCGCAACATCTATGCAATCGGGATTTCCACTGAGGGCGCGAAGCCGGGTGTGAGAAGCTTCGCTTCGCCGGAATCGGCGGTCACCATCACGTCTTCGCAGCGCAAGCCGTAGTCTCCTACCACGTAGATCCCAGGCTCGTTGGAGAAGGTCATTCCTGGCTTCAGGAGTGCGGTGTTGCCCTGAACAAGATACGGCGACTCGTGCCCATCCAGTCCTATCCCGTGGCCCAGGCGGTGCGTGAAGTATTTGTATCCGGGACCGAAACCGGCATCCGTGATCACTTTGCGGGCGGCGCCGTCCACCGAGCCGCATTCGCGCCCTGCCACAGCAGCCGCGAGCGCCGCGTCCTGCGCACTTCTAACGATTTCAAAAGCATGCTGAAGCTTGGGTGAGGGCTTTCCGAGCACACTCGTTCGCGTCACGTCGGACTCGTATCCCTCGACGCGCGTTCCCCCGTCGATCAGCACGCCCATCCCGTCGCGCAGCACCTGCTCTTCACGCGTCCCGTGCGGCAAGGCAGCCGCGGGTCCGAACAGCACGATCCCGTATCCTTCGAGACCCATTTTCTTGTAGGCGCGCGATATCATGCCCGACACTTCGCGCTGCGTCATGCCCTCCCGCAGCGAGGCAAACGTAGCTTTGTACACGTCGAACGTTACCGAGCATGCTAGCCGCATCAGTTCCAGCTCATGTTGGCTTTTCTGCGCCCGGCATCCCACGGTCACCGGGTTACCGCTGGCGTAGTCGAGCGAAGAAGCTGCTTGACGCAGGCCGTCGTAGAAAACGTACTTTGTGGTCTCCTCCACGCCTACTCGCCCGGTGCGAATGCCTCGCTCGGCCAGCCATTTCGCGATCAACGCATAGGGGCTCTCATCTTCCTGCCAGACGCGCAGCTCAATGGGCCAACGCAACTGTTCTCGCAAGCGCCCTTCCTCGAAGGCCGGGCAGATCATCAGCGGCTGGCCTTCGCGGGGAATCATTAGGGCGACGATGCGTTCGCTCAGGCCCCATGGAGTTCCAACGTAGTATGCGAGCGTGGTGCCCGGCGTCACGTAGAGCGCGTCAAATCGCGGCTTCGCATTGGTCATCAACTCTTGCGCGTGCGCGATGCGGCCTTGCAATTCGTTGACGCGGATCGGCTTCACCCGGTCGCCCAACGGCTGTAACTTGTCGAAGGCAGGAGGCAGTTCGCCAGGTGTGGGCTGCGAATTCTGCGGTGTGCGTCTCCCATCCACGAGCGGTGCGTTCATCGCGGCAGCGGCAGCACCGGCGCCTGCAATAGAAGCGGTCTTCAGCAACTCACGCCGCGATACCTTCATGCATCCTCCGGTAAAATGTCACCGAGCAGAGCAGCGGGTTTCCTGTAGCTAGAAGTGAGAAATTAGAACCACATCTGTAGCCGGGACTCCGCGCGAGTAAACAATCTGCTTTCCATCCGGCGAAAGCGCATAGGCCCACACAAAGCCCGAGCCGAAATTCATGATTGGTTTTGGGGAAATAATAGCGGATCCCGGCGCGCCAACCGGCTGGGCCCAAAGGCTCGCTACCGAATTCTTGTTTACCACAAACAGCACCGAACGCCCGTCCTTGGTCCACTCAAGGTCACTTCCACCTTCGCCGCCAAAAACGGTCTCCGCCGGCACGTCATAGACGTTCCGAATTTCTCCGCTGTCGATTGCCACGATCGCCAGCTTCGCGGGTTTGGTTTGATCGGGGTGGTATGACGCGGCGATGAGCTGGTTGTCGGACGAAATCGCCGGGAACTGAAGCGGTTCTTTGCCCAATCTGGTCGCTGTTCCGCCGTCAATCGCGATTTTCATAAGGATGGGCAAATCGGTCGAAAGATTTACGTACACGCCTGTCTTCCCATCTGGCGAACAGATCGGCCATACATCCGCGGGCCCCTTCGTGAGCTGTTGCACTTCACCGGCGTTCGCATCGCCGCGCCACACGGACAGTCCCTGATCGGGCCGATTCACAGTAAACAGTACATGCTGCCCGTCGCCGCATGCGGATGGGAACATCGCCGCTCCAGCGCTGACGGCAACGTCGTGGGCATTAGAGCCGTCAGGAGAAGTCGTCGCCAATTTCGTCGTGCCGGAAGCATAAAAGCTATAGAGAATCTGATTCAGCGGAGTCCATGAGATACCGAACACGCCATCCGCGCGGCTGATTCCCGAGGTAATCTGTTTTGGCGGTGAAAATGAAGAGCTGCTTCCAACGCCCGCCGACCACAAATTTCCTGTAAGAGTCAGTTGCACGGTAGCAAGCGTGGCGCCATCGGAAGTGACGCTCGCTCCGGTATAGAAATTCAAATCATTTGTGATTCGCCGCGCTTCACCACCGGGGTAACTTACCGCCCATAGCTGAGCGTTAAGCGAAGGCTTGCTGATCGGCGATCCAAACACTACGGCCGATCCATCCGGCATCCAGCTCATCCGCCTCACATAGCCCCAATCTGTTGTTCCGAGCCGGGTTTCTGCGCCGGTGTCAACCGCTACTGTTTCGAGAGCATATTGCTGAAAGCCTGCGCTGATCGACTTTGCTATCGCAATCCGTTGCCCGTCCGGCGACCATGCGGGGCCTTCCGCCGAGAATGAAAGCGGCTCGCGAAGTACGGCAATGGCATGCTCCGCCGAGCCGTCCGCCTTGGCTTCCAGCAAGCTCGACGTCCCCGCTGTACTCGATTGCCGCACGAAAGCGATCTGCTTTCCGTCCGGGGAGAATGTTACAGGACTGTCCACGTCTACGATCAACTCGCGTGGCGTTCCCCCGAGGGAGGGGACTTGATAGAGCTTCGATAGGCCAGTCCCAGGTTCGCCTTTTACGAAATACAAATAATTTCCATCCGGCGAAAATGTCACTTCCTTGAAGTTTCCGATCGACGGAGCCACCACTTGGGCCGTGCTGCCTGTGCCGAGCTGTCGCACCCAGATTCCAGACTTTCCCTCTTCGTCGGAAATATAGGCGAGCCATTTTCCGTCAGGAGAAATCGCAGCGCCGTACGTGTGACCGGACGACGATATCGGTGTGATCGTCATCTGCGCAAATGAGGTCTGTGCTTTCCGCCCGTTCCGTTCATGAACGAACAAGAAAACCGCAGCAGCGAGCGCAGCCAATATCGCCGCGCGGCGTGCCCAGTCGCTCCATTGAAATTGAGTGATTGTAGAAGATGTTGACGCCCCAGGCTGACTTTGTGCCAATGCCGGTATCGCCACCGCCGCTGAAGACGATGATGCCGTGGGGCCCAATCCCGTTGACCATGTTCTCGAGGAGCCACTCATGGGGCGAGAGGAATCGGTGTCACGCTTCATTCGCTTCAAATCGCCGCGAAGTTCAGCTGCGGTCTGGTAGCGGAAGTCAGGATCCTTCTCGATCGCCTTTCCGATAATTTCTTCCAGCTTCGGTGGAAGATTCGGATTCAAGGTCGAAGGTGCAGCCGGCGTGCGATTCAAGATCGCGTCGAAAATCACGGCGGAAGTATTTCCGTTGAACGCGGCCTGGCCCGTTGCCATCTCGTAGAGTACGGCGCCCAAACTGAAGAGATCAGTGCGCGCGTCCAATTCCTCGCCTCGCGCCTGTTCAGGAGACATATAGGCCACCGTGCCAAGCGCCGATCCGGGGCTTGTCAGCATCAAATTGTCCGTTGTCGGCTGTGTTGTTGTGTTGCCTGCGCCCACAGCTTCGGCGATTCGGCGCGACGCTCCCTGCTTGGCGAGGCCGAAATCGAGAATCTTCGCTTGGCCTCGCGCGGTCACAAAAATATTAGCTGGCTTGATATCGCGATGAATGATCCCGCGCGAATGCGCTGCGTCGAGCGCATCCGCAATCTGCGGCCCAAATTCCAGAAGGGAATCGGTTGCCACGGGACGTCCGCCGATCCGCTCGCGCAACGTTTGGCCCTCGAGCAGCTCCATCACAAGGAAAGGGCGCCCGTTGTATTCGCCCACATCATAAATCGTGCAAATTCCCGGATGATTCAGCGACGAGGCGGCGCGTGCTTCGCGCTGAAAGCGCTCGAGAGCACCCGGATCTCGTGTCAGTTCCTCGGACAAGAATTTCAATGCGACTTGCCGCCCGAGCCGCGTGTCCTCGGCGCGATACACCTGCCCCATCCCGCCGCTTCCCAGCGGCTCGATGATTCGATAGTGCGATATTGTTTGTCCGATCAAGCGATCCGTCCGCGTGCCATCGTAAACAACTCACAGTGAGCGCGCAAGGCTCGAAAGTCGATCATCACGCATCGTCGTTCTGTCGCAAAAATGCGGAGAACGGCACAACTCCGTTCCCCGCAAGATAGTCATCGTACTCTGTTTTTATTGCTGGCCGACCACGGAATTGGACGGCCGCGGCAACACCGTGACCGTCACTGGCTGCTCGAGTTGAAAGTCCAACCTGGTTTCCGCCGGAATTTTTGCCTGCTTGCCCTTTGTCGCTCCCTGGTAAATCGCCCCGCCTGCCGCTCCGACTCCAGCGCCAATCCCTGCACCTTTTCCGCCGCCCGCAATTGCACCGATGATCGCGCCGAGCGCCGCCCCACCCCCCACCTTCGCCGCGGTGTTCTTGCCGCGGGAGCTTCCGGTGACCGAATACGTGCTGCTGACAAGCGGGTAGGACCGTCCCTGAAATTCCATCTTCACCAATTCCAAATGCAGTTCGCTTTTTCCCTTTATGCGCCCCGCTGAACTCGCGCTCACCAGCCGGACATAAATGTCCGCGCCGCGCGGCACTACTACGTCGTTGTCCACGACGAGCGGCGATTCGAGCGACGCGTGAAAGATCTCGCCAGCGCTGTTCACCGACGCATCTACGCCATCGATCATTCGCATCGTCAGCGTAGAGCTGGCTGGAACCTCAACCTGTCTCGGTTGCGGCGGCGGAGGTGCAGGCAAGGGCGGCTGCACCGCTTGAGGAGTAGCAGGTGGAACGGGCCGCTGTTGCACGTCTGGCGCGGCTGGGAGCTCTGGCGGTGCTTGCTGTGGAGCGGCGGTATTTTCAACAATCTGATTATCGTCGGTGGGAGGCGGAGAACTTTTTGTGCGCGCTTTGCGCGCCTTATCAGCAGCGCGGGCGGGCGGGTTACCGCTCAGAGCAATAGGCGCAGGATTGGTCGTCGGGGAATTAGGCTCAAGTGCAGGCGTCGGCGCAACCGTCATCTGATCGTTAACTTTTGCCACGCCCGCCGTTTCATTCGCAATCTTGTATGCTTTGTAGCGGGCCGCGTCGTTCGGCACCGTGCCGGCCAACGTCACCTGCCCGTTTTTTGACGTGACTTCCAGGCTGGCGCCGTTCAACTGCGGGTCCGAGAACATTTGCGACTTTATTTGCGTTGCAAGCGTCGCATCGTCCGCCTTTTTGGCGCAGCCCGCGCCAAAAATTGTCGCAAGTATCGCTACAGAAAGAACCGCCCGACGCCGCATACCGACTCCCTTTAGCGACCCCTGAAAGCGAAGAAAAAGCGCAACGGCCCGTCATCCGCCTCCGGCAGGCAGGACCCTACTACGATGCCTCCGGTACCCTAAGTGCTGTCTCAACAGCTACATTCTGGCTCGGAAATATTTCGCGCCGCACTACTAGATTGTCCGCATCTTCGCGCAACTTTCCGCACGTCCCAGTGTTCACTCTCCCAGCAGCTGAATCGGGTGTTGGCCCTAATTTTTTCAAAGCGATTTTCAGTTTAAAAGGAGATTTGCAATGCGCGTTTCGAAAGCTATGGGTGTGTTCGCTTCATTACTCGCAATGTTAGCTCTATCCAGTTGCGGTGGAAGTTCTTCCGGCACGCAGCCCAGCCAGCAAATGGGCGGCATGTTTACGATCGGCACCGACAGCCCAACGCTTCCAAGCGTCGTGTCGGTTCAAGTCCAGATCACGAGCATCACGCTTACGGATGGCACCACGACCGTAAATCTTTTGAACGGTCCGCAGACCGTCGATTTCGCCAAATTGAACGGCTTGCGCAGCCTGCTCGATCTCGAAGACGTGCCGGCGGCCACCTACACCTCGGCGAATATCGGGGTCGGCACCGTCGTAATCCAATATCTCGACACGACACAATCGCCGCCCGCGCTCAACACGATTAAAGCGATGGTTTCACCGATGACGGTCACTCAGACGCTCAAGACGCCTCTCGTTCTGGCCGACAATGACCTGGTTGGTTTCTTCATGGATCTCGACCTCAGGCAATCCATCCAGACCGACGCGAACGGCAACGTGACGGGCAACTTCACTCCCACATTCGACGTGAAGGGCCTTTCCGTGGACGACGCGGACGCGCAAATTGATTGTTTCTACGCCGGAGTGGTGAGCGTGAACCCGGCAGGGAATCAATTCGTGATTCAGGGTCCGCGGGGCCGTCAATACACCGTGGACACCACCACTTCCACGAATTTTGATTCCAACGAGATGCCCTCGAGCTACGACACGAACACGATCGTCGAGGTTTCCGGCACCCTCAATCGCGTGACGCGCGATATAACCGCGACCGAAGTGGAGGTTGTTTCCACGGACCACTTCTTCCTCGAAGGTCTCGATACATTCGTTCAGTCGTCCAACGGCCAGGCGAGCGGCCTCAATGTCTACGCGCGCGCAGAACTTCCCGATCTGGCAGGATATCCGCTCGGGCAGATTGACACGATTCCTCTGACCGGCAATGAGAAGTACATGATTGCGGATCTCCACATCCCACTCACGTCGCTTCTTTTTGGGCCGTCCAGCCAACTCGCGGGACAACGGGTTCTTTTCGGCGGCAAGCTCAACACAACTAACACGCCCCCTACAGTTACCGTTCATCGCGTTGTCCTGGAACGCCAGGGACAGCGGGGCAACTGGGTGGCCGGAAGCACCAATGTGCAGAACGGCAACAACGGCACATTCAGCTTGAACGACAACTACCTGGCCGGCGTGTTGCTGCCTCAGCCTCTGACGGTGTTGTCTACGAGTTTTACGAACTACATCAACCTCAGCGGTCTCTCGGCTCTCACCGGCAGCCAGCCGATTCACTTGCGCGTGGTCGGATTCATCCTCATCAATCCGGCTGCAAACAATACACCGGTGATGGTTGCGCGATCCGTGGAGGCTTTGAGCGACTAATAGGACTGGTCCAACGGTAGTTGATTCCCAAACTGCCGCTGTTGGGCTCCCCCAAGCCCTACAGCGGCGGTTTTATTTCAGCCCTTTGCAGCGCGCTTTAGCCTGAAAAAAAGTGGTTGGGTAGTGTTGAAGGGAAGACAACTCTCGATGTGAATGGTGGGCCGCGGTCGAGTTACTTGGGTTTTCGAACTGGAAAATGATGTAAGAGAGTTTAGAAGAAGCTACTCGATTTTCTTCGCCAGCACCTGTTTGCCGTGTATCTCAATCTCAATCGCCAGCGGCGGACGTACTGCGGCGCCATGCGCAATTTCTCCGCGAACCAATCCAGCCGGCCCGCTGCCGTATCGCGTTAAATCAAACACCGCGCGATTGCATGGATCGCCCACCATCGGATGCGAGCCTCGAAATCCATAGTCGGCGCGAAGCTTCTGCATGTCCGTTACGAGTTCCATCTCGCATGATCCATATGGCTCGACCAGAGAAAATCCCCAGTACACCCCACCCGGAAGATGTACCACCATGGCCGGCACTTCTCGTGAGGTGAGCGGGTCGCGAAAAATAAATTTCTTTGCCGACCAATCCTTCGCCAGTTCGCTCGTTGTCGCAATTTCACCCGGTTCCACAGGCAGCGGCTCGGGAATTGGCGCAGGCTTGCTGTCTGCTACTGTCGTTGCGGGCGTTGTTGCTTCGCTTTCGGTGTTGGTTTCCTTTGCGGATGTCCCTCGCATCCACCACACCGCAATCAGGCACACCGCTACCACACCAGTTGCGGAAAGAATTAGCCAGCGGGGCGGCATTTGTGACATCGAGAATCTGGACGGTACGGGCTCTTGGTGCGCTGAAGGCGGAGCAGCGTGGCGGACCGATTCGTCCCTGGTAGACACGCCAGGTATCTTTGGATCCGAGGGTTTGAATGGGTTGTTGTTCATTCCGTCTCCGGTTGCCGGGTTTCCGGAAGGGGAATATCAAGGTTGAATCGTGCGGGACAAAAACGCAAGGCAGCAGCAAGAGGAGGTGTTAACCCTTAAGCAAGCCAAGGTATTTCTGAATCGAACCTCTGGCGGGCGTCGCGCTATGGCTCACGCAGGCCGCTGCGCCAGACGCACCGAATGGTGAGCCACATACTCATGCAAGTTAGCCACGATCAAAAGCAACTCCAGCATCCGATCGCGCTGTTCCGGGTTGGGCTCCGCCGCGCCCTCTTCGAGGTTTTTCACCGTTGCGAGCGCGTCGGAAAGCAGCCACTCCAGGCTGCTCGCATTCACAAACTGTCCTTCCCGGCAGCTCTGCATCGCGTGATCGGTGCGAACAAATGCTTCATCCAGAAAATGATCGAGGCACAGCTGCTCACCGGCAAGGCTTTTGGGGATCGGATTGGCACACCCAGGCCGTCGGCAATTTCTACCTGCGACAGCGGCTGTCATTTCCCACCCCGTGGCCTCGCGGGTTTCCCGCAAGGCATGTGCGAGAGAGACTAGCATATTTTCGAGTTAGGTATGCCGGGCTGCGCGAAAACGGCAATAGCGTCTGGATTCGCGCGCCCTGTGCGTGCTCGCGTGAGTCCTCGCCTTCTAAGCGGCGCAAGCTCATGCGCACGCAGCTGATTTACAAAATCCGAATCGCGCCGGAACTCGTTCTCAATTCCACTCGCACCGCGCCGCCGCTGCCGACTTTTCCATGTAGTTCGTGCGTGCTGATGTTTCCCTGCACCGAAATTGTGTGCTTTGTCTCGATATTGCCGGAACTGCTCTGCGCGTAGAGCTCAAAAGCCGAGTTTTCTGGAAACTCCACCGTCACGCTGCCCGAGCCCGTGCGCAATTTCCAGTCGCCGGACGGAACGCCCTGCGCCTTAATCTCGCCGCTGCCGGTCGTAACGCTCACAGCTCCCTTTGCGCCTTTAATATCCACGTCGCCCGAGCCCGTCGAAATCTCAACGTCGCCTGTCGCCGTCTGTTCCAGCTTCACTTCGCCGCTGCCGCTCGAAGCATTCAAACCGCCTGAAATTCCGAGTGCGCGAATCGAACCGCTGCCCGAGGTCGCGCGCGCCGCGCCCTTGATTGAATCAAGTTCCACGCTGCCCGAACCCGTTCGCGCGTGCACCTCGCCACCGATGTTCGCCACTCTCAAATCACCTGATCCGCTCATCACGTCCACGGGCCCGGCGATTCCGCCGATTGTCTCGTCTCCCGAACCCGATTCCGAATGCAGTTTCGTCTGTTCCGGCACAATCACTTCATAACTGATCGAAATGCCGTGCTCGCGCCCGCGGTCCTCAAAATGGCCGATCCGAATCGTGTTGCCGCTTTGTTCGATTGGCGGATTCGTCTCAATATCATGAATCCGCGCACTGGCATCGCCATTCAACCAGGAATGATCGGCTCGGATGATCGCGTGGACTTCCACTTTGCTCGAGTCTCCCGGCTTCACCGAAATATTCCCGGATCCGGTTTGAACCGAAAGGTCTACAGCGCCCGTGACGCTCAATGTCCGATCAAAATGTCCTTCCTGGGCTGCCGCTGCAGGCAATGCGGTCAAAGCAGTCGCCATCGCCGCCCAAATAAAACACACACCGACAACGCGCACACCCGTTCTCATTTCGTCCTCCTGACTGAAACTCACCTCAGTCTGCAGAGGGATACGCAATGGAAGGAGGGAAAGTTCAAATCGGATGGAAGTCTTGGTTAAAGAAGATTAGGCCGCGGCGCCATGGCACTTCTTGTATTTTTTGCCCGATCCGCAAGGACACGGATCGTTGCGCCCGACTTTCGCTGCCGCCCGCACCGGCTTGGGAGGCTCGGCTTGCGCGGAGCCCGTTTGAAACTGCAAGTTTTGTTGTTGCCGCCGCTGCCGCCGCTCGATTTGCCGGGCTTCGTCTTCCGGTTTCGCAGGCTGGACGAGAAACAGGAACCGCACCGATTCCTTATCGATGCGATCCATCAAATCGTCGAAGAGTACGAATGCCTCTTTCTTGAACTCAACCAGCGGATCCTTCTGACCATAACCTCGCAGCCCGATCCCTTCCTTCAAATGGTCGAGGCTCAGCAGGTGATCCTTCCACTGCGCGTCCACGATATCGAGCAGGATGCGCCGCTCCAGCCATCGCATTACCTGTGCGCCAAACAGCGTCTCCTTCTCCTCGTATCGCGCGTTCACCTTCGCAATCAACGCGTCGGCAAGAGCATCATGATTCAACGCCGCGAAATCGATGCCTGCCGCTTTTGGCTCGAAACCGAACTGATTCAGCACTTCATTCGAAAGCTGAGTTACATTCCATTGATCGGGGTGCTGATCGCTCGGACAATACGTATCGATCAACTCGAACGCGATTTCCTCCGCTTTCTCGAGCACCAACTCCTTTTGGTCCGCTCCCTCGAGAATTCCGCGCCGTGACGAATAAATCGTCTCGCGCTGCTTGTTCATCACGTCGTCGTATTCGAGCAAATGTTTCCGCGCTTCGAAGTTCTGCGCTTCCACAGCCTTTTGCGCGTTCTCGATTCGCTTGCTGATCAGCCGCGATTCGATCGGTATGCCCTCCGTCATCCCCAGCCGGTACATGAGCGCCTTCACGCGCTCCCCGCCGAAAATTCGCAGCAAATCATCTTCGAGCGAAAGAAAAAATCTCGATGAACCTGGATCGCCCTGCCGCCCCGCGCGCCCTCGCAACTGATTGTCAATGCGCCGCGCTTCATGGCGCTCGGTTCCCAGAATATGCAGCCCGCCCATCGCCACCACTTCGTCGTGCTCCGCGCGGCACTGTTCCGCGAACTGATCGTAAATCGGCTTCCACTGATCCAGCGGCACCTGATAAATCTTGCCTTCCTGTTGGAACAAAACCATCGGCGCGCTATTCGCGCCGCTCGCACCATTGCCCGAAGCCCCGGCACTCGCACCCGTAGCCGTGCCTGCTGCTCCGGCAGTCGCCGCATCCGCCTGAGCCGGAGTTTCAGTCCCCGCAGCCGCGCCAATCACAGCACCCGCCGGCATGTACGGCATCGCGAGTTTATTCTTCAACGCGTACTCGCGCGTCATCGCCTCAGGATTGCCGCCCAACAAAATATCCGTTCCGCGGCCGGCCATATTCGTTGACACGGTGACCGCGCCCTTCCGCCCCGCCTGCGCAATAATTTTCGCCTCGCGCTCATGTTGCTTCGCGTTCAACACTTGATGCGGAATCCCCGCCTTCTTCAAATGCTCGGCGATCTTCTCGGACTTCTCAATCGAGATACTCCCCACCAGCACCGGCTGCCCGCTCTCGTAGTATTGCCGGATGCCGCCCGCCTTCGTGTTGTCTTCCTGCAAGATTCCGTTCACGGCCGCTTCGAATTTCTCCGCTTCCGTGCGGTAAACAACGTCCGGATGCTCCACTCGAATCAACGTCTTGTTTGTCGGAATCGCCACCACTTCTAGCTTATAAATCTTGTCGAACTCAGGCGCCTCGGTCTCCGCCGTTCCTGTCATGCCAGCCAGCTTTTTGTACATGCGAAAATAATTTTGAAACGTGATCGTTGCCAGCGTCTGGTTCTCACGCTCGATCTTCACGTTCTCTTTCGCTTCCACCGCCTGGTGCAATCCATCCGACCAGCGCCGGCCAGGCATCTGCCGACCGGTGAATTCGTCCACGATGATCACTTCGCCGTCTTTCACCACGTAGTCCACATCGCGCTGGAAAAGCGTGTGCGCCCGCAGCCCTTGATAGACGTGATGAATGATGTCCATGTGCGCGGGATCGTAAAGGTTTCCGAGGCTCAGTAGCTTCTCCGCCTTCGACACGCCCTCTTCCGTCAGCGTCGCCGTCTTGTGCTTCTCATCCAGCGTGTAATCAATGTCCTGGATGAGCTTTGGAATCATCTTGTCGATCTTGTAGTACTTGTCGGTGGATTCTTCGGCAGGTCCGGAAATAATCAGCGGCGTGCGCGCCTCGTCGATCAAAATCGAGTCCACTTCGTCAACGATCGCGAAATGATGCCCGCGCTGCACGCAATCCTTCAAATCGTATTTCATGTTGTCGCGCAGATAATCGAAACCGAATTCGTTGTTCGTCCCGTAGGTGATATCCGCGCCATACGCCGCGCGCCTCTGCCCGTCTTCCAGATCGTGGACGATCACGCCCACCGTCATCCCCAGCATCTTGAAAATCGGGCCCATCCACTCCGCGTCGCGCCGCGCCAGGTAGTCGTTCACCGTCACAATGTGCACGCCGCGCCCGGCCAGCGCGTTCAGATACGCAGGCAGCGTCGCAACCAGTGTTTTTCCTTCGCCAGTTTTCATTTCTGCGATTTTGCCCTGATGCAGCACGATGCCGCCGATCAACTGCACGTCGAAGTGCCGCATCCCCAGCGTCCGCCGCCCAGCTTCGCGCACCGCCGCAAACGCCGGAACAATCGCCGGCTCCACCGCTTCCTTTAGCTTTTGCTTGATGTCCGGGTCGTTATCTTCCACGCCCTCTAGCCGCGCCTGCACCTCGGCCTTCAGCTTCGTCGTGTACCCCGCCAGCTCCGCGTCGGTAAGCTTCTGCATCGCGGGCTCGAGCGCATTGATCTCGTTCACCACCGGCTGAATCACCTTGATGTCGCGCTCGTGCTTCGTCCCGATAAATCGCGCGACGACGCTATCAACTATTCTCTCGACGTCCATATTTCCTTAGTTAGATGCCTCTAGGGGGTGAAGCGCAATCCGTCAAAGCGACGACGCGCACAACCACTCAATCCCAGCAAAACTCAGCTTACTATTCTATCCGCTCGCGCGCTTTCACGCAAAACAACGAACTTGTTGGTTTACCCAGCGGTCGCTAGTGGGACACTCGCACGGAAGGATTCCGCAACTTTAACCAAATCCACCGAGCTCCCGCAGCGATAACCAGTCCGGTGCCGACAGGAACACAAATCCAAATCGTCAGCAACGCAAATGCACCCAAAACATCGCCACACGGCCCAACTGCAACGAGCCCGCTTAGGGCCAAAAGAAGGGCCGCCGCCCCGATCCCAATCATGAGGAGCCCGTCCTTAAGCATTAATATATTTTACCACTTAGCGTACTTTGCATTTCTCGAACTGTGTTTAGCTTTTTCCACTATGCAATTATTCGTCCTGCCTTGCTCCGCCATTACCACCAGTCTATGATTGAGGTTCGCATCAGCTCCCATAATTGAAAGGAACCAATGCCTCCCGCACCAGGACAAATGCCAGGAATCGGCCCGAATCAACCGCCGAGCGAAAAGAAAGCTCCGATCCCCGGCGTCAAAAATCTCGTCGCCGTAGCCAGCGGCAAAGGCGGCGTCGGCAAGACCACCGTCGCCGTAAATCTCGCCCTCGCCCTCAAAGCCCTCGGCGCCAAAGTCGGCCTCCTCGACGCCGACGTCTACGGCCCCAACGTCCCCGTCATGCTCGGCACCGTCGAACAGCCGCGCGCCCTCGACGAGCGCACCATCATCCCCGTCGAAGCCTACGGAATCAAAATGATCTCGATGGGCCTGCTGAATCCCGGCGACAAGCCGCTCATCTGGCGCGGGCCGATGCTTCACAGCGTCATCCAGCAATTTCTCCGCAGCGTGCAATGGGGCGAACTCGATTACCTCATCGTCGATCTTCCGCCCGGCACCGGTGACGTTCAGCTCACGCTGATTCAAAGCGTCGCCATCACAGGGACCGTCGTCGTCACCACACCTTCGATCGTCTCACTCGCCGACGTGCGCAAAGCCGTCGAAATGTTTCGTCAGGTCCACGTCGAAATTCTCGGCGTCGTCGAAAATATGAGCTACTTCAATTGTCCGCATTGCGATGGCCGCATTGACGTCTTCGGCCACGGCGAAGGCCGCCGCATGGCCCAACTCTTCGGCGTCCCATTTCTCGGCGAAATCGAAATCGACCCGCAAATCCGCATCGGCGGCGACAGCGGCAAGCCCGTAGCTTCAATGGGCGAAGACGCCCCAGGCGGCAAAAGCATCTTCGCCATGACCCGCAACGTAATGCAGCGAGTAGAAAGCGTCAACGCCAACGCCACCTCGCCAGTCGTTCAAATTCTGTAATGGCCGCGCCGCAGTTCGTACCGCCGGCGTCTCGCCGGCGCCTTTGACTTGTGAACATTCGCGACTTACAGCTAAAAGCTGAATCGGGCAATACCTCTGCTCAATGCACTCTCGGAATATGCTATTTGGATGGGTTGGATGTTGATGTCGACTACCCGAAGGCGTTTCGACTCCTGTCAGAGGCTGCCTCCAAAGGAGCCTCTCGCGCGATACTAAACCTAGCGCGTATGTACGCCCAGGGATTGGGCGTTTCTGTGAATTTCCAAGAAGCGATTTGCATCTACGAGACTGTAGGAAATGATGAATTTCTCGCGGCAATCGAATTGGGACGCATCTACTCGCGTGGCCTAGGTGTTGCAGCGGATCAGTTAAAAGCGACTCAGTGGTATCGAGCCACGATCTCCCAACAAGCCACTGTCGCCGATTGCGATGAACTACGGGAAGCAAAGTCCTATCTGGAAGGCAGCCCGAGCAAAAAATGACGCCCAAAACCTTCCGCCGCATCGCCCTCTCGCTCCCCGAGGCCACCGAAGGCTCCCACTTCAGCAACGCCGACTTCCGCATCGCCGGCAAAATTTTCGCCACCCTCGCTCTCGAGCATCAAGGCTACGGAGTCTTGCTGCTCACCCCCGATCAACAAGCCGGCATGATCCAGGACGCCCCAGAAATCTTTTCGCCAGTCCCAGGCGGCTGGGGCGAAAAGGGCGCCACCCGCGTCACTCTGGCAAAGGTTCCCCCGGATATTCTAGAAGCTGCTCTTCGCGTAGCCTGGGGCCGTAAAGCTCCGAAACGCCTCCTCAAGTAGCGAAGTAGCGTCGCGACTCAGTTACGAGACTTCCTCGGTAGCCACGACGACGCCGTACTCGTCGTGGGCTTTCGCCTCAAGTGGCACAGGCACTCCTGCCTGTGCGCCTTTTCTCGAAGCCTCGCATTCACTGATGCTCCCATCCGCAAGCCCACAAACTGACCATCCGCGAATTCGTCAAGCCTTGTAGGTCGCGGCTTCAGCCGCGACATAAATAAAATCGAGCGGAGCGCATTCCGAGAACAGAGCGAAGCGAGGGCCTTGCTTTTTGTAACTTTGCGACCAGGGACACGCAAGAGACAGCATTGTCACATCCGATTCGCCTCAAGTGGCACAGGCACTCCTGCCTGTGCGCTGTTCTCGAAGCCTCGCAGACATCCACGCCGGATATTCGACAAGCCTGCAAACTGACCAACCGCGAATTCTTGTCACATCCGATTCCCCTATGCTAGCGTCTCCTCCACAAAGGAGACCCAATCTTGCTTCGCACCTACCGAGGCCGCGCGCCGCGCATCGCCGAATCCGCGTACATCGATCCGCAATCCGTCATCATTGGTGACGTCACCATCGCCGCCGACTCCAGCGTCTGGCCCTGCGTCGTCATCCGTGGCGACGTCCACTTCATCCGCATCGGCTCGCGCACCAATGTCCAAGACGGCTCCGTCCTCCACGTAATGCGCGACACACACCCGCTCGTCCTCGGCGACAACGTCACCATCGGCCACGGCGTCGTCCTCCACGGCTGCACAATCGAATCGCGCTGCCTCATCGGCATGGGTTCCATCATCCTCAACGGCGCAAAAATCGGCACCGGCTCCATCGTCGCCGCCGGCACCCTCGTCCCCGAAGGCACCGAAGTCCCGCCCGGCAGCCTCTTCATGGGCCACCCTGGCAAATTCCGCCGCGCCCTAACCGACGCCGACCAGGACTCCATCGACGCCTACGCCCAGCGCTACGTCGAATACAAAGAAACCTACAAGCAAGAAAGTGGCTAGTACCTAGTGGCAAGTGACTAGAGGAAGCAAAACAGGTCAACATCGTGGTAGATGAACCCAAAGCGCGGCACTACAAAGAGCTGATCATTTGGCAGAAGGGTATGGATTTGGCGAAGACTGTCTACCAGTTAACTGGGACGTTTCCTGCGGAGGAAAAATTTGGGCTATCTTCTCAAATGAGACGAGCAGCCGTTTCAGTTCCATCGAACATCGCAGAGGGGCAAGCCCGACACGGCCGCCGCGAATTTCTACAATTTTTATCGCACGCGAGCGGCTCCCTAGCCGAACTGGAAACTCAACTCCTCCTCGCCGAGAATCTCGGCTACTACGAGCATGATCGTGCAGCTGGAATTGCTAAGAACATTGAAGAGTTACAACGTATGCTCGCTGCGATCCGGAGGAAGTTGTCTTTCTCTAGCCACTAGCCACTTGTCACTAGCCACTTATGCTCAGTGCTGTAAAATACTCGGATGCTCAAATTCCAAAATTCTAAGCCAAGGCGATGACCGACCGCCGCCAATTTCGCGCCATCAAAGGCACGCGCGACATCCTCCCGCCGGACTCCGCCCGCTGGAATTGGTTCGAGCACACCGCCCGCGAAGTCTTCGAATCCTACAACTTCGGCGAAATCCGTCTGCCCATCTTTGAGGAAACTGAACTTTTCGCGCGTTCGATTGGCCTCGAAACGGATGTCGTCTCGAAAGAAATGTTCTCATTCGAGGATCGTGGCACCGTGCATGTCGGCTTTCCTCAAACCGTGGATGAAGTCGTTCGTTCCAATGAAGCAGTACAAGCAGCTTGGCAAGCAGGTCGAATTCCGCGCACGCTCGAGAACGACGGTAGGGTTACGGCGATTCAGCAAGAATCCAAGATTGTCACGGCCTTAGGGACCGAACTCCAATCAAAAGAGCTCTTAACGGGTCCTCTGGTGCGCTTTATTGCGCAGTTACACTCGCTTACATTAGGAGACCGGATCACGCTCAGGCCAGAGGCGACGGCGAGTGTCTGCCGCGCCTACATCGAACACAACATGCAAGCCCTCCCCGGCAACCAAAAGCTCTACTACATCGGCCCCATGTTCCGCCGCGAGCGCCCCCAAAAAGGACGCTACCGCCAGTTCTACCAAATCGGCGCCGAAGTCCTCGGCCAATCCGACGCCCCCGCCATCGACGCCGAAGTCCTCGAAATGCTGCTCGTCTTTTTCAACCGCGTAGGCCTGACGCGCACCACCCTCTACGTCAACTCGATCGGAGACAAGAACTGCCGCCCGCAATACGTCGAACTGCTGCGCGAAGAGCTCCGCAAAGTAAAAGACAGGCTCAAGGAAGATTCCCAGCGCCGCATCGAAACCAACCCGCTGCGCGTTCTCGATTCCAAAATTCCCGAAGAGCAGTCCATCATCGAAACCCTGCCGCGCATCTCCGACCATCTCTGCGACGACTGCCGCGCCCACTTCGCCAAGCTCAAAGAAGAATTGAACCTGCGCCGCATCGAGTACAAAGAAAACTGGCGCCTCGTCCGCGGCCTCGATTACTACACGCGCACCACATTCGAAGTCACCGCCGAAGGACTCGGCTCGCAAAACGCCGTCTGCGGCGGCGGCCGCTACGACGGTCTCGTCGAACTTCTCGGAGGCCCGCCAACAAAAGGCATCGGCTTCGCCATCGGCACGGATCGCTCGATTCTTTCCATCGAAGAGGGCGGCAACGCGCCAAAAATCGGCGGCCTCGCGGTCTACATCGCATGGATGGGACAGGCGTCCTATCCCACAGCCGTGAGCATCGCAAGAAAGTTACGCGCCGCAGGACTCTCCGTCGAGCTGCCGCCCGAGGAAATGAAATTCAAGAAATCGCTCGGCCTCGCGGATAAACTAGGCGCGCGCTATGCTCTGATCATCGGCGAGGACGAAGTCGCGTCGCGCACCTTTACCCTGAAACGCCTCGCCGACGGTGACCAGAAGAAGCTCGCGGAAGGGGAATTGCTGGAGTACCTTGAATCCGAGCGGCGGCGCTAGGATATAAATCTAATATACGGTAGCGTGATTAAATCTTGGCGTAAGTGGCGTGCAATCTGCAACTTGCAATTTTCTAATAGGCGGTAGAAGGGCTGGTTAAAAGACGTCAGGCGAAACAAAAGCGAAGCGAGAAGGCTAAAGAAATTAAAGGACGGCAAAATTGCTCGAAGCTCTCGGAAATCTGAAACGCACAACTTATTGCGGCGCACTGCGCGCCTCGGACGCCGATAAAGAAGTCGTCCTCATGGGCTGGGTTCAGCGCCGCCGCGATCTCGGCCAGCTGATTTTCATTGACCTGCGCGACCGCGCGGGAATCGCGCAGATCGTGTTCAACAACGAGCTGCATCCTGAAGCGCACGCGAAGGCGGAAGAGTTGCGCTCAGAATTCGTCGTCGCGGTGGAAGGCCGCGTGGTGCGGCGGCAGAAATCGAATCCGGAACTTGCTACCGGCGAAGTGGAAGTGATCGCGACGCGCGTGCACATCCTGAACAACGCGAAGACGCCTCCGTTCCAAGTGGAAGACGACGCGAATGCCAGCGAAGAGACGCGCTTGCGCTATCGCTATCTCGATTTGCGGCGGCCGCGCCCGCATCGCAATCTCGAACTGCGTCATCGCGTGATTCTCGAGATGCGCAAGACGATGGACGAACTCGGTTTCTTCGAGATCGAGACGCCGATGCTCACGCGGTCGACTCCTGAGGGCGCGCGCGACTATCTCGTTCCCAGCCGCATTCATCACGGCCAGTTTTATGCGCTGCCGCAATCGCCGCAGATCTTCAAGCAGATACTGATGATCTCTGGAATGGATCGTTACTTCCAGATCGTGAAATGCTTTCGCGACGAAGACTTGCGCGCCGACCGCCAGCCCGAATTCACACAGATTGACGTCGAGATGTCGTTCCCGCGCCAGGAAGATATTTTCCACGTGATCGAGAAAGTGATGGAGCGTGCCTGCGCCGTCGCTGGTGTCGAAGCGAAAGGTCCGTTCCGTCATCTCGATTACAAGGATGCGATGCTCCGTTACGGCTCCGACAAGCCTGATCTGCGTTTTGGTATGGAGCTGCACAACGTCACGGAGTTCTTCGAGCCCGCGCGCGCGACGATGCACTTCGAAGGCAACGTGCAAGCTCTGGTCGCGCAGGGCGCGGCGGCATGGTCCCGCAAACAGCTCGACGAACTGGGTGAGTTCGCGAAGTCGGCGGGAGCTCGCGGCGTTTACACGGTGAAGGTGACTGCCGAAGGCATCAGCTCGCCGCTCGAGAAAACTCTCGGCGCCGATGCGCTGAAAAAGCTGGCGGAAAAGGTCGGCGCGAAAGCGGGCGACCTGGTCGCCGCGACGGCGGCGAAGGAGCAGATTCCTCACACCGATACATCGCTCAACGTCGCCGGGCAGATTCGTCTGTATCTTGGAGACAAACTCAACCTAATTGACCGCAGCAAATGGGAGTTTGCCTGGATCACGGGCTTTGCGCTTTTCGAATGGAGCGAGCGCGAGAAGCAGTGGGTGAGCGCGCAGCATCCGTTCACTGGAATCGTCGAGGAGGATCTCGACAAACTCGAGACTGCGCCCTGGGAGTGCCGCTCGAAGGGTTACGACCTCGTGCTGAATGGTGTCGAGCTGGGCTCCGGCAGCATCCGAATTCACCGACAGGATGTGCAGGCTCGCATGTTCAAGGCGCTCGGTCTCTCGGACGAGCAAGCGCGCCAGCGCTTTGGATTTTTCCTCGACGCTCTCACCTATGGCACACCGCCGCACGGAGGAATCGCGCTGGGCGTCGACCGCATCGTGATGCTGCTGGCAGGCGAGAAATCAATTCGCGAGGTGATTGCGTTTCCCAAGACGACCGCCGCGCAGGATTTGATGGCCGACTCACCATCGAGTGTCGATGCCGATCAACTCGACAATCTTGGCATTGCAATCAAGAAACCAGGAGCAGCCGGAGAAGCTTCGTGACGGTTTTGATGATTCTGATCGCGCTCGGCGCTACAGCTGGTGTTTTTCTGCTCACCCGCGCCATGCACAAGCTTCCCTTACGCGCTCAATTTGGAGTTCTTTTGGGACTCGGGGTTACGATTGGCTTTATTTTTCTGATGATGGTGCAGATGGCTTCGTTTCCGATGTGGCTGGGAATTTCACTGGTCACCGTAGTCTTCATCGCGAGTTTGTTTGGCACGCGCATCTTTCTGCGCAGCCTGGCGCAGGAGGAAAGGGAAGAGGAAGATCGAGTGCGCCGTGAAGCAAACGGTAATTTGTTCGACGGCGGATATTCGGATTTGAATCCACCGGCCCGGAGCGGCAACCCTCGATGAGCCGCATTCGCATCCTCGCTGAAAATGTAGCGAATAAAATTGCCGCTGGAGAGGTTGTCGAACGGCCTGCTTCGGTGGTGAAGGAGCTGCTGGAGAATTCACTGGACGCTGGTGCACGCTCGATTCGGATTGAAGTGGAATCGGGCGGGAAGCGCATGATTCGCGTGATCGACGATGGCAGTGGCATGAATCATGACGATGCGCTGCTGGCCTTCGAGCGGCACGCAACTTCGAAATTGCGGACGGCTGATGACCTGCTTTCGATTGCGACGCTTGGCTTTCGTGGCGAAGCGCTGCCGACGATTGCGGCGATTTCGCGGCTGCTTCTCGATACGCGCACGGGCGAGGACGGAGAGGGAACTCGCGTCGAATTCGCGGGCGGCAAGCTGCTGGGCGTAAAGCCGGCGGGCGTGCCGAGCGGCACTTCGATCAGCGTCGCTGATATTTTCTACTGCGTGCCGGCGCGGCGCAAATTCCTGAAATCGGAGACCACCGAACTGGGGCATATCGCTTCGCTTGTGACCCACTATGCGCTGGCGCATCCGGAAACGCAGTTCCTGCTGAAGACTCCGACGCAGGAAATCCTGAACTGTGCGCCGGTCGAAAAGCTTTCCGAACGTGTGTATCAGATTTTCGGGCGTCAGGCCCTTGAGGAACTCGTAGAGATTCCACCGAACGAAGCGCCGATGCGCAGCGCAATCACCGAACCGGCGATTGAATCGGACGAGCAGGCATCCACGCTGCGGGTGACTGGGTTTACTTCGCGTCCTGAAGTGCAGCGGACGAATCGAAACGGCATCTACATCTTTGTGAACCGGCGGCTGGTGCGTGACCGGCTGCTGCTGCACGCGATTGGTGAGGCGTATCGCAACATCGTTCCGCCCGGCGTGTTTCCCGTGGTGCTGCTCTTTCTCGATCTGCCCTACCATGAAGTGGACGTGAACGTGCACCCGGCAAAAATCGAGGTGCGCTTCCGCCATCCTCAGTTCGTTCACGATTTCACGCGCGACGCGCTTCGGCATGCGCTTTCGTTGGCGCGGCCGATTCCAGGGTTTCCCGCCGGGCGCGCCGCCGCGGCTGCCGCGCCGATTCCGTTGGGCGGCACCACAGGTTTCGCCAATGGCGCGGGAATAGGCGATGCGCCGCTTAATGCAGCCAGCGCAAGCGCTGGCGCGAGTTTCGCGGGGCCACCGCGAGCAGAGATTCCGGTTGGATTTTCTCCCGGCGCTGGATTCGCTGAGGATCTCGAGTTGACCGGAGCGCCGGACCGTCCTCTGCCGCAGCGCTTGCAGTTTGGCTCTGGCGGAGGCACTGACTTCCCGTTTCCTGGACAGCAGGCCGTCGCCGGTCAAACAGCATCAGCGGACGAAGCGGCCTCGGAATCCGGAGGCGCGCTGCCGTCACCGGAGACGATTGCGGATTTGAAGCCGCTGGGGCAGGTAAACAGCAGCTTCATCGTTGCGGTGAATGGCGAGGGGCTCTGGATCATTGACCAGCACGTGGCGCATGAGCGCGTGCTTTTCGAGCAGCATTTGCGTGCGCGTCGCGAAGGCGAACTGGGCGGGCAGCGGATGCTCGTGCCGCCGATTGTGGAGTTGAACCCGCGCCAGTTGGTAACGTTTGAGCAGATCGGCGATGAACTGCGCGCCAATGGCTTTGAAGCTGAGCTGATGGGCGCTCGCGAAGTGGCGATTCAGGCGGCGCCCGCGGGAATCGCCAGCAGCGACGCCGAGAAATTGCTTTTTGAAATTCTCGACGGAATCGCGCGCGAGAATCAGGCCATCTCGATCGATTCGCTGCAATCGAAGATTGCGGCTTCCACGGCCTGCCACGCGGCGATCAAGGTGAATACTCCGCTCGACTCTAAAAAAATGGAGTGGCTGCTCAGCGAGCTGGCCAAGACCGAGTATCCGATGAGTTGCCCGCACGGCCGACCGGTGGTGCTGCGCTATTCGGTGCGCGAAATCGAGCGCGCTTTCAAACGGATTTGAGCCGAGATCACATCTCGAAATGAAAAAGCTGATCATTGCGATTGACGGACCGGTGGGTTCGGGGAAGAGCACGCTGGCGCGGCGCGTGGCCGAACTGATGGCGTATGTGTACGTTGATACGGGCGCTATGTACCGCGCGCTTGCTCTAAAAGCGTTGCGAAAGGGAATTTCATTTGACCGGGATGAAGACCTCGTGACGCTAGCCTGCGACACGCATATCGATTTGCGCGCAACGGACGGAACACAGCTGATCTTTCTGGACCACGAGGACGTGACGATGGCGATTCGCACTCCGGAAGTGTCGCAAGCGGCATCGAAGATTGCGGTCGTCTCGGGGGTGCGCCGCGTGCTGGTGGCCGAGCAGCGGCGAGCTGGACAGCGGGGTGGGGTGGTGATGGAAGGGCGGGATATCGGCAGCGTCGTGTTCCCCGATGCCGACCTGAAGATTTTTCTCACGGCCTCGCCGGAGGTGCGCGCGGATCGACGTTATCACGAGCACCAGCAGAAGGGCGATTCGATCGATCGGGCGCGCACGCTGGATGAAATTCACGAGCGCGATCAGCGCGACCGCGAACGGTCTACTTCGCCGCTGGTTCGTGCAACCGATGCTGTGGTGGTGGACAGCACGGCGATGGAAGCGGAGGAAGTGGCGCGGCTGGTGGTGATGCTGGCGAAGGGCAAGTCTGCGGGTGCGACTATTTAAGGCATCCCGATGTCGTGGAACCCGATATCGCGTATCCGGGGCTTTGAGAAAAGAGCACAGGCCCTTCGGTCCTCAGGGTAAACCCTTCGTTCCTCAGGACAAGCAGGAGTGCCTGTGCCACTTGAGGCGATTCGCGATTCGAATCCACGACGGCAAGGATGTCGGCCA
>CAVTOS010000017.1:0-28260 GCA_963736465.1 uncultured Acidobacteriota bacterium | reverse complement strand
TTTCCGAGAGCGCCGAAGAATCGCGTAGATTTCCGTTGAGCTCGCGCTATCTCCGTCCACCCCGGAGTAGGATTGCTCGAAGCACACGCTCGCCGATAGCGAAAGCGGCTTATCCTGCGCAAATGTGCGGCGCAAATAGCCGGATATGATCTGCACACCCTTGTCGTGAAAACGGCCGCTGAGATTCGATTCCCGCTCCACGTTAATAATTCCCAGTTTGCCCAGTGCCACGGCGGCGGTGATGCACACGGGCTTGCCAAATGCATAGCCGCCAATTTCAAGCACGCTCAACCCGTTCACCTGGCCCGCGCGCGCGCCGGTCGTATCGATAAATAGCAAATTCTGTTCGACCATCTCCCGGATTTTTGTTTCCGTCAGATTGTGCCGGTCGATTTGCGCTTCTTGCGCTTTCCTCACGTGCTCTGCGTCACCACCGTCGCTTTTTCGTGTTTTGCCACGTACGACGCTTCCCGAGCTAAATCCGCCAGATCGAAAAATCGCGCTGTGATTTTTCCTCGCTGGCTGGCGCGCCGCACGCCGTGTTCGAGAAGCACGGCTACCGCAGTGCGGTCGAACGGACAGAGATGCTCGTCATCGCTCAATTTACGCAAGCGGCCCGCGTACTGGCGAATTACCTCTTCGCTCCAGGCCATCTCTTCATCGAATTCTACGCGGACCTTAAAAATTTTCTTGAAGTCATCTTCGTAGTCGTAGAGAAGCTCGTACATGTCGCGATCGCCGATCAGGATGATCTTCACGTGAATTTCGATCGGTTCGGGCTTCAGCGCCGCGCTGCTGAAAGGGAAAAATACGTCCACCGGCTGAATCTCGAGCTTGCCGTGATTCAAGGTTCGCTTGAGCGTCCGCCACACGCCTGTTTCAGTCAGCGTGTCGAGGGCATACATCACCAGGAAGCCTCCGTCCGCCCGGAGCAGAGAACCGCCGCGCAAATCCATAAAATCCGAATTCCAGCCGCCGCGCGTGTCGTAGCTCCTGTGAATCGTTCCAAAAAGGTTCGCGTAGGTGGGGATCGTCTCAAAAATCACCGGAACCTTTTCCTGCTCGCCGTGCGCGAGGATTACGTTCACGCCGTACACGCGGAACGGGTCGCGGTCCGTGCGCTCGGGGCGCTGTCCTCCACCGCCTTCCGACGGAGGCTGATCGTCCTCGCCTTCGCGCTCTTTGAACGGATCGAGGTTGTCCAGAATGTGATGCCGCACCTCTTCGAGATACTCGGAAATCTGCGGATTCGGATATTTTTCTTTCAGCTCTTCGATCACCCCATCGACGAGCACGGAGGCCGCCTCCTGCTCCAGGTAACTCATCTCGCTCGCGAGTTCGCGCGAAAGCGAAAGTGTCTTCCGATACACAACTGTAAACTCCTGCCGGAACTGATCGTATTTTCGCTCCAAATCCTCGGCAGCAACACTCTCGAGCTTGCCCTCCTGCACCATCTCGGGAATTTCTTCGATAGGAACCATCTGCCCTTCGAGGACAGGAAAAATCTCAGGCAGCGCGACCGCGCCCACTTGCATGCGTCCCAGCGCGAACTGCTCGCGCGCGATCCGCCTCGTGAAATCGTCCATCAATTCTTTCTCGCGTACAGTGAACCGCTCGACAATCCGTGTCTTCTGGCGCTGGAAAGGCTCGCCTTCGAAAACCTGTGGAATGCGCCGGCGAAGAAAATCGATTCCCGATTCCACTTCCTTCTTGAACGCGTTAGCCTGCCCGCGCGGAAGAGTGAGCAGCCGGGGCCGGTCGGCGTTCTTGAAATTATTTACATAGCAGCGATCCGGGGCTGTCTCGGTCTCGAGATGCATCTCTTCGACCATGCGCACGATCATCCCGCCGCGGCTGGTCCCGGAAAGCCCGCACACGAAGAGGTTGTAGCCCGACGCTTTCAGCTCGACGCCCATTCGCAGT
This sequence comes from uncultured Acidobacteriota bacterium, assembly GCA_963736465.1. GTDB lineage: Bacteria > Acidobacteriota > Terriglobia > Acidiferrales > UBA7541 > Palsa-295. The sequence continues at coordinate 26,337 of CAVTOS010000017.1, read as the reverse complement.
GCACGCAGCGCCCGGTCTTGCCCCATATCGTTGACCGTCGGTTCCACCTCCGCGGTCGTCTCGAATGGAATTCGAGCAGGATCACAATGCCACCGGAGCTTTTCAGGCGGCAAGCTGCTGACGTGTTTTGAGTTGGAGTTCTTACCCATTGCGAATTCCGAAGCGGGCACTCTAGCACGCCATGCCTTTCGCTCCCACCCGCATCGAGAGATTGGTTTCTAGCATCGCTCGGAGCGTATAAATCAAGCAGGCCCGCGGCCAACGCTACGACAATCGGCCCCAGCACGACCCCCAGCATGCCAAAAACGGCGATGCCGCCCAGCACGCTGATAAAGACTACAAGACCGCCCATCTCAGCCCGTCCGCTGATGAGCCAGGGGCGAATGATGTTGTCAATCATTCCCACGATCACGCTGCAAATCAACGCAAGGATAATCCCGTGCACGATGTGGCCTTCCAGCATCAGGCTGATCGACGCCGGAACCCAGATCAGCGCGGAGCCCACCACCGGCACCAGCGAGAAAAATCCCATCATGACGCCCCAGAAAATCGGTGCTCCGATTCCCGTCAATCCAAAGGCCAGCCCGCCAAGCAAACCGTGTGCAGCAGCAGCCACTATGCTCGACGTCACGCTGGCGAAAATCAGATCGCGCGAATCCCGGATCATTCGATCTCGATACATGCCCTCGAAGGGTAGGACCTGGCGGAGACGGTGAATGAGCGAAGGTCCGTCGCGAAATAGATAGAACATCGCCAGAATCGTAACGGAAAGCTGAAAAGCAAAACCGGCCGTGTGGCGCAGCACCGTGCCAATCTGGCTGGCCACGTACGCAGCAATGCGTTCGGCATAACCCCGCAGGGTGGTCGCCAGGTCGGTAACCTCAACGTCAGGGAAGCGCCTCTGCAGGCGCATCCAGATATCGTTCACCCACCGGAAATGGCCGGAGGCGACTTGCAGTTGAATGGACTGCACCGCTTCGTATCCCTGGCGGACAAACGCAAACATGATGAAGATCGCCGGCACAATCAGAATCAGCGTCACGCCGATCGTGCTCGCAATCGCTGCTGTCGTCATTCCCCACTTTTTCGCCAACTGCTCATAGGTGGGAAAAAAGAGAACCACCAGGATCACCGCCCATGCCAGTGATGCGAGGAATGGTTCGAAGACGCGAAAAGCGAGATAAGCGAGAATAGCTACAATTCCATAGAAGAGCGCGCTGCCAAGCTTTTCCTGTGTCGTCGATACAGAGGTCACACGTTCTCCGCTTTGCGGCTCAAACCATCCTGACTGATAGTTGCAATTCGGACGTTTGTCAACCGCACATGCCATTCTGCGTGCTCGGACGCGATGCTACAATCAGGCATTACATTTCGCGCTGAGATTGTTATGCAGAATATGCCCTGCCAACATACCCGAACGCGCTTGATCGCCAAAGATGACGATTCGCAGTACGTCGAATGCCTCGACTGCGGCGAGATTCTCGAGGCTGGCGAATTGAACGACAACGCGAATTTCGGCGAATCGCTTTCGGACTCCTAGAGAATACATTTACAACACAAATCCGCATCCCTCTGTCGTGAACGGGCGTACAATCCGCTCAACCCGAATCAGGAGGCCGCTATGTGGACGCGCATCCTTGTTCTTTCAGCTGTGCTGGCCCTCGCATTTTCCTGTCACGCTCAACAGGCCCAAAGCGGCCAGAGCGCCGAAGAAAAAGCTCCGTCTCCTTCTACGGGCGCAAAGATTCCGCCGGAAGCACTCAAGGTGGTAAATCCTGTAAAACCCTCCCCATCCTCGATCGCCGTTGGGAAAAAGAGATACGGTTACGATTGCGCGATGTGCCATGGAGCCGATGGAGATGGCAAAGGCGATTTGGCCATTGACATGAAACTCAAGATGATCGACTACCGCGACTCTGCAACCCTGAAATCCATCACCGATGGCGAAATGTTTTATGTAATCAAGAACGGTAACGGCCAGATGCCCTCCGAAGCGGATCGCCTGAAAGATGAAGACATTTGGAATCTGGTGAACTACATCCGCAGCATCCCGAAGAACTCGAAACCAGCGGCAGCGGAAAAAGCGAAATCGGACGCCCCATAATCGCACCTTCAGGGACCACGCCACACGCTTCGCATCTTTCTCAAGCGGCTAAGCACCGAATAGACGCGGCAAAAAGATTGCTCTCCGGTCTCCTGGTTCGCCGTCTAAAACGCAACAAACGATCCTCGTTAGAGCGCGCGGGGAACCATGTTCAGGAGAAATGCTATGAATCGCTGCAGCCGAAATTTGTGCCGGGCTGTGATCGCCTTCGCAATCGGGCTTGCTGGTATTAGCAATATCCAGGCGCAATCACAGAACGCCGAACAAACCGCCGCGGATGGCTATTACAACTCAAAAGATTGGCCGAAGGCAGCGCCGGCTTATGAGGCGCTGGCAAAAGCAAACCCGGCCAACGGACAGGATTGGTATCGCTGGGGAGTCGCACTGGCCGGAATCGGACAGTATCAAAAAGCGATCGAGTGCTACGACAAAGCCGGCAGCCTTGGTTTCCATCAATTCTCGGTTCTCTTGCGTACGGCGAAGGCTTATGCGCGCATGGGTGACCGGGAAAAAGCCTTTGCCAAGATCGATGAGATTCTCAATACCGGATATGGTCCGGGAGAAATCTTCTCATCCGATCCCGATCTCATTCTGCTGAAGGACGACCCGCGCTTCGCCAAAGATCTCGATAAAGCCGACCACAACGCGTTCCCCTGCAAGTACAGCCCGGAACACAAGCAATTCGATTTCTGGGTCGGCGAGTGGACGGTAAAGCAAACGGGAGCTGACCAAGTGGTTGGTTCAAGCGGCATTCAGAAGATTCTCGACGAGTGCGTGGTGCTCGAGAACTGGACCGGCGGGCGCGGCAATACCGGGAAGAGCTTCAACATCTACGATTCGAATACAAAGAAGTGGGAACAATACTGGGTGGACAGCAACGGTGGAAGAATATTTTTCGCTGGGCACCTGAACGGAACGACGATGGATTATTACGCCGACACGGACGAAAACGGAAAGAAGGCCACGCGCCATCTGCAATTCTTTAACGTTGGACCGGACGAGGTAAGACAATACAGCCAGCGATCCGAAGACGGCGGGAAGACATGGTCGGTCGAATACGATTTCACGTACTACCGTAAAAAGGGCGCTGACTAGCGTTATTGCAGTTTATTTGATGCCGAGCTTCTCGATAATTCGCAGAACATCGGAAGCAGAAACATCGTAGAGCGCGTGCTCGTCTTCCTGTTCGAGCCGCTCGCGCAGGTATTCGGCGCCAATGTAGCTGGCTTCGCGATCGGTTAAATTTCGCCCCGAGCGCGTACGGAATTCAACGAAGCCGGGATGTGCAAGCCCCAGGACGACGCCTTTTCCATCCACGAAAAACTTGCAATCCATCGTGTCGGCATGCCGCGTGGCGATTCCGTTCCAGCAATGAGAGAAGCGGCAGCGGTATACGAAGTCCGTCACTTTCGACGGAACATCGAACGCCCCGATGAAATCGCTCATCGCGCCGGCATTCGGAATCGTCGGAAACGTTGCTTTTGCCATTGATCCTTCCAGCGCTGCTACTTTCGCGCCCCGACTGCTGCAGGCTGCGCCGACTGTTGGTAGCTTCGCACCGCTGCAGCCACACCAGCGCCCGCAGGCACACGAAAATCATGATCGAGCAGCACTTTTTCAAACGCCGCAAGAAACAGCAGCACGTTTGTCTTCTGGCTCGAGTACCCCATCAACCCCACCCGCCACAATTTGCCCTTAATGGGCCCAAACCCACCTGCAATCTCAATGTTGAATTCGTCGAGTAGTTGCTGCCTCACCCGACCGTCGTTCACTCCAGCGGGAACCTTGATTCCGGTCACCGTCACTAACCGGTCCGCGGGATTCTCGACAAATAGCTCAAGTCCCATGGCCTCAATTCCGGCGACCAGCGCTTTCTGGTTTTGAAGGTGGCGCTCCCAACGCGCTTCGAGTCCTTCTTCGAGCACCAGACGCAACGCTTCGCGCATTCCGTAGATCAGCGAAATCGGCGGCGTGTGGTGATAAGTACGTTCGCTTCCCCACATCGTCATAATCGGCGTGAAATCGAAATACCAGCTTCCCACGGGCGTCTTGCGCGCGCGCATCACATCTTCCATCCGCGCGTTCACGGTGATGGGCGCCATTCCAGGAGGCGCGCTGATTGCCTTCTGCGAGCCGCTGAAGCAAATATCGATGCGCTGGCGATCAATATCCATCGGGACGCCTGCGAGCGTTGCGACCGCGTCCACAACCATCATCGCTCCCAATTCATCCGCAACCTTTCGGAAATCATCGAGGCGCTGCACAACTCCCGTCGATGTCTCGCCATGCGCGAGCCCCACGAATTTTATTTTCTTACCCTTACCGGCGCGGCGCACATCATCGAGGTCAACTGTTCGACCGTAAGGCGCCTCGACGCGAATCACTTTTGCCTTGCTTCGCTCCGCAATGATCGCCATGCGCTCGGAAAACCAGCCGTTCACGCACACGATGCACTCGTCGCCTTCTTCCAAGGGATTCAAAACGGCCGCTTCAATCCCGCCAGACCCCGAGGCCGATATCGGAAAGGTGATCCGATTCTGTGTCTGGAACACCTTGCGCAAGAGCGCTTGAACGTCGTTCATCATGTTGATGAACCACGGGTCCATATGGCCCACGAGCGGCGTAGCCAGGGCGCGGTAGACGCGCGGGTCCATACACGACGGGCCCGGCGTTAGCATAATTCGTGTCGGTGGAAGGAGTTCCCCAATCGATTCATTCATGACTGTGTGCCTCGCAGCGAAATTCTAGGTCGGCCTTTACGAGCGACGATGCTCGATTCGGCAGCCAGCAGGACGAAAATGGCGCCAATTCGAGTTTCTAGTCTCCCTAAAGCGAGCACCTGAGGTCAACCTCCAAAATGGCTCCGAGCAGGCCGGATCATCTTAGCCTCCGGCACCCGGCGCTTCGATTCTGGATCGCCTCCGGAGTCCCGGCACTTCTTCGAGAGCCTCCCGTAAGTTACGAGAAAACATGGTGCTTTCTTGCTGTTAGCGGTTTCGCATCCTGTTCCCCGGCCAAGTTGAAAGGCCTATACCCCTATGCTAGATTGCAAAACTGGCCCCAAATCGCCATGGCAATCGGAAAAATCACGGCGGCTGAGAAGCCGAAGATATCGCGGGTGGAGGTGTACTGGCACACGGTACGATATCGCACCGTAGTGCTGGTCGTTGTCCTATTTGTTGCGGCCGTATTCGCCGCGTTCCACTTCGCGTTTCCCGAGATGGCAGCCAGCATGATCAACAAAATCTCCGATTCCATCGCCGCACCGTCAACCAACGAAAGCTCCACCGCTGCCGCCCGCCAAGCGCGCTTCGTCAACCTTGACGGCAAAGTGCAGGTGAAGAAAAGCAATTCGGTGCAATGGGTGAACGCCGATTATCAGCTATCGCTCGATAAAGGCGATCTGATTCAAACCGGCGGCGAAGGCGTGGCTCGAATTCAGTTTGCGGACGGAACCACGTACACGGTGAAGGGCGACACGCTCGTCACCGTAGAAGACAACGTGGTGCAGCAGGATCGCGCATCGAAAGTCGGCGTGCATATTTCGTCAGGACAAGTAGACCTCGCGACGGGCTCGTGGGAAATCCCGGGATCGAAGGCGGAAGTTTCGTTTGAAAATGCTGTGGCCTCCGTGCGCGCGAATAGCCGCGCGGCCGTGCGCAGCGACCCTACGACCAATCAGCAGGAAATCACCGTGGATAACGGAAGCGCGGAACTGAATCGCGGCGGCGAACACCTCGACATCGGCCAGTGGGAGCGCGCTTCGTTTCCCACCGGCGGCGCGATCACGAAGAGCCAAGTGCTGGCTCCGCCGCAATTGGATAAACCGATCAATCTGGCGGCTGTGATCGTCGCCGATCCCAAGCACGATCCGATTCAATTCACGTGGAAGCCCGTAACCACGGCGAAGTCCTATGAATTGCAGGTGAGCACCACTTCCATGTTCAACAAAGTGGTGATGGAACGGAAAACCGCCGGCTCCAGCGCGGAACTCGCGGGACTGCCGCCCGGCGATTACTTCTGGCGAGTGCGTGCGATCGATGAGAAAAACAACGCGAGCGACCAGAGCGATCCTTTTAAGTTCATGCTTGTCGTTGCAGGTAAAGAACAGGAAATGCTGCTCGAAGTGGACGATACCGAACTCCATGGCAACAACGTCGAGGTGATCGGCCGCACCGAGCCGGGCGCCGCCCTGATTATCAATGGCGAGCAGGTGGCCGATATACGCCCCGACGGGCATTTCCGCTATTTCACGCAGCCGATGGACCGCGGCAGCCACACCATTGTGATTACTGGCCAAAATCGGCGAGGTGGTACAGCTATCAAAAAAGTTGACGTTGTGGTGCCATAGGTCCCGTGTCATAGCACCAAATGTGCATGAATTTGCGCCGAAACGATTCACGCTGACTTGCACGCGCTGCCGCAGCAGCGCTCAAGCGGATTCTGGGGGAAGCGTTACGTGACGAAAAACAGTTACAACATGCGGTCGGTCTTCAGCCTGTTCTCTTCCGATCTGGCTATCGACCTGGGAACCGCCAACACGCTGGTCTTTGCGCGCGGAAAAGGCATCGTGGTCAATGAGCCTTCCATCGTTGCCATCAATAAAAACAGTGGCGAAGTGGTGGCTGTAGGCCGCGAAGCGAAGGAAATGCTGGGCCGCACGCCCGGAAACGTGGTCGCGATCAAGCCCATGAAAGACGGCGTGATCGCCGACTTCAAAGTCACCGAGCGGATGCTCACTTATTTTATTCAAAAGGCGCACAACCGCCGCGTGCTGGTGCATCCGCGCATCGTCATCGGGGTTCCCAGCGAAATAACACCCGTTGAAAAGCGCGCCGTGCAAGACTCCGCTTATCGCGCGCGAGCCAGCGAAGTGTATCTGGTCGAGCAGGCGATGGCCGCTGCCATCGGCGCCGGCCTGCCGATCGAAGAGCCGTCAGGAAACATGGTGGTGGATATCGGCGGAGGCACCACGGATATCGCCGTGATCTCCATGAGCGGCATCGTCTACTCGCGCTCCGTGCGCGTGGCCGGCAACGAGATGGACGAAGCCGTGATGCACTACTTGAAGCGCAAATACAATTTGCTCGTGGGCGAACGCACCGCCGAACAGATCAAAATCGAAATCGGTTCCGCCTATCCGCTCGAGAAGCCGCTCACGCTCGAAGTGAAAGGCCGCAACCTGATTGAAGGCGTGCCGCGCACGGTGACCATCGACGATAGCGAAATTCGCGAAGCTTTATCCGAATGCATCGCGACGATTCTCAACGCGATCCGCGTGGCTCTCGAACGCACGCCGCCCGAGTTGTCCGCTGACATCAGCGATCGCGGCATCGTGCTCACCGGTGGCGGCGCGCTCATCAAGAATCTCGATAAGCGCATTCGCGAGGAAACCGGCTTGCCCGTCTCGATTGCGGACGATCCGCTCGCTTCGGTGGTGCTGGGCACCGGAAAAATGCTCAGCGATTTCCGCTTGCTCCGGCTCGTTTCGATTGATTGAAACGGCCAATCGCACAGAGCGGTGTTTTAACTTTTGAATATCGGTATCCGAATATGTCCGACACGCTTATTTCGCGCCATCGCCCGCTGAGCCTGCTCGCCGTGCTGATTCTCGTACAAGTGTTGCTGCTCGCATTTCAAATCAAGCGCGAGAACAACGTCCGGCTGGTTCGCTATTGGACCGTGCAAACGCTGACGCCCGTCGAGCGCGCGGGAACCTGGTCATTCTCGAGGATTGGCGGCTTGTGGAGCGGCTACATCGGCCTTCGCAACGCTCGTACCGAAAATGCGCGCTTGCAGAAGGAGCTGGACGAGCTTCGCATGCGCAACCGCGAGCTCGAAAGCCAGGCCGCCGAGGGCCAGCGCCTCGCCAGCCTTTTGAATTTCCGCAATGCGCATCCCGAAGCGTCCATGCTGGCAGCGGAAGTGATTGGAGCCAGCGCCGATCCCACCTCGCACACTCTGTTCATCAACCGCGGCGAGCGGGACCACGTGCGCCGCAACCTGGCCGTGATCACTCCGGAAGGCATCGTCGGAAAAATTGTGGAAGTGTTCCCCACCTCTTCGCAAGTTCTGCTGATTAACGACAAGGAAAGCGGCGTTGGCGCCCTTTTCGCCGGCACTCGCACGCACGGAGTGGTGAAAGGCAGCGGTGACCCGAATCCGCGCATGGATTACATCGTCAACGATGAAAAAGTGCAGGTTGGCGACAAAATCCTAACCTCCGGCGAAGACCACATTTTCCCCAAGGATTTGCCAATCGGAAAAGTGGAAACCGCCAAGGCCGGCAGCCCATTTCAGGCGATTTCGATTGACCCCGCGGCCAGGCTCGACCGCCTGGAAGACGTTCTCGTTCTGATGACGCAGCAGGAACTGACGCCCAAGAAAACCGATGTGCTTCCCGCCACCAGCGAAGTGAATCCCGCGACGAACGCCACGCCGCCATCCGCGCCGCACGCGCATAATTAACATGGACACCATGCTGAGCGCCGGCGCACGATCGGACTCCAATATCGAGGTTCACAAGTACTATAGCGGCGCGGTTCCACTCGTCTGTTTTCTCGCGCTCGTCCTGCAAGCGTTCCTTCACAAGTATGGCCGCTTCGCGGAACTAGTCGATCTGCCCTTGCTCGTCACAATCTATTTCGGTGTAAGCCGCCGCAATCCGGTAAGCGGCATGTTCCTCGGCGCGGCTATCGGCATCGCGCAGGACGCGCTGAGTCACGACAATCCTATCGGCATGTACGGCATCGCCAAAACGTGCGTCGGCTACGTAGCCTCCTCCGTGGGCGCGCGAATCGATACCGAGCATCCCATCGCCCGCTTTGGACTCGTATTTATCCTCTTCCATTTCCATCAGGTGGTGCTGGCCATCACGGAGCGTGTACTGCTCGCCCGTCCCATGCCAATGTTCACTCTCCGTCTTCTGCTGGATTCGCTTGTCACCGCCGGGGTCGGTGTCGTACTCTTCGCCCTTCTCGACCGCCTGCGCAGAAGGCAATAGCCGCCTGTTTCCGACTCTCCTGTTCCAGCGCTCCTGTCCCTCGGGCCAGCTACCTTCCGCCTCCGATTTTAGGCACAATACATTGACCGAAAGGACATGGCTGGCTTGCGGGTGCACTTCGCCGGTGTTAGTTTTAAATGCCGCTTCGGGTTCCGCCCGATTTTGCTTATCAGGGCGCATCAGGGCCGACTGCATTCCGGCCAAGTAAGACCCCCGCGCAGGAGTTCCATTGCCGTCGTGGAATGTTAACGACCAGAAGGTTCCCCAGGAACGGCTGGCGCTCGTCTCCTACGCTTCCGTAGTTTTCGTCGTGCTCTTGTTGGTTGGTTTTTGGAAGCTGCAAGTCGTCCAGTCGGGACATTTCGCCGATCTCGCCGAGCGCAATCGCGTACGCTCCATCCCGATTATCGCGCCTCGTGGCGCGATGCTCGACCGCGAAGGCCGCGTGCTCGTTGACAGCTACCCTTCCTTCAGCGTCCTGCTGCTCCGCGAAGACATGAAGGCCATCGAGAAGAGCATTCCTCAGATCATCGACGGCCTCGGAATCAGCCGCCAGGATATTCAGCAGACCCTGGACGCATCGAAAAACGAGCCGAAATTTCAGCCCGTTGTAATCAAACCGGCTGCCAGCCTCGCAGACATCGCCTTCGTCGAATCGCACCGCGCCGATATTCCCGTCCTCGAATTGTTGATGGTCCAGCGCCGCCGCTATCCCCACGGTGAAATGCTTGCGAATACGATCGGCTACGTCGGCGAAGTCTCGCCGCAGCAGATGGACCAGAGCGACGGCCACTATCGCCCCGGCGATATCGTCGGCAAGGCGGGCCTCGAGCGCCAGTACAACGAAACCCTCGAAGGTACGGACGGAATGCGCCGCGTCGTCGTGAACAGCGTCGGCAAAGCGATGCGCACTCTCGACAACGTCGAAGCGATTCCCGGCAAGCCGATTCAGTTGACGATCGATTACGATTTGCAGGCCATCGCCGAACACGACATGCAGGATAAAGAAGGCGCCGTCGTTGCGATGGACGCGCGCACTGGCGAAATTCTGGCCATGGTCAGCCGTCCCACATTTGACCCCAATGATTTCGCCGTTCGCATTCCGTCCGAAGAATGGGCGAAGCTCAATACCGACAAGGAAACTCCGCTGCTGAATCGCGCGATTCAAGGGCAGCTGGCGCCGGGCTCAGTTTTCAAAATCGTGATGGCCACGGCGATGCTCGATTCCAAAGCCGTGCCCGAGAGCACCACCGTTTACTGCCCCGGCTACGCGAATTTCTATGGGCGGACGTTTCATTGCTGGCGGCCGCAGGGACACGGCTCCGTAGATCTGCACAAAGCGATCGTCGATTCCTGCGACGTGTTTTTTTACACCATCGGCAAGCAGCTCGGCATCGATCGTATCCATGATTACGCCGCGGGCCTGGGGCTCGGTCGTAGAACGGGCGTTGATCTACCCGGCGAGGAAGCGGGGAATATGCCTTCCGAGGAGTGGGTCGAGCGCGTCTTCCATCACAAGTGGTATGCGGGCGAGACAATTTCCGTCTCGGTGGGACAGGGCGCCGTGACCGTGACACCTATTCAGCTAGCGCGCATGGCGGCGGCCGTCGCCAGCGCGGGCAAGCTGGTGCAGCCTCACTTTTTGAAAAATATGCCGGACCTGAAAACCACCCAGTTCCCTCTTTCCGAAAACGCCGTCGAACAGGTGACGCAGGGATTGTACGGCGTGGTCAACGAAGGAGGCGGCACCGGCTATCACTTGCGCTTGCAGAATGTTGATCTCTGCGGAAAATCCGGCACCGCGCAGCTGATGAGCTACAACGCAGCCAACCGCATCGGGAGCAAGAAGATGGACGGTTGGTTCGTCGGATTCGCGCCCCGCCGTAATCCCGAGATCGTCGTCGCGGCCATTGTCCAAAATACATTGGAACATGGCGGCGAAGCCGCCGGTCCGGTAGTCCGCGATGTGGTGAAAGCCTTTTACGACAAGAAAAACGCTGGCACACAGCAGACCGCTGGCGTCACTCCTCCGCCTCCCGCTCCAGTTCGTCCTCTGGTCGCAACCGTCGGTGGAGCAAGCCGGTGAAAGAATTGAAGCGATGCCCGCGAAACGCTTGAACTTATGAAAGACCGTCCGCGCACACAAGACTTCGACTGGGCCCTGCTCGCCATCGTTGCCGCGATCAGCACCATCGGCGTCCTCGAAATTTATTCCTCGACGCACGCCGCCGCCAACATGGCCGGCCTGCAATGGAGACAGCTCACCTGGATTGGCATTGGCGTGGTGGGCATGTTCCTGATTTCGCGGATCGACTACCACACCTTGATGGATCAAGCTCCGGCATTGTACATGTTCGGTTTAGCCACTCTTCTGATCGTTCTGGCTGTCGGTCATTCCCGCTTTGGAGCCAGGCGCTGGGTCCAGCTCGGTGGCGGCCCAAATTTGCAAGTGTCAGAACTAATGAAGTTGATTATAATCATAGTATTGGCGCGCTTCTTTGCGGAGGTGCGCACGGATCGGCTCACGCTCACGGATTTGCTGAAAGTAGCAGTGCTCACCGGCGTACCCGTGGGCCTGATTTTGATTCAGCCCGATCTGGGCACAGCGATGGTGTTTGTGCCGGTCGCAGTGGTAGGAGCGTTTCTCGCTGGTATTGAATGGAAGCACTTGGCAGTGGGTGCGGTGCTTGTGGCGCTGATGATTCCGATTGGTTGGAACATGCGGACTCATCTAAAGCCCTATCAGCAGCAGCGTATTGAAACTTTCCTCCATCCAGAGGAGAATCCACGCGGCGCTGGTTACCAGATTCTGCAGTCGGAAATTGCGGTTGGCTCCGGCGGCTTCTGGGGCAAGGGCTTCGGCAAAGGCAGCCAGAATCAGTTAGGCTTTGTGCCGGTGCGTTATTCGGACTTTATCTTGGCAGCGCTGGCCGAGGAGCAGGGCTTCATTGGAGTGATCGTCGTTTTGCTGCTGTATCTGGGCTTGATTCTGCGGCTCGTGGATAATGCGCAGAAGGCGAAAGATCGGGCCGGGATGTTTGTGGTTATGGGCGTCACCGCAATTTTGGGCTTCCACGTCCTGGTGAACGCCTCGATGGTGATCGGGTACATGCCCGTCACCGGCATTCCGTTGCCACTGATGAGTTATGGCGGATCGTCTACCGCTTTTGTTTTTTTGGCTTTGGGCCTGGTGATGAACGTCCGGATGCGGCGTTTCGTCAATTAAGGCTGGTTTGAATTTGGTTTGAAGATTTACCCGGACTGCGCGCACGTTTGACAGCCGGATTTCGAATTTACTTTAGGATTGCATCGGGTGAAGACGGTAGTTATCCATCCACACGGCACGTCGGTCCTGGGCGGCCTGTCATGGTCACAACTAAATCCATCCTTGCGCCAAGCTGGCCGAGCCCGTGTGCTCGCTGTGCCTGCCGGCGCGCCCGCTCCCACTCGATGCCCATTGAGGAGTTTTCATGTCGAAGGAAATGGTTATCTCGGCGAACCCCCACGAGACACGGGTCGCCATTTTGGAAGAAGGACAGCTTTGTGAATTTTATGTCGAGCGGGAAAAAGAATTTGCGCTAGTTGGAAGCATCTACAAGGGCCGTGTCACACGCGTGCTGCCGGGCATGCAATCGGCCTTCGTCGAAATCGGACTCGATAGCGACGCTTTCCTCTACGTCAGCGACTTCCTCGAAGACCTCGAAGAATTCGACCACATCGTAACCACCGCTGAGGAAAAAGTTCAGAAGATGCAGGATCAGGGCGGCCAGGTGTTCAACGCCGCCGCTTCGTCCACGCCGGCGCTCGAGCCGCTGGATGTGGAATCGGCTCCTCCGGCTTCGAGCGAGTCTGCGCCTGCCCAGCATGCCGCTGCTCATCCTGGCGCGCACGACGAATCCGCCGAAGCTCCGGACGCGCATGCCCCGTCGGGCAATGTTGCACCGAGCTACAATCCGCCTCCCGCGAGCCGTCCTCGCTACGAGAATCGCAACGAAGGCCGCCCGAATCGCGGAGGCGGTGGTCGCGATTTTCGTGGTGGACGCGGTGGTGGTCGCCGTGGTGGCCGCCCGAATCGCGGAGGAGGTAGTGGTGGCGGTGGCCGGAGTAGCGATCGTCGCTACGGCCGCGAATTGCCGCAATCGAAATATGCCTCGCACCGTCCGTACGAGGATCCTTCCACCGAATCCGCACCACCACCGGACGGTTACGTCCCGACGATCCTTCCCGGCGAATCATTGGCAAAATACAAAGCGCCTTCTTCGGCACCCGTCGTAGCTCCGCCGGAATCGGCTCCGCCGCTGACGCCTGCAAGCTTCCCGCCCGAGCCCACGCGCGATTCGCTTTCACCCGCGCCGCCGTCGGACTCCGTTCAATCGGAGCAGGCTTCCGCGCCGTCGCATGCGCCGTCTTATTCTCCGCCTGCGCCATCTCGCTCAGCATCGTCTTACTCAACCTCGTCTCACTCATCCTCCGCAGGCTTCGAGCCTCTTCCGGGTGAGTCAATCGCAAAGTGGAAAACCCGCGAACCGGTTCACGAAGCTCCCGTCACTGAACGCAATACTGAACAGGCTTCGCAGCCAAGTGCCTCCGCCTCCGAGCGGACCGAATCAGGCGCGGATGCCAGCTACGAAGCGCACGAAACTTTCGCTGCTCGCGATGATGCCGAAACGGAAATCGCCCACTTCGAATCCGAAGCGGAAGCCGAACCTCTCGCCGATCACCTCGAAGCCGCGCATCACGAACTCACGGAAGAAGAAACCGCCGCTCTCACCGAGCACGTTGCCGAAGCCCAAAGCGAAGCAGCCGCGCTCCACTCTGAAGAAGACCACGTCGCGCCATTCGGTGGGCTTCGATCTCTCGACGAAGATGTTCACGACCGTCACGAATCGGAAGAGGTGGTCGAAGTCGAAGACACTGTAATCGACATCGAAGAGCACGAACTCGACGAAGACGACGAGCACGAAGACGACGAGCACGAATCTGACCTCGACGCCGAAGCCGACGAGGCTCACGCCGCAGCGCATGCCGAAGTCGAGGCCCAGCAAGCCGGCTCGGAATCCTTCCAGTCTGCCGCCGAGCACGAAGGTTCAGGACACGAAACTTCAGATCCTTCTTCCGCAGAAGCCGGCTCGCCCGGAAACAGCTATCCGGCCCCGTCCGAAAATCAGCCGCCCCAGGAAAAGCAGCCCTGGAACGCGCGCGTCCAGAATGATTACCGTTCGCGCATGCAGCACCCCTCGCGCCGCGGCGGACGCGACCGCGGAGGCCGTCACGATCGCGGCGGGCGTCCCGACCGTGGCCGCCGCCCGCAGCACGGGCCATCGGGAGGCCATAGCCATGGCCACCGCACGCAGCCGCGCCGCACGCAGCTCATTTCTGACATGCTGAAGCAGGGCCAGGAAATCATCGTTCAGATCGCTAAAGAGCCGCTCGGCAAGAAAGGCGCGCGCATCACCAGCCACGTCGCTCTTCCCGGCCGCTATCTCGTCTACATGCCCACGCTCGACCACACTGGCGTCTCACGCAAAATCGCTTCCGCCGAAGATCGCTCTCGCTTGCGCCATCTCGTCAACGAAGCCAAAGGCCAGGGTGGCGGCGGTTTCATCGTTCGCACCGCCGCGGCCAGCGCCACTGCCAACGAAGTAAAAACCGATGTCGAATTCCTGATGCGCACGTGGCAGGAAATCAAGTCGCGCTCCGAGCAGCGCAAAGCCCCATCGCTCCTCCATCGCGATTTGAATCTAGTCGAGCGCATCCTCCGCGACTACATGACTCCCGATTTCGGCGCCATCTGGGTGGATTCGGAAGAGGAATTCGCGAAGGTCGTCGAATTCATGAGCCGCTTTCAACCCGCGCTCGTAAATCGCGTGAAGCTGTACACCAAAGAAACGCCGGTCTTCGAAGAATTCGGCATCCAGCAGGAAATCGACAAGGGCTTGCGCCCGAAGGTCTGGCTGAAATCCGGCGGCTACATCGTCATCAACCACACCGAAGCGCTCGTCGCCATCGACGTCAACACCGGCAAATTCGTCGGCAAAGGCTCGAATCGCCTCGAGGACACCATCGTCCGCACCAACCTCGAAGCCGTGAAAGAAGTCGTCCGCCAGATGCGCCTCCGCGATCTCGGTGGCATCATCATCATCGACTTCATCGACATGGAAGAGCGCCGCAATCGCGAAAAAGTGATGGCCGCGCTCGAAGACGCCCTTCGCGCCGATCGCGCCCCTTCGAAAGTGCTGCGGTTCAACGAATTCGGCCTCGTCGCCATCACCCGCAAACGCACCAAGCAGGCTCTCGAGCGCACCCTCTGCCAGCCCTGCCCCTATTGCACCGGCTCAGGCATGGTGAAATCCATACCCACGCTCTGCTACGAAATCCAAGCCGAAGCGCGCAAAATGGCACCCGACGTCGACTCCGGCAGCCTAACGCTCCGCCTGCACCCGGAAATCGCCAAGGCCCTGAAAACGCGCGAATCCTCACTGATCGAAGAGCTAGAGCGCTGGACGAAAAAGAGCATCATCATCCAGGCCGATCCAACTCTGCACTGGGAGCAGTACGACATCTACTAGCGACAGTGCAGAAGTCGAGATTGCAGGAGGGGAAGGTTATGCGCTGCCCCTTTGTTTTCCCCTCCCTGTAATTCTAAGAATGATCTGACGCGCCCCATGCGAATCCAAGCGCCGTAGGCGCGACATAGACCTAGCCCAGGGCGGAAGCCCTGGGTACTCAGTGCCCAGGTAGTCTCAAGCGCCGTAGGTGCGGCAGACGCTTGTGCCTATGTAAAGTCGCGGTGCGTCTTCAATTTGAAAATTTCAAATCGCTTTTCCCCCGGTGAAATCTAGGGGCATCCCTTTCCACACGTCTCCCGGCACAGCCTCGAGGGCGAGCCGCGAATCAAGTAACTGATCTAAACCCGTCTCGCCTAGTTCTGCTTATTTCTTCGCTGGCGGCGCGGGTGGCCGCTCGCTGCTCGGCGGCACGATCCCCTTCATGCGCATATAAGTGACCAGGTTGCCGTAATGTTCCATGTTATGCATGTTGTTGACGATCAGCGCACTCATCCGCGGCGCATCGTTTCCAAACAGCTTGATAGTCTGCGTCGCCGAAGCGTCAGTCATGCTGTCGTAAGCCTTGTCGCAGTAGGCGAAAGCAGTATTAAGCGCCGCAATGAGATCGGCTTTCGAGGTTTTGGTGTGCTCGATGTCCAGCCCGGGATTTTTCTCGCCCAGCGCCAGTGAACAGAACAAGTACTGCGCGTCGGCCAGGTGTCCCACGATCTGCCCATAGCTGCGCACCGTGTCGACAGGCTTAAAGCTGTAATTCTCCTCCGGCACCTTCTCAGCAGATCGCGCCAGAAGCCCCTTCAACCGCGCATACGCTCCCTTGTTCCAACTGGTCAGCGGATTCTCCGCCGACACCCCAGGTTTCTCCTGCCCCGCTTTGTCCTGCGCAAGCGCAACCCCAGCCGGCACCAAAAGACACAGCACTACCATTCGCACAAATGTTTTCATGGCTTCTCCTCCCCACAAGTTTTACGCAAGGCCCGAAAAGAAATTACACGCTTTGCCTGAAATTGAAAGCCGTTTGTAACGGCCCCCCATCCTTGGCCGCCTTTGAGAAGGATGAGGTTTTCGCTGGCCTGGCATTCAGTGAATCTGGCGAACATCGAGTGACTCGCCCTCTGGAGATTCCGCACCTTTTCAGTTATTGTTTAGGCCCGTGCCCGAAACTAAACTACCCAAGGCTTGCCTCGTCGCGGCCCTCCTGTTTTCGCCCATCGCTGCTGCGCAAGCTCCCAGCCTTTTCAACGCCACCCCCGTTCAATCCGGCTCCCAAAGCCCGGGCACCACTCCCAAACCCTCGGTACCTGCTGATTACTCTAAAGAACCGTTCGTCATTGAATCGATCTCAACTGCCGTAGCATTTAAGAACGACGGCACATCTTCCTCAGATTCTACGATACGAGTTCATATCCAATCGCAGGCAGGCCTTCAACAATTCGGCCTTCTGTCATTCCCCTACGCGTCGGCAAACTCCACGATGGAAGTTGTATACGTTCGCGTCGCAAAAGCGGATCATCGCCTCATTGAAACGCCGGCCGAAAACAGCCTCGATATGCCTTCCGAGATCACGCGTCAGGCTCCCTTCTACAGCGACCAGAAAGAAAAACAGGTAGCGGTCAAGGGCCTCGAAATCGGCGATACCGTTGAATATCGGTACCGATCGCAGACCACCACTCCACTCGATCCGGGACAATTCTGGTACGCCTATAATTTCCTGGAAGCGGGAATCGTTTTAAGCGAAACGCTGAAAATCAGCTTTCCTTCGGGTCGCTACGTCCAGGTTGTAAGCCCCAAATTTAAGCCGGCGATTGCCGACGAGAACGGCAACGCGGTTTACACCTGGCAGACCGCGCATCTTGAAAACAAGTCGAAAGATGCTGAAGCAAATTCTCCTGACCCGGATGAGCCTGATCGCGCGTCCGTACAACTCACCACATTCAAGAACTGGAACGAAGCCGGACAGTGGTTTCGCAGTCTTGCGGCTCCGCGCGCAGCGGTCACCCCGGACATTCGTCAAAAAGCTGAAGAACTCACCCGCACTGCCAAAACTGAATCCGAAAAAATTGAGAGCATCTACCACTACGTTTCGACGAATTTCCGCTATATCGGTATTGCCCTCGGCATCGGACGGATCCAGCCCCACGCGGCTACAGACGTTTTGACGAATGACTACGGCGATTGTAAAGACAAGCATACCTTGTTCGCAGCCCTGCTCGCCGCCATAGGCGTGAAAGCGTACCCGGTCTTGATCAGCTCCGCCGGCAAGATCGATCCTGCGTTTCCTTCGATCTCCCAGTTCGACCATGTCATTACCGCTCTTCCGCGCGACAACGGGTTTCTATTTCTTGATACCACACCCGAAGTCGCCCCGTTCGGTTATCTCATTGCTGGCTTGCGTGATAAGCAGGCCCTCGTAATCCCCGATGACGGCCAGGCCCAGTTGGTGAAGACACCTCCCGATCCTCCCTTCAAATCGTTTATGACCTTTGAATCCGAGGGAACTCTTAACGAGGCCGGCACCTTCGACGCCAAAATGCAGATCACCCTTCGAGGCGATGCCGAACTTCTCTACCGTTATGCCTTTCGTCAAGCGGGTCAGCCAAAGTGGAAAGATGTCATGCAGAAGGTCTCCTCTTTTCTCAATTTTGGCGGCACGGTAAGCGATGTTGCTCTTTCACCGCTCGACGCCACGGATGAGCCCCTTCACATCGCATACAATTACAATCGCAAAGAATTCGGCGATTGGGAAAATCGCCGCATCACTCTTCCCTGTCCGCCGATGTTCTTGCCGGACCCGCCTGCCGAGGCCGACGCCGCAAAACATCCCAAGCCTATCGAGCTGGGCTCCCCGTTCGACGCGCTCTATCGGGGCACCGTCAAGCTGCCCTCGAATTCACATCCGCACCTTCTTCCTTCGCTCGATTTGCACGAAGTTTTTGCCGACTATCACAGTGCCTACTCCGTTTCCGACGGCGTTCTTCACTTTGAGCGGCGCTTGACTATGAAGAGTCGCGAAGTTACACCCGCTCAATTCAACTCCTACCGCAAATTCACCAAGGCGATTACCGGCGACGAAACTACCTTCATTACTCTCCGAGCCGAAGACTTTGCCTCGGCCGAGACTTCCGATAATCCAGAGGCTCGCGAGTTCTACAAGCAAGGCGCCGAAGCCTGGCGCAACAACGATCTGCCCCAAGCTGCGATTTTTTACCAGAAGGCGCTTGAGAAAGATCCAAAGTTTGCGGGTCCGATGTATTGGCTTGGCGCGGCGCATGTCGCCATGGGCGAGGCGGACCGCGGCATCGAAGAAATGAAGAAGTCTCTTAGCCTCGATCCCACGCAGGTGAATAACTACGATTATCTTTGCTCCACGCTTATGCGGCACCACCGCGAAAATGAAGCTCTCGATCTGTGGAAGCAGCTCTTAAAGATCAATCCGGAAGCTTCGCAGGCCCTCGAGAATGAGGTGAGGCTCCTCTTTTCTCTCGATCGCTATGCGGATGCTATTTCTGAACTCGAAGCGGCGGCCCAGCGTTACCCCGATGTACCGCGTATTCACCTGGAATTGGGACAGGCGTATGCCTATTCCGGAGATTCGGAGAAGTCCCTTGCTGCTTTTCAGAAAGCCTTAGAAGCGGACTCGTCGCCCTTGACGCTGAACAACGTTGCCTATGCGCTCGCCGACAATAACATCCACCTGGACGATGCCCTGAAATATGCGCAAAAGGCCGTCGCCGGCATCGAAGAGAAGACCGGTGAGATCTCGCTGGATAAGTTGCTTCCAGACGACATCCATACGCCCGATGCCCTCGCCGCGTACTGGGACACTCTAGGCTGGATCCATTTTCGGCTGGGCCACTTCGAGATCGCCGAAAAATATCTTCACTCTGCCTGGCTCGTCAATCAGGCTTCCACCATCGGCGATCATCTCGGACAGGCGTATGAAAAGCTCGGTAGGAAGCATGACGCTGTGGCTGTCTATACCGCTGTCCTCTCCCTGGGCCACCCGCCCGCTCAAACCAAGGCTCGGCTAGATGCGCTCCGCTCGGGCTCAACACGCGCGGCAGGAGCATCGATGCCGGGATCGTCGCTCCAGGACATGCGCACCTACAAGCTTGGCCGTCTCTCGAAAACCCACACAACGGCGGAATTCTACGTGTTAGTGAAATCAGCAGGCGGGACACCCGATGTAAGATTCATCAGCGGCTCCGAAAATTTGAACAATGCTGCCACAACGGCGATCGGCGCTCTAAAGTTCAATTTCCTCTTTCCCGACACCGCCGAAACACAGATCCTGCGGCGCGGCATCCTCGATTGCGAACCCGAACTACCGGGTTGCCTCTTCGTCCTGATTCCACCCTCGTCCGTGCAGTTTACAAAGCTGCCCGGCTCTTAAGGTTTCGTCGCCATTTTCTACGCTTAACTCCGCTTCCGCTTCTCGCCGAAGTGCCTTGGATTGTTGCGAATCGCCGCTTGCGCTGCGCTATACATCTTCCTAGAATCTAGCCGCGTCTAAGTAAAGCAGTTGGGTGCTGCCCGCGTGAACGGCCGCCAAGCCTACGCGGATGTCGAGCGCTGCGGCTGGTAGAGACTCTGGCTGCAGTCAGGCCTGCCCGACCTTCGCCGGGCGGGCCGGAGTCGCCAGGGTTTTAATCTACGGTGGCGCGATTAAAAGTCGCGTCAAGCGGCTCCTTTTCAATAACAGACGAATTTTTAATCGGCGGTAAAGGGCACCTAAGGATTGGCGCGTCGAAGAAAAGGCGCGGAGGTCAAGAGTGAAGATCAGCCGTGAAGACGTTCTACGAGTCGCCGAACTCGCGCACCTCGAGCTGACGCCCGAGGAAATCGAGCTCTATCGCGGCCAGCTCGACGAGATCATCGCCTACGTCGGCAAGCTCGAGAAGCTCGACGTCACAAACGTCGAGCCCATGGCGCAAGTCCTCTTCGCCGCGCCGGGGAAAGACCATCCAGAACTCCGCGACGACACGCTGGTTCCGTGCGACATCGCCGACGCCGTCCTGGCGCAAGCCCCTGACGCGGCCAAGCCCTTCTTCCGCGTGCCAAGAGTGATCGAGAGATGAGCGCCGCCGCTCCATGGACAATCTCCGCAGTTCGCGAAGCGCTGCGAACCAAAGAGATCTCTGCGCGCGAACTCACCAAAGACTTCTTCGCCCGAATCGAGAACCGCAATCGCCAGCTGAACGCTTTTCTCGCACTCTCCATTGACCGCGCCTACGCGCAAGCCGACCGGATCGACACCATGATCGCCAAGGGCGACGCGCTCCCACCCCTCGCTGGCGTTCCCATCGCCATCAAGGACGTGATCAGCACCCGCGGCGTCACCACCACCTGCGGCTCCAAGATCCTCGAGACCTACGTCCCGCCCTATGACGCGACTGCGGTCGAGCGCCTCGAGAGCGCCGGCGCCGTGACCCTCGGCAAGACCAACTGCGACGAGTTCGCCATGGGCAGCTCCAACGAGAACTCGGCATACTGTCCAGTACGGAACCCCGTCGCTCTCGACCGCGTCCCAGGAGGCTCGAGCGGCGGCTCCGCTGCTGCTGTGGCAGCCGGCCTAGCAGTTGCGGCGCTCGGAACCGACACAGGAGGCTCGATTCGGCAGCCTGGGGCCTGCTGCGGTATCCCTGGCATGATGCCAACATACGGACGCGTATCTCGATATGGGCTTATAGCCTTCGCTTCCTCGCTCGATCGCATCGGTCCACTGACACAAAATGTTACAGACGCTGCCGTATTGATGTCCGTAATTGCCGGACATGATCCAAATGACTCGACCTCGGCTGCCCTGCCCGTGCCCGATTACGCTGCCAACCTGGAGAAGCCGCTCGCGGGCATCCGCATCGGAGTTCCGGAGGACTACTTCGGAGAGGGTCTCGACCCCGAGGTGCGGGAAAAGGTGCTTGCCGGGATCGCGCTACTTGAGAAGCTGGGCGCGAAACGGATCCCCCTGCACATGCCGCATACCGACTATGCGATCGCCACTTACTACATTGTCGCCACGGCTGAGGCGAGTTCGAACCTCGCGCGTTACGACGGAGTCCGCTACGGCCTTCGAGTCCCGAGTGCGAGTCTCCGCGAGATGTACAGGAAGACTCGCGAGCGAGGCTTCGGTCCCGAAGTGAAACGCCGAATCATGCTGGGCACCTATGTTTTGTCCGCCGGTTACTATGACGCCTACTATCTCCGCGCTCAGAAAGTTCGCTCTTTGATCGCTCGCGATTTTGCCGACGCGTTTCAAAAGGTGGATGCGGTTATCACGCCGACTGCACCGACGCCGGCATTTCGCCTCGGCGAGCGAACGGCTGACCCATTGCAGATGTATCTCGCTGATATCTATACGGTTACGGGCTCCCTGGCTGGCATTCCGGGCATCTCCGTACCGTGCGGAAAGACGAAGACCGGCCTGCCGATTGGCATGCAGATTTTTGCGCCGCATTTTGAGGAAGGCCGAGTGTTGCAGCTCGCGCGCGCTTTCGAAAAAGCAGACGGGTTTACGATATGAGATTCCGAAAGCCGCGGAAGGCGCTCGGAGTCGAACCCGCATTTTTTAGGCAAAGCCGCGAATGTGGAGCAAGCAGTCTTCCTGAATCTGTAGAAACTTTCCGCGCATGGCATTTTTCTTTCCCATTCATCGGTTCGAGCCGTAGGCTTGAGGAACAGCGAAGGGAATGCAAAGCCATCGCAAATTACAGAATTCAAATGACTTCGAGGATGGTCCCAACCGGATGGTTTCCCTTCGCTGGAACGGAAGGACTATTGCTTGCAGAGGATGCGGCATTTAGTCTCGATTCAGCATCGAACGGTTCGGGAGGCGGCAAAGATGGTTCGGGTACGATCGAGCCAAAAGCTTTTTACCGAGGACGAAGTGGTTCGGCTCACCGGAATCTGCCTCGACCACTTGCGCGCTCTGGCACTCAACAAGCACCTCGGCAAGCTTGCCCGGGTAGCCTCAGCCGCCGGCGCCGAAGCAGAGAAGTGGCTTTTCACGAATTCCGACCTGATGATCCTCACCGTTCTGCATCCGCGCTGCCAGCACTAGTTTCTCCGCCTCAAAAGTTTTCCGGTTCCGTATCCCCGAAAGCTCGAATCTGCATCTCAACTCCTAGGTGAGCGGGTGATGTCTGTGCGAGAAAAAACCTGCGCGGCAAGGTCGCGTCGCGCGCGTTTTTTGCCGGCAATCTGTGTGGTCGCTGCTTGCGCGATGCTTGCGGCTTCCGCCAAAGGTTTGGCAGTTTCGGGGCAGCAACCGGCGCAGTCCGCGTCTGCCAAATCTTCGGATGCGGGCCAGCAAAGCCAGGCCTCGGCTCCCGATTCGAGGATTGCGCATCTTCCGCGTGGGAAAAAGCTGATTCTGAAGGATGGCAGCGTCCAGCTTGTGCGGGAATATCAGGTGATGGACGACCGGGTGCGGTTCTACAACACGGAAAGATCGCAGTGGGAAGAGATGCCGGCGGCGCTGGTGGATTGGGACGCGACGAAGCAGAGCGAGGCGGACCAGAAAAAAACGGATGCCGCACTGCTCAGCAGCGTGCACAAGCAAGAGCAAGCACGGCGTATCCTGCCGCTCGATGTGGACGCGAGCCTCGAAGCGGCTCCCGGCGTTTTCATCCCCCCGGGCGAAGGGCTGTTTGTTTACGACGGGAAATCCGTGCTGCGCCTGACGCAAGCGCAGGCCGACAACAAGCGAGACAAGGCCAAAGTGGTTGAACAGGTACTCGTCCCGATTCCGGTGGTTCCTTCTCGACGTAACCTCTCGATTCCAAGGCCGCATGCCGAGGTGCGCGTGCACAATGAGCAGCCGGAATTCTACATGCGCACCGCGGACGGCCGCGAGCCGAACATGATTTTGATTCGCACGAAGGTGCACGGCGACTCGCGCCTGATCGAGAACGTTGACACCTATCTCGAAGCAATCACAAAAACGAAGCGAAATGAAGTTATCGCGGAGCGCTGGCAGATAGCCAACGGCGTCTATCGTTTCACGCTCAGCCAATCGCTCGAACCAGGCGAATACGTGTTTACTGAAATCGTGAAAGGCGAAGGAACGAATCTGTACGTGTGGGATTTTGGTGTGGACGTTGGCGGAAAATCTTCCAAATAGCGCCTCGCACGCTCACGACGGAAAGAAAACTAGTCTGCTTTTGTAGGCTGTTCTTGAAGAAGCTCGGAAAGTAGCGTCGCCAGAGCGGAAATTTGAAATGGCTTTTGAAGAACGTGCGCTCCCCTCTCAGCAAATGAAGCAATCGTGGAACGTTCCAGTAAGTCTCCTGTCATAAAAACAAATCGTGGCAAGGAACCACCGGTTTGAGCCCTAAGCTTCTCAAACAGCTGTTCGCCGCTCAGACCTGGCAGGTTGAAATCGCAGAGCATCATGTCATAGGTGTTGCCGGCCAATAAAGTCAGCGCCTCTTCCGAACTCGCCGCACACTCCACATGCATCCCTCGCGCGGAAAGGCCATCCTGCACAATTTCGCGGATGCTTTCTTCGTCGTCAACAATGAGTAGCTTTCGGCCGCTCAACACCGACGAAACCGGAGCCGCGCGCCGCATGGATGCGGAGTTCGTCGCTTCCAGTCTCTTTTCCACGATCGCGGGGAGAAAGATGCGAAAAGTGGCCCCGGCTCCCTCCGAAGTCTGCACCTCAATGCGGCCGCCGTGATCTTTGATTACGCCCAGGCAGATCGTGAGACCCAGCCCGCTTCCCCCGCCTGGCCTCTTGGTCGTAAAAAAGGGATCGTAGATTTGGTCGACGATCTCCTGCGGGATGCCGGGACCGTCGTCGGTAAGTGCCACGAGCAAGTTGTTGCCCGCCTGCGATAGTGAAATTCGAATGGTGCCCTTTTCGCGTACGGAAGAAATCGCCTGTTCCGCATTCACCAGAATGTTGGCAAAAACCTGAGAGAGGAGCCGGGGATCGCCTTCCACCCCGGGAAGAGTTCCGGTGATCACAAGGTCGGCGACGATGTTTCTTTGCTGCAGCGATTTCTGGTGAGATTCGATTGCCTTCCTAATGATCTCATCCACTTTCACTCTTCCGCGCTTTTGGCCCGATGGCACGGCTAACACGAGAAGGTCCTGAACGATGGCTGCCGCGCGCCGAGCTTGCTGCAAGATGATGTCAACCTGTCGCCGCGTAGAATCGTCGGTGGCACGTTCCCGCAGCAGATCGCTCACGCCGAGGATCGCGGTAAGCGGATTGTTCAATTCATGGGCGGCACCGGCCATCATCTGGCCCATGGAGGCGAATTTCTCTTTCTGGAGAAGTTGCTGTTCGAAGGTTCGTGCTTCGGTGATGTCGCGAACGGAGGCAACGACGCCGCTGGTTTTCTGGTCGGCGTCGAAGAGGGGGCCAGCGCTTGCGCGAAGCATGCGCCAAGTGCCATCCGCGTGGCGCGCTCGAAATTCCATCTGCATCGAGGGGTTGTCGCCGGCCATCACTTGCCGGAAGGCCTCGGCAACTTTCGGTTGATCATCCGGATGAACGCCAAAAAGGTGGGCCTGGCCGACAAATTCGGCGGGAGCTACGCCGAGCACTTCGTAGACTCGTGGGCTGACGTAAGTGAATTGGCCGCTCGTATCGAATACCGCAATCATGTCCGGGAAGCAGGCGATCAGGTGGCGGACGAATTCCTGCTCCTGATGTAAACGTTTTTCGATTTCGCGCCGTTCGGTGATGTCGACAAGCGTGCCCTGCAGGCGAACGATGCGCCCAAAGGTGTCGCGAATCGCGAAGCCGGAAGCGAGGCAGTAGACGTGCGAGCCATCCTTGCGGCGAAGAACGACTTCTCGATCCTGGACTGAGCCTCGCGATTGAAGTTCGCGGAGAAGCGCATCGCGCTGAGAGGGATCGGCATAAACCTGGCTGAAATTCTCCAGTTGCAGCGCTGCCTTTGATTCGAAGCCGAGCATGCGAACCAGTGCGGGATTCGCATCGAGCACCTGGCCATCGGGCGTGGTGAAAAAGATTCCTTCTTGCAGGGATTCGAAGAACTCGTTGAAGCGAAGTTCCGCCTGATGTTGAGAGGTGACGTCGCGGGCCCAGCCGCTGATTCCCGCGGCAACTCCGTCTTCTGTGACCACTTGAACCCAACAGTCGAAGTAGCGAAGTTCTCCGCTCTTTTTCAGACGCAGTGAAAGCCTGCCGTGATCCAGCCCTGTGTGGAGAAATCCCGCCAGCCAGACCTTTGCTTCTTCGGGCGACGGGGCGGCGATGAACTCGTGAATGCGATGGCCGATGAGGCTATGAAAATCCTCGCCCAATATCTCCGCGAAACTGCGGTTTGCTACCCGAATCTCGCCTTCGAGAGAAATTGTGAAGACGGCCTGGTCGAGGCTATCGATCAGTTCGCGGTAGTTATGCTGGGAGCGGGAAATTGTCTCGACGAGTTTTTTGAACTGTTCTTCGCCGGCAGGAGCAGCGGATGGCTTGGATGGCTCAGTGGTTGAATTCGACAAAATGGAGTCTCCGCTTCTTAGGTGCGCTTGGTTCCAGGTCGGGTTGTGCTAAACAAAATTCTGCACCTAAATTTTACATGGAGGAGCTGTGGTTCCTGCGTTGAATGCGAGCTGGATTTCCAAGTTGCACAATAGAGTTTTGCGCGGCGCGAAGAAGGTGACGCGCAGCGGTGTCCCGGCAAGCCGGGATA
>CAVTOS010000016.1:0-248875 GCA_963736465.1 uncultured Acidobacteriota bacterium | reverse complement strand
TCCGCCATGTCTACTTTTCGCCTGACCGCCGCGGCCAGCAGGCCCATGACGACGCGCTGAAAGCACTGGTTAAGATCCGAGCAGAGCCCGAGGAGTCGAAGGCGGCACCAGCGCTGGCTGATCGGTTCATGTTCCAGGATTATTACGCAGACCGCACCCCGGAAGAGTTGGAGAAGGAATTCGGTGCGCGATTTGCCTCGGAGTTGCCCAAGTTTAAGCCCGGGTCCTGGCAGGGGCCTGTTGAGTCTGGCTACGGCTGGCACCTCGTATTCGTCAATTCTGTGATCCCCGGCCGCGTTCCTGTTTTCGAGGAAGTCGAGTCCGACGTAAAGACCGCTTGGTTGGCTGATCAGAAGCAGCAGGCCTGGCAAAAGGCGTACGAAGACATGCGCGCCAAATACACTATTCTTCTGCCTGGTCCTGCAGAACCTCAGTCTGCGAGCGTCCCCTCAAAAACACCCCCAATTCCGGCTCCATCAGGCGAAGGCCCCCAGTGAGATGCCGGGTTGCATGTTTTATTTGGTTTTTCGCCTGCATGCTTCTTGCGGCTTCGGCAGCGTCGGCCCATGAAACACGCCCTGCCTATCTCGAGATCCAGGAGACAACTCCCGGACACTTTAGCGTGTTGTGGCGCACGCCACTCATGGCGGGGATGCGCCTCCCTGTAGTGCTAAAACTACCTGACAATGTGCGAGATTTGCGAGAGCCGAGCGTACAGGAGCTGTCGGATTCGCTTGTGGAACGCCGCTGGGTGGACGCCGGACCCGATGGTCTGTCGGGCAGGCGCATCGAATTCAGCGGTCTTCAGATGACCATCACCGACGTGCTGGTGCGCTTGGAGATGCTTGACGGGAGGAAGTGGACGACGATCGTACACCCATCGCAGCCCTGGATTGAGATAGTAGCCTCGCAGACGTGGGCGGGAGTCTCAGCAACGTATATCGTGCAAGGAATCAGGCACATTCTTTTCGGCGCAGACCACATGCTGTTCGTTCTTGGGCTCCTACTGATCGTGAAGGACCGCTGGATGCTGTTTAAGACTGTGACCGCATTCACCGTGGCCCATAGCATCACACTGGCTATCGCGACACTCGGTTACGCGGAAGTGCCAGTATTGCCGCTGAACGCTGCGATTGCGTTGAGTATTCTGTTTCTCGGCCCTGAGATTGTTCGCTCATGGCGTGGGGAAACGAGTTTTACAATCCAGCATCCCTGGGCAGTTGCCTTTGCCTTTGGACTGCTGCACGGTTTTGGTTTTGCCAGCGCGCTAACCAGTGCTGGTTTACCACGGCAGGAGCTGCCGCTGGCGTTGGTAAGCTTCAATGTCGGCGTAGAACTTGGGCAGGTCGGTCTCATCGTGCTGATAGTTGCTCTGGAGCGTTCGTTCCGCATCCTGGAAGTGCGTTGGCCAAGGTGGGCGCAGATGGTTCCCGGTTACACCGTAGGATCTCTCGGTGCCTTCTGGACAGTTCAGCGCATTGCGTTGCTGTTTGGGGGTGCTCGATGAAAACCGGGCGACAGCAAGTCATGGCGCAAGCGCTAACGCTGTTTCTCTTGACCATCCTGTGCACGCAGGTCGCATTTGCCCACCCACAAAAGGGCGAGGCGGTTGGCTTTTTGACTGGCTTCCGTCATCCAGTTTCAGGGCTGGACCACGTGCTGGCAATGGTTGCGGTCGGCCTCTGGGGTGCTCAACTGGGTGCTCCTGCGATTTGGGTTCTGCCTGTTGCCTTTCCCATGGTGATGGCGATGGGCGGGATGCTCGGCCTTATGGGAATCCCTCTTCCCGGAATCGAGTATGGCATTGCCTTGTCCGCCGTCTTGCTCGGAGCTGCCGTAATGTTCGAGATTCGCCCGCCGCTCTGGGTCGCGGCAACACTCGTGGGCATCTTTGCTGTGTGCCATGGGCACGCTCACGGAACTGAACTTCCGTCCGGACAAAGCGCATTGCTCTACAGTCTGGGCTTCGTCATCGCCACCGGCTGCCTGCACGGAGTTGGAATCGCGATTGGAACCATTCATCGCTGGGCGTGGGGACAGCGAGTGCTGCGCGTTGCCGGTGCAGGCGTTGCTCTGGCCGGTGTGGTGTTTATGTGGAAGGCCTTTGTATGAAGAGACCCAGAACAGCGGAATCTCGATGGCCGTTGGTAGTTGGGACGATAGCGATAGCTCTGTCCCCTCTGCCGGTCGAGGCTCACCTCAACTCCACCGGGATGGGACCGGTCTACGACGGTTTGCTGCATTTCTTGCTGAGTCCTGAAGATATTATTGCGGTGCTCGCTCTTGCTTTGTTTGCCGGACAGCGCGGGACCGCATATGGCCGCAGAGCGCTACTCGTATTGCCCGGGGCATGGCTGGCGGGCGGGCTACTTGGCCTGACAATCGCAGCCATGGGCGGAGCGGATCTGACATTTCTTTCTTTTTTGCTGCTGGGTGGATTGCTCGCAGCAGACGTTGCCCTCTCCCTACGCGCGACCACCGCTCTGGCAGGTCTGATGGGACTTTTTCACGGATACCTGAATGGCGCAGGAATGGGACGACCCGCGGATGGCGCACTCGCTCTCCTGGGAGTGGTTTTTGCGGTCTTTATTGTGGTGGCGCTTGCTTCATCGTTCGTCGTAACGCTGCGACAGCAGTGGGCTAGGATCGCCGTCCGCGTAGTCGGCAGCTGGATTGTCGCGAGCGGATTGCTGATGCTTGGTTGGGCCGTCCGGCGCATTTGAAGCGCAGGCCGATAACATGGGGGCAACGACGGGAGCGCAAAGGAATATTTATTGCTCCCGTAGATCTCCGTTTTTTCTCTCGAGCATTGAAGGGACATCGCTGTCGGGTTATCGTGTTCATCGTACTGCTACCGTTCTTTTCACTTAGGGAAGTCGCCCGCGTCGTCGGGGAGGGCGAGCCGGTCACGATAATTTCAAGCGCAGAACATCTTCCTAAGTTGGGTCTCCGATCGTTTGCGGTTGGTTGAAGTCTCGCTGCCGGGGTAAGAACGGTGCGCTGGCCTTGAAACAGTCTGTGAGGGCGGAAATGAGCGACCGAGAACTGCAAAGCATCCTCGATAATTCCACCGCTGTGATACAGGTGAAAGACTTAGCCGGACGCTACGTGCGGATTAATCGACGATTCGAAGCAATCTTTGGGCTCGACCGATCGCAGATACTTGGCAAGACCGACCACGATTTGTTTCCCAAGGAGATTGCTGACCGCTTTCGAGCTAACGACGTTGAAGTTGCGGAAACTGGACATCCCTTGGAGTTTGAAGAGACAGCGCCGCACAAGGACGGGCCGCATGACTACATTTCGATCAAGTTTCCGCTTTTTGACGATGCAGGAGTGGTTTACGCCACGGCAGGAATATTCACAGACATTACCGACCGCAAGCGCGCTGAAAGAAAGCTGAAGGATAGCGAACAGCTTTTCCGTTCGATCTTCGAGAATAATCAGATCGGGATCAGCTTTTTCAACATCGATGGCCAAGCGGTTTTTACGAACCGAACTTTCCAGGAAATGTTGGGTTACACCGAAAAAGAACTGAGCCACCTGGAAAAATGGGATGAAATTATTCACCCGGACGGACGTGCTTCCGGGGCGAAACGATACGCCGAACTCGTCCAGGGAAAGCGTGAAAAGGATGAGTGGGAACAGCGCTTCGTTCGGCGCGATGGTCGCATCGTCGTCACGAACGCGCGGTTCTCGCTGATAAGAGATGCAGCCGGAAAGCCGCAGTACGTTACGTCGTTAACCGAAGACATTACCGAGAGCAAGCAAGCGCAGGAGGAACGAAACCGCGTCACGCGACAAATGGAGATGTTGCTGGAATCTACCGGCCAGGGGATTTATGGGATCGATCTGCAAGGAAACTGCTCATTCATCAATCGGGCCACTTGCGAAATGATTGGCTACCGACCTGAAGAAGCGTTGGGTCGTAATATGCATGAACTGGTGCATCACCACAAGACGAACGGCTCCCCTTATCCTGTCACCGAATGTCCCATTTACCGAGCCTTCAAGAAGGGGGAGGGTTGCCGGGTAGACACAGAAGTTATCTGGCGCCGGGATGGCACCCCAATTCCGGTCGAATATTCCTCCTTTCCAATTCTCGAGGACGGGAGGATCACTGGCGCCGTCGTGACAGTTCTTGATATCACTGAGCGGAAGTTGGCCGAGGAAAAAGTACGGGCGAGCGAGCAGTTCTTCCGTTCGATTTTCGAGAATGCCCAGATCGGGATCAGTCTTTATAGCGTTTCAGGGGCGCAGTATTTCACCAACCGCGCATTGCGCAAGATGTTGGGTTACACCCATGACGAATTGAATTCGGTGGAGAAGTGGGACAGGATCGTCCACCCGGACGAACGCGTGGCCGAGGCGGAACGTTATTCCGCACTCCTTGAGGGTAAGCGTGATGGAGACGCCTGGGAGCAGCGTTTCGTTCACAGCGATGGCCGGATCGTGAATACCTCCCGCAAGGTTTCAGTCCTGAGAGACGCAACTAGAAAGCCGCAATACATCCTCAATATGATGGAAGACGTCACGGAACGCTTACAGTCCAAAGAGGCTTTGCAGGCGAGCGAGCAGTTATTCCGTTCGGTTTTCGAGAATGCGCAGATCGGGATCGGTGTCTTCGAGATCGCAAGACGGGAGCTTAGGCCCAACCGCGCGTTGCAGGAGATGCTGGGTTACTCCGAGAAAGAGCTGAGCCGATTGGAGACGTGGGACAAGATTACTGTTCCCGAAGAGAGTGCTGCCGACGCGAGAAGATATGCCGAACTCGTCCAAGGGAAGCGTGAAAAAGATGAATGGGAACAACGCTTGATTCGCAGAGATGGCCGTACGGTCGTTACGAGCGTGAGATTCTCTCTTCTGCGCGATGCGGCGGGCAAACCGCAGTATGTGGCCTCCCTGCAGGAAGACATCACGGAACGCAGGGCGGCGGAAGATCTCATCCGCGAGCGTGATGAAGAACTCCGTCGGGCGAACTTTCTTGCGGACACGGCGCTCGAGCTTTCCAAAGCGGGCTATTGGCACGTCCCACTGGATGGTTCGGGTTGGTACAACTCGTCACCCCGCCGGGTGGCAGTTTTCGGTGAAATCCCACGGCCAGACTACCGCTATCGGCTGGACGAAATGTTCGCTCACGCAAGCGAAGGGAACGAAACTGCGGCCAGAGCGGCGCACGAGGCATTTAATGCTGCGGTGGATGGCAAGACTGAGAAATACGACACCGTGTTTGCCTATAAACGCCCGATCGACGGACGCATCGCCTGGATTCATGCACTCGGGCATGTCCAGAAAGATGCCGACGGCAAGCCCACCGACATGTACGGAGTTTCACAGGATATTACAGAGTTCAAGCAGCTGGAGGCGGAACTCGTGACGGCGAAAGAAGTGGCCGAAGCCGCCACGAGAGCTAAGTCCGATTTCCTCGCTAACATGAGCCACGAGATTCGCACCCCGATGAATGCAATTCTCGGGATGATGTATCTGGCCCTGAAAACGGAGCTAACGCCCAAGCAGCGCGACTATCTCGCAAAAACAAGAGTTGCCGCTCAGACCTTGCTCGGCATCATTAACGACATCCTGGACTTCTCAAAAATCGAAGCTGGCAAGCTGGAAATGGAAAAAACAGAATTCCACCTCGATAACGTGATCGAAAACCTGTCCTCTGTTGTCGGCCAGAAAGCTCAAGATAAGAATGTGGAGTTCCTGATCGCGGCACCGGATGACCTGTCGCCCACTTTGGTAGGCGACCCGTTGCGGCTTGGTCAGATCCTGATTAACCTCGTCAACAACGCTGTGAAGTTTACCGAGCGTGGTGAAGTGGTAGTGACCATCACGCTGGAAGATCGAGTTTCCGACCGGGTCAAGCTGAAGTTTTCAGTTCGCGATAGCGGGATAGGGATGACGCCCGAGCAGACTGCCCGTCTGTTCCAGGCTTTTAGCCAGGCCGATACGTCCACCACCCGCAAGTACGGTGGCACTGGTCTCGGTCTCTCGATCTCCAAACGGCTCGCAGAAATGATGGGAGGTGAGATTTGGGTCGAAAGTACTCAAGGTGTGGGCAGCACCTTCCTGTTTACTGCATGGTTTGGAATCGGGTCGGCGAGGCCTGAACGAAAGCGTTTCATACCAAATCTGGCGGGCGTCCGCGCTCTGGTGGTGGACGACAACGCACTGGCCTGCGAGATTCTCGCCGATACTCTGAAGGTATTCGCGCTCAGGGTTGACTCGGTCTCTTCCGGCGAGTCTGCTCTACGGGAACTAGCCGCTGCAGATTTGCGGGATCCCTATCAAGTGGTTTTGATGGATTGGCACATGCCGGGCATGGACGGCCTAGAGGCAAGCAGCCATATCTTGCGCGGCGGCCGTCTTAAGAACATTCCGAAGATCGTGATGGTGACGGCATTCGGACGCGAAGAGGTCCGCGCGCAGGCAGACGAGATCGGAGTCAAGGGCTATCTTCTGAAGCCAGTCAGTCCATCGATGATGTACGACACGCTGATGGACGTGTTCGGAGTGGCGGAACAGGCGAGCGGTCGTTCTCGACCAACAAAACAGGAAGAAGATATTCCATCGCCCGATGCCACGGGGATCCGAATCCTGCTTGTCGAAGACAACGAGGTAAATCAGCAAGTGGCGACTGAACTGCTTGAGAGCGCCGGAGCCACTGTAACGATCGCCGACCATGGTGGCGAAGCCGTAGAAATTCTCACAGAAAGCGAAGGATCTCCGCCATTCGACGTTGTGCTCATGGACCTGCAGATGCCCGAGATGGACGGGTTCACAGCGACAAGGGTAATTCGGGCCCAGCC
The DNA here is from genome assembly GCA_963736465.1 of uncultured Acidobacteriota bacterium. Lineage (GTDB taxonomy): Bacteria > Acidobacteriota > Terriglobia > Acidiferrales > UBA7541 > Palsa-295. The sequence goes on along the minus strand of CAVTOS010000016.1, from coordinate 242,063 downwards.
CCGGCTTCAGGGCTTGCCGATCATTGCGATGACAGCACATGCCTTGGTGGAGGAGCGTCAGCGTTGTCTGGATGCAGGGATGAACGATCATGTGAGTAAGCCCATCGATCCTGATGCCCTGTTTGCGACGCTGCTACGCTGGGCAACGCCACGCCAGACGGATGCGGGAGCAAGTACATCTACACTGCTAAGAACAGCCGACCATGCGACTCTCTCCGAGATTGAAGGCATCGACGTGAGAGATGGTTTGGCGCGCGTCGCCGGCAATCAGCGCCTTTACAAGGACTTGCTTATGCGCTTCGCGGTGGACCAGTCCGACATCAGCGCGCAAATCTCAGCCGCACTCGAGGAAGGAGACCCAAAGCTCGCTGAACACATCACCCATACCGTAAAGGGAGTCGCGGGGAATTTGGGTATCGGGAAGATCTTTTCCTCGGCCGGGAGCTTGGAAAAGGCAATTCATGAGCAGGACACTACAATACCAGCGTTACTTAGAGAATTTTGTACTCTCCTCGACCAGCAAATTCGTGCCATTCAGCAGGCGCTACCAGACGACTCCGCTTATAGTGCCCGACGGAAAATGAATCGAGATTTCGATGCGCACGAAGCCTCGTCTGCTGCTCGACGACTTCGGCAATTGCTCGAGGCAAGCGATGGCGGCGCTACGGCAGCGTTCTCCGCTCTCACCGATGCTACGGGTGGCGTCGTTGACAAACTACAACTGGACGCTCTGGGTGAAGCCATAAACGAATTCGATTTTGAATCGGCACTCTCAAAACTCAGCGAAATTGACCTGACGTATCTTCATAGTGATTCTCCCGATGAGCACTGATACGGACAAACAGGTGATCCTGCTCGTTGACGATGCGCCTGCCAACATTCACGTAGCGCAATCGATTCTCAAGGATGAGTACAGAATCCGCATAGCTACCACCGGAGCGAAGGCCCTCGAGCTGGTGAAAACTGAGCCGAGACCGGCACTCATCCTACTAGACGTTGAGATGCCTGGTATGGATGGATATGAGGTATGCCGCCAGTTAAAGGCAAGCGCCGAGACGCGGGACATTCCGGTGATCTTTCTTACTGGAAAAACAGAAGCTGCCGACGAGACGAGGGGATTCAAGGAGGGTGCTGTGGATTATATCCACAAGCCCTTTTCGCCTGCGGTTATGGAGGCGCGAGTCCACACCCACCTCGCGCTTCGGGAGGCTCGCGAACAACTGGCGCAACAGCTCCTGCATATCAACCAGGAGTTGGAAATGGCACGCCAGATCCAGTTGTCTATTCTTCCGCGCGAAACCCCCAAGATCAAGCATCTGGATATTGCAGCCCGTTACCTACCGTTGACCTCAGTGGCGGGTGATTTTTACGACTTCATCATTGCTGACGAACAACGTGTCGGAGTTCTGGTCGCAGACGTTTCCGGGCACGGGCTGCCTGCTGCACTCATCGCGTCCATGCTCCAAGTTGCCTTGGCTGCCCAGGTTGCCCACGCTTCGGATCCGGCTCGGGTGATGTGGGGCTTGAACCAAGCCTTGTGTGGGAAGTTCCGAGTTCATTTCGTGACGGCGGCCTATGTGTTTTTGGACATGGAAAAGAACTCCCTAAGATACGCCAGCGCGGGACACCCACCGCTCCTACTGTGGCGCAAGTCCACCGGGGACGCCTCGGAAGTCAGCGAGGATGGCTTTCTACTCGGTCATTTCCCCGAAGAAACTTATTCAGTAACGGAGGTGCCGGTGGAACCTGGCGACAGGGTGCTGCTTTACACCGATGGGATTACAGAAGCTAGGAACTCGTCGGAGGAAATGTTTGGGTTAGATCGATTCAAGCATTTTCTAGAGGCTAATCATGCCCTTGGTTCCAATGAGCTCTGCGACGCATTGCTTCAGGAGTTGTCGCTCTGGTCAGGCCAATTCGGTGGACCAGGGCAACAGGACGACATAACGCTCTTGACGCTTCATCTAGACATTGACCGTTGACCGATTCTGGCAGCCAAGTCGAGCATTCCGAAAAGTTCGAAACACTTTAATTTCGGGGCTACAGGCATCCGCTCACTCCTTCAACTTCACCGGCGGCCCACTGATTCTCTCGCCTTTGAGGTCGACATCTACCTCGACACGGTCCGCAATCTTTATAAACGGAATACCGCTATTCATTCCGTATTCCTTGCGATCGAAGGCCATTGTTCCTTGTATCTCACCTTTTCCCGTGCCCTTCCCGGATAATATTGTGAACGTCAGCTTCTCGGGTTTGGATACTCCTCTTATCGTAAATTTCCCCGAGACATCGAACGTGTTTGGGCCGGTCTGCACAATTTTGCTGGAGTGAAATGTAATGTAAGGATTGTTCTTCACATCAAAGAAGTCTTTGCCTTTTAGCTTGCCGTTCTTCATGCCATTCCCAGTGTCTACAGTAGCGGCGTCGATTTTGATGTCCAACACACCCGTCGAAACATCTGTCGAGGTAAAGGTGAGGGTGGCGTCCCACTTGTCAAATTTGCCTTCAATAGGCACCGACGCCTGGACACCGAATTTCATGATGCTGCTGACGGGCATGATTTTGAAAACAGGAACATCACCTTGAGCTTCTTGAGCTTGCGTTGTAGAAAGGGCCGCAAAACCCAGCAGCATGATCAGGCTCGCAAACAGATAGAACTTCTCTACGCCGATGTCGCGGTTTTGGAATCCTGCGTTTTGACCATTATGCTTCATATCCGCACCTCCTAAAGGTCTTGCGGTTGATTTGAATGTGTTGTTAGGACTTCAGTTTGACCCCGATTACCTCGCCTGACACGATGATTTCCACACGCCGGTTCAGCTGGCGTCCAGCGGCCGTGCCGTTATCCGCGACAGGATTTTCCTGGCCGAGGCCTTTCGAGGTGATCGTGTCCCCTGATAGTCCCTGTGAAATCAGGAAATCACGAACAGCATCGGAGCGTTGTTGCGAGAGCTTCAGGTTATAGTCCGCTGTGCCGGTACTGTCGGTGTAACCCTCGATCGCCAGATTCAATCCCGGATGCGCTTGAATTATTCCGGTGAGCTTTGCGAGCTTGAGCTGGGCGTCCTGGCTCAACGCATATTTGTTCGTTTCAAACAAAACGTCCGCCATGTTCACAACGAGGCCACGCGGCGTGTCGGTTGTCTGCAAAACCTGATTCAACTGCTGTAAAAGTTGGGCACGCAAGACGGCTGTCTGTGCTTGTGCACGTGCTGCCGCTTCATTGGCTGCTTGCTCCTTTGCCCGGAGAGCTGCTTTTTCCATGCTGGCCTTCTGTGCAGCAAGCTCCGCTTCCGCCTTCATTTGAGCTTCTTTCGCAGCGGTCAGTTCTGCCTGGCGCTGCGCTTCGGCATCACCCTCCGCTTTGGCTTTCGCTGCAGCAGCTGACGCAGCCTGATCCTTCTCCCTTTGGACTCGTTCTGCTTCCTGTCGCTCGGCCGAAAGAGCACGGGCATCTTCCGCGAATTGAGTCGTCTGGCGCGCCGCTGTAATAACCCGAGACTTGTCAGCCCCAGATGCCAGCTGGTTCTCTGCCGTCTGGAGGCTGCTGCTGGCCTTGGTGAAAATGTCGGGAGCATATTGCTCTGCCTTTTGCGACTTAGCGATATCAACAGCGTTCCGCGCTTCGTACATGTCTAGAGGGACCTTCTTCAGATCTGGAGTCAACGCCAGAGGATTCCCTAGTTTGGTATACTGACTGCGTTTCATCAGTTTGTAGTCGTTATTCGGAAAGATCTTACCTTTGGTATTCTTTTTCGTGTCATTTTCCAGCACAACTACTTCACTGGGCAACTGCACGGCGAAATACGGTTCGGCGGTTATGATCAGGGCAAACGTTTGAGACGGAACGGTGGCGCCCAGCTTGCCATTTCCGTTCTTGTCGATCGGAATCTCCCCTTGGTTGTTGGTCGTACCGTCAGGTGTGATGGTCCAAAGAACATAAGTCAAAAATTCGGCGCCGAGGGCGGTCGGCTGTGGCAGACCACTAACTTTCAGATCAATATCCGTGCCGGGCTTTTTCGCGTCTACTTTGGCTTCGCCGATTGCACTTGGGGCAGCGGTCGTACCGACGAAGACTACTTTCGTCGATCCTCCACCCACGGTGTAGCCCACGGCCTTGATTGATTTGCTGATGACGTCGGCTTCTGGGACTTGCTTGGGCTTCTGGGCTGCGGAGGATTTTGAAAGTAGAAACGTCGATAGAACTAGCACGAGCGCAAGTCCCAAAGCGAAAAGCAGAATTCGTTTCATCTAACTCTCTCCTTTGGTCTCAATAGATAGGTCACAACCAAGCCGGCGAATCCACCTACTCGCGGCCTGCCGCTATCCAGGAGCGATGTTGGGAGTGCTTGCGTCAGCGGGAGCACCAGAATTCCAGCAAAGAACTTCGCGCACCTCATAACCTCACTAGTCGAGCTTAGTGCTTGCGCTTGAAAACGCGAGTGATCTCTGGCGCAAACTCTCCGATGAAATTAATCCCCATACCAACAGGGACCTGGGTGATCACCGCCTGAACACCTTTGTCCTGCCACCTGAGGTTGCCTGGTTCCCACGCCGTTCCGGTTACACTTCCAGCGAATGCTCCTATGTAAGGAAATAGCTGAGGCCGCAAGGATTTTTCCGTGCGGTCGTAGGTGATGAAGTTTCTTACAATGGCATGACGGGTACGCGGCCAGAACCCGTCACAGCGGCAACGATCGTAGCGCGGCTCCCACCCAAGGAGTCCATCACCCAGAGCGATAACCGAGTTTTGGATTATGAATTCTGCTTGCCGCGTGCCAAACCGCTTAGCGAATGCATCGAAGCCGTCTCCCCATTCGGGATAGGTTCCGTGGACCTGATCATGGATGGTGAAGAGAGTGGTTTTGATGTAAATTCCATAACCTGTGTAGGTTTGTCGTATGTACAGCTTGAGCCGACCGTGTGAGTTCAGAGATTCCAGCGGAACGTCCTTGGGAACATAGGAGCCGTAAAGCCAGTTAACATTGATCTGGTTGTCCTTTCCTGACTCTTCGCCCTCGTGCAACTGATTCTGCGCTGAACAAAGCGCGCCACAGAACATCATGAGCAAACTCGCGACAAGCACACGAACTCCAAGATTCAAATTGCCGCGGCACATCTTCCGTTTGGGGAGAGCACGCGCGGATTGGCTCAATATAGTCATGTTGGCGCGACGTGTCCGTAATCAATCCGGTGAGGTGCGGGCTCCTTCTACCACCTCTAAGCCTTGAGATTGGATAACTGTGAAAAACTCGACTCCCGGCGGTGCCGCACCGAGTTCCGCCACAAGCAATAGTCTCTTATAGATTTGCGACTGTAGATAGCGAATCAGGTATTCATGACTCTCCCACCGCGCTTCGATCAGTAGTCGATTCCGCTGCGGCCAGTTCTGAAAGAGGCGGCAACTCAAGCATCCCGGCTGTACTTCAATCGGGCCCACGAGCGACTCTAGGGTTCTTGCGAATTCCTCCCTCTTCCCGCGTGGAACTGAAATATTCAGCAACTCGATGATCATGTCTTCTCCCGCCGAACGGGAGGAGTCCGCGCGGAACTAGACGGTGCGCACGCAGTTTCGGGGTGCGTAAACGCATCCGCTCCGCAGAATTTTAATGCTGCCATTGCAAGATGAAGGCCGAAGGACGTCACAGCGATGTGATTGATCTAACTAGGAACAAACAAAAGCGTTTCCGCGATTCAGCATAATTGACCACCCGTAGAACTGGAGCTTCATCATGCGACAGGACTTTTGGAGTTCCTCCAAACCCTTGGAGGCCCTATTCACTCCGACGAATGCCGAGTTTCTTCATTCGCGCTTCCAATGTCGTCGGTTTGAGGCCGAGCACTTCCGCAGCACCTCGTTGCCCCCTGATCCTCCAGTGGGTCGATTGCAAAACGCTGCGAAGGTGCTCTGCGTCGACTTGATCCAGGCGTCGCAGATTCATTTTCTTATCCGGCAGGCTATTCGGGAGTTCCGCACGGAAAATGGAACCGCTGATTAGGATCAGGTTGCGTTCGATCACGTTGCGAAGTTCGCGGACATTACCGGGCCAGGAGTACTTTTGAAACTCTCGAATTGTTGCGGCCTCAATGCTTTCAACACGAGAACCTATTCGCTTCGCGAGGTCCTTCAGGATGTGCGACGCTATGAGCGGAATATCATCGCGACGCTCTCGTAACGGAGGGACAACAATCGGAAAGACATTGAGACGGTAGAACAAATCTTCGCGGAATTTTCCCTCTTTGATCAAGACGTCCAGGTCTCGGTTGGTGGCTGCAATAATGCGTACATCCACGCGTATCGTCTTGGAGCTACCGAGTCGTTCGAATTCACCTTCCTGAAGGACACGGAGTAATTTCGGTTGCAGCTCCACCGGAAGCTCAGCGATCTCATCGAGAAAAATAGTGGACTTATCCGCATGTTCGAACCGGCCGATCTCACGCGCAAGGGCGCCAGTGTAGGCTCCTTTTTCCCGTCCGAAGAGTTCGCTTTCGATGAGCGTCGCAGGGAGGGATGCGCAATTGATCTTGACCAGCGGATTCTGTCTGCGCCGGCTCATCTCGTGAATCGTTCGGGCTACGAGCTCCTTCCCCGTGCCTGTTTCGCCCAGAATTAGAACTGCGGCATCCGTTTTGGCAACCTGCTCCACTTTTTTCAGAACACTGCGGATTGCCTCACTGGTGCCGAGAATCGCTGCGTGAGGATACTCAAGCTTAATTTCTTCGCGCAGATGCGTATTTTCTCGTTCCAACTTGTCCTTCAGTTCACGAATCTCTGCAGTGGCCTTCCGCAGTTCTTCGTCGGCTTGCTTACGGGTTACTGCATTGGCGAAAGCGTGGGCGATGTCCTTAACTCGGCATATCTGCCAATCGTCCCACCGCTGATGCCGCCTGAAGCTTCCGATCCCTAAGCCTCCGGTTACTGCCCCTGCCACTCGGAAGGGCACAACCAGAGAGGACTTTTGTCCAACCGATTCCATGTAGGCACGCTCGCGACGCGCTTCAGGTGGCAAATCCGAGGGTTTCTCTGAGACTGATACCTCTCCGCTTCTAATGCGCGCCTCAAGCCAGGGGAGGCTGCCTTCCAGAATGCGTTTCTCAAATGGTGAAAAACCAGGCCGGCACCACGCATGGGTGATCACGATATCGCCTGTGGCGGGATCGATTTGGCCGAGGTGTGCGCGATCATTATCGAGAGCCTGGACCAATACCTGAAGCCCGCATGTAATTTCTTGGTCCACGCGATTAGCAGGTAGACTAATGAATTTGGCGATCAACTCACTTAAAAGCCGCTCGAGTTTGAGATGCCGCTCAAGCTCTTCAAGGGCCGCCTCACGCTCGCTGGTATTTCGGATAACACAGCAGAACTGTATGCTGCTTTCCGTGATCACCGGATTTAAGCTGATCTCCACCGGAAACTCTCTGCCATCTTTGTGCAGGGCAGATAGCTTACGGCTACGGTCGGTGGGGCGGTAATTCGGAGTTTGCAGGTAGGCATCGCGCTCGCGTCGATGCGTCTCACGGAAGCGCAGCGGAATCAATTTCTCGACTGGCTCACCAATCAATTCCTGCCGGGTGTAGCCGAACTGCTTTTCGGTTTCGGCATTCACCTCCAGGATGCATCCCTCCTGGTCGGTGGTCATCATAGCGTCGGGGGCTGACTCGAAAAATGTCCGGAGCGTGCGCGGAGAGTCCTTAATTATGCACATATTGTCTATCGCACGCGAAACAGAGGAACTCATGGGGAACCACCCTCACGCCTGAACGTTGGTCCCGGTTTGGAGACGAGTTCTATACCACCTTTGCGCACCCCCGGTCAACAAAGGTCCTGTCAATACTCCAACAGGTTGGAGTTACTCCGAGATCTAGGCTCCATGAATGGCTGCCCGGCCACTCTCGTACGCTACATCGCGAGGCAAAGAAAGCACTTCTGTCGGCCAGATTGTGGCTCGGTTTGGAAAGGTGGTTGCATCGCGTTCAGGTGACGCCAGGGTGGCCGGCGCGCGGAGAAGTTTCCCCAGACCATTCTGACAGCAAACGAAACCCTATATGAGCGACGGAGGGATACGAAAATGCAAAATCACCTTGCACTTGACTTCCCAATTAAATCGCCCGCCAGCGCCAAGGCGCTAACCGAAGAGCTGCCCTCGCTGATGCCGGATTTCGCAAAAACCCAGGATAACCTTGGTACCGTGCATTTCTCCCGTTTCATGGTGAAGGGCGATGAGAAGCTTCTCTTCCTTTTGGACATTGACGGTGAGGGCGACAAGCATATTGAACGCCTCGTGGAAAGCGCCGGCCCGGTGTTTGACGCGATCTTCAAACACGTGGAAAGCCCTCCGGCCACGCCCGTAGCTAGTAACTCTCAGGCCGTTATCAAATGGCTGAAGCGTCATGTCCGCGAGCCTCTGGATACATATTTCGCTTACGAGGACGCTTCGGTGCAGGACATCAAGTCAGCCGCTCGTGCGGCGGGTTTTACCGGCAATACCCCACAGAGCACCTTGCTGACGTACATGGCCTTCAAGTCACGCCTGCAAGGCTTGGCCTTGAAGCTGCTCGGGCCGACAGTATTGAAGGACAAGGCAACGAAAGCGTCGGATTCTCTTGGCACGCTGCATGTTTCCCATTTTGTGCCCTTTGAGAACAACCACATAGGCTTCTTCACCGTCTACGACGGTTCTGTCGACAAGTACTTCCAGGACTTCGCAGAAAAAACCTCGTTCACTTTCAATACTCTCTTTCCAAATGTCGTTGGCGCACCGCCAACCCCAGTCGAAAAGAACGCCCACGCGTTTCTTGAGTGGGGCATTGAAAACAACTATCCAGCCATTGGGTTTTACAGCGCCTATCCAGGCCTCTCGGTTCTAGACATTCGAGCCCTGCTGGCTGATCGCAAGCCACAATCGGCTACCGCTGGATAGCAGGCGTATCGCGGAGGAAGCATTGGCGAAGGAGAACAACACAAGCAGCAACGGCGAAGGCAGACGTCCGAATCGGAATCCCGGCTAGATGATTATTTGCCCCTTCGGAGTTGCATCGGTGCGGATATCTGAGTGGAAGCCGGTCTGAATTTTGCTATAGGAGGAAAGAATGGCTAATCATTACAACCGCTGGATCGTGACGGTTTCGCTTTTCGCGGTTCTTGTTTTCGCGCTTGCTCTGGTTCGCCCCAACCACGCCAAAGCGCAACAACAAGAACAACACCCGATCTTGGACAAGGTCGCCGCGAAGGTGATCCAGAAGTACCAGCAGTCTACCTGCGAGGATTTGTGGAAGAAGAAAAGCGAAAAGGCTCCACCAACCCCAGAAGAGCAAAAAGCCGTCGCATTTCTTAAGAGCAATCCGCAGATGCGCGTCATATTCATCGACAAGGTTGCGGCGCCGATCGCGAACAAAATGTTCGAATGCGGGATGATTCCCTAGAAGCATCGGAACCATTAGTTCAATTCAGCGTTCGAGGAACCATGAGGAAAGCATTGCTAACGTCCCTGCTGGCTGTCTCGATGGTGGCTGGAGCCGCGAACGCTCAAAATACAACGCCGCCCGCAGCTAAGAAAACCACTCCGGCTAAGAAGGCCCCTGCCACTCCGCCCAAACCGGACCTCGAGCCGAAGGCAATCGAACTACTCAAAGGTGTGAGCGAACGCTTGGCTGCTGCGCATACCCTGTCGTTCACAGCGGTGCAACTCGCCGAATCCCCGAGCCGCCAGGGCCCACCCCTTGCGTATGCGACAAAGTCAGACGCCACTCTACAGAGGCCTGACAAGCTGCGTGTGATCACTTCCGGGGACGGTCCAGCCTCGGAGTTCTATTACAACGGCAAAACCATGATGGCCTACGCGCCGGCGGAGAACCTGCTCGCTGTTGCCGACGCGCCGCCTACGATTGACGCCATGTTGGAAGCCGCCTATCATTCCGCTGGGATCTTCTTCAACTTCACTGACTTGATCGTTGCCGACCCGTATAAGGATATGTCCGGTGGGCTGACGCTTGCCTATTACATCGGCCAATCCCACGTGGTCGCGGGAACGACGACGGACATGGTGGCATACATCGACAACGGCGTTTTCATCCAGCTGTGGGTTGGAACTGAGGACAAACTTCCCCGGATGGCCCGCGCAATTTTTCTCGATGATCCGGAGCGTTTGCGTGGCGAAGTACAGTTCTCCAACTGGCAACTCGATACTCCTGTCTCCCCCGACGCCTTCGCGCCCTCGGACACCGCGAATGCGAAAAGCATTCCGTTCGCTCACCTCCAGGCGGAGCCTAAGCCGGGCAATGCAGCTCCGGGCGCGCCTCCGGCTAAAGAGAAGCGACCCAAAGCGCAACAGTAAATGAAGAATGAAGGAGGATATAAGCGATGAAAAAGGTGATCGTTAGCTTGGCAAGTCTCGTAATCAGCTCGGCCCTGTGCGGGACGGCCCAGGCCCAAGCACACAGAAACGCCTATGGCGGCGGTTCCACTTACCACAGCGGAAATTCCACCACGCGGACCAATGCTTACGGTGGCAGCGCAACACACACCGCTGGACAGGGAACCACCGCCACCAACGCATATGGTGGCTCTGCATATCATGCGGAAGGATCTGGAAAGACGACTGCTACCAACGGTTATGGTACCGCCACGCACACCGCGGGACAGGGAACCAGCGCTTCTAACGCATACGGCTCTGCCTATCATGCGCAAGGCTCTGGAACCACGACTGCGACCAACAACTATGGCGGCAGCGCGACACATTACGCCGGATACGGCACCGTTGCTACGAATCCCTATGGCCAGACGGCTTATGCATATCATCCGCCCGCTACCTACTATGGGTACCATCCACCTGCTACCGCGGCCTACTACGGAACAACATGCTACAACTGCACGTCTGGCTCGACTGCGGGCGCCGCAGCCGCCGGCGTTATAGTCGGCGTGGCCGTTGGGACCGCCGCGGCCTCTTCCAAGGCCAGCTCTGAAAGCGCGAGCTCCTACAATGCAGGCTACTCCGCCGGCGCGGCCAATGCGACGAGCACGGCAAACGCCAACGCCGCGGCTGCCAACGCTAATGCGGCAGCGGCGAACGCAAATGCCGCCGCTGCGAATGCCAATACCGCTGCTGCCCATGCTAATGCCGCTCCGGCTGGCGCCGCCAACGCCACGTATCAAATGGGTGCAGCTTATGCAGCGCTACCTGCGGGCTGCATCAGCCCCAAAGTCTCGGGAGGCGGCACGTATTATTTATGCGGCAACACCTGGTTCAGTCCGTCCTATGGTGCAAATGGGGTGCTTTACCAAGTGGTGCCGACACCGTAGGCTCGATAGTTTCACGGTCACGAGCTGTGGCGAGCACTGCTTCCTTCAAAGCGTCAGCGCACTATGCTGGTTTGCCGGGAGAACCATGTAAAACAAAATCTGCTTAGAAAGTCAGGAAGGTGCAAATGCCGCCGATACGCTACCAAGACATTCCGCAGATTCCAGAATCCACTTACGCTTCAGAGATTGCCACGATCGTGAATTCGGTGGAGCAGACGGTCAAGGCCTCCTACGAGAAAGAGAAGCAGGGACGGGCGGTGCGCTTTGCGCATGCGAAAAGTTATGGCATCGTTCGGGCCTCCGTCGAAATCAAAAGCGGCTTGGCCCCGGAATATGCGCAGGGCGTCTATGCAATTCCGGCCACCTACGAGGCCGTAATCCGTTTTTCGAACGGCCTCGGCCATCTGGGGCCGGATGCGATGCTTGGTCCGATATTCGGCACGGGTTTGAAGTTTTTCAATGTACCCGGGCGCTCCATTGTCGAGAACGAGGCGGGGGTCGGCAACTTCGACTATGCGATGATCAACGCTCCAACATTCTTTGCTAATACCGCGAAGGACTACGTCGTAATTGAGCGCTTGTTCGACGAGCTGCCCGCAGCGCTTATGGATCCTCGGACTGCGAAGACCTGGCTTCACGATTTCCTTACGCGAGGAGGAACGTTGCCGCCTGATGAGTGGCTTTGGGACGAACTCTTCGCAGTCACGTCTTTAGGCAAGACGCCGTGGCGCAACCCTCTCCTTGCGAGTTACTGGACTCAGGGTGCGGTGCGGCACGGCGAGTACGTGGCCAAAGTGCGCATCGCTCCGGAACCATCTGCCGCTGCGCAGGTGAGAATCCGCGACCTGGATCCGCTGACAAACCCGGAAGCGGTGCGCCACTCGCTCGTGGGGGAGATCGGCGAGCACGATCACACCTTCGAACTGCAAGCGCAGTTGTGCGTCGATCCTTTGCGAATGCCCATCCAAAATACCTCGATCGAATGGTCAGAAATGCTTTCTCCATTTACGAAGATCGCCATCATTCATATTCCGAAGCAGGATATTTCATCGCCCGCCAATTTGGATGTCGCTGACCGGATCTCGATTTCGCCATGGAGAACGCGTGGCGATCACGTCCCTATGGGCGAGATTATGACGTTGCGGCGTGAGGTCTACCGGCGATCGGCTGAAGTGCGGCGGCAGATCAACCAGCAGCCGCAAAAAGAACCTTCCAGTCCGAACGAGGTATTCGATCAGCAGCGGAAGGCGTAAGGAAACGCTTCCTTGCTCGGTCATGGGGCCGGGTCCGGGAGTCGTTAGTTTTGACGTTGCAACAGAGGAAACGCCGATTCAGGATCCCAACATCACTCAGGGTTCAGGTAAGGCTAGGGGTGGCGGTTCGCGGTGACGCTCCTCTGACCATTCCGACCCAAGAGGAGAACGCTATATGAGCCAAAATCATCTCACGATTGACTTTCCGATTAAATCGCTCGCCAGCGCCAAGGCGCTAACCGAAGAGCTGCCCCCGTTGATGCCCGATTTCGCAAAAACGCAGGATAATCTCGGTACAGTGCATTTCTCCCGTTTCATGGTGAAGGGAGACGAGAAGCTTCTTTTCCTTTCGGACATTGACGGCGAGGTCGACAAGCATATTGACCGGCTCGTGGAAAGCGCTGGCCCGGTATTTGATGTGATCTTCAAACACGTGGAAGGCCCTCCGGCCACACCCGTGGCGAGTAACCCAGAGAGGGTGAGCAAATGGTTGAAGCGTCATGTCCGCGAGCTTCTGGATACTTATTTCGCTAACGAGGACTCGTCGGTTCAGGACATCAAGGCAGCCGCTCGTGCGGCGGGCTTTACGGGCAATACCTCGCAGAGCCCCTTGCTGACATACCTGTCCGTCAAGTCACGTGTGCAAGCCTTTGCCTTGAAATTAGTCGGGAAGGCCGTGCTGGCAAAGAAGGGCCGCGAAGGGATGGACGCTATCGGGACGGTGCATTTGGCTCATTGGGTGGGTTTTGAGAACAACCACCTGGGCTTCTTCACAGTCTACGACGGTGATATGGAGAAGTACATCCAGGACTTCGCAAAGGAGATTTCGGTCGTCTTCGATAATATCTTTCCACATGTCAGCGGCGGGCCACCAACGCCAGTAGCAAAGAACGTCCACGGGTTCTATCAGTGGGCATTGGAAAACAACCATCCAGCCATTGGGTTTTACAGCGCTTATCCGGGCCTCTCCGTTCTAGATATTCGAGCCCTGCTGGCTGATCGCAAGTCACAATCGGCGACTACTGGATAGCAGTTGCGCCACATCGTCACGAACTAGATTAATCTGGAGGCACCCGTTGGCTAAGGAGAACGAAACACAAACTCCGGCGAAGGAGCGCCCCGGAATTTTTCGCCGAATACTCGATCTAGGGCGGCATGAAAAGCCAGAGACTGATGGTGGCTCGGAGGCCGTTGAAAAGTCCGCGCTCGACCTCGGGGACATCCAGGGGTTCATTCTCCGCGGTTACAGAATGCCGCTGCTGCGGCATTTTTTGTTGACCGTAGAAAATCCGGCACAAGCGCGCAGGCAACTCGGACGGCTCGTAAGCGGCAACGAATCTGACGCCCCGCAAATCACCACTGCCGAGGACTGGCACGTGGGGTTTGCGCCCGGACCGGGAGACAATCCCGCGGATGCCCCGCGTCGCAAGCCCGATTATTGCCTCAACATCGGTATCACTTGGCCCGGACTGGTTGCGCTGGAGATAACGGAGCGCGTCCCAACGCTTTCTTTCAAGTCATTTGGTGCGTTCGTCGAAGGAGCTGCGCAACGAGCGGAGTTGGTCGGAGATACTGGAGCAAGTTCGCCACAGAACTGGGTTGGCGGCTTTGGAAAAGGGGTCGATCATGTCCTAGTGACGCTGCACGCCATCAGCCCGGAAGCGATGAAGAGCTACACCGATAAGTTGTGTGTCTGGTTTGCCGAAGGCAATGCCTTTCTAGAACTCTGGCGCCAGGACGGGATGGCGTTAATGGAGATGCAAAACGGCCAGCCCGTGCCTACCGCTAAACTTCACTTTGGATATACCGACGGCATCAGTATGACCACCATTCGGGGCGGCCCGGAAAAATACCACCCTGATCACCAGCAGCCTTGCGAGCCATGGCTCTTCGTCTTGCGGGAGGACGCTGAGAACTATGTGGTACCGGAGCCGCGCAAACTTGGCCTGAACGGTAGCTTTGCAGTTTTCAAAAAGGTCGAGACTGACGTCGTTGGCTTTGAAAATTTTCTGCAGTCGAACAAAGACAAAATCGATCCTGAACTGCTGGCTGCAAAGATGTGCGGGCGATGGCGCAATGGCGTTCCTCTCGCCCTGTCGCCGGACACGGATAGCCCTCCGGGAGGGATTTCGCCCGAACAGCTGAATAATTTTGAGTACGTAAATGCGGATGGTTCGGGAGATCCGAAGGGGATCCGCTGTCCCGTTGGCGCACACATACGCCGCCTCAATCCACGAGGTCAGCCAATCGCGGGCCAGGGCCAACCTGCTGGCAGCAATAATTCTCACCGGATTATTCGTCGCGGTCTGCCTTACGGGCCGACCTATGATCCCAGTAAACCTTTCGACGGCATCGAACGCGGCATTCTCTTTTATTTCATTAACTCAAACATCGAAAACCAATATGAGTTCGTGCTGCGGCGTTGGGTGAATGATGCTGAGTTTGCTGGGGCCGTCAGGCTTAACCCAAAGTCGAAAGATCCACTAATTGGTACTCAGAACCCAGCGGAAAGTATCTTCGTAATACCGCAGGCGAATGGGGCCCCACCGATTGAGGTGAAAGGTCTCTCAAACTTCGTTACCGCCAAAGCCGCTGCCTATGTGTTTCTGCCGAGCATCACAGCCATCAAATTTATCGCTCACTTGGGAGAAGGGCTGTGATCTGCCGCCAAGTACAACAGCTTTTCTACCGCCAAGCGGTGCCCCCTCGATACCTGAAGCGAGATTCCAGACTCGTCGTCCCAACATCACATCTCTTGTCTACGGGGCAAGTTTCGCAGGGATAAACGAACATGCAAAAACCTGTCAGCCTCGTCGTGATTTTCGCTTGCAGTGTCTGGTTGGCTGGATGCCGAGCCAGTAAAGAAAGTGCGAAGGAAACCAGACAGCCGGTCGATACGGTGGCGGATGAAGATCTCGGTTGGCCTCGGGAAATTTCCAATCAGGGCAGTACACTTCTTTTATATCAACCACAGGTCGACGATTGGAAGAATTTTCGGGAACTCAACTGGCGGATGGCCTTTTCTCTCACTCCCGCGGGCGGCCAAGAGGCCGTTGGCGTTGCCACTCTGCATTCGAATACAGAAATCGACAACGACAACAAGATAGTGTTGCTGACAGATCTGAAGCTTGTGAACACCAACTTTCCCTCATCGGATCCGCGGACCGCCGCTCAAATGGCCCAACTGGTTGAGACGTTTCTCCCGCCGAGCGTCCAGATTTCGATGTTTCGCTTGATTGCTTCCGTTCCGGAAAACAAGCCCGCTTCCCAGGTGCCGCTGAAGAATGATCCGCCACAGATTTTCGTCAGCTATCGACCGGCGATTCTTCTCGAGGTAGATGGGCAGCCCGTCCGCACTCCCATCGAGGACACTAAGCTGGAATACGTGTTGAACACGCAATGGAGGCTGTTCTTCGACAAATCGCAACCTGCCTATTTTTTGCTGGTAGGTCAACAGTGGTTGCGTTCCAGCGACCTCCACGGCCCCTGGTCAGCGGCCGCAGCGCTACCCAAAGAAATGGCCACACTTCCTGGTCAAGCGCAATGGGAAGATTTGAAGGATGCCATTCCCCCAGCTACCGCGAGCCCTAACACTATCACTCCCCAGGTCTTCTACAGTGAAAGGCCCGCGGAGGTGATTCTCTTCGATGGGCAGCCGAACTTTGTTCAAGTCCCAGGAACACAGCTGAAGTACGCCGAAAACGCCTCGAGCTACGTTTTTCTCTACGCGCCGACGAAACATTTCTACTACCTGACCGCCGGACGGTGGTTCGCGGCCAGCAGTCTTAACGGGCCGTGGACCTTTGTGACGCCCACTCTTCCCCCAGACTTCGCCAACATTCCTGCGGGCAGCCCGGTGGCCGATGTACTTGCATCCGTTCCAGGAACCGGAGAAGCCAAAGACGCTGTCCTGTTAGCGCAGGTTCCCACCACCATGGTTGTGGACCCCACTGCCGCTGCAGCGCAAGCAAAAGTGACCTATAGTGGAGATCCACAATTCAAACCCATTGAAGGAACTTCCCTCTTCTACGCAGCAAACACGCCGGACAAGGTAATCAAGGTTGGCGACGTGTATTACCTGTGTTTGCAGGGCGTGTGGTTCCTGTCCAGCAGCCCCCAAGGGCCTTGGCAGACCGCGCCTTCTGTACCCCAGGTGATTTATACGATTCCCCCGAGCTCACCCGTGTATAACGTGACGTACGTAACCCAAACAACAACTCCCAGCGGAAACGTCCAGTCTAGCTATACGGCGGGCTATTTGGGAGCCTTTGTGGTGGGCGCTGCTGTTGGAGCCATCGTTGCCAACGGCACCGGATACAGGTACCCGCCCTACGTCTACTATCCGCCCCGGTACGGCTATGGCTATCCGCTTGTTTACTACCCACGTCCTCCTACATATGCCACACCGTACTACAACACCAGGACGGGCGCCTACGGCTGGGCACAAACAGCCTATGGGCCGTACGGATCGGCAACGAGAACGGCGTCGTATAACCCGTACACCGGAACGTCCACACGAACCGTCAGCGGTTCCACATATTACGGCAGTCGAAGTGCGGGGCAGGCGTATAACCCCTATACTGGGACATATGCCGCCACGCGGCAAGGATCGAGCCCCACGGCGCAGTGGGGCCAGTCCTACGTTTCGAATGGAAATAAATCCGCGTACACACAACACTACTCAACCGCGCAAGGAACCGTAGCATCCGCGCAGGGATCGCAAGGCGGAAAGGCGGCCGGGGCTTCCACGGCCTACGGCAATGCCGCGGTGGGCAAGACCTCAAGCGGAGACTTGTATGCTGGGAAGGACGGAAACGTTTACAAGAATACCGGGAACGGCTGGCAGAAATACGATAACGGAAATTGGAATACTGCGACTTCTCCTTATAGTGCTTCTGCTCCGCCGCGAACGCAGAATTCCCAGCAAAAGAGTGCCACGACCGCTGAAACCGGCACCCAACGGAGTGCCCAGAATTCTCAGCAGCGAGTGTCAAACAGTCAGATAACTCCTCCCACAACTCAAACCCAGCCCCGAGCGCAGAATTCCCAGCAAAAGCTTCCCACGACCGCTCAAACCGGCACCCAACGGAGTGCCCAGAATTCTCAGCAGCGCGTGTCAAACAGTCAGGTAACTCCTCCCACAGCTCAAACCCAGCCGCGGACGCAGGGTTACGGACCAGCAAACAGCGCGACTACACAGAGTGCCGCTGGACCGCAGCAACGCGCGCAGAGTAATCAGCAGCAGCGCCAACAAAGCTCTAATCAGTACGCAGGAAGCAGTCCAGTGCCAAGTCTGCAGCAGGAAGCTCAAAACAGGCAAAGAGGCGCAAGAGAGAGCCAGAGATTCCAGCAGGGGCAATCCAACCGCCCCGGACGCCGCAACTAGCGGCCGCGCGTCTTGTTGCGTTGCTTTTAGGCCTGCTCGAACATGTCTCAAAGACACGGGCTTACCGCGAGTTCTTAAAAGGAGAAATAATGATTGCTGCGCGCCCGGCGCTTCTGGCGAGTATCGCATACTGCTTTCCAATTAAATCAAAAACGGCGATAGCATGACATGGTTGCCGACAAGGCTCAGGAAGATTTGGTGAGCCTTTCGATTGCTACCTGTCTTTCTGCCGAGCATTTAGCTATGAAATTTATCGCCAACTTAGGAGAAGGTTTATAATCTGCAGCTAAAGTTACGGGCAATGACGGACTTTCTGCTCACAACAGGAACTCTTGAGGTGAACAGAAGTGCAGGAAGGCGGAGATGAAACTAAGAGAAGGCGGTAAGCTCTTTCGATGGTTGCTCGCTGGGACCTTGTTGTGGCTTGCGGCCGGAACACTGGCCGCACATGACGTGCGCTACAACTACATGCCGGGTACGGATTTTTCAAAATATCACACCTACAAGTGGGTCAGTATCGAGGGCGGTGCTCACCCCAACCAGATTGTCGACGCGGAAATCAAAGTGGCCGTTGACTCCCAATTGGTGTCAAAGGCTTGACCAAGACTGATAGCGACAAAGTTGATCTGTATGTCGGCTATCAGGTCGCCGTTGATCGGGAGAAACAGTGGAACGGATATGGTATGGGCGGCGGGCTCCGTTGGGGCGGGATGGCCACTGCCTCCAGTTCCACCATCAACGTCGGGACTCTTGTCCTCGACATGTATGACCCATCCACCAAACAGTTGGTTTGGACCGGCAATGCCACCAAAACGATCGACCCTAGTTCCAGCCAGGAGAAAAACCAGAAAAATCTGAATAAAGCTATGCAGAAATTGTTGAAGAACTGCCCGCCGAAACAAAAATAGCGAATCCTAAGTTGACGTGCGAAAGAGGAGCGCGGAAAAGGAGCTTTTCAGGCAGTGTGACTCGTGCTCACAAATGTTGGCCCAGGTCAGTCGCTCTCCTGCTTTTCCTCATCGCGCTGTCTTGCAAACCCGCCAGCGCACAGTCAGTAGAGTTCTTACCCGAGATAGATGCCTACATCAAAATTCAGCCCGATATCAGATTCAATTTTCAAGCGAAGCAGACCAGAGAAGCTGGCGACCCCACACAAGCAGAAGTTGGGCCGGGGCTCGATTTCTTCCTGAAGCCTCTCGTGCGGCTAAAAAGAATCACCGCCTTTGACCTCGACGAAGCCAAATCGCGTCCACTGCAGTTGTCCGTCGGCTTCCGATACGTCCCCTCACCGGGCAAATCGCCCATAGAACGCATGATATTAGCCGCCACGCCTCATTTCCCGCTCGTCGCCAATATTCTGCTCAGCGACCGCAACCGCGCCGATCTGGACTGGAAGAATGGGCAATTTTCCTGGCGCTATCGCAATCGAGTGCGGTTGGAACGCAGATTTGCGAGCGGTTCTTACCATCCTGCGCCGTACGTGAGCGCCGAAGTGTTCTACCAGAGTCAATACCGAAAATGGAGCACTACTGCCCTCTACGCTGGTTGCCTGTTCCCAGTAGGAAAGCATCTTGAGTTCGATCCTTACTATGAACATCAGAACATCACGGGCAAGAGTCCCAATCAGCAACTCAACCAGGTTGGGTTAATTCTCAGTCTTTACTACTAGATCTAAGAACCTGTAGCTGTCGAACGTAAGCGGAGGCATTGGAATGTGAGGTCTGGGTAGACTCCAATAGGTTGGGGTTACTCCAACAACGGGCGGCCGTGCTCTTTCTTCGCCTAGCAATCGCCCCAACATCTTATTGCGGTACAGGGATTTCCGGGAGGTGGTGTTCGTTCCGTTATGGAAGGACTCTTGCAATAAATTCCGAATATCGGTTTGTACGGGTTTTCTCGGTCGAAAGCAATCGAAAGACCTCGTAAATGACGGTTCTTCGCCTCAGAATCGGCGACAGCGCGTGAATGTGGTATCGAAGAAGAATTAGCCTTCGAAAGGATGATAAAGACATGCGATTTCTAAGTTATGCATTCCTGGCGGTGCTCTTCAGTTTGGCCTTCGTCGCAGCCTCTCACAGCCAGGCACAAACGGCAACTCAAAAAGCTAAGAGCAAAACCGCAGCACCTCCCGACACCGACGAGAAAAAGAATATGCAAGCCTACATTGACCTGCTGCGCAGCGATGTGCGGCAACAGAAGGCTGAGATCATGGGATCTGTAATGGTCCTGAGTGCCCAAGATGCGGCGAAATTCTGGCCGATTTATGAGGATTACGACACGCAACTGACGAAGCTGAACGACCAGCGAGTCGAGAATATCAAGGAGTACGCGCAAAATTACGACGACATGACGGATGCAAAAGCAGATGAGTTGATCCAAAAATCGATCGCTTACCAAAAGGAACGCGCGGAGTTGCTGGCGCAAACCTATGAAAAGGTCAAGCAAGCGCTGGGAGCAGTAACGGCAGCGCGATTCGCCATGATCGAACACCAGTTGCTATTGATCATTGATCTGAAGATCGCTTCATCGCTACCTGTTGCTCAGAAAAGCTCGTAATTTCGCGTAGAGGAGAAGCCGATGCAGAAAACATTTATCGGGGCAGCAGCTCTGCTTTGGGGGATGGTTGCCGTCCATCCAATGTCCGGACAGGCCTCGTGGTCGTGGAGATTCGACGGATACGACGCCGCAACGAACCTAGGAGCTCAGACGAGAAATACAATTACTGTTCCTGCAGGGACGCGGATCTTGATTCGGACGGTCGACTCAATCGATTCCAGCAAGCAGAAGACGGGCTACCGCTTTACTGCTACCCTCGAAACCAACCTACAGGTGCAAAATACAGTCGTTGCACCTCGTGGAACGACATTGTACGGCCGCCTCGCACAAGCTTCGTCCGCCGGCAAGATGTCTGGGAGTTCTGAGTTAAGCTTGGAGTTGACGGACATCGTCATCAAGGGCACGGCGTACCCGCTACTGACGAGCACCTATGAGGTGAAGGGCAAAGGCGAAGGCGGCAACACGGCCAAAAAAGTAGTCGGCGGTGCGGGATTAGGCGCATTGATCGGCGGGCTAGCTGGCGGTGGAAAGGGAGCAGGCATTGGCGCACTAGCCGGTGCTGGAGCTGGCACTGTGGCATCCGCTGCTAAGAAGGGGCAGCAGCTGCAAATCCCCAGCGAAACTTTGCTCGAATTTCGCCTTCAGCAACCAGCACCGCTGCCCGTTGCCGGCTAGTCCGTGCGCGCTACGCTCTATTCGTAATACAAAAGGATATTCTTCAACGCTCAAAACGGACGCATCCATAACATGCGTTCAGACTCTTACGATCGTCACCAACCGTCTCTAGAGGCAAATATGAAAAAAGAACATCCTGTAATGGTCACGAGTAAAAATGATGTTACAGCCCAGTCTCGGAACCACCGAATGATTCATACGATGTCCCTTACCTTTCTAAGTCTCCCAGCCGTCTGGCTGTTCGCTAACACGTTCACGCCAGCGCAGGACTCGGCCCCAAAAAGAGCACCGGATTCCAGAGAAGTAACCGGTTTCTTGGGCGACTACTCCTCGCTCGCTCCTGATCCGAAGAATGGCGATCTGCTCCTCTATGAGAAGGACACGTCAGTCCTGAAGCAGTACAACAAGTTTATTTTCGACCCGATTACGATATTCTTGCTTCCCGCAGCTGAAGACCGTGGTATCGACCCCGATGACCTGGAACGACTGGCTCAGCGTTTTCACGATGCTGTCACAGACGAACTCGCCAAATCTGGCCGCTACGAAATCGTGACGAGCCCGGGGCCAGGCGTTCTTTGGTTGAATGTGGCAATCACTAATGTTGAGCCCACCGGCGGCAAGAGGAATACTGCGGTTAAAGGAGCAGCAACCGCTGCTACCGTTGCAACGGCGCCCGGCGCAAACCTTGCGGTTCCTCGGCTCAGTGTCGGAAAAGTCGGTATCGAGGGGGAACTCATCGACTCACAGACCGGCGAGAGGGTAGCAGCCTTTGTGACTGGCAAAGCAGGCCGGAGGTGGTTCAGCGGCCTTAACGCTTTCAAGAAATGGGGAGACATTGAGGCAGCATTTCGCACTTGGGCGAAGAACTTTCGCGAGCGGTTGGACGAGATTCATCGATCGTAAAGGTTCGCGGTAGCATTAGCTCAGCACTTCGGGATGGAGAAACAAGGCTTGAAGTCTCGGATTTTACCCCGCGGCCGGATCAAGGCGGAGTTGAGGCACCTTATACCTTGCTCGTCGCTCAACTCCCCGGCGTTGGCATGATCTACACCCCAGACGCAGCGCACAACTAAATCGCGAACATTTTTAGATTTTTCTATAGTCATGGGTGGGCAATAGCCGGCGGCAGACTCGCCCAAAGTGCCAGAAACTGCAACGCTCCGAACAGCAGAGCAACAGCGCCTGCCGTGAACGGGAGCACCGCCGTACGCCAGTGGAGAGCTGTGCCAAGTCCTGCTGCAGAGGCCACGCCAACGATAAACGTCATGGCTATCTCTGTGGGCGAAAAGTGCCACGATTGGACGTATACCCACCTGAACAGAAGCAGCCATACGATCATCATGGCTGCCAGCCAGATAATCAGACAGGGCAGCGCCGACCACTTTGCGAATTCACTTCCGCGAAATCCGAGCGCGATAGGAGCCCAGAGCGGTAGAGTTTGCAGCACGTTGCGCAGCACTCCATGCCTCAACGTACCCACGACGTAAAGCGCCACCACAATGACAAGACAGAAAAATACCAGCCACTTTGATTCCTTCGGCATCCGCCTATCATGCCAGATGGGTAACATCCTCGCGACTGATTTAGCGTAACGAGGCTTACGATCCATAGCCGCGACATTTGGCAGATGGCCGCAGCGACTACTCCTTCTTGGTGCCGGGGCCTCATTTGCCGCAGTCTGTTTCGCGAGCCGGGACTACAGAATCACGTCGCACTCAGACATCTTGTTAGCGATCGGGCTGCGAGGGCAGGGAGATCACGACCCGAGACAACGATGGACACTATTTCACCGAGTAGTTTCGCGCGTCCATGCAAGCCGCAAATGCCCGTTGAAAGGTATCTATCCCCGCCTGGTGGTTGCGCAGCATCTCTTCCTCTGCCTTTTTCTGCGCTGCGGCCGTCTGTGCTGCGGCCTTCTCCTTGGACTGAGCGTTGGCGGACCGCTGGGCCATGCCGCCCCTCATCGTACCTACGACCGCACCAGCAGCTGCGCCTTTCCCTGCATCGCCCCCAATTGCCCCGACTGCGGCGCCTCCGGCAGCACCACGGGCAGCGCCGCCAACACGCGCCCCTTGCACTTGCTTTGCGTTCTCCGCTGCCTGCTGTTGAGCCAGCTTCTTTTCGTCTTCACTCAAACCTTGTGGAGGAGGAGCTTGTGCGTCGATTCCTGTACGCTGCTTGGCCATACCGTAGCACTCCGCCTCGTCCTTGAGTTGCTGGTCGGAGTTTTGGCCATTTCTTGGAAATGCGAACATGCCAATCTGTTGCGCCGGCGACCAAGCCGGGGTGGCCGGCGATTGTTGGGGCGCGGGAGGCGCCGCCGACTGTTGGGCTCGAGTCAGGTTTGCGGACAACATAACCAGGATGAGAGCCGACGCTGCTTTACTGAGCAAATTGACGCCCATCACTTCCTCCTCGCACATTCTTGAGATGAGATTTCTTACGGTTGTTCAGGAACTGACAAAATTGGCTAACGCGGGCGCGAAACTTCTACCGACACACTGAACTGGTTGCCGGTGGAGTTCTTAAATGTACCGCCCGAAGAGGATGGTAGCACTACTTCGGAGAACAGGGGACACAAACGAGTGACCAGCAAGAACTTCGTCGATGGCCCTCACCAGGTCCATCCCCAGGCGCCCCTTTACCACGTATCCCAAGCCGCCCGCTAGATTTGAAGCCTCGAGGATGTCGGAATCCTGATGCATCGTTAAAAAGACGATCTTAGCTTTGGAGCCTTTCCTCCACATCTGCTTCGCAGCGTCGATTCCGCTCATCACTGGCATTGAGATATCCATCACCACAACATCCGGATGGAGCCTGCCCTCAGCTTCGACCGCTGCTTTGCCGTCCGATGCGGTACCGACCCCACAGAAGACCGGTGCCAGCATCGTAACGACCGTTTCAAGGGCGCTCGAACGATCGTCAGCCACTAAGATAGTCGTGAGTATTGTTTTTGCCGTCATAACTTAGTTACTCCGCAAAATTTGACCTCGCGGCCGAACGCGATCGTAACAGTCCCATGACTTATGGCTATCGGTCGAAATGACTAGTCGCTTGGGAACATTTGAGGATGGATGGCTTGGGCACCGGTCGGTGCTGCTCATCTTTTTACGAGACCGAAATTTCTACCGGTTCTCAATTTCTTTCGTTACTCTTGCTAACTAAATCTAAGTTCCAAAAACGACCGTAGAAAGGTTGTTTCAACGGATATGACCAACTCAATCTGTAGGCGCAGCGCCACTCTTGTTCTGCTCGTTGCAGCGAGTCTCTTCATTGTCACACCGGCGCATGCCAAGCGGAAGGACGATACCGTCGTTATGATGAACGACGACCGGTTCACGGGCGAAATCAAGAAGCTCGATCACGGAATTCTTTACTTCAAGTCCAGCTATATGCTCGAACCGGTTCAACTCGATTGGACCCAAGTGGACAGATTGGAGAGCAAAGACTCCTTCTTTATTGAGCTGCAGAACGGTAAGCGCTACATAGGACAAATTGCAAAAATCAGCCACAAGGAGAAAACGAACCAAACGGTTCAGCTTGATATAGAAGGCGGCACTCTTAGAGTCGCACAATCCGACATAATATCCGTGCAACAGAGCGAGGGGAATTTCTGGAGCCAGCTCAACGGCTCGATTGACTACGGGTTGAGTTATGCGAGCGGGAATAGCACACTCAGTTCTTCTCTGGCAGCCGACGTAAATTATCAGCGCGCAAAAAACTACGTCGAGCTTGCGACAAGTTCTCAGTTCAGTAGACAGTCGAACGGGCCTAGCACGAACCGATTCACGTTCGATGGCGAGTATTTTCGTTTCTTGTCCCGGCAATGGTTCTATGGGGGCCTCCTGGACCTTTTGAAAAGCGACCAACAAGACTTGAATCTGAGAACGACAATCGGAGGGGCATTCGGACGAACCGTGATACGCACAGACCGAACCAGTTTCCGCCTATTTGCGGGAACGGTGTTCAGTCGCGAACGATACTTCCCTCAGGCAAGTCTGACCCCTATGCAACAGAACGTTGAAGGACTGCTCGGGGCAGATTTCCACACTTTTCGCTTCAAGGTTCTCGACATCCGGAGCTCCTTGCAAGTCTACCCCGGTCTAACGGACGCAGGGCGCGTGCGGATAAGCTCCGATTCAAGCTTGCACATCGAGCTGATAAAAGATTTCTACTGGGATTTTCATTTGTATGAAAATTTCGACAGCCGACCTGCTGCTGTTCACGCTCCCCGAAACGATCTTGGCATCACCACCGGACTTGGCTGGAAGTTCTAGGCTCTGCGCGTTATTCAACCAAATCGCGTCACGTCCTTTGCGTCAAACATCAATTATAAGCCTAGTTCGAGCGCTTCACGAAACGAGGGAGCTCGAATTGCTTCGGGCTCTCCAATTTATCGAATTCGCTTTCGTTTCCCGGTCTTCTCAGCTTTCGTGCCATCCCGCGAAACCGACCCCTACTGCTTCGGTGGGGCTGGTTTGGGTATGCGCAATGTGTACGACCCGCCAAAAACAATCGTTCGGCCTTCTGGACGCGCGAAGGCGCGGTACTCATCCTCAAACTTGAAATAGAAATTCAGCGCCTTCGGAGGAAGCAGGAAGTTTGCCTGAAATCCAATCGCGTGAACCGAATAATATGGCACCGCACTTGCCGGTGCGTTCGGCGTGATAAAGCCGCCATTATCGCTCACTTGCCACTGGTCGTAGCCAATCACTCCGAGCTGAAGCAGCCGGCTAAAGTCCTTCTTTAGAGGAAGCACTTGTCCGAGCCCCCACTCCGTTGTGAAGGCTTGGCCGGGAGTAACCTTTGTGCCTGTGCCGATCCTCTTCGATCCGTGAAACTCCCAATCGGTAAAAAGATTGGCGGTAGTCCCCTTGTTCTTCGTCAAGTAGACGGTGGTACCCGTCAGAAAGTGATTACCCCAATAGCCAGATCCGATGTTGTCAGAGGCGCCGGGGGTGTATCGGCCCGTCGGAGCCATAAATGCGTATCCAACCTTCACGTCCGCTCGCTTCAGACTCCAGCCCAGCGTCACCGGTTGCACCCAAGTATCAGCTATGCCTTCGCCGCCTCCATTGACCGACACGTTCGGCAAATTGATGGCGCCGAGGGTCAGAGAGCCGTTCGCAGGCGTCACCACCACCGCAAACATAAGTTTTGCGCCCAGAAACTTGAACTTCGGAACATAAGCGAAGACGTTCTCGATTGCCCAGATGTCGTAGGAGCCCGTCAAAGGAACAGAGTTTCCGTTTGCGTTCTTAAGAGTGTCCGCCGAATAGTTGAGGGTAATATTCACATAAGTAAATCCAGGATCTGGAAGGACCCCCGTGTTTAAACCCTCCTGCCCCGGGATCCACTGGCCTTTTTGTTGTGCATTAGCCGGTGCTGCGCTGAAAATGATCGAAAATATGACGATGATCAGGCCCAGCTTGATTCGCACGTTATTCCTCCATTTTTGGCGCGCGGTATCTGGTTTTCCTCACGCAGTCTTACCAGTCCACCCGCGAATAATATCTCCAGAACCAACGCTTGCACTCTGCAAAATTGCGAGCGGGTGAAAGAGCTTGTATATGCCCGCAGGGTCTCTTATTTGAGGTCTTTCCAGTGCTTCATTGGCAATCACTTTCGCATCTCCTAAAAACTTGATATAAGAGCCGAGATGGGTAGCCTCGAAAGGCATCGTCCTAATCGCCGAGACTGAAAATACACCTTGGAGGCAGATATGCACAAGCGACACGCTTCAAAGACAATGTTTGAGAAAACAGATCGACGTGACCGACCTCGATCGCCTTCTGACCAGATGATTCGTTCTGCCAATTCAATTTGGAAATTGACCTCCGTGTGCGTGTTGACGATATGCGCTGCTCTTATTGGCGTCACCGTGACGGCGCAGGAGGCGACGAAGCAGCAGGCGGCGGATTCAAGAGAGGTATCCGGATTCTTGGGCGACTACTCCGGGCTCGCTCCCGATCCCAAAAACGGCGACTTGTTGCTCTACGAGAAGGACAGGGACACCCTGAAGAAGTACAACAAGTTTATCTTTGATCCGATTACGATCTATTTGCTTCCAGAAGCTCGAGACCGCGGCATCGATCCCGACGACTTGGAGCGTCTGGCTCAGTATTTCCACGATGCCGTCACCGATGAACTCAAGAAATCTGGACGCTACGAGATCGTCACTGCTCCGGGACCAGATGTGCTTGTGTTAAACGTAGCAATCACGAATGTGGAACCGACGGGTCGTAAGACGAATGCGGCCGTCACGGGAGCCGCCGCTGCGGCCTCGGCAGCGACCGTACCTGGCATCGGTCTAGCTGTTCCCCGGCTCAGTGTCGGCAGGGTCAGTATCGAAGGAGAGTTTCTCGATTCCACGTCGGGCGAGAGGCAGGTAGCGTTCGTCACGGGCAAAGGAGGCCGGCGGTGGTTCAGCGGGCTCAGGGGCTTCAAGAAATGGGCAGATATTGAGGCCGCATTTCGATCCTGGGCGAAGGATTTTCGCGTGCGATTAGACGAAATACACGGTTCGTAGCGGTTCGCGGCAGGCACTTATTCCAAGAAGTTTCCGGTCCACGCCGACCCAATGCAGAACGTATGACCATCCTTGCCCTGAGCGATATCGGCGCGAAGATGTGGAAAGCGCAGAGCAAAGGGGCGAAGCAAATCAGTTATGAAAACCTGTGAGTGAGGCACTTCGAAACATGCTGGTTGCGATCGTCTCCATGGCGGCTGCCGCTTATCTAATTATGGGAATTCGTTACGCGTTGTATTCCCCGCAGCTGTCTAATACTTACCTATGGGATGTGTACCACGTTCATTCGAGCATGTCGGATGGTTTGAAGTCCCCAAAAGAAATCGCTGTGCAGGCCCGCGCCTCGGGGGTCGAACTCGTCCTTCTCACCGATCACGGCAACCCGAACCAGGCATCATCCAGTTTTCGTGAGACCATTGACGGCGTAACAATTGTAGGGGGGTCGGAAGCCAGCTTGCCCGATGGTCGGCTCACTTTTTTTGGCGCGCAGAAGCTGCCAGGATTTCCCTTGTCATCCCTTCCGCCGGAAGCGGTTGACGACGCGTGGGAGTGGGGTGCGTTTCCCATACTGGCTTACCCCGACGATCCCAGGTATCGGTGGCGTTACTGGAACAAGGACCTAAGGCCCGGCGGGATCGAAATCCTGAACTTATTTACCAGTCTCCGCACCGGATCCTGGATCAACCTCCTTCGACTGGCGATCTATTATCCTTTCTCCCACTATTATTTTCTCACGCAAATTGCACCTCCCGGGGAATCAATGGCGCTTTGGGATAGCTTCCTGGAGCGAAACAAAATCTGGGCTTTCGTGGCGTCTGATGCGCACGGTGGATTCCACATCACCCCAGGGCTCTCGATAAGAATGCCTTCGTACGCGGATACGTTTTCATTTGCCGCGATGGGAATTGACAGACTGTATGCGTCCGATCCGGAAGCGGCCATCCGCAGCGGGGATTTCTTCAATTGCATACGCGGAGCGGCCGAGCCAGAACGTTTCGAGTTTTCCGCGCGCTACGGTATGCATAGGTTCCCAAGTGGCAGCGACGCACCGGCCAAGTCCACCTTGCATGTCGAAGTGCAGGCCGCCAAACAAGCGATGCGGCTGGTATTGAAGAAGGATGGCGTGGTAATACGCGAAATCACCGGAGATCATCTGGATCTCGAAAATTCCGGTGCGGGCGTCTATCGTGTCGAGGTCTTCCTGGTAACCCACACATTGTTGCAATCGAATGTTCCGTGGATTCTCTCGAATCCGATTTTTGTCGGTACGGTCCGTGGTCCGCACCCGGCGCAGACTCTAACCACGACCCGCGCTGAATTGGCTAAGAATTCAGGTTTCTAACAGGAGTAGAAATTTCTACCTGGAATAAATCCTTTGCACGACCAATCTCATGAGATTGCTTGTGGGAATCCCCCCGTTCTCGACAGTTATCTCGATGCAGGCGTAAGATGCGCCAAGAGTGGCTAATTCAACCATTCTCGAGCGCACGATTTCCACACTACCGCGTGGTCGAAGTTCTCGGCGGGCTGGCATGGATATCTTTCAAGGAGATTTCAAATGAACTGCAGACTCGGAAATACGGACAGTAGTCATTCTGTTTCTGGAATCCTGTTCTCGGTCAGAAAACTCCTTCTAATGCTCGGGCCGGTATTGCTTGCGACTACTGGTCCAACGATAGCGCAGAATGGCGAACTGCAGCAGAAACTTGCGGCTGTGAAGCAAGCTGCGGCCGCGAACCAGCAGCAGCTGCGCCAGTATCAGTGGACCGAAACAACACAAGTGACTCTGAAGGGGGATGCGAAGCCTTCATCTCAAAAATTGTGCCAGTACGGGCCCGATGGGCAGGTTCAGAAGACTCCAATTGGTGCTCCGCCGGAACAGCCCAGCGGGGGAAGAATGAAGCAACGGGTCATCGCGAAGAAGAAAGCTGAAATGCAAGACTACATGGAGGATGTAAAGGGCCTCCTTAGCATGTACGTGCCACCCGATCCGCAGAAAATGCAGCAAGCCTTTCAGGCCGGCAAAGTGTCGTTGAACCCTTCCGGCGGCTCTGTGAATTTGATATTTACGGACTATGCCCAACCGGGCGATCGAATGACGCTCACGTTCGACACAGCCGCAAAAAAGATCACATCCTTAAGCATCAACACCTATATGGGTCAAGCGAAAGATGCGGTGACGTTGCAGGTCCACATGGCCAGTCTGCCTGAAGGCGTCAATTACGTGCAGCAAACAGTCCTCAGCGCTAGCGCCAAACAACTTGTTGTAACCACGACCAATTCCAATTATCAGAAGCTCTGAGAGGCAGTCACAAGAGCATCGACGCGATGATTTTCCTTTGCGCGATCTTAGTTAGATAGGAACAGCAATAACATTCAAAGAACGTTTGCGTTTATGGGCTTGGTAGACATTTTATGTCCGTAGCTCGGCTGCACTTCGATGGAATGCTCGCCGCCCGAGCGCTGTTGCTTTGATTTCGACTCGAAAACCCGGATTATTCCGGTGCCGTTTTGAGGGTGCCATCACCGACCAAACTCTGAAAGATCACTACGGAGTTGCGGCGAAACTCGTGGCAGCAAAGGTACCCAACGCAGGCATTCTGGATATGTCGGCAGCCACTTCAGTCGACATCTCCCCGCAAACCGTAGGCGAGTTGGAAAACTCGACACCAACAATTCCGGACCCGGCCTCACCCCGCTTCATCGTTGCGCCATCGCCCCGATTGTTCGGCCTAGCCAGGATGTTCGAGCTGCAGGGGCAGGAAACCCGTCCGAGCCTGCATGTCGTTCGCAGCGCAAAGGAAGCATGGGTGATTCTAGGTGTCGAAGAACGGCAATTCGATGAGTCAATTCACACAGAATGGTACACGCTAAACACCGGTACCGTGTGTGCCGCAATGCGGCAGGACGCACAGGAGCGTTTAAGCTGTCAGCATTCTTCGTTTAAGAATTGCATTTGTCCGGTGTGAATTCAGACATGCCAAACTGTAGGAGCGAAGCGATGAATCCAAAACAATCGATTGCTTGGCTGATGGCCCCGCTTTTCCTTGTGGCGTCCGGGCGGCACTTGCGCAAGACACGAACGAGAAACGCACACTTATTATCAACGGCCGATCCACGCAGGTGTCCGTGGTCCAAGTGAACGGGCACTCCTATGTCGACTTGGAAGCGTTGGCGAGCGCGGTAAATGGCTCGCTCAGCTTTGCCGGAAGTCAGATCGCGTTCAGTATACCTCTCGGCTCCGCAGTCACCGCGCCCGCAACCACAGCAGCGAGACCAGCGTCCTCGCCCGGTCGCGCACCGAATCCGGGATTTTCAAAGGGATTCATGACGGCAGGAATAGAGCAAGCGGCTACCCTTCGGGAGTGGCACACAGCTCTTGCGAGTACGATTCAAAATGGATATCCCCTGACAGACGCTGTGCTTGCGCCATATCGCGCTCAGGCGACTACCAACCTGCGTCTGGCCTTGACCGCGGTCTCGACCGATTCGGATCGCAATGCTTGTCAGCTGTTGAGCAACCTTTTTCAGAATATGGTGAAGTTGACCGACAAATATGTCGCCGCCCGCGCGAATATGAATTACATTTCGCCGGATGCACTCCAGAATGACGGTTTGAACCAGCACATCGTTGCCTGCGGTCACACGCTGGGGGCAATGGCGGCGAGTGGCCACTTTCTTGACGATGGTTCCTGCGACTAAACCTGCCTCGAAACCGTTGAGCCCTGAAGGGAAACCAAACGAGCAGGCGTCTCTTGTGGAAGAACAACCGAGGGTTCTTACTACTCGACCTGATCAATGGTTGACTCCCCGAGCTGCACGATTTGCGAACCTTAAGATTTGAGGTTTCTCGAACATTCATCCGTACAAACCGTCTGCCCTCAAGGTGAGTCCCAAGAGCAGGCGTCCCATTTGGAGATAGGTGGTAATAAGAGTGTCCACTTGCGGCCCGTCAACGTGGGTTTAGCGACAAGAATTCGTCCAGAATGATGTTAGGCCCGGAGGATTGTATCGAAGAGTCCGTAATAGTGGTGGCGCCAGTTGAGTTGGGTGGACCGCGATCAGCGCGCATGCAAGGGCTCAAAGAAGCTTATTAGATTTTGAAAGAATCCTTGACCGGCTTTTTCTCATTACAGTCGTTTTTCTTAGGATCGTACTGACTTGTCTTTTAGCGAAAAGCGAAGACAGAAGTAACCAATTATGCCCGCTGCCAAGGAGGCTGCGAGAACCGCGACCTTTGCGGTGGCGACTAAGGTCTCGTCCGCAAAGGAGAGGCCACTAATAAACAGAGCGACAGTAAATCCCAGGCCTGCCAGTATGCCGATTCCAGCAATCCCCGCCCACGTCAAACCGTCTGCCATTTCAGCAATTTTTGACTGCACGGCCAAAAATGAAAACGCAGTTATTCCCACCGCTTTCCCTACGACCAGGCCGAGAAATATACCAAGCGCGATCGGGCTCGAAAACGCCAGCTTGAGTTGTTCGGCGGACAAAGCGACTCCGGCGCTCGTTAGGGCAAATAAGGGAAGAACGAGGAAACAGACCCAGGGATGAACGCTTCTTTCGAGGCGCTCGGCAATAGAATCAGTGCCACGGAGAAGTTGATCCAGTTCTGCGAGCGTTGCCTCCGCCGACGATTTGTCCTTACTCGAGATCTGGGTTCGGAAATTTCTCAGGAGGGGCTCCGCACTCTCAGCCAACTCCTCCGGTCGGAATTTTGGTTTGATCGGCGCGATAAGCCCCAGAATCACTCCAGCAATCGTTGCATGCACTCCAGAACTCAGCACCGCCGCCCAGAAAAAAAAGCCCACAACCATATAGACGGAGATAGGAGCCCGACGCATTGCAACGACTACGAGGAGCGCCAACAAACCGCCGGCCGCCGCCAGAGCCGATAGAGAAATCGTGGGAGTATAAAAAAATGCGATAACGAGGATGGCTCCGACGTCGTCCACGATAGCCAACGCGAGCATGAACACGCGCAGGCTCGAAGGGATACGCTTGCCGAGCAGCGCGAGAACACCCATCGCGAAACCGATATCCGTCGCCATCGGGATGCCCCAACCGCGCGCGCCCGGGCCTGATTGATTCAGTGCGAAATAGAGAAGCGCGGGGAGGACCATGCCGCCGAGCGCGGCCATGACTGGAAGAGCCGCTTGACGAAAAGAAGATAACTCACCCTTAACGATCTCGCGCTTGATCTCAAGCCCGACAACCAGAAAAAACAGTACCATCAACCCGTCGTCGATCCAGTGATGTAGGTCCATCGAGAAAAGAGGGTGGCGACTTATTTTCAACGGAAGCTTCCAAAGTGCGAAGTAAGATACGCTCCATGGCGAATTTGCCCAAACCAAGGCCACAACGGTGGCTCCAAAGAGAAGGACGGAGCTAGACGTTTCGCTGTGGACGAAACGCTCGAGCATCGACCTCGGATGCGGCAGAAACCGGTTTCGATTGGGCACTGAGAGAGAAGTCTCCTTCAGGGGTATCGATGCTCGTTTTCAATAAGGATTTCCGACTCGGGCCTGTGGCCTATGAATCGTATCCTTCTCCCACCGTTGGCACAACGAATTTACCAGCCGTCTGATAAACGGCATTCTGGGAAACCGGCGCGTTTCCAGATGAGTGTCAAGAACAGGATCTCTTCACATACATTGAGACGACCAAGTCGTGGCCAGGTCTTCTTGGCCTCGATTAGTGCGCACGCAAGGACTGAGAAAGGCTTTCTAGATTCTGCGGGTGTACGCGAACCATCCCGCCGCGCGGGCTGTCTATGTTCGCGATGAGAGTGAATGAGATGGATAGAATAAGCGGTAGAACTAAAAGCAAAATGCCTTTTGCTTCTCCGCGACGCGCACCATATCCAATCAATAGGTTACAGCAGATGGCGATTGCTGCCATCAGACCCCAGGCTGCCATTGGTATGCGGTTCAACCAGGCGGCTTGTGTACATCCCTTGGAGTTCAACACATCATTCATACCCGTGACCGCAGTGGTAACCAGGGGTGTCGGCTGCGCCGCAGCCGGAACTTGGACAGCGGACCATAGATCGGTTTCTATTTGCGCAGTCGCAGCGTCGATCTGCCGAAGCTTACGATCGTCCCGAGTTTCAAAGAACAAAACACGCTGATCGAGATAGCTCCTGAGCAGAGTACGCACTCTTGCCGCATCGGCGACGGGCAGAAAGTCCGCCCGGATATATTCCGTACCGATTGCGTTGGCCTCTGACTCCTCGAGGTTTTTGCGCTGATCGTACCTGCTGCTAGCCATCGAGAAGCTGAACCCAATGATAAGGGCGAGCAATGTCATGGTGCCGGCCACGACAAAGCCGAAATCTTCGCGCTCGGCCTCTTGGGGATTCTGTCGCCTCTTACGAAAAAAAGCACCAATCTTCGCCGAGAGCCAGAGTGTCAAGAGTCCCATCGCCAAAACAAGCAACGGATATCTAACTATTTGGTTCATATGCTGTAGCCTCCCGTCCTGCTCGGGTCAATTTACAGCAACTTGCAAGGGGCGGGACACCGATTGCGCAGGCCTGACAGGCAATTTGAAACAACGCGCTTGGACTTGTAACGCATCAATCAGGAATCAGCTCATTGCCATATAAGTATCGAGAATATATATAACTAAACGTTTAAGTCTGTTATCATATAAATTGTCGACCCCGTGTGCTTCGGCACGAGTCACCGTTGTCACGCTATGCCCCTTAGAGAATCAGAAATAGCGATAGGCTACGAGTCTCGGATAGAACCATGGTTGGCACGAAATCGAATCGCTCGCCAAGTTTCAAGAATCGACGGGCGCTGTCACCACGAGAAAATGAAACCAAGGGAACGGAGGAGCAAGCCCGAGTTAGCCTCTCGAGCTATCAAGGGTCCCATTTGCAAACACCGGGGCTGGATATCGAGACAAAAAATTTCAAAACGATCGAAGGGATGCACAACTTCTGCCGAACCATTCCGGTAGTGCTCGTAGTCATCGGATCGGAAATGCTCTTACATATCCGGGTAGGTATGCCGTTTTACCATTCGTTGAAACTGGATTGCGTGACTTTTCCGCGTGCTCGCGGGCACCTACGCACACCCAAGAGTTGTTGAGGGTCCCATTTTTGCCCCAATCCAGCGCTTGCGAAGTTGAATCTACTTGGTCGTCATACTTGCCTCTCGGGAAGCTAGACATCTCGTGCAGGTATTCCGGGAGCCAATGCGCTTCGTCGGGAATATGGACAAAGCCATTTTCGATGGTGCTCGTGACCGAATGCATGCGCATGATCTTTTCTACTTTAGGTTCGTAGCGAGTCGCGCCGTGTACACCGTCGGCTCGCAGATCTTGAATGAGCTGGGTTCCCGAGGCTTTGTCTTCGATTAGGATAGTCGTGGCCTTATGCGTTGCAGCTTGCTGTTTCACAGCCCGTCTCAAGTCTGGGTAGTCCAGGCGTTGACGAAATACATGCACCAGGTAGAGGTGGTCTTTCCGCAACCCCCAGGTCGTGCAAACACTGTAATCACTTAGCTCCGTGCTTTTGTTGGCTGTGTCCCAACTCTGAAACACCAGCTCAAATTCCTCAGGAAGCTCACTCGGTTTATACCTTTTAAACCACGAAATCTTGACCATGCCGCCACCCAAAGGCGAAGGAGCCTGTTGGTATTGGCCAGCGAAGTTGTATTCGCCTTGAATCTCGCGGATACGACCGAGTGTTTCGAGAGACTCACGTTCCGGGTGTAAGGCTTCGCCTTGGCGTCTGGTGAACGTCCGCTTGCCGAACGGAGTATAGACGGTGTAGCTTTCATCTCTTTCTGCGATCGCCTGAAACGAAAGGAGCTTCCACCCACCATGTTTCAAAACGTGACCGACCAGATCGTCCTCATGAAGCCTCTGCATGATGAGAATGATGCAGCCGGTATTCTTGTCATTCAAACGGCTTATGACCGAGTGGTTAAACCAATCGTTGGCAGACTTACGTTGAGTCTCGGATAATGCCTCGTCCGGCTTCAGAGGATCATCAATAATGATCCAACCGGCACCCCGGCCCATCAGAGCGCCACCCACAGAGGTTGACAAACGAAAGCCTGTCTCCGTCGTCATGTAATCACTTAACGCGGGCTTCTTGGTGGCAAGGCGAGTTGCGGGAAACAGTTCCCGATAGAAGTCTGAGAGAATCAATGACCGGCAATCTCCGGCCAGCTTGTCTGCGAGGTCTTGCGCATAACTGGCGCAAATGATCCGGGAGGAAGGATCGCGTCCGAGTAGATAGGCCGGAAATGCGATCGAGGCCATGTGAGACTTGAGGGATCGCGGTGGAACGTTAATAATGAGCCGCCGCAACTTGCCGGTCCGACACTGCTCGAGCGCTTCGGCAATAACCTCGATATGCCAATTGTGAAGGTAATCTGTCTGGGGATTTAACTCATAAAAACTTCGTTCTACAAAAGCGGCGAAATCCATCCGCAAGGCTACGTGAAATTCAGCCTTAGTCATTGTTGCCATCGTCTTCTCCTTTCTCAGTTTTCTGTAACCTTTGAAGAAATCGGGTCATGACCTTTTGATCTGCTTCAGAGAGATCCGGGTTATTCCTCGCTAAGGTAGTTTCAATCTCAGCAGCGACGGCGAGCGGTGTGAGTTGTCTCATCGCCAGCAGATCCCCAGATGCCGACTTATTGGCCACCTGCTTGACTGCTGCCTCGAGCTTGGTAACGGTCTTCCGTACTCCGTTCTCGTTGATAACAACTTTCTCCTTAAGAGTTCGCTTCACGATAGCCGACAGACTCAGAGCTCCTTTCGGCCTACCTCGCGGATTTCCGCTGACACCTTTCTGAAATTGAGTGTGCTTGGGAGGCTTCCCATATCCGACCTCTTCCTGTAAATGATCGTCACTATCTGGCATCAACCATCTCCTCTTCGCGCTGAGTGAAAGCCTGTCCCGTGACTTCGTGAACGGCATCGAGTCCGGTAAAGAGTTGCCACCTGCGCACAATCGTGTCGACGTAACGCGGATCGAGTTCGATCCCGTAGCAGAGGCGGCCCGTGCGCTCGGCAGCGATAACGGTCGTACCGCTGCCCAGGAACGCATCGAGCACAATGTCTCCACGGGCGGTGCAGTCCAGAATTGCGTCGGCAACCAGTTCGACCGGTTTGATCGTGGGGTGGAGGTGAGACAAAACCCCTTCTTCAGGATTCCGAGATAAGGAATTTGCGCGTCGGTAGTTCCAAACGTTCGTGCGGTAGCGACCGTATTGTCCGAGTTGAATGTTGTTTCGGTGGGGCTTCTTACTATTCTTGAAGATGAAAACGAACTCGTGTTGGCTGCGATAGAGCGAGCCCTGCCCGGCATTCTCCTTCACCCAGACACATATGTTTTTGAATTCTGAGTAAACGGAGTGAGCAGCCGAAATTAATTCGGCTGAATGCCTCCAATCCATGCAGATGAACTGCAAGGCCCCGTCCACGCTATTGCGGGCCACTTGGGCCATGAAGTGGTACAGGAACTCGATGAATTCCGAAGAGGTCATTTCGCCCGACGCAACCGCGAATTCGGGATGATGGATTCTCCCGAACCCGGTCACATAGCCGTCAATCGGATCGTTGTAGGGAGGATCCGTAAATACCATCTGGGCGCGCTGGCCCTTCATCAGAACGGAATAGGCGGAGACGTCTCGCGCATCGCCACAAAAGGCTCGATGGCGATTCAAGACCCAGCAATCACCCGGCTTTGTGACTTGAGGCTTTGATTCCGAGTCCGGAATTGCGTCAGCGGGGTCCTCCCCTTGCTGAGCAACCGGAGCGAGGTTCTCAATGAATATATCGATCTCGCACATTTCGAGGCCAGTGACCTCCAAATTGAAATCCAGTTCTGCTTCTGAAAGGATCTTGAGCTCTTCGCCGAGCAGCCGGTCGTCCCAGTGGGCGTTTTCGGTAAGCTGGTTATCGGCAATGGTGAATGCGCGAATTTGGTGTTCCGATAGGTGCTCCAAGCGAATTGTCGGAACTTCGGATATCCCGAGACGCTTGCAGGCAAGCACTCGGCCGTGGCCGGCAATTACTCTCAATTGGCTGTCAACTAATACGGGGACGTTGAACCCGAAGGCGCGGATGCTGTTCGCAATCTGACGAATTTGCTTCTCTGTGTGCGAACGCGGATTCTTCGGATTTGGCCTCAGTGCTGTGACCGGAAGGTATTCGACCGCAAGAATTCTCTTAGTCATTTCCATATCTCCTTTGACCGGGAAATCCTGCAGGAAAGAATGTGCGGGTGGTAGCAGAAAATTTGAACGTCACAGATTGTCAACTTCGGAGTGAACGCCTCGGCAGAGTGCTAGGTTGCCAGACACTTCTGCTTGACTGTTTGCCTGCCGCAAGCGGGAATGTGACGCTACTAAGAGGAGGTGTCAGTGGGCATACCTGGAGAGATCGGTCAGCTGCACGTTTTGTCGCGCCAACAGTTGCAGACTTTATGGCAGAAGCTTTACGGGAGAACGGTGCCAGGTGGAATCCGCAGGGAGGTAATGATTCCGTTCCTGGCTTACAAAATCCAGGAGAGAGCCCGTGGAGGACTCAAGCCTTGGACGCTCTCTGAACTCCGTCGCATTGCTCGAGGGCTGGAAAGACCTGCTGGCTCCGCCGAGCCCAGAACTCAGCGCAGGATCAAGCCGGGAACCCGCCTGATTCGCCAGTGGCGCGGCGAAACGCACGAGGTAGCAGTCGGTGAATCAGGTTTCGAGTATCGTGGGACTGACTACTGCAGCCTCTCCGAGATTGCGCGCAAGATCACGGGCACGCGCTGGTCCGGCCCTGCCTTCTTCGGACTCAATGACGTCAAGGCTATTCAACCATCACAACAATGACTGACAAACATGTCCGGTGCGCCATCTATACCCGCAAGTCCTCCGAGGAAGGGCTGGAGCAGTCCTTCAACTCTCTTGAGGCCCAGCGAGAGGCCTGCTGCGCTTTTATTCTGAGCCAGAAACATGAAGGCTGGACTGCGGTGAATGCCCACTACGACGATGGAGGATTCTCCGGCGGAACAATGGAGCGTCCTGCTCTAAGACGACTCTTGGACGACATTCTGGGCGGCAAAATCGAAACGGTCGTCGTCTACAAGGTTGATCGTCTCACTCGATCCCTGTCTGACTTCTCTAAGATTATCGAAATATTCGACTCACATGGGGTCAGCTTCGTTTCCGTCACCCAGCAATTCAACACGACTACTTCGATGGGCCGTCTCACCTTGAACGTATTGTTATCATTCGCTCAGTTCGAGCGCGAAGTTACGGGTGAGAGGATTCGGGACAAAGTTGCGGCTTCCAAGAAGAAGGGTATGTGGATGGGAGGCGTCGTTCCTCACGGCTACGATTGCGTGGACCGTCGCCTCGTCGTCAACCACAAGGAAGCACGAACGGTTCGTCGAATTTTCCAAGCGTACTTACGCCTTGGGTGCGGCACCGAACTCAAAGATTACCTGGACTGTAAGGGAATCCGCAGTAAGGCGCGAATCAGTTCTGCTGGGCGAGCCTCAGGAGGTGCGTCATACTCGCGCGGTGCCCTCTACCATCTCCTGAACAATCGCGTCTACATCGGGGAGATCGTCCATCGAGAAAAGTCTCATCCAGGTCTGCACGAAGCAATCATCCCTCGCGAGCTGTGGAACAAGGTCGCAGCGCGCCTTGCAGAAAATAATCAGGCCCGCCGTGTGGGGGCATCTCTTTCCATGAAAAGTTTGCTCACCGGCAAACTCTTCGACAGCAATGGCGCACGGTTCACACCGACACATGCCGTCAAGAATGCGAGGCGCTACCGCTATTACACCTCGCAGACCGTCATTCGCAAGTCCGGCTTAAGGCCGGCGATCGCTCGATTCCCGGCTCAAGAGCTGGAGCAGTTCGTAACGTCGCAAATTCGACTCTAGCTCCAAACACCGGGTCGATGTGTCACCGGGATGCAGAACGGTCCAAGCAAGGGTACAGTCGCGGAGAGGTCTAAGGATCTGGCCACGAGATGGCCAGAACTTGAGAGTTCCCGGCAACATGAGTTCATCAGAAATGTACTCCGGCGCGTGACTGTCGGGCAGACAGCGGTGTGGATCGAACTTGACCGCATCAAGCTGATCGCGGCTCTCCTGGGACAGCGCCCTGAGGCGGTCCGTTCTTGGTGCGCGCGCGGGTCCGACACAATGACGTTGACGGGCGAGTTCCAGGTTCACAAGCGGGGAGGCCAAACCCGAACGATTCCTCCTCGCGGCATCCCAAACAGCCATCTTGGATGTGTTCCGTCATTGGTGAAAGCGATTGCCCGCGCACGTGACTGGTACGAGCGAATTGTGGCCGGCGAGATCGAGTCGATCGATCATCTCATGCAGAAATCGGGACTCACGCGAACCTACATAATGCGGATCATGCGGTGCGCACGTTTGTCCCCAAAGATCGTTGAAACAGTGTTAGCGGGTACACATCCGCACGATCTCTCTTTGAAGTGGATGCTTGCCGACATACCGCTCGACTGGCGAAAACAAGAAAGAAGGATTCTCCGGACTTTATAACCTAGCTCGTTGAAATCTCATAGGTACGCGCGCTCCCGCTGCTCGCAGCCTCATATCAGGGAATTTCCATCCTGTTAATTCCCTGATCGTTCCCTGTTCCGATTTATATGAAAACCGCCTTTCCTCTGCAAAGTGTTCTCCGGCAGAACGTTATCTGATCTGAGTCTCGCCAAAACCTAAATATTCCCTGCATTTTTCCCTGTTAGCAGGGAATTTTGGCAGAGAAAAGTTCGCACAAGACTGCGCCCACCGCCATCTGCAACGCCGGTTCCCAACTTCTGGCGCCTTTGTAAAAGCGGGTGCCAGGCTTGCCTCCTCCAAACGCCCGTTGAATCTCGTCGGTTTCATTTGGTCGTTATTCGCAAATCCTGCCTACAGCGCTATCTGCGGAAGCTTAAGTAGTCCACCTGATTCATCCCGATGAAAGCGATGTAGGAGAATCAAGTAGGAGAATGAATATAGAGGCTCACAGGCGGGCGTGATCCGTTCGGTAAAGACGGAGAATCATTTACATAAGTCCGAAGCTCTCCTCCAAGACCCTTGATCTCTGATATGACAGCGCGTGCACACTTGATCAGAAGCCGTCTTACGCCAATCGTTGTAGTCCTATCTCTTTTGCTGCTGACGTCCGGTGGTGACCTGCAGGCCTTTTCAGTTCTGACCCACGAAGCGATCATCGATTCGGCGTGGAAGGATTCGATTCGGCCGCTTCTTCTCCAGCGGTTTCCGGATGCGACGAAAGACGAACTGAAAGACGCACACGCATACGCGTATGGCGGCTCGATCATTCAGGATATGGGCTACTACCCTTTCGGGAGCCATTTATTCAGCGATCTGGTCCATTACGTCCGCACCGGCGATTTCGTGGAAACGCTGATCAAAGATTCGAAAGATCTGGACGAATATGCCTTCGCGCTTGGCGCTCTGGCTCACTATGCGGCGGACAACAATGGGCATCGGATCGCCGTGAACCGCTCGGTGCCGATTCTTTATCCCAAGCTTCGCAAGAAGTATGGAGACGTGATTACTTACGACGAAAATCCTTCGGCTCACCTCAAAACGGAATTCGGATTCGACGTGCTGCAAGTGGCGAAGGGTCACTATGCGCCCGATGCCTATCATGATTACATCGGATTCCAGGTGGCTCAGCCGCTTCTCGAAAGAGCGTTTGATGAAACATACTCGATCGAGTTGAAATCCATCTTCACCAATTACGACCTTGCGATTGCGACGTACCGGCACACGGTCAGCGGGTTAATCCCAGAAACGACGAAGGTCGCCTGGGACTTGAAGAAAGATGATATTCAGCGGACAACACCCGGCATGACCGAGCAGAAATTCCTCTATCATCTGTCACGCGCCAGTTATGCGAAGAATTGGAAAGAAAAATACCAAGAACCCGGCTTCGGGACAAAGGTTCTCGCGTTTCTTATTCGCATTGTCCCCAAGATTGGACCTTTCAGAACCTTGTCGTTCCGAACGCCGACTCCCGAGACGGAGAAAATGTTTGAGGCAAGCTTTAACGAAACCATCGTCAATTACGGAAAGCTTTTGGAGCAGAAGAAAACAGAAGGCCGCGTGCAGCTATTAAACGATAACTTCGACACTGGGAGCGTTACCGGACCGGGACAATATCCCCTGGCGGACAAAACCTATGCGGAGCTCCTCGATAGGCTAGCAAAAGCCCATTTCGCACAAGTGTCTCCCGAATTGCGTTCCGCCGTTCTTTCTTATTACAGCGATTTGAATGCGCCTTTTTCGAACAAGAAGAACAAGAAGAATTGGCAGCAGGTGGTCCGAAATCTGGACGAGCTTAAAAGCTCAACTGAACAAAACTCTGTTACGCCCGCCGATTAACGAACTAGAGCGATCTGCGATCTCAAGAGGCAGCTTTGTGCGTGCTTTTCTTGGTCGCCCCTCCGATTTTGTTCAACGTCTCCTGAGCCTTCCCCTTATAGGGGCTGTTGACTGACACGGCCTCTGTCAACACGGTTCGTGCTTCGGCTGTTCGCTGCATTTTGGCGAGAGTGAACCCCAAACGGTAAAGATTGCGGCCGTAGCTGAACGCATCGGATTTCAAAAGCGGACTTGCCTGCTTGAACGCATCGACCGCTTGCGCATTCTGATTATTATTCACGTAGACCTGGCCCAGGGCGGAATAGGCGAGCCCTTTCTGAATCGAAACTTGTTTTTGCCATTGGTCATCGGGGACATTGTCGGGCTTTTGAGATTTTCCCAGCAGGTCTAGCGCTTTCTTGGCATCGGCTGCCGCTTTGTCGAGTTGCTGGCCATTCTCGCTCCAGTTGTCGGCGAGTAGGAGCAACATCGAAATGTTGTCGGGATCTTTCGTGAGAATGGTCTGCGCCGTCTCAATCATCTTCGGAGTATTCTGCGCTTGCTGGTAAGCGATCGCAGTTTGTTCGCGAACGGCCAGCGTGTACTGCGAATCCGGAAAAGCTTTGGCGTACCGTTCCAGTAGTTGGATACGCGGCGGCAAATCTTTTGTCTTATATGCTGCATTGACCATCGTGTACTGCACGTAGTTGCGATCCGCCTGGGCGTCTTTTAGATTCTGTGTCTTTTCTGCGGACCATTGATCCTCACCCATACCCGCAGGCGCGGGAGATGCCTGGTATCGCGCAAGCATAGGATCTACTTTCTCACCGAGGGTATAAATCTTCTGAGCGTCGCCTTGTTCGTCGGCCGCGTGCACCATTAGGAGCAGGGCGGAGAAATCGTCCGGATCGAGCGCCATAGCTTTGTCGCCGTACTCGTACACCTTCGCGTAGTTCTTTTGCGCAAGATAGGTTTGCGCATAGAGCTGATCGCCGAGGAGAGCGAGATCACCCGTGCCGTGGTCGACCATGAATTTATCGAGCAGGGCAATTTTGTTGGGACCGTCGGGTGCGGCATAAATCGCTGCGAGATCTTTGTCTTCAGGTGTTCCGGCTGCGACCGAAACGCTTTTGCCAAT
This sequence comes from uncultured Acidobacteriota bacterium, assembly GCA_963736465.1. GTDB lineage: Bacteria > Acidobacteriota > Terriglobia > Acidiferrales > UBA7541 > Palsa-295. The sequence continues at coordinate 198,859 of CAVTOS010000016.1, read as the reverse complement.
CTGCGCCGAGGCAGTCGTTGCGAGAATTAGGAAGACCCCGAGAAGAACTGCGCGCCGCCTCATACGTTCCTCCTGATACCCCGCAGGGCAAGACCCCGACGCGCGCATCTTAATCGAACTGCCAGCTAAGCGTAAGCGATTTTAGAATGAGTTTGACCGTTTGCTACGCGCGAAAGCCATTGACGATTTCTCCCGTTCGATACACGATTCCAACGCAATCAATCTTGAAGAGAAGAGGTGCGCGATGCCGGTGGCAACGCCATGGGAAAAGGTTAAAACCGACAAGTTGAGCGAAATCATTACTCGGCAGATGGTAAGCGGCGAAGATGGAACGCTCGCGCGGGTTCTGCTTTCGCGCGGCGCGCTTGTACCTCGCCATTCCCATCGCAGCGAGCAGTACACAATGATTCTGTCTGGCGCGCTGAAGTTTAATTTTGATGGCGGCGAAACGACCACGGTCCGCGCCGGCGAAATTCTGGTTATCCCGGCACATATGCCGCACGAAGCGGTGGCGTTGGAAGACACTGTGGATATCGATTTCTTTGCGCCTCGACGCGAAGAGTGGATTCGCGGCGACGACGCATATCTTCGCCAGGGAACCAAAAAGGAATAAGCGAATGGATCTGGGACTGAAGGGACGCGTGGCGATCGTCGCCGCGGCAAGCAAGGGGCTGGGTCGCGCTGTGGCGGAAGAGTTTGCCAAAGAAGGCTGCCATGTGGCGATTTGCGCCCGCACGGCGGATGAACTCGAGCGCACCGCCGCGGAAATTGAACGAGCCAGCGGCGCGCAGATTTTTTGGCAGGCGCTGAATGTGACGAGTTTTGAGTCGGTGAGCAGTTTTGTTGATGCTGTGGAACACAAATTCGGGCGAATCGATATATGCGTCACGAATGCCGGTGGACCGCCTGCAAAGAAGTTTCTCGACATCACGCTGGACGAGTGGCGCGCCGCGATCGACCTTACGCTGCTAAGCACCGTCTACTTCGCGCGCGAAGTTCTGCCGCGCATGCGGCAAAACCGTTGGGGACGCTTCCTGACGATCACTTCCGTATCCGTGAAGCAGCCGATTGATGGACTGCTTCTCTCCAATTCGTTGCGCGCCGCGGTGACCGGTCTGGGCAAAACGCTGGCAAATGAGCTTGGAGCGAGCGGAATCACAGTGAACAATGTGTGCCCGGGATACACCTTGACGGAACGCCTCGACGAGTTGGCTGAAAAACAGGCGCGAATTGCGGGAGTTCCGCGCGATCAGATTTACGACACATGGAGTTCGGAAATACCCATCGGACGCCTGGCACGACCGGAAGAATTCGCAGCGCTTGTCGCTTTTCTTGCGTCCGAACGAGCCAGTTCGATCAATGGCACTACGATCGCGGTTGACGGCGGGTGGGTGAAGGGGCTTCTCTAACCGCTGGCCTACAAGGGCGATCTAGTCAGTGTGCGATAAGAATTCGCAGGTCGCGCAAATTATTGCCAGTCGGTCCCGTGATAATCGCATCGCCAAGCGCCGAAAAGAAATTGAAAGCATCGCTGCGTTTCTGAAAGTCCACCGGATCAAGACCTTTTGCGCGCGCGCGAGCTAGGGTCTCGCCGTCTGCCACGGCACCTGCGGCGGGACTGTTCCCGTCGATGCCGTCAGTGCCTGCACTGAGTACGGCAATATGTTTACCCGCAATTTTCAGTACGCATGCCAGAACGAAAGCAGAATTGCGGCCGCCCATTCCGTCTCCCGCCGCAGGGCTGCTCACTTCGCCACCGGAAACAATTGCGCAGCGTTGCTTCGGGTCGCTCGATTTTGTCGATTCCAGCAATGCCAGCAGATGATCGGCAGCTTTTTCGAGGGGCCAATTGTCGGTCGTGTTGTCGGCGATGCAGTAGATTCCTTCGCCTTCCAGGGCATGGTGTGCGGCGTGCAACAGATCGTGCGTTCCAAGAAGCAACGAGAAATGCGCCCGTGCAAACTCAGGATCGGATTCCTTGGGAGTTTCTCGCAAGCGCTGCTTCTCAAAGATTTCTCGGACAGACGCCGGGAAGGCCGGCAGCAAATGGTATCGAGCCACGATTCGTTGAGCGTCGGCGATTGTGGTTGGATCGGGCAATGTCGGTCCTGAGGCGAGCGCAGACTCATATCCTTGGGGCACATCACTTACACCCAACGTGATCTTCATCGAGCGCGGTGCAGCAGCAGCGAGGCGTCCGCCTTTGGTGGCCGAAAGATGTTTTCGCACGACATTGATCTCTTCAATCGGGGCGCCGCAGGTAACCAGCACTTGATTCAATTTCTCAAAGTCTTGCTGACTCACCGAGGGATCGAGAGCCTGCTCAACCAGCGCCGAGCCACCGCCAGACACGAGGAAGAAAACGAGAGTTTGCTCGTCGCAGCGCGCCAGCCGTTCAAGAATGGCGCGGCCGGCGACAAAACTTGCTTCCGTCGGAATTGGATGGCCGCCGATGAAAGTCTTCCAGCGTGGCAGAGCGCGCGTGGGAGCGGCAGGCGCGACCAGTATTCCTTCCGGAGAGCAATCCGAAGGGAGAACATTGACCAGAGCTTCCGCCATAGGAAAGGCAGCTTTGCCAATCGCGATGGCGACGAATTCAGAGAAATCCGCAAGATTGATTGTGTTGGCTTCGACGTGAACAGATTTACCGTCGCAATCGAGCTTGCGCTCAAGCGCCGCCTGGATATCGATTGCGGCGAGTGTTTCGCGGAAAACGCGGAGGGCCGTTTCTTTCACGCTGTTTTAGGCAGTCGGTGAACAATGGGGCATGAGTCTTTTCATTTCAAGCCAAGCGCGTCCCCGTTAAGAGCATTAAGCGGCCGCTTGCCCTCGAAGCACGCTACGACGTTGTTCGCAGCCATCACCGCCATCTTCGTCCGCGTTTCAACGGAAGCACTGGCGATATGCGGCGTCAGGATAACGTCTTTTCGTCCGAGCAGGGCCGGGTTGGCTTTTGGTTCGGCTTCGAACACGTCGAGAGCCGCTCCGGCGATTTTCTTTTGCTGTAATGCATCCGCGAGCGCCGCCTCGTCAACCACAGGCCCGCGCGACGTATTGATCAAATATGCGGTTGATTTCATTTTGTCGAGATTGTCCTTCGAAATCAGGTGCCGCGTATCGGGCAAGAGCGGAACGTGAAGGCTGATGAAATCGGATTCTCGAAAGAGGCGATCGCGGTCGACAAATTCCGCACGCAGCTCCTTTTCGACGTCCGCGGGCGCCCTTACCGCATCGCTGTAAAGCACTTTCATCCGAAAGCCTTGCGCACGACGCGCCACACCGCGCCCGATTCGCCCGAATCCCATTATGCCAAGCGTCTTGCCCCAAACATCGCCTCCAAGCAGCTGATCGAGATCCCATCCTGGCCAGGTTCCCGAGCGCATCCACTCGTCGCCTTCGAGCAAGCGCCGGGCGATTGCCATCAGGAGTGTCCAGGCAAAATCCGCGGTCGTGTCGTCGAGCACACCGGGTGTATTTGTCGCAACCACTTTGCGTCTCGTGCAGGCGGCGACGTCAATATTGTCGAAGCCGACCGAAACAGTTGCGGCGATGCGCAACTTCGGCGCGGCGGCGAGGAGCTCTTCATCGACCGTTTCGGTGAGTAAGCAGATCAGGCCTTCCTTATCGGCCACACATTTCAACAATTCGCTGCGGAAAATCTGTTCACCAGGCTTCCCGTATTCGACTTCGAAATACCGATCCAGAATTTCTCGAGCCGCCGGAAACAACGGGCGCGTCGATAAAATTTTCGGCTTACTCACCAGCCACCTCGTGCGAAACCGTTACAAGGGAAACAATATACACCCGAAACTGCACTGGGACGGACGCGGCTGGCGCTTAATAATTCGGTGATTCGATGGACTTGGACGTGCGTTGACTGCCCCTCTACAGGCGGCTATAGTTGCGATGTCATCTGTCGTGCGGGCAACCGAAAAGATCGGTAACAGCCACGCCTAAGGGCCAAAGCCATATAAATTCATGGAACCCCGGCTCCTTCAAGACCTGAAAAAGCTGCTCGGCTCAGACGCGGTGTTGCACGAGCCAGAGGACCTTATCCTTTACGAATACGACGGCTCGGTCGAGGTAGCGCGTCCGAATTGCGTCGTATTCCCGTGCACTAAGGAGCACATCGTCGGCCTCGTCGAGATCGCCAATCGTTACAAGACTCCCATTGTTGGCCGCGGAGCCGGCACGGGGCTATCGGGCGGAGCGCTAGCGCGGCACGGCGGTATTCTCGCCATTTTCTCGAAGATGAATCGCATTCTGGAAGTGGACGTCGAAAACCAGCGAGCTATCGTTCAGCCGGGAGTCGTGAATGCAGATCTGAGCGCAGCAGTAGCGCACACCGGGCTCCATTTCGCGCCCGACCCGTCGAGTCAGAAGGCTTGCACGATCGGCGGCAACGTTTCGGAAAATTCCGGCGGCCCGCACACGCTCGCGTACGGTGTTACGACGAACCATGTACTCGAGCTCGAGATGGTTCTGCCGACCGGCGAGTTGATTCGCATGGGAAGTTCTGCGCTCGATTCGCCAGGGTACGACCTGCCTGGATTATTTGTCGGGTCCGAAGGCACTCTCGGGCTCCTTACCGAGATCACAGTGAAGCTTACGCGACTGCCCGAGTCGGTGAAAACCTTGCTCGCGATTTTTGACACGCTGGACGACACCACCGAGACCGTAGTCGATATCACGGCGCGCGGTATTACTCCTGCCGCGTGTGAAATGCTTGATGGCTACACGCTACGAGCCGTGGAAGCATATGTGCATGCTGGCTTTCCCATTGATAGCGCTGCTGTGTTGCTGATTGATGTGGACGGCGTGCGCGAAGGCGTTGAATCGCAGGCCGAAGAAGTGGCAGAAATCTGCCGCGCACACCGTGCTCGCGAAGTAAGGGTGGCGAAAGATTCGCGCGAGCGCGATTTACTGTGGAAGGGGCGCAAGAATGCGTTCGGCGCCGTCGGCCGGCTCTCGACAACCTACTACGTGCAGGACGGCGTGATTCCCCGCACGAAGCTGCCGGCCACTCTCCGACGCATTACCGAAATAAGCGAGCGATATGGGTTTCCGATTGGCAATATTTTTCACGCCGGCGACGGCAACCTTCACCCGCTGATTCTCTTTGATGCGCGCGATGAGAATCAGTTGAAGCGCGTGATCGCCGCCGCTGATGAGATTATTCAGTTCTGCATCGAAATGGGAGGCTCGATCACCGGCGAGCACGGAGTCGGCATGGAAAAGGACCGGTTGATGCCGCTGCTATTCAGCGAAGCCGATCTTGATTTGATGCGCGGAGTGCGTGACGCGTTCAATCCGATTGGGCTGCTAAATCCTGAGAAAATCTTTCCGAACAAAAAAGGTTGCGGCGAAATTCACATTCGTCCTCTACCGGTAGCGGGAGCTTCCGTCGCGTGACTACCGCGAGCAAAACCGCTTCTTCGCGCCTGCCTGATATCGTGGGAACAGAGCATGTCTCCACCGATCTTGCAGAAATGAACACATACGCAGTTGACGGAAAATCGCCCTCCGTTATTGTTCGCCCCTGCTCAGTAGAAGAAGTCGTCGAGATCGTAAAGTATGCGGCCGCCGAGAAACTTGCGCTGATCGCAAGCGGAGCGCGAACAAAACTCGGAATCGGCTCGCCACCTGCGCGGTACGACGTTGCTCTCGACACGACCCGCCTAAATCGCATTATCGCGTACGATCCCGGCGATCTTACTCTGAGCGTTGAAACGGGTGTGCCGCTGCGAAAAGTAGCCGAGGCGCTCGCCCAGCATCGCCAGTTTCTGCCGTTAGCCGTCCCATTTTTCGATCGCGCCACCGTGGGTGGCACAATTGCATCGGGCGTTGATACTCCTCTGCGGCAATTTTACGGCACAGCGCGAGACTATGTACTCGGGATGGAATTTGTTTTAGGAGAAGGTGTTCGCTCGAAAAGCGGTGGCAACGTGGTCAAAAATGTCACCGGATACGATTTACACAAATTGATGATCGGCTCCTTGGGCACGTTAGGCCCAATCACCCGCGTGAACTTCAAGACCTTTCCGATGCCGGTGGCAAGCCGAGGCTTGGTCGCCACGTTTGAAAATCTCGACCGCGCCATTGAAATGCGGAATCGCGTTGCGCAATCACCGCTTACGCCGATGACGTTCGATCTCTTGAGCCCGCGCGTCGCGGATCTTTTCTCCACTGCAGGTGCCGAGCGGCTCGCAACAAGTCCAATGCCAACTGGTGTGCTTTCGCCTGGCCATTGGGCTCTAACAATTGGATATTCCGGCAAAGAGAACGTTCTTTTGCGCTACGAGGCCGAGCTGCGACGTATGGCGGCGGAGTCGGCGGCGGACAATGTGACCATACTCGCAGATCGCGTTCGTGCTGCAGCGTTCGCCTTCAAACGCGAGTTCATTCCGATCGCACTCGAGTCATCACCCGCGACTACGATCGTCAAGATCAGCGTGCTGTCCGCACCACTGAAAGACGCTCTGACGGCTGCAATAAAGGCGGCCGATACGAACCAACTACCCTGGGCCGTCATGGCCCGGAGTCTGGGTATAATCCACTTCGCTCTGCTCCCTGCAGATCTCAGCCAAGCGTCCCATCGTCAAGTAGTTGCTGCTACGAATCAAATTCTCACGGCCGGCGCATCGCTTGGCGCGAATATGACGATTCCCTGGTGTCCCTCGGAATGGAAATCCGCGCTAAAAGTTTGGGGGCCAGAACGCCACGATCTGGCACAGATGCAGAAGGTGAAAAAAGTTTTCGACCCGGTTGGCATTTTTAGTCCCGGCCGATTCATTGGAGGCATCTAGAATCGTGGCCGCGCCTGCACCGCAAACTCACGAAGAAGCGCAACGCGAATTCGCTTTGACGCTCAGCGGTTTTACGTCTATTGATAAGCCCGAATATGAAGACTACTCGCGCTGCGTGCACTGCGCGCTGTGCTCGAATCAGTGTCCCACGTACCGTCTCTGGGGGCGCGAGGCGGATTCTCCGCGCGGTCGTATTCGGCAGATGGCGCTGGTGGATCAGGGGCGCCTCGAACTTGGTGATTCTTTCGTGCTGCACATCGATCGCTGCCTGAATTGCCGCAATTGCGAGTCCGCGTGCCCCTCGGGAGTGGAGTACGGGCAATTACTCGAACGCGCTCGCTCTCAAATTGAGCAGAAGTACAAGAGGCCACTTTTTTCGCGAATCGCGCGCGATCTCGTGTATCGCCGCCTGCTGCCTTATCCGGGCCGTATTGCCGCAGCAGCCAGAGCTCTGAAAATCTACCAGCGCAGCGGCTTGGCTGCTCTTGCGCGTGGAACTGGAATCCTGCGGCTCCTTGGTTTGCAAGAACGCGAACGCCTGATGCCACAGATCGATTCGAATTTCTTTTTCTCCGAACTTGGCAAGACGTTTCCAGCCAAGGAGCCTCGGCGCGCTCGCGTCGCGCTTTTTGCGGGCTGCATCGCGCAGGTCACGTTCAGCGAACTCAATCGAGCAACCATTCGCGTTCTCCAGGCCAATGGTTGCGAAGTAGTCGTCCCTCGTAATCAAGTCTGTTGCGGGGCGCTCGCAGCGCACGCCGGCGTCCGCGATGTCGCTCGCAACCTGGCGCGGACGAATCAGGATGTGTTTCTGTCAGCAGACTTCGATGCCATCATCACAAATGCGGCCGGCTGCGGATCGACTCTTAAGGAATACCCCGAATTTTTCGCGGACGGCGACCCCTCGCATCAGCCGGCTGAGAAATTTTCTGCCAAGGTGAAAGACGTCACACAATTCCTCGACGAACTCGGCCTAGTGGCACCGCTCCGCTCGATGCCTTTGCGCGTTACTTACCAGGATTCATGCCACCTCTGTCACGGACAGCAGATTCGAGAAGCTCCGCGCAGGCTGATCCGCTCCGTTCCGGGTGTTGAGTTGATAGAGATGCCCCTTTCAGAACAGTGCTGCGGTTCAGCTGGTGTGTACAACGTGACGGAGACGGACGCTTCGATGGAACTGCTCGCCGTGAAGATGGAAAACGTGCAAAAGACAAAAGCTCAAGCGATTGTTACCGCAAATCCCGGATGCATTTTGCAACTGCGTGCCGGCGCCGCGATTCACAACACCGGGCAAGAAGTAATGCACGTCGTCGAACTGCTCGATCGCGCGACTCTTAAGGGATAACCGCTAGCCACCCTGGACAAAAAAAGGAAGCTTGCGGGCGGAGCGTGGTGGGGAATCCGCCCGCAAGTACAGCGAGTATTACGGGGTGGGTGTATTCGAATTTGAATCAGCTGGCGCGCCCGCAGGAGGCATTCCCGCGCCCGGTCCCATGTGGCGACGATGCATACCTCTTGGGCCGCCGGGACCACCTTGCTTCACCGTGTAATCGGCAGGCACCTGGAAGAGTGTCGCCGCCGGTTCGGCACGCTGAACATTGGTCAATTGAAACACCGTATCGCCCATGCGCGGGTCACTGCGCTTGATCATCACGGTCTCCTGCAGATCGGGCGAGTACCATTTTTCCACTGTGATCACGATCGGCTTCTGGTTACCGATTTCGCCTGCGGGAATCGTTCGAGTAACGCGCGTTCCCTCGGCGCTTACGCCATTAATCGTCTGAGTTCCGAGCGAGGTGGTCGTAGTTTCTTTCTCCCTTTCGGCCGCGAACGCGCCGCCATGAGTTCCCTTGGCATTCGCCCCATGCGTGCCGGAAGAATGATCATGAACGCCCATCTTATTCGCAACTTTACGATTGGCGTCTAGCATGTACCGCGCGCCCGCAACGGGATCGTTAATGAACGTCATTTGCGGAGCCGGCTTACCCGAAGCGGCCCACGGACCAATCGCCGGCAACGTCATGTCACGCCGCGTTCGTCCCTGGCTGTCGCGCGCAAGACTACCCGTCGTGGTTCGCTGAATCTGATTGCCATCGGCAAGGGATTGCGTCGTCTGCGATGAAAAGCTCGCTGTAAACGGAGCACCCGTGACGGTCTTCCCTCTGACGGCTCCTTCAAATGCCACAAACTCGATGGCGTCAGGCGGACCACCGGGTCCAGGTCCCATCGCCTCAAACATCATGTCGCCACCGTCCGGCGGTGGTGGAAGCGCCGTCGGCGCATGCTGTGCTAAGCCGCTCCCCGCCAGGAGTAAGCTCACACCCATCACTGCCGTCGCAAATAGACTCCTGTTCATGAACATCCTCCTAAATGGTCCGAACCCTAGTTCTCGTTTTGTGCCACGAGGCGAATCGCCTCAGGGGTTCCGTCCGCACTCACTACTAGATCCGCAGGAATCTGTTCGCTATTTTCGACGCCCGAGAGAGACACTCCAAACGATGCCAACGCCGACCGTGACAGAATCACGCGAACTATCGAGCCTCCCTCCATCATTGAGGGATCATCCGCGTAAGGAAGCGGCGTGAAGTCTTCGGCGAATTCGTTCTCGTCGGTTGAATCGGCGGCTTGCGTTGCAACTTGCGGGGTCACCGGATCACTCTGCACGTTCTCTTGCGCAATCTTCGCCGGCGACTGGGACCCGGAGCGGCCAGCCTCACCGATGATTTTCGCTGAGTTCGTCTCTGATGCGTCTCCAAGCAGATGGGCCGGACTATAAGAGTGCTGTAGCCAGAGTCCCAAGGCTAGGAACACCGCTGCCGCCGCTCCGATTGCGGCCATTCGCCATTGCACGCGTCGCTGGGCAGACTCTGCTTTGACGCGCCTGAATTCTTGTACGAGGGCAGCTTCCACACGTGGCGACGCCACATTCCTATCCGCCTCGTTCGCAATCTTGGCCAACGAAAAATCGAGTGACTCGACTTCTGTGAGTAATACACCGCAGTGCCCACAAGATTCTGCATGGACCAACGCTTCTTCGCGAAGCTCATTGCCCTTGGCCCCTGCGCGGTCGAGTTCGTGAACGATTTCTTCAAATTCTGAGCACTTCATATAGTCCCTGTCTTCCTTCATCGCCGTTTCCGTTTCACCCCACACGCGTCAATTCAATCCCCCGCCGCCAAGCCACGCGCCATTACCGATTCGCGCAATTTCTCGAGGAGCAGCGCACGCGCCCGGTGCAGCCGCGATCGTACCGTGCCCAAGGGACAATCGAGCGCCGACGCTGCTTCTTCGTAACTCATCTCCTCTAGCTCGCAGAGCACTACAACCTCGCGATAGTTTTCCGGCAGCGTTGCAATCGCCTGGCGAACTCGTCCCACCGTCTCGAGCGACTCAAACTCGTGGTGCGCTTGGGCCGCCGTGCTGAATGCCCCATTACCGTCGCGGCTGCCATTCGAGGTGCTGGCGAATCCGCCGATTCCGTGTCCAGAAGCGGTATTGAATCCGCCTTGGCGCGTCTCGCCACCTTCGTCTGGCAACGGGACACACCTGCGATCCTGATCCCAGCGCTTTCGCACATGATTTCGGGCAATTCCGAAGAGAAAGCCGGCGATCGTTCCACGTTCCGGGTCGAACCTTTTCGCGTCGCGAATTAGGGTCATAAAAACTTCCTGCGTCACGTCCTCGGCCACCGCTACGTTTCCGCTCATGTGCAAAGCAAATCGGTAAATTGACGGATGCTTGCGGCGGTAAAGAAGCGTGAATGCTTCTTCGTCTCCCGCCAGCATCCGCCGAAGCAGGCCGTCGTCGGTGATCGGTATGGCCTTGTTCATTGTGTTGCGTTGGACGGCCCGTTCCGCTTCTCGTTACATATTCCGTTGAGCGCGCCGATTAGTTCCCTCAAGTAGAACACGGGCGCTACGATCAGGTTTCGATTTGGAATTTCTTTTCGCGAGGCGGTTCGAGACTTGCCAGCGGGAATTGAAGCTCAGCTTAAACCATTGCCCTTAAAGGGGTTAAAGACAGACCGCCGATTACGAGGTCGAGGGCCGCATCATCTTTGCGGCCATTTTCACAACGAAGCTCCTGGGCGCCAATCGCTCCGATTCCATCATTAAGCGATTCATCGCGCCTGAAATCACGTGGCTCTTGCCCGCCGCCAAGGCTTCGAGCCCTACGCGCGCAACCTTTTCCGCGGTTTCGGCCGAACGAAAAACCCGATCCGGCTGATCCGCCACTTGCTGAAATTCGGTGTCGGTTGATCCCGGACACAGAGCGCAGACGCGAACTCCGAATGGCCGCATTTCCTCAGCAACGCCCTCCGCGAAAAGCAGATCGAACGCCTTAGTCGCTGCATACACCGAATTGAACGGCACCGCCTGGAAGGCCGCCGTCGAAGCGAGGATCAAAATGTCGCCATGGTGACGCTGGACCATCCCCGCGATATAAAGCCGCGTCAGATGCACCAAAGCGGAACAATTCACCTGAATCATTTCCAGCATCCGCTCTGCGGGAATTTCGTGGATGTAGCCATATGCCCCGAAGCCAGCATTATTCACGAGCAACTCGATTTCAATTTGCTTGTTCGATGTGAATTCGTGAATTTCCTTTGGAACTTCCGGGCGCGTCAGATCAGCTGCGAATATTTCGGCGCGTACCTGATGCTTTGCTGCTAATTCGGCTGCGAGCTGTTGCAGACGGTCGGTCCGCCGCGCCGTCAGAACAAGGTGCGCCCCCCCTGCCGCCAGTTGCTTGGCCAGTTCCATGCCGATCCCAGCACTCGCGCCCGTAATTAACGCCCATTTGCCTCGCCAGCGATCGCTCAAGGCTGCCTCCGCGTCACAATGAGGGCATGAGACCACAAAAAGGAATGCTTCGGAAGCGGGAATATACAGTGGAGGGTTAAGCGCGATCGGCGGACATACGGGACAGAATGTTATTGCGCAGGCGGACGCCGTGGTCCTTTAGCCGGTCGCCTTGCTCTTTCATATGGTCCAGGAGCTGCCGGGCCCAGACAAACTCAGCCGCCAGCACACCCAAGGCGAGAACGATCACCAGCCACCCCGGACCAGGCGTGACGATCATTACGATCCCTAGGACAAGCAGCGTGAACCCGACGAGTATCTTCAGGAACCGCTTCGTCTGTTGGAGAGACTTTAAAAGCATATGCGCTGCTTCGTCCTTCCGAACTGAGCTGCCCGATAACTTAGATGCAGCAGCCAATCGAATGAATCAGTAAGCACGTTGATTTCCATTACAAAAGTCCCTTACTGCGATTCTTTGCGGTTCAAGTGCCGCATACACGCCCGGTTGCAAGCAAAATCGGCCTGTTATCCCTGTGGCTTGACTCGTTCTTGGGAAATTTTCTGCCGGGCAGACTCAAGCGTTTGGCCAGGGGGATGGACGGCGCTCGCGACGCCAGTTTGGTGCTCGAGAGGACCTATTTGGAATGGCGCGAATGAAAGGAGAAGAAAATCAGGACAAGTCAGGCCGCCGCCTAGAACTTGAACACAAACCCGGTTGAGACCTTGGGACTGAACTGGTAGGTCGAGAAGTAGTGCGAACCGATTACGTCGCCGCTCACCCGTATCGCCCACCTCTTATAGTGTCCGCCGATGTCCACTCCACCGCCTGCTTCGTAGGCAAATGCCTCCTGCGGCTCAAACGCAGTTTGCGGGGTGAAGTGCGTCCGTCCAAAGAGCGCATGTCCCCAGAGCTCTAGTCCGCGAGGCCCGGACCACCGAAATCGCGGACCGCCCCCTCCAAAAAGGAACCAGGAATCTTCGTTGCTTTGATGTCCATAGGTCGCTGACATCTCCCCATCAATTCCCAGCCAATCTTTCCAGTAATACACGACTGACCAGTTTGCACCGTTTTGGGTCTCATTATGCGTGGGATGCGAAGTCTCATAAAACCGAAAGAACGTGTAACCCGCATAGGCTTGCCATGCGTAGCGTCGGAACACTCCCTGCACCTGCTGCGGACCCGGATCCGGATCTAACGCTGCCGCGGAAGCGCTTGGTAAGCTAAGCATGCTGGTCCCATGCAGGGTTCCGATTTCCGATGAAATCGGCGCGTCAAGGTTCGCGGCAATGGAGAGCGCGATTGTCTGCGGAATCGGCGCGCTTGATCCGTCTGGCGGCGCGAACGGGCTAGCGAAGGGCATCGCCAACAGCAACGAGTTGTTCGGCACCGCTTGTCCGGCCGTACTTAGGCCCACGATAAGCACAATCCCGATCAGCGTCAGTCCATATCGCATTGCACGCCTCTCCCGGACGTAGTGTGTATTCGATTTACATACATAATTTGACCGTATCTAGCGCTCGGCTGTCCACTGAATTGATTATTGAGGGTCCCGTTATTCTATGGCTCCGTCGCTGGCAAACTGCAATTTCGCTGCCACTTGGCGGTCACATCCTGGCGTCTGAACGATGGCGCTCAACCCTTGACTCCGCTTCGCCATTTGCTATCATCTTTTCGCTGGCTTACCACCAGCGCTTATCCAGAGTGGCTGAGGGTACAGGCCCTTTGAAGCCACAGCAACCTGGTCCATGTGCCAAGGTGCTAATTCCTGCCCAGTGGGGAGAGATAAGATCCTCAGTCGACTGGAACCCGGTCGTTGAAGATTCAACTCCCAAACTGCTGTTAACGACGGCGGAGGCATTCGCATTTGCGAGTGCCCGGTTGCACGTGCTCAAACTGACGTGCGATCTAGCATCCGCCTTACTGCTACTTGGTTCGAGGTCACTGCATTTTGCAGCGTCCCTGCCAGAAGGCAGTGCGCGGAATGAGTTCTACCTCAAGCGCAAGGGAGACCTATTTAATGTCAGACAGCATATCGGCCAATTTTACGATTGCCGTGATTAAGATTGGCGGCTCCATTCTAAAGAACGCGCGTGCATACAAGCGCGCCGCCCGCTATGTTCGTAATCGGTACGCAGCCTCGCCGCATGAGCGATTCGTCGTGGTTGTTTCGGCGCAAGAAGGCGTCACCGACTGGCTTGCGGCCACCGCTTGTCAGGTCGTCTCTCCGCCAAACCCGTCAGCCCTCGATTTGCTGTGGTCCACCGGAGAGCTTCGGTCGGTTGCCCTGCTAGCCCTCCACCTGCAAGCCTTGGGGGTTTCCGCCGCCGCACTGAATATTCACGAAGCGGGTTTGGCATTGGCTGATGTGAACCGCGCCACGGGCGCGGCTTTGGACGAGGTGCGTCTCAACTCGCGCCGTCTGCAGTCTGTGCTAGTGCGGCACTCAGTCGCCGTCGTCCCGGGATTCTTTGCCACTGACTCCGCTGGTGCCGTGCATTCTCTCGGCCGCGGCGGATCAGACTTGACCGCCGTCCTCCTCGCTAAAGCACTAGGCGCATCTCGCTGCGAGCTGCTCAAAGATGTTCCCGGCTACTTCACGAGCGACCCGCACGGCAATCCGAGCGCGCGCCATCTGCCACATCTTACTTTCCAAGAAGCGCTGGCTCTCGCGAACGAGGGTTGCGATCTGGTCCAGCGACGGGCAATCGAGGTCGCCGCACATTGCAATCTGCCCCTCGTTGTTCGCAGCCTCGACGAGTCCGCGCCGCTCAGCCTCGTCACCGCCCAACAGGACATAACCTCCCCTAACGCCGGCGTCTTCTCGTCGGAAGCGGTAGTTGCTACCTAAAGGAGTGATCATGGCGAAGGAGAATTTTTCAGGCCCGAACTCAAATTCTGAAGATTCTAATGATTCCGTAATCGAAAGGAGCAACAAAATGAAATTTGCAACCAGGACGATTCACGCCGCGCAACCCTCGGAACCCGAAACCGGCTCGCTAATAGCGCCTATTTTCCAAACCTCCACCTACGAGCAGGAATCCCCGGGCCACGACAAGGGCTTCAACTACTCCCGCACAAATAATCCGTCACGCCAGCGCCTCGAATCGGTGTTGGCTGAGCTCGAAGGCGTCTCGCACGCCGCCGTCTTTGCCTCCGGCCTCGCCGCCGAAAATGCCGTCTTTCAAGCCTACCTGCGCCCCGGCGACGAAATCGTGCTGCCGACCGACGTCTACGGCGGCACCTATCGCATCCTCAACAAGGTCTTCCAGCCGATCGGCATCGTCGTCCGCCAAATCGATTTTTCGGATGCTTGCGCTCTCGATGCAGCGATTACATCGAGGACGAAACTCGTTTGGATCGAATCGCCCACGAATCCGCGCCTCCTCGTCTACGACATCGCAGCCATTAGCCGTTTGGCGCATAGCCGCGGCGCTCTCGTGGTCGTCGACAACACTTTCGCCACGCCGTGTTTTCAGCAGCCCTTCGAACTCGGCGCCGACATCGTCGTTCACAGTGTCACGAAGTACCTAGCAGGCCATTCTGACCTGATTCAAGGCGCGGCCCTTGCCAGGGATCCGGCCGTCTTTGAGCCGATAAAATTTCTGCAAAATGCCACTGGTGCCGTCCCCGCTCCGTTCGACTGCTGGCTCACATTGCGCGGACTTAAAACGCTCGAGCTCAGAATGCAGCGCCATGAAGAGAACGCCGCGGCCATCGCCAAAGCCCTCGAGCATCACCCGCTCGTCAGCCGCGTCTACTTCCCCGGCCTGGCTTCCCACCCCGGCCACGATATCGCTCGAAAGCAAATGACCGGCTTCGGTGGAATGGTTTCCTTCGAGTTGAATGGCTCGAGTGACGAGGTCGTCACGTTTGCCTCTTCGCGCCGCTTCTTCACGCTTGGCGAAAGCCTCGGAGGCGTTAAGGCACTCCTATGCCATCCCGCCACGATGACGCACGCCTCGATTCCTCCCGAAGCGCGCGCCGAACTGGGTCTCTCGGACAAACTGATCCGCCTCTCGCCCGGTTGCGAGAACGCCGAAGATCTGGTCAGCGATCTGCTTGAGGGCCTTTCCAGCCTCGAGCGTGTCCGCGAAGCCGGAAAAGAAGGGCAAAAAGAGAGCGAGAAGGTGGTCTCCGCGCGGGCTTGACCCGCTCCAAACCCTTGCCCGTGTTGGACGCAATTACCGAAGTTCGCGTCCAACACTGACGCATTGAACAACTTGTCCGAATCAGAGAGCTGCGCTTCTCAATTCATGCGCTAGCATGGAATTATTCCAGCCGTTTGCGAGGGAGTGGGAATGCGCGTCTTCGATCAGGTCGATCCCCAGCGAGTCGAACGCCGGGAACTTCAGTTGACGATGCTGTCGCTCTCCGTCAATGTGATTCTCGCTGCTGGCGCCGCGCTTCTGATGTATCCCACGATATCGGCCCATCCGGTGATCTTTGGCGCCACTACGTCCCGCGCCATGTTTGTCGGCTTCTGTGCCCTATGCGTGCTTCTCGTCGGCTACCTGTTCGACCGGCAGATTGTGGTTCGCCGCCTTCGGAATGAGATCGCTCAACAACATCTGAAATACACGCAACTAAGGCTCCAGGCCGCGCGCGACCTTCTGGGCAGCCTCGCGGGATTGAATCACTTTCAGGATCGCCTGGTAATGGAATTTAAGCGCGAACTGCAATCCGGTGCCGCGCTTTCGGTCCTCGTCATACGCCTCACTCCTGCGGATTCGGTGGAGGATTCCAACGAAGTAACCGTAGCTTATGGCGACGCCGCGAAAGCCATGATGCGGAAATTGCGTCGCGAGGACTCGCTCTATTACTTCTCGCTGGGATCTTTTGGAATCCTGCTGCCGAACACGCGCGTATTGGACGCGCGAGAGTTCTCCGCGCGAATTGCAGAAGGCTTGAGTGACGCGGCTGGCGTGATTGGCCGTTTCACTTCAGACATCAAAACCTTCAACTACCCGGAACACGTCGAAACCGCCCACGAACTGGAACTTGCCGTCCGCTCCCTGCTTCCGCGCGACATCGTCAGCGAACCAGCCATAACCGACGCATTCGCGCTCGCCGACCGCACCTAGTCCGCCACAAGCGCACTTTCGCGCGTCAGGATCGGGATTTTTGTAATTCCGCTCGGGGTTGCACAACGAAAATCAAAATGGCGGAGAGGGTGGGATTCGAACCCACGGTTGAGTTTCCCCAACACTCGCTTTCGAGGCGAGCTCTTTCGACCGCTCAGACACCTCTCCTCGTCAAGTCTAACAAAGCGGCCAATCCCTCACAACGTCGCGCGAAAGAAACTCAAACAAGCTTTTCTCAGCCTCACTCCATTTCAAACGTCACATAGGAAAGCTTTTCGTCGCGCTCCACCTGCAACACGCCCGCACCGCCCGGCGGAATTGCATTCAGCGCGGCGCGCAAGCCTTCAACCGTTTCCACGCGTGCTCCATTTATTGCGTGAATTACGTCACCGACTTGCAGATCTGTTTCGATTCCAGAGAGGTCGGCAGAAAGAGCGGCGACAACGATTCCTGAGGGAATTCGCAAATCCTCCACGTCATCGCCCAGCTTTGCATCCACCTGTACTCCAAAAATTCCGAGCTTGGCGACGAGTGAATTTGCAGGGTCGACGAGATCAGCCAAGCGATCGATTTTCTCCTTCTGCTCCGCCACTGGGATGTTCAGCGAGACTTTCTGTGTTCCGCGTAGCACTTCAAGGTGAACGACCGTGCCCGCAGGTTTTGTCGTAATGATCATCTCAGCGATCGGCAATGCGCCGATGGGCCGTTCATCCAGAGTCACTATCACGTCGCCAATTTTAAGACCAGCTTTTGCGGCCGGACCTCCTGCCAGAATATCTGAAACGATCACACCTTCCTGCCGAGGAAGCGAAAGCCCCGACGCAAGATCGGGTGTGATGTCCTGTAAGCTCGCGCCGATGATGCTGCGGTGTACGCGGCCGTATTTCCGCAATTCTCCATAGACAAATTCCACCAGGCTGCTGGGAATCGCGAATCCCAGCCCCTGGCTGCCCCCGGTTTCCGAGAGTATGAACGTGTTGATACCCACCAAGCGGCCTTCCGTATCCACGAGCGGGCCGCCGCTATTCCCCGGATTGATGGGCGCGTCGGTTTGGATGTAGACGGTCGAGGTGCTGGGATCCGCCTGTCGCGCAACGGCGCTCACGATTCCCATTGTCACCGAATTTTCGAGACCTTCCGGGTTCCCGAATGCCAGAACGATTTGGCCTTTCTTCAGATTTCTGTAATGAGCGAAGGGAAGCGTGGGAAGATTTTTCGCCTCGACCTTCAGTAATGCCAAATCAATTGTTGAGGCGATCCCGACGATCTTCGCCTCGAGGGGAGCGGGATGTTCGCCAATTCCAAGGCTGCTTTGCACCTGCGATCCATTGTCGGATCCGGGAGTCAGGAAAACGCGGATGCGCTGCGCTCCTTTCACCACGTGCGCATTGGTAATGATGTAGCCATCGGGATCGACAATTACGCCTGAGGCGAGGCTGCGCTGCCGCCCAATCATGCCGGTCTCGTCCTGATCTTTATCTTCCACAGCTCGATAGCCCGTCACGCGTACTTGGACGACGGCCGGGGAAACGCGTGCGGTAAGTTCGTCCATCGAGTTGCTGAACTGGTTGAGGAGGGTCTGATGTGCATCCGGGGTCTTAGTCTGAATGGGGGTTTGTGCGCGTAGGGAATTGGTTGCAAAGATACACAGTGCGGTAGCACTGAGCCAAGTCCAGATGATTCTGCTCCTTCTCCTGTTCGAATCCAGATTGACCATACGTCGCATCCTCTCCAGAACAAGTAAGCTTTATATGAGAATCAGAAAAGTGTAGTCAAATCTTGGGGCGCAAGCGAGCGGAGTTCATGTGCGCACACGTCCGAAACACTGACGAAGCAGATGGGGCTTGGGCGCTGTTCGCGCTAACATAGCGACGTATTCGAGGCGCACTCGATGAAACGATCGCAGCCAGTTACTTATGACACGGTCAGGCGCATGGCACTCACGTTCCCAAATGTCGAAGAGGGCACTTCCTACAAGACACCCGCCCTGAAAGTGAAAGGGAAACTCTTCGTACGTTGGCGCACCGAGGCTGATCCCGATACGATCGTTCTCAAAATGCCGCTCGATCAACGAGAGGAGTTAATGGCCGGCGATCCGGAAACCTATTTCATTACTGACCACTACCGCAATTACGCCTGGGTGCTTGTAAGGCTTTCCAAAGTGCATCCCGACGCGCTGCATGAGCTCTTGCATATCGGCTATAGCAATGCGTCGCCGGCAAGACAATTCCGGAAGCTCTCGCCTCGTTGATCCACGTCCACCTTTCGAATCATCGTCTCACCTCAAAAAATGCACGCAGCAACTCGACGGACTGCTCAGCCAGGACGCCAGATGTTATGTCCACCCGATGATTCAGCTTTTCGTGTTCGAGAATCGAAAAACAGGATCGCACCGCCCCAGCCTTTGCATCGTCTGCGCCATAAACCAGCCGCGCGACACGCGCCTGAATCATTGCGCCAGCGCACATCGCGCAGGGTTCGATCGTCACGTACAACGTGGTTCCGAGCAGGCGGTGGTTCCCGATCTTGTGCGCGGCTTCGCGTAGCGCGATCACTTCCGCATGTGCCGTGGGGTCGCGATCCCCAATCGTGCGGTTACCGGCGCGCGAAACAATAACGTCATCCAGAACGACAACCGCTCCAATGGGAACCTCGCCGCGGCTTCCCGCCGCGCGCGCCTCATCCAGCGCGGCTTTCATGAACTCCATGTCGTTTAAGTTTTCGTTCATAAGAAGACGTTGAGAATAGCACGGGGCACTCAACGAATTATTCTCGTTAGAAAGGCAGCCCAGCGGGGGATTTCGTCAGGCGACGCACCGCTAGCTCCTTTTGAGGATTGGTAGGATACTGATAGGAGCACGACGGTGCTCTGCACTGCTCGCGCGACGCTGAAGTTGCACACCTTTTCGTTTCAAATCTAGGAGGAATTCAATGGCTGAGCCGAAGACCGCTGCAACCGAGACCGAGATTTCCCGCGACCGCCTCGCGGAATTATTAAATGAAGATCTGTCCCGCGAATATCAGGCCATCATTTCGTATGTTGTGTACTCGCAGGTTCTAAAAGGTGCCGAGTATATGGACATTGCTAGCCAGCTCGAGATTCACGCGAAGCAGGAACTCGATCATGCGCTTACAATCTCGCGCCAGATCGACTACCTCGGCAAAATGCCCACCGTGACACCGAAGCCCGTTCGCACTTCGGAAAAAGCCAAGGACATGCTGCGGTTTGACCTCGAGAATGAAAACGAAACGGTGCGAAATTATCGTGATCGTGTCCGGCAGTGCGAAGCGCTCGGCGAGTTCGCGATGGCTGAGCAGATTCGTCAAATCCTGATGCAGGAACAGGATCATCAGATTGATTTGGCCACTGCGCTTGGTGAGGAAGTCCCCAACGTCAATAGCGGTCCGCAGAGTCGAAGCCAAAAGCGTCGCTGACATCGTCGGTCACGCTCCGGCAAGGATTTCACCGCCTTGGCCTCCGCTGGAAAAGCGGGGGTCATGGCGCTTTGCGTTAGGCCGCCACTTTCGTCAGGAGCGTTTCGATCTTTGCATCCAGATCTCGCGCCACCTTCAACGCTTCAGTGCTCTCATATGAAGCGAGAAAGCTAACCATTCGGTCGTAGGAGAGCCGCACTCCGTCCGGCCGCTCATCCACCAGAATCGTTACCGGTGCATACGATCCGGCATCCGGTGACCGTTCCAGCATCTGCTTCATGATCAACGGATTGCCGATCAAATAGCGCAGACTTCGTGGCGTCCTGTCGCCTCGTTCTTTGCGGACTATCTCACCCAGATCGAATCTCATAAATTGCATCAGTCCCGAAGGACCTGTAGCGGCTTGAATCATCTTCTCGAGATCGGTAAATGAATTTACCGAAATGATGTCGCTCATGAATGTGTTCATATTCGGATGGCCCACGGATGCTTCGAGTGCTTTCACGACTTCGCCGAACGGCTTCGCAGAGGTAATGCTGAAGCGTTCTACGCTGATTTGTCTCGTTGCCATCAATGACCTCCGAGTGTGCTTGAAACTCGATGAACTGGTTACGACGCTCGTTTCTGAGGAGGTCGAGTCCCTGAAGCTCGAACCCTTTCCTCCAGATACTGGTTCAGGAAAGTTCGTGCATCCTCGAGCGCCCCATCGTTTGCCTCGATCCGGCTGATCATGAGCGCTCCTTCCAACGAGCCAATAATCAGCTGCGAGAGTTTTCGCGGGTCCGTCCGACCATCAATCTCTCGTTTGCGTTTGCCTTCTTTCACCAGTTCAGCGATTCGTTCACTCCACGTTCGTAACGCTTTCCTGGCCCGGCCGCGAAGCAGCGCATTACCGTCGTCCGCCTCAATCGCTGTATTCAATAGGGGACAACCTCCTGCCACGAGCCCTGATCGCTTCTCGACAAAATTCGCGATCATTTTCTCAATTCGATCGACGCTGTTTGATACGTCTTCGACTCCATCAAGACGTCCACTCACCGCTTTCTCCCACGCATAGTCGAACGCCTTGCCCGCCAACTCTTCCTTGCTCGCAAAATGACGGTAAATCCCGCCCTTCTGTAATCCGGTTGCGGCCATCAAGTCCGAAAGGGAAGTGCCCTCATACCCCTTTGTGTTAAACAACGGCGCCGCATTCCGCACAATTTCCCGTTTCGTTCGTTCTCCTTTCGTCATAGCTCACCTCTCAATTACGCCTCAACCTCAGTAGGGGCACGGCATGCCGTGCCCGTTCGACCCATTGCAATGCCTACCTCCTTCAGCCAATCTGTTCACAATTGCGACCGACTGGTCTTTGACCCAAGTCAAGTATATCACAAATGCGACCGAACGGTCTCTTAAGCATCCAATCCACCGATTGCACCGATGAGCGAGTCCATCGCAATCCCGGCCTCCTTCCCAGTGCCTGCTCAGCGGGCAGCAATTAACCCGTGGTTCATCGCGATCACCGTCACCCTCGCCACCTTCATGGAATTGCTCGATACGGCGATCGCCAATGTTGCCCTGCCCCACATTGCCGGCGGCCTCGCTGTCAGCTACGACGAAAGCACCTGGGTGCTCACCAGCTATCTCGTCGCCAACGCCGTCGTCCTGCCGCTATCGGCGTGGCTCAGCCGCGTCTTCGGACGCAAACGCTACTACATGGCGTGCGTTGTGCTCTTCACCATCAGTTCATTTCTGTGCGGGATCGCGCCGAGCCTTGGCCTGCTGATTTTCTTCCGTATCCTGCAAGGAGTTGGAGGCGGTGGCCTCGCGCCCGTCGAGCAGGCAATCCTCGTTGACACGTTTCCCGCTTCCAAGCGTGCCGCCGCGTTTGCGCTCTATAGCATGGCGATTGTCACGGCGCCGGTGGTCGGTCCTCCTCTCGGCGGCTGGATCACAGACAATTGGAGCTGGCGCTGGGTTTTCTTCATCAACATCCCGATCGGAATCATTTCAGTGATTCTTACCAGCCGGCTGGTCTCTGACCCGCCGGAGTTCACTCGCGAGGTGGAAGCGGCGCCGAGGCGGCAAGCTGAAAATCGACGGCTTGGGAATCGTCCTCATCGCGATTGGATTTGCGTGTCTCGAGGTTGTCCTCGATCGCGGCCAAATAGATGACTGGTTCGAAAGTGAATTTATCTCGCTTTTCTTCGTCATTGCTATCACTGCGCTTATCGTTGCGGTTGTATGGGAGTGGCGTCATCCGGATCCCGTGGTGGAAATTCGTCTACTCCGCGACCGGAATTTTGCGCTGGCAAGCGTTTTTTACTTCTTATTCGGATTTGCTCTGTTTGGTTCCACCGTCCTGATTCCGCAAATGCTCCAACGGCTTTACGGCTATACCGCTACAGACGCGGGCCTCGTCCTTGGCCCAGGTGCCCTCGTAATTGTGGTGCTGGCTCCCGTAGTGGTTTCGCTTCTGCCAAAAGTCGGCGTGCGGCCGTTGATCGGCCCTGGATATTGCATCTTCGCTATCGCGATGTGGCACTTCGCGAGCTTCGACCTCGGAGCCGACTATCGCCATTTCGCAATGGCTCGCGCGCTCCAGGGGCTGGGAATTGCGCCGTTATTCGTCCCGGTGAGTCAGGTGGCCTATTCCTTCTTGCCCAAAAACAAGAACAACAAAGCCTCAAGCCTCACCAATCTTTTCCGGAATCAAGGCGCGAGCTTCGGCATTGCTTTTGTCACCACGATGCTGGCGCGGCGGACGCAATACCATCAATCCGTTCTCGTCGCGCACATCACGAACGGCGACGCAAATTACCGCAACATGCTTCATTCCTTTACCAGTTATTTCGCCATCCATGGCTTCTCGCCCGCCGACGCCGCTCTGCACGCCCAGGCAAAGCTCGGTCAACTCCTTCAGCTGCAAGCGTCGTTTCAAGGCTCTCTCGATTGCTTTACGGCTCTCGGCTGGATCGTCCTGATCGGCGCCCCACTCGCCCTGCTCATCCGCAAATTTGACCTCGGCAAGCCTTCAACTGGACACTAAACGCCCATCATTTCGCGCTCACTTCGCAGCCCACTATGAGTCAAAGTTAATCTACGGTATCGCGATTAGAGATTTTCCTAAGTGCCTAAAATCATGATGGATAGCAATTCTTAATCGGCGGAAAAATCGCGTATTGGGGCACCAGAGCCGCGCGAATTCGCAGCACGACGTTGCGGTTCAAGGCCTCGCATGCTTTACTAAGCCCCCAAATTCACGGGCGCCAAATTGCGGAGACTGCCAAGCAGGTACAGAAACTCTAAATGAGGATGCGAATGCCCAAATCCGTTTTGCTGCTGCTCGGTCTCTTGATGTTCGTGTCAGCGCTCGCTAGCAGTCGTCCGCCAGCGGATCAATCCTGGATCGCCATCAGCAACGGCTACGCGAATCAGCTCTTTGCCGTCTCGATGAAGCATCACCCCGATCGCGGCACGCGAGAAGGACTGAGCCAATACGATCCGCTCATCTCTCAGCCCACGCGAGCCGACGAAGACCTCGAGCGCCGGGAAACCACCGAAGTGCTGGCAACGTTGAAGGCCGCGGCAGCGCAGCAGCAGCAAAAGGAAGTTGCGGAAGATTTGCAAATCATGATCCGCGCAGTCGAGCTGCAATTCCGGGCTGAGGACTTCGACCGCGCGCACCTGGTGCCCTTCATCAATGCGAGCAGATACGTCTTCGCCGGCCTGCAGATTCTGCTCGATGAACAGACGGCCTCCGACCGCCGCCCCGCGGCCGTAGCACGCATCCGCAAATATGCCGGCACCGAACCCGGCTACGCGCCAATCGTCGAGATCCTAAAACGGCGCGCCATCGAGCAAATGGCGAAGCCCGGTATTGTTTATCCCGCCCGCGTGGAAATTGAAACCGAACTCTCGCGCAATTCAAACTACCTCGACGGAATCGCCGCGCTCTTAACAAAATACAAGCTGGAAGGCTGGCAGGAGCCGTTCGGTAAGCTCAAAGTACAACTGGCCGACTATGACGCTTGGATGAGGGCGAACGTGTTGCCGAAAGCGCGCTCCGACTTCCGCCTGTTGCCGGAAGAATATGCGCTGAACCTCGAGCAATATGGCATCGACATCCCGCCTGCGAAGATCGGCGCCATGGCGCACGAAGCCTTCACAGAAATGCAAGGCGAAATGCAGCCAATCGCCGCGCGTATCGCGAAAGAGCGCAATCTTCCCTCAAGCGATTACCGCGATGTGATTCGCGAACTGAAAAAACAGCAACTCGTCGGCGACGCGATTCTTCCGTTCTATGAGAATCGGCTAAAGCAGATCGAACAAATTATTGTCGCGCAGAAGATTGTGAGCCTTCCCGATCGTCCAGCCCGCATTCGCATCGCCACAGCCGCCGAGACCGCGCAGCAGCCCGCGCCGCACATGGTTGCACCGCCGTTTCTGCACAATACCGGGCAGAAAGGCGAATTCGTCCTCCCCTTGAATATTCCCGGCCCCGCGGGCGAAAGCACCACCGATAAATATGACGACTTCACATACGATGCGGCCGCATGGACTCTGACCGCTCATGAAGCTCGCCCGGGCCACGAGTTGCAATTCGATTCCATGCTCGAGCACGGCGTTTCGCTGGCGCGCGTAAAGTTTGCCTTCAACAGCACGAACGTGGAGGGTTGGGGTCTGTACGCCGAATATCTGATTGAGCCTTACATGCCGCCCGAAGGGCAGTTGGTTTCGCTCGATCTGCGGCTCCAGCGCGCTGCGCGTGCCTTTCTGGACCCGGAGCTGCAGTCTGGCAAAATTCAACCGGAAGATGCCTATCGCGTGATGGAAAAGGATGTCGTCCTCTCGCACGCCTATGCGAAAGAGGAAGTCGAGCGATTCACCTACCGCGCTCCCGGCCAAGCCAACAGTTATTTCTATGGGTATACAAAATTGCTTTCTCTACGAAAGGATACCGAGGCAGCGCTCGGCGCCAAATTCAACCAGAAAGATTTCCATGACTTCATTCTGGCGCAAGGCTTGCTGCCCCCAGACCTGATGCGCCAGGCGGTGCTTGGCGAATTCGTTGCGACGGAAAAAGGGCAGGCGGGGTATTGATATTCACTTGCGTCCCTTGCCTTGACAAAGTTTTCGTGCCCGGTCAGACTACGAATCGATGAAAGACCTTCTGCGCCGTCTCTTCCTCGTGGATCTACTCAAGGGGATGTGGCTGACGTTCCGGTATCAGGCGCCCAAGAATATTTACACCGAGCAGTATCCGCTCGAGCGTCCCATGGTGGCCGAGCGCTATCGCGGCGCGCCCCGCCTGAATATGAATCCGGAGACCGGCGAATCGCTGTGCATTGCCTGCAACCTCTGCGCTCTCGCTTGTCCTGAAAATCTTATCGTCGTGGGCTGGCTTCGCGACGACGCCACCCGCCGCAAAGTTCTCACTACCTTCACTTACGACACGTCGCGCTGCATGTTCTGCGGCCTGTGCGAGGACGCTTGCCCCACGGATTGCCTCGAACTCACCCAGGATTTCGAGATGGCCAATTACACCCGCGAGGGCGCGATTTGGGATCGGCACCGTCTCGAAGTTGGACCCACGCCCACGCACTACACACGCTGACGTTGCATTTACCCTCCCGCTTCACCGCGTGACTGTTCGCTACGTAACTCTGCTTCACGGTGCCGACGAGTTCCTTTTGCCCGGATGCGACAGGCGTTATAAGATGGCCGCCGCACTTCTCATACCAAAAAATGGAACTTCGTAAAGATCCAATTACCCGCAGTTGGGTTGTGGTCGGTCATCCGGAACGCGAGAAACCTCGGCCCGATCCGTGCCCTTTGTGTCCAGAAAATCGCCTGGAGACTAAGGTCATCCTCGACCTTCCGCCACAGGGCCCCTGGCAGGTTCGCACCTATCCGCATTTCCGGCCGCTTTATCACATCGAGGGCGACACGTCGCGCACCGCAGAAGGAATCTACGACCGCATGGACGCGACCGGCGCCCATGAAATCATTGTGGAGACGCCTGACCACGCCCGATTCCTCGCGCAGATGCCGGACGAGCAGATCGAGCGCGTGATCGAAGCCTACGCCTTGCGGATCGCTGACCTGAAGCGCGATGCCCGCTTCAAATATGTGGCCGTCTTCAAGAATCAAGGCCCGCAATCGGGAGAGGAATGGTCACATTCTCACTCACAGGTGACCGCGACCACGTTTGTTCCTCGCCGTATCCTCTATGAGCTGCGCGCCGCGCGCGAATGGTTTCGCGACCGCGAACGCTGCGTGTTTTGTGACATCCTCCGCCAGGAAGTGCGGCAGAAGAAACGCATCGTCGACACTATCGGCGATTATTTCGCCTTCTGCCCATACGCATCACGCGTGCCGTACGAAATCTGGCTGATGCCGAGGACGCACAACCACCAGTTCGAGGCACCCTCGCCCGGAGAGAATCGGCGGCATCTCGCAAGCCTGCTGGGCCGCACATTGCGCCGCTTGCTGAAGATTTCTGACAACTACCACTTGGTGGTTCACACTGCGCCCAATACGCTTCAGACCAAAGGGGAGCTTAGCGACTACTGGCGAACGATCGCCGGCGATTACCACTGGCATATCGAAATACTTCCCATCGTCGAGGCGCGAAGCAAGTCGTACAGCATCAAGGAAGTTTATTTTAACGGTCTTCTTCCCGAAGAAGCGGCCGAGCGCCTGCGCGAGCTCGACCCTGCGAAATGAGAGCAGGCCAGGCAAAATTCAAATCGATAGCCCACTCCGACCGAGGCGGAATTTTCTTTCGCCTCCTGGCTCTGATTTTCCTCGTGATATTCGCGTTTGTAATCTATCTCGCGCGCTATCCGATTCTTCGTTTCGCCGGTAGCTTCTGGGTTGTTGACGAATCCCCACAGACATCGGATGCGATCGTAGTCTTGAGCGATGACGACTATGACGCCGTGAGGGCAGCACGCGCAGCCGACCTCTACCGGGCAAGTTGGGCTCCGCGGATTGTCGCCAGCGGCCGTATTTTGCGCCCCTACGCTTCGATCGCCGAACTGATGCAGCGGGACCTCACCGATCGCGGCATTCCTGCCACCGCCGTAGTGCGCTTCCCGAACCGCGCTCGCAACACCCTCGAGGAAGCGAACGCCGTCTCGGAGTTCCTTTCCACTCACGGGTGGAAAAAAATCATCGTAGTCACCTCCAACTACCACACCCGGCGCGCGCGATTCATCTACGAGCGTGCGCTGGCGCCCGGCGCTGAGCTTCGGGTAGTCGCAGCCTCGGACCCCGCGTACGATCCCAACAGCTGGTGGCGCACCCGCGAGGGAGTAAAGACGTTCTTCTATGAACTCGTGGGCTACATCGTCGCCCGCTGGGAATTGCGGAATACCGACGCACACACCGTCTCGGCGGCACTGATTCCAGACCCATCCGCCCGTGCTCAGTTGGGAAAAACCGCTGTAGTCTCGATTTACAGCTAGCCACCCCTGTACTATAGTTCGAGCACGTTTTGGATACGCCTGCCGCCCGGCCGAGCGTTCCTGGCGATTGTGCTCGGGGAGGAAAGTTTCTTATGTGGCGTAAACCTGCCGATGAAAAGCCATCTTCGCAATCTTTAGAGTCAAATGCGGGCGTTCCGGGTAAGGCGCAAACGGCGGTTCCAGCAACGCCGCTTGCTACGCCTTCTGCCGAAGTTGCGCCGGCTGCCGCTGCGGTCCCGGTTCCGGTGGCTACTCCGTCAGTGCAGGCCGCCACTCCTTCCAGCACTTCTTTCGCCGCAAATCCGCCCGCTACACGCGGCATTTCGCGCATATCGTCCGGAATCCGTATTAAGGGCGAGATTTCTGGTAACGACGATCTCTATATTGACGGCCAGGCTGAGGGGCAATTCCACTTCCCGCAGGCCAAGGTAACCGTCGGGCCCAACGGAAAAGTGAAAGCCAATATCGAGGCGCGCGAAATCGTGGTTGAGGGTATTGTGACCGGCGACTTGAAAGCATCGGCCAACGTGCAACTTGGGGGCTCGAGCCGCGTGCAAGGTAGCCTCATCACGCCGCGCATAGCAATTGACGATGGCGCGCGCCTGCGCGGTAAAGTCGAGATGACGCGTGCAGGCGACGCGAAACAAGTCGAAGCTCTCGCGCCTATTTCGCCGGCGACGACGGTGACAACGAACGATGCGCCGCGCGCGATCGCGCACGCATCTGGGGAATAGACTTACATGAATTGGACAGCCAAGACGCGTTCAAGCAATGCCGGTACGGCGGTGCAGTCCAAGCCGGGCGCTGGATCGGCCGGCTCCGCCGCTTCTCCATCCGGGAATTTCCGTATCTCAAACGGCCTGAAGGAATTCCTCCAGCACCTCGAAGATGAAAAAAATCCCCGTATCCTTGACCTCGGGCAAGTTTCCCAGGCCACGCTCAATTTTTTCATCGAAAAGGGATACCGCGTCACCACCGAGGACTCGCTGCGCTCCTGGAAAGAATTTCTGAGCGCCGAAGAGGAAGGCCTGCGGCTCGCGCCGGTCGGAAACGGCCAGCAGAAAATTTCTCAGGCATACCTGGCCGAAAAATTTCTCGAAACCGGGCTGCGGTATGCGGAACAAAGCTTCCACGGCGTTCTTGCCTGGGACCTGCTCGATTACTTTGATGCCGAGGTCTTGCCCCGCGCCATGGAAAGGCTGTATTCGCTGCTGCAACCTTCGGGGATCATTCTAGCCATGTTTCACAGCAGGCCGGCCGAACGCTTCCACCGATATCGAATTGTCGACACGCAAACGATCGAAATGCTCCCTGCGCCCACGCTTGCAGTTCACGCCCACGTTTTTCAGAACCGCGAAATTCTCGATCTATTCGGAAAGTTCCGCTCGTCGAAGACCTTCGTGGGACGCGACCAGCTCCGCGAAGCCCTCTTTCTCAAATAACCGCCCCTCCCGCAAAAACTCGGAACCACCGCGGGGTTATTGCGTGTGCGGCAGTTCGTATTCGAACTCGTAAGAATGTTTTCCGCCGTCAACGATCACTGTCAGCTTCCCAGTGATTCCAGTGAGTTGTCCTGAGCCGGAGTCCGGGACCACTGTGATGTTTTGAATAGGCGCGCCTCGCGTGAGCGTCCCGCTGTGCTGCAAAACAAAGCTTCCTGTGCGGCCATTCAGAGTGCCGGTAACTCGCTCGATCGCGACGTAGCCAGCAGAGCCTTGCACCTCGGTTCCCGTTGTAAGCATCTCGCCCTTGGCCGTTGCTTCGAGCCCTCCGTGATACTGCTTGTCGAGCGACATTCTCGCGAGCGTCGAGCCCTCGGCTTTATCAGGTGTTCCTTGCGGGACCAGTTTTACGTCGAACGTCCCGCTCGCATGCTGTGCTGCCACATTTCCTCCCTGCGCTTTGTTTGAGCCCTGTTGAATTTTGTTTTGGTTCGACGAGTGAGCCTTCATCGGGGCAGAAATGAAGGCCGCGCTTAAATATGCCACCACGAGAACCGCGCCAGCCAACGTCCCAGGCTTTATTCGAATCGTCGAAGTTCCCCGAGGACTCTGTTTCAATTTTAGCTCCCTCTCGGCTTTAGCGGTGCGCGCAGCAGATTCTACAGCAAACACCTGACAGGCAAACACTTTCACGCGTCTTCGCTACACGGATTCCGGCATTGGCGTGAAACATGACGGCGCCTAGAATTTAGGTACCGCCCTTCTTCCTAAGGAGGCTAACTCATGCGCAAGACTTATTACGGAATTTTTTCCCTGCTAATCGCGATAGCAATGCTTTTTCTTGCAGGTGGTGCAAGAGCGCAGGTAAGTGTCGGTATTTCTATCACCACCGCGCCGCCGCTGATTCCAGTGTACACGCAACCGATTTGTCCGGGTCCCAACTACATCTGGACACCGGGCTATTGGGCGTGGGGCGATGACGGGTATTACTGGGTGCCGGGGACGTGGGTGGTTGCCCCGGCAGTTGGCCTGCTGTGGACTCCGGGCTACTGGGGTTGGGATGATGGCGTCTACCTCTGGCACGCGGGGTATTGGGGACCGCACGTAGGTTTCTACGGCGGCATCAACTACGGCTTCGGCTATTTTGGAGTCGGATATGATGGCGGCTACTGGCGTGGTCGAGACTTTTACTACAATAGGTCAGTGACCCGCGTGAACACGACCGTCATTTATAACGTGTATGACCAGCGAGTCAATGAGCGATCCGTGAGCCGCGTCAGCTACAACGGCGGGCGTGGCGGAATCGATGCGCGCCCGACAGCGCGTCAAGAAACGGCAATGCGAGAGCGGCGTTTCGGCGCAACCTCGGGGCAAACGCGTCAAGCATCGCTGGCGCGCAGCGATCGGCGTCAGTGGGCATCAGAGAATCATGGACATCCCGGAGTGACGGCTTCGCAGCACGCCGGAGAATTTGGCGGCCGGTCGGCAGAGGTTCGCAACACGAGAATGGCCACCGAAACTCGAAACCATGCTGCAGAAACGAGAGCCTCGGAAGCGCATAGCTCGGCGAAGGCAAACGGATCGGCCGAAGCTCGCAGGTCGACTGAAGCGAACAGATCTGCCGAGTTGCGCAGGCCTGAAGCAACCAGGTCCGCGGAGCAGCGTAACCCGGCAACTGAGACACACGCTAATCGAACGGCACGAGTTCCGGAAGCAAATCATCACGCTGCGAACAACACGCCGCGAGAATCAGCTCGTACAACACATCCCAACACCGCGGCACGGACGAACACAGCAACGCATAACAACGAGCATCACAACGTGAGCGCGACGCACACGAATCACGCGCAGACGCCGCATACCGCGGTGCGCACGGAGCCGTCACGCACACATACAAACACGAATGCCGCTCGTCAGCCGAACCACTCCGAAGTTCGTTCACCTTCCACTTATACGCACAATGATGCGCCGCGACAGAACGTGAGACAGGAGCACAGCGCTTCGACTCATGCCCCCGCACAACATCAGGCGCCGCAGTCCCACGCTACGCAGCACGCTTCGGGAGGCGGCGGTGAGCGGTCAGGTAACGGTGGGCACGGAAATACGCCGCACGGTGAAAAGTAAAACGCTGGCGCTGATTTGCAGATCGATGGCTTGCAGATCGCGCCGGGGGAGCGCGCAAAGATTTCGCTTGCGTGCTCCGCGGCACGGGAGTAAAAGCAAAGTTGTAGTCGCTAGTGCACGGAAAGGAGAGACGATGACTCCACCGGGCCTAGAATTTTGAAAGCCGTTTACACACCGCTTTTGCGGTGCGCGCCCGCGTCAATGTCTTCGACATAGGCGTCGGCATACGGAAAAAGAAAAAACGGGAAGCCGCCCGGCTTCCCGTTTTTTTATCTCAATCACGGCCGCCCACGGTTTTGCTCCGAACAACGGACCTAGAACATCGATTCTTGGCGAATACCGTCACATCCTTCCCTTGTAGCGTCGGCTTGTCCTGAGGAACGAAGGGCATCCTGCCGGCTCTCTTGCCTGTCAACCGCAAAATTACTCCGCAAACGCCGGAAAACAGCTTTTTGCTGCAACCCACTTGCTGCAGTTGCAGCGCCACTTTTTGTCATTTTCTGAGTTTATTCTTCTTCGGCTTTGGCGTGTGTGGGCGAAATCGTCTGCGCCTGAGACCGTGCCTTCCACGCAGAATATACAGCTGGCAGAAGAGAAGCAGCGACCACTGCGGCGATGACAATGTGGATCCGCTTGTCAATATTCGGGACGCTGCGGCCCAAGGTATATCCGAGAAGGGTCATGCTCCAGACCCACAGGAACCCTCCAAAGATGTCGTAGACGAGATAACGTGAGTAACTCATTTTCGCGGCGCCTGCCACGGGCGGACAAAAAGTTCGGATGATGGGAACGAAGCGGGCGAGAATCACGGTCTTTCCGCCATATTTCTCGTAGAACTCATGGGCGCGCTCGAGATGGCGCTTCTTGAAGAAATGCGAGTCTTCGCGTTTGTAAAGACTTTGCCCTGCCATCCTACCGATAAGGTATCCGAGTTGATCCCCTGCAATCGCACATAACGTGACGAAAACCAGCAGGGTGGTGATGTTCGCATGCCCAGCCCCGGCAAAGACTCCTGCGGTGACGAGCAGGGAGTCGCCGGGAAGAAAAAAGCCGACGAACATTCCGGTCTCAATGAATATGATTACGCAAACGAGCGCGGGGCCGCCCCACTCGATCAGTCCTTTGACGTCGTAGAGTTGCGCCAGTAGTTGTCTAAGCGCTTCGATCATTGCGATTCTTCCGCCATCTTCAAGCGGCGGGTATCGCCCGAGGGGCGAACTAAGACAATAGCAGAAAATGGCGCGCATTGACCTGCGCCGAGGCGCTCTGTTTCGCGATCTGCCCTCATTTCGCCCGCAATGCCCTAAGGCCGCCAGGGATTACAAGTAAAGCCCATTGAATCATGTTTTTAGAAGATAGTACTACCCTCCTACCAAACATAGCCCCCTGTACCATTGGCCAGTCCGAGCCCAAGCCTGAGGCTGTGGTTGTACGAGGCATTCACTCTGAGAGGGGGCGAGCGATGAAAGGTGGCTACGCAGCTTGGATGGGGCAACCGGTGGTCCTTCGAGTAGTGGCAGGGAACCTGCGAGTTCCGCTCCGTGGCAGGATGCTGTCGGAAACCGATGACATCGTGAGACTCCGAATCGCGGATAGCTGGGACATCGATATTTTCAAATCCATGGTTGTGTGCGTCGAACACGACAACCCGGTCTACATGGTCAACTAGGACGGCGACCGTATGAGCGCATTGGCAGGTAACCGTTGGGACGTACGGCGTGAGGCGATCGGTAGCTCAGCGCCACTCTCGAAGGATTCAACATCGCCCCTGCGGAACCGTATGAACGCCGTGCGCGACACGTTCCTAGTCTTAGGTTTGCAATTAGTCTTTCGAGTGACACTGATCCTGCGGCGCTGGAACTATTAGGCGCAGCGAGCGCGAGTTCGAAGTAAAAAAAGTTTACCGGCCCAAGCCCCTCTCAACCCCCGGCCCGGGTCCGCCACCCCCAGCGGACCCGGGTTTCTTCTTTTATGTCCCCCTAGGCGTCCGGTTGGCGTAATATAGGCACTCTACCCTTGAGAAAGGATTTACGTAAATCATCGTGGGTTATAAGCCCCACTCGATGTAATATCCCCCGAGCCATTACGCATCCCTAGGAGCCTGACGAATGAGAATTGCTAGCGTTGCAAGTGCGTTTCCAGAGCACTACTACAAGCAAGAGCTGTTGGTGGAAGCGCTCAAGAACGACTGGCGACATCGGTTACCAAATCCCGCGATTCTGGATCGCCTCGATGAGAGCATGCAGGTCGAGGGGAGGTACACGGTCCGCCCGATCGATTTCTACGAGAATATGGAAACATTTGGCCAGGCGAATAATGTGTGGATCGAGTGCGCTCTGGACTTGGGCGAGAAGGCACTGTGCCGCGCGCTTGCTCGCGCTGGAATCGAGCCCGATGAGTTGAGCGCGATTTTTGTCACCTCCGTCACAGGCATTGCCGCTCCCTCGATCGACGCGCGGCTCGTGAATCGCATGGGGCTTTCACAGAACATCAAGCGCATTCCAATCTTCGGTCTGGGCTGCGTCGCCGGAGCGGCGGGAATATCGCGTGCGGCAGATTACGTGCACGGCTATCCGGATCAGGCGGCAGCGCTGGTTTCCGTCGAACTCTGTTCTCTCACGCTTCAGCGCAACGATTTATCGATGGCGCATCTGATTTCAGCGCTGCTCTTCGGAGATGGCGCGGCCGCAACGATCGTTGTCGGCTCGGAGCGCGAATCGAAGGGCCCGGAAATCCTAGCAACCAAGTCGATCCTTTACCCGAACACCGAACGCGTGATGGGGTGGGACATTTCTGAAAAAGGCTTCCACATCGTCCTCTCTCCAGAAGTTCCCGATACCGTTGTGAAACATCTCGGGGAAGACGTCGATACATTTCTTGGCGAGCAGGGACTGAAGCGTAGCGATATCAAGAGCTGGGTGATGCACACGGGGGGACCGAAGGTCCTCGAAGCCACAGCCCAAGCTCTGGGAATTACGGCGAAAGATCTCGCTGCGTCGTGGGAATGTTTGCGGAAGGTTGGCAACATTTCGTCCACTTCCGTGCTCTTAGTATTGGAGGATGTCTATACCCACCGGCGCCCGCCCGCCGGCAGTTACAGTATCTTGGCTGCGATGGGGCCTGGATTTTGCTCGGAATTGGTACTGCTGAAATGGTAAGGGGAGCGAGGGCCGGG
The DNA here is from genome assembly GCA_963736465.1 of uncultured Acidobacteriota bacterium. Lineage (GTDB taxonomy): Bacteria > Acidobacteriota > Terriglobia > Acidiferrales > UBA7541 > Palsa-295. The sequence goes on along the minus strand of CAVTOS010000016.1, from coordinate 164,539 downwards.
AGTAATGAAATCGGATGTTCTGGTTGTTGGTGCGGGCCCGGCCGGCCTCGCGACCGCAATTGCCGCGGCAGCGAAGGGCCTCCGGGTTACGATAGCGGATGCCCGGCGTCCGCCGATTAACAAGCCTTGCGGCGAAGGGCTGCTTCCTGAAGCCGTGGAAGCGCTTCGCAGCATTGGTATCGAATTGAATTCATCTCTCGGTTTTCCTCTCGAAGGATTTCGCTTTTGTGATAACTCCCATTCCGTTAGCGCTCCGATCAAACGTGGGCGCGCGTTCGGACTGCGCCGCACCGCGCTTCACAATTTGCTTGTGGCTAAGGCGGCGGAGGTCGGTGTGCAATTTCGGTGGGGGGCCTGCGTCGCCGATTTTGCGCCTGCGGGCGCCAGGATCAACGGCGAGTTCGTGCATTATCGCTGGCTTGTCGGCGCTGACGGATTGAATTCCTCAGTTCGCCGCTGGGCCAAATTCAACTGGCCGCGAATTGGCTGCCGCCAGCGGTTTGGATTCCGCCGTCATTTCGCGATCGCGCCATGGTCGAAATCCGTGGAGGTTTATTGGGGCGAGAGATTTCAAATGGTCGTCACGCCGACCCACACGGAAGATGTCTGCGTTAGTTTTTTTTCGCGCGACCCCAAATTGCGAATCGCTGACGGTCTGGCGGAATTTCCCGAAGTCGCGCGACGCCTGGAGAACGCCCACGGGAAAACTCCCGAACAGGGAAGTCTCGTCGGGCTGACCAGTTCGTGGCGCGTGGCGTCGAAACACATCGCGCTCGTTGGTGACGCTTCATGTTCGGTGGACGGGATCGCCGGCCACGGCCTGAGCCTTGGATTGCAGCAGGCAATCGCGCTCGCTGAGGCATTGTCGCAAGGGGATCTGCGTTCCTATCGCTCAGCGCATCGCAAGATCGTGAGCATGCCTCTGCGGATGACGCGCTTGTTATTGCTAATGGATGCCAGCGCGTGGGTTCGGCGCAAAGCGCTGCGGATGTTCGAAAGCCGGCCGGAATTATTCTCGAAAATTATCTCCATTCACACAAGCAAACCACAAGACTACGCTTTTGATGCCAAAGAACTGCTTGACCTCTCTTGGCGTGTCCTCTGGGCATAGAATGAAGCATGCCCTGCGCATTCTGGGGCATAGCGAGGTTCGAACTGCGCCTCCAATCGTACTCTTGGCTGCAGCGCTGTTTTGCTCGCCTCACCTTTTTGCGCAGGAATCCATATTCACGCTCGATCCTTCAAAGAGCACCATCGAGTTCACGCTCGGGGCGTCGCTCCACACGGTGCACGGCACATTTAAGGTGAGGCGCGGCGAAATTCATTTCGATCCTGCCAAAGGCACTGCAACCGGCGCCATCGTCGTGGACGCGCTCAGCGGCGAGAGCGGCAACGAGGGCCGCGACAAAAAAATGCAGCAGGAGATTCTGGAAAGCCCAAAATTTTCGGAGATTATTTTCATTCCGAGCCGCATCCAGGGAACCATCGCGCCACAAGGAACGTCCCAGGTAACCGTTTCGGGCGTGATGAAGCTTCATGGCCAGGACCACGACATGACTCTCACCTTCGCGGTTCAGCCCGGGACGCCGGGACAGGCGCAAGCGACCACCAAGTTTTCGGTGCCTTATGTGAAATGGGGACTGAAGAATCCGAGCACCTTCCTTCTGCGAGTCACCGACAGCGTCGATATCGATGTCCATGCCAGTGGCCAGCTTGCTTTGGCACCCGCACACCGATAGCGCCCTCAGTCGAGCGTCTCCTCAAAAAGTCTCAGGAACTTTCCATGGCTCTGGACGGAATCCTTAGATGTGACGTCAAATCATAGAGATTTCGGAATACGAGGAGCGAGATGATAAGAAACAAAATGGCAGGAAAACCATTACGACGCGCGACCGCAAGGCTTGGCTGGTCTCTACTGGCAATCCTTGGCGCTGCGCTTTTGTTTTCATTCGCGAGAGCCGCGGCGAGGGAAGTATCGGCGCTTGCGGCTCTGCAAGATGCGACTGCGAATACGCCAAAACTGGCTGGCCACTGGCAATTGAATAAAGAGCAAAGCGATGACGTACGCCAGAAAATGCAGGCGGCACGCGGCGATTCGAGTGGCGGACAAGCAGAAGGAGGTAACGGTGGTGGCCGTGGGCAAGGCGGCCATGAAGGCGCCGGGCGCGCTCAGCGCGGAGGCATGATGGATGAACTGCAGACGCTGACAATCGAGCAGACCGGATCGAACGTGAAGATCACAGGGAAATCAGGGCGCGTGCTCGCGCAGTATCCGTCCAGTGATACCTCCGCTGAAAAGAACGCGGCCCCGGAAGGCGAAGGCCAGAGAAGCACGACGTCTCAATGGCAAAATGGCCAGCTCGTCGCGGTAACGCAGAGCCCGCGCGGGAAATCCACTCGCACATACAGCTTGTCTCCGGACGGCAAGCAATTGTATGTCACCACAAAAATGGAAAATGAACGATTGAAGGAACCGGTCACATATCGCTTCGTCTACGACGCTGCAGGTGGCGCGTCGGATTAATATCGGTGGCAGTCTCTCGATAAAGTAGTTGGAACGATGATCCGGTCCGTGCCATATCAGCGAGCTTGCAGTGAAACTCCCCACTCGCTGCCTGTGCCACGGACCGGGTCGCCAATTTCGTCCGACGGCATTGCCGCCTGTAAGCGTATTGGGTTGGTCATTCGCCTGTTGCCAAAAGTAACTCTGGCTGCCTCAACTGCGTCAAAAGGATAATCGGGTGGTGGTTTATATTATTCCAGCTCACAGGTAGGTGCCGCTGCCAATGGCTGCAGCAAGCCGGCATGATGTTGCTTCTACTCGGTCTGATTCCGATCCTGGCTTCTGCTCAAGAAGCGCAACCTCCAGCACAAGTCCGATCCGACTCGAAAGCGTCCTCTCCTGAACCGTCTGCCACGCAGCGAGTGTCAGGTCCCGCTGTGACAGGCATCGTTCGAAATCCCGAGACAAGGCCCATACCCGGGGCGATAGTTCGAGTCACAAACACGGAGACAAAGAAAAGCTGGGTCAGCTGGACCGACGAATCCGGGAAATTTGAATTTCCCGCGCTCCCTCCTGGCCGTTATCACATCGAGGCGAGCCAGCTAGGCTTCGTTCTTTCGTCGCTCGATGTCGAGCTTCCTGTTGTGCCTCCCGGGCCCATTCCAATGGTTTTGAGCGTAGCCACCCTCGCTCAGTTGACCGCGCCGCCCCCCAACTCCGCTCCCGCGAAGCAGAATGGTGAAAATGCCGCGGCTGCCTCCAATCAATCAGGCGCGAATTCAAGTGCACCCGCTGCCGCAGGCGGAAAGGCAGCAGGGAAGCCAACGAACGGAAATAGCGCCGGAGGAAATGGCGGTAGACAGCCACTTCCACCGGGCGTGTCCAATGCTCTCAGCCAGGGACTGGCTACTGCAGCAGGTCGCGGCGGATTTCAACAAACAGATCTCACTGGCGAAGGCACCGCTCAACCCGGCGAGACCGCGACGCCGCAAAATAATAACAATGCCGGGCCGCAGCTCTCAGCGGCTCTCACCACCGGTGGCGCCTCAGCGTCCGGCGATTCGTTCTTATTGCAAGGAACCATCGGTCAAGGCTCGGCGTTCAACGGGCCCGCCGGGCTCGCAGGCCTGAATGCGGCTGGTCCCGAAGGCCCTGGCGGACAAGGTGGTCCTGGCGGTGCGGGTGGTGGGCGACAACGGTTCGGCGGCGGAGGTGGCGGAGCGATCTTTGGTGGCGGCGGTGGTGGAGCTGGGGGCGGGGCAGGAGGTGGCGCGGGAGGCGGAGGCCAATTCGGCGGCGGAGGAGGCGGCCGTTTTCTTCGCCAGCAAGTGAACCGGATTCGCTTCGGATTCTACGATCGCTACGAAAATTCCGCGTTTGATGCTCGGCCTTATTCGATTACCGGGGCCGAATCGCCGAAAGTCAGCCACTACGACAATCGCTTCGGCGCAAATATCGGCGGCCCGCTGAAAATTCCGCATATCTACAACGGCAGCGACAAGACCTACTTCTTCGTGAACTATCAGCACGAAAACGAACAGACCGCCGTGAACACATTTTCGACAGTGCCCACGCTCGACGAGCGCAACGGCTTATTCTGCCTCGCGAACGCGGGCGTCCCGACGCTCTTCGTTCCATTCAGCGCGACGAATACCCCATTCCCAACGGTGGCGAATACAAACTGCGCGAGCGGCGCCGCACAGCAGATCAGTCCCATCAACAGCTCGGCGCAGGGGCTTCTCAATTTCATCCCAACGCCCAATATCGCAGGCACCGGGCTGAATCAGGCGCAGAATTATCTCCTGCAAGCCGCGACGCCTTTGTCGAGCAACATCCTGAATGTACATGTTCTGCACACGATTAATGCGAAGTTCAACGTGCAGGTGAGCTACAACTACAACGGTTCAGGTTCCGATACGCTCGGCAGTTTCGCGCAAGTGGGCGGCACGCAGTCCACGCGCAATCAGAATCTCGATCTGGGTCTCACGCAAAACTGGACGCCAAGTTTCGTCAACGATTCGCACATAAACTACAGCCGAAGCCGCATTCAGATTCTGAGCGACAACTCGTTCGTCAACGACATCGCCTCGGAAGTGGGAATCGAGGGCGGCAGCCCCGACGCGATCGATTTCGGTTATCCCGGCCTCAATTTCACCAGCTTTTCCGGTTTTGGCGATCCGGTACCATCGCTCACGCGGAATCAGACGCTTCGTTTTCTCGATACCGTTACGTTCGTGCATATAAAACACACAATGAAGTTCGGCGGCGAAGTTCGCCGAATCCAGCTAAACACGGACACAAATCCCAATCCCCGCGGCCAGTTTTCCTTCACAGGCTTGCTTACCAGTGAACTCGTCAATGGCGCGCCCGTCGCAGGTACCGGAAACGATTTCGCCGATTTCCTCCTCGGCGATCCTTATTCCGCAGCCGGCCGCTTCGGAATTACAAACGACTATTTTCGAAGCTGGGATTTCATAGCTTTCGCGCAAGACGACTGGCGCGTCAATTCGCGTTTCACTCTGCTCTACGGACTACGTTACGAAGCTGTGACGCCTCCCATCGAAATCTCCAATCAAATCTCCAATATCGATCTCGATCCGAACATCGTCAATATCGCCCCGCCGTGTCCCACGTGCGCCGCACAAGTACTTCCCGGCGGCACGGGTCCATTCAGTGGCCAGTACCCCCAAGCGCTCGTCCATGGCGACTACGGAAATTGGGCGCCGCGCATCGGCGTGGCGTGGCTGCCTCCGAAGATCAAACCAAAAACTGTCGTGCGCGCGGGCTATTCGATTTTCTACAACGAAGCAGCCTATAACACGCTCGCGACAAACTACCTCGCTTACCAACCGCCCTTCGCAACCTCCTCGACGCAGCTCACAACTCCTACCGAGCCGCTCATTTTGCAGACGGCCCTGTTGCAAATTCAAAATGGCAACGCAGGAAGGATTCTCAACACGACCGCCGTGAATCCTTTCTACCGCGATGGCCGCGCCCAGATCTGGACGCTTGGCACCGAAACGACATTCAGCAGAAATTGGCTGCTCGATCTCACCTACACAGGAACGAAAGGCAACAATCTCGATATTCTCCGCGCGCCGAATCGCGCGCCTGCCGGCACGAATCCCCTCGACACGCAGGCGGAACTGAAAATTCCTGAGGCGGTGAGTTTCCTCTACGATCAGTCGGGTGCGCATTCCATTTACAATGCGCTGCAAGTGCGCGTGATTCACCGCTTCACCCACGGCTTCAGCTTTCAGGGAATTTATACGTTCTCGAAATCGCTCGATAATTCGAGTTCGATTGGCGGAACTGCGCCGACGGTCGTTCAGCAAGATGGCAATGTCGCTGCGGAATATGGACTTTCGCCTTTTGATATCCGACATCAACTGCGCTTCTTCTCCGTGTACGAATTGCCATTCGGCGAGCGGCACCGTTATGCGACGCACGGATGGGAAGAACACCTGCTTGGAAACTGGCGCCTCAACAATGTGATTACATGGCAGACGGGCACTCCCTTCACCGTGTTGCTGGGGGGGAACGCCGCCAACAATTCTGGAACCGGCTCGAATTTTTCAGAGCGTGCTGACCTGTGCCGTCTCGATGGCGATTGCGAAGGCGCCGCTGGCAATCCGAACTTCGGCATCTGCGGAGGTTCGTCGCTCAGCTTCTTTAATACTGGCGCATTCACGGTTCCCGCGGCTGGCACCTTCGGCAACGAACGGCGCGGCTCGGTCGAGGGGCCTTGCAGTTTCAGCTGGAACTTCTCGCTGGCAAAAGGACTGCTATTTGGCGGGAGTCGGGAAAGGCAGCACCGCGTGGAAATGCGCTGGGAGGTTCAGAACCTCACCAACACGCCGAGGTTTACCGGTCTCGGAACCACGTTGGGCTCGACGCTCTTTGGGCGAGTCACGACCGCCGCTTCGATGCGCACGATGGACGTGATGCTAAGATTTAATTTCTAAGATGAGAAAACCGCTCAAGGCAATTTCGATCACGATGCTGCTCCTGGTGGGATTGGCGATCCTCTGTATTTCTTCCGGTGCGAATTCGCCGCAGCAGTCGACTGCAAATCCTGCAACATCCGCGCAGGCGCCTTCCTCTTCGCAGGAGGTCGCCCCGAATCAAGCGCCTGCTATTCGCGCATCGTCAGACCTCGTGCGCATCGATGTCGAGGTCACGGACAAGACCGGCAAGCCCGTCAAAGGACTTACTCCCGAGCAGTTCTCCATCACCGAGAACGGCAGAGTTCAGAAAATCTCGATCTTCACTTTTCAAGATATCGAAAAGATGGAAACGGCGCAGTCCGATGATACAAAGCCGATCGTCGTCGCGATTGACAGCCCCAACACTCCCGCCGCCGCGGAGGCCATAAGCGACCAGGTCCGCGATCGCCGGATGCTCGTCCTCTTCTTCGATTTGACGTCGATGCAAACTGACGACATCGCGCGGGCTCGCGATGCCGCGCTGAAGTTCGTCCAGAAGCAGATGACCAGCGCCGACCTGGTCTCGATTGTCACCTATGCTGCCCGCCTGACGGTCTGGGCCGATTTCACGAATGATCGCTCGAAGCTCGAGAAGGCAGTGGCACGGCTCACGCCGGATGTTGCTTCGCAGCTTGCCGATCTTTCCTATGCCGCGGCGCAAAACGGCGAGTACGATGTGCAGCAGTACACCGGAGCGGCATATACGGCGGACGAAACCGAGTTCAACGCATTCAACACCGACCAGAAACTTCTCGCCGTGCAGGGCCTCGTCAATGTTCTCGCCGCGATTCCCGGACGAAAGGCGGTGATCGAGTTTACAGGTGGGATCACGCAGACCGGCGAAGAGAATCGAACTGAGCTCCGAGCGGCCACAGACGCTGCCAATCGCGCCGACGTCTCGATTTATTCGATCGATGCGCGCGGCCTCTTTGCAGAAGTTCCGGGCGGCGACGCCACCGCAAACGCAGCCACTGGCACTTCGATGTTCACGGGCGCTTCCGTATTTCACCAGACGGATGCGCGCCAGGATTCGCGCGACACGTTGGCGACGCTTTCCTCTGACACCGGCGGACGCGCGTTTTTCGACCTCGGCGATTTGAGCGAAGCCTTTCCCAAAATCCAGCAGGACAACAGCGGCTACTACTTGCTCGGCTATTATCTCGGCTCCAATGTGAAGCGCGACGGAACCTGGCGAAGCATTCGCGTGAAGGTCAGCGCGCCGGGAGTCCACGTTCACTATCGCAATGGCTACTATGCACCTCGCGATTTCCAGCATCTGCAAAAAGAAGACCGGCAGCAGCAGCTCGTCGAGGCAATGGGATCTGAGAATCCAGTAGTCGAGCTCCCCATTGCGGTCGAAACCTCGATGTTCCGCCTGAGCAACGGACAGACCTACGTTCCAATCGCAGCCAAGATTTCATCCACCGCTCTCGATTGGGCCGAAAAGCACGGACGGAAAGAAGCCGCGTTCGACTTTGCAGCGCAAGTCCGCGCGTATCCCAACGGCAGATCTGTCGCCGAACTCCAGGACACGATTCAAGTTCATCTCGATCCGGCGCGATTCCAGCAGATTAACCAAAGCAGCCTTGTCTATCAGGGCGGAGTGGTCCTATCGCCCGGCAAGTATCATCTGAAGTTTCTGGCGCGCGAAAATGAGTCAGGACGAATGGGCACTTTCGAACAAGACCTTCTCGTGCCCCAGGCGCCCACGGATCGCATCATGCTCAGCTCCGTGCTGCTTTCGAGCCAGCTTGTGCCCGTCGACAAATCATCTGAAGTGGAGACGCAGGCGAAAGGCGTCCGCGCTAAGCTCACCGAATCGCCGCTCGAAATGTCCGGCGAGAAAATCGTCCCGAGCGTCACCCGCTATTTCACCCAAGGCCAGACGCTCTACGTTTTCTTTCAAGCGTACTATCCGGAAAAATCTGACAAGGCCGACAAGTTTGACCCGGACACACTTCGCGCCGCTTTGATTTTCTTCAGGAATGGAATTCAGGTCAACGCAACGCCGCTGCTCACGCCCGTGCAGGTAGATCCGAAATCACGCACCGCATCATTCCGGATCAGCCTGCCCCTCGCGAAGCTTCCAGCAGGGCGTTACACTGCTCAAGCGCTCGTAATCGCGGCGGGCACGCAACACTCCGCATTCGGCCGCGCCTACCTCGCAATCGAACGCCCGCCAGCAGTTCCGTCCGCCACGCCGGTACCTTCCACGACGGATTCAGCGCCGCAACCTAAGCCGCCCTCACCGTAAGCCGTGGAGCAGACCAATATCCGCCGCGAAGTTACACCTCAAGAACGCGCCAGCTGCTTCCTCCGGAGGAAAATTCCGACAAACCCCGCTGCCATCAACGCCCAAGTGCTGGGTTCCGGCACCGCAGTGGTGCCCGTCAGCAAGATGTCGAAATTCTGCAAGTCGAAATCCGGATTGGTAAAGACGCCACCATCCCAGTCTGCGATTGGCCCCGTGCCAGCATTCGGTCCCACCACATCGGTGGAAAGCAAAGATGTGAAAATATCGTTATCGCTACCATCGAGCGGCGAATTCGCCGAACGCGTGATCGCCAAAAAGTAATCACCGTCGGTGACTGGCCCAACGCCTGTCGGGCGAGACGATGAGCACGGATTGCTCACGCCTGCCGAGGGCAAATTCGCACGTCAGCACTCCTCCCAACCTTTCTTCGAGCGCTTACACCGGCTCGATCTCTTCTGTGCATCACGCGAATCCAGAGGAAGTACTGAGCGGCCCAGTACAGGTCGGCATCAAGTTGCAGGATCCACCTCTCGTCGTTGCCGTCGGCGCGAATGCAAAGCAAAACGGAATCACAATGACGGCCGACCAGCAGCGCGCCTATCTCGCGCAGCTCAAGCAAAAGCAGGACGCGGTAATGTCGCAGGTAGCATCTATGGGTGGCGTCGAGCTCGGACGCGTCAGCAAGGCGCACAATGCGCTCATCGTCTCGATTGACGCGAGCAAGATCGCTCAAATTCACGGCATCAGTGGCGTCGTCGCCATCCGGCCCGTGCCCGACCGCCAACTCTCTGTGGCGCCGGTTCCCGACCTTGCCACCACGGACGCCTTACATCGGCGCCACGGCGGTTCAAAATAGCGGATTCACCGGACAGGGTGTTCGCGTAGCGATGCTCGACACCGGCATTGATTACACGCATTACAATCTCGGAGGATCGGGACTCCTCTCCGACTACGCTGCGGCAAAAGCGGCTGACACAACAACTCCTCCGGCGAACTTGTTTCCTACTACAAAAGTGATTGGCGGTTTCGACTTCACCGGCGACACGTGGCCCAATGGCCGGCTCGCGCCGGATCCCAATCCGATCGACCTGAACGGTCACGGAACTCTCACGGCCGACACCATGGGCGGCCGCAGCCTGGACGGCCTTCATAAAGGAACCGCGCCGGACACTCAAATTTACGCAGTAAAGGTTTGCAGTTCTGTATCCACGAGTTGCACCGGCGTCGCGATTCTGGAAGGCATCGAATTCGCTCTCGATCCCACGAACTCCGGCACGCTGAACAATGCCGTAGACGTGATCAGCATGTCCGTGGGGGGCCCCTTCGGCATGCGCGAGGAAGACGAAAGCGAAGCATTTACGGACGTCGTGAACTTCGGAGTGGTGAGCGTGATCTCCGCCGGCAACGATGGAGACATTCCCTACATCGTCGGCGGTCCATCCGCCACCCCGGAAGTTCTTTCCGTCGCCGCCACCACCAGCGTGGTCGCCACAGTGATTCCGCTAGTAGTTAATTCACCCACTTCGATCGCAGGAACTTACTCGAACACAGCAACGCTCGATTTCGCACCGATTAGCGGAACCACCACCTCCAACATTGTCTACGTAGGACGAGGTTGTCCGGCTGGCTCCATCTCTTCCGGCAGTCCGGCGGATCCGTACCTTGCGAATCCTAGCGGTAATATCGCTCTGATTGACCGCGGCGCCTGCGCAGTCAGTCTGAAGATCGATGCGGCTGCGCGGGCGGGTGCCACGGGTGTTCTCATCGGGTTGGTTGCGCCGGGAGACGCCGTCAGCTTCAGCAATGGTGGCGGCACCGATTTCGTTCCAACCTTGGTTGTCACTCAATCCACCAGCAACATCATTAAAGCCGCTCTCAATTCTTCCGCAGTAAATGGGACGATGAGCACCAACAACGCCATCTCATTTGCCAGCAACGTCGCCAGTTTCTCCTCCCGCGGTCCCAACTATAGTTACAACATGTTGAAGCCCGACATGAGCGTCCCCGGAACGATAAATGGGCGCCGCAGTCGGCACCGGCAATGGCCAGACCACCGAGAGCGGAACATCTTTCTCGTCCGCTGCTATGCGGACGTGGCTTTCTTTTTTGTTGGACCGATGAACGCTACTTGGATTTCGGCGGTGGTTGCGCCTTTTCTTTTGCTGGCTGTTCCTTCTTTTGCTCTTCCTTTTTCGGTGGGTCGGATGCTCTGTTATTCAGCGGGGGATGCACATCGTATTTGTCGTCCGACGCTCTCGCTGGCGGAGCAAACTTGACCGCGGGATGTTGATCGTATTGCTTCGGTTGTTCGCCTTGCGCGTTTGCGTTCCCGCGCGACGGTGCTGTTGATGTTACGGATGGCCGCGATGGGGCAACGTTGTTGCGCGCATTCGGATTTGATTCGGCATTGCCTGGCTGCGTGCGCGGGCTAGGCTCCGCGGGTCGCTCGGGCTTTGCCGAATCTACGATGTGCGGTTCGTGTCCGCCCGACGGAGGAATCGGGGGCGGAAGCTTGGCTACCACTTTTCGATCGGTGAACGACTTTGCGGGGCGCTTGGAAGCAGGCACCGGTTTCGCGGTGGACGCCACGTAACTGTTACGAGTAGGCGCCAGCGGTGCAGTCTCCACCACACGAGCCTTTTCGAACTGTTCCGGCGTCACCCGAAGTGTCGCGTTTGCCACTGGCCGCGCATTCACGAATGTTTCCCTGTCTACCATCGTAACCGCGCTAACATTTCTCGCGTACGTGTATTCGTTCACGTTCACAGTTCGATTCACGGTGTAGTTGTTGTAGACGTTCGTCACCTGCGTCACGGTCACTACTCGCGTGTTCGTAACGTTCACGTTCTGTATGTAACGCGGGCTGCAGCGATAGCCCGGCACCCATACATCGCGCGGACCCAGCGGAAACCAACCTACTCCCGTCAAGCCGCCGCCGAATCCCACAGCCACGCCAAATCCGTTGCCGCCCACGAACCCAACGATCGCCGGCGCATATACAGGACGCACAACGAGCGGACCCGGGACCCAGCCCCAGTTGCCGCCGACGAATGCCCAACGTCCATAGTGAAACGGCGCAAAGCCCCAGGGCTCATCGCCGATCCATGTCCAGCCCCATGGAGCAATCCACACCCAATGCCCAAAATGATAAGGCGCCCATCCTGCCGCAACACCTCGCGGAACCCAGACGCGACCGTATTCCGGCACCACTTGCCAATCGCCGTAATCATCCAGATCATAGTAGCCATCAATATCGCGCGATACGTACTGCGCAGACGCCGAGCGATTCTCGCGCTGGTCGCGTTGCTGGCACCAGCTTTCGAAATCATCAAATCCGGGGGCCGGCTGAGCGTCGTAGGAGAGCTCGTCCGCCCCGCCGAATATGTACTGCTGGCCGGGGCCGAGATCGTAAGATTCACCTCCACCGGTCACCTGTCCGCCGCCTTCTCTCACGATGATCAGCGTCGAATTGCCGTTTGCATCGGTCTCGATCCGATACTCACCGCCCGCGGTGAGCGTGAAAGCGAGATTGGGCGTATCGATTTCAACCGCATTGCCGGGTTCGTAGCGGCGAAGATGCACTTCGATTGTGCCTTGCGCGAGTTGAATTTGGACCGTGCGATCGTCGAGATTCAGAAAGGAGATGCCGGTCTCGCTCGCCATGCGAATCGCGAGACTCCCGACGTGAACTTCGCCGAGAGAATCTTTGTCGACCCACAGATTGTCGCCCGTCGTGAGCGGGCGGCTGGGATTTGCATCTATCCATTCCTGCGTGCCGGACGCCTCAAACGAAACCGATCCCTGCATAAAATTAAGCCGCGCTACGCGGCTGGGGGGATCGTCCTGCGCACCCGCTTGTTTCGGAAGCGCGAGGAAAGCACCTGCGACGAAGAGGAGCATGAGAAAGAGCGACAGCGTTTTTCGCATCGAGTAGGTTCCTTTTAGAAAGCGTTGTGCCGATAGCATAGCGAGATTCCTCAGCCAGTTGCTAAAAACAAACCATGTAAACCACAAAATGATACGAGCGTCGGTCATTTCCTTCTCTCCTGTTTATTAAACACTTCGGCAGTCGAGAAGTTTCTGAAACGGGCTGTGCGAAAGAAATTTCTTCGAGATACATTTTTGTGCCGCGAAAAATAATGCCCTAGAAAAAAACGACCCAGGGCCTCGCTTACTCGAGTACGCGAAACCCTGGGGTATGAGAATTATGAATCCTCGTTATTTGTATTAATGCTTGTGACTTCCACCGCCACCGCCGCCGTGCGAACCACCTCCGCCACCGCCGCGATATCCGCCTCCTCCCGACCCACCGCGCGATCCGCCCGAATTCCCGCCATTGCGCGGAGTGACAATCGGCTGCCTCATGTTGAGTGGAGGCCTGCCGCCGCCTCCCGGATAGCCGCCGCGCGCTGCAGAATTTGGCTGCTGATACGGTCGCGAACCTCCGTTGGGCGCTCCGTAGCCACCGCGGTTTCCCGGGTTGCCCATAGGGCCGCGCATATTCGATTGAGTGTTGGGCTGCTGATAGGGCCGCGATGCTGAATTCGGCGCTCCGTAGCCGCGGTTGCCCGGATTGCCCACAGCGCCGCGATTATTTGATTGAGCATTCGGCGCTGTGCGGTTCGCTCCCGAAGAAGAAGGAGGCGAGAACGTGCGCCACCCCGGACGCGCGGTCGAGTTTGATGCTCCACCGCGATTCGCGCCGTTTATGTTCGGTTGCGCCGAGCGCGTGCTGTTCGAGTAGCCCGAGTTGCCACCCGAGTAGCCATTGTTGCGCTGATTCGACGTCGCGCCATATCCGCGCGACGTCTGCGCAGTCCCGCTCGAATTACGCGATGAAGAATAGAAGTGCTGCGAATTCGATGTTGCGTTGCGAACGGTCGATGGGCTGGCCTCGCGACTCGACGCACTGTAGCTGCCTCTGCCCGGATTCACCGGCATTTTGCCGGAGACCATGCTCGCGTTGCGGAATTCTCCTGCACTCATCGCAGTCTGGTGCGCAGGTACAGTCCCGCGCCCGAAACTTCGGCTGTCCATCGAGCTCATTCCCGAGCGAACGTGATCGTTTCGGAATGCTTCGTTGACGTTTGAGTATCCACGCCCACCGCCACGAAGCGGCGCCCATCCGTTGTGAAAATTGTTGGCGTTGTTGAAGCTCCCGGCGCGGTAGCTGCCGCCATAGCGTCCGTACCACGGGTGATACCAGTCCCCGGGACCGCAAGGGAGCCAGCCGACATGACCGAAACCAAATCCGAATCCAAAGCCGACACCGAACCCAACGCCGCCACCGAATCCGAAGAAGGAAACGTACGCCGGCGCCCAGACTGGGTAGTAAGCGGGATACGCCGCCACCGGTCCAGGCCACCATGCCCAACCTGCGCCGTAGGGAAGCCAGCGGCCATAGTGATAAGGCGCCCAACCCCACGGCTCATAGGAAACCCAAGTCCATCCAAAATATGGCTGCCACACCCAACGTCCGGCGCGATAAGGCGCCCATCCCGGAGCGACGTTCGGAACCCACACTCGACCGTAATCAGGAACCGTTACCCAGCGGCCGTAAGGATCGAGATCCTGCGAACCGGTGTAATAGCGATTGGTGTTGCGTGAGCCTTCAGAATTAGCCGTAGCCCTATTGCGATCGCTGTTCCAGTTGTCCCAATCGTCGCGCGAGGGAGCTTGCGAAACTTTGTACTGTGGACTATCGGTGCCGGCGATCGTGATCATTTGCCCGGCATCGACGCGTGTAGAACCTTGGGGAGCAGAAATGTCAGCAGAGCCGCGACGAATCACCACCTGCGTCTCGGCATCCGAATTCACCAGGATGCGAAACTCGCCTTCGCCCAGAGGGCGGATGGACGCATTAGGCGTGTCAATTTCTGAAGATGCTTCTGCGCCGCGGTTTACTGAGTACGTCGCAAGTCCCTCGCCCACTTGCAGCAGAATCTGCGAACGCGTCAGAGTCGCGATTTTCACGGTGACGCGATCGGACATGCGCAGCGTGTCTGCGTAGTCGAGTTGCAGTTCGGCGCGGGATCGATCGCCCGTTGAAACGCGGTCGCCCTGCGAAATCGGAGTGTTCACGATAGCGGCGACCCATTCGCCATTGTCACCGCGCTGCGTCGAAACATCGCCGCGAATCCAGCTCACGCGCGCAACGCCAGGTTGCGTGGTAGCTTGCTGCTGCTGTTCCTGCTGACTCGCTTGTTCCGACTGCTGATTCGCAGCCTTATCCTGAATTTGAATCTGGTCGGCTTGATTCTGATCGGGCGGAGGCGGCGCGTCGTCATCCTGTGCCTGCTGCTGCGCTTGCCGGTCGTCCTGCGGCGGCGGAGAATCCTGCGCGCGCACCGCGACCGCTGCGCCGAGAAGAAAGATTGTCGCGAAGATTGCGAGATACCGTTTCATGGTCACCTTCCGGCGATGAAATGCCGGGCACAGCTGAAGCCACAGAGCTAAATGCAGGCTTGGTGCCAAAGGGGAACGAACCCAGATAGGTTGTAAGCCTTTCTGATTCAATCAATTACGGGGCGGCGCGATCTGTCTCTAAGCAGTAGCTCGAATTGGCGGTGGTGCTTATCACGCGAGGCCTGGTGGTTTTCGGCCAGTGGGATACTGAATTCGCTGGTGGCTATTCTTTTTCAGGCGGATCTGGGACGCCGATTTTCGAGAGGCGATAGCGGAGAGCGTTGCGCGAAAGCCCGAGTGTGCGCGCGGCCTGGCTTTTGTTTCCATTGGCTTGTTTGAGGGCTTCGCGAATGGCTTCGTCTTCCCACTGATCGAGCGTCATGCCCGGGGGGAGAACCGATGGGGCTCCCGCAACAGCACGAGGCGATGGTGGATCGAGATGAATGTCCGCGGCGTCGAGCGTGGAGCCGGCGGAAAGCGTGACGCCGCGCTCGATGATGTTTTCGAGCTCGCGAACATTGCCGGGCCAATGAAAATCGAGCAGTAGCTTCATGGCAGCGGGCGTTATGCCTCGAATGGGCTTGCCGGATTCGCGGGCGAATTTTTCGAGGAAGAAGTTGGCGAGAGCGGGGATGTCTTCTTTGTGGTCGCGCAGCGGCGGAATATCGATGGCGACAACATTCAAGCGGTAATAGAGATCTTCGCGAAATGTGCCGTCCTCGAGGGCCGCGCGAAGATCGCGGTTTGTGGCGGCGATTAGTCGCACGTCCACTTTCAGAGTTTTTGTGCCGCCGAGCCGTTCGAATTCCCGCTCCTGCAGGACACGCAGAAGTTTCACTTGGATCGCGGGCGGGACATCGCCGATTTCGTCGAGGAACAGCGTACCTTTATCGGCCAGCTCGAATTTGCCCGGTTTGCTTCCCGTTGCGCCTGAGAATGCGCCTTTCTCGTAGCCAAAGAGTTCGCTCTCGAGAAGATTTTCTGGAATGGCGGTGCTGTTGATTTTTACAAACGGGCCGGAAGCGCGGTTTGAATGCTGGTGAATCGCGCGCGCAATCAGATCTTTGCCAACTCCGCTTTCACCGCCGAGGAGAACAGTCGAATTAGTTGGCGCGACGCGCTCGACGAGCGCGAGCACGGCTTGCATTTTCGCGCTTTGCGCAACGATGTTGTCATACTTGTATCGCTCGCCGAGGGCCTCGCGCAGATTACGATTTTCTTCCCGCAGCTGGTGCGAATCCAGTTCCTTGCGGATCACCAGCACAAGCTCAGCGAGCGAGAACGGTTTCAACACGTAATCGCTGGCGCCGATTTTCATCGCTTCGACGGCGGATTCAACCGTTCCGAAGGCGGTCATGATGATGATGGGTATTGCTGCGTTTGCGCGTTTAACGGCTTGCAGGAATTCCATGCCGCTCATGCCGGGCAGTTTGAGATCGGTGACAATCAGGTCGAACTGATTAGTATTGAGGAGTTTGAGGGCGGTTTCGGCGTCGGCGACGGTCTGGGCGCGAAAGTTCTGGTCTGCGAGCTCGAGCTCGAGAAGGCGGCGCATTTTGGCTTCGTCTTCGACGACGAGAATGGAGGGCTTTTCGGT
Source organism: uncultured Acidobacteriota bacterium (assembly GCA_963736465.1). Classification (GTDB taxonomy): domain Bacteria; phylum Acidobacteriota; class Terriglobia; order Acidiferrales; family UBA7541; genus Palsa-295. Next base: position 147,794 of record CAVTOS010000016.1, on the reverse strand, counting down.
CATTTTTCAGGTTTAAAAACTGCAATAAATTTGCGATTAGAAAGTGTCGCCACCCTTTGTTTTGAATAACTTGCGGAGAATTCTAATTCCAGATTTGCGATTAGAAAAGAGGCGTCTTTCAGGGGCGGTTGTGCGGCAAGAATGGCGCTGGACACCTCTCCTCCTCGACCGCCTAACTGCATGTTCCTTCCTTTCCGGGCGCCCAAATGAGCCCGACTCATGCTAACACAGGCAAAAGCCGACTTCCATTGCGGAAACCGCGCATACGCAGTCTGGGGAAAGTCCGGGTCCGCCCGACACGTTTACGCCCCGCACAAGACAACGTCCACGGGGTAGGATTGAAAAATTCGATCCGTCGTGAGCAGCGTCAAGTGTTCCGCAGTGGCTTGGGCGATGAGCATCCGGTCAAAAGGATCTCGATGCGGCGACGGCAAATTGGCCACCGCAAAAGCGTGGGCAGGTGTAACGTCCAAGGTTTGAATGCCAAAGGCCCGAATCCTGTCTGATAACCACCGAGGTGGAGAATCAGGAAGTACAAGCCTTCCCAGCGAGTGCTTGATGACGACCTCCCAAATGCTGGCCGCCGAGAGGAACAACGAGTTGGACTTGTCCGCCAGCAGTCTTAGGCACTGGCGGTTCAGAAGCTCCTTGGAGCTCATCGCACGCAGGAGCACATTCGTGTCCAGAAGGAGCTCCATTTATCTTATCTACGCTTTTTGCGTCTTGCGGCCTTCCCGAAAAAACCGGCAAGGATGTCAGGGGGCAGCGGGGCGTCGAAATCGTCCGAGATATGCACACGGCCTTTGTCCATTCCAAGCGGGCGGGGTCCTTTGCGCTCTTGCGGGAAGGGAATTAACCGAGCGACTGGAACACCGCGGTTCGCGATCACAATTTCCTCGCCAGCGGCTACGCGCTGCAGGAGCTTCGAAAACTTCGTCTTGGCTTCATACACATTCACAGAGGTCACGGTCTGCCTCCAGTCCCATTCGGTTTCCAAGCCGTTTCTGACCTAGTCTAGTCTAGTAGACTAGGTCAAGTCAATCCTGGTGTTCGGGGAGGAACACGTGGAAGCGGGCACCCTGGCCGGGAGGGGATTCGAGGCGGATGGAGCCGCGGTGGTCGTCGACAATTTTTGCGACAATCGAAAGGCCGAGGCCTACGCCTTCTTTTTTCGAAGTGAAGAACGGATTGAAGATTTGCTCGCGAGATTCGGCCGGGATGCCGGGACCGGAGTCTTCGACAATGACGGCGACGCCGGGCCTCATGTTTTGCGTTTCGGGAGCAATGGAGATGCGGAGCCGGCCGCAGCCGTCCATGGCCTCATAAGCGTTTGTGATGAGATTGACAAAAATCTGTTCGCAGAGTTGGGCGTCGACTTGGACGTCTTGTGCCTGTGGAGCGTAGTTTCGCTCGACCGTCACTTGCGCATCTGGGTGCTGATGCTGGACCGATTCGAGAACGTGATCGACGATGGCCGATAGTTGCACGGAGTGAAGATCGAGGCGCGATGGACGCGCGAAATCGAGGAATCGGGTTACCAGGGAATTGAGACGATTCACTTCGGTGCTGATATAGCCGGCGAGTTCGCTGGCGAGCGGATTCGAAGCTTCTACTTTCTGGCTGAGCATTTCAGCGGAGCCCTTGATAACTCCCAGAGGATTGCGGATTTCGTGGGCGAGGCCTGCGGAGAGCTGTCCTAGAGCAGCGAGGCGTTCGGAACGGCGGGCATCGGCTTCGGCGCGGCGCAATTGGCGATTTGTTTCTTCGAGGCGTTCAGAGAGTTCCTGATACTTGTGGACCTGCTTGCGATTTTCGGAGGCGAAGCGGTTAACGATGACCGCGGCGATGTAAAAGAAGAGGATGCGAGTGGCAAGATCGGTGGCGCCTTCGGCGGTGAACTCGTATTCCTGGAGGGCGGGTATCAGAAATGCGCAGTAGGCGAGGGACGTGATGGTGGTCCAGACGAGCGTGGCAATCGGACCGAAGTAAACGGCTGCCGTCACGACCGGGAGGTAGTAGATCGGGTAGTAGTTGCTATTGATGCCGATGTCGCCGGTGTGATCAAGGAGAAGAGTGGCAAGAAGGATCTTGATGACGACGGCGTAGGCGGGGCCGCGTCTTGGGAGCCATGCGATGAGGCGGCTTTCGAGGAGTTGAAAAACGCCGATGGCGAGGAGGATGAACTGCTTGTGGATTTCGTGGACGGGAGGCAGAAGAGCGAGAGCGAGGAGGAAGAGGAGCCAGAGGATGTCGAGCCAGTCGAAGGTGGCGCGTTTGCGATCGAGCATTGCGGCTTGGAGGCTCCGAGGTCAATCTAGCATGGATTGGGCGGGGAGAAAGACGGTGCGTGTCGGGTAGTGCCGAGGAGGATGGACGGAACTGCAGATTCCTCTCTGCGCCGCACGATGAAAGCATGGTGCGGCGGAGATTGCACCGACCTTAGAGCTTGCGCGGGTAAGGCAGCGCAAGCGGTGTAGAAGACCCGGCGGATTTTTTTATGTCACGGCTAAAGCCGTGACCCACAAAGAAGGATTCTGCCGCGGATGTTTGTGCATCGGGCACGGCATCTGTGCCCCCACGGACGATTTGTTGATTCGAGTCGAACGCTGGTTTAGCGCAGGAATTTGTCGGCGCCGAAGACCAGGCCTAGCGTTAGGGCGGCGATTACGATTTCTCCCAGGGCGCCTACTACGAAGGGGCGGAGGCCCTGTTTCCTCATGTCGCCGATATTGGTGCGAAGACCGACTCCTGCGAATGTGAGGAGGAAGGCCCAGCGCGAAAGATTCGCGAGGCTTGAGAGTTGCTCTTTGTTAAAGACGTGGGCCGTCGCGATTGCTGAGATGAGAAGAAAACCAAGAACGAACTTCGGAAACTTGTTCCAGAGGAATGCGGCTTTGTTGGTAACGCCGGCGGTTTTTTCTTTGCGCGCCCAGTGGATTGCGTAACCGAGAACTACGAAGCCGATCATGGCGTTGCGGGCGGTCTTTGCGAGAACGGCTACTTTACCTGCTGCGTCGGAGTAGAGATTTCCGGCCGCGGTGACTTCGGCGGTGTTGTCGATGCCGAGGCCGGCCCAGAGACCGTAGCTCAGGTCGCTCATGTGAAGCCAGTGGCCGATGAGCGGGAAAATAAAAAGCGAGATTGCACCGAGGGTAAGGATGGCGGCAATGGCGAAGGAGGAATCTTCTTCGTCGGCATCGATGGCGCCTTGCGTGGCGATGATGGCGGAGACGCCGCAAATTGAAGAGCCGACGGCGAGCAGGGTGGTGAGCTTCGGCTTTAGGCCGAAGGCTTTGCCGAGGGCGGTCATGAAGGTGAGCGAGAGAGCGATTTCGATGGCGACGAGAACTAGACTGACGCCGCCCAGCTTGAGGACGTCGCCCAAAAGAAAACGCGAACCGAGAAGCACGATTCCGGCTTTAAGCCAGAATTCATAGGTGGCGAGACCGGGTTTGAATGCGGCTGGGACGCCGGTGGTATTGGCGATGACGAGGCCGAGGAGGATGGCCCAGAGAACGTATTCGATATTTGGAAGAGTGAGATGGTGGGCGCGTCCGTACTGGGCGATCGAGCGCTCGATGAATTTTCCGGCGTAGCCGACGGCTACGAGCAGCAGAAGGCCGGGAATGATCTGGCCGGCGCGCTTAAAGATGCTGAGCGGTTGCGATTGGGGGAGTGCGATGCTTGTCGCCATTTTCTTTTCAGTCTCCTCGGTCGGGTTGTGGCTGAGTTCGTACTTCAGGGGCTAAAGCCCGGCGCTTCTTGACTAGTTTTTGCCGCGGTTGAAACCGCGGCCTACAACGACGGCATTGGCGGCATCGCGCCTCAAGAAGGAGACGTCCCATCTACCATGGGATGTGCTTGATTACACCGAGCCAGACGAGAAGCGAGATTGCGAGCGATAGCGCGACAGCCCAGGTGTCGAGCGAAAGGCTGCGTTTGGAGTCGCCCTTCGAGAGCGATGACGAGCTTTTTTGCGGCGTCGATTGTGTGGTCATTAGGTGAGGCTCCTTTCAAGGCTTTGGTTCGCGTTTTTCTCTGCAATGCTGACTTCTACTCCATCAAGAAGCGATTCCCATGTGAGAGGAACAGAATTGGTAGCCGATCGTGCGGGGCGTTCGAGGGTGCGGCCGATGAGGAGAATCGTGGGAGCTGGCATTGGCGGCGCGCTGTCGAGTTGGCCTAGCGTGGTGCAATGCTCGCGCTGTTCGGGAGTGCTTGCGGCGGAGACGATTGCGGCAGGCGTGTCGGCATCGAGACCCGCGTCGAGCAGTTCCTGTTGGAGCGCGGAGAGATTGCGGCCGGGCATGTAGATCACTAGCGTTGAATTATTGGCGGCGATGGTGCGCCAATCGGTGGGCGGCTCGCTTTCATTTTCATGGGCGCGGTGCGCACTAATCACAACAATGCGCGAACTCGTGCGGCGGTCGGTGAGCGAAACGCCGAGCGAAGCGGCAGCGGAGAGCGCGGCGGTGACGCCGGGAACGATTTCATAGGGGATACCGGCGGATTCGAGCGTGTCGCGTTCTTCGGCGAGACGGCCGAAAAGTCCGGGATCACCGCTCTTCAGGCGCACGACGCTCAAGCTGCGGCGAGCGGAGGCGATCATGAGGCGGTTGATTTCGGGCTGGGTGATATTTTTTGTGCCGCAACGTTTGCCGACATTTACGACCATTGCGTGAGGACTCGCTAGCGCGAGAATCGGCGCGGAGACGAGATCGTCATGGAGGACGACTTCGGCGGCGCGAATCAGCGCGTGGGCTTTCACGGTGAGGAGATCTGGGTCACCGGGGCCTGCGCCGACTAAATAGACTTTGCCGTTGATGGGGGCTTTCATGGCTGCTCCTGAACCGCTGATGAGCTATTAATCGCTGACGGGCTATCGAGCGCGTCGCGGCCAGCTGTATCCCCCGGGGGATGCTCGGGGAGATGAACGTGACGTCCGGCGAACTCGATCGAGCGCGACTCGATTTTGCAATCCTTCGAATCGCAAATCTGGCTGTAGGCGAGGAGATTGAGCAATTTTTTGCGCTCTTCGGTAGGTGGATGGTGCTCGAGGACGTGGCGGCGAAGGCTGCCGACGAAACGGAGCCAGTTCCCTAGAGAAAGATCGAGCGAGGCTTCGATCTCCCGGCGAAAGCGTTGGGCGACGGAGGGGCTTTCGCCAGCGGTTGAAATTGCGATTTGGAGATCGCCGCGGCGGACGACAGCGGGAAAGTAGAAATCGCAGTGAGGCGGATCGTCGACGGCGTTGGTGAGAATCCCCCGCGCTTGCGCTGCGAGAAAAACTTCGCGATTCACGGAGGCGCTGCCGGTGGCGGCGATGGCGAGAAAAATGTCGCGGAGGTCGTCGGTGTGGAATTCCCGCTGATGCCAAATGATATTTCCAGCCGCAGCAAGTTTGGCGACTTCGGATTTGGCTTGCGGCGCAACGACGGTGATGTGCGCTCCGGCGCGGAGCAGGGAAGCGATCTTCGAGGTGGCGATTGCGCCGGCGCCGACGACGAGGCACGGGCGATTTTCGAGTTTGATGAAGGCGGGGAATAGCTCGGAGGACATATCAGTCTCCCACTCCGTGCGGGACTGGACCGGCAGGAAGATCGCGCGCGACCGGGGCGACGACGGCGCCGGCCAGCTGGACGCGAAGAGCGTCATGGGAATGGCGCGCGAAATAGGCGCGGAGATTTTCGTGTGTATCCCGCGTGGCGAGGTAGGTCTTGAGCAGGCGCTCGATCGCCTCGGGGACATCTTCCGCGGTGCAGCGATATCCGACCTGGCGCGAAATGCGGGCGTGCCCCCCGACGGCGCCGCCTACGCAGAAGTAATAGGCGTCGACAAGATTCGAACCTTGCTTGATTTTTTTGCCTTCGAGGCCGATATCGGCGATCCAGTGCTGGCCGCAGGCGTTCGGGCAACCGGCGACATTCAATTTGAGCGGCTGATCGAATTCGGGGACGCGCTCTTCGAGTTCTTCGACGAGCCAGCGCGTGAAGGCTTTCGTCTCAGTGATGGCAAGTTTGCAGAATTCGGTGCCGGTGCAGGCGACGGCGCCACGCCAAAAGGATGAGGCTTCGACGTGGAGGCCGGCGGCGTTGAGTTCAAAAACGAGCGCCTCGATATTTTCGCGCGGCACATTGACGATGAGGAGATTTTGCATGTTGGTGGTGCGGAGTTCGCCCGCGGCATATTTTTCGGCGAGTGCAGCAGCGACGCGCATTTGTGCGGCGGCGATGCGTCCTCGGAGGACGGCAGCACCAACGTAGTAGAGGCCGGGCTGCTTTTGGGCGTGGATGCCAACGTGGTCGCGATAAGCATCTGGCGGTGCGGACTCTTCGACGCCGGGATCGAGATTGAAGCCGAGGCGGGCGTTGAGTTCGCGGAGGAAATGCTCGGCCGTCCAGCCGTGTTGCGTGAAGAGATGTTTCAAGCGAGCGCGGTCGCGATTCTCGCGCAGGCAATCCTGGTCGCGGGAAATTTCTGCGATGGTTCGGACGACAGGGATGACCTGATCGTGATGAATAAAAGCATCGAGACGCACGGCGAGGTGAGGATCGGCGGAGAGTCCGCCGCCGACGCGAACGGAGAAGCCGACTTCGCGTTTGCCATTGCGCTCGCGGACGGCGGGGGCGAAACCGACGTCATTTATTTCAGGGTAGGAGCACCAGACGGGGCAGCCGGTGATCGAAACTTTGAATTTGCGCGGAAGATTGTAGAAATCGCTGTTGGCGGAAAGCAGATGCGCCGCTTCCACGGCGAGCGATGACGCATCGGTGAATTCGTCCGAAGCGATGCCGGCGAGTGGGCAGCCCGTGATGTTCCGAGTCACATCGCCACACGCGCTTTTCGGGCTGAGCCCGACGGCGCCGAGAGCTTCGATGACATCTGGAATGGATTCGATCGTGAGCCAGTGGAGTTGAATATTCTGGCGGACGGTGAGATCGGCGAGCGAGTGGCCGTAACGTTCCGAAATCTGGGCGATGGCACGTAGCTGATTGGATTGAAGCAGGCCATTGGGCAGCGCAATGCGCATCATGAAATATTGCGTGGCTTTGCCTTCTCCGCCCGTGCCGCCGATGGCGCCGGCGCCGTCACCTTGCGTATAAATGCCCCACCATTTGAAATAGAGATTGGCCCACTCGGGGAGGACCGCGGCGCGGCCCTGTCGCGCGAATTCCTTGATTTCGTCGAAATGCTCCCAGGGGTTTTTCGAGCGCTTGAGGCGCTCGACTTTTTGAGCCTTGGTTTCTTTTGGTTGCCGGGTTGTCGCGATATCTGATGTGCTGGCCACCATGGCCTCCGCGTTCCGTTCATTGTGTAAAAATGCCGCCCGAAAACAAAAAACCCGCTACCAGCTGCGATTTGCTGGTGAGCGGGTTGCTAAAATCCGATTTGTGGCTAAGTTAGATCAGTCGGATTGCACACACCCGTGCCAGCCATGGCTCCGACAACAACAAGCGCACGGCAGGCAGTTTTTGTTTCGGGTGCAGCTTTCCATAGCGGTATCCTAATCTCCGAACTACTGCTCCGTCAACATTAGACTTGGCTGGCGGCGAAAAGATTCCGCAATTCCAGCACTTTTTCAAGGTGTCGCGGTTCGGATGACGGAGCTTTGGGCTTAGGCCGGAGTCGCGTTGCTCGAGCGGAGCAGACGAGTGAAAAGCGTTTGCAGCCGGACAGCGTGCTCCTGACTCATGGCCATGAATTGGACGCCCATGCCCTCACCGGGTGTGACGTTCCTGACGATCGCAGAGCTGCGGATTTCGCCTTCGGGCACCGAGAATAGCAAAGTGATCGAGGCGCCGACGGGCGGCGGCGTTTTTGTGTCGATGAAGAGGCCTCCGATATTCAAATCGCGGACGCGCGAGACACTTTGCGCCCCATCATGCTGCCAGGAGACCCAGACGCCTTTCGGCGTCGGGATGCGCGGGTAGCGGCGATTGCTCTTCGATGGAGTAACCAACGGAGTTGAGAGGTCCAAGGGCTGATTATATCGGTGCCGTCCCATATGGAAAGGAATTCGTTTGCGGATGGGTGCGCAAGAGGGAACTAAGATCGAATCCAGCCGCCATCACAGTTCGGGATACCGGCGTGAACGCCAAAGGGGACCCTTTTTACGAGTTGCGATAGGAATCAATGTGAGCCGGCAGCACGGGGAAGCCGAGCGCATGAAGGTCGTCGCGAAGCTGGTTGACCGACTGGAACCGAATCGCTTGCATCCCGGCAGCCCGGGCTTGTTCGAGATTCGCGTCGCGGTCGTCGACGAACAAAACCTCTGAGGCCGGCACATCAAGCACTTTCAGGGCGTACCAGTAAATCGCTGGCTCGGGCTTGATCCGGCGCACATCGGCGGAGAAGATCTGATGATCGAAGTGCTTCAGCCAAGGGAAATTTCGCTTTACGTGAGCCACTATGTCGGAGGGCATGTTCGAGAGGATTGCGGTTTTCACTCCGGCGGAACGAAGACTCTCCAGCCAGAGGACCATAGGTTCGTTCGTTTTACTCCACATCTCGATGTCCCAGTGCCGCAGGTCCTCAATTGCATTCCGGCCGAGTGTCACTCCAGCTTGCGACGCGAATGCGTGCCAATATTCTTCAGGTAAAAGATCTCCCCGATCGTAGGGCCGCGGCCCTGAATGTAAATCGGCAGAAAAGATTCGGGATCGATGCGGAAGATTCGAGCCATGCGGGCGATTGCGTCCGCCGCAGGTTGAAAGCATAAGACCTCGCCATAGTCGAGAATCACGGCTCGTATCCTGGGAGAAACGGCCGCCTCCGACATCGTGGTTGCCATCGTCGCATTTCCCGGTGGAGAGTTTGGCAGCGGTTCCTGATTCGAGGAATCTTCCAACCACTACTATTTTAGTTGCGGCTTTGAATCTTTCGAGAGGAACTTTTCGATTTGTATCCGGAGATACATGAGCGATCTGATCGGTGGACCAGCGTAAAAGCCAACCTGTTGTGATGTCTCAGCGAACGAAGAAATGGCGCGCACAGAAGATTCGATGTGAGATCGTCATCGAATGGAAGGCTTGTGCACCACTGGATACGGTTAGTTCGGTTTCAGGCCGTACACATCGACTTCGCCGAAGACGGTGCCGGCGCCCAGGGTCGAATCGTTGCCGCGAGTACCGACGTAAACTTTACCGTTGGCCACCGTCGGAACTGTGAATTTCACGGCGTTTCCGGCAGCGTCGGCGGGAACTTGGGAGCTGTTCCAGAGTTCGGTTCCTAGATTGGTGGCATCGAAGGCGTGCAGTACGGCGGGACCCGCGGTCGCTGGTCCACCATCGCCTGTGCCAAAAGAATGCGCGTCAATCATCCACACAATTCCATTGGAGTTCCCGTTTGAAGAAACCGACGGGCTAGAACCTGGAAATGAAAACGACGGTGTCGTAGCAGACGCCACCGCGGGATTGAATGTGTCGGAGGCTGGAAGGAACGTGTAGGCTAATCCAGGCCCGTTAAAGCCAAAAAAGTAAAGAGTGTTCTGCCAAAAGGCCGGTGTGGAGAAAGACGCCTCCGAGACCTTCAGAGTTTGGACCACCTTATCGGGTCCACCGCTGGTGAAGTGCCCCATGTTCGTTCGATCCAGAAGGTAGAGATTTTGCGACTTGCCACCGCCAATTATAAGGTGCGGATGAGGGCCAGACGTTTGATCGACGAGAACCGCGGCGCCTCCCGCCCCGAGATCTTGATCAAACGCATCCAGGGAGAGCTGGTTCATGGGAGTGAACCAATCGGCCAAAGCAAGGCCAGATGTCGCGCTTAGCCTAAGAAAACTGTCGCCGAACGCTGACGTGCCATCGAATATGCCGTTGCCGGTAATAACGTACAGGTTGCCCGCGGCGTCAGCGGCAGGGGCACCGCCCGACATCCAGATACCTGCTCGACAGTAGCCCATGCCTTCCGCGGCGTTGGGCGAAGTATTGAAGGCAGAAACGCGGCTAAGAGTGGACGCATTAAAACCCAGGACCCAACCGTGGTAGGGATCTACGTCTCCGTGTGACGCCCAGGCAATGTAGACCACACCATTCACTAAAGCCAGGCCCGGTCGCTGGTTTTCCCTCGCAACATTGAAGGCTATTGTGGAACCACCTTCGCAGTTGCCGGGGACGGTGATCGAGCTATCCAGCTCCACTGGGCTGTTGGCAATCTCCGTACCGTCAGCCAGGTTAAGAGCGTGCAGACGCTGGTGCACGACGGGGCCGGGATCGTTGATATTTTTTGTTTTCGTCACGAGATAGATGATGTTGGAGGTGCTATCAATCACCGGTGTGCCGAGGATGCCGATGTCAGGAAAGATGCTGTTAGTAGAAACGTCGCCGGCGGTGTAGAAGGTTTCACCCGACGGAATGAATTGCGTATGCCAATACGTGACGCAAGGGCTGGCGTCCGCGTCGAATACGTAAACTGTGTCGCGCATGGTGGCGACAACAACAACGTTGTGTTTCGCCGCGCCAATGGTGATGTTCGATACCCAAAGTGGCTGTGTGTAAATGGCAGCATCGGCCTGGCAGGAGAACAGTTTGCCAAACGTGGAGCTGTTAACGTTTGCCGTCGTCAGCGCGTATTCAGACGTATTGGCGCCATCGCGAGCCACATCATTGTGGTAAGTGTAGACGCCGTGCAGATCGGTAACGCCAATTGTCGCCACGGCTCTTTGCGTAACATCGCTCGACTGGGTCGCAGTGACGGTGTAGATGCCGGGGGTGGATGGAGCTGTGTAGGTGACGCTGGCTCCTGAGGCACTGGCATCGGAAGAAAAACTGCCCCCGGTGGCAGACCATGAAACCGCCTTCTTGGACGTGTCATTCGCCACTGTCGCGGAGACCATGAGCGTTTGCGTCACAGGGAGGCCTGCGAGCTTGGGAGAAATCGTAATACCCACTGAGGTGGAAGAAATCGTCAACGTCATCTTGACGGACCTGCTATCTGGAGGTGTGCTGGAATCAGCCACTTGGAACGTGAGGGCTGTGCTTGTGACAGTTTGCGTTGGCGTGCCGGTGAGGGCGCCTGTTGAGGCATTCAGCATAAGACCCGCAGGGAGTGTACCGCTGGCGAGGGACCACGTATACGGCGGGGTGCCCCCGGTGGCCGCCAACACCGCACTATAAGCCACACTGTCCGGTGGGCAGCGAAGATGTTGAAATTGTGAGGGCCGCCGCAGGAGGGCCTGCAACCTTACCCGAGCCTGAGCCGCCGCAGGCGCTTAGAAGGGCCGTCGCGGTTGTAAGAATTATGACCAGAAACGGGTTTCGCATAGGAAGCAAGGGACGTGAATGTAGGGTCATAGGTTTCATGGGTTTAGAGATTCCCATTTTGGCACACGGTATTTCAAGGGGGATATTCCTGTATCAATTTACCGTCAGTTCACCGACTCCCGATGGGTACCATCCCCCTCGGAGCATCGCGATCTGCGAGATGGGCCGGGAGAACTCACATTAACGGATATTCATAACACTACGCTGAGAACGAAAATCGCCAGTCCGCCTTAAGAGAGTCGCGGCGTAAGTATGCCAGCGTTTTCGCCGATGTCGAATCAGGTCTTTTAGGGCTTATTACTTCCGGTTATGCCTTTTAGGGGAGTGTGTGCCATCAGAGTATGCGGGACCGCCGTAGACAAACTCCTTAGCGACGTTCAGGCCGGCATAGCTTAGCAAAAGATAATTGCCCATCCGAAAGCCGTCGGATGGTTCATATCGCCCGGGGTACCAACCTAGGGCGGCCGTCATGGTGCCTGCATAGGGGGCTACCAGGTTACTGACCGAGAAACGATAGTGTCCGTCGTCGCCGTGGCGAGTCGCAACTGTTGACATTAGAGAGTGAACCAGACGGTGGCTGAACCCTGTGCACTCACAACGATAATAGATTGTGTCTTCACGGAAGACTTCAGCCATGAGGTAGCGTGCCGTCGTCGCGGTAATGTTAATTCCGTAGTTGCTGGCGAAACGTTCGAAGTAGGGGCCTGTACCTCCGCCCCATTCTGGAGGAGTGCCCGACCCGGTGCCGTTGATTCTGTCGCCGGACGCCTGGTTGATGCCGGCGGCCACGGCGCTTCCGAGAATCGCATAGGGGCCGAACGAGTCGAAAATGTAGTTCCTGAACTTTTGCGCATTCGATGGTTTTTGATAAGTCTGACCCGGCTGGGCGTGGGTGGGAGCCGATGACTGTGAGCTCGGGGTGGACGACGACGCGCCGGCTCCTGAGGATGATTGCGCTTTCGCGAGTGGCGGAATGGATCCGCAAACGAAAACTGTAACTAAAAATGTCATTACCACTCGCTGCATCTTCATTTCTATTTTCTCCTCATAGATCGGAAAGCACGGTATTTAACCCTACAGGTCGGCGTGTAGCCTACCCTATTTTGGGCTTTTGTTCACAGAAATTTCTGTCTTCGTTACAGCCGCGGCTGGTTGACTTAGCGCATCGTCTCCCCTAACCTTTAGCGTTTATCGAAGTGCCGATTGTCCCAGTTTACGCGCCGCAGATCGGCCAAAAAAGAGGACCTGCAAGCCCATGTCTGACCTAAAACTGCCGACGCGCGCCGAGGATTTTTCGGAATGGTACAACCAGCTTGTGCTGAGAGCGGAGCTTGCAGACTACGCGCCCGTTCGTGGTTGCATGATTGTGCGGCCGTATGGCTGGGCGCTGTGGGAGAACATTACGGCGGCGCTGGATAGCCGCTTCAAAGCTACGGGCCACGTAAACGCTGCGTTTCCACTGCTGATTCCGCGAAGTTTCATCGAAAAAGAAAAATCTCACGTGGCAGGATTTTCGCCCGAGCTTGCGGTGGTGACGCACGGCGGTGGCGAAAAGCTCGATGAGCCTCTGGTGATCCGGCCCACATCGGAAACGATCATTGGGCATGCCTATGCGAAGTGGATTCAGTCCTATCGCGATTTGCCGATTCTCATCAATCAGTGGAACAGCGTGGTTCGCTGGGAGCTTCGCACCAAGCTTTTCCTGCGCACGCTGGAATTCTTCTGGCAGGAGGGCCACACGGCTCATGCCACCCTGGAAGAGGCCGAATTCGAGACCCGGCAGATGCTCGATATCTACACGGATTTTGCCGTTCGCGAAGCTGCGGTGCCCGTGATTCCCGGACGCAAATCGGATTCGGAGCGCTTCGCCGGGGCCGACCAGACATTTTCAATCGAAGCGATGATGGGTGACGGTAAAGCCTTGCAGGCCGGCACGTCGCACAATCTCGGCCAGAATTTCGCCAAGGCTTTCGAGATCCGTTATCTCGACAAGGGTGGCGTGCTGCAGCACTGCTGGACTACGTCGTGGGGGCTCTCGACCCGCTTCGTGGGCGCCATCATCATGGTTCATGGCGACGATCAGGGGCTGATCCTGCCTCCGCGTCTCGCGCCCTTCCAACTCGTCATCGTTCCGATTTACAAAACTGACGAGGAAAAGTCGAGCGTGCTCGAAAATGCTCACAGGCTTCGAAAGGAGCTTGTCGACGCGGGCATACGAGTGAAAATGGACGAACGCGACGGCATGAGCCCCGGTTTCAAATTTAACGACTGGGAGATGCGCGGCGTGCCATTGAGGCTCGAACTTGGCCCCAAGGATGTCGCGAAGGGATCAGTAGTGCTGGCCCGGCGTGACCGCCCCGGCAAGGAAGGAAAATCCTTCGTGCCGCAGCAGGGACTTGCGGCGGCCGTCTCTGAACTCCTTACGGAGATTCAGAAATCACTGTACGATCGCGCGCTCGAGTTTCGCAAAGCGCATACGGCGGAGCCTGCCAACTACGGCGAATTCAAGAAGACGGTCGAGACCGGTTTTGCTTTCGCATGGTGGTGCGGCAGTGCGGAATGCGAAGCGAAGATCAAAGAAGAGACGAAGGCAACGATGCGCTGCATTCCCCTCGAACAGCCGGGCGGTTCTGGCCCGTGCATTCTTTGCGCAAAGCCTTCCCGCGAAAAGGGCATCTTCGCTCGAGCATATTAGCAACGCCTTAGCTCCTAAGGCATGCTGGAAAGCCCCGTTTACTCATCGAAAACAGGCATTCCGACGTTTTAATCTTCCACGCCCGATGAATGCTAGCATTCGGTTGTCCTCTTATTTCTTTAGGTTTCCGGAGGAAGGGCCATTGAGTCTCGTCACCTCTCGACGATTTGACAACTCGCAACGCGGCGGCAGCGGCGTGAAGTTATTCCTTCTGCTCGCCTTGCTAGGCTCGATGATTTTTGCGGGTGTCAAGATCCTGCCAATCTACGTGAATAACTACCAGATGCAGGATGCCATCGAGAGCGAGGCGCGCTTTGCCATTGGTAATCGGCTGGGTGCCAAGGACATTCGCGATAACGTCTTGAAGAAAGTGAATGAGATCGGTATTCCTGCGGACCAGGACAGCCTCAAGGTGACAGCCAATCCCGGCGCCGTTCAAATATCGCTGGATTATTCGGTCCCCGTAGACTTGCTAGTCTATAAATTCACCCTCGATTTTCATGACCACGCGGACAACCGCTCGATTTAGAATAGGAATCCATACAGTGGGGGAGCAGGAAAATGCGTTGGCGGCGCGCTGGCGGGAAACCAGCTTTTCGTTCGAGCAATGACCTTTTCACACGTGCTGATAGATGGAAAATAATCGGTTTAGAATTCGAATCGCGCCGGGCTTCTGGACGTCTCGGTACGGTATCGCGCTGCTGTGCATGGCTCTCGCGGTATTGCTTGCCGGCACGTCGTTGTTCGCTTACTACTACGTTCAATTCGGCCGCCTGATCAACGAACGCCTCACGGGCCAGATTTTTCAGAATACCTCGCGGGTTTACGCTGCTCCAGCCGTGATCTATGTGGGAGAAGCCCTACATCCCAAGGATTTGGCCACCTACCTTCTCCGCGCCGGATACCAGGAAGCCGACGTTGCCGGAGCACCCGGTCTGTATAAGATTTCGGGCACCGTCGTCGAGATTCGGCCTTCGGCTGATTCTTATTTCCACCAAGAAAATGCCCTGCGCGTCAATTTTTCTGCAACTGCAATCACGCGGATTGCGCAGATTTCCAACGGCGTCTCCCGTGAATCTGCCGAGATCGAGCCGGAGCTGATTACGAATCTTTTTGACAGTTCACGAGAAAAGCGCCGGGTGGTTCGCTTCGACGATCTGCCGAAGATTCTCGTCGATGCCGTGATCGCCACAGAGGATAAGCGCTTTTTTGAGCACGGTGGGCTCGACTGGGTGCGCGTGATTGGCGCCGCCCTGGCCGATCTCCGCGTGGGGCAGAAAGCCCAGGGCGCCAGCACCATCGACATGCAGGTGGCTCGCAGTTTCTTTTTTACCACCAAGCGAGAGTGGCGCCGCAAGGTGAAAGAAGTTCTCATGGCGATTGAAATCGACCACCGTTTTTCGAAACAGCAGGTCTTTGAGCTCTACGCCAACGAGGTATATCTGGGCAATCGCGGCAGTTTTGCGATTCGAGGCTTTGGCGAAGCTGCGGAGGCTTACTTCGGAAAGGACGTACGCGACCTCAGCCTCGGCGAAGCTGCATTCCTCGGTGGCATCATCCGCGCACCCAATCATTACGCCACCGCCGAGACCCACATGGACCGCGCCATCGAAGCGCGCGACCGCGTGCTCACTCAGATGGTCGAGAACAATTACGCCACTGATGAACAGGCTGCCGCTGCGAAAAAGGTACCGTTCAAATTCGTCAGCGGCGGCATCGACAGCGGCTCCGCGCCCTACTTTGTGGACATGGTCAAGGATCATCTTCTCGAGAAATTCTCGGAAAATGACCTGCAAAGCCAGAGCTATCGCATCTATACGACTCTCGATCCCACCCTGCAACGCGCTGCCACAGCCGCGATTCATAGCGGAATGGAGCAGGTCGATAAGCTCCTGGCCAAGCGGTATGCAATTTGGAAAAAAGCCGGCCAGGCTGTGCCTCACCCGCAGGTGGCACTCGTCGCGCTTGACCCGAAGACAGGCGAAATCCGCGCCCTGGTCGGCGGACGCAACTACGGCGAAAGCCAGTTGAACCATGCTCTCGCCCATCGCCAGCCCGGCTCCGTGTTCAAGCCCTTCGTCTATGCCGCCGCATTCGATAACGCGGTCAAAGATCTGCAGCCCGTGATTACGCCTGTTACCACCGTGGATGACGTTCCGACAACCTTTCAATTCGACGGCAAAGACTACACGCCTGACAATTTTGGCCAGGAGTTCTACGGCACCGTTACCGTACAAGATGCGCTCATTCATTCGCTGAACGTCGCCACGGTAAAAGTGGCCGAAATGATTGGCTATCAGCGCGTTGTCGAGCTCTCGCGGCAGTTGGGGCTCGGTAACAACATCATGGCAACTCCGGCGGTAGCGCTCGGCGCGTATGAAATGACGCCCGTGGATGTCGCTGCGGGTTACACCGCATTTGCGACGAACGGAACCCGCGCCGAACCGCTCTATCTCCGCAGCGTCGTGGGAGGTGACAGCAAAGTGGAGGAATCTGACTCGCCAAAAACCCGCCCGGTTCTCGACCCGCGCGTGGCCTACCTTACGACTAGCTTGATGGAGGACGTGATCAACCGCGGAACAGGCGCATCCGTTCGCTCGCTTGGATTTACGGCACCAGCGGCCGGTAAAACCGGCACTTCGCACGACGGCTGGTTCGCCGGTTTCACCTCGAACCTTCTGTGCGTCGTCTGGATTGGATTCGACGATAACCGCGATCTTGGTCTCTCCGGCAGTCAGACCGCCGCCCCCATCTGGGCTGAATTCATGAAACGTGCTGTCACGCTCCCGGCCTACGTGAATACCGCTCCATTCGATCCGCCGCCCGGAGTGATTCAGGAAGCAATCGATCCGAAAACGGGCGAACTGGCCACCAACACCTGCCCTCAATCCGAGGAAGAGTATTTCATCGCGGGCACCGAGCCGACCCAATATTGCGGCGAAAATGATGGGCATCTTGCGCAGTCTAATTCCGGCTCGTGGCTCTCCCATTTGTTCGGTAAAGGCTCCCCGCAGCCTCCTCCGGCTCCCCATTCGCCGGCGAGCGCGTCCAATAATTCAAACGCGGCGAAACCGCCGCACACGAAGAACGCGCCTAGTACTAACGCATCACAGCCGACCGAGGAGCCAGAGAAGAAAAAAGGCTTTCTTGATAAGATTTTTGGTATCTTTGGTGGCAGCAAAAAGCCTGCGGACAGCTCGAAACCTCAACCGTAGGTCAGGCGCGGAAAAAGGAGCAGGGCAATGAGGCGATTCGTCTTCTTTGCCGTTCCGCTATTGTATGTCTTCGTCCCGTCGCTCGGTGCACAGCAGGCCGCGCCGGCGACCGCTCAACCTGCATCTACCCAGTCCGCGTCCACTTCATCCGATATTGTCTACGTCACTTCGCCCAAGCCCGAGCTCACTCCTCGTCAAGCCGCGGAGCTGAAGGCCGATGTTTTTATGGCGCGCAAGGAATTCGGCGAAGCCACCGCTGCCTACGAAGCGATTCTCGAAACTGAACCCAAGAACGCGCAGCTTCTGAACAAGACCGCGATCGCTTATCAAGAGCTGGGCAGCCTGAACCGTTCCGAGCGCTATTACCATCGCGCGATGAAGGCGGATAAGAATTTCGCCAGTCCCATCAACAATCTCGGCACCGTCGAGTACGAGAAAAAGCACTACGGCAAAGCCATCGTTCTTTACAAAAAGGCTCTGGTGCTGAAGATGGAAACTTCCACCATCTACAGCAATCTCGGCTACGCCTACTTCGCGAACAAACAATATCCGGAAGCGATGTCCACTTTTGACAAGGCCCTCGCCATCGATCCCGAGTTGTTCGAGCGGAAAAGCGGCTACGGCACCATCATTCAGCAGCGCACCACCACCGATCCCGGCCTGTTCAATTTCTTCGTCGCGAAATCCTATGCCGCGATGGGCGATGCCGAACGTGCCGCGCATTTTTTGAGGCTTGCGCGGGATGACGGATACAAGAACTTCCTCTCCGCGGAAACAGATCCCGCTTTCGCCAAAGTGATCAAAGATGCGCGGGTGCAGGATGTTCTGCACGTCATGCCGTCATACCAGAGTGACGCGAAGCGCGCCGAACCGCCCCAGCAAAACTAACGCTGAGTGCCCGACGACGACTAACGCGGTCGCCGCAGACGGTTCAGCAAAGTAGGGAATATTCTCAGCCTTCTTCTTGAGCCAAAGTTTGTACGAGTTTCTCTCGCGAACCTTCACATCTCCGCGCCGTTCTCTTGCTATAATGACTTCCTGAAATGCTGTTCCAAAGATTGCGGCGTTATGCTGTGGTTTTCTTCGCACTCGCCGCACTGCCCCTTACCCTAATCCAGCCCGCAGTGTCTGCTCCAGCGCAGCCAAACTCCTCTGCCAACGTCGTCGAGCTTCGCATCGACGGTGAAATCGAGCCGGTTCTCGCCGAATACATTGTCCGCGGCATCAACGAAGCAAACGCCGACCGCGCCTCCCTGATTCTCATCTCCATGAATACGCCGGGCGGCCTCGATACCTCGATGCGCGAAATTATTCAGGCCATACTCGCGTCCAAAGTTCCTGTCTGCGCTTACGTCGCACCCACCGGTTCTCGTGCTGCTTCGGCCGGATTCTTTATCCTGCTTTCCGCCGACATTGCGGCGATGGCTCCGGGCACCGACACGGGCGCTGCCTCGCCGATTCTGGCATTCGGTGGCCAGCCCGTGCAGATTGACGACACGCTGCACAAAAAAATCGTGAACGAGGCCAGCGCATACCTTCGCAGCTACGTCACGCAGCGCGGGCGCAATGCGGAGCTTGCGGCTACTGCCGTCACCGACGCCAAAGCCTTCAGCGAAAAAGAAGCCCTCGACGGCAAACTCATTGACCTGGTAGCTGCCAACCCGGAAGACTTGCTCGCAAAACTCAACGGCCGCACCGTTACCCGTCTCGATGGCGCAAAGGTTCAACTGGCTCTCGCGCAGCCCATCGTCACGGCGCACGAAATGACCACGCGCGAGAAATTCCTGACGCGAATCGTCCAGCCCGATGTGTTTTTTATTCTGCTGATCGTCGGGGTTCTCGGTCTGTATGTTGAGTTTTCGCACCCCGGAATGTTTGCGCCGGGAGTGATCGGTGGCATCGCTCTTGTCCTGGCTCTCTTCGCAATGCACATGCTGCCTGTGAACTTCACGGGCTTGCTGCTGATCATCGTTGCGTTCATATTTTTTGTTCTGGAAGCGAAATTTCCGACGCACGGCGTTCTCGGAGTGGGAGGAGTGATTGCCATGGTGCTCGGCGCCCTCATGCTGATTCGTTCGCCATTCACGGGAATGGGCGTGAGCCTCAGCACTGCTCTGGGTGTCGCGCTGCCGTTCGCGGTCATCATCGTTATTTTGATGCGTCTCGTGCTTCGTTCGCGAAATTGGAAACAAACCACTGGTAAAGAAGAGCTGGTGGGAGAGGAAGCTGAGGTCACCGAAACTGTCGGAGCCGGGAATGCCGCCGGAATGGTTTTCGTGCATGGGGAGTTGTGGCGCGCCGCTGCTCCGGCAGGCGTCAGCATTCCCAAGGGCGCGCGCGTTCGCGTCAGAAGAGTGAAAGGCCTTACGCTTGAGGTGGAACCGGCCCACGCGCCGCACCCGGCCCATTCGCACGAGACGCTTGAGGGGAGGCAGTAATGGACTTTATGACGGTCGTTTTTGCCATCGGCGTATTGATCTTTCTGATCTGGTTCTTCAATTCTGTATATGTGATCAAGGAATGGGAGCGCGGCGTGGTTCTGCGGCTTGGCCGAATGCTTCCCGAAGCAAAAGGCGCGGGCCTGCGGCTCGTCTTTTTCCCGATCGACAAGCTCACGCGCATCTCCTTGCGGATCGAAACGCTCGACGTGCCTCCGCAGGATGTGATCACGCGCGACAACGTCTCCGTGAAGGTAAACGCGGTCTGCTATTTCCGCGTGGTAGACGCGAATCTCGCTCTCTCGCAGGTCCAAAATTACCTGTACGCAACTTCCCAGCTCGCGCAGACCACCCTTCGCAGCTTGGTAGGCCAGTTTGAATTGGACGCAATTCTTTCCGAGCGCGAAAAGGTTAACGCCAAGCTGCAACAAATCCTTGACCAGGATACGGAGCCTTGGGGTATCAAGGTAACGAAGGTTGAGGTCAAACAAGTCGATATTCCTGAGAATATGCAGCGCGCCATCGCCAAGCAGGCGGAGGCGGAACGCGAACGCCGCGCTAAAATTATTCACGCGGAAGGCGAATTTGAAGCTTCGCAGAAGCTGGCGGATGCGGCTGAAGTGCTGGAAAAGCAGCCCGCTGCGATTCAGCTCCGGTATTTGCAGACCTTGACCGAAATCGGCGTCGAGAAAAACACGACGATCGTGTTCCCGCTGCCGGTGGATATTATTTCGCAGTGGGTGCAGGCGGCGGCGACGAAAAAATAGGAGCGTATGGCCGGAAGAGGACAACGCGGAGGTGGAGGCGGCGATCGAGTGCTTGAGAGCCGTCACTTGGTGGGACTCTTCCTGGGAGTCGTCCTGCTCTGCGGTGTTTTCTTTACGCTTGGTTATGTGATGGGCCGCAACCAGTTCGGCGGCCCGGTACACGCAGAGGATAAACGAATCCGCGAGACGCCGGCGCCCGCGCCGGTCGCAGCGAAATCGAAACAATCCGATCCGGCGCCGTCCTCGGCATCTGGTGATTGGGATTTCTACGGCAAGTCGTCACCTAAGAACCCAGATGCAACCGAGACCCCGGCTGCCGCGCCTCGCAATGTTGCAGGCTCTGCGCCATCCGCCGCGAAAACGAAGCCAGTCGCTTCCACAACGCCTTCAGGCCGCTTTCAGCCGCCGAAGATGGGGAAGAGCTCAATCGTCCTGCAGGTCTCCGCTCTCACGCGCCAGAGCGACGCGCTCGCCATGGCCGACGCTATCCAGCAAAAGGGATTTCCGTCGTTCGTCGTTACACCCACCACGGACAATTTTTATCGCGTCCAGGTGGGGCCGTATGCGGACGAAAAATCCGCCGACGCTTCCAAGCGCGCCCTCGAACAAGCCGGTTTCAAGTCTATAATCAAACGCTAGATGACATTCAGCCGGCAGACGCGAGTGCTGCTCGCCCTGGGCAGTGGCATTGCCTTGGCGTTGTCCTTTCCAAATTATAATTTGCCGCTGCTCGCCTGGGTTTCGATCGGCATGCTCGTCCTTGCTTCCATCGGTGCGCCGCCTCGCGAAGCTCCGCTCTACGGTTTCCTTCACGCTTTCGTTTTCTATCCTATTTGCTTGCCGTGGATTGCTACTGTGATGCGTCAGTACGGCAACGTCGATCCGTGGCTTTCCGCTGGCATCCTGAGCCTCTTCGGAATCGCGGGCGGAATCATCTGGTCCACGTTCTCGATGAGTGTGGCGCTCGTCGCGCGAAGAAAAGGCATCGCCGTTGCGTGTGTCTTGGCTCCATTTTTTTGGGTCACGCTTGAATTTGCGCGCACTCACCTTCCCTATATCGGCTTTCCGTGGAACCTCACCGGATATGCCGCGAGCAATAGCCTCGCGCTCTTGCAATTGACGCCCATCACCGGCATCTGGGGGCTGTCCTTTCTCATCGCGGCATATGGATCGTTCCTGGCGTTTGCAGTTCTGGTGCCGAAGACTAGAGTCTGGAAGAGTGTGCTTATTGTTACGGTTGCGCTGCTGGTGATCGCCGTCGGTGGAGGCTATCTCGTGCCGACCGCGACCGCGCACCACGTAGCGCATCTCGTCCAGACGAATTTTCCGCAGTCCGAACAGTATCCTTCCGACTGGATGCAGATCCACGCAGGCGAACTAGACCAACTCGCGCAAATCAGCATTGATGCCGCGAAGAAAGCTCCGGGCCTCATCGTCTGGCCCGAAGTTCCCGCGCCATTCAGCTTGCAGGATCCGTCGTTTGCGTCACGGATGGTTCGAATCGCCAAAGAGTCGGGCAACGAGTTTCTGGTAGGCGTGGTGGACTGGAGGAGAAACGCAAGCGGCAACCCCAGAGATCAATGGTCCGCGTATAACAGCGCCGTCCTGCTGGACGCCTCGGGTCGCCGCACCTACTCCTACAACAAGATTCACCTAGTCCCGTTTGGTGAGTACGTTCCGTTACGCAAATGGCTCACATTCGCCGGCCGGCTCACCGCCGATATCTCCGATTTCACTCCCGGCGTTGAATATGCGGTGGGCCACGCCGATCGGCCCTTCGGCACATTCATCTGCTACGAAGCAATTTTCCCCAACGAAATTCGCCGCTTCGCCGCCAACGGCGCCGAGCTCCTGATCAACATTTCGAATGATGGCTGGTTCGGCCGCAGCGCCGCCCCCGCGCAGCACCTGATGATGTCGCGCGTCCGTGCCGTCGAAAGCCGCCGCTGGATGCTGCGCGATACGAACAACGGTTTCACTGTGTCAGTCGATCCATATGGCCGCATCGTTGCGCGCCTCTCTACCGACATCCGCGGCGAACTCGAAGTCCCCTACGATTTCCGCTCCGACATAACGCCATATGTCCGCTTCGGCGACTGGCTGTGCTGGCTCTCGCTCCTCGTCTCCCTCTTCTTTCTCGTCACGGCATTCGCAACCTCAGCAAACGAAAAAGTCGCAATTCCGAGTGCAAAGTCTCGCTGATCATGTTGCAAAAATCTATCCCTCAAGCTCTGTGCGCCGCCGCACTCACCGCATTTGCCTTGCTCTCCGTGGCAAACTCGCTGGCAAACCCTCCAATATGGTCGAAGAAAGCAATAAGCTTCCGAGCCTCGTGCAGCGCCGACGATCGAAAAAAGTGCAAGCCCTTGCGCATCGTCTCCCCAGATGGCAGAAGCGCCGTCGAAGTCAGCTACAACAAACTTCCCGATGATCTCGACATCCTTGCAGGCACCCTGCGGGTAACATCATTCGGTAGGGATCGGGGTGAAGTCGACCTCGTGGCAAGCGTAGAAGATGAAATCACATGGTCGCCGGATTCGAAGGCCTTCTTCATCAACGGCAATGAAAACGCCAATGGCTGGGGCCTCCTTGCCGTTCATAGGCTCGACGATCCGCAGCTCGGGCCCGGCTATGTCGCCCGCGAAGTGAAGCAGGACACATTCCGAAGTTTTCCACCCTGCCAGGCCAATCCATCGACCGTTGACGACTGCTCCGAACTCGGCACCGAGCCGTACGACTACATCGGCGTCGTGGGATTGGACTGGATCGGCGATTCCTCGCGAATGGTCGTAATGACCGAGATTCCTTGCTCTTCTCGCTTCGGCGGAATCTGGTGCCAGGTCTTAGGTTATGAGATTGAAGTACCGAGCGGCAAACTTCTACGCCGGATGGAGCCAAAGGAGTTCGCCAAGCGCTGGCAACGCAGCATGGCCTGGAAATTCCAGATTCCAGACCCTCCTGCATTCAAAACTGAAGTGCGATCAACTTCAAACTGACGCACCAATCGGAAACCGATCCACGGGCGCCGCGAGTTTCGATTCTTCATTTTTCATTTTCACTTTTCCATTTTCCTCGGTACTCTATCCCTATGCCCGAACACATCGAAGACATCCAACACCGCTACATAGATCTCAAGAAACGCATGGAACTCGTGCGGAGCTATCTTTGACGCCCCAGCCGCCCGCCAGCAACTAGCCGCACTCGAAGAAAAAGTCAGTGACGCCAATTTCTGGCAAGACCAGGAAAAGGCCCAGGCCGTCCTCCAGCAGCGCAAAGTAATCGAAGATCGCGTCAATGCCGAGGACACCCTCAATCGCAAAATGAGCGACGTCGAAACTTACTTCCACCTCGCCGAAGAAGAAAAGGACGACGCACAGCGCGCCTCGCTCCTCGAAGATGTCGCCAAAGAAATCGCCGCAGCCGACGCCTATGTTTCCGGCCTCGAAACGAAAACGCTCCTCGCCGGTGAAAATGACCGCCTCAACGCAATCGTCACAATTAAACCCGGCGCAGGCGGCACCGAATCGCAGGACTGGGCCGAAATGCTACTGCGCATGTACATGCGTTGGTCGGAGCAGAAAGGCTTTCGCGCTTCGCTCGTGGATTCAACTCCCGGCGAAGAAGCGGGCATCAAATCCGCCACGGTGCTTATTGAAGGTGAGAACGCTTATGGTATGCTCTTAGGTGAAAGCGGTGTTCACCGCCTCGTCCGCATTTCTCCCTTCGACCAGGCCGCCCGCCGCCACACCTCTTTCGCATCCGTGTTCGTGATCCCTGAAATCGACGACCAGATCGAAATCAACGTCCGACCCGAAGATTTGCGCGTCGACACGTTTCGCGCCGGCGGCCACGGCGGCCAGAACGTCAACAAGGTCGAGTCTGCCGTCCGCATCACGCATCTCCCGAGTGGCATCGTCGTCCAGTGCCAGAATGAACGCAGCCAGCACAAGAACCGCGAAATCGCCATGAAGATGCTGCGCTCGCAACTCTACGAACTCGAAATCGAAAAGCGTCGCGAAGATCTGCGCAAGCTCGATGCCTCCAAGCCCGAAATCAGCTTCGGCAGCCAGATCCGTTCCTACACCCTCCAGCCCTACCAGCTCATCAAAGACGTCCGCACCAAAGTCGAGCGCGGCGATGTCGACAAAGTTCTCAACGGCGACCTCGACGAATTCATCCGCGCCTATCTTCTGTACCGACGCGATCTCGATGTCGCCCCAGCCCGCAAGTAGTTGCACCACGCGATCGTAGCCGGTCCACTTAGCTATGGAATTTCGTTGCTCCTAATATCCCACGAGGTTCTGCTCCCCGTACGATTGGCCTCGTCTTGGGTCGCATTTCAATCCCCTAAATCCCCATTCGCCTTTGCTTTAACCCATTTCCCTGCATCGCGTTGACACCCCCCTACCCGCATGCTACCGTCGATGTTCGTGGGTTTCGCGTTTACTAGCTAAATTCGGCCCCGCATTTGCTCTCCATTCCTTGGGAGGATACTGTTTTGGCGCATGCCGATGAGAAGTTCCTATTCACCTCGGAGTCTGTAACCGAGGGTCACCCCGATAAGATTGCCGACCAGATTTCCGACGCCGTCCTCGACGCCGTCATGACAGACGACCCGATGGGTCGCGTTGCCTGTGAAACGCTTGTTACCACCGGCCTGGTGGTCGTCGCCGGCGAAATCACCACGAAAACCTACGTCGATTTCGCCGACCTCTCGCGCGAAGTTATCAAGGACGTCGGCTACACCCGCGCCAAATATGGCTTTGACTCCGAAACGTGCGGCGTCATCTGCGCCATCAAGAAGCAATCCGACGATATCGCCATGGGTGTCGACACCGGCGGCGCCGGCGACCAGGGCTTGATGTTCGGCTTCGCCTGCGACGAAACTCCCGAGCTGATGCCCATGCCCATCCAACTCGCGCATCAACTCACCAAGCGCCTCGCCGATGTTCGCAAGTCCGGCAAAATTGATTTCCTCCGGCCGGATGGCAAATCCCAGGTCACAGTCGAATACATCGAAGGCCGCCCCGCGCGCGTCGATACCGCCGTCATCTCCACGCAGCACAGCGAAAAAGTTTCTCAACGCGATTTGACCGACGCGATTCTCAACGAAGTAATCAAGCCAGTGATTCCCGCCGAAATGCTCGACAGCAAAACCAAATTCCACATCAATCCCACCGGCCGTTTCGTTATCGGCGGTCCGATGGGTGATGCAGGCCTCACCGGCCGCAAAATCATCGTCGACACGTACGGCGGCTACAGCCGTCACGGCGGCGGCGCGCTCTCCGGAAAAGACCCAACCAAGGTCGATCGTTCCGCCTGTTACATGGCGCGCTACGTCGCGAAGAACATCGTCGCAGCAGGACTCGCCACAAAAGTCGAAGTGCAACTTGCCTACGCAATCGGAGTCGCCGAGCCAGTCTCCGTCATGACCGACACTTTCGGCACAGGTGTAATCCCGGATTCGCAGATCACAGAGCTAATTCGCGCGAATTTCAAACTAACGCCCAAGGGCATCATCGAAACGCTCGATCTTCGCCGTCCAATTTACCGTCCGACCGCCGCCTACGGCCACTTCGGCCGCACCGGCCCCGGCTTCACCTGGGAAAAAACGGACAAAGCCGACGCCATCCGCAAGGAAGCCGGCTCACGCGGCACCGTAGCCGTCTCGCGTCAGTAGCGCGGGTTCCCTTGTAGCGCCGGCTTCTAGCCGGCTCTTTTGAATTAGAAGTTGCTGTTGCCAGTTTTCTGTAGCGCCGGTCTTAAGACCGGCAGCCTTGCTTTCAAATTTCGGCGTTTACTTCAAAAGGGGATTCTCCGTGGAAACAGTCACAAAACTGAACGGCGACGTAAAAGACATCGCTCTAGCAGACGACGGCAAGCGCAAAATCCAATGGGCCAATCAGCACATGCCCGTCCTGCAGTTAATCCGCAAGCAATTCATAAAAGACCAGCCCCTCAAGGGCATCCGCGTCTCCGCCTGCCTGCACGTCACCAGCGAGACCGCCAACCTCGCCATCACCCTTCGCGACGGCGGCGCCGACGTGGTCCTCTGCGCCTCGAATCCACTCTCGACTCAGGACGACGTCGCCTCATCCCTCGTTCGCGACTACAACATCCCCACCTACGCGATCAAAGGCGAAGACAACGCCACCTACTACTCGCACATCTCCGCCGCCCTCGACCACAAACCGCAATTCACCATGGACGATGGCGCCGATCTAGTCACTCAACTCCTCACCAAGCGCACAGATTTACTCAACGGCGTAATCGGCGGCACAGAAGAAACCACCACCGGCGTCATCCGCCTCCGCGCCATGGCCAAAGACGGCACACTGAAGTTCCCGATCATCGCCGTCAATGACGCGCTCACGAAGCACTTCTTCGACAATCGCTACGGCACCGGCCAGTCCACGCTCGACGGCATCATTCGCGCCACGAATCTCCTCCTCGCCGGCCTCAAAGTTGTCGTCGCGGGCTACGGCTGGTGCGGACGCGGCGTCGCCATGCGCGCGAAGGGTCACGGCGCAGACGTCATCATCACCGAAGTGAATCCCACCAAGGCCATCGAAGCCGTGATGGACGGATTCCGCGTGATGCCCATGAACGAAGCCGCCAAAGTCGGTGACGTGTTCGTCACCGTCACCGGCAACAAGAACGTTATCGCTCACGATCACTTCGAAAAAATGAAAGACGGCGCCGTAGTCAGCAACTCCGGCCACTTCAACGTCGAGATCGACATCCCCGCGCTCGAAAAACTTTCCAGCGGCAAGAAGCCGGCCCGCCCCTTCGTCGACGAGTACACAATGAAAGACGGCCGCCGCATCTATCTGCTGGGCGATGGCCGCCTAATCAATCTCGCCTCTGCCGAAGGCCACCCCGCTTCCGTGATGGACATGAGCTTCGCCAATCAAGCCCTCGCCGCCGAGTACATGGTCAAGAACGCCAAGGACCTGAAGCCTCAGGTTTACCCGGTCCCCGAGCACCTCGACCAGCAAATCGCCAAGCTAAAGCTCGAATCCATGGGCTTCCAAATCGACAAGCTAACGCCCGAGCAAGAGCACTACCTGGCCTCCTGGTCCGAAGGCACCTAGTTTTTTCTTGGCCGTCATCCCAAGCGGAGCCGGGCTCTCTCCGGCTCCGCTCTTCGCGGGTCTCCCAGCCTTCTGTAGCGCCGGTGTTCAGACCGGCAGGGTTTGCCTTTTGCCTTCCATCTAAATTTCCAATTTCCAATTTCAAATTGCCTTACACTAACCCCGCGCCGGCAACCGCACGGCCCGGAGGCCATCCATGAAACTCACCCGCATCTCTTCATTGTTAATCCTAATCGTAGCAATGTCATTCGCAATCCGCACCCACACCGCCTCAATGCCGCCCACACCCCCGCCCCCAAACTTCATCCTCGTCGCCCACAGCGGCGCAGGCGACATCAGTAAAGCCCCTCCCGAATTCATCGAATCCCGCCGCGCCGCCATGGTCGTCGCCATTAAGAAGGGCTACGCAATCCTCGCCTCCGGGGGCACAAGCCTCGACGCTGTCGAATCCACAATCCGCTCCATGGAAGACGCCGGCCTATTCGATTCCGGCCGCGGCGCCTATTACACCCGCGACGGCATCCCCGAAATGGATGCCGCCATCATGGACGGCAAAACTCTCGCCGCCGGTTCCGTCGCAGCCCTGCAACACATCGCCAATCCCATTCACCTCGCGCGCCTGGTGATGGAAAAGACTCCGCACGTGATGCTCGTCGGCACCGGCGCCGAGCGCTTCGCCGAATCGCAAGGCATCGAACTCGTCTCGCCTTATTATTTCTACAACGAGCGCCTCTGGCAGCAGTACCAGCGCGCAAAAGAAAAAGCAGACGAAGACAAAAAGAAATCCTCCGCGATGCCAGGCGATCCGATGCGCGAACACGGCACCGTAGGCGTAGTCGCCCTCGACCAGCACGGCAACCTCGCCGCCGGCACCTCCACCGGCGGCACCACCTACAAAATGCCCGGCCGCGTCGGCGATTCGCCCATCATCGGCGCCGGCACCTACGCCAACAACGAAAGCTGCGCCGTCTCAGGCACCGGTGTAGGAGAATTCTTCATGCGCAATATCGTCGCCGCCGATATCTGCGAACGCGTCCGCTACCTCCACGTCCCGCTGGAGCAAGCCGCCAACGACGTAGTCATGAAGGAGTTGGTCGATCAGAAAGGCGAAGGCGGCGTAATCGCCCTCGATCACCAGGGCAACGTCGCCACCCCATTCAACACCACCGGCATGATCACCGGCACCGCCCGCCCCGACGGCAAAATCGAAATGAAAGGCTGGAGCAAAACCGCCACCCCAATCTTCGTCCCAGCCACCCAGTAATCAAAAATTAGCTGGGGATCGGTCGGGCAGCCACGACGACGCCGCCCTCCTCGTGGGCCTTCGATCGCTCTGCGCCTCGCCGCGCCCTCCCACTCCAAATCCCCACTCTGGTATATTTCCTACCGTGACGCCAATCAGCACAACCCTCCGAATCGCCCTGCTCATCGCCCTCGCCGCCGTCACTCCTCAGCTTCACCACAAACCAAAATCCACCCAACCCGCCATCACCGACCCGGATCTGGTTTTCAACGGCGAAATCGAAAGAGGCAAGACCTACATCCACGACATCGGCCACGATCTCCAGTTCCGCCTCGACGTATCTCCCGAAGGCGATTACGCAGGCTGGGACATAAGCATCACGCCAAAAACGCAGCCCAGCGACGGCCCCATCGAATTCTCGGCCATCGCCACTCCCCCCTATCACAATTTCAACGACCGCTATCTCGAAACCACTTACAACTTCTCCGCCCAGGAAATTCTGGAAATGTCTCCCCGGCGTTTCAATTTTGTCATGTCCATTGACGACGAGCACCGCGCCGAAGAAGTCGTCAACGCCATGCTCTACCCCAACTCCGTATCCGACGACGACAAACAGCGCATCGCCATAAGCTCCACTGCCATCGAACTGGGCACCGGAGAATTTGTAATCCAGAGATCTCGCGTCACCTCCGTCAAAGACCCGCTCTACCCCGGCTCCATCGAATACATCAAGTTCGAAGTAAAACTAAAATTCCCCCCGGGATTAACAATGGCCCAGGTTCTCGCGCCCGTTGAAGCGCCTTCGAAGTAAGGCTCTCTCGTTGTTCGTGCTTCGCTGTCTGATGTGAGGCACAGCCGCAATCGAAGTGCGGCTCGCGATGACGGAGGCGAACGTCGGCTTGCCGCCCATTCGGCCCAACCCGTCGTCCAGAACGGAGACACTCCGGTGCTCCAATCGCGAATCGCGAAATCGCCCTCCCTCGGGCACCTTCGGCAAATCGCGTAACGCAGTCGAGAGAGATTCGCCTTTTGCTTCCATTTGAAATTTTAAATTTTCAATTTGAAATTTCCGGTCCCGTTTCAAGCCCTGCAAAATCAACCGAAAGCCACTTGACCGATGTTTACTTTATTGGTAATATAGGGGAGGTGATGAGCCACAAGGACTTACGTCGGAACAGATGACCGAGGACCAAGACGTCCCGCGATCCTCAGCCCACGCTTCACCGAGCGTGGGCGAACCAAGACCCGCTCCCACCCGCAAATTTCTAATCGCAAATCTGGAATTAGAATCTCCTCCAACTCGTAGCAAACAAAGCCCACTAGCTTTTTCTAATCGCAAATTTTTGGCGATTTTTGATTCCAAAAAGTCGACCACGCTGCCGGTTGTCGCCCATTTGACACGTGGGCTGCCCCGGACTAGTATCGTTCGCTCATCGCGCTGCCGATCTATCGTCAGAGGTCACTCGTAATGCAAGACTGGGCAACTCGCGCCATCGATACGGCCAAGCGCCGCGGCGCTTCCTACGCCGACGCCCGCGTGATGGACATCCGCCAGCGCGACATCTCGACGAAAAACGGTGAAGTGGGCACCCTCGTCGAGTCCGAGTCGCTCGGAATCGGCATTCGCGTGATCGCATCGGGCGCGTGGGGATTCGCGTCCACCGACCGGCTCACCCACGAAGGAATCGACTCCTGCGCCGCCGAGGCCGTCGCCATCGCCAAAGCCTCCGCGCTTGCGAAGCATGCGGACGTTGCGCTCGCCCCGGAAAACGCCTACGTCGATACCTGGCAAAATCCCTTCGTGAAAGACCCGTTCCGCATTCCGGTCGAGCGTCAGATCGATGTGCTTCTCGCCGCTGATAAAGAAATGCGCCGCGTGAAGGGCGTCACCCTCGCCGAAGGTTCGATGACGTTTCGCAAAATCGACCAGCTCTTCGTCTCGACGATAGGTTCTGTGATTCACCAGATCAAAATGCAGTCGGGCGCCGGAATCGTCGCCACCAGTTTTGCTGGCAGCGAAATTCAGAAGCGTTCGTACCCCAATAGCTTCGGCGGCCAGCACGCGCTCGAAGGCTACGAGCTGATCGAAGCGCTCGACCTGGTCGGCAACGCCGGTCGCACCGGCGAAGAAGCTGTCGCGCTCCACTCCGCTGCACAGTGTCCCGAAATCACCGGCACGATCATCCTCGGCGGCTCTCAGCTCGGCCTTCAAATTCACGAATCGATTGGCCATCCGATCGAACTCGATCGCGTCCTCGGCCAGGAAGCCAATTTCGCGGGAATGAGTTTCCTCACCGTGGACAAATTGCGAAAACTGAAATACGGCTCGGACATCGTGAACGTCGTCGCCGACGCTCGCCTCGCGCACGGTCCGGGTCTCGGCACTTTTGCATATGACGACGAAGGCGTTCCCGCGCAATGCACGCCGATTATCACCAACGGTCTCTTCACAGGTTATCTGAGCAATCGTGAAACGGCTTCCGCTATCGGCGAGGATCGCTCCAACGGCACGATGCGAACGGAAAGCTGGAACCGCCTGCCGATCATTCGCATGACAAACATCAGCATCAATCCCGGCACATGGAAGTATGACGACCTGATTGCCGACACGGACGACGCGATCCTCATGGACACGAATCGCTCCTGGTCCATCGATGATCGCCGCTATCATTTTCAGTTTTCGACCGAAATTGGCTGGGAGGTAAAAGGCGGCAAAAAAGGCCGCATGATCAAAAATCCCAGCTACAGCGGCATCACCACCGAATTCTGGAATAGCTGCGACGCAATCTGCTCCCGCGACGATTGGACTCTTTGGGGCACCCCCAACTGCGGAAAAGGCCAACCCATGCAAACCATGGGCACAGGCCACGGCGCCTCCCCCGCCCGATTCCGCAACATCAAAATCGGAGTCGCCTTCGCTAAATGAAGCTCGCCGCCAAAAAATCGATCTCACGCCGGATTCGACGCGCCGAAGTCAACGCGCCATCCGCACCGCTCCGCACCGCTTCGGAACTGAAGGCCATCGCCGAGCGCGTCATGAAGTTCAGCGAAGCCGATGAAACCGAAGTGGAAATTGACGTCACGACGGACGCGCTGACCCGATTCGCAAACAATATCATCCACCAGAACGTAGCCGAGCAGGTCCTTCACATCTCCGTCCGCGCCGTAATGGACGGCCGCACAGCGCGGGCCACAACCAACAAAACAGACGAAGAATCGCTCCGTCGCGTAATGGCGGCGGCTGAAAAGCTCGCTCTGCATCAACCGAAGATTCCAGGCCTGCTTCCAATGCTGGGTTCGCAGAAAATCCCCAAAGTGCAGCGTTATTTCGCGGCCACTGCCGAGGCAACGCCACAAGATCGCGCCCTCGCCGTCACTCGCGTCTGCAAACTCGCAGAAAAGAATAAACAGACCGCGGCCGGTATTTTCTCCAGCGGCGCGATGCAAACCATACTGGCGAATTCCAAAGGTCTCTTCGCGCACCACGAGCAAACGCGCTCGGAGTTCTCAGTCACGATCCTCGAACCAAATTCCTCAGGCTGGGCAAAAGCAAATTCGGCAGACATTCGCGAACTCGATCCCGACCGGCTTGCGGAACGCGCCAGCCGCAAAGCATCCGAGTCGCGCGAGCCGCGCGAGCTTGCACCCGGCCATTACACCACGATCCTCGAGCCCTCCGCCGTTCTCGATCTCGTCGGTTTCTTGTTTTATGACTTTTCGGGAACATCAGTGATGGACAAGCGTTCCTGCCTCAACGACCGCATGGGCAAAAAAGTTTTCGGCGATAACATCACGCTCTGGGACGACGTGTATCACCCGTTCCAGTTGGGCGCCCCATACGATGGCGAAGGCGTTCCGCGACAAAAGGTTCTGCTGGTCGACCGCGGCACTCCGAAAAATCTCGTCTATTCCCGCGCGACAGCAAAGAAAATAAAAAAGAAGCCCACCGGCCACGGCTTCGGCCTCCCGAACGAGTACGGCGAAGCGCCGATGAATCTTGTTTTCAGTGGCGGTGACAAGTCTCTCGACGAAATGATCCGCACCACGGAGCGCGGAATCCTAGTCACGCGCCTCTGGTACATTCGCGAAGTGGATCCCTACGAGAAGGTTCTCACCGGCATGACGCGCGATGGAACGTTTCTCGTCGAAAACGGTCGCGTCGCCGGCGGTATCCGGAATTTCCGCTTCAACCAGAATATTCTCGAAATGCTTTCGAATGTCGAGATGCTCGGCCCCGCTGTGCGCGCCGCCGGTGAAGAATCCTTCGAGATGGTCGTGCCCGCGATGAAGGTCAACAACTTCCATTTCAGCGAAGTGACAAAATTCTGAACCCGCAAATTGTTGCCCTGAAACGCTTTGTTGAAATTGTGAAAATTTCTACAGTTTGACTTGACATGCGCTGTGCACGGCAGAAGACTTGTCACCTCCGGCCCGGTCCCCCTCATTCGAGGGGCCTAAGAAAAAAACCTAACAGGAGATAGCCGTGGCAAATTTGACCTACCGTGATAACAACGTATTTCAAAACCTCTTCGATTTTCGGCGCGACTTCGACCATATTTTCAACCGCTTCTTGAGTAGCGGCTTGCAAACAGGCCAGGAGCAGCAGAGAGGCAGCATGTCGATGGCGTCGTTCGCTCCCGCCGTCGATGCGTTCATCGATAGAGACGGGAAAAGATTCGTCGCACATGTCGCTCTACCAGGCGTCGATCCCAAGGAAGTGGACATTTCGGCGCAGGGCAACATGCTCACGATCAGCGGAGAGCGCAGCGTGTCTGACGAGCGGAGAGAAGCCGACACCGTCTACAACGAACTCATCTACGGAGCGTTCGAGCGCACCTTGTCGCTGCCGGAGGGCGTTGATACGCAGAAAATCACAGCAGACTACCGCAACGGCGTGCTCGAAATCAACGCACCGATTTCAGCGGCGGCTCTGCCGCGGCGCATCGAAATCACCGGCGGCAGCCAGCAGAAGCAGATGGCGGCAGGTGCCAGAAGTTAAGAGCATAAAAACCCACGCAGTGAAGCGAGCAAAGCCCGGAGCCTTTCGGCTCCGGGCTTTTGCATTTCTGAGTGAATTGTTAGCGCGGCGCTTCGGGCTCGCGGGCTGAGCGCTCGAAATATTTCCACTTGTCCATTGCGGCAGGCACGGCAACATCAAAAAATCCGACCATCATTTCATCGTCCGTCTGATCGCCCCAGCGCACGGCGGCCGAAGGATCAGGATTGTGCGGATTTGCTTTCGAATTGTCGTACGTCGCGACGGCTTGAATTTCAGTCCCAGCCTCGAGCGGCACCGGCTCGGCGAGCTTGTAGCTCAGCTGCCAATGAAAATCCCATTTCACAATCAGAAGCGGAAAAATCAATCCTTTGCCCACGATGTAATATTCGAAGCGTTTTCCGCGCAGGTGCATGTGCGGAAAGAAACTGAGAAGGGTCGCGTCGTTCGGCAGCGTCCCGCGCGCTTCCACACGGAAATTATCAGCGCCGGGTGGAATCATGAAGTGATCATTGGTGAGTTGGAGGGTGATGACGCGCTGCTTGGGCGGTTCGTTGGCAAAGACGAGGCCAATCTCAGTTCGATCTGTTGTCGCGATACCGCGCGTGACGTAGTGAATTTGAAAAACGAGGTCGGAGCCCGCGGGAATGAATTTGGCCATGCCGGGCGCCCAACGGTCCGGCGAGCTTCCCGGAGCATAGACGAGGAGAATGTCAGAGTCGGTCCAAAGTGCGTCTCGCTTCGACTTTTCATCCGCCATATCGGCGGCGGTGAAGGGAACGCTGACCGGCGCATGCTCCAGCCACTTCGATCCCGGCGGACGTATGTAAACGACGGCGTGATGAACGTTCCCTCGGCTCGAGGGGCGAATCTCGGAAAGTTGCACCCATCTTGCTTCCTTAAAGTTGGTAGGAACGATTTCGTAGGTGTACTGAATGTCGCCGTCGGCAGGGAGCTCGACGGGCTTGGGCATCTTGAAAACGGCGTCGGGGTGCGGGATGTTCCAGATATCCCATTCGCGCGGCGGAGGGGCATCGTGCGGATCGCCGGCGGGAGTGTTTGCCGCCAGCCAGGCACTCAACAAATCGATTTCTTTCATCTTGAGCGAAGGATCGTTGGAAAAATTACCGATGCTACGGTCGGCGAACCAGGGGGGCATCCGACGATTTTCAGTGACGAACACGATCGAGCGTACTTCTGTTCGCGCCTGTTCATAGGTCATTAGCGACAGAGGAGCAATGCCGCCGGGCCGATGGCAGCTTTGGCAGTGCTGCTGAAGGACTGGGAGCACGTCGCGGTAGAAAGTGGGCGAGGTTTCAGATTGACTCGCGGCTGAGACATGCGGAGTTCGGTGCGAAATTGCGAATGCTGTGGCGGCTAGAACTGTGAGGATCAGGACTTGAAAGTAGCGGCGGCGCATGAGCTCTGGAGACTTAGTTACGCATTCGGGCAGCTTGGTTGCAAGCGCGAACGAATCTCGCTAGCGCTTCGCGAATTGGAGGCTCAGGATGGCGCGAGAAATCACGTTTTCTTGGATTTGGACGAGATCGGAATCGGCGGAAGTCATCCCGAAGATCGTGTAGAGATGCGCGTCGTGCTGGAAGAAGACCGCTACGCCAGACCAATCGTGCTGCTCCACGCTGACGCGAAAGCGCTTTTCGACCGCGGGCTCGCCGGAGACCACGATTTTCTTCTCGCCGAGCGCACGGAAATTGTCGAGGGTGCTTCGCAGGTGACGATCTGTCGCATCTATATCGCTTGCGAATGATTTCTCAATCGGCTGCCGCCCGATGAGCAAATAAGTGGTTTCGTCGGAGGTGCCAAGCGCCGTGATCGCGCCGGGCAGCACGGAGCGCGCGCCTTCCACCAACTGCCACGTGGGAGGCTTGTACATTTGAAAGCCATAGGTTTCGTTGGCGTAGAGATTGCCGGTCACGCGCTCACGCATTGATTCAGGCGGAGCGAGCGCGGCAGGTGCGGCTGGAGGCTGAGCGGCCGCAGCGGTTGGTGTTGAAGCCTTAGCTGGCGCGGAATTTACGGGCGCGGCCGGTGCGGTGGGCTTAGCGCTGGCTGTCGCGGCGGTGGTTGCAGACGATGCACTGGATGAGGACGCTTTAGGATCGGAAGTGCTCGGGTCGGCGGCCGGGGCAGCGGATGGCGGCGTCGACGGAGTCGTATTGTATTTTTTGTACGAGTTCACGGGCGGCGCGGCCGGCGCCGGTTTCTCGGCGGATGGATCGGGCTTCTTTTCTGGGCCGAGCTTTTTTGCCGAGTCCGTGATGCTGATAGATAGAACCTGATCCTTCTGGACGACTGCGAATCCGTAGTTCGTTTTTACTTTGAACGAATTTTCTTCGTAGCCGACAATGGTGCCGACGATCTTGGTTCCGTCTTTTAGCTTCAGTTCGTCAGCCTGCGTCGCGCGCGGTGACACGATGACGAGCGTTGCGAGCAGTATTGCGAATGGTGAACTCCTCTTCATCACTTGAGTATCGCGCCGCTAAGAGTGGGCGGCAAGCTGCGGCTGTGCGGAAGTGCTGCGTTAGTCACAGTGTGAAGCGGCGAGAGCTACTCCTTGCGGCGCTTGGCGGAACTTGACCGCTTGGTTTTTGTCTTGGTCGCCGTCTTTGTTTTATTTTGAGGCGCGATTTTGATCAGCTCGGTCTGAAGCCGTTGCATTGCCGCTTCGAGGGCGCGAAATTGAGCATCGGCCCCGCTCAAATTGCGGCTGCGGCCCATTGCTTCGAGGTTCTTCGCAGCGGTGACGGCGGTTTGGGCGCCGAAGATTGCGGCGGAGCCTTTCAGGGCGTGTGCGGCGGTATCGAGTTTCGCGGCATTCTTTGCAGTGAGTGCGGCGCGGATTGCAGCGAGCCTTTTGGGCGCGTCAGCGAGGAAGGATTTCGTCAGCGATTTGACGAGCTTTTCATTTCCGCCGGTGGTGCGGAGAAGATGCGCGCCGACATCCTCGATCGGCATGGGCACCGGCGACTGAGTTGGCGTCGCCAGTTCCGCAGAGCGTTCTTTGGCTGCTGAAGGCGAAGGCGGCACTGATGACGCAGGAATCACCTGAGTGCCGGCGGCAAGAAATTCAATCGTATCGAAGAGCGCGTACATTTCGAAGGGCTTCGGCAGGAAACCATCCATGCCGGCTTCGACGCGCTGCTGTTTATCTTCCTCGGTGACGTTTCCGGTGAGCGCGACGACCAACTGATGCCTTCCGGTGGACTTTTCCTTTTGGCGGATCGCGCGGGTGGCTTCGAGGCCGTCCATGCGCGGCATTTGTTCGTCCATCAAGACGATGTCATATGGATTCTTTTCCAGTTCGTCGAGTGCCTGGCGCCCGTCGGAGACGGCGACAACCGAGTGGCCGCGTTTTTTGAGGAGTTCGCTCACAAGCTCGCGATTTTCGTCTGTATCTTCGGCGACGAGGACGCGCAAGCTTCTGGCGGGCTTATCGAGACGGGGGCGCGTCACGGTTGTGGAACTCTTTTGCGGCGCGGATGGCGCACCCTGGCTGCGTGAGGCTTCTTTCTTGACGCCGTTACAGGTGGTCTTAGCTGCACGTGGCAACCGGAACCAGAATCGGGTTCCGCCTTTCGTCTTGGTTTCCGCGCCGATTGTACCTCCCCATCGTTCGACTGTAATCTTGCAAAAGTAAAGTCCCAGGCCGGCTTTGCCGGGCTTGTCTTTTCCTTTCGCGAAGAGCGCGAACATTTGATCGGGGGATTGGTCTTTCGGGAGCCCGGGGCCCTGGTCATCTACAAATGCGACGACCTGTTTACCTTTTTCTTCCAGGCCGATTGTCACGGTGGTATTTGGCGGGCTGTAGCGGAGAGCGTTCTCCAGAAGATTTCCGAACACGCGATCGAGCCGTGAATCGTCTCCGGCGACTATCCAATCGCGCGAGAGATCGACGGCCGGATCGACTTGCAGCTTTATTTGTTTTTCTGCGAATGCGGGCGAGAATTCCTGAACGGCGCGTTGTGCAGCAGCGCCGATATCCGCGGGGCTCGGGGCGCTTTCCGTGGACGTCTGTTGACCTGCGAGATCGGCGGAAAACGCCTGGAGGATTCCGCGAATCATTTGTTCCTGGCGATTGGATTCGCGCTCGCCCGTCTCGACCATTCGGCGTAAATCGGCGGAGAGGTCTTGGAGCGACATCAAGTTGAAGCAGCCGCGCATGGCGGTGAGCGGTTGCGAGAGATCGTGGATGATGCAGTGGAGCAGGATTTCTTTTTTCTGAATTTCGCGGAGGAGGCGTTCGTGTTCGAGGAGGGAATCGCGGGCGGCTTGATATAGCTTTTGCCGTTCGGCGTACGTGCTCGCTAGATTACGAATGAGGAGCACGTTTTTGCCGTCGACATGGAGCGCGGCCGCTTCGAGCTGCACCTCGCGGCCAGAGGGGTCGCGCTCGATCCAGACGGGCGAATTCGCGGAGCCTTCGCGGTTCGAATTCCAGAATCCTTCGGCGTCAATCAGGAAATTCTCGAGTAGCGGGGAAGCGTCGGCAAGACGAATCGATTTGTCGCGAGCGAGCGCGCCTTTCCAAAGATTCTCACACCACTTCGGATATTCTCCGATGGGATGGAAGACGCCGTTTCCCGTGTATTCGAAGAGGGCATAGCCCTGAGCGGCGAGAAACGATTCGAGGATCGAGTTTGGAGCCATCATTTGCCGAGCATTTTCAGTGTAAGACGCGAGAACACCGCGTCCACATTTTCGCCGGTCTTGGCGCTCGTACGCATGATTTCCCAGCCACTTTGAGTGAGCTGAGCCAAGCGGCCGTCATCGATTTCCCATTGGTCGGCCAGATCGGCTTTGTTCACGAGAAGGACGGCCGGTACTTTGAGGCCGGTGTCGGTGACGCGCTGATTCAGCGCCAGGGCTTCATCGAGAGTATTGCGGCGCGTGCCGTCCGCTACCAACAGGTAGCCGAACATCCCACGCCAATAGGATGCCTGCACTTTTTGGAATCGATCCTCGCCAAAAATATCCCAAAGCACTAGCGTTACTTCTGGTTGGCCGGCTTCACGGACAAGCTTTTTATCAACCTTCACCCCGATAGAGGTGTGATAGTCCTCGGAATAAATGCCTTCGATGAAGCGGCGGACCAAGCTCGTCTTGCCGACCGCAAGCGTGCCGAGCATGCAGATTTTCTTTTCGAGCATCGGAATGCGGGCTAGTTTACAGGGGGAGCGAGAGAAAAAGCGACTTTGAAAGTGACGCTGCGATTGAAGCGGCGGCCTTCTTCGGTGGACTCGTCGTGCAGCGGCTCGGAAGTACCGACGCCCCGGCCACGAAGATTGGCTGGCTTGATGCCGGAGTGGGCGAGGAGATTGATGACGACGTCGGCACGCTGTTTACTGAGAACGAGATTGGTGCCTTCCACGCCGGTGATATCGGTGTGACCGATGACATCGATTGCAAGCTTGCCGTTCAGGCGGCCGGCTTCCACGAGCTGGGCGCGAATGTTGTTTTGGGCTGCGGCAATGTTATTTTCCTGGCCGGGTTCGAGTTCGGCGCGGCCAATGGGGAAGAGAAGCACAGTTGATTCGAGGGCCGATCGGAGGCGATTGAGTTCGACCTGGTCGCTATTCTGCAAATGCGAATCGTCGACAGCGGTGACGCCGGGAATCCACGGAGCGCGCTCTTCGAATCGCGAAATAAATGCGGGCGTGGCGATTCCTTCGGCGTGAAGTTGACCGTCTTTTTCGGAAAGCGTTACGCCAGAGGGCGGGTGAAGGAAGACATTGGCGCGTTTCAGCACGATGGGATCATCGAAGGAATAGAAGGGTTTCAATTCGAGATTGGCAGTTTTGGGGTTGATACCTGCGTTCGAGAGCAGATCTTCGGGGTTCGCTGCGAGCGGGTCGCGAAAACCCTGGACGTGATATCGGCCGCCGTCGCGCGCGTAAGACATCACGACGATGCCGGGTTCCTGGCGGAGAACTTTCAAAAAGCGCGACCATTCCCAAAGCAGATACGTTGAGTAGCCGATAGGTATCGCTATCAGGGCAAGGATGACCGCGCCGGCAATCAGGGCGGCGCGGGGACGGCGGTGATCCTTTTCCGAACCGCTCTTGAACTGCGTTTCGAGCAGGTGCGTCAGGTCATCTTCGACAGGGCGAAACGGAGCGGCGTCGCCTTCGAAATGAGCGAGCGTGGAACTGTAGTGGCGCTGAATATTTTCGAGCGCCTCCTTCATGGCGACGCGGTAGGTCTCAGGTGCGTGACCGCGAATGACGGCTGCGAGGACGGCGCCAGGGCCTTGTTCGATCCAGACTTCGAGTTCGCCAACTTCCAAAAAGTCGAGCGTATTATCGCCGCGCTGTGATTCAAACGAATCTTTTACGAATTGCTGGATGGCGGATAGCATTCCTGAAACGAGCGACGGGTCCTGCGTGGCGACTCGTGGAGCAACGACGTGGCTGAGAACCAGGCCTGTCTCGCGGTGGATCAGGAATACCTGCTCCACGCTGAAGAGCAGGCTGTGCATCATGGCTACTTCGCTGAAAGGTTTGCCTGAGCGAAATGCCTCAATGCGCCACTTCAGGCCCTGCCAGGAAAGGCTATGTTCGAGAGCGGTGTTGAAGGATTCGAGCATGCTGCGAAGGGTTTCAGTGATGGACTTGCGAATCGCGGGGCCCATTACCGGGAAGAGGGCGTCGGCGAGAACGTGCGGATCGCGGCGGACGGATTCGCGGAGCGTGTCCTGAATCGTGGGAGCGAGCGCTTCGGCCAGAGCTTGATTGTCGCCTTGCTCGCGGCGCTTTTGGATTGCTTCGGCTACGACGGAGCTTACATCTTCAATGCGGCGGCCGGTGTCGTCGAGGCGCTCCTGGATTTCCTTGAGGCCTTCCTGTTCGGGACCGACGATGAGATGGCGTAGCTCTTCGTAGGCGTGGCTATCCGGAGAATTGCCGTCGCGGGCGGAGCTATCTACAGGCGGATTCTTGGTTGCTTGGTCTGGCGGGGCGCGGCGTTGGGCTTGCTCGGCCATGTTGGAAGGTTGCAGTTTTTGACCGGCTGACATCCGGCGCTACTTTTCTGGCAGCTCGAGATCGTCCTTCAGGCGCAGCGAGAACTCGGCGAAAATGTCGGCTAGAGCGGCACGATCGGTCTTGTCGTTGCGCAGGGACTCGACTTCGCGATCGAGAGAGGCTGAAGAGTCGCGGCGCAGCTTGTCAATTTCGTTGGAGAATGCCTTCGAGTTTTCGAGCATCTTGGCGCGAATTTCGCTTTGCGCGTCGGAGGTCTGCTCTTCGAGCTGGCCGAGCTTTTTCTCGATCATTTTGGCGGCTTCTTTCAGCTCGCGCGCGAGTTCTTTGAGGCCTTCGGAGCGCTCGGACTTTTCTGTCTTCAGGCGCTGGCTCAGGGATTCCACTTCCTGCTGGGCGAAACTGCTCAAGGTTTCGAGGCGCTTCATGGTGTCTTCGCGGAGGGTCTCGACGGCTTTCGAGACGTTTTCTTCCAGGCGCGCGAAACGCTTCTCGTAATCGCGCATCTGCGAGCCGAATA
Source organism: uncultured Acidobacteriota bacterium (assembly GCA_963736465.1). Lineage (GTDB taxonomy): Bacteria > Acidobacteriota > Terriglobia > Acidiferrales > UBA7541 > Palsa-295. The sequence goes on along the minus strand of CAVTOS010000016.1, from coordinate 106,567 downwards.
ATATGTCGCGAATCTTGTCTACATTTGCGCCTTCTTCTTTGCCGGATGAATTGTTAGGAAGCTTTGCTTCCGCCGGGGATGCCATTTTACGAGGTCTCCTTTTGCGATTCTGTATGCCCTGACGACGGGACCTGCGCGAGGTGGTTCGGGGCATCGGGTGACACTACTATGAAAGTAGGTTTTGTCGCAACAAGCACGTGGGTTGCGGCGCAGGTACGAGTGGTTTGGGAGTCATGGAACTGAGTTTTCGGCAGCGCTGGCTGGTCAGCGGTCGAGAAATTCGCGCAGGCGAGCGTAACCGGCGCGGCTGACGGGGAGTTGTGTTCCGTTGTGGAGCACGGCGACGTGGCTATCTTTGCCGTAGGGCTCGATACGGGCGACTCGTTCGAGATTCACAATATAGGAGCGGTGGATGCGAAGGAATCGCGAAGGATCGAGGGCGGATTCTAGGCTGGAGACGGTTTGCTGCTTTAGGTGCTTTTTGCCTTCGGAGCAGAGGGCGATGTAGTCGTCCTGGGCTTCGGCGTAGTCGAGTTTCGCGATAGGAATGATGAAGACTTTGGTGCCGTCGCGGACGGGAATGCGGTCGAGATATTGAGCTGGGGGGCGGGCGGCGGCGGCGAGGTCTGAGGGTGAGGGCGCTGGACGTGCTGCGGAGGGCTGGGTCGTCGAAGATGTGCCGCCGAGGCGCTCTTTCGCGCGGGCCAGGGCGGCTTCGAAGCGATCGCAGCCAAACGGCTTCAGTAGGTAATCGACGGCGTGGACTTCGAAGGCGCGAATGGCGTAATTGTCGTGGGCGGTGACGAAGACGACGGCGGCGTTGGTGCCGATTAGCTCGAGGACTTCGAATCCGTCGAGCTTGGGCATTTGAACGTCGAGGAAAACGAGATCGGGCTTTAGTTCGGTGACGGATTTTACGGCCTCGAAGCCGTTGGCGCATTCGGCGGCGATTTCAATTTCCGGATGAGCGGTGAGGAATTCGCGCAGAACCTGGCGGGCGAGCTCCTCGTCATCGACGATTACGGCGCGGAATTGTTTTTCGACGGGTTGCGTCATGACGGACGCTCCGGGCGTTCAGCGGGCATCGTGATCGCCACGCGGTAACGGTCGCCTTCGGTTTTCACGTCGAAGCTGGCGAGGTTTCCGTGGCGAGTGGCGAGGCGCTGGCGAACGTTGGCGAGGCCGACGCCGCCGCGCCGGCGGGGCGGCGAGTCGGGGTCAAAGCTGTTTTCAACGGCGATTGAGAGTGTGCCATTGCGAGAATGGATTTCGAGCTTGATGGAGCCTCCTTCGACGAGATTCGAGATTCCGTGGACGACAGCATTTTCCACCAACGGCTGCAGCAGGAGGGGCGGGACAAAAACGTCGAGCGCGTCCTTATCGATATTTTCTTCCATTTGGATGCGCGCGCCGAAGCGGACTTTTTCGACGGCGAGAAATGAGCGAATCAGCGACAGCTCCTCCTCGAGTGGAATCGCGGCCTTTTCACCGAGGCCGAGTGTGCGGCGCAGGAAGTCGCCGAGAAGGACGCACATTTCGCGGGCCTTCGTGGGATCGGAGGTGGTGAGGGCGCTGATGGAATTGAGGCTGTTGAAGAGGAAGTGCGGATTCACCTGGGCTTTGAGTGCTCTTAATTCCGCGTCGCGAGCGAGGACCCCTGCTTTCATCTCGCGTTCTTTCGCTTCCTGAGATTGCTGCACCGCCAGCAGCACATAGAAAAATGCGACTGCAAGCAAATAGAGCAAAATTCCCGTACCGAAGAGAAGCGGGAGATTCTTCGAAAGGCGAGGCTCGAGACCTTTGAAGGCAGAGAAGGCAGACAATTCGTGCGCCAGCGCTTTCGCGGCCAGAATCCAGATTCCGCTAACAACGATCGCCCCTAGCAAGTGCGTGAAAGCGACCTGGAGCGCGCCAGCCCGGTCGAGAGGTGTCGAACGGCAGGAATACCATGCCGAAAGGCACATGAAGCCATAGAGGAGACAAAGTGGAATTCCGAGGGCAAAGGCCTCCGCCCACGTGAGTCCGCCGGGAACCGCCAGCAGATAAACGAGCATCGCGGAGAGAGGAAGCCAGCTCAGCAGGTAAGCGACGAGCCGCCGGAGTTGGCCGAGAATTGGGTGCATTGTCGGCTTAGTTTTTGATTTCCAGGCCGCCGAAGACGGCGACGCCGCGGATAATGAGCTTTTTGGCTGGCGGGTCGGGTGGGGGATGGCTGGTCTTATCGCTATAGCCGCCAAAAATTCCGACGCCATCGATCACGACATTCCAGGTGCGCGGAACACGAATCTCTCCGCCGCCGAAAATCATAGTCGCCTCAATCACGGCTTGGTCGCCGTCGATTTCGGCTTGTGTGAAATCGATTTCGCCGCCACCGAAGATTGACGTCATTTCACCGGTCTGGAAATTCCGCGAGCTGACCTGATGTTCGCCACCACCAAATATGCTCGTGCACGTGACGTGAGAACCGTCGGTATTGAATTGCTGCCCGGTTTCAAACGGCTTCGACTTCCACTTATTGAGCCGAGCCTCGCCTCTCTTGCCGAGTGCCTGAATCACAAGCAGGACCCCGACGGCTATGATAAACACGGGCCAGAGCGTCTCCATTCTGATGCGCTGAAACCCTAATTCTTGAAGCTGAAGCGCAATTCCCGCAAGGATCAAGAAGCCGCCCCAGAAACGCCGCCCCGAACCCTGGCAGCTGAGAAGAGTGGAAACGCCCCAGACGATCAGAAGTAAGGGCCAGAACCGGAAGATGCGGTTGGCGTCGATGAGATTCATCTGATCTAAAAGCAGGGTCACACCCACAATGAGGACGATGACTCCGAAAATGAGGCCTCGCGTGCCCCGGGTTAGACTAGGCATCTTTCTTGCCTCCGCTTGGCGCCCCGGTGGGTCGCGGTTGCGTGTGTGCGCGTTTCTGGACTAGGAGAATCATCATGCCGAGCGCGACCAAGGCCAGTGGCGCGATCTTCAGAAGCTGCCGCCACACCGGATCGTTCCACTGGACCGCGAGCATATTCCATAATCCGGGCACAATCACGGAAAAGAGCCAAAGACCATGAGGCAGCAGGCGCGACCAGCCGATCTCCACGGCTTCGAAAGCGAGCCCTGCCACTATTAGGAAAGTCGCGACGAATATAAGCGTGGCTGTGGGATAGATCGCACTGTTCACGGAGACTCGCTCATTCAGGCTCATCATTTGAATGCCCCCTGCGCCGATTGTGTTGCCGTCCATGGTCGCAAGGATAGAAGTGCCGGAGCAGAGTGTCGCGGTGTATTCGGCAAACGGGGGTTATTTACCGGCGAATGGCGGTTTCCAGGTGCGGTCGATCTTCGTCGGCTCGCCGCCGCATGACCCAAGGCCCATGCGACGGAGGGGATCCGGCGACGAGTAACGTCAGCGGGTCGCTTGGGCGGTCGTTGGGGTCACCGCCTTCAGCGCTGCGCGAGCCTGGGGAACTGCCACGGCTGATTCGACGCGCTCGTCGTTGATAGCAGCGAGAGTGACCAGAACTTGCTGGCCTGCGACAGGCTCGCCGGCTTTGGTTTCGGCCTCAGCCAGGAGGCGCAGCGAGAGGGGGTTGCGCGGATCTTCCTGGAACTCCGCGACGGCCATGGCGTACCGGCCATCGAGAAGCATTACGGCGCCGTTGGCCGAGTGATAGGCCCTTTGTATTGGAGTGCTGCGGCTCGTCTTGGCCATGGCACTAAGTGGTGCGAGCGCACGCTCGGCTTCGGGCTTCATATTGGCTTGTGCCGCGATGAAGGTGCGCGTCTGAATAATCGTGGCGAGCTCAGTATCGTGTTCGTCGCGCGAGATGGCGTGTTTTTCCGAGAGCACCAGCTCGGCGTCGCGCAGGTCGCGCATGGAGGTTTTCACATCAGTATCGAAAAGCGCCAGGGTGCGGTGTATTTCGGCTTCGGCGACGGGAAAGCGGCCGTCTTTGTGAACCGCCAGGCCGAGAGCCAAATATGCTTTGCGGCCTTCCACGAGACGATTCTCACGGAAGTAGGTCATCGCTTTGAGCATCTGGTCGGTGACCTTGGTTCCGGCATCCTGCTCGAGTTCGATGGCTTTATCGTATTCGGAGCGGGCGCGGTCCTGGTCGCCCATTAATGCGTAGGTAGTGGCAATACCGATTTGCGAGAAGCCGGGGACCATTTTGTTGGAAGCTTCGTAGTGCGCGAGGGCTCCTTTGAAATCGCCCATCATGCGAAGGATTTCGCCGTAGGAGTCGAGCGGGTTCGGCTGGCCGGGAAGAGCGGCAACGTAACGCTCCATGTAAGGCGGCGAGAGCTGCGCGTGCCCGGCGTAAGCATAGCAGTAGGCGACGTTGTTGAGCGCGGGCGCGCAATTAGGATCGTTTTTCAGAGCGCGCTCAAGAATCGCGGCGCCACGATCAAATTCCTGGTTGTTCGAGCACATCCAGGTGCCGGCCATGGCGATGAAACGGTTGTCGCGGGGATAGCGCTCGAAGAGATCGTTCATTGCAGCGATGGCCGAAACGAGGTGGCCGTCTTTGGTGCCGTTCAGGAATTGGATCAGCTTTTGCTCGTCCGGCGTTGCGGAACTCATGTAGAGCCTGGCCATGGCGCGGTGATGCTCACCTTCGGCAGGATTTGTGGTGTTAAAAGCGAGCATGGCATGGGCCTGAGCGAACTTTGGGTCGGCTTTCACGGCCTTGCGGATCGTTTCGACACCTTGCGAGACGTAAAGCAAATCGAACTCGTCGTGGACTCCTTCTTCGTAGAGGCGGCGCGCTTCTTCCGATTTTGTGGTGACTGGAATCGTGTCAGATGTTGGAGCGGCCATCGCAGAGTCCGAACCGGACGCGGATCGGGCTGACGATTTTATGCCCTGCTTCGGCGCCTCTTGTGCGCGCGTTAGGCTCATTGCCCCGGTGATTGCAACGGCGAAAGTGGCGATGAGTGCCTGCTTGCTGAACGTAGAGAGCGTCATTTTTCCTCGCAATGGGTTTCGGGGGATTGCATGAAAATTAGTGACCCTTCAAAACGTAACCGGGATCGAACGGCTGCTTTTCATCGATCTTGACCACTTTCACGCCGCCGGTGATGCTGTAAACGTCGACGATCCCGATCGCAGCCGCATTCGTTTCCACTGTTTTCACAATTTCCTCATCGCTACTCAGGAAGACCACCTGAGAGGCGGACTTTCGCGTGGGGTCGGCCAGGATGGTTTTGCCCTGATCGGCGTCAACGCCCATCACCTTTTCGATGATGAATTTCATTGGGGCTGCCGACGGCTCGCGCAGGACGATCGTCACGTTCCGTCCATTGGCCCAAGTGGCCGTCTTGCCTTTGAATATTTTTCCGAGATCGGCAAGCGTCATGGCCTTGGCGGGATTCGCAGGGTTCACGATAACGGCGAAGTCCGTGGCGAATGCGGCGCCCACAGCCGACAGCAAGAGCAACAACGTGGCAATCAGAATCCGAGTCCGCATCGTGACACCTTGTTACAAAACCGGAGGATGAGACGAAGCCTCTGAACCTCGCCTGAAACGAGGTTAGCATTCGCGAGAGGAGCGCCGACGGCGAATCAGAACATGAGTGTCGCCAGCGGAAACTGTACGGAGGTACAGGAGGGAATCGAAACGATGCCCCGGAGTTTCGGGCACCGTCTGTCGTTGGCGAGGGAAGGACCTAGCGACCCTCGCAAGCGAGGTGTCTGTGAAACTGGTTAAGTTCGCCGGGGCTACCAACGCTTGCGGGGATAGGACCGACGGCTAGGAAGCCGACGCGAGAAATGCCGGTGGCAAGGTCTCAGCGCCCCAAACGGGCACCGGCTGTAGCTTTGAAACACCCAGCGTCCAGCCCGATGCTTGAGGGACCATTCTTTCCACCTGGAATAGCACCGGACGCGAATCGAGTTCACAGCCGTTTCGACGTTCGATCACGCGGAGGGCTACGACTGAATCCTTCTCCACTTCGACATGCAGCGAGAGCTGGCAGCCGCCGTCGCTTATGTTGGAGGTGAGTGTGCGTTCCGTGAAAAAACGCCCGTAGCGATTGAAACCGCAGACTTCAACACGGAATGCCCTAGCGATGCGCTGTTCGCAGCGCGGTCGGCGAATAGATTCCGGGCTTGTGCCTCTGATTCTGCAAAGTGTGCCGCTACGTTGGCCATCTTTTGAGTTCTCCTTCGTTGAGCGAAATCTACAATGCGACTAGAGTCCGGGGCGCGGACGACCGTGTCCGGTTGAAGTGGCCTACGGACGCCACGCGAACGGCGACGCCGCCCTACTGCGCAGCGCCCTTGGCCTGTGCCTTCTTCGTTGTGCGCTTTAGGAAGCGGTACAGACTTGTGCGGCCAATGCCGAGAACTTGCGAGGCACGGACACGGTTACCATTGCACATTTCAAGGACGCGCTGGATATGAACTCCGCGAACCTCATCGAGAGGAATCGGTCGCCAATTTTCCTCGGCAACCGATGCGACGGAACGGCGCGGCTTCTGGAGATGAGCGGGAAGGTCAGTGACATCAATGAAATCGGCACTGGCAGTGAGAGCTGCGCTGGAGATGGCATTTTCGAGCTCGCGGACATTGCCCGGCCAATCGTGTTGCAGCAAAGCGATCTGTGCGCGGCCGGAGAGGCCCTGGAATGGCTTGGAATACGCCTGGCTGTATTTTTTGAGGAAGTGCTGGATCAGGATCGGGATGTCTTCCGTTCTTTCGCGCAGGCCGGGAACGCGGATTTCGACCGTGCTGAGGCGGTAGAAGAGATCCTCGCGAAAACGGCCGCCGAGGACCTCGGCCCGCAGGTCTCGATTGGTGGCGGCAATCAGGCGCACATCCACATGCCTCACTTCCGGCGAGCCGACGCGCTGGATTTCGCGGTTTTGAATGACGCGTAGGAGTTTCGCTTGCATTTGCAGTGAGGTCTCACCGACCTCGTCGAGAAATACAGCACCGCCGTTGGCATATTCGAAGAGGCCGGGGCGAGTGTCGGTGGCGCCCGTGAATGCACCGCGGACGTGACCAAAGAGCTGGCTTTCGAGAAGCGTGTCGACGAGAGCGGAACAGTTGCAGACGGCGAAACGTTCCTGTCCGACTGGGCTCATGTGATGCAGGGCGCGAGCGATGAGCTCCTTGCCTGAGCCGGTGGGCCCGGTAATGAGAACGTTCGAGTAGTGGCGCGCGACCTTTTTTGCCAAGTCAAAGACTTCAAACATTGCCGGACTTCGCCCGACAATGCCGTGGAATTGGAGATTTTCGAGGAGACGATTCTCGAGGTCGCGTATGTGAGATCGCTGCGTGAACAGCTCAGCGAGGTCGTCGAGTGCTTTCGTCAAGCGCACGAAATCGAGGGGCTTCGCGAGGTAATCGTAGGCGCCGCGTTTGATGGCGTCGATGGCAGCGTCCACGGAGTAGTAGCCAGTGACAAGGATGACGTAGATGCCGGGGTCGTATTGGAGAACTTTTTCGAGAAATGCAAGCCCGTCCATGGCCGGCATCTTGGAGTCTGCGATGACGGCGCGGCATCCGCCGAGGCGGATCTTCTGCAACGCGTCCTGTGGGCTCGTCGTGCCGACGGCAGGAAAGCCGAGTTTGGTGAGACGGTCCGTCGTGAGATCGACGAGATCGGCTTCGTCATCGAGAACGCAGACCGGAAGATTTTTTCGAGCCGTGCTGACGATGGGTTTTTCTTCGACTGTGAGCATGCAGCGGTATAGGCACGATGTGTTCCAGAGTGCTCAGGGGTGGACGAGAGGTTGGGGGTCGAGGGGCAGAGAGCGAAGTGAAACGGTTCAGCTACCGGTAACTATCGGCCCACAATGGATTTGTGGAGAGCACCGGAGGAAACGGCTGTGTGAGTACATACAAGACCGAGGACCATTCCGAAGCAGCGACTCACAATTTCGCATTCCAATTCGGGACGGCGGAACGCGAACAGTGCCAAAACGGCTCTGGCGTCACAGACGCGAAGAGGAATTAGGGCACCACGACACCCCGGCCCGAAGTGTACGGGGAAATTACGTAGGCAGATCTTCTCGAACTCAATCCCTGTTAATTCATCTCCGCTGTGCGATTGGATTATGCAACGCGGACTGCCAAGAGTCCCTCGGCGCACGTCTCCTTGTAGCTTGCGCGAGGACGCAGACGCTCGAGCGAGACGCGCGCTGCGCCATTCGGATTCTTCTCGGCGTTCGTGAGAGCCTCATAGGCGATCGGAAAACTGGCGGCCGTTGCCAGCGGTTGGAGCAGCCGGACAAACACGATACAACCTGGGCAAATATCTGAGCGCAACAACATCGATTTCTTATCGTCCGGTTTCCATTCAAGAGTGGTTTTCTCTACGAAAAAATTCTCTTTGGCATCCCAGCCTGACACTTCTACGCGGTAGCTGTCTTCGCCGTTCACAGTCATGCTTAAGTCCGAGTCCATGTTTGCCTCTTATGATTATGTAATCGAGGTGCGGACACGAGTAATGCAGGAAACATGCCAAACAAGTCGGGTTTTGGCGTTCAGGGATAAGAGGTTAGGGGTCGCGTTTAGAGCGACTGGGCGATCAGGTGTTCCAGAGACGTGCACTGTGTGGTATTGAACCTATTCCCGCCGCTGGGATTCCAAGGTATCGAAGGCCCGGGGCGTCTCCGAGGTTCAGATCAACCCCAATGTGACCCGGGATATAGGGCACCTAGAGCAAATCGGAAGACCACGCTAAAAATCCTGTCGAACAGGTACCAGGCGAGAACGAGCCCGAGCATTCCGAAGCCCTGGGTGCGAAACCAATCGAGGAACCGGCGAGCGGTGTCTTCAGGCATGATCAGCGTGATGGCGGTGTTGCCATCCAGTGGCGGCACGGGAAGAAGATTGAAAGTGCCGAGAAGCAGATTGAGAACGAAGACGATGCTTAGAAATGTGGCTGCGAAACCGGCGATGCCGGGCACCGTGGCGGTGACCACGCTGGTGAAGCCAGCAGAAGCCGGCCGCTCGAAGACGCCAGCGAGAATTCCGGCGTGGATGGCGATTGCCGAAAGGATCACGAGTGTGAAATTTGCCGCTGGTCCAGCGAGCGCCATCCAAGCGGCGCGGTGAGGATGCCGCTCCTGCCATTGGGGATCGTAGGGAGCGCTAGCCCAACCGATCATCCAGTGTGCGACGAAGTAGGAAACGATGGGAACCACAACGAGTCCGACCGGCGAACGGCGGATGTGGGGAATGGGGTTGAGTGAAACCTGGCCGCCTTCGAAGGCCGTGGTATCGCCGCCGAGCTTGGCGGCGAGGGCATGGGCGCCTTCGTGGCACGTGGTAGAAAACAAGAAAACGATATACCAGATGACGCCGAGAACGAGGAAGTCGGGAGTCATGCTCGCGGTAGACTAAGCGTTCGCGCGGCGTTGTGCAAGCGTCCTGCGATGTGGCATTAATCGCACCGCGATTGTAGGAACGGAGGAGGAAAAAACATGAAAGCTAAGGCGATTGGTTTCGCGGTTTTTGTGCTCCTTACAGCATATTCCATGGCTGCGGATGGTGACCGGAGGCACATCGTGCTTCCTCGGCCCTCTGAATTTAAGGGCCTGCCTTTCAGCGACGGCGTTCTGGTTGGCGAGACGCTCTACGTCGGCGGACACGTTGGAATAGATCCAAAGACGGGCAAAGCAGGGATCACCGCCGAGGAAGACGCGAAATTTGCTTTGGATGGGGTGAAGCAGACGCTCGAAGCAGCAGGGATGACGATGGACGATCTGGTTTCTGTTCAGGTGTACTGCACGTCAGTGAGTGATTACGCGACGTTCAACGGAGTGTACAAGACATATTTTCACGGCGACTACCCGGCCCGGGCGTTTGTGCAAATCGCGAAGCTTGTCGTAGATTCGCGGTTTGAAGTGGTCGGGGTCGCCGTGAAACGAAAAAACTAGCGATGGCCTAGGCGCTCGAATTCGGTCATGGCGCGTTCCATTTCCTCGCGGGCAGTATCGGCGGAGGAGCGGACACCCTGGACGCGGAGGCGGAAATCGTCCGGGTTGGAAGCGCGCATGATGGCTTCTTCGAGGGTGATGAGGTTGCGCGAGTAGAGATCGAAGATGGATTGATCGAATGTTTGCATGCCGTACTGGCTGGTGCCGGCGGCGATGGCGTCGCGAATCATGCGCGTCTTATCAGGATTGATGATGCAATCGCGAATGTAGCCGGTTGAAACCATCACTTCGACGGCGGGGACTCGGCCCTGCCCGTCGCTCTTGCGCACCAGGCGCTGGCTGACGACGGCTTTCAGCGTGGAAGCGAGCTGCAAGCGAATCTGTTTCTGCTCGGGTGGCGGAAAAACGGCGATGATGCGCTGAATGGTTTCGGTCGCATCGAGAGTGTGCAAGGTCGAGAGGACGAGGTGGCCGGTTTCTGCTGCGAGCAGCGCTGTTGAAATGGTTTCGAGGTCGCGCATTTCGCCGACGAGCACGACGTCTGGATCCTGACGAAGGGCAGCTCGCAGCGCGGTGGAGAACGACGAAGTGTCGACTTCCACCTCGCGCTGATTGATGAAGCCTTTTTTATCGCGGTGCAGATATTCGATCGGGTCTTCAATGGTGATGATGTGCTCGGCGCGGAGCGAATTGATGCGGTCAATCATTGCGGCGAGCGTCGTTGACTTACCAGAACCGGTGGTGCCGGTAGTGAGAATCAGGCCGCGCTGCTCCTCGCAAATTTGCGTGAGGATGCGCGGAAGTTCAAGCTCTTCGATCGTGCGAATCTTGGTTGGAATCACGCGCAGAACCATACCGACGTTGCCGCGTTGCTGAAACACGTTGACGCGGAAGCGTCCGAGGCCTGCGACGCCATAAGCCATGTCGAGTTCGGCGGTTTCCTTGAATTTCTGCTTCTGGCGGTTGGTCATCATGCTGAAGGCCATCGACAGCATTTCTTCCGGGGTGATGCGCGGGACGTCGGTCAAACCACTGAGGATACCGTCAACGCGAAGGTAAGGATGGTTGCCGACCTTGAGGTGCAAGTCGGAAGCCCGGCTCTCCACTGCGCGGCGTAAGAGATCGTCAATGTTGATGGCCATGAATAAACTCCCCGCTTTCTGCTCCATGTGACGCTAGCATGCGGATTTATGGGCGGGCAAGAATGCGCGGTACGGCAATTTCTAAGCGAACAACCTGTACGTTTGGACAGGTGCGATGGAATGTGCAGTTTCTTTAAGCGGGGAGCTGATCTCGGAGGAAAAAACGATCGTAGATTACGGCGGCAAGCACACCACCGAACAGCGGGCCAACCCAATAAACGCCGTGATTTGACCAGTGGCGGGCAACAAGAGCCGGGCCAAACGCACGAGCGGGGTTCATAGCGGCGCCCGTGAAGGGATAACCGGCCAGCATTCCGGCTGTGATCGTGAGCCCGACGGCGAAGCCAGCGAGTCTGTTGGCGAGGCTCCTGGAGTCTATCATGGTGGCAAAGAAGACGAGGACTAGAATGAACGTGAGGACTGCTTCAAGAATCATCGCGTGCATCCGCGTGAAGTCCGTCAGGGGAACAAGGTCGGGAGTGCCGAGAGCCACCGGCCGCCACACGGATTCTGGAATAATTGTAACGAGCAGAAAAGCGGCAGCAACCGAACCGAGAAGCTGCGCGAGCCAGTAGAAAAGCGCTTTCATCGTGCCGAGCCGGCGCGTAACCCAGAATCCCGCCGTGATAGCAGGATTGAAATGTCCGCCGGATATCTGCCCAACCGCGCTGACCATCACCCCCATTGCGAGTCCGTTAGCCAAGGCAATCGCGAGTAAGCCTATGTTGGCCTGGCCATTGGCGCGAAGGTATTGATCGGCACAAATGCAGCCTGCACCGGCAAGAATCAGCGTGAACGTCCCGACGAATTCAACGAAGAGCTTTTGGCCCAAGCTGTACACGGATGCTCCACGATCGGGGCAGAGTGAGAGGAAGAGCAAATCGATCGCGCGCGGATTCTACTACGACCGTCGAGACGGACCGATACTTTTCGAGTTCGAGATTGGAGCGTGACCTTTGCTGCTTGGAACGATTCGTTAGCGAACCGTCGCAGGTGCTGGAACGCCCACCGGGGTGAGCCAGCCGTGGCGATCAACCTTCTTGCCGCCGGTGAGCGCAAAAAATTCGTCCTGGATGCGCTTGGTGATGGAACCTCGCGTCCCATTGCCGACGGTGACACGATCGACGGAGCGAATCGGAGTAACTTCAACGGCCGTCCCGCAGAAGAAAAGTTCGTCGGCGATATAGAGCATTTCGCGGGGAATGATTTGTTCGGCGACCGGAATGTTGAGATCGCGGCAGATCTGCATGACGGTGTTGCGAGTGATTCCGGGAAGAGCGCCATTCGAGAACGGGGGGGTGATCAGTGTACCGCCGAAAAGGAGAAAAATATTTTCGCCGGAGCCTTCGCTCACTTGACCGTGCACGTCGAGCGCGATGCCCTCTGAATAACCATTCGCGTGGGCTTCGATACGGATTAGCTGCGAGTTCATGTAGTTTGCAGCGGCTTTCGCCATTTGCGGAAGCGTATTGGGCGCCGGGCGGTTCCAGGAGCTGACGCAAACATCCACGCCCGCGTGCAACGCTTCTTCTCCAAGATACTGCGCCCATTCCCAGCACGCGATGTAGACCTCAATCGGGCAGCCTACCGGATTCACGCCTGCAGTGCCGTAGCCGCGCATCACCATTGGCCGGATGTAGCAGGTGTTCATTTTGTTGGCGCGAACCACGTCCAGGTTCGCCTGTGCGAGCTCGTCAGCTGTGAACGGAATATCCATGCGGTAGATGCGCGCGGAATTCAGAAGGCGCTGCATGTGTTCGCGAAGGCGGAAGATAGCCGGGCCTTGCTCGGTGTTATAGCAGCGAATCCCTTCGAAGACGGTGGAACCATACGTGATGACGTGGGACAGAACGTGAATCTTCGCATCGTCCCATTCGATCATTTTGCCGTTGTGCCAGATCTGACCGGTCTTCGGAAAGCTCATTGAGTGTCTCCGCGGCGCGATTTTCGCGCTGTTGTGCGCCCGCGAATCGAAAGTACAGGAGCGTAGTTGGGACGTCAATGGGAAGGAAGTAGTAGAACTAGCTCGACGCGGAATCCATATTGGCCGGGCCGATTTCTCGAGCGAGAAATCCTTCGTTTCGAATCAATCTTCGCGTAACGCAACGAGGGGGTCCACCTGCGTAGCGCGTTGTGCAGGAATGAAACAAGCAAACAGGGCAACGGCTGCCAGAAGCAAAGCAATCGAAGCGAATGTGAGTGGATCGGTCGCGGTCACTGAGAACAGCATCGAGCGAAGGAATCGCGTGACGATTGCGGCGCCGATGAGGCCGACTCCGAGGCCTATACCTACGAGCAGCATGCCTTCTCCGAGCGCCATGCGAAGAATGTCACCGCGCTGAGCTCCCAGCGCGACGCGCACGCCGATTTCATGGGTTCGCTGACTGAACGTGTAGGCCATCACGCCATAGATGCCGATGGAGGCCAGCAACAGCGCGATACCCGCGAAGACGGCGAGGATCGTGAGCGCGAAGCGGCGATCCGCGAGAGATTTAGCCACCACTTCGTTCAGGGGGCGAACGGCGAAAACGGGAATTCCCGGATCGATAGACTGCACCTCGCCACGAATTGCGTCGCCCAATGTGCCCGGATCTGTGGAGGTGCGAAGGTAGATGGCGGCCGTCACGCCAGGATTCTGAAGGAGCGGGAAATAAACGTGAGGCATGGCTGGTGCGTCGAAGCCGTCAGATTTGATGGAGGAGACGACGCCAACGATGGTTGTCCATGCGGCGGTGGAATTAAGAGCTCCCGCTTTGATTTGCTTGCCGATGGGATCTTCGCCGGGCCAGTAGCGGTGCGCTAGCGTGTCGTCGATGAGGGCGACTTTTTGAGAATTGACGTCGTCGGAATCCGAAAAATTGCGGCCGGAAACCTGCGCGATTTCGAGCGTGCGGAAATATCCGGTAGTGACGGCAGCAAATTCGGCGACCGGGACTCTTTCCGCATCGGCAGGCCGTCCTTGAATCGTAAACGGGAAACTATTGCGGGCGCGGGTCATGGGAAGGCTGCCACCACTCCCGATCGCGGCTTGCTGTACGCTCGGCATCGCTGAAACGCGGCGCAAGAGTTCGCGATAGAAAGCGCTCCGCTTCTCCGGCGGGCGGTAGGGATCGGCTTTTGGATCGTTCGGCACGGCCATCCAAATCTGCGCGGTAACGATCGAGCTCGGATTAAATCCGGGCTTCACTTGCAGCAATTGCCAGAAGCTGCGCAGGAGCAAACCAGCCCCGATCAGAAGTATCAAAGACAACGCAATTTCGGAGGTGACAAGAACACGAGAGATTCGAGTGTGTTTCTTCGATGAGCCCGAGCCTCGGCTGCCTTCTCGCAGACTGACGATTTGATTGGAACTTGCGGCCTGCAGCGCCGGGACGAGGCCAAAAATTACCCCGGTGAGGATCGAGACAAAAAACGCGAACAGCAGCACTCCGATATTGATCGAGACTTCGTTGAGCCGGGGAAGGTCAGCCGGGGCAAACCGCAACAGGGAATTTTTCAGCACGACGACCGTGAGAAGAGCAATAACGCCGGAGATCGCAGCCAGCAGCACGCTTTCCGTGAGCAGCTGACTGATGAGCCGGCCGCGACTCGCCCCGAGCGCCAGGCGGATTGCAACCTCGCGCTGGCGTCCAGCCCCCCGCGCCAGCAGCAAGTTCGCGATATTGACGCAGGCGATTAGAAGGACGCAGCCAACCGCGCCGAAAAGCACAAACAATTCGGTGCGCACGCCGCCAACGAGATCATCCTGAACCGAGACAAGGCGAGTTCCCCATGAAGCGGCGGCAGGATAGTCGGTTGGATATTCCCGGCTCAGATTGGCTGCGAAAGTGTCCAGCTTGGCTTGTGCTTCAGAAGTGGAAAGGCCCGGTCTCAGGCGGGCAATTGCGCCGGGCATCATACGGATCGCTCGCTGGGGCGGGTTCGGGAATGGGTCCGCGGCATATCCGGCAGCGATCCACAGATCGACGTCGGTCTGGAGGGTGCGGCCGGGATGGCGGAAATCGGGAGGCATCACTCCCACGATGGTATAGAGATCGCCGTCAAGCCGAATTTTCTTTCCGATGGCGTGAGGGTCTGCGCCAAATTCGCGGCGCCAGAACCCGTCGCTGATAACGGCCGCCTCGATGAAACCCGGTACGGTTTCTTGCTTCGTGTAAATGCGGCCCAGTTGAGCATTGGCGCCGAGCAGCGTGAAGTAGTTCGTGCTTGTGGCAACCACTTCAACGCGCTCTGGGCGATCGCCTCCCGTTAGATTCGCGCTTATCGGCCAAACGGTGGAAATGTCCTCGAAGACTCCCGAGCGATTTTGAAGATCCTCGAGTTCGGGTTGGGACATTCCCACATCGCGCACGTTGGCCGCGCGCAGGTCGTCAAACACCCGGACGAGCTGCCCGGGCTGCCGATAGGGAAGCGGCCGAAGCAGGACGGCTCGCACCACGCTGAATGCGGCCACATTGGCGCCGATCCCGAGCGCCAAGGTGAGAATCGCGACAGCGGTGAAGCCGGGAGTATTGGCAAGCATTCTGGCGGCATAGCGGAGATCCTGCAGGAATGAATTCATGGCGCCTCCCTCCCGGATAAGCGAACGCGCCTGGCTGCGAACAGAGTGATAGCGCGATAAGCAATATGACGAGTGGATTGGGGCGTTTGTTAGCGGCCAAATTGGCGTAGCCCAAGAGCGCACTGGGAACAGGTATTCACATGCATGTTCTGAATCGCGTTACCGGATTCGGACACTCCCAACTAGCGGCCCGCGGCTTGTTCGTCCCGGAGTACCATGCAGGTTGAGGAAGAACGCGCCACCAGAGCGCCTTGCGAGTTCGTTATGTCGCATTCGACCATGCCGACGGACTTCCCTCGCTTTACCACCTTACCCGCCGCGCGGAGCCTTTCTTTCCAAACCGGCCGGAGGAAGTTGATTTTCAGTTCGAGGGTCGTAAACGATTCGCCCTCTTCGACGGTCGAGGCAAAGGCAATACCCATGGCGGCATCCGCGATGTCGCAGAGGATTCCGCCGTGAAGTGTGCCCATCGGGTTCGCGTGCATGTCGCTGGCTTCGAGTTCGATAACGGACTCGCCGTGCCGGATCGACGTGAGTTCAAACCCGATCAGACGCGCGACCGGCGCTTGCGGCACTTCGCCGCGCGCCATTCGTTCGATTGCCTCGAGACGCTTTGACATTGGTTTTTCCTTCTGGCGGTCAAACTGGTATTGCGTTCCGCCGGAGATAGGAGGTGATGATCATCTAGAGGTGATCATCCACGGTGACTTCCTCTTTGGGGGTTGCTGCAAAGCCGCTTATGCGGCCCCAGGCGCTCGTCTTCCAATTGTCAGCGGCCTCTTTGGCCAGAATCCAAGGGGGCAGGTCGACGTACAAGTATGAAGCCAATGCGTTGATGTAAGGCTCATACATGCCGCGAAGCTTGATCAGCTTGTCATCGGCTTCCGCACCCTCCAGAAGGCTATAGCCCGATTCCGTGAGCGAGGAGCGCAGACGCTTCAATTCCGAAGTAGGAAGCCGATCGGTGATCGTTTCGCGCGGAGTGGCGTAGAAGACCTGCGCCAGGTCGACAACCGTGTGGCGGCACATCGCAAAGGTCAAGCGTGCTTGCCGCGAGCATGCATTGTCCAGGCTGGCGATCAGGAACGCGCTCGTGTCCAGGATTGCTGTAAGGGCACCGAGCCAGGATTCGTTGCTGTGTTGGGACCGAAAGTAGCTGACCACCGGATACGAAATGTGGCTCTCAAGCAATTCTGCTGACCACCTTTCCCAATCGCGAAGGAGGCGCTGGAGGGCATCGATGCCGCCTGGTCCGGTATGTCGTCGAAGAAGCTCCGCCGCAGTCGGCGGCGAACCAGCTCGGGCATCGAGCAGGACGATGTTAACTTCACGTCGCGAAAACGCCTGATAGATCACGGGCAGATAGCTGATAACCAGCGCGAGAAAGCCGAATCCTAATCCTCCCTCGAATACAGCGAGCCTGCGTTCGCCGGCAGTGTGGGGAACCACATCTCCCAAGCCAAGGGTAAAGAAGGTTGTTCCGCTCATGTAAAGGAGCGTGCTAAAGCTGGGCTGGGTGGCGTCGGTGTGAGCGGCCGCGCCGTAGTACATGAAGGCAAACCCAAAAATCAGCGCCGCCGCCCAAACCACGAACAAGCACAAGAGTGAAAGCGGGCCAAAATAGCTGATAAAAGACTCGCGAATTCTCGGAGAATGAATCTTTCGCGCGAGACCCTTCCAGGGAATCCACGTAGACAAATAAAACATTCGCGTCAGGCGGAACCAGCGGGCTACGCGCCGAGGCAAAATGATGGTTTCGAACGCGTCCCAAAGGACGACGGTGACGATGAGAAAGCCGACGATGGCCGGAAGGATCAAGCAGCTTGCTCCAGATGCGCGTCCATCGTGATTTCGGCTTTCAGGAGCCGTGATACCGGGCAATTTGCCTTTGCGCTAGCCGCTGCTGACTCGAATGCGCTTGCCGAGATGCCCGGGACGCGAGCCGAAACGTCGAGATGAATTTTCGAAATAGTCCAGCCGGCGTCAAGTTTCTCGAGCGTGAGCTTGGCAGAAGTGCGCAGGGTTTGCGGCGTGAAATTCATGGTGCCGAGTTGAGCGGACAGGGCCATCGTGAAGCATCCCGCATGCGCAGCTGCGATGAGTTCTTCTGGATTTGTGCCTTTGCCGTTTTCAAAGCGCGTGACGAACGAGTAGGGCGAGTCGGAAAGAACACCACTTTGCGTCGTGATCGTGCCCTTACCTTCCTTTAGTGAACCGTTCCAGACGGCCAATGCGGTGCGTTCCATTGAGCCTCCTTTAGAAATAGAAGCTGGATCTTTAGCTGCCAAAAATCATAAGCAGACGCGGAGTTGAGAAAAGCTTTCCGCGTCAGGGAATCAAGATAATTTTGCCATAGGCGCCCGGCTCCATGATGATTTCGTGCGCGCGAGGCGCTTCGGACAGCGGAATCTCATGGCGAATCACGGGGCGGAGCATTTCATTTTCAAGGCCAGCAACGAGTGCTGCGTGGATGGTGATGAGATCCTTCTGGGAAGCGTTCCAGAGCGACATGCAAACGATTGAGCCGTCGCGGCCCATCGCGTCGCGCGGATTGATTTCGATACTGCCTCGATTACCGACGACGCTCACGCGGCCCCCCATCGCGAGAATCTGGAGATCCTTGGCGAGATTGACGTTTGCGAGCATTTCGATGATGACGTCGTAGCCGCGTCCATTGGTAAGCGCGAGGGCCTTTTCGAAATGGTCTGGCGCGCTGTGATCAAGCACCGCATGTGCGCCCTCATCCGCCACAAGCTTCCGGCCGCGCTCGGAGCTGGCGGTGCCAACTACGTGCAATCCGGCAGCGCGCGCCAGTTGCACGGCTGCGATTCCAACACCGCCGCTCGCGCCTTGAATCAGCACAGTTTCTGCGGGGAGAGCCTTGGCCTTCTGGAACAGCGCGCGATAGGCAGTGCCGTAAGGAACATGCATCGAGGCGCCTTGCGAGAACCACGCATTGGCGGGAAGCGGAAACACCGCCCAGGCTTCGCAGAGGGCTTGCTCCGCGTAAGTCCCACTGAGACTGCCCGCTGTGTACACTCGCGCTCCGGGTGCCAGTCCCTCGACACCCTCGCCGACAGACAGAATCGTTCCCGCGCCATCGGTTCCCGGCGTGTAGGGAAGTGGCGGCTTGCGCGGATACGTCCCGGCGCGGATATAGACGTCAACCGGGTTCACGCCCGCCGCTTCGAGCTTCACGACTACCTGGCCATGCCCGGGCTTTGGATTTGGAACCTCTTCGAGTTGCAGCTTTTCCGGGCCGCCAAACTCTTTCACGCGAATGGCCTTCATGAAGTTCTCCTTGTACAGATAGCCTGCCTGGTTGGAATTGGATGTGAGCCAGAGGGCCCCGGATTTGGAAAAATTCCGGTGGATGAGAACACTGGAACTCTCAATTGTCGGTTGGCGCGCCTTGGTGCAATTCGAACTTCTTTAAGGTCTGGTAGTCCCTATGGATTCGCTCGAGGCGCGTGCCAGCCGCATTTTCATAAATACCGAACACCAGGAAGGGAACCATAGCAGCTAAGACCCAAAGCTTTGCGCGAGGCGATACTTTGGCCTCGGGTTCCCACCGAAAAAGCTGTCGCGAAATCTCAAAAGCCACAAGCACACCAATGGTAAGGGCGACCACGTCAGTGAGAATTTCACCCGCAGTCGACAGGTTAGTTGTCGCAGCCTCGAGGCCCGTGGCGAGATATGTGGCCGGCAGAAACAGTGACACGCGTTGAATCCATCCCGGAAAGATCGCCAACGGGATCGTGGCGCCGGAGAGAAACAGGAACGCCGTCCAGATCAGCTGATTGATTACTTGGGTTTCCTGCATCGTGTTTGTCACGCTGGCAACAATCAAGCCAAAGGATGAGAACGCCGCGGAGCCGAATGTCACCAGCAGAAAAACCGCCCAGAGGTTGCCCCAGGAAATCATATGAAAGGCAAAACGGCAAACCAGAATTTCGATCACCACGGTAGGCATCGTCATCAGGTAGTTCGAAACAATGCTAGAGGCCAACATCGGACCGGCGCCGATCGGCGCGAGACGGAACCGACGTAAAATCCCCTGTTCGCGAAATGTCACAAGCTGCACGCTGAGTCCCCAGAAGCTCCCCATCACCGTCATCGTAAGCACCGCGCCGAGAATATAGGCAATCCAGCCCGCCTGACCTTTGGCGAGAACCAACACGAAAAAGAAAAGAAAACCAAGCGGCATGATCAGGCTAAAAAATAAGAAGGTGCGGTTCCGCATGGCGAGCCGCATGCGTATTTTCGTTAGCGTCCAGGTGTTTACCAGAGAATTTGCGCCCATTATTCTCGCAGCCGGCGGCCGGTGAGTTCGATGAATGCGTCTTCGAGAGACGGCGAAAACATTTCTAGGCTTTGCAATTCGTTGTTCTCGGTTTCCAGCTGCTTTACAAGCGAAACGATCGTTTGGGGAGGACGCGAAGAGTGCATTACGTAAGCGCCGTCGAATTGCCGACAGTCGGTGACACCATCAAGCCGGGCGAGTGACCCATCCGCGATCGGCTTCGCCAAGCGGACTTCGATGCGTGTCGTGCCTGCTGACGCATGCTTCAGGTCGCGCGGCGTACCGAGGGCGATTACGCGTCCCTGGTCAACGATTGCCACCCGATCGCATAAACGCTCTGCTTCTTCGATGTAGTGCGTGGTAAGTAGAACTGTCTTTTTGCTGCGCTTGAGTTCCTCGATGATGTCGTAAATTTCGCGGCGCACTTGCGGGTCCAGGCCGGCGGTGGGTTCGTCAAGAAATACGACGCTCGGGTCATTTACGAGAGCCATGGCTAGAGCCAGACGCTGCTTTTGTCCTCCTGAGAGCTGGCTGTAGAACGCGGTTCGCTTTTCTTCAAGCTGAAAACGCTTCAGCAGGTCGTCTGTATTCGCATGGCGCCGATAGAATTTCGCGAACAACTCAATTGCTTCCTTGACGCGAATTTTGTCCGGCAGGGAAGTGGATTGCAGCACGGCGCCGATTAGCTCTTTGAACTCGAAACCGCTTCTTTCAGGATCGAGGCCGCATACCCGCGCGAGACCACGGTCAGCCGTGCGCATCCCCTCTAGAATTTCGACCGTCGAGGTCTTTCCCGCTCCGTTGGGGCCGAGCAGCCCGAACACTTCGCCCTCTTCAACTTCAAAACTCACACCCCGAAGCGCTTCGACAGCGCCGTAGTTTTTGTACAGCCCTTCCACTTGGATGACGGGGGTGCTCACTCAGCTTGTCCTCAATTTCGGAAGCGTTCTTCTATATCACAGTCAGCTGGGCCGCGCGAAGGCGGCCGACTATAGAAGCAAATCGGGTCGGTTCAACGTCGGGCACGACGTTTCGCGGGACGCTTGGATCGCGGTTTTGATTTTGTTCGCGCCGCTGCGGGGATCCAGCCGCATTGCTTCATGTTCACGCGCCTTTCGGTCAAAACGACTCCTTCGGTCTCAAGCAAGCGTCGCTGAAGGCTCGCGCGCGGCTCCGATATGAGCAACCTTCCGCCAGCGCCCACGACGCGATGCCAGGGAATTCCTTCTCCGCTGTAACATGCCGCCATCGCATGCCCGGCCGCCCGGGCGCCGCCTTTCAGGCGGATCGCTTTTGCGAGCGCTCCGTAGGTTGTTGCGCGGCCGCGCGGAATTTTTTTCACCAAGTCGTAAACCGGATACCAGGATGACATTGTCCGCTGCCCCTTTTCCCCCATCGCTGATTTTCCTGAAAAGCTGCTGTCTAAAGCTAGATCCAGCGAGTTCCGTTCAAGACTACTTTCATCACAAATCAAGCATCTAACTAAGTGAGGCGCTGCTGATTGGCCGATTGCGTAGTTCGAAAGCCTTCAGCGGTAGAGCCGGAAGGTCTTTGTTCGTGCCCCTCACGCCCTTCCACGGGATGCTGCAAGACTAATAACCAATTCGAAGCAACCGTAGCAACTCTAGAGCATCGTACCATTGACGGGGTAGTGGACACCTCATACACTACGCCACGAACCGTCGAAAAGGAGGCAGTTGTGGCTTTCGTTCGACGCAAAGGCAACACCTACTTCCTGGTGCACAACGTGCGCCGGCAGGGTAAGGTGCAGCAGCTTCACTTGGCGCGGCTTGGCGAGCGGCCGCGAATCACGGATGACGTGGTGCGTCGGGTTTCCCGGAACCATCCGTTCCTCGAACTCGATTGGCCGCGTTTGCGGGAATCCGTGAATAGCCGAGTGGAGTTGTTCAACGTTCGCTCGCCGTACGTGCAGGGCCTCATGCACTCACTACGCAACTTAAACCTGGACCTGGCCGATCTTTCGCCGCCGATGTTGCTGCTGACGGACCGTGCCAATTCAAGCCGTGAACTGGTCACGCAACTGCGAATGTTGCGATCCATTCTCGATATCAAGCTCGACCAATTCGAGAGGTCAGGACCGCAAATCGCACAAAGCGGAAGGAAGTTCCGGTAGGGGGAGTAATACCGTGGGCGCGCACGCATTAAAACTCGACCCGACCCAACGCAGCGTGGAGTCGCGTGATTTCGAGGGAGGGCTGCGGCGGAAGATCGTAGGGCAGGACGAAGCGGTGCAGGCCGTCGTAGACCTGTACCAGGTGTTTCGTGCCGGCCTGAATTCGCCGGGGCGTCCGGTGGGGAACCTGCTGTTCCTCGGACCGACGGGAGCCGGCAAGACGCGCGTGGTAGAAGCCACGGCCGAAGTGCTGTTCGGCGATCCGCGGGCGGTGATTAAGGTGGATTGCGCCGAATTCCAGCACTCGCACGAAATCGCGAAATTGATTGGGTCGCCTCCGGGGTACTTGGGGCACCGGGAGACGCATCCGCTGATCACGCAGGAAGCGCTCGCGCAATATCACACGGAAAAGCTAAAAATCTCCTTCCTCTTGTTCGACGAAATCGAGAAAGCGTCGGACGCGCTGTGGCAACTGCTGCTAGGGATATTGGACAAGGCCACGCTAACGTTGGGAGACAACCGGCGAGTGGACTTGTCGCAGACGATGATTTTCATGACGTCGAACCTGGGCGGCGGCGAAATCACGGAGCTGATGACGGGCGGAATGGGATTCGCGCCGACGGTACCGGCGGACTCGAAGCCACGCCTGGACGAGAAGGTGGAAAAGACGGCATCGGAAGCGGCGAAGAGGAAATTCGCACCGGAGTTCATGAACCGGATCGATAAGACGATCGTGTTCCATCCGCTGCGCTCAGAGCAACTGGAGCAGATTCTCGAGATCGAACTGGGAATGGTGCAACAGCGCGTACTCGAGACTGCCAAGGGCCGGTTTCTGTTCCGAGTAACTCAGTCCGCGCGCGAGTTTTTGCTGAAAGAAGGTACCGACCTGAAATACGGAGCGCGCCATTTGAAGCGTGCGATTGAGCGCCACATCGTCTACCCGCTTGCAAGTCTGCTGGCTACCGAGCAGGTGAGCCTCGGCGACGTGATTTCGATCGACTGGGATGGCGCTGAGCAAGCTTTGCGGTTTTCAAAGGAAGCGGAAGGGGCGCTTGTTCCAGTCCCGTCTCCGATTCCGGAGACAATGGCTGAGGCCGCTGCCGCTCATTCCGACGGGCGTCCGGTTCCGATGTTTCCCGCAGCAACTGCGACGGCGGACGTTGGGGCTGCAAAAAAGCTCGCGTCCTCGAATAACCGAACGATTCCGGTGGAGAAGGCTAAGAACGACAAGAACAAGTCGTAGCGCGAGCTACGACGGCCCGGGACACAACCGCGCGGCATGCCCTGTTACAGGGTATGCCGCGTTTCTGTTTGTACGGGGTTCAGTTGACGATTCGAGAGGTAAGCGACGACTGGCTTGTTTAGTCCTGCTTCGGTGGCTCCATCGGTTCGTCGAAGCTGCCACCGTAGATGCTAGGCACCTTGCCTCCCATGGGTCGCAGATAAGTGCAGAGCTGCCCGCGATGGTGCGCCGTATGCAGCATCATGAAATGCCAATACAGGACCGCAGGGTGGTTGTAGATTCCAAAGAACGGCAAAGAAGCGGCCCAGAAATCGGCAGGGAGCTTGGCGACTTGATCGAGCTTGGGGCCGAACTCATCGTCATACCAGGCGGCGATGTCGGCAGAATTAGAGAAATCCGCAGGCATGCTGTCGTCTTCCATCTCAAATTTGCCCGCGAGAAAACCCTCCAGGAACCAGATATCACAGCTGGCAATGTGCCAGACCAACTCAAGGGCGCTGCGGCTGTGAGGGGCGGGTCGGTAGGATTCCTTGGTGACGGGAACGGCTTTAATGACCCGCGAGGTAATTTCCGATTCCTTTCGGATGATCGGAAGTTGGATGTTCAGCAGAAATGCCGCTTGTTCCGGCGTCATGGTTAGGATTTCTTCGCGTGTTGGGGACGTGTCTTTCATGGCTTCCAGCGAAGAATCGGCTTCCGGGCCGCAGCGACTTCGTCGAGCCGGCCAACGCGCGTGGAATGCGGCGCGGTTTTCACGAGATTAGGATCTTCCTCGGCCTCAGCAGCAATCGAACGCATCGCGTCGATAAACAGATCGCATTCTTCCTTTGACTCGGATTCGGTCGGTTCAATCATCATCGCGCCTGGAACGATTAGCGGGAACGCCGTGGTGTATGGGTGAAAACCATAATCGATCAGTCGTTTGGCGATATCCATCGTGTTGACGCCGTGCTTCTTCTGGCGCGCGTCGCTGAAAACGACTTCATGCATCGAAGGTAAATTGTAAGGCAAATCGAAGTAGTCTTCGAGATTCTTGCGAATATAGTTCGCGTTCACAACGGCATCCTCGGTGGCTTGTCGAATCCCGGGGCCGTGAGCCAGCGTATAAGCGAGGGCACGAAGCAGAACGCCGAAATTTCCGCAGTAGGCGCGCACCCGTCCAATCGATTGCGGACGATTCTGATCGAGCGCGAATTGCCCATTTTCCTTTCTCACGACGACGGGCACTGGCAGAAACGGTTCGAGGATTTTCTTGACCATCACAGGGCCTGAACCCGGGCCTCCGCCACCGTGGGGCGTCGAGAAAGTCTTGTGCAGGTTCAAGTGCATTACGTCGACGCCGAAGTCCCCGGGCCGCGTGACGCCGGCAAGGGCGTTCATGTTGGCGCCGTCCATGTAGAGAAGCGCGCCTTTTTCATGCAGGATTTCCGCAATTTCCGCGATACGTTCCTCAAATACGCCCAGAGTACTTGGGTTGGTCAACATCAACGCGGCGACATCTTCGGTGACGAATTCGCGGAGATGGTCAGTGTCGATCTGGCCGCGCGAGTTGGAACGAATATTCTGCACCTCGTAGCCCGCAATCACTACAGATGCCGGGTTCGTTCCGTGAGCGGAGTCGGGTATAAGGACTTTCTTGCGCGCATTGCCTTTGCTCGCGAGGTAAGCGCGAATCATCAAAAGGCCGGCGAGTTCGCCCTGCGCTCCCGCAGCTGGCTGCAGCGTCGCGGCATCCATCCCGGTGATAGCCAGCAGACAATTTTGCAGATCCCAAAGGATGCGCAAGCAGCCTTGCGACACTTCTGCAGGCTGCTGAGGATGTTCGCTCGCAAGTCCATCGAGCCGCGCGACGAATTCGTTCACGCGTGGATTGTATTTCATGGTGCAGGAGCCGAGCGGATACATTCCGAGATCGATCGCGTAATTCCACGTGGAAAGCCGGGTGAAATGCCGGATCACTTCGATTTCGCTGACTTCAGGAAACCCTTCGATCGAGTCGCGCGTGAATTCGGGGCCAAGCGCAGCGACAGGATCAACTGCCGGCACATCGAGCGGCGGAATCTCCATGCCTCGCTTACCCGGAGCGGACTTCTCGAATATCAGTCCCTCGTTTTGGTTAGGGTGCGGACGCACCTTCTTAATCGAGGAGGCGGCCGTTTCCGTATCTACAACCTTCGAGCTCAAGTCAACAGCTCCTTATACCGGGGTCTCGAGAATTTTTTTCAACGCACCGGCGAAACGCTCGATTTCCGCTCGAGGCATCGTTTCGGTGACGCAGACCAGCGCGCGCTTGGTCAATTCCGGGTACTGCGTGCCAAGCGCAAATGGCCCGATGATTTTCTCGCGCAAAAGGGCCGAATTAATCATCTTTACCGAACGCGGAAATTCCAGCGTGAACTCATTAAATGTGGGCCCAGAGAAGACACGCCGCACACCAGGAATTTTATCAAGCTCGGCTTGTGCAAAGCGCGCTTTTGCCATGTTTTGCGACGCAACCTCTCGCAATCCCTCTTTGCCCATCAGGCAAAGATGAATGGTTGCGACAAGCGCGTAGAGCGCTTCATTGGTGCAGATGTTTGAGGTGGCTTTCTCGCGGCGAATATGTTGCTCGCGGGTTGCCAGGGTCAGCACAAAGCCACGCCGTCCAGCCGCGTCTGTTGTTTGCCCGGCAAGCCGCCCCGGCATTTGTCGAACGAATTTTTCGCGCGTTGCAATTACTCCGACGTAGGGGCCACCGTAGCTCGGCGAAACGCCAAAAGCCTGCCCTTCCATTGCGACGATGTCCGCCTCGGAGGGAGGACGAACGATGCCGAGCGATACTGGTTCCGTAATAGTCGTCACCAGCAAAGCGCCACCCGCATGTGCCGCAGTTGCGAGAGCCGGTATTTCTTCCAGGACGCCGAAGAAATTCGGCGTCTGAACGATCACCGCCGCGGCGTCCGCAAGTTTTTCGGGAGTCAGCGCTCCGCGATCGATTTGCCCGGATTGCGTGTAAGGCAGCTCTTCGATCTCAAGCCCCAGATTGCGCGCGTACGTGGCCAGAACCTGCCGATACTCCGGATGCACGCTACGCGCGACGAGCACCCTGTTCCTGCCCGTGAGCCTCTCAGCCATCAGCGCCGCCTCGGTGAGCGCCGTCGAGCCGTCATACATCGAAGCATTCGCCACTTCCTGGCCGGTGAGCTGCGCCATCAGCGTCTGAAACTCGAAAATCGCAGTTAATGTGCCCTGAGCAAATTCCGCCTGATAAGGAGTGTACGAAGTGAGGAACTCTCCCCGCTGCACGAGCGCGTCAGTAACCACCGAGCGCAAATGAGGGTAGACGCCTGCTCCCAGGAATGAAGTGAAACCTCTCCCGTTCTCACCTGCGCGCGCCTGAAAATATTGGACGATCTCCGCCTCGGAAAGTGGCCCGGGCAGGGGAAGGGGACTGCGCAGCCGGAACTTTTCCGGTATGGATTTGAAAAGTTCGTCGACCGATTGAACGCCGATCGCCGCAAGCATTTCCTTACGTTCCGACGGGCTCTTGGGAAGATAACGCATTAGGCCTAGTGTTCCTTTGCTTTGTCCGCGATATACGCTTCGTACGCTGCGGCATCCATCAACGACGCTGGCTCTTTGGGATCAGCAAGTCGAATCTTAATCAGCCACGCCGATCCGTGCGGATCGGAATTGATTTTCTCAGGCGCATCGACGAGCGCAGGGTTCGTCTCCGTAACTTCGCCGCTAACCGGCGTGAAAATCTCGCTCACAGCCTTCACCGATTCCACGGTGCCGAGCGATTGTCCCGCCTTCAGTTGAGCGCCTACCTTCGGCAGCTCGACAAACACCACATCCCCAAGCTCATGCTGCGCGTAATCGGTGATTCCGATTGTGCCGGTCGCGCCGTCTGCCTTGATCCACTCGTGCTCTTTCGTGTAGCGATAATCTTTCGGGTACATGCCGCCCCCTGGCGCTGCGAGATTCGATGCTGTCCGTTCAGTGAGGTCGCTTATAAAAAGGCAGCGCAACGATTCGCGCCGGCACTGCTTGCCCACGGATGCTGATTTCAACGTTCGTTCCGGCCGGGCCTGTCGTAGATGGAACATAGGCCATGCCTATATTCTTCTTGAGAAACGGCGCCGGACCGCCGCTCGTTACGCGCCCCGCATCTCGTCCGTCAATCAAGACAGGATATCCGTCACGGCCGATTCGCTTATCGAGCATTTCAAACCCGACAAGCCGCCGGTCGATTCCACACCGCTTTTGCTCGCTCAGCAGATGGCTGCCAAGAAATGGTCCTTTATCAAGCTTGCAGATCCATGCAAGGCCGGCTTCAAGTGGCGTCGTGGTTTCGTCAATCTCATGCCCGTAAAGGCACATCCCAGCTTCAAGGCGCAGCGTATTGCGCGCCCCAAGCCCGCAAGGCAACATGCCCGCCGACTTGCCTGATTCCATCAGGTCATCCCAAAGCTTTTCTGAATGCTCGGGAGCGAAGTAGATCTCGAATCCATCCTCACCCGTATAACCCGTGCGGGCGATCAGGCAATCAACCCCGCCAACCTCGCCAAAAGCAAAGTGGTAATAGCGAATCGAATCGAGCGAGACGGGCGTGAGGCGCTGAAGAATTTCCTTCGCGCGCGGGCCCTGAATTGCGAGTTGTGAATACCGTGGCCCGGCGTTCTCGACCTTCGCATCGAATTTGTTATTCGTTTGGATGTGCTCGAAATCGTGGTCCTGATTGCCCGCGTTGACGCACAGCAAATAGTGCGTGTCCGAGATCTTATGGACGAGCAGGTCATCCACGAAAGTGCCGCGCTCGGTCATCAAGCCCGAGTAGTGCGCCTGCCCAACGATCAGCTTTGCTGCATCGTTACAACTCACGTGCTGGACGAGATCGAGCGCCTGCTTGCCCCGGATTTCGATTTCGCCCATATGGCTTACGTCAAACAATCCAGCCCGAGTCCTCACCGCCTCGTGTTCGGACAGAATTCCGGAATATTCGAGCGGCATTTCCCACCCGCCAAAATTAACCATCTTTGCGCCCAGGCGGTGATGAAGCGAATTCAGGGCTGTTTTGCGCAATTCCGCTGTGGCCGGCGTTGTCACTGGGGATTTCTCATCGTAGAGACAAGAAAATCAACGTAGCATGCGTGTTTCGAAGTGTCAAGAAAGCGCGTCTATCTCCGGATGTCAGCTCGCAAGGAAAATCCGGCGTGCCCATCTCGTTCTCGGCAATCGCGCGAGCGAACCCGCTTGTCGCCCATTGGCGACTAGCCTAGTATTAATCGTCCAAAGCATATAGCCGCTGGAGATTGGAATTCTGTGACGGTCCTCTGCTCACAATGTGACAAGCCGGAGACGCAGTGCACCTGCGAAAAGTTCTGTTGCTTCTGCCAATCGCAATACAACATTCGACTTTGCGTGGATGGGTTGTATTATTGTCCGGATTGCCGCGAGGCATGCGATGTCCGCGTTGTGGAGACCAGTGACAGTGACCACTGACCCGGCACGAACTGAGCTTAAGGTGCACAACGACCCTCGGCTGCTCTCCGCCGTAGCGGCGATCGTGTCCCATGCCGCCCATCGCGCGGGTCTCCCGAGGGAAGCTCAGCATGGCTTCGCCGAAGCCGCGGTCGAAGCCGTTCGCGATACATTTCCTCTACTTGGAAACGACAGTACGGGAGATCGCGATCTCCGGATGATTGTCGAAGATTTTCCAGATAGAGTGGAGGTGACGATCGAGCATTCCGGCGAATCCAAGCCAACAGCCGGGCTGGACACATTTGTGGGTGGCTCGAAAGATCACGCCGGCGGAAGAATAAGCGCTTCGCTGCAGGATACGAGAGTCGACCGCGTGCAATACGACACTCACGAAGGCCGCTCGCGAATGACGCTTATCAAGTATCGCGATCAGCGCAAGGCTAACGTCTAGTCTGCAGTCGGACTCACGAACGAATTTCACTCCGCGGGATCTACATCGGAACGGCAAAGATCCTTGTGTTAATCAGCGATCCGAGCTGCGCTTCGCTCACCGGAGCTTCCACTTTCAGGCGATCACCGGCCGGCACCACGCTCACGCCGTCGAGCACTTTCGCGAAGTCTGGATTGGCCTGCGCTTCTTGATAGCGCTTGTACATCAAGCCCGCCTGGAATGCCGCCCCGAGTAGATTGGCGTCATCGGTCGAGTTGCAGACCGCTTGAAACTTCGCATTCACTCCGCTGTCCGCGTCCACGCTGATGGTCATGGCCTTCAACCGGTCAACGATCGCTGCGGCTTGCGCGAACTGGCTGGTCTCAGGAAACAACTGCTGCATCGCCAGGTGTGTGTAGTTCTTGTCCAGCACGCCCCAGATGAGCCCACTTCCATTCACTTCATTGATCAACGGAAATAGCTGGTCGTTCGTCAACAGGCTTGGCGCGCCACCCATCCGCACCTCAATCAATTGTTCGAGCGCCGAGCGATGGCCGAACGCCGCGGTGTTGCTGTCAAGAAACGTAAAAAGTATGTCGCCTTCGCCGCTCCCGCTGCCATATGCCCAGAGGTGGTAGCCGCGGTACTCAACGGACGGCAGCTTTTTCGCTTTGAATTGCGCCTCGGTAGACGACGGATCGAATGGTCCGAGAGCTACGCCCACCACGTCCTCGCCGCCGGCCTTCGAAACGGGCAGCCCGCCCCATGCGAGTTCTTCCACCTGTGAGTTCGGATCTACTCCAGACGAAGTGAGGAACTGTTCGAACTGCCGGAACTTGCTGGGCAGGAGCTGTTCGCGCAACTTGGGGAACCAGGCGTACTTTCGAGCCGTTTTCAGATCGGCGTAAGCGAATTCTCCCACCTGTTTGGGAAAAAGGCCGATGACTCCGGTGCTCAGCGAACCCGCCGCGCTGGGAGACGGAATCGCGGCGAGCGATGCAAATATTGCTGCCAGTGCGAGAAATGCAAATGCGGTCAAGCGAATGCTAGGCTGTCTCACTTTTTTATCCTCAGTTTTCTTGCTCATTCAGTGCTATCGACCAATTACAGTAACGCCTTCAGTTACGCGCGCCAGAAGAGTTGACGATTCCGAGCGCAGGCGCTCGACGAATCCTGCGTCCGAGATTGACTCCAGATTGATGGCTACATTCTCGAGAGCGCCTCGAACCGCTGAGCCAGCCATCAGACGACCGACGCGCAGGTCTGACAACATAGACGCGCTGGACATCGATTCCAGTTGCCCTAGCCGTTCGAACACGTCAACAGCCCTACGCGCCACTTCTAGCGGAACCTCAGCCGCCCCCTGTAAAGAACGCTGTATGGCTTCATCGCGCTTGCGTTGTTCTTCGGGTGTGCCCTGCGGCAGCTTGTAAGCAGCCATCACGGACTCAAAAGACGACGCGTCGCGATCGATCGCTTTCGCTAACTCCTGCCCTGCCGCGTGAAATTCAGATACGGCCTCGCTGAGTTGTTCGACGAATGAGGCCTGGGACTTTTTCTTACGCGAAAGCCCCGCCACCATCTGGCCCAAACTAGCTCCGAGCGCACCCGCAAGCGCCGATACCGAGCCACCACCTGGCGCTGCAGTTGGCTGTGCCACGGCATCAAGAAATGGCTGCGCTATCGCCGCGAGACGTCCTGGGCCTTCCGAAGCCGCTCCCCCAAGTGAGGCTTCCAGACGATTTTCTAACACCTGCGCGGGCGAAAAGTTCTCGAACTGCAGATAAAAGTCGGCCGTCAATTCGATTGCGCGCTTGGGTATCAGGCCGACAATTTCGCTTCCGACTATCGAGACGCCGTAGCGCTCCGCCTCGCGCTTCACCATTTCAAAGACACGGTGAAGCGGCGTCTGTTCGAAATCCGTCATGTTGATCGACACTTGCGCCAGGTTTCGCGCGCGAAGGTCCACGCCCATCGCCTTCACGTAGCGCAACCCGCCATTCGAGAAGCGGATATTTTTCCCGATCCGCTTGGCGATTTCGATATCAGGCGTGTTCAGATTGATGTTGTATGCAATCAGAAACTTTCTGGCTCCGACTACCGTTGCACCTGCCGTCGGATGCAATCGTGGTTCACCAACGTCGGGAGCGCGGTCCGGGTTGCGAAGCACTTCCTCGCGCAGTCCCTCGAACTGGCCTTTCCGAATATTCTCGAGGTTCGTACGTTCGGGTCGTTGGGCCGCCGCTTCATAAAAGTAGACCGGGATGCGGTAGCGCTCCCAGATTTCGCGCCCCACTTTTTTCGCAAGCACGATGCAATCTTCAATTGTCACGCCTTCGATGGGAATGAAGGGCACCACGTCAGCCGCACCCATCCGTGGGTGGGCTCCTGAATGTTTCGTAAGATCGATCAGCTCCGCGGCTTTTCCCACGCCGCGAAGGGCCGCTTCCGCCACCGCTTCAGGTTCCCCGGCGAGCGTCACAACGCTGCGGTTATGATCAGAATCACTCTCACGGTCGAGGAGGAACACACCCGCAACTTCGCGCATCGCAGCGATGATTGCGTCGATTTTAGCGTTATCACGGCCTTCGGAAAAATTCGGCACACACTCGACGAGTCGTTTCATGAATTCAGTTGTTTGAATAGATGACGGTTCCGCGCTTCATCGTCAGGCTGCAAAGGTTCATACCAAAATAATACGGAATTTCCCGGTAATCGGCCACGTCAAACGCCGCGAAGTCCGCATACTTGCCAACCTCAAGCGAGCCGATGCGGTCCTGCTGGCGAAGAGAATAGGCCGGATTAATGGTCGCGGCCGATATTGCCTCGGCTGGAGTCATGCGCATCTGCGTACAGGCCAGCGAGAGGATCATCGGCAAGCTCACTGTCGGACTGGTGCCAGGATTAAAATCGGTCGCTAGGCCAACGATGGCCCCTGCTTCGATCAGCTTGCGTGCCGGGGCGTAATGCGCCAACCCCAGATGAAAGCAACATCCGGGGAGCAAGGTGCAAACTACATTTGAAAGCGCGAGGGCGCGAATATCCGCTTCGTCAATTTTTTCAAGGTGGTCTGCGCTTGCCGCCTGCATCTCAATCGCGAGTCGCGCTGCACCCGTGTGTGCGAGCTGTTCCGCGTGCAGGCGCGGGACCAAGCCACAGGCTCGTCCGGCCGTCAAAATTTTGCGTGCCTGAGGTACCGTAAACGAGCCGCGATCGCAGAAGACGTCGCAGAATTCAGCGAGGCCCGCCATCGCGACATTCGGAACCCATTTTTTCGTCAGAAGGCTTACGTATGCGTCTGCCCGCCCCTTGTATTCGACAGGCACGGTGTGAGCGCCGAGAAAAGTTGCCGCGATATCAATCGGCTGTTCCTGATGCAGCTCGTAAAGAATATTCAGGATTTTCGACTCGCTCTTCCAGTCGAGGCCATACCCGCTTTTTGCTTCGATCGAGGTGGTTCCGTAGGCCGCGAACTGCTGCAATGCCACCATCGCGCGCGACTTGAGTTCCTTCGCCGAAGCGCGCCGGAGGTTGTGCACGCTCGAATGGATTCCGCCGCCTTTCTCCGCAATCTCTTCGTAGGTGGCTCCTGAAATTCGTTGTTCATATTCGGGGGCGCGGCTCATTGGGAAAATCAGATGGGTATGCGAATCGACAAAACCCGGCAAGACAACTCGGCCCGCGAGATCGAGCTTTTCGGCGCGGCGCGATTTCCGCGAGCCTTCAATGCGGCGACGCGTTCCAATCGCCACGATGCGATCGTCATGTATCAGAAGAGCGCCGTCTCGAATGATTCCGAGCTCGCTAAGCGCGCGCCCGCGCCGGGGTACAGCGCCGCGAAGGGTCAGAAGCTGTGAGCAGCCGGTAATCAGCCAGTCAGGCACGGGACGGGTACTGTGATACTAGCCTGACCTTAGGCAAAAAACTACCGGGTCACAAGCCGACTCTCATTAAATCGGTAGCAATTGTTGTGATTGGTCGGTTCGTGGCACACCTGTGAATCCTATGCACTGACGGTTTTGCTCAGAAATACTGGCGCAAAAACTTCCGCAACGAACGATTCAAGCGTTGTCGACGTTGTGTTCTTCGGCGAGCGCCGCTCTTGTGGCGTGATCAGGCCTGCGTTTGCGCCCTTCCACATCTCAATGAGCAGCGCCGCGGTGCTCTTTGGCAATCCCATCTGGACAAGCGCAGGTTCAAGCATCAAGAACGGAACTTGCATGTATCCTAGATTAGGCTTCCCGATTGAGTTACCCACGATGGATGCTGCCTCTTTCATTGAAATATCGCGTTGTCCGTGAAGCTCCTGCGTGAAACTGCCGGAGAAATCCCGCGCAGCAAGGCGGCTGGCAGCATATGCACCGATATCTTTTGTAGCAATCCAAGGCGTCGCCAGGTCACCTATCACACCGCCCGGAAGGAATCCCATTGACCGCAATGGCGCGATGCTCATCAGAAGATTCTCCATAAAATACCCTGCCCGCAAGTGAAGGACGTTAAGACCTGACACTCGATTGAGCTTTTCCTCCATGTTGTGGAGGCCGACGATGGGGCCCGTTTTTTCCGCGTGCTGTGCCCCGATGCTGCTTAGCGCGACCACATAGGGAACGCGCGCACTTGCTATCGCCGCGGCGTAAGAATCGGAAACGCGCTCCTGATAGGTTCGCAGGTCTTGCTGTGATGTGTCCTCGGGCAATACGAGATAGACGGCGTCGGCACCTTCGAATGCTTTCGTCATCGCGGGTTGATCTTCGACGTTACCAACGAAAGCTTCCGCCCCACGGGCCACAAACTGGTCGACCTTCTTCGCATCCCTCGTGACAACGCGCAAATTCGCGCCGCCCGCCAGCAGCGCTTCTGTCGCCGCCTTCCCTGTGTGTCCCGTCGCTCCTGTAATAACGATCATCCGCTATCTCCAATTTATGGTGCGATGATGCCTTAACTCATCGGAATTTTGACGCCGGCTTTCTTCGCGAACTCGATGGCCTCCGGATATCCGGCATCCACATGCCTGGCCACGCCAATGCCCGGATCGTTCGTCAGCACGCGCTCGATACGTGAAGCCATCTCTTTCGTTCCATCCGCCACCGTCACTTGCCCGGCATGTTGCGAATACCCAATGCCGACACCTCCGCCGTTGTGAATCGAGACCCAACTCGCGCCGCTCGCCGTGTTCAGCATCGCGTTTAAAAGCGCCCAATCCGCCACCGCGTCCGACCCATCGAGCATTTTTTCCGTCTCGCGGAATGGTGAAGCGACTGAGCCACAATCCAAATGGTCGCGTCCAATCACGATAGGCGCCTTCAGTTCGCCTCGCGCGACCAGATCATTCAGCGCCAGCCCAAACTTGTCGCGCTCACCATAGCCCAGCCAGCAGATTCGCGCTGGCAGTCCTTGAAATTTCACCCGCTTCTGCGCCAGCTTGATCCAGCGCGAGAGAATTTCATCGTGCGGAAACATCTCGAGCACCAGCTGATCCGTGCGATGAATATCCGAAGCCTCTCCTGAAAGCGCCGCCCAGCGAAACGGCCCTCTTCCTTCGCAAAAGAGCGGCCGAATATATGCCGGTACGAACCCGGGGAAGTCGTAAGCGTTCTTAACGCCTTGCTCGTAAGCAAACGTCCGAATATTGTTTCCGTAATCGAACGTCACCGCACCCAGTTTTTGCAGCGCGAGCATTCCCTCCACATGCTTCGCCATCGATTCGAGCGAGCGCCTGCGATACGCCTCCGGATCGCGCTGCCGCAGCTCCGCCGCCTGCGCCACATCCAACCCCTGCGGGATATAGCCGCCGATCGGGTCGTGCGCGCTCGTCTGATCCGTAAGCAGATCCGGTACCACGCCCCGCCGCGCCAGCTCCGGGATCACATCGGCACAATTTCCCACCAGCCCAACCGACGTCGCCTCGCGCGTACGCACCGCGTTCTTCAGTATGCGCAGCGCTTCATCCAGATCATTCACCATCACATCGCAGTAACCGCTCTTCACGCGCCGCTTAATGCGCTCCGGATCGACGTCAATGCCCAGAAACGCCGCTCCGTTCAGCGTTGCCGCCAGAGGTTGCGCGCCCCCCATTCCTCCCATGCCGCCACTCGCAACAAGCTTCCCGGCAAGGTCCGCAGTATGAAAATGCTTCCGTCCCGCGGCCGCGAATGTTTCGTAGGTCCCCTGAAGAATCCCCTGCGAACCAATATAAATCCAGCTCCCAGCGGTCATCTGTCCGTACATCATCAGCCCCGCCCTATCGAGCTCGTCGAAATTTTTCCAATCGCTCCAGTGTCCCACCAGATTCGAATTGGCGATCAGCACTCTCGGCGCAGAGGAGTGCGTACGAAAAAGTCCTACCGGTTTGCCGGACTGCACCAGCAGCGTTTCGTCCCCCTCCAGCGACTTCAGCGACTCGACAATCGCATGGAAGCAACTCCAATTACGCGCCGCTTTCCCGCGCCCGCCATAAACGATCAGATCTTCCGGTTTCTCAGCCACTTCCGGATCAAGGTTGTTCATCAGCATCCGCAACGCCGCTTCCTGCTGCCATCCTTTACATGAAATCTGGCTGCCACGCGCGGCGCGCACCGGTTGATAACCGATCGATTCTTCGGTTGAAAGCTTCGCCATAAAATTTCCCTCTGCGGGCATCTTATCTCACCATGGCACGCCTGAGTAGCGCCGCGTTGCGCTCCACGAGCCCATACGCTAGAGTTTAAGAAATGGCGAGCGAGTATCCGGCCCTCACAAAATTCTTCCTCGATGCCATCGACCGTTTCGCCAACCCGCGCGCCCAGATGTATCGCGCCCCCTCCGGCTGGCAATCCATATCGGCGCAGGAAATGCTTCGCAGAGTCGCCGGCCTGTCGAAAGCGCTGGCTGAACTGGGCATCGTATCCGGTGACCGCGTTGGGCTTTTTGCGCCTAACTGCCCCGAATGGCACACGGCGGATTTCGCGATTCAAGGCCTCGGCGCTGTCAACGTGCCGATCTATTTCAATGAGTCGCACGATCGTCTCGTCTACATCCTCAACGATTCAGGCGCCCGCGTTGTGTTTACAGCAGGCGCGGCACAAGCAAAAAAGATCTCTGAATGCCGCAGCAGGATTCCAGCGCTTGAGCATGTAATCTCGGCCGCGCCTGATACCGAGCTAAACGGCGACATCCTCCGATACGAAACCCTGATCGCAGCAACCACCGACGCCGACGTTGCCGAATATCGCCGCCGGGCAGCGGAGATCACGGGCGACAATCTAGCAACCATCATCTACACGTCAGGCACAACCGGCGAACCCAAGGGCGTAATGCTCTCGCATTCGAATCTCAGCTCGAATTCCATCGACAGCGCGTCGAATCACCATCTACTGCCGTCTGACGTCGCACTCGAATTTTTGCCGCTCGCCCACGTGTACGAACGCACCGCCGCATACAGTTACATTTGCAACGGTGTGGCCATCGCCTATCTCGAAAGAATTGAAGATGTCCCACAAGCTTTACTCGAAGTGCATCCAACCGTTACGTGCGCCGTCCCTAGATTCTTCGAAAAGATTTACGCCAATATTCTCGAAAAAGGCGGCCGCGAATCCGGTATCAAGCGCAATATTTTCGATTGGGCGCTGCGCGTCGCCGAAGAATCTGTTCCGTGGCGCGCCTATGGAAAAATCGCATCGCCAGGCCTGAAACTACGTTGGCGAATAGCAGACGCCCTCGTTTATTCAAAAATTCGGGAAGGGCTCGGCGGCGGTACCCAAAGATTCTCCGCTGGCGGCGCGCCGCTGGCGCCGGAGCTCGCCGAATTTTTCTGGTCCGTCGGTGTCACAATTCATCAAGGTTATGGGCTCACTGAGACCTCGCCCGTCGTCACCGCGAATACTCCAGCCGCAAACAAAATCGGCACGGTCGGCCGCCCGATTCCGAACGTTCAGGTAAAAATCGCAGAAGACGGAGAGATTCTAGTCAAAGGCCCGAACGTCATGCAGGGCTATTACCACAAGCCCGAAGCCACGCGTGAGGTCTTCACGTCCGACGGATGGTTTCGCACGGGCGATATCGGCCACCTCGAAGAAGACGGCTACCTGATCATCACCGATCGCAAGAAGGAGCTGCTGAAAACGGCCGCAGGAAAGTTTGTCGCGCCTGCTCCGATCGAAAACACGCTCAAAACCTCGCCTTACATCACAAACGCAATTGTCGTCGGCGACACGCGAAAGTTCGTCTCGGTGCTTATCGTTCCGAATTTTGTGAATATCGAAGCCACCGCGCGAAAAGCGGGCCACGATTTTGACACCCCCACTCAAATGACTGGCGACCCGTGGGTGCGCGATCTTCTATCGAGTGAAATAGAACGCCTCACCGCGCCCCTCGCTCAGTACGAAAAACCAAGGCGCTTCGCTCTGCTCGAGCAGGATTTCACCTACGCTGGCGGCGAACTCACTTACACAATGAAAATGAAACGCCGCGTCATCGAACAGCGTTACCAGGATGTGATTGCCCGTCTCTACGCCGACGTCGAAGAGCCACGCCCTCATCACCTGGCCTGACGAAATCGGCCGCCTGCACCATCGACGCCGCCTTGCCATGCCCGGCGCGTGCGTGAATCGCTATCGTCGGAGTACAATGAGCGCCGGGAAGGGAACAGAAATGACCGAACAACTCACAATCGCTGGGCGCCAGTTTCATTCGCGCCTTATCGTTGGCACAGGGAAATACCGCAGCTTTCAGGAAATGGCGCGAGCCCACCAGGCTTCTGGCGCAGACATGGTCACCGTCGCTGTGCGGCGCGTGAATCTCTCCGATCGCTCGAAAGAATCGCTGCTCGACTATATCGATCGCAAGAATTTTTTCATCCTCCCGAACACGGCCGGCTGTTACACCGCGGACGAAGCCGTTCGCACCGCGCGCCTCGGCCGGGAAGTCGGACTCTCCGAGTGGGTAAAGCTCGAAGTGATCGGTGACGAGCAAACACTCTTCCCCGATACCGAAGCGCTCATCAGCGCTACCAAAACGCTTGTGAAAGAAGGTTTCGTAGTTCTGCCCTACACGAACGATGATCTCATCGTCGCTCGCAAATTAATTGACGCAGGTGCCGCGGCCGTCATGCCACTCGGCGCGCCCATCGGCTCAGGGATGGGTATTCAGAACACCACCAATCTGCGAATCCTGCGCGAACGCATCACCGAAGTGCCTCTGATACTTGACGCGGGCGTTGGCACGGCTTCCGACGCCGCACTCGCGATGGAATTGGGCGCAGATGGAGTGCTGATGAACTCCGCGATCGCCGGCGCGCAGGATTCCATTCTGATGGCAGAGGCGATGGGCGCCGCAGTCGAAGCCGGCCGCAAAGCGTTTCTCGCCGGTCGCATCGAGAAAAAGCTCTACGCAAATGCGTCAAGCCCGCTCGCAGGTGTGGTCCGCTAGGGTAATCTCAGCGAAACAGCACATGCCAGGAGATATCCACCAGCGCATGAAGGAGCGCTCCTGGTAGCAGTGAGCCAGTTTTCATCCACGCGTGCCCGTAAAATACTCCCGCAATCGTCGCAAGAATCACGTACTTCCAATTGGGAAATGGCGCATGAAGAATATGCGATAAGCCAAAAACAACAGACGCCATAGCCAACCCAATCCATTGGCTCTTCAGCGTGCGCGAGAAAAGATTCTGCAAGATCCCTCGAAATAGAAACTCTTCCGGCCAAGCCGTAAAAAACGCAATTCCAATCACAGCCACGGGTAGCGAGCGCAGCCGTGCAATGGCCGGGTCATACGCAATAAAGCCAATACCAATCCCGAGTGGCACTGCAATCGCCGCAAACAGGAGAAAATGCGAAAGCACAATCCAGCCCGAGCCGCGCGCCCACTCGATTGTATAGCCAACGCCTTCGAGCCTCCGCAACACAACAAACGCTGCTACACCGGTGCTGAGCGCCAAAAGGATTGTCAACGTGTGCGTCAGTTGCGGTGGAAAAGGAAACAGCCGGTACATCCAGCGAAACTCAACGGGTAACCAGACGATCGCCGAAGCAGCATAGTCCACGCACGTAGCGCCCGAGCGGCCCGCGCTCGCGGCAAGCAGCAGAGTCGGCAGCACCGCGTATGCTGCACCGATCAGTGTGTACTTCCAGTTGCCACCAACTCCGATGGAATAAACCAGCACAGCAAAGAGCGGCACCAGCGCCGCCACAACCGCGCCTCTTTGCCCGAGCGCAGTCTGCACGGCGCCAAACACCGGCGGCGCAGCGAGGAAAAATTCAAAAGCAAAAAGCGTCGCCGCCACTCCCAGCGCAATCACGAATCGCGAGCCAGAGTAACCGAGGCGAATTCCAGCAAATGCCGCCAGCAAAACGACTACGGTCCAGATCGCCACAGCGACAGGCAGACTCATCTGCCACGATTTCGATTTAGGCGTCACGCCCAGGATTTTACTGGAGCGTGCACGCGTTCCGGGAAAAACTTGCTTTGCGCTTCAGCCTCGGCGATTCTGTGGCGCGATTCAACTGATGGCAGCCCCCGGAAAACAACAACGCCTCGCCTATATCGACTGGATGCGCGGCCTCGCCTGCCTCTTGATGTTTCAAACTCATTGCTACGATTCGTGGCTAGGCGGCGCCGCGCGCGAAGGCTCTTTCATCAAATGGTCTCAACTCGGAGGAACGCTGCCCGCTCCGCTCTTCCTCTTCCTTGCTGGAGTTTCGTTCGCGCTCGTCACCGACCGCATGCGCAGCAAAGGCATCTCTGCCAACGAAATCGCCCTCACTACGATCCGTCGCGGCGCGGAAATCTATGCGCTCGGCCTGCTGTTCCGCGTGCAGGAATTCGTTCTCGGCCAGCCTTGGGCGCCATGGACCGATCTCTTGCGAGTGGACATCCTCAACACAATCGGTCTCTCCATGATGATCATGGGCATCGTTTCGCGCCTGACCAAAACCCGAGCCGCAAGCGCAATTGTCGCCGTGCTCGTTGCATTGGCCATCGCGCTCGCCACGCCGCCCCTTTGGACTACCTGGCGAATCCTTTGGCTGCCCTGGTATTTTGAGTCATACATCAACGGTGTTCACACCTACAACAAGCCGCAGCCCTGGCTTTTCCCAATTTTTCCCTGGACGGCATTCGCGTTCGCTGGTCTCGCGCTTGGGTTCTTGCTGTTCAGCGATTGGGCGAAAGAGAACTTGGCGAAGCTCACGGCGTTGGTAGGTTTGGCCGGCGTGGGGCTTTTCTATTTCTCAAATTGGCTCGATGCGCAGCCGCGCCAATTCTATGCCGTGTACGATTACTGGCACACGAGCCCCAACTTCTTCCTGGCCCGAGTTGGAATTCTCATGATGATTGTTTTCCTGGCCTACGCATGGTGCCGCTGGGGAGCAGGGCAGTGGGGCTTCAGTCCGCTGATCCAGATCGGGCAAACATCGTTGCTCGTCTATTGGGTGCACATCGAATTTGTCTATGGGCGGTTTTCGATTCTACCGAAGCGCGCCGAGACCATTCCGATGGCTACGTTTGGCCTGGCGATTATTTTTACGGCGATGGTTCTGCTTTCGATTGCGCGCACTCGATATAAAGGACATGGCGCCGAAATTCTCGCTCGGATGCGAAATCTTCGCGCGGCAAAACCGGCGACAGAGAGTTAGGGCTTCTTCGGAGCGTCTGTTGGTTGCGGATTTGTCGAAGGACTCGCTTTTGGCTGGATCGGGAATACGTATTCCCCGGGGCGTTTCAAATGCATCTCGTCCCGCGCGATGCCTTCTAGAGTTGCTGGATCGGATTTAAGGTGCTCAACGCGACTCTGGAGCTTGCGGTTTTCCTCATTGAGCCGCTCGATTTCTTGCTGCACTTCCTTGGCTTGTAGCTGCGTGTGGCGCATCGCCAGCACTCCGTGGGTGCCAAAAATATCCTGGAGAAGCAGCAAAGCGAAACCAGCCACAAGAAACCAATTCATATTCCGGTGCAAGAATTCGCGCATCTGTGCGCCAAACCGAATCGTGGGCGCCTTCACCTCTGGGTCCAGCGCCGGTCTTCGCGCGCTCTTCCTGCGAACTACTTTCCGATCCATGCGCGAGCCTCCTCAGCAAGTTTTTCAGAAGCAGCTATGGAAGAATCTTCCGCATAAATCCGCACCACCGGCTCAGTGCCTGACGGCCGCATCAACACCCACGAGCCGTCGTCAAAAATCAGTTTCATCCCATCCAGGCGATTCTCTTTGGCCACATGGCGCCCCGCAAATTCCGTAAACGTCTCCTTCAACCGCCCGACAAGCCGCGCCTGCACATCCGATGCCAAATGCAAATTCACCCGAATCGGCCAGAATTCCTGGCCCACGCGACTAAACAGATCCTGAAGCTGCTCCCTGAGCGACTTCCGCCGCGCCCCGATCATTTCCGCTACCAGCAGACAAGCCAGAATCCCATCCTTCTCCGGTAGATGACCGCGTATCGTCATCCCCGCACTCTCTTCTCCACCGAGAGCGATCTTGTCATCGCGCAGAAGCGGGCCCACATACTTGAAGCCAACGGGCGTTTCGTAGAGTTGAACGCCATGCAGTTTCGCAACCGCATCCAGCAGATGCGTCGTCGCCACGCTTCGCGACGCTCCGAGCTTGTACCCGCGCGTCTCGAGCAAGTAATCAAACACAAGGCCGAGAATGTGATTGGGCGAAACGAACCACCCATCTCGATCGAGAATCCCAAACCGATCCGCGTCGCCATCCGTCGCCAACCCCGCCAGTGCCTTCTTTTCAATCACTTCTTTCTTCAGCGGCGCAAGATGGTCTTCCGATGGATCGGGCCCGCTGCCATCAAACAGCACGTCGCGCGACTTTCGAATTGCCGTGAGCTCCACGCCATGGCTGCCAAGTATCCCGTCCAGCCATCCCGCCCCGCATCCATGCAGCGCATCGCAAACAAAGCTCCCTTTCGCTTTCTTGATCACATCGAAGCGAACCAGCTTCTCGAGCTGCGCAAAATACGGTGCGCGCGGATTAATCCGCGGAAAATCGTCCTCAACCTCCAGCATCGACCCCGGCTGCTCGCCGAGAGCCGCCGCACGCTTCTCGATATCTTTTGTAATCTCGGGCAGAGCCGGACCGCCATCGGGCCCGGAAAATTTCAGTCCGTTGTACTCGGCAGGATTGTGGCTTGCAGTGATGTTCACGCCGCCGTCGAGTTTTCCGTAAAGGATCGCGTGTGCAATCGTGGGGGTCGGCGTAAATTCGTTGCAGAAAAGAATTTTGCAACCGTGTTTCTCGAGCACGTTCGCGGCCGTCTGGGCAAACTCCTCGGAAAAGAATCGCGTATCGTAGCCGACGATCAGCGTTGGCGATTTCTTCAGCGAAAGCACGTGCCCTGCAATCGCCGCAGCCGTTCGGCGCACGCCGCCGAACGTAAAATCCTCGGCCATCACTCCGCGCCAACCCGAAGTTCCGAAATGGATCGCTTCACTCGCCATAAAAACGTATTGTATCTTGGCCTGCAAGCAAGGTGAACGCAATACGCGATTCGCAAGAGTAAATTTGCGCCCGCCGCGCGAAAAGCACAGAAATGGCCCTCGAATGACGGACAAACTCGTCGTGCTCGTCACCTGCCGTTCCGCAAAAGAAGCGGAGCGCATGGCTCGCAGCCTCGTCGCAGCGCGCCTGGCCGCCTGCGGCAATATTCTGCGCACTCCAGTCCGCTCGATTTACCGCTGGAAGGAAAAAATCGAATCAGCAAGAGAAGTTTTGCTCGTGATAAAAACCTCGCGCCGCAGGTTCCCGGCGCTTCAGGCTGCCATCAAGCGCCTGCACAGCTACGAAGTCCCCGAAATCATCGCCTTACCGATCGCCGCCGGATCCCAGAGTTACCTGTCTTGGCTGGCGGAATCCGTCGCCCCACGCAAAAAGCGTTAGCAGATCACGCCAACGCCCTCGCCCTCATCAAGTCTGCGCGCTTTTCGCGCGCCGCTCGCCGATCACCCGCATCAATTTCCGGCTGCGTCGCACCAGAAAATCCCAATAATTGATCGGCATCAACCGCTGCATGCGATCTAATTGCACCGCATCGCCCCCCACAAGAATCCGGCGCTCATTCGCCAGAACGCCGTCCACAATCCGATCGGCCGCCTTCTCCGGCGGCATCTGCGCCAACACATCAAACATCTCGAGCGTCACTTCACGAGCTTTCGGATCCGATTTCCCGCTCACACGCGCCCGCTTCGCAATCGGCGTCCGAATCCCTCCCGGATGCACGCACGATATGCTCACCGAGCTTCCATCCAGCTCGTGCATCAGCGCCTCTGTAAATCCCCGCACCGCAAACTTGCTGGCGCTGTACGCCGTCTGTCCCGCCGGCGCAATAATCCCGTAGATGCTCGACATATTCACAATGTGCGCCCGCGGCTGCTTCCGCAAAATCGGCAGAAAATTCGCCACGCCATACAGCACGCCGTAAAAATTAATCTTCATCAGCCAGTCAAACTCTTCCAGCGTCAGCTGCTCAAACGTTCCGTGCATCGCCACGCCGGCAATGTTCATCAGCATCGTCACGCGTCCATGCCGCTCCACCACCTCCGCGGCAAACCGCTCCATGCGCCCTCGATCCGCAACGTCCACCAGATGGCACGAAAGCGAAGCGCTCGCCCCGCCCAGCTGTTCCATCGTCTCAGTCAAACCGGCGGAATCCACATCCGCCAGCGCCAACGACATTTTCTCCCGCGCCAACCGGTGCGCTAGTCCGCGCCCAATCCCCGAACCCGCTCCGGTAATCACAGCCACGCCGCCCTGCAGCTTCAATGGTTCCTGACGATCGCTCATTCCAGCCTCGCTCCCAAACTCGCTCACAAAAATAAAGACAACCTGACGCCCGCGAAAGCAGTCGCCAAGCACAAAACCGAAGCTACCCTATCGCGCCCCAACCCCGCTTGCAATGTTTGTCGTTGCGGAAATCCCGAGAAATTCGTCATCGGCGGGGCGGAGATAAAAATCTCGGTAGGGGCGCGTCTA
Organism: uncultured Acidobacteriota bacterium; assembly: GCA_963736465.1. GTDB lineage: Bacteria > Acidobacteriota > Terriglobia > Acidiferrales > UBA7541 > Palsa-295. Next base: position 62,456 of record CAVTOS010000016.1, on the reverse strand, counting down.
AGACGCGCCCGCGAAGCCCGCCCCATCGCTGCACCATTGATCCCGCGCCGCCAAAATCTCGACTAGACTTTCGCCAGCGCCTGATCCAAATCTGCAATCAAGTCTTCCACATCCTCGATTCCCACCGACAGCCGCACCAGCCCCTGCGTAATCCCAATCTGCTTCTGAATCTCCGGCGGCACCGAAGCATGCGTCATCAGCGCGGGATGCGAAATCAAAGTTTCCACTCCCCCCAAACTCTCGGCCAGCGAGCAGATCCGTACGTGATTCAATAATTTCTTCGCCGCCTCAAGTGAACCAAGATCGAACGACAACATCCCGCCAAATCCGCGCTGCTGCCGCTTCGCAATCTCATGTTGAGCATGCGAAGCAAGCCCCGGATAAATCACCAGCTTCACCTTCGAATGCGATTCCAGAAATTTCGCCACGGCCATTCCATTCGAGCCATGCCGGTCCATCCGCACCGCAAGCGTCTTGACCCCTCGCGACACAAGAAAGCAATCCATCGGCGCCAGACCAGCTCCGGCCGAGCGCTGGATGAAATAAATCTTCTCCGCGTCCGCAGGACGCGTCAGGATCGCCGCGCCTCCCGTGCAATCGCTATGCCCATTCAAATATTTCGTCATCGAATGGACCACAATGTGCGCCCCAAACTCGATCGGCCGCTGCAGATACGGGCTCAGAAAAGTATTGTCCACTACGAACGTAAGATTCCGCGCCTTGCAGATCCGCCCCACCGCCGCGAGATCCGTCACAATCATCGTCGGATTCGTCGGCGTCTCCACATAAATCATCCGCGTGTTCGGCTTGATTGCATCCTCAATCTTCTTCAGACAAGAAGTGTCCACATAGCTGAACTCCAGTCCGAAATCCACCAGCAGCTTCGTCGTCAGCCTAAAAACTCCGCCATACACCGCCTGAGAAAGAATCGTATGCTCACCAGGCCGCAGTAGCCGGAAAACCGCATCGATCGCCGCCATCCCGGAAGTGAACACATATGCCGCATGACCGCCTTCCAGCTTCGCCACCGTTCGCTCGAGCGCTTTCCGATTGGGATGATTCGTCCGCGCGTAGTCGTAACCCTTGTCCTTGCCCATCTCCTCGAGGACATACGTCGAGGTCTGATAAATCGGCGCGACGATCGATCCAGTCAGCGGATCAGGCTCTTGTCCCACATGGATGGCGTCGGTCGAAAACCCCATGTTTCCTCCTGAACGAAAATACATCAGACATATTCCGTCGCTATCATACCTTGCGACTCTAAACTCGTGGCATCAATGGCTCGCAAAGATACACCGCCAAAACGGCTCTGTCGCGGCACCGGGCGAAGCGCGGCGCAAGAAAGCCTCAAACGCACAGAACTGTTGAGGCAATCGCCCGAATGGAGTAGAAGTGAGGTGCTATGCGATTCGCTCTCGGCCCCAGAATATTTCGCTCATCACGCCGACTCGGAACCATCTTGGCACTGTTCGTGCTACACGTAACCGTATCCGGTGGTCAGCCGCGCGCGTCCATGCCCGCGATCTTTCAGGAATCTCAACAAAATCAGACCACTTCCCAAGACAAGTCCACTCAAGACAAACTCGCCGACAGCAAGAAAGATTCCAAACCCTCCGATCCCACCACCACCAAACTCCGAATTCACGTCGTCTCTGCTGACGATAAGCCCGTCAGCAACGCCAGCGTCTACGTTCGCTTCCCAGTCGCGGGCGGATTATTTCACAAGGAAAAGCTCGCTGAACTCAATTTGAAAACCAACGAAGACGGCTCCGTGAAGGTCCCCGATATTCCGCGCGGCAAAATCCTAATTCAAGTCGTCGCAAAGGGTTGGAAGACGTACGGCAAGTGGCACGAGATAGATACCGAAGCGATGACCGTCGAAATAAAACTCGAGCCGCCCGCTCATTGGTACTAAGCACCACACCACAGCTCAGGTCCCTCCCGATCGATGTTGGATCGGGATGACCTGAGGCTTTCGACTCACGCCCGAATTTTCTGACTACAGTAAAAACTGCACACAACTTGTGCAAACCGCATCACCCCCACGTTTTCTGCGGTTTTTGATTCGCAATAATCCTTTTCCACACGGTTTTCAACAGGACTGTTGAAAACTTTCACCGCCCATTCATCATTCGTGCCTCTTCTATGCGAACGTATGGCTCGCAAATTGCCTCCACAAAAAAAATCGCGCCACTCGCTCCCAAACTCCGCAACATCTCTCTCTGCCAGGACGCCTCCCGTGGCACAGGCACTCCTGCCTGTGCGCCCTTATTTACGGCAAGGCCACAACAACTCCTCAACGTATCAACCGCATCTAGCCCACTCGAAAAATTTCACCGACCTCCGCGTGATATCATTTCCTTTCCACGGAGACAGCCCGCTCGCAGATGAAGCAACTCATCCTCAACGCTGACGACTTCGGCCTCACCCGCGGAGTAAATGAAGGAATTATCCGCGCCCATCGCGAAGGAATCCTCACAAGCGCCACCCTGATGGCTTGCGGTCCCGCCTTCGATCACGCCGTCGAACTCGCGAAGCTCAATCCGCGCCTGGGAATCGGCTGCCACTTGGTCCTCATCGGTGGACGAGCCACTGCTCCCCTCGAAGAAATCCTGTCGCTAGCCTCCAAAGACGGCCGTCTCCCCGATTCGCTGGGTAGTTTCGTAACGCGGCTTTCCACCGGAATCATCCGCCCAAAGGAAATCGAAAGGGAACTGCGAGCTCAAATCTTGAAAATTCGCGCAGCCGGCATCGATCCCACCCACCTCGACACTCACAAGCATACGCACGCTCATCCAATGGTCATGGGAGCTCTCAGTCGTGTCGCGCGTGAACTTGGAATTCCGCGCGTGCGCAAACCTATGGAGAACCTGCGAGATTCCTGGAAGTCTTCGCGCGGCGAACGCCCCGCCATGTTGCCAGAACTTTTCGCAGCCGCCGCCGCCCGAATGGTGACGCCGATATTCCAATCTACTGCGCAAAGGTATGACTTGCGGTCACCAGATCATTTCTTGGGTCTCGCCAGGACTGGCCGCCTCCGTCCCGAAGCTCTTCGCCGCATGATTAGCGCCGTTCAAGAGGGCAGCACCGAAATCATGCTGCATCCCGGCATATCCGATTCTGAACTGCAAACAATCGAGACGCGCCTCTCCTGGCAGCGAAATTCGGAAATGGACGCTCTCATCGATCCCGCCGTCAAGAGTGCTATCGAAGAACATGGCATTCGCTTAATCACCTACGCAGAGCTAAACTAAAACGTGCTGGGCGCGCTATAGGCGTCTAAGTCCGCGTTGATGCGGTAGTCAGCCCGGCTTATACTGGTTGCAGTAGCTCTGGTACCGGAGGAAGCTTGGGAACTCGCGACTTGCGTCCGAAATATTCGATCGTCGTCCCTTTCCACGACGAACAGGAAAGCGTCCGCGAGCTTCACGCCCGCCTCGCCGGAGTCATGACCGGCCGCTTCGAACCCGTCGAATTCGTTTATGTGGACGACCAGAGCAGCGACGCCACTCCGCAAATTCTTAGCGAGATTGCCCTCGACGATCCCCGCGTCACCGTCGTCCGTCTCAAGCGCAATTACGGCCAGACCACAGCCCTCGCCGCAGGTTTTGATTACGCTTCCGGCGAAATCATTATTTCCATGGACGGCGACCTGCAGCACGACCCGGACGACATCCCGATAATGCTGGAAACCTTCGAAGCCACCGGCAGCGACATCGTCAGCGGCTGGCGTCAGAAGCGCGTCGACAATTTCATCATACGCCGCTTGCCTTCGCGCATTGCCAACTGGATGATGGCCAAGCTTTCCGGAGTCGACATCCACGATTTCGGCACCACCTTCAAAGTCTATCGCCGCGAAATCATCAAGGACATCCGCCTCTACGGCGAAATGCACCGCTTCATCCCGGCCCTCGCTGCTTTGAACGGCGCAAAAATCGTTGAAGTGCCAATTAAGAATATCGTTCGTCCCGGCGGAAAATCTCACTACGGAATTTCGCGAACTCTGAGGGTCTTCTTCGATCTGCTAACGATACGATTCCTTCTCCGCTATATGACGCGGCCGCTGCATTTCTTCGGTCCAGCCGGATTGCTCGGCATGATTTTGGGCGGCGGCATTCTCTCCGTCCTGTTTGCGAAAAAGGTTTTGTTCGGCACTTCGATTTTCGTGCAACACGGCCCCTTGCTCATTCTCGGCATGATGCTCTCTCTGTTCGGTGTGCAATTGCTCGCCATGGGTCTTGTCGGCGAGCTCTTGATGCGCACTCACTTTGAATCCCGCGTCGAGCCCATGTATCGCGTCGAACGCATAACGGGCGCATCCGTGCCTGCCGCGTCACTCCGAAAGTCCCCAACTAATCCGCTCGCCGCCCGCCGAGCCGGCCAATAACAGAAATACAGCGATTCCTCGACTTCCTTCTCCTCTTCGTTCGGCATCTAAATTGAGAGGCTGTCTGCGCATTGCCTCGCCTCAATAGGTTCGGGAATTAGAAAACCCGCCCAAAGAACGGAGGAAAAAAATATGGTTCGCAAAATAATCTATAGCGCCGCAACGATTCTCATTGCCGCGTCTCTGATCTGGGCCGCGAACGACCCCTGGAAATCAAAGCCTTACGATCAATGGGACGACAAAGATATTCAGAGAATCTTCAACGATTCCCCTTTGTCCAAAGTCATTCAGATCACAAGCTCCTTGCCTTCCGACTCCGCCATGCCGTCTGATCCCGGTAGTGCCTCTCCGGGCCAGCAAAGTCGTGGCATGGGAGGGAGCGGCGGACAATCTCCTCAACCTTCCGGTGGCTACCAACCCCCGCAACAATCGTCGAGTGCGACCCCCTTTATCGTTCGGTGGGTTTCCTCCAGAACAATTCGCGAAGCTGCCATACGCAACGCCGTCCTCAAAGGCCAGCTGAAACCGGAAGACGCGGCGAAAGACCTCGCACAACCCATCGACATGTATCAGGTGCTCGTCGCTGGCCCGAACATGAAGGCTTTTCAATCCGCGGATGAAAGCGCCATCAAGAAAAGCGCCGTTCTGGAACTGAAACGCACGAAGGAGAAGCTCGCTCCAAGCGATGTAAAGATCGAGCACAAGGCCGATGGTTCGATTGAAAGCATTGTCTTCCTATTCCCGAAGAAAGCCGCAAACGGTGAGTCCGCAATACCGACGACTGAAAAAGCAGCGGAATTTTCCGCCTCGCTGAGCGGCACGAAGATTAACGCTTCGTTCGACTTTTCCAAAATGGAAGACTCGCAAGGCCGCGACTTGTAGTTCAATAGGGGCTATAGAGTGGTGTCCTAACCCACAGACCGAAGGAGTGTGTCGCGATGAAGAAGTGCCTATCCGTCTTAGCAGCAATCGTTTTTTGCGCCCTTGGCCCGGCATCCACGTCCGATGCCCAGATGATGCGTGGTGGCGGCCCGCCGCAGTTTGCAGGCGTCTTTAATCCCAAGGTGGGGGTTGGCGCGGCGTATGAAGTCCAAACGCAAGATGGCAAGAAGACCATGGAGATGGCCATCGTGGGAAAAGAAACCGTCGATGGAAAGGACGCCTACTGGTGGGAAATGGTTATGCCGGACCAAAGAGCGGGTGGTGAAATGGTTTTTAAGAGCCTTCTTGTAATGGACGGCGAGAACACCCACGCCTCAAAGATGATCATGCAGTTTCCGGGCAGGCCTCCGATGGAAATGCCCGCCGGGATGGGGCGAGGCGATCACTCTCGCGTGCCTACCGACGCGCGAAACGACGCCGAAGACCTCGGCAGCGAGTCCATCACCGTTCCCGCCGGCACCTTTACTGCCGAACACTATCGCGCCAAAGACGGCTCCGCAGACACCTGGGTGGCAAAAAATGCGGGTCCCTACGGTCTTGTAAAGCATCAAGGAAAAGACACCACGATGGTGCTGACCAAAGTGTATTCAGATTACAAAGACAAGATCACCGGCACACCACAGCCTTTCAATCCGGCGATGCTTGGCGGTGGACAACAGCGCTAGTATTCGCGTAGGATTTCGTAACGAATCGCGCGAGACGCCCCGGTGTTGCCGGGGCGTCTTTTTTTATTAGTTTCCGAGCCTCAGGAATTTCATCTAACTTCGGAGGCAACCTTGGGAGACACTCCACGCATGGCGCTCAGCGGCGACAAGGTCTACCGCGCCCGCATCACCGAGCGCGACGAGATCTCCCATGACCTCTGGAAAATCAAGCTCGATCCCGGCGGCAAGTTCGACTTCGTGGCGGGTCAGTACGCCACGCTGGGCGTACCGGACGGCGATCGCTTGATCGAGCGCGCTTATTCGATCGTCTCTTCGCCCTACGAACCGCAGCTCGAGATTTTCTTCGAGCTCGTTCCCCACGGCGCGTTGACTCCACAGCTCTATCAGTTGCATGTAGGCGATGAAGTCAGCATGCGCAAGATTCCCAAAGGCCGCTTCACCCTGGATCTGAAGAGCGGCCACAAAAATCATCTGCTGCTTTCCACCGTTACCGGTGTCGCTCCTTACGTTTCCTACATTCGAACTCTCTACAAAGACTGGAAAGAGAACAGCATGCCAGCGGATCTGCATCTCTACATGATCAACGCTGCCAGCCGATCAGTTGAATTTGGATATCGCGAGGAAATCGAACGAGTCGCTGCCGAAGTTCCTTGGCTAACCTACGTTCCTTCGATCAGCCGTCCTTGGGAAGATCCGGAGTGGCGCGGCGAGACGGGACGCGTGGAAGATTTGATTCGCAAGTATAGCGACCAATGGGGACTGACTGGCGATACCACAACGGGATATCTTTGCGGCCATCCGCAGATGATTGAGTTGGGAATGGGAATTTTGAAGCGCCGCGGATTTCCAAACCAGTCACTAAGACAGGAAGTTTACTGGATTCCCCCGAAAACCGGCGCGTGATGCAGTCTCAATCCGGGCGAGCGCCTGCAAGGGGCTTGCGACGCCCGCCGGAAAGGAATCCGCAGCGCGTCTAGCGCGTGGGCGCAGGACTCGCCGCGGCAAGTTCTTCGATTGCGCTGGTCATGGCGCGAATCGGCGTCGAGACGTGGACGGTCTCGTCGGTCTCGTTCACATCCACCACGATGGACCCGCCGCTCTTCGCCACTCGCACGTTTTGCCCCGGTTCCTTCACCTCTACGAATGTGATGTCGTCCGATTCTCGGAGCGCATCGAGGCTCGCCCGTATCGTCGGCAACCAAGGTTGAATCTCGTGCGCATGTTCCGCGAGATGCTCCTTCGGAATGAACTGCATAGCAATCGGCACGAGCATCGCCGGAGCTACAACATAGACGTGATGTTTCTCCGGCTGCCTCGTCTCCACGTTCACTGAAATCATTCCCTCGCTACAAATGATCCCAGCTCCAGCAAGCGCGCTTCCCACAATCGCCATCCCAACTTTTCCCAGCAGAATCATTCATCACCTCAAAACGCAGCTCTTATTCCGCCCCGCTCTTCGAATCGATCCAAATCTTCACGTTCTGCTCGGCATCCTGCACCGTCACCAGCACAGTCTCGCCTGCTTCGCCAAGCGCGCGAATCGCCGCTGCCACGTCGAGCTCGTTCTGCTTCGCGGTGGAAAACAGTGCGTCGACCACTTTCATTGGAACTGTGACGTCAACCTTCTGCCCGCCCTTGCCGTTCTCTTTTCCGGAGTCGCGCACGTGGATGATCAGATTTCCGTTGGACTTTGCCACGCGCACATCCTGCTCGCTGCTCTTCACGGTCACAAATTCGTTGTCAGGCGCGGTGCGAACGGCGTCGAGTATCGCGTGCAGATCCACGTCGTTGATATCGGCGCTCGAGATCGTCACGCGGCCGTTGTGCAAGTCTCCATGGTTGATGGTCGGCAGAATCTTCACCGCCATCGAAAGCGGTACGTTCACGTTGACGCTTTCACCTTTCGTTCCGCCGTCGACCTTTACGTGCAGGTAGCGCTCGGTCGCGGGTTTTGCTGCCGTCGTTGCGCCTCTGGCAATGCCGATCGCCACTGCGATCGTCGCCACTAGCAGCAAGCACGAAACCGCAATTGCTGGTTTCTCTCTTCGCATGGTCGTGAAACCTCCCCTTGTTTCCTTGTCGCTATGTACGGAGGCGGCCGCGAGAATGTTCCCTGAAATTTCTGAAACAATGCTCGAGCGATGAGGACGTCAATTCGTCAATCGGAGGGGCACTTGAAATAACTCGCGGCGAGAGGCGGCAGGCGCAAGCTGATTGACCACGGTTTCCCGTTCCACGGTATAGGTTCGGCGTTCACTCCGCCGCTGTTTCCTGCGCCGCTGCCCCAGTAATAGCCGGAGTCCGTGTTCAGAATTTCGCGGTAGTAGCCGGAGCGGGGAACGCCGACTCGGTAGTCGTCGCGAACTACGGGCGTGAAGTTGCACACCACGACGATGGCATTGTCCTGATTTCTCGCGCGGCGCTGAAACGCGATTACGCTGTTCGCGCCGTCGTTGGCTTCGATCCACTCGAATCCTGCCCATTCGAAATCGAGCTCGTGCAAGGCAGGTTCTTGGAGGTGCAGGCGGTTCAGGTCGGCCATCAGTTGCTGGATGCCGCGATGCGCAGAGGAACCTTCGAGCGCCCAATCAACGCTGCCGTCTTCCCAGAATTCCTCTCGCTTCGCCAGTTCGCTGCCCATGAACAAAAGCTTTTTGCCTGGATGTGCCCACATGTAGCCGAACAGCAGGCGGAGGTTTGCGAATTTCTGCCAATCGTCGCCGGGCATTTTCTCGAGGAGGGAACGTTTCCCGTGGACCACTTCGTCGTGCGATAGCGGCAGAATGAAATTCTCAGTGAAGGCGTAGATCATGGAGAACGTGAGTTCGTTGTGGTGATACTTGCGGTGAATTGGGTCGTACTCCATGAATCGCAGCGTGTCGTTCATCCAGCCCATATTCCATTTCAGATCGAAGCCGAGCCCGCCGAGGTAGACAGGCCGCGAAACCGCTGGCCACGACGTGGATTCTTCGGCGATCGTCAGCGCTCCGGGATGCTGGGTGTGCAGCACTTCATTCAAGTGCTTAAGGAAACCGATCGCCTCGAGATTTTCGCGGCCGCCGAATCGGTTTGGAATCCATTCGCCCGCTTTGCGCGAGTAATCGAGGTAGAGCATGGATGCGACCGCGTCCACGCGCAGACCGTCCAAGTGATACTTGTCGATCCAGAAGAGCGCGTTCGAAATCAAAAAGTTCTGCACTTCGATGCGCCCGTAGTTGAAGACGAGCGTGCCCCAGTCAGGATGCGCGCCCTTTCGCGGATCAGCGTGCTCGTAAAGATGCGTGCCGTCGAAGAATGCCAGGCCGTGGGCGTCGCGCGGGAAATGCGCCGGCGTCCAATCCAGAATCACTCCGATGCCTTCCTGATGGCAGCGGTCGACGAAATACATGAAATCTTCGGGTGCGCCAAAGCGACTGGTCACCGCAAAATATCCGACGGTCTGATAGCCCCAGGATTTGTCGAGGGGATGCTCCATCACGGGCATCATCTCGATGTGGGTGTAGCCCATTCCCTTGACGTAAGTGATCAACTCATCGGCGAGCTCGCGATAGGTGAGCCAGCGGTTTCCTTCATCGCGCCGTCGCCGCCACGAACCGAGATGCACTTCGTAAATCGACATGGGCGAATGCAGCCAATCGCGCGACGCGCGCTGCGTCAGCCATGCCGCGTCGTTCCACTGATGCTTGTCAATATCGACAACGACGGAAGCATTGTTGGGACGCTTCTCGGCGGCGAATCCATACGGATCGGATTTCAGGCCCCAGAAACCGGCGCGAGACTTGATTTCAAACTTGTACAGCGTGCCCTCATCGAGGCCAGGAATGAAAAGTTCCCAGATTCCGGTCTCGCCGCGCAGGCGCATCGGATGAATCCGACCGTCCCAGAAATTGAAATTTCCGACAACGCTGACGCGCAGCGCATTCGGCGCCCACACACCAAAGTGAACGCCGCGAACGCCGGCCACTTCGCGCACGTGGGCTCCAAGCTTTTCGTATTTCTGGTAGTGAGTTCCTTCGCCCGAAAGGTAGAGATCGTAGTCGGTGAGCAGTGGCGGAAAGGCATACGGATCAAGCGTGTCGAGCGAATTGCCATCCGGGAATCTGAAATACAGGCGATAAGAAGTGGCCTCGATTTCCTGGTTGTCGCGTAGCTGACTGACGTTATTCTGAACAATGGCTTCAAACACGCCGCCCGGATGAATTTTCTCTGCCGCAATCGCGGAATGCCGTTTGGGAGAATTGGGCAGCCATTCGACGGCCATTTCGCTCGCTGCGGGATGATAGGCGCGGATTGCTAAGACTCGGTTCCCATCGCGGTCGAGCCAATGCGGCCCGAGGAAATGGAACGGGTCGGACGATTCGGCGCGAACGATGCGCTCGATCTCGCTCTGGCGCGCGTCAAGAGGCTTAACGGCTGCTTCGGATTTGGAATCTCGTGTTGACATGGGCGAACTCACTTGGTTCTCGGGTGGGGCGAAGTTGTTCCAGAAGAAAAGGCGAATAGTTTTGGGCTCGGATGTACGCGGGTTGGGGGGCCATTTGCCGCCTATTAGAAAATTGCAAGTAATTGTAAAGAGGCGCGTTACGAGAAGTTTTAATCGCGCTACCGTGTATTAGAACACCCGTCTCGACCGCGAGCGCGTCGCGGATTCCACGACCGAGTTGGCGCTGACTATTCACAACTCTGTGATCACGGTAGCACGCCGGGATAGGCGTTTCAACAAAACTTTCGGGGAACGACAGAGTCCCCTCACCATTTCGATGCTCCAGCGGACCGTTTCGCGCCAACCCGGCCGCATTTTAAGAGAGCGTCTCTGTTGGACTTGGGTAAGAAAGTCAGGTAGGTTAGCGGCGTCCCTGGGGCAAGCGGCGGGGCAATCCATAATCAAGGAGAAATTTGATGATACGACTCGTTTGCCCGATTTTTGTGCTCGCTGCATTGTGCATGGCGTTTTTGGTCGGGGTTGTGCGCGCGCAGGATAGTGCGCAACCGAAGAAGCAGCCGACGGCAACGGAGGCTGTCATTGCGAACTGGAACGATGTTGGCAACCGGCTGGTTACGATGGCGGAAGACTGGCCGGAAGATAAGTACAGCTACAAGCTTGCGCCCACTACGCGCACTTTCCAGGAAGTGATTCTGCACGTGGCGGGGTCGAATTACGACATGTTGAACAAGATGGCGAAATCGAAGCTCGGTGATGGACGAAATGATCCGGCCGTGGCTGATTACAAAACGAAGGCGGCTACTGTGGCGTTTTTGAAGAAGTCGATTGAGGATGGGGCGGCGCTGGCGAAGAAGCAGGGGGATGCGGGGGTGGTGAAGCTGCTTGAGTATTGGGATGGGTATACGGAGCACATGGGCGAGCATTATGGGTTGTTGGTGGCTTATTACAGGGCTAGTGGCGGGGTGCCACCGGAGTCTCGGCCTAAGAAATAGGTGAGTGTTCACTGTAACGTGCTGGTGTTGGTGGCAAGGTCGTCGTTGGAAGCTGGGAGCAATGCGCACAGGCAGGAGTGCCTGTGCCACTGTACGGGTGCCGAGTGCTTGCGGTGCGGTGAAGGTTAAGCAGGGTCGGGGAGGAGCAGTGCGTGATGGGGCGATCTGGAAGGGTGCAGCGGCGTTGGCGTGGTTGGTGGCGACGATGACTGTGTTGCCGATTGTTGTGGCGCCGGCGCGGGGGCAGGATCGGACGCAGACGCGTTCGATGGTACTGACGCGAGAGGGGATTGTGGCGGCGGAGAGTCCGCTGGCGGCGCAGGCTGGCGCTACGATCCTTGCTCGCGGTGGGAATGCGGTGGATGCGGCTGTGGCGACGAATGCGGTGATGGGCGTCGTGGAGCCGATGATGAATGGGATTGGCGGGGATCTTTTTGCGATTGTTTACGAGGCGAAGACCGGAAAGCTTTACGGATTGAATGCGAGCGGGTGGGCGCCTGCGAAGCTTTCGATCGAATTTCTCAAAGCAAAAGGAATCAGCGGAAAGATGCCGGCCGATGGCATTCAATCCGTGACCGTGCCCGGAGCGGTGGATGGATGGTCGCAGCTGCTTTCGCGATTGGGAACGAAGAAATTTTCGGAAGTGCTCGATCCGGCGATTCGCTACGCGAATGAAGGGTTTCCTGTGCCGGAGTGGGACGCGGCTTACTGGAATCTCAACGAAGGTGTGGTGAAAACCGATTTAAATGCTGCTGCGACTTTTTTGGTTAATGGACGAGCGCCGCGGCTTGGCGAAGTATTTCGCAATCCCGATCTGGCGCGCTCTCTCGAATCGATTGCCAAAGATGGACGCGATGGATTCTATCGAGGCGGGATTGCACAACGCATTGTGGCGACCGAATCGAAGATGGGCGGCGTGATGTCGGCAGAGGATTTGGCGGAGTTCACGAGCGAATGGGTGGAACCTATCTCGACCACGTATCGCGGCTGGACCGTTTATGAAATTCCGCCGAACGGGCAGGGAATCGCGGCGCTGATGATGTTGAACATGATGGAGACACTTCCGCTCGCGAAGTACGGTCACAATTCGGCGGACGCGTTGCACGCGATGATCGAGGCGAAAAAATTGGCGTATGCCGACATGTATCGTTATGTGGCCGATCAAAAATTCAGCCGCGTGCCGGTTTCGGGGATGCTGTCGAAGGAATACGCTGCTCGGCGCGCGGAGCTGATTGATATGGCGAAGGCGAATTGCAACGTGTCGGCGGGAGAGCCGGAGTTTCCGACGAAAGGCGATACTACTTATCTGACGGTGGTGGATCGGGACGGGAATATGGTGTCGCTGATTCAGAGCAATTTTTCGGAGTTCGGATCGGGGATCGTTCCTGAAGGGACTGGTTTTGTGCTGCAGAATCGAGGGGCGCTGTTCAGTCTCGATTCAGCGTCACCGAATGCGCTGGCGGGGCACAAGCGTCCTTTGCATACGATTATTCCGGGATTTATGACGCGGGGTGACGAGCGGATTGCGTTTGGAATTATGGGCGGCTTCAATCAGGCGCAGGCGCATGCGCAGTTTGTGGCGAATGTGGTGGATTTTAGGATGAATATTCAGGCGGCGCTCGAGGTGGCGCGATTTTCAAAACATACTTTTGCCGGATGCGACGTGGAGATGGAGGACCGCATTGATGCCGGGGTGCGAAAGGCGCTTGCGGAGCGCGGACATGAGATTCAAGTAGTTGGCAGCTTTTCGACCGACATGGGTGGCGGGCAGGCTGTGCGGCGCGATTTCTCGAGCGGCGTGAATTTTGGCGGGTCAGACCCGCGCAAAGATGGTGCGGCAATTCCTCAGGGGAACCTCGGAAAGTGAATTGCCTGCCAACGCGGTGCGGCTTCTTCGCAGTGTGACTGTGAGTCTTTGAAATACTACGCAGTGTGTCGTAAGTGCCTCTAAATGCTTCACTTTGGTACGAAGGTACCATTGTGACCCATATCACTCGACGTTATATCTAGAGCGTGGGGTGTTCCCGCGGAGCTGCGTGTGGCTCCGAAACCCGTCCTATGCCATCACGAACTGAGGAACTCGGCGCCGAGCGGTCGAGAGCGCGACGCGGGACCGAGAAACGAAAAGAGAGAAGTGTGGAAGCCGAGGGGAAGAGTCCGTCTCCCGCAGCGCACCCGGCCTACCTGCAGGCGTTAACCGAAAACAATCCACTGGGAATCGTGGTGCTGGATCTGCAGCATCGAGTGCTGATGTGCAACCCTGCGTTTGAGACGCTGTTCGGGTATCAACAATCGGAAATTCTAGGTGCGGAACTGGATTCGCTGCTGGCGCCTCGTGAGTTGCTGAAAGAAGCGGCAGCATTGACGCGGCGATCGACTGCCGGGAACGTGGTGCGGGAGAAAGCGAAGCGGCTGCGAAGCAACGGATCGCTTGTGGACGTGCAGATTCTGGGAGTGCCGATTTCGGCTGACGGAAAACTGGTGGGCAGCTTCGGAATGTATGAGGACATCACGGAGCGTAGGCGCGCCGAGCAGGCGCAGAGGGAAGCGGAAGAGCGATTTCGCAGTCTTTTCGAGAACGCCACAGAAGGAATTTTTCAGAGCACTACGGACGGACGATATCTAAGCGTAAATCCGGCACTGGCGCGGATGTGCGGGTTTGCGTCGGCTTCGGAAATGATTTCGAGCGTCGAGGATTTGGGGAAAGAGATATATGCGGACCCGAATGTTCGAACGGTGTTCAAGCACCTGATCGAAAAGTATGGGTCGGTGAAGGATTTCGAATACGAGGTGCGACGGAGAGACGGAGCAAAGATCTGGATTTCCGAGAACGCGCACGTGGTGCGGAATCCGGACGGCGAAATTTTGTCGTACGAAGGAACCATCGAAGATATCACGGCACGGAAGCGCGCGGAGTTGGAGCGCCAGGTAACTTTCGAAATCATCCATGCCGTGAATGTGACGGACAACCTGGATGATTTGCTGAGACTGATTCACATTGCGCTGAAGAAGGTGCTGTACGCGGAGAATTGTTTTATCGCGCTGTATGAGCCGGCGACGGGGATGTTTCATTTTCCGTTTTTTGTGGATCAGTTTGACCAGGCGCCGCCGCCGCAGCGTGTGGGGAAGAGTTGCACGGCGCACGTGTATCGAACGGGGCAGGCGATGTTGATCCCGCAGCGGACTTTCGATTTGCTGGCGGAGGAAGGGAAGGTGGAGTTGGTGGGGACGCCGTCGCCTTCCTGGCTGGGCGTGCCGCTGAGGACGCCGGCAGCGACGATTGGAGTGCTTGTGGTGCAGCACTACGAGGACGAGAACGCGTACACGGAGCGCGACCAGGAATTCCTGGGGTCGGTGGGCGGGCAGATTGCGCTGGCGATTGAACGGAAGCGTTCGGAAGAGAAGGTGCGGGAGAGCGAGGCGCGGCTGCGAGTGCTGGTCGAGCAGTTGCCTGCGGTGTTGTGGACGGTGGATCGAGGCTTGCGGTTTACGTCGGCGCTGGGAGCTGGGTTTGCGCGGCTGAAAATAAAGCCGGACGAGCTTGTGGGCATGTCGCTGCTGGATTATTTCGAGACGACGGATCAGACATTCTTGCCGATAGCGGCGCATCGCCGCGCCGTGGCGGGCGAGCCGATGACATTTCACGTGGAGTGGAAGAGCGGCTCGTATGCGTGCCACGTGGAGCCGCTGCGAGATTCGGACGGGCAAGTGTCGGGCGCGATCTGCATGTCACTCGACATTACGGACCGGAAACAGCTGGAGGAACAGCTGCGGCAGGCACAGAAGATGGAAGCGGTGGGACGCTTGGCGGGCGGCATCGCGCATGACTTCAACAATTTGCTGATGGTGATTCAGGGCTATAGCGATCTTCTGGTCGAGCGGCTTCCGGATGGCGACCCATTGCGCCGAAATGCCGAGCAGATTCAGATGGCGTCGCAGCGGGCGTCGTCATTGACGAGGCAATTGCTGGCGTTCAGCCGGAAACAGATGCTGGCGCCGAAGATTTTGAATGTGCAGAGCGTGGTGGCGGAGATGGAGAAGATTCTGCGGCGGCTGATTGGCGAAGATGTGCAGCTGGAGACGTCGTCAGCGCCCGATCTCGGATTGATCAAAGCGGACCGAAGCCAGATCGAGCAGGTGATTTTGAATTTGGCGGTGAATGCGCGCGACGCGATGCCGCAGGGCGGCCGGCTGACGATTGAGACTGCGAATGTGGAGCTCGATGCGTCATATTCGCATCCGCCAGCGGTGCTTTCGCCGGGCAGGTATGTGATGTTGGCGGTAACGGATAACGGATGCGGTATGGATGCTGAGACGCAGGCGCACGTCTTCGAGCCTTTCTTCACGACGAAAGAGAAAGGCAAGGGGACGGGGCTTGGGCTGGCTACTGTGTACGGCGTGGTGAAGCAGAGCGGCGGGTATGTTTGGGTGTATAGCGAGCCCGGCCGGGGCACGAGTTTCAAAATCTATTTGCCGAGAATCGAAGAGACCGCGGTGCCTGCTGGACGAGACGGCAAGAGCGAGATGCAGATTCCGGAGCGCGGTTCTGAAACAATTCTTCTTGTGGAAGATGAGAAGGGCGTGCGCGAGCTGGCGCGGGAGTATCTTGCGTCGAGCGGGTACACCGTGATTGAGGCGGAGGACGGTCACACCGCTCTGGAGCTGGCTGCTATGCACGTTGGAGCGATTCACTTGCTGCTGACTGATGTGGTGATGCCCGGGATCAGTGGCAGGGAGTTGGCGGAACGAGTGGGCCAGATCCGGCCTGGAATTAAGATTATCTATATGTCGGGGTATACGGATCAGGCCGTGGTGCATCATGGGATTCTCCGGAATGATGCAGTGCTGCTGCAAAAGCCTTTCACGCTTATGACGCTTGCCGGAAAGTTGCGTGAGATGCTTGCGGTTCCCGCCGTTCAGTAACAACTAACCAGAAGCAATAGCAGGCGATCGCGGCAAATCCAACCAATCGTATTAATCGCGATATGTGCACCTCTGAAACAGGTGTGCTGGTGTGGGTGCTCGCTAGGGTGGCGAGAGCGGTCGTGATCTGCCGCCTTGAAAGTTCGGCGCCCCCGTAAACCCCTGCATACAGAGCGATTGCGCGGCCTGTGTGATTTCTAGTCGCCGCGATTGCGATTGGTCCGTCAGATGCATTTGTCAGGAGTGAGCGGCGAGAACAAAGTGAAAAAAGCTGCCGGGAACAAGGGGACAAGAGATGGACTCAAACGGAATGAATGGCGGCGCCAGGATGATGGAGCAGGGAAACGTGACGGAAGATTGCATTTCAGAGCGCCGGTTGTGGACGGCTGTGGTCGTGATGGCGGTGGAAGATTGGCGCAATGGATCTTTGCGAGCACGCCGGGAGGCACAATCGTTTTTGTTTGAGGACAACGCGGATTTTCAGGCTGTGTGCGCCAGCGCGGGTCTTGATCCTGGGACTTTGCGCGCGCGACTTCTCAAGATCGGGCAGCGCGTTCACATGCACGGGCCGTATCTTCAGCCCATGGCGGCATAATCCATTTTATTCGGACTTAGATTGTTCGGGTCTTTCGCAATACTTCATAACTTATAGATGTCAGTTCATATGAGTTTCCTGCGCTGCCGCACGATAGGGCGGCGCAGGAGCTTCCCTCCTCGAGCAGAATCCAAGAGTGGCACAACTTCAAATAGCGTAGTATTTCGCGAGGAGCGCGGCGCGATAACGAGATGGTGCGTTTAGAAGCAACGGGCGGCGTGTGTGCGGAGAA
Organism: uncultured Acidobacteriota bacterium; assembly: GCA_963736465.1. Classification (GTDB taxonomy): domain Bacteria; phylum Acidobacteriota; class Terriglobia; order Acidiferrales; family UBA7541; genus Palsa-295. The sequence continues at coordinate 45,276 of CAVTOS010000016.1, read as the reverse complement.
GCAGCTGCTGGTGAGCTGTGCGCGCACACGCATGGTTCCGGAAACCGCGGGGCAGATTCGCGAGACCACCGCCGGGCCGCTCGATTGGGATTTCGTCCTCAGCGAAGCCACAGAGAATTCAGTTGGACCATTGCTGGATTTGAATCTGCGGGCCGTCGTGCCGGAGTACGTGCCTGCCGGCGTGTCGGAGCGGCTGAAGGTCACATGCCGGGCCAACACTGTGCGCTGCTTATTTCTAGCAGCGGAGCTGCACAAAATTCTCGAACTGTTCCGAGCTGCCGGGATCGTGGCGATTCCTTACAAAGGGCCCGTGCTCGCCGAGCAAGCCTACGGGAACCTGACGCTGCGCGACTTCGACGACCTTGACATCGTCGTGCCGCAGCGCGATTTGACGAAAGCGCATGAGGTGATGCTGGGGCTTGGGTATCAGGGGCGATTTCCATGGATTCTGTCGCAGGATTCGAGAACGGCGTTGGTGCCGGGGGAGTACAACTATCGCGATGAAAAGCGCCGGGCGGTTGTCGAACTCCACACGGAACTGACGCTGCGACATTTTCCGGTTGCTCCGGATATCGACCAGTTCGCTCAGCGTCTGGTCAAGGTGATGGTTGCGGGTCAGGAAGTGCCGACGTTTGCGCCCGAGGATTTATTGTCCGCGCTTTGTGTCCACGGCTCAAAGGATTTTTGGGAACGAATATCGTGGATAGCGGACGTCGCGGAGCTTATCCAGAGGCATGCCGATCTCGATTGGGATGCGGCGTTTCGAACAGCGGAGAGTTTGCGAGTGGAGCGAATGGTTCATCTGGGACTCGCGCTGGCGGACGATTTGTTGCAAGCGCCGATGCCTGCGGAGATTCGCAAACGCGTGCGTGAAGATGGGGAAGCGGTTTCTGTGGCGCGAGAAGTGGAGCAGCGAACTTTGAGCCGAGACCTTCCCGGCGCAAGCACAGGAGGCCGGTTGCGGTTTCGCCGACGGATGGTGCAAGGGATGCTGGCAGGGTGGCGGTACTCGTTGCGTCTTGCAATGGTTCCAGCGGAGGAGGACTGGGAGATGGTGCAATTGCCTGGGCCGCTCGCGCCGCTTTATCTTGTGCTGCGCCCGCTGCGGCTGTTGCACAAGTATGGATGGATACGGCGAGGCCAGAATGCGTCGTTGTGAGTCAGGCTGTCGCGGCCTCATTGAGGAAGGGTCAAAGCGCGGGCCGATTCGTCAGCCGCCAAATTGAAGTCACTACACTGTTTAGCCCCAAGCACGTCTTCAGGAAATTAGTCACAAGTACGACACGCGAGGGCAATTCTTTGTTGACCCCTTGGGCACCCCCGGCAAGACTAGTAGCGGCTTCCTCTCAATAATTGCTGGGAATTGGCGCATCGCTCTGAGCGGGAAGCGTTTCGGGACGCGAGCCGAATGTTGCGTCGTAACGCTTAGCAAAGGGGTCATCAAGACTTGGGACCGCAAGCCAGCGCGCAGGGAAGCCTGTGTCCACTCAATATTTCGATCGGGCGAGTGCTGCTCTCGCTCTTGATTCCCGGTCCTCATCTGCGCGAAAAGGCGCTCTCCCGATATCGCGAATTTACGGCTGACAACGACGATGGGCTGCCAGTGCTATTACGGAGCGACGCGCAAAGCGACGCCCAGCCCGCGCGCAGCGATCCAAACTTTTCCTATGTTCTCGATGACGCCTCGATGCTGCTGGACTCGTGCGGCGCCGAATTTCACGGAGTTCGGCACGAGTATGCGCTCGATTCATTGCTGCGCATTCTTCTAACGATGGTGTTGCTGCCGCAGCGCGGATTCTTGCTGCACGCGGCGACGGTAGTTCGCGATGGCCGCGCGTACGTGTTTACGGGCCGGTCCGGAGCGGGGAAGAGCACCGTCGCATCGCTATCGCCAGCAGGAACTGTGCTGACCGACGAGATTTCGCTGCTGAGGTTTACCGACGGCTGCTGGCAAGCTTACGGTACGCCGTTCTGGGGAGAATTCCGGGCGGCCGGGCAGAACGAACATTACCCAATCGCTGGAATTTACACGCTCGTTCAATCCGCTGAAGACCGCGTGGAGAGCTTAACGACGAAAGAAATGATTCGAGCCCTGTTGCCTTGCGTGCTGTTTTTCACTTCAAGGGTCGAGGCAAACGAAGATCTGCTGCGTTTATTGTTCGGGTTCGTAGGGCAAGTTCGCTGTCAGCGGCTTCTTTTTCGTCGCGACGATAGGTTCTGGAAGGTGATAGGGGCATGAATCTCTTTCCAGAGCGGAATCCCAAGCTGGCCTGGCGCGAAATTGACGGCGAGGCGGTGATCATTTCTCCGGAAGACAGCCACGTGCACGAGCTAAATGAGACTGCGAGTCTTATTTGGACTAGCGCCGACGGGCGGCACAGCGTGGATGAAATTGCGGATGTGATGGCGGCGAAATACGACGTGCCTTTGCCAGTGGCGAAGGCTGACGCGTGCGAATTGATCGAGATGCTTTCAGCAAAGGGTCTGTTGTTGTCGAAGCCGCCAGAGGTGCAACCCGGTGCCTAACACACCCGTGATGGACCGGCTCGTTCGCAAGACGGTGGAGCGGCACCTGCCGTGGAACGTTCATATCGATCTTACGTATCGGTGCAATGAGCGTTGCGTTCATTGCTACCTCGACCATCACGATTACGGCGAGATGACGACGCGCGAGTTGAAGAACATTCTCGACCAGCTCGCCGAAGCGGGAGCGTTGTTTTTGACTTTCAGTGGCGGCGAGATTTTTCTTCGCCAGGACCTGTTCGAGCTGATCGGTTACGGCCGCGGGTTGAATTTTGACGTAAGTCTGAAGACGAATGCTTTGTTAATTGATGAAAGCCGGGCGCGGAAGCTTCGCGAATTGGGCATTCGAAAAATTCAGATCAGCATCTATAGCGCCGAAGCTGCCATTCACGATGGGATTACGAAAGTGCCGGGCTCTCTAGATCGTTCGCTGCAGGCGGTTCAGTTTCTGCTTGCGGAGGGCCTGCAAGTAAAGCTGGCCTGCCCGCTGATGAAACAGAACCTGGCAGGGTTCCGCGAAGTCCAGGCGCTGGCGGAAGAGCTGGGTGTGCCCTACATGCTCGATTTGACGATCACGCCGATGATGGACGGCGGTGACGGGGTGCTGGCGCTGCGCAGTTCACCAACGGAACTTTTGCGGGTGCTGCAGGATCAGAACCTGAATTCGCGGGCGTGCACGCCGCCTGAAATGGAACCGAAGTCTGCGTTGATCACAGGAAGCTCGACGTCAAGCGGAATCGAGGGCAGCGCGTACGACGACATCCCCTGCAGCGCGGGGCACAACAGCTGCTATATCTCGCCGTATGGAGATGTTTCTCCCTGCGTGCAGATGCCGAAGCCGGCGGGGAATCTCCGGAAACAGCGGTTTGATGAAATATGGTACGGCTCGACAGAGATGAATCGTGTCCGAGCGGTGCGGGAGTCGCAGTTGCCGCTGTGTTCATCCTGCTCGATTCGGAATTACTGTGAACGTTGTCCGGGGCTGGCGCAGATGGAAGGTGGTGATTTGCTTGGTGCATACGAGCGAGCCTGCGAATTGGCGGAGATGAATGCTCGTCTGGCGGGAATTGAAAATCCGATCAGCGCCATGCATCGCGAGAGCGGACTAACGGGCGCGCAAAGCGGAATCACGCAGCGAAAGAATTTGGTCCAGGTTTCACTGTAGGCCTGCGGGCTTGGATTGGGAGAGGCAATGGAACAATCGAAGAAGAATGCGGAGCGCAACGGCGGAACGGCGGCGAGAAAGAAGCCATACGTGAAGCCTTCCTGTGTCTCCGAGCCAATTTACGAGACGCTCGCGCTGGCCTGCGGGAAAATGCCCGGGCAGCAGGGGATTTGTCACGCCGCGCCGAGGCGGTCGTAACAGATTTTGAGCAAGAGTTGGAAGTTTTCGAGACGGAGGCAACACGCTTCATGAATAACCGGCTTTTACACAAAGCTCAGCAGTACGCCGTATGGCAGAAAACGCTATGCCTCGGATTGTCGCTCTTCCTGGCCGCGCCAATCTTGGCGCGAGAGGTAATCGCGATTCAATCGACAGCCGCGCAAGTACGCGCGGCGGACGCGACGATTAATCAGGCGTTACCGACCACTAATTCCGGCGGCGCTGCAACCTTAACGGTTGAATCCAAAAACGGAAATTCAAACCAGCGCGCTATCGTCCAATTTGACCTTTCCGTGCTGCCCAACGTGGCTATCAAGCAGGCATTGCTTGTTATGGAAGCCACTGCCAGCACGACGAATGGATTTCCACGAACATATGGGGCATACGGTCTTACGTCATTTTTTCGTGAGTCGGACGTGACTTGGAATACTCGCGTTGCCAAGCAAACCTGGAATGCCAACGGTGGTGATATCGGAGGCACAGCTACATCGACGGCGACGGTGGCGGGAGGAATCGGAACCTCCACTCCAGTTCAATTCGACATTACGTCAGACGTCCAGAATTGGTACAACGGCACGCCGAACTACGGAACGTTGATTAGAGACCAGGCCGAAGGATCGAACAGCGGCGCCACGACAACTTTCGGTTCTCGCAATGGAACGGCCGCGAATGCGCCTGTACTCGATGTCACGTTCGTCCAGAATGTAACGAACCCGGCTGCAGTTCCGGGCAACGGCATAGTGACTGTAAGTTGGGGTTATCCAACGCCGATCGGCAGGGTGAACTTTGCGGAAAACTACACCGGCGTTCTGATTCTCAGGCGCGCGAACTTTCCGGTCGACAAGAGTTCTGTTCCGACGGACACGCAGGATCCCGCGATGTGCTCGGTGATAGGCACCGGAACGGTGGTATTTGACAACACGTCTCTAGCGACGAGCTTCACGGACAATAGTTCTGACCCGTGTGGAGCGCCGACGAACGATACGACCTGGTTTTATAAAGTTTTCCTGCGGGATCAAAAGAACTATTACTCGACGCAACCGATTACAAACGGTTCCGTGTTCACTGAGGAAATCTCCGCGACTCCGAGCGCAACGGCCGCGAATCAACAGAATTCAGTTTGGATTGCGGCAACATTTTCGACCACGCTCGCAGCACCGTCGCTTTTCCCAGGTTCCATCGTGATGGCGGGCTCGCAGACGAATTTGTCGTTCGGCATTGATGCGGTTACGGGCTTGAGAAAATATCCTCCTGTATCTCTTGGCGGGCCGGTGACCGGCCGATCGCCGGTGATCGATGCGGGGGATTCGTCGCTGGCAGCTAATGTGATGTATGTGGCGGATAACGATGGTCTGGTGTACGCAATCGCGACGGATACGGGACAAATTCTGTGGGTGGTGAATCCAACCAGTCTAACGACAAACGGATTTACAGGCGCGCCTTCGGTGCAGGTGAAATCATTCAGCGACTCCACGTTTACGCCCACTCACGACTTACTTGTGGTCGGCACGCGAAATGGCGCCTCAACCACGGCGAATCGAATCATGGGAATAGATGGGAACACGGGTGCAACTGTGTGGCAAACCATCGGTAACTCCGGCGGTGTGGCTAAGATGGATATCATTAGCTCCTCGCCGGCCATCGATTTCGTGAATCACGCAGTTTGGGTGACCAGCCGAAGCGGCGGCGGTACTGCGCAGCCGAGTCTTTGGAAGCTCAACCCGAATAGCGGCGCAGTCCTTGCTACAGCGGCACTGGGCGATACGGACACCGACCCGACGCTTTCGATTCCAAGCGATGTCCTTTTCGTGGGCAACAACGCGGGCACGATTTTTGCGATCAATCCGGCCACGGCGGCCACGCTGAAGTCAGTGGCTGGTGGCGACGGCGCGATCATTTCGTTTCCGATCGCTCTGGGCCTGACGTCTCCTTACACGGTGATCTTTTCAGGGCAGACGGCGGTCCACGCGATGAAATATGACAAGACGGCGAACACGTTCACGAGTCTGTGGTCAACAACGATCAGCGGCCCCTCGGCGCCCATCGGATTTACCGGCGGGGCGAAGGTGTACGTAGGTTCGGCTGACGGTAAAATTCATGAACTCGACGCTGTGACCGGGGTGGACGGCAAGCAGCGAACCGCCAATACGGGACAGCCCGGCATAGTGGGTGATCCTGCCCTGGACCTTGTGCTATCTCGAATTTATATATCGACCAACGACCAGCGTGCGTATGGCTTTACGTTTCCGTTCTAAGCGGGGATGAGCGAGGAATTGATGTACACCGAAAAGAGAGGATCAGTGAAGCGCGCATGGAGCACGGGTCTGCTGGGTAGCGCTGTTCTATGTCTGGTGGCAGGCTTCGCAGCTTGTCAGACGGGAATGACTTCGGGCACCGGCGGAGGTGGAAATCCGCCGCCAACGGATGCGACTATTTCGTTCTGCGACGATGGCGATGGCGCTTGCACGCCAGCGACTTCATTCAGCGTAGCGTCGCTGCGCGATCTTGTGATAGGCGTGAATTGGGAGAATCTTTCTGCGGGCAACCACACTCAAATGCTTGAGGTCCTTCAACCGGGCGGCGGGCTTTACCAGGCCAGCCAAAGCTCTTTTTTGGTGAGCGACGCGTCGCAAAGCTCGCTGACGATGACGCGGACGCTGCCGGTGGCGGGAGCTTGGATTTCGCAGCGGCGAATGACCGGAGAATGGAGCGTTCGAGTGTCTTTGGACGGCAAGGCAATTACCTCTCAAACGGTGCAGATCAATCCCTGATGAGCGCCTCGACTGCCTACGCTCGAGCGCGGTGCGTTGAGGAACGATTCGTCGCGCCCAGGGAAAAAGAGTCGAATCCGATTGCTGCCAAGCTGCGAGCCGATGGGTCGGTTTGTTTCCGGGTGTTGGGCGCAAGCATGTTTCCATGGATTCGCTCTGGCGATCTGGTGTTTGTTAGAAGCTTTGCTTACGAACAGGCGTCGCGAGGCGACGTGGTGCTCTTCGAGCGTGCGGGGAGGCTATTTGTTCACCGCGTAATTCGCGCGGCGGCTGGAGCAGGCGGCAAAGAGCGCGGCACGCTCGCCACAAAAGGCGATGCGCTGGATGCAGAGGATGAGCCCGTTACGCGCGCGGAGTTTTTAGGCCGCGTGATTCGAGTGCATCGCGGCCACCGTCACATAGACATGGGGGCGATCGGCCGCGTGATGATGGGACGCTTGATTGCGCGCTTTTCGCGCGCCAGCTTCGCGCTGTACGGCCCCGCTCGCTTTGTGAAGCACCTTGTTTTCGGCTAGATTGACGGTGGCTGGTCGTGAGTTGTCAGCGCGCTGGTTAAAGCGTTTTAACTTCCTGCCGGAATAAAGCCGTACTTTTGAAAAACCGCCCGCGCTTTTTCGCCGCCCAGAAATTCGAGGAACATCTTTGCACCCGTCGAGTTCTTGGAGTTCTTGATCACCGCGCCCGGGTAGACCACGGGCGAGTGCGAGTCCTTTGGAGCTGTCGCTACCACGGTCACCCTCTTCGATATCTTTGCATCGGTGGCATATACGATCCCGGCATCGGCGTTTCCTGTCTCGACGTAGGTGAGCACCTGGCGGACGTCTTTCGCGAGCACGAGTTTCGGTTTCAGTTCGTCGTAAATCCCAAAATGTGTGAGCACTTCCTGTGCGTACTTTCCCGCCGGCACTGTTTGTGGCTCGCCGACGGCTATCGTCTTGACTGATGTCTTCGTCAAGTCCTGAAAACTGGAAACACCAGTGCTACCTGCCGGAACGATGAGCGCGACACTATTCCGCACCAGATTTCTCCGCGTATCAGTCAGCAGCAACCCCTGTGACTGAAGCGAATTAATCTCTTTGGGGGAAGCGGAGATGAAAATATCGACCGGTGCGCCTTGCTCGATCTGGCGCTGCAATGTGCCTGAACCGCCGAGATTGAAATGCAGTTCCGTGCCCGGGTACTCGCCGCCGTAAAGATGCGAGATCTCGTCCAGTGCGTCCTTGAGGCTGATCGCCGCTGAAACGGTAATTTTGTCAGATGGGGCTAGCGAGATGCCCGGCGACGATCCGGTGTTTGCGCCAGATATTTCCTGGCACGGCGCGCCCATCGCAGTGATACCGAGGACTAACATCCACAAACTTCGTCGGAGCATCACGGTCGCTTCCTCCCAGGAAAATCGCCCCACCGCCATTTTCGACGCTGACGCAAAAGCCGAACTGACGAACGCGAAGGCGTATGAACCACCGGCACGCGCCGGCAGATTTTACATTGGATTCACGTCCAGCCACGTCCGGAGTGGGGTAGAATCGAGATTCAGACTTAATCGGGAGCTGCAGTCGCAATTGTATTCTTAAGATGCGGTGAAAAGAGGACGATCATGAGCTCTGGCGTAACGGCAACCCCAAAGGAATTCGATCCAAAGAAATCGCAAAATCCACTGAAGGCACTGAATGCATTCGGACAATCGGTCTGGCTCGACTATATTCGGCGCAACCTGATTTCAACGGGAGAACTCGCTCGCTTGATCGAGCAGGACGGCCTCCGCGGGGTCACGTCCAACCCCTCCATATTTGAGAAGGCCATCACGGGCAGCACCGACTACACCAAAGCACTCGAGGAATTGAGTGCGCAGAAGAATCTCGATGCCAAGCAGATCTACGAGGCGCTGGCAATTCACGATATTCAGGATGCAGCAGATGTCCTGCGGCCGGTCCACGATGAGACTCACCGGCGCGATGGGTATGTGAGTTTGGAAGTGGCACCCTATCTCGCGCACAAGACTCAGGAAACGATTGATGAAGCGCGGCGGCTTTGGAAAGCAGTGGGCCGCGAAAATCTCATGGTGAAAGTTCCGGGAACTCCGGAAGGCCTCCCCGCGATTCAGCAGCTCATCGGCGAAGGCATCAATATCAACGTGACTCTGCTCTTCGCGCAAGATGTTTACGAGCGCGTGGCTGAGGCGTATATCGCCGGGCTTGAGGCGTACGCGAAGTCTGGCGGCAAGGTGGGCCAGATCGGAAGCGTAGCGAGCTTTTTCGTTAGCCGTATCGATACTCTGATCGACAGCCAGATCGCGGATCGAGTCAAAAAATCGCAGAACGCGTCCGAGCAAGCTGCGCTCCAGGAATTGGTGGGCAAGGTAGCGATTGCCAACGCGAAGCTGACCTACCAGCGATACAAGAAAATTTTCAGCGGGCCGCGATGGACGGCTCTTGCTTCCCAAGGCGCGCAAACGCAACGCGTACTGTGGGCGAGCACGAGCACGAAGAATCCCAAGTTCTCGGATATTTTATACGTGGAAGAACTCATCGGGACGGACACGGTGGACACGATTCCGCCAGCCACCTACGACGCGTTCCGCGACCACGGAAAGCCGCGGGCGAGCCTGGAAGAAAATATCCCCGCGGCTCAACAGACGATGGATGCGCTCGAACGCGCCGGGATTTCCATGAAGGCGGCGACCGACCAACTGACCGAAGAGGGCGTGAAACTTTTCTCCGACGCTTTCGACAAGCTCCTCGCAGCCGTCGGAACCCACGCCGCGAAGCCCGCTGCGTCGGCCGTGAACAACCTTACATACAAACTCCCACAGAATCTCGCGACTGCCGTAAAAGCGACCCTCGAAGATTGGAAGACAAATCAGAAAATGAAGCGCCTGTGGGCTCGCGAAGCCTCACTTTGGACAAATGAGGACGAAGCGAACTGGCTCGGGTGGCTCACGGTTGCCGACGACGACGTCGCTCACAGCCGCGATTTCAAGCAGCTTGCGGATGAAATACGTCAGGCCGGATTCACCCATGCGGTGTTGTTGGGTATGGGCGGTTCGAGTTTGTGCGTAGAAGTGATGGAACTCACCTACGGAAAAATCGACCCGTATCCGCAGATTCTCGTTCTCGATTCCACCGACCCCGCGCAAATCCGCACTCTGGCGAAGAAGCTTGACATGACGAAGACGATTTTCATCGTCTCGAGCAAATCGGGAAGCACTCTCGAGCCGAATATCTTCAAGCAATATTTCTACGAGCAGGTGAAACAAGCCGTCACTTCGGAACCACCAGGAAAGCGCTTCATCGCAATCACCGACCCTGGCTCGCATCTGCAAAAGGTTGCCGAAGCCGACGGTTTCCGTCACGTCTATTTCGGCGTGCCGAGCATTGGAGGCCGTTACTCGGCGCTTTCAAACTTCGGGATGGTTCCCGGCGCGATTCAAGGCTTGGATCTTCCGAAGTTTCTGGATCGCGTGGAAGAGATGGTTCACGCATGCGCATCGGTCGTGCCCGCCGACGAAAATCCGGGCGCCATTCTCGGAGCGATCCTCGGCACGCTTCAGAAAAACGGTCGCGACAAGGTCACCATCTTTGCTTCGCCCGGAATTTCCGATCTCGGCGCGTGGCTCGAACAATTGTTAGCCGAATCGACGGGTAAAAAGGGCACCGGTCTGATTCCAATCGACCGCGAACAGATCGGGCCGCCCGAAGTTTACGGAAACGATCGAATCTTCACGTACCTGCGTCTCCAATCGGCGCCCGACGCGAAGCAGGACGAAGCGGTGGCTGCTCTCGAAAAAGCGGGACAGCCCGTCGTGCGGATCGCCGTCCCGGATGTCTATGCTATCGGCCAGGAATTTTTCCGCTGGGAGATTGCCACGGCTGTCGCCGGCTCGGTTATCGGAATCAATCCCTTCAACCAGCCAGATGTGGAAGCGGCGAAAATCGCTACGAAGGACCTGACATCCGAGTACGAGAAGCAGGGTTCGCTTCCGGCGGAGCATCCCTTCTTTGAAGGCGGCGGAATCAAGCTGTATTCGGATGACAAAAATACGGAAGCGTTGAAGAAGGCTGCAGGCGGCGACCTGACTCTCACCGGATACTTGCGCGCGCATTTGAACCGTGTCCGACCCGGCGATTATTTCGCGATTCTCGCCTACATCGAAATGAACGATGCGCATCAATCGGCATTGCAGTCGATCCGTCATACCATTCGCGACAAGAAGCGCGTTGCCACCTGCTCGGAATTCGGCCCGCGTTTCCAGCATTCGACGGGGCAGGCCTATAAAGGCGGACCCAACACCGGCGTATTTCTGCAAATCACTTGCGATGACGCCGCCGATATCCCGGTACCCGAGCAAAAATATACATTTGGGATCGTCAAAGCTGCGCAGGCTCGGGGCGACTTCCAGGTTCTCGCGGAGCGGGATCGCCGCGCGTTGCGAATTCATCTGGGAGCGGACGTTGCGGCCGGATTGCGGGCCCTTAACAGCGCAGTGCGGCAAGCTCTTCTGTAATCGCTAAAAATCAGGCGGAGGCCGATTCGATGGTTTCATCCGATCCAACAGGATTAGTGCACGAAGAGCGCGGCCAGCCCGCCGATGCGTGCGCGATGGTGATTTTCGGTGCTGGCGGCGATTTGACGAAACGCAAGCTCTTTCCCGCGCTCTACCATCTTGCGAACAGCAAACTCCTTCCGCAACAGTTCGCAATCATCGGCGCATCGCGCGAGGAATATTCCACCGAGCAATTTCGACAGAAAACCACCGAGGAGATGAAGGAATTTCTAACCGGTTCTGCCGGTGACGCGTGGGAGTGGTTCGCCAACCGTCTCTATTACATTTCGGGCGATTTCAAGGATCCAGCCCTCTACAAGAAAATTCAAGATCAACTGACGCAAGTGGATCGGGATCATGCCACCTGCGGAAACCGTTTGTTTTACTTGGCCACCAGTCCCAGTTTTTTTCCGGTTGTCGTGAAACAATTAGGCGCGGCGGGATTGACAAATATGGACTCCGGCGGCTGGAAACGGGTGGTGATCGAGAAGCCTTTCGGGCACGATTTGGCTTCCGCTGTGGCCTTAAACCGCGATATTGGCGAAGTCCTTCACGAAAGCCAGATTTATCGCATCGACCATTACCTCGGCAAAGAAACGGTTCAGAACATTCTTGCCTTCCGATTTGCGAATGGAATTTTCGAGCCGGTGTGGAACCGCCGCTACGTGGATCACGTGCAGGTCACGGTCGCCGAAGAACTGGGAGTGGAGCTTCGCGGCGATTATTACGACCGTGCTGGTGCGCTTCGTGACATGGTTCCCAACCACATCTTCCAACTCATTACCCTCATGTCCATGGAGCCGCCGATTTCGTTCGATGCGGACTCCGTCCATGACGAACAAACAAAAATTCTGCGCGCCATTCAGCCGCTTAATCCCGAGCAAGTGCTCACCCAAGCGGTGCGCGGCCAATACGGCGATGGAATGATCGACGGCAAATTCGTGCCCGCATATCGAGCCGAGCCCAACGTGGCGAAAGACTCCCATACGGAGACCTTCGTGGCCGTAGCATTACACATCGACAATTGGCGCTGGGCGGATGTTCCGTTCTACCTGCGGACTGGTAAACGGATGGCTACGCGGGTCACGGAAATCGTTGTGCGTTTCAGGCGGCCGCCCTTCGTCCTATTTCGTAAGACGCCGGTGGAACACATTCCATCCAACGAATTGGTGATCAGCATTCAGCCGAATGAAGGCATCTCGCTGAGCTTTGAAGCCAAGGTTCCGGGTCCTGTCGTGCGGCTCGGCGCCGTCGACATGAATTTTGAATATGCCGATTATTTCGGAACCGAACCTTCCACTGGCTATGAAACTCTTCTCTACGACTGCATGATGGGCGATCCCACGCTTTTCCAGCGCGCCGACATGGTGGAAGCTGGTTGGAGCGTGGTGCAACCGATTCTGGATGTGTGGACCGCTCTGCCCCCGCGCGATTTCCCCAACTATGCGGCCGGTTCCTGGGGACCGGAAGCGGCCGCTGAATTGCTTCGCCGCGACAGACGCGAGTGGCGCGATCCGCTGCTCAAACGGGGCGCGATGTACGGCAAGAATGCGGCTGGTCCGGTTGCCACGAAGGGCGCGACCGCTAATCCCTGAGCATCTCCTCGCGCGCAAGCGATTCCAGAATGAAGAGCCGCAGGGAAGCGCTCAAGGATATAGAAAATAAATCTTTTGATGTTTGTGTGATCGGTGGTGGCGCCACCGGTTCCGGGTGCGCGTTCGATTCCCAGTTGCGCGGACTGAGCACTGTACTTATTGAGGCCGGCGACTTTGCCTCGGCCACCTCCAGCGTTTCGACGAAAATGGTGCACGGTGGCGTGCGCTATCTCGAAGAGGCCTTTCGTCGTCTCGATCCTGCTGAATACAAAGTGGTGAATCGCGCTCTGCATGAGCGGATTCACATGCTTAAGAATGGCCCGTTCCTTACCCGGGCAAAAGAATTCATCACTCCTTGTTACAGCTGGCTCGACCTCGCATATTACGAAACAGGTTTGAAACTGTACGACTGGATCTCGGGCAGCGCGAGTCTCGCTCCAAGCCACTTTGTTTCTCGCCGGGAAACGTTGCGCCGCCTGCCGAATCTGAATTCTCAGGGCCTGGTCGGTGCTGTCGCATATACCGATGGGCAGTTCGACGATGCTCGTTACAACGTAACACTCGTGCAGTCGTTTGCCGAAACGGGCGGTGTCGCGATGAACTACGCGCGCGTGACCTCGTGTGAGAGGGGCGCAAATGGGAAACTGGCGGCTGTCACCGTTCAAGACGAATTCAGCAGACAAAGTTTCGTGGTTCACGCGCGCATGTTTGTGAATGCCACCGGTCCATGCGCGGATTCTATCCGCTCAATGGCGAATCCGGACGCGAAACCGCGCACCCGGCTAAGCAAGGGTGTTCATATCCTTCTGCCGGCAGAGGTACTTTCGAGCGGTGACGCGATGCTGATTCCCAAAACAGAGGATGGCCGCGTATTATTCGCGATTCCGTGGAGGGGACGTGTGCTCGTCGGAACCACCGAACAAGAAGTTGCGGTTGGCAAAGAACTCTTCTTAACGCACGAAGAAGTAGAGTATTTATTGCGGCATCTCAACCGTTACCTTGCTCTGCCGGTGAAGGCCGGCCAAGTGGTTGGCGGTTTCGCCGGGGCTCGCCCTCTATTGAGCGCAGACGATTCGCGTGACACCAAGAAATTGGCGCGCGATCATCAGGTCGAACTGGATTCGGTGAGCGGCCTGGTCAGTATCTTGGGCGGAAAGTGGACCACGTATCGCGCCATGGCTCAGGATACGATTGATGTTGTTCAGAAATCTTTCGGTGGGAATCCCACACGCTGCCTGACAATGAATCATCCTTTGGTCGGTTCGGATGGCTACTCGTCAGATTACTGGAAGACCTTGGTTGAAAACTTCAACGTGCCAGAGCGAACTGCGCGACATCTGGCAGGAAAGTATGGCACCCGCGCTGCGCAGCTCTTGCGCCTCACCGCAGATGACCCCAATCTCGCGGAGCCTCTCGTGAAAGGACTCGCTCCGCTGAGGGCAGAGGTTGCATTCGCAGCCCGATTCGAAATGGCCACGAGGATTGAAGATGTTCTCGCTCGGCGAGTAGGATTGCAGTTTTACGGATGGAGCGAAACAATCGCCGCGGCTCCGGCGACCGCCGAAGTTTTGATGTGCGAGTTGGGATGGCCAGAAGCGGATCGCGACAATGCTTTAAGCGAATACGTCAAAAAGATTCGGGACCTGCAGCGAAAAGCGGGACTGACCGTCTCACCAGAAGCACGAGTGTAAAACCACCGGTAGTGCGGAAGAGGGAAACGTGCCGAGCTATATCGGAGCGCTCGACCAGGGAACCACGAGCACGCGTTTCATTGTGTTCGACCGCGCCGGCCAGGTCGTCTCCACGGCACAGAAGGAACATCGCCAGATTTATCCGCAGCCGGGATGGGTCGAGCACGACCCCGAGGAGATTTGGCTACGCACCCAAGAAGTCATCTGCGAAGCAATGAGCCAGCGCGATCTGGCTCCAAAGGATCTTGCTGCGATTGGGATTACGAATCAGCGCGAGACCGCTGTCCTCTGGGATCGAAAAACCGGCGAATCGGTAGCAAACGCAATCGTCTGGCAGGACACGCGAACAGACGATCTCGTTCGTGAATTCTCGGCCGCAGGAGGCCAGGATCGCTATCGAGCGAGGACCGGGCTTCCGCTCTCGACCTACTTCAGCGCCTTGAAAGTTCGCTGGCTGCTGCAAAATATCGCCGGTCTCCGCGAAAAAGCAAAGGCTGGCGAAATCCTCTTCGGAAATGTTGACACGTTTCTAGCTTGGAAGCTCACAGGCGGCACCGCTGGCGGGATTCACGTCACAGACGTATCAAACGCCAGCCGCACGCAGCTTATGAACCTCGAGTCGCTAATGTGGGATGATGAAATTCTTTCAGATTTCGAAATTCCCGCGGCGATGCTTCCGCAAATTCGTTCGAGCAGCGAGATTTACGGCAACGCTCAACTCGATTCCACAAAAAATGTCCCCATTTCCGGAATTCTCGGCGATCAACAGGCAGCGCTAGTCGGACAGGCATGCTTCATGCCGGGAGAAGCGAAGAACACATACGGCACAGGGTGCTTTCTGTTGCTCAACACAGGCGAAAAGCCGATTCCTTCGAAACACGGCCTGCTGACGACGGTCGCCTACAAGCTCGGCGCGCAACCTGTCTGCTACGCGCTCGAAGGCAGCATCGCGATCACAGGCGCGCTTGTCCAGTGGCTTCGCGATAATCTAAAACTCATCGACAAAAGTTCGGAGATCGATGAGCTCGCACGCACGGTGGAAGACAACGGCGGTGTCTATTTTGTTCCCGCCTTCTCAGGCCTCTACGCGCCATACTGGCAATCGAATGCCCGCGGTGTGATTGCCGGACTCACTCGCTTCGCGAATCGGGGGCATATCGCCCGCGCAGGCCTCGAGGCCACCGCGTTCCAAGTTCGCGAAGTTGTCGAAGCAATGGAAAACGATTCCGGAATTCACCTCGATGTGCTGCGCACGGACGGCGGCATGGTAACAAATGATCTTCTGATGCAATTCCAAGCCGATATCTTGAACCGCCCAGTCGTGCGCCCTGCAGTTCAGGAAACCACAGCCCTGGGCGCTGCGTATGCGGCAGGGCTTGCGGTCGGCTTCTACGAGAGCACCGATGAGCTTCGCGCTCACTGGCAAGTAGATCGCGCCTGGCACCCTGCAATGGATAGCGCCACTCGCGAGACACTCTTTCGCAAATGGAAGAAAGCCGTCACGCGAACATTCGATTGGATTGAGTGATTCATTAAGAGAGGAGGAGCCATGAGCACGAGTTCGATTCCAGGTTTCATCAGCAAACCCAGTCCTCATTCGGTATCAGAGACAATTCAGCGGCTTTGCGCGCTGCTGAAATCAAAGGGCGTCGCAATTTTCGCGCTCATCGATCACAGTGGCGAAGCCGAAAAAGCCGGACTGAAAATGCGCCCCACGCAGTTGCTGATTTTTGGCAATCCGAAAGGGGGAACCCCGCTGATGATCGCTGCTCCCAGCAGCGCCATTGATCTGCCGCTCAAGGCGCTCGTCTGGGAAGACGCGGACGGCAAAGTGTGGCTCAGCCACAATTCGCCCGATTACCTCCAGCGGCGCCACGGTTTTCCGGCTGACCTCGAAAAGAATATCGCGGCCATCGAGCCTCTCCTGGCTCAAGCTGTTGACAACTAACTCTCGCGGTAGCGAGCGAACCTGGAAGGAAACGCGGGCATCCAATCTGTTGCTTTTGCAATCGTATTGGCATTAGGATGGATAGAAGCTTGAAACGCGGAGCGATCGATGCTCATGCGCGGAATTCTGATAGCCGAACAGGTACAGTGCAGACTAAGCCCTATAAGATTGTCCCGATTCAGGTCGTAGTCGTCGCGCTACTCGTGTTCCTCGCCGGCTTTTCAACTTTAGCAAAGAACGTTCAGTATCTCCCCAAGTCGAATCCCGCTCATTATCTGTCTATCGCTAGTAAGATGAAGGCGGATTCAGACTGCACTGTAACCCAACTCAAACTCCAACCCACTCAACCAAGCTCGCGGCTGGCGATTCCTGAAGCTGTTATTCCAGTCTTCACATTCAATCCACGGGAAGCGCCCTTCGTCCAGCGAATCTCCTTATTGGTCTGTCTACAGTACCGCGCTCCTCCCATCACGCTCTCCTAGCATCATCGCGTCCCAAAGCCATTCTGAGTAGTCAGAAGCTGTGCCTAGGCCCTTAATTTAGTGGCGGGTTGCACCGTAACCGGAGGCTCCGATGACTGCACCTTCGCTGACGCCTGTTCGCTTGGAACAGTTGCGCCGATTCAGCACCTGCCTGATCGCCAGTGCGATCGAGAGATTCCAGGTGCGCTTACCCAACACCGGATTCTCCGACTCCAGCATTCGTTGCATCTTCGACGATTTGCCTCCCATCGTCGGCTACGCGGTCACAGCTCGCATTCGCACAGCCGACCCGCCCATGGAAGGCGGCGGCTATATTTACGATCGCGTGGAGTGGTGGAAGGACATCCTTACCGTTCCCGCGCCTCGCATCGTCGTCATACAGGATGTCGATCCGAATCCCGGCATGGGCGCCCTTGTCGGTGAGGTTCACGCGAACATTTTGAAGGCGCTCGGGTGCGTGGGAGTTGTAACCAATGGCGCGGTACGGGACCTCAACGCCGTTCGAGCCTCAGGGTTTCAGATGTTCGCAGGCAATATTTCCGTTTCGCACGCCTACGCCCACGTATTTGATTTTGGCGGCCCGGTTGACGTGGCTCGCATGAATATTAATCCCGGCGACTTGCTGCATGCCGATCGTCACGGCGTTCTTTCGATACCAGCTGAGATTGCCGATAAAGTTCCGTCAGCAGCGGCTGAACTCGCAGATCGCCGGCATCAGATCGTCGATCTATGCCGTTCGTCGGATTTTTCAATTGAAAAGCTGCGCGAGTTTTTTCAAAAGGATGCTCATGAGCATCGTCCAAATCGTTTCACGTAGCGCGGCAAGAGAAAGAGAAGAGGTAGAGGAAGAAAATGGACCTAAAGATGAAGATCGTGAAAGCCCGCCGCTTTCAGCCGCTGGCATTCCCATTGTTGGCGGCCGCGCTTCTCACGGGTTGTGGCTCTGCCGGCAAGTCAAAAGCCGACGAAGCCGATGCTCCCAGCGTTGCTGTCGTCAAAGTCACGCGCCAGAATCTTTCCAACGAACTCGAAATCGCCTCCGAATTCCTGCCCTTCCAGGAAATCGACGTCTACGCCAAAGTCTCCGGCTACATTCAAAAGCTCTACGTTGATTGGGGAACGCACGTCAAGCAAGGTCAGCTCCTTGCTGTCCTCGAAATCCCCGAGCTCCAGCAGCAACTCACCCAGGACGAAGCGGCCCTCCGCCGCAGCCAGCAGGATCAGGAGCGCGCGCGCGAGGAGCTCGGCCGCGCCCAGTCCGCTTATGACGTCGCACATATCACCTACAAACGTCTCGCCGACGTCCAAAAAACCCGTCCTGAGCTCGTCGCCCAGCAGGATATTGACGTCGCACAAGGCAAGGACCTCGAAGCCAGCTCGAGTGTTTCCGCCGCGAAGGCCGCGCTATCTGCCTCCGAACAAGCCTCCATCGCTTCGAAAGCCGCGCTCGATAAGGACAAGGCCATGTTCGCATATGCGCGAATGACGGCGCCCTTCGACGGTGTGGTCACGAAGATCTACGCCTACACCGGCGCCCTGCTTCCCGCCGGCACTTCCTCCGCGAAAGCCGAGTCTGCTCTATGCCAGCTCTCGCAGAATAATTTGCTCCGGCTGGTGATTCCGGTTCCGGAAAGAGCCGTCTCAGAAATTCGCGACGGCCAAACGCTCGAAGTAGACGTCTCCGGCCTCAAAAAAACCTTCGCTGGGAAAATCGCGCGTTTCTCCGATCAAATTGACCCAGCCACCCGTACCATGCACACCGAAGTCACCGTCCCAAATCCCAGCTTCGAATTAGTGCCGGGAATGTATGCCAGCGTACGCATCCCGCTGCATTCCGCGACGAATGTTCTCACCATTCCGGTGCAGGCGATCCAGTTCACGGGAGCAGGGCAGGGCGTTGCACTCATCGTGAATTCTCAGAAACGCATCGAGAAACGCGACGTGAAGCTCGGTCTTCAGACCGCTGCGGAAGTGGAAATTCTCTCCGGGCTAAGCGAAGGCGACACAGTCGTCTTCGGCGAGCAGAACCAATTCAAGGAAGGCCAGCTTGTCTCACCGAAGCTCGTCGAAGCTCCGAGGATGGAGTAAACGTGCCAACCTTCGCGATACGGCATCCCTACTTCACCATTGTCGTCTGCCTTTTCATTTGCGTCCTGGGAATCACCAGCCTGGCGCAAATGCCCGTGGACATGTTTCCTCCCATCAACATTCCCGTCGTCCTCGTCGCCACCTTTTACAACGGCATGCCTCCCGAGCAGATCGAAGCGGACATCACCGATACCTTCGAGCGATTCTTCACCCTCGGCAGCGGCATCGATCACATGGAATCCCGCTCGATGACCGGCGTGAGCCTGATCAAAATTTATTTTCAGCCCGGTACTGACGCCAACGCCGACGTCACCAACATTTCCAATCTCGCCATGGCTGACTTGCGCCGCCTCCCCGAAGGCACGCTCCCTCCCGTCGTCATGAAAGTAGATGCGTCAAGCCTTCCCGTTTGCCTGTTAACTGTAGATGGCCAGGGACTCAACGAAACGCAGCTTCACGATTACCTGCAATTTCAAATTCGCAACCAGATTGCCGGTGTTCCCGGCGCCACGGTGCCTCCGCCCTACGGCGGGAAATATCGCCAGATCATGGTCTACGTCGATCCGCTGAAGCTGCAGGCGCATGCTCTCAGCCCCATGGATGTGGTCCGCGCGATGAACGAATCGAACTTGATTCTTCCCGCCGGTGACGTCCGTTTGGGTCCGCTCGATTACAACATCTACACCAACGCACAGGTTGCCGATGCCGATGCCTTGAACCGCGTACCTCTCAAGACCGAAGGCCAGAAGTCAGTCTTTCTATCCGACGTGGGCAAAGCCGTCGACGGCTCCTACCAGCAATACAACATCGTTCGCGTCAACGGCCAGAAATCCGTCTACGCCCCTATCCTGAAACAAGGTGGCGATACGAACACGATCGCGGTCGTCGATGGAATCAAAAAAGCCATCCTCACTCTTCGCGATATTCCGGCGCAGCTCCACACCCACGTCGTCTTCGACCAATCGGTCTTTGTGAAGCAGGCCATCTCAACCGTGCTTCGCGAAGGTGGCATCGGCCTCTTCCTTACCGCCGTCATGATCCTTTTATTTCTAGGCAGCATGCGAGCCACTGCTGCGGTTTTCCTGTCCATCCCGCTTTCGGTGATGATGGCGTTTTTCATCCTGCATCTCGCCGACAAAACCATCAACGCGATGGTTCTCAGCGGTCTCGCGCTGGCTTTCTCACGTTTGATCGACGACTCCGTGGTCGTAATCGAAAATATCTACCGTCACATCGAGCTGGGCGAAGATCCCAAAGTGGCTGCGGTAAAAGGCGCGAATGAAGTCGCGCTTGCTGTTCTGGCCATCATGCTCGTCGCTGTTGTTGTCTTCTTTCCCGTCACACTGCTTTTCGGCGTCAGCAAGTATCTATTCTCGGCCTTGGCGCTCGCCGTGGTGCTTGCGCTTGCTGCCTCCTACTTTGATGCCGTCACGGTGGTTCCACTTTTCTGCGCGCATTTCTTAAAACCCGCCCATGCCCACAGCGAGGAGACCAGCAAATCCTGGGGCGCGAGATTCCACGCAGGCTTCAACGCTAAATTCGAAAAGATGCTGAATGTTTACGAAAGATACGTGGACAAGACGCTGGACCGCCCTCGCGAAGCCCTGCTTATTTTTACAGGAATGTTCTTGCTCAGCTTCCTTCTCATTCCACTCATCGGAGTTTCGTTCTTCCCCCGCTCAGATGCCGGCCAGTTCGTCATCAACGTGAAGGCGCCCACCGGAACCCGCATCGAAGTCACAAACGACTACATAAAGCAGGTGGAAGAGATCGTGCGCCAGGTTGTGAAGCCCGAGGATCTCAACACAGTCGTTTCCAATATCGGCGTCATGCCAGATTTGTCTGCGCTGTTTACTCCCAACGCCGGAATGCACTCCGCATTCGTGCAGGTGGGCCTGAAAGAGGATCACAGCACCAGCAGTTTCGTTTATATGAACGAAGTGCGCCGGCGCATCGCGGTGCAGCTTCCGCAACTCCGCACCTATTTTCAATCCGGGGGCTTAGTCGACGCGGTTTTGAATCAAGGCATGCCCGCGCCCATTGACGTTCAAGTGAGCGGCATGGATCTGAAAACAAACGACAAGATCGCGCAGGATTTGGCCCGCCAGATCAAGGCTGCGAAAGGCGTATCCGATGTCTATATCCCGCAGGACATGGACTATCCCGCGCTCCAGGTGAACGTAAATCGCGATCGCGCCGCAGAACTGGGCCTCACCCCCAAAGAAGTGATCGACAATTTGATTACCGCGCTCACTTCAGATGTGATGATCGCTCCCAGCTACTGGGTCGATCCCAAGAACGGAAACAACTACTTCGTGACTGTGCAGTACCCCGAAAATCGGGTCAAGTCCATCCAGGATCTGAAAGCCATGCCATTGCGCGCGCCTAATTTGAAGCTCCCCACGTACCTTAATCAGGTTGCGGATGTGGTTCCGATTCTCACTCCCACCGAAGTAGACCACTATCAATTGCAACGAACGATTGACGTCTACGTTGCGCCTACAGGAGAAGACATCGGCGGTCCTCAGAGGGAAATCTCGCAAATTATCGCTCGCACGCAACTGCCACCCAACACTCGCATCAATATTCGCGGTCTGGTCCTCACGATGCAATCCTCGTTCAAAAGTTTTGGCCTCGGGCTCTTCCTCGCCGTCTTGCTTGTTTATCTAATCCTGGTCGCGCAGTTTTCATCCTTCCTGGATCCATTTCTAATCGTGCTAGCTGTCCCTACAGGACTCATCGGCGTGGTTCTCACCCTAGCTCTCACCGGAACCACTTTGAACATTCAGTCGCTCATGGGCATCGTGATGCTGCAAGGCATGGTCGTTTCCAACAGCATTTTGATAGTCGATTTCGCTAACGTGCTGCGCAGCGAAGGACACAATCTGCGAGACGCGGTGGTCCACGCCTGCCGCATCCGGCTTCGCCCGATCCTGATGACGTCGCTTGCCACGGTCGTCGGCCTGCTGCCCATGGCTTTCAAACTCGAAACCGGCAGCGAAGCCTACGCCCCGCTCGCGCGAGTAATCATTGGGGGCCTGCTCACTTCCATCGTTCTCACGATCTTTATCGTCCCCGCCGCGTACTTGATCATGTATCGGCGCCGCGAAAGAGCAACCGCCGCGGCGATGCCGCAGGAGGCGTAATGAACAGATCCCCGCTCCTCCTAGCCATTCTTGTGCTTCTATTCGCAGCCGGAGCCGCCTGTACCGCCTCCGCACAGTCTGAGGCGATTCACATAGCTCCGGGCCAGCCGGCTTCCAATTTTTCGCAAGCCTCCCCGCAGGGCTCAGACTCGCTCACGCTGCAAGACGCCGAAAAAATCGCCCTTCAAAATCATCCCCGCGTACAAGCCGCCGGCTATCTCGCTGTGGCTGCGCAAGCGCGCGTTGGGGAAGTGAAGTCCGCGTATTACCCATTGGCCTTCGGAAGCGTCACTGGTGCATACGCCGAAAACACCAGCCGCATCGCCGCTGGCGCCCTAAACAACCCCACGGTCTTCGATCGCTTTGCCTACGGCCTCACAATCAGCCAACTCGTCACGGATTTCGGCCGCACTCACGAGCTCGTCAAGAGCTCGAAATATGCCGCCCAGGCCGAGCAGGCAAATGTCACACTTTCTCGCGCCGACGTCCTTCTCGCCGCGGACCAGGCGTTTTACGGGGTCTTGAGAGCGCAGGCCGTTCTCCAGGTCGCACAGGAAAC
This sequence comes from uncultured Acidobacteriota bacterium, assembly GCA_963736465.1. Classification (GTDB taxonomy): domain Bacteria; phylum Acidobacteriota; class Terriglobia; order Acidiferrales; family UBA7541; genus Palsa-295. Next base: position 22,546 of record CAVTOS010000016.1, on the reverse strand, counting down.
CGTCAAAGCCCGCCAGCTCGTTTCCGACCAGATCACCACCCTCGAAAAAAATAAACTTAAATCCGGGCTGGACGTCAGCTTTGCCAATGTCGATCTCGCGCAAGCCCAACTGCTTCAGATTCAGGCTCAGAATGACCTGGACGCATCGATCGCCGACCTCTCCGCAGCCCTCGGATATTCCGAGCAGCATGCTTTTACGCTCGCCGATCCGCTGCCAAGCAATCCGCAGCCGCCTCCGGCTGATTTTCCAAGCATCCTCCAGACGGCCATTCAGAATCGCCCCGAACTCATCGGCCAGCGCTTTGAACTTCAGTCCGAGCAAAGCTACGCAAAGGCGGAGAGAGATCTTTGGTTCCCCACGCTCAGTGCGATAGGCACCGCAGGACTGGTTCCGTTCCGCCAAGACGATCTAATCTCCCCGCGCTACGCCGCTGGAGGCTTCAACCTCAACATCCCCATCTTCAACGGTCATCTCTTCGGCTCGTTGCGTTCCGAAGCCGAGGCCCGCGCCAGCGCCCAGCAGCAATACGTTCGCGACCTTCAGAATCGCATCGTTCGCGACGTGCGCACGGCCTGGCTCAACACCAACTCCGCGTTCCAGCGTCTCTCCGTCACCGAGCAATTTCTCGCGCAAGCCCGCCAGGCTTACGATCTGGCCCAGGCCCGTTACAAACTCGGCCTAAGCTCCATCATCGAACTCAGCCAAGCCCAACTCAACCAGACCCAGGCCGAAATCGTTGAAGCCAGCGCAAAGTACGACTACCAGGTTCAAACTTCAGTTCTGAACTACCAGATGGGTGTCTTGCACTGATGCCTTAGGAGCCCTGGTATCCCGAAATATTTGCTCGTTTCAGGAAAGGGAGCGAAAGCGGTCCTACCTCCTGCTTCCTCGCGGTTTCCCCAGTCGCGTTTGGGGCGGCAAACACCTTGCGTCGACGATTCTCAAGCATCCCGCTTAGGTTATTCGGAGTGGAGCGCCGTGATTGGATCAAGTCGCATGGCGCGCAGCGCAGGGATATAACTGGCGGCGAGCGCGACAGTGGTAAGTACAAGGGTGACGCCGGCAAAGGTGGGCAGATCGGTAGGTGACACGCCGTAGAGCAGTCCGGCCATAAGGTGAGAAACGATGACCGCACCTGCCACACCCAGCCCGATGCCAGCGGCGGCCAGACCGAGTCCCCGGCGCAAGACCATCTTCAGGATATCGCCTCTTTGAGCTCCCAACGCGAGGCGAATGGCGATCTTACGTCTTTGTTCATTCACTACATACGCGATGGTTCCGTAGATTCCAAGTCCGGCGAGGAGCAAGGCAGTGGCCGCAAAAAACGCCACCATTTCCATCGAGAATCGCCTGACGGAAAGCGACGCGGCGCGCACGTCATCCAGTGTCTCCGCGTGGAAGACGGGAAGTTCCGCATCAATCGACTGGACCTCCTTGCGCATTTGTTCGGATATGGCGGAGGGATCGAGTTGTCCGCGGAGGATGATGGCCAGGTCTTTGGCGGGGTGCTGGTACACGCTACGGTAGATCTGCGGAATTGCCGCGTCCGCCAACGATTCCGTGCGGGCGTCCGCAATCACACCGACGATCGTGGTCCACGGTGGCTCGGCAGAGCTCGACACCTCGCGGGAATCCAAGCGCAAACGGACGCGTTTGCCAAGCGGGTCCTGATTGGGCCACCAGGTGCGAGCCGCGGTCTGATTGATTACGGCCACCTTGGGCGTAACCTCAATGTCCTCGTCGTTGAAAAGGCGTCCGCGCAACAGCGGGATGCCCAACAGATGGAAGTATTCGGGCGAAACGATGGGACTATCGATCACCGGAGCCTGATTGACCGTCGTTTCGATGCCTTCGCGGACCACTGGCAGCGGGTTGGGTTGGCTGTGGCCCAGGGGAAGAGCGGCCGCGTTGCCGACGGTCGCTTCCTCGACGCCCGGCAGGGTTCGGCTGCGGCGAAGAATCTCGCGCAGCAAGACCGATTCCTCGGTGGCGGACCTATAGATATCCGCACTGGGATCGTTGGGCCCGGGCAGCCAGGTTTGAAGGGCCATGACACGATCGGGATTGAAACCAGGCTGCACCGTGAATAAGTCCCAAAAACTGCGGAGCAGAAGTCCCGCTGCGACCATCAGAACCACGGAGAGCGCCAATTCACTGATGACGAGTACTTGACGAGTCCGCGAGCGTTCCCGTGAGCCGTTCGAGCTGCGTCCTTCCTGCCGAATCGTACCCATCAAATCGAAGCGGCTCATGAGCCACGCGGGAGCAAGCCCAAAGACGATACCGGCTGCTACCGAGACGGCGAGAGCGAACGCCAGCACGCTCCAATTGATCGATATTTCATTCAAATGCGGCAGGCTCTGCGGAATCAATTGCAGCAGGAATTTCCTCATGACGAACAGAATCGCGAAACCAGAGATTCCACCAAGCAGGAAGAGCAGCAAAGTCTCGGCGAGGAACTGGCGGATGAGACGCGTTCTTTGCGCACCCAGAGCCTGGCGAACCGCGATCTCCCGGCCTCGCAAACTGGCCCTGGCGAGTAGGAGATTGGCGACGTTGACGCAGCTAATCAGCAAGACCAATCCCACCGCGCCGAACAGCAGAATGAGAGATTGGCGAATGTTGCCCACCACGCTTTTGCTGAGCGGAATCAGGCGTATCGTCCATTCGGTCTGTGGCGGATAGTCCCCTGGATATCGCTTTTTTAGCGATTCAACCAACGCATCGAGGTGCGCCTGTGCGGCCGGAATCGAAAGATCAGGCTTCAGCCGCGCGATGATCGCTCGATTCAGACGTAAATCGCGCTGCGGCCGCACAAACGGCAGGCCGGTATATCCTGCTCCCAACCACAGCTCCACATTCTGCTCCTCGCTGGTTGAACCCTGATCGCGAAAACCGCGCGGCATCACGCCCACCACTTGATAGACGTCGTTGTCCAGACGCAGCTCTTTGCCGATAATCTTTGGATCTGCTCCGAACTCTCTCCTCCAAAGCCCGTCGCTGATCACCGCCTGCAGGTTATAGCCGGGAGTGGCATCTTGCGGATCGAAGGTTTGACCCAGCTGCGCGTCTACACCGAGGATCGCGAAGTAATTCGGCGTAACGGCCTTGAAGCCGAGACGCTCGGGCTGTGAGCCGCCTGTGAGGTTCACGTTAGCGCCGTGGCCGGCAATCGCTACGGACTGGAATATCCCGGAACCCTCGAGATCTCTCCACTCAGGGATGGATGTGCCGGCATCCTGCACGCCTGCGCCAAGAAGGTCGTCCTCAACGCGCACCAGCTCAGCAGGCTTTGGATACGGCAAAGGGTGCAGCAGCGTGGCGTCGATCACGCTATAGATCGCGGTGGTGGCTCCGATGCCCAGCGCGATTGTGGCGATCGCAACGAAAGAGAATCCAGGAGATCTCAAGAGCATGCGAACCGCGTAACGCAGGTCGAAGAGCAGATTCTCAATCAGGGGAAGACTCTGCTCGTCGTGATGGCGGTCCCGAATCGCCTGCGCCGCGCCAACCTTAAGTGCGGCCTGCCGCCGTGCCTCGCCCGCCGGCATCCCGGCGCGCAGATTCTCTTCGGTTTGGAACGCAAGATGTCCGGCGATCTCTTCCTGCAGGCGCTGGTCGCCTCGGCGCCCGGTGGCGAAATTCGACAGGCGTATGAAGAAGCGTCGCAGGAATTTCACAGCAAATCCTCCGCTCACCTTTAGGTTTCCAACAGGAACAATGACATGCTTCCTTTTGGAAAACAACAGGAATCTTAATGGATGGATCCCATGTGGCGATTCGGCGTCGTCATAATGATGCAGGCGCTGCCCTTTTACGACGAGGCGATTCGAACGCTGCGCGACTTCGAGGAGTCGGTGTACCAGAAACTGCGCTAGCCGACCTCTGCGCCCAGGCCCCTGAGATAACCCACTCTGCGGCCACCGAGATCGAGAATAGTTATGGTCAAGTTCGCGGCCGAGCAATCGGCGGTTCTAGCAGCGTGTGTGCCGGCTTGGCATACCCTGTTTACGGTATTAAGCAATGTTAATCAGCGACTGTATATTTACACTGTTGGGTTCTGCCTATGTCTGTGAAGCGTGTGATCGAAGGCGTTCACCTCATCACGATGGGGATGGCCAACGCGTATTTGATCGAAGGCGGCGATGGGTTGACGCTGATTGACGCTGGTTACCCACGTAAAGAGGCAGCCGTTTTCGGAGCGATCCGCGGCCTTGGCCGTTCGCCGGATCAGCTCAAGCATCTGATTTTCACCCACGGCCACCCTGATCATATCGGGAGCGCCGCTGCGATCGTGCAGCAAACCGGGGCGAGGACCTACATGCACCCGCTGGATATCCGGATGGCGGAGAGTGGCGGTCCATTTCGGCCTTTGCAAGCGGCACCGGGTCTGCTGCAGCACGTGCTTTGCAACCTGATCTACCATCCCGACGAGCGAGTAGACCCGGTAGCCATCAGCCAGCCTCTAACCGCTGGGGAAATACTGCCCATCGCTGGCGGCTTCGAAGTGATTCACACTCCCGGGCATTGCGCGGGACAGGTCGCGCTTCTGTGGCGTCCGGGACGAATGCTTTTCGCGGGCGACGTGTGTATGAACATCATGGGCCTCGGTGATCCCCTCGGGTTCGAGAGTTTACAGGAAGGTCGCGCGAGCCAGCGCAAAGTTGCCAGTCTCCCTTTCGATGCTGCCGGGTTCGGTCACGGCGGGCCTATCGCCCGCGATGCCTCGACGCGTTTCTGCAATAAGTGGGGCAACAAAAACCAGGTGGACCACCGGGCAGCGGCCTGAGGGCGGTTTCCACCATATCTACGACGGTCATCACGTTTGATGGCGGTCCTGCAAAAAGGAGGGATTATGAAGCTCACAGGGAAGAAGGCTCTTGTTACCGGCGGCAACAGTGGCATCGGTCTCGCCACAGCCCGACTCTTTATTGCGGAGGGTGCGCAGGTCGCCATTACTGGTCGCGACCCGAAGACGCTCGATGAAGCGATCGCCGAACTTGGATCGAGCGTGCGTGGCTACCGCGTTGACGTCACCATTGCGGAAGATCGCAAGCGGCTCTTCGCAGCCCTGGCCAAAGATTTCGGGAAGCTCGACATCGTCTTCGCCAATGCCGGCATCTCCGGCCGTACGCCTACCGGGTCGACCGACGAGGCCATTTTCGAGAACGTGATCCACACCAACCTGAATGCCGCTTTCTTTACGGTGAATTCAGCGGTCCCTCTGCTGAACGACAATGCCAGCATCATCTTTACTGGATCGGTGCATAACTATCTCGGCCAACCCGGCGTCGCCGCGTACGCAGCCACCAAGGGTGGTCTCGTCTCACTGGCGCGTTCCATCGCCGCCGACCTTGCACCGCGCAACATTCGCGTGAACGTCGTCGCACCGGGCGCGATCAAAACTCCCATTTGGAAGCGCGGCCCTCGCGCCGCTGCTTCCGCGGAAGATTCCGCTAAGTTGGCGAAGTTCTTCTCTTCTGCGGTTCCGCAGGGCCGTTGGGGCGAGCCGGAAGAAGTTGCCAAAGCCGTGCTCTTCCTCGCATCGGACGATTCCTCGTACGTCAACGCAGTTGAGCTGATGGTGGATGGCGGAGTCATAGGTGCCCCGTTTGGAGCGTCCATTTTTCAGGATGCATTAAGGCCGCAAGGTAGCGAGGCGAAGTTGGCAAAAGCTCATGCGGACGGAGTTTGACCCGCTGTCTTGGAACGTCTTGCGCAGTGGATAACGGGCAGCCCTTGCGGTGGCCCGTGCTTTCCTCGGATTAGTATCGGCAAACGCGCTTGTATTGAGTGGTTTGGCCAACGCCGGGGTAGTCGGTCCGACGCGATTGCCTACCTATGAACCTTGATGTGTCGCGCCGCCTACGCCTGAAATCGAATCGGTTCCAACTCAAAAGACAGCATGAGCAATTCGGACGATTGCAGGCCCGCGATCGCCCCTCGTGCAAATCCGAATTCTGTGACAAAGTATTCGGCGATGGCCGAATCGGGGACCTCTTCACTTTCGCAAAGAGTCGCTTTTACTCACCCTGGTTTCGCGCTTTTTCTTTTTGCTCGCTGGTTCGTGGTAGCTTGCCTGGAGATGCAGTCAGTCGCGGTGGCCTGGCAAGTCTATTCGATTACGCATCGCGCGCTCGACCTGGGACTCATAGGCCTCGCCCAATTTCTGCCCGGTATCTGCCTGTTTCTCGTTTCCGGCCACGCTGTGGACCGGTTCCGCCGGCGCTCCATCCTGTTTCTCTGCTACACGGGCTTTACGGTGTGCGCCGCTCTCCTATTCTGGATTAGCGTTCACGGCGTTGGTTCCATCCGTTGGATCTACGCCGTGATCGTTCTGCTTGGCATTGTGCGCTCATTCAACTTTCCCGCTACTCGCGCGATCATCCCAGAGATGGTTCCAGAAGAACATCTGCCCAACGCGATTGCCTGGGCTTCCACCACTTTTACGAGTGCCACAATCCTCGGCCCCTCGATAGGAGGCGTGATCTATGCCCTGTTCAAGGGCCCGACCGCGGTCTACGCAACATCGATGGCGCTTTCGGCCTTGGCGACGTTTTCGCTTCTCGGCGTGAATCCGGTATCGAAACCTCGTGCGCGCGAGCCCATCAGCCTTAAGACGGTTATGGCTGGACTGCACTACATCCGAAGCAAGAAATTAATTCTCGGCTCGATTTCCCTCGACCTCTTCGCGGTTCTTTTAGCCGGGGCCGTCGCTCTGCTTCCTGCCTACGCCTTGGATATTCTGAAGACCGGTCCTCACGGGTTGGGACTTCTGCGCAGTGCTCAGGGTATTGGTGCGGCGGCCATGGCTATTTCTTTGGCCTATCGGCCCCTTCGAAAAAAAGCTGGCACCACGCTATTCGTCTGTGTCGCTCTGTATGGCGTGTTCACAATTGTGTTTGGTCTCTCCCGTAATCTTTATCTTTCGTTCGCGGCTTTGATACTCGTCGGTGCCTGCGACATGGTGAGCGTGATCATTCGCGCCGTGCTGATTCAGGTTGCGACGCCCGACGAAATGCGTGGTCGCGTCAATGCGGTCGACATGGTGTTCATCGGCGCTTCGAATCAACTGGGCGAAGCCGAGTCCGGCTTCACCGCGGCATGGCTGGGTGTAGTTCCTGCAGTCGTCCTGGGCGGAGTTGGTGCAATTCTCGTCGCGGCGCTGTGGGCCTGGGGCTTCCCAGAGTTGCGACGCATCGACAGCCTCACCGGCTCCCAAACCTAGCCTGCCGATGTCCGCCGCAATGGTCGGTAGCGGCAGGCCAATTGTTTGCGATTGGGCCCCAATTTCTAATCGTTACAGCGCGATTAAAAATCCATGTATCTTATTTACATTCTTACAAATTTCTAATCGTTACAAAACGCACTTTTGTTATGCAGTCGGCTTGTCGGGAACCGGTTGCGTAGCATAGAAATCCTCGCGAAATCGCCCGCTGTAAGAATCGAGCAGTTCGCCGATGCGCTCCGGCTTCGGCGCGCTCAGGACAAACCCCGCGTGATGATGCTTAGGCACGCGATACACAATCTCCGGATCGTTGTATGCCGAAGTGTCGGGCACTTCCTGCCGCGCTAGAGAGATAATTACGCCGGCATAATCGTCGCGTTTCTTCGGTAGCACATATTTGTTTCTTCCCACGCCGATCTCGAGAAGCGCCCATTCTCGCCACAGATTGATTCCGGTGGCAGCTTCAATCTCGTTGGAGATGTACGCCCCGCCGACGCGCGCGGCCACTTCGATAAAATAAATTTTGCCGTCATCGTGCGCGCACAGGAATTCCGCGTGCGTCACGCCGCGGACAAGTCCTAACGCCGTGATCACCTCGCGGTTGATTTTCAGCAGCGATTTGGACAGCGCGGACGTGCGTGGCAATGTGCGGCTCGTGAACACTCCGCCCCCGTGAGACACGTCAAGCGGCGGACTCCCGTACGCGTGCGCCTCGGCGAATACCACCTTTCGTTCCGAGACGATGCTGTCCACGTGAAATACATCTCCGGGCACGAATTGCTCGAGGAGATAAAATGATTGCTGATCGCCCAGCTGATCGAGCCACGGCCAGAGTTCGCTCTCGTGCTTGATTATCTTCATGCCGATGCCGGAAGCCTGCGAGCGCGGCTTCAGCAGCCATGGCGCTTTCACGCGCGCCATGAAATCCCGCACGTCGTCATAGTTCAGCACGTGGACGAATTCTGGTACGGCAATGCCTTCTTCCTTCGCGCGGCCGCGCATGGCGAGCTTGTCCCGGAAATAACGCATCGTGGTCAGGCCCATTCCCGGGATGCGCAGGTGCTCGCGCAGCGCTGCTACGTTTTCCATGTCAAATTCGTCGAGCGCGACGATTCGGTCGATCGGGCGCGAGCGCGCCATGTAGCTCACCGCATTGATCAGCCCTTGCAGCGGCAGTTCTTCGGGAAGGTAGAACGCCTCGGTGATTGCCTCGCGCGGCCAGTCGGCGTCGCGAAGCTTTTCTACCGTCAGGAGAAATACGTCCCAGCCTTCGCGCTTGCATGTGCGCATGAATTCCTGCCCCTTTTCATAGGAGCTGACGCAGAGAATTGTCGGCGGGCGTTCTTTTGGCACAAGACTCCTCAAACTTCTCGTGGCGAGTCGCAGCTATGTAACGCCGCGAAAAAATGGATTATACGTCGGCCTATCAGGCAGGGAAGAGAAATCGCAGGAATGGATCCACTCGAAGAGCCCAAGCCGCTTCGTCGTGCTTTCCGCCCTGAATTTCGCTGTAGCGCAGGTCGTGGCCTTCCTGCCAGCCGCGACGGACCAGGGCGTCGCGAAGTTTTCGCATATCGTCAATCTCATGCGCGCTTTCCTGTGTGCCGGCGTCGAGCCACATACGCGGTCTTGGCTCGACGCGCCCACGCGCAACGTAATTCACAATCCAGCGCTGATTCCACCACACCGAAGGCGACAGCGCCGCGATCCTGCCGAATATCTGGCGGTATTTCAGGCCCAGATAGATCGTCAGCAGCCCACCGAGCGACGAACCGGCAATTCCAGTGTTCGCAGCGCCGGAAAGGATGCGAAACTGCGATTCGACGAACGGCTTGATCTCGCGCGTCAGCATGCGTCCGTAGCGGTCCGCACCGCCTCCGCCGAGCTTGCGGTCTTTTGACGGCGAATATTCGCGCAGGCGTCGCTTGCCGGTGTTATAGATTCCCACGATCACGAGCGGTTGAATCGCGCCTTCGGCAATCAGCCGATCGGCCGTTTCGCCCACGCGCCAGTAGACGCCTTGAATGAATGACGCGGCGGGATCGAACAGATTCTGCCCGTCCTGCATGTAAAGCACTGGAAAGTGCAAATCGAGACGCCGCTCGTAAATCCCCGGCACATAGACGATGACGGTGCGCTCGCCGGGAAGGTAACGAGATCGGTAGTTTTCGAATTTTCGCAGCTGGCCGGGACCGGCCGCAGCGGCTTCACTCGCCTGCATTAAAGAGGACAATCGAAGGTGGCTCCAAAGTTGCGCACGTCTCGCAATAGAATATCAGACGCGAAATTCTCCGTGCATTGTTTCCTCTTTCAGCCGTTCGCAAACGCCGTATAATACCGCCCGCCTTTTGAACGGCTCGGCGAATCCAACTAAAAACGCGCGCGCGGGAGCAAAATGAAAAGGGAATATCATCGCTGGTATTCGCACCGCCTCGGTCTCGAAATGGGAATTGTGGTCTACGGCCATTGGGGGCCGCCACTACTCGGATTTCCTACCAGCGCGGGCGACGAGTGGGAACTGGAAGGCCAGGGGTTGATCGGGGCGCTCGCGCCGTTGATCGATGCGGGGCGGGTGAAATTCTTCAGCGTGAATTCGGTGAACTCCGCCGGATTCTACAATAAAGGTGCGCACCCATTCCATCGCAGCTACGTTCAAGCGCAATTTGACGCTTATATTCGAGAAGAGGTGGTTCCTTTCATTCGCGGTAATTGCCAGTCGTGGGACATCGCGATCTCCACGATGGGTGCGTCATTCGGCGCGTATCACGCGGCGAATACGCTCTTCAAGCATCCCGATGTGGTGCGCCGCTGCTTTGCGCTTTCCGGCGTTTATGACATAAAGAATTTTATGGATGGCATGTACGACGACAACACCTACTTCAACAACCCGGTGGATTATCTTTCGAACGCCGATGGGCACATGATCGGGCAGCTGAACCAGTGCGACATTCACATTGCGACTGGTAGCGGCTCGTGGGAACACAGCGGGCCGTCGTATCGGCTTTCGCAAATCCTTGCGAGCAAGGGGATTTATCATCATCTGGACGATTGGGGGCCGCAGGGCGGGCATGATTGGCCTTACTGGAAGCATCAGATGTGGGAATACATCTCACAGCTATTTTGAATTCGATCAGATTGCTTGATGAATCTGGCGGTCGCGGTGAGTGCCGGAGTGGCCCGGGTTGAGCCCTTGATACTTGTGGCACAGGCAGGAATGCCTGTGCTACTGAAGGCCGAATTTCTCTAGCATGTAGCGGCCCTTCGAGATTACCTGCTCGTCGTCGATCCATACATTGCAGTGGCGCGCTAGGACATCTACGTGGGTCGTTGAGCTCCAGGCGGCGTGCGTTTGGCTGCCGTATGGGTCGCCGAAGGCTAGATGGACGCCCGGGAGCTTCTCATCTTGAAGCAGCACGCCGATCATGTCTGACAGGCTTAGGTTTGTGCCGAAGGCCAGTTCGCCGACGCGATCGCTATTTTCGTCTGTGTGGCAGTACTGCCAGAATTCTTCTTCGAGGTCTTTACGGGTACAAGTTGCTTTGGCTAGGCGGCCGCTGCGAATTTCGAGGACCAGCGGAGTTTTTTGCAGGTCGCCATATTTGCCGCAGAAATGGTCACCGGCGGTGCCGTCGCAGACAAACGTGCCATCTACTTTTGCAGGTGTGGTGAAAACTTCGCCGGCTGGAAGATTTGACCAGTATCGGCGGCTGATCAGGCCGCTGGTTTTCACCCAGTCAAGGCCCGCGTCGAAACTCGCAACTAAGGAAGTGCCCGCATCGGTGCGCACGGTCAGGGAGCGCGCTCTGTGCATCCTGTCGAGGAGTTTTTCGCTGAGCCGGTTGACGAGCGTGTAGTCCGCGCGCATTCCTTGCTGCATGATTTCAGGCGTGACGCCGACCATATGGGCGTAGCGAATCTGGCGGCGCTCGACGACGCCGACGATATCTTTGCGCGCGCCCAGTTCGCCGGGCATCGGATTCATACAGAGGATTCCCGCATCAGCGCGTTCGAGCGAATCGAGAACAGGTTTCGGTGCGCGCATCAGGGGACGAGGCGCAAGATCTTCCAGCAGAAACTCTTCGCAAGTTGCGCCGCGCATTTCAATTGCGCGCGCCAGACTTGCGGCAACTTCTTCGCTGGGGCGGTCGGTTATCAGGGTGACGCGTTCACCGGGTTGGATCGCGAGGCAGGTTTCGACTGCGTTTCGCGCGCCCGGGATGAGTTCTTCTTGGGCCGTCTCAGTAGGCATACGTTCTATTGTAATTTTGCCTCCGCTTCTTTGCCATAGTTAGTCGCACTGCGTGTGAACATCAGCCAAGCGGCTCGACGACCATGGCGGGGACCTGCCCTCCGCCCGATGTCACGTTTGCAAGGCCGGTGGAGCTAAGCCGCGTAAGAAATCCTGCCATTTGCCCGCGGAAGAGATAAGGCGCCAGGTCCACGAGCATATCGAGCATTTGGACGCCATTCGCCGTTTGCATCGGAAACACTTCGCGGCGAATTGCGATCTTTTCCTGCACCACCCAGGCGTGCTCGCGATCGGCGAGCGCGCTATCGAGCGCGACATCCCATTCGCTTCCGCTGTTCTCCCAGCCCAGCGTGACGCCAGTGCCGCCGTATTCATCGTTGGGCTTGAGCACGAAATCGTCGCGTCGGCGTCGCACGTATTCGAGCAAACCGAAGGATTCGCCATCGCGCATCGTTTTGGTGTCGGCGAGAAGCCGCGTCCAAGGAATGTGGCGGCGAATCAGTTCGCGCTCGGAATCGCTGAAGAGAGCGGCGTTGCGTTCGTCAGTGAGCACCGCGAAAAAGGCCTTCTTATGCGGGATTTTGCATGTAAGCGCGTTGGCCATGCAGATGGCACCCGACGCGTAGGCCTGCACGAGCGGGTTACATTCCTCCTGATGCGCGAGAATGTCGTTGATGAGCACGCGGCGGTAGAGGAGATCGATGCGGCGCCCCTGCGCGGTGAGATTCTTGCCGTCGAACTCCAGATCGCGCGGGTCGCTGATAATCGTCGGCACGCCTTCGCGTTCGAAGCGAGCCTGCAGGATTTCAAACTCGCTCCACGTGGGCACTTCGCGCCAGTCAACGATTCCGATGACCGGCGGGGATGCCTTGCCGCCCCATTCGCGATAGCTCGCGAGAAGGGCTTCGAGCAGCATCTTCATCGTCTCGTATTTTTGGACGCGATAGCTTTCTTTGAACCGCGCCATCACCGGAAGCGAGAGAAATACTTCGGCGAGTGTCTCAGCGTAACCGGGACCGGCAGGGGATTCGGCGTTGTACTCGGCGAACTGCAGGGAATTGGGCAGGAGGAATGCGTCGAGACGCGAGGCGGTGCTTGATCTGCCGTAGCCAGGGGAGATTCTCGCGAGCCGCTCTTCGTCTGGTGTCAGCGCAGCCTGGGCAAGCAGCGCGGGATCGGCGAGCGATTGCTTTACGACGCGTTCGCCTATTGCAGCGATTGCTTCAGTGACGGCGCGCACGCGGCGATCGTCTTCTGCGGTGAGGAAAAACGGGCGCAGGAACGGGCAATGAACGCGGTCGCCGAATTTCAGTTTTTCGGCGCGCATTCGCGCGTTGAGCTCAGCGCAAAATTCGAAGGACAGTTCAACATCCGGCCGGAGAAGAGCGTGCCATGCTTTCGCGGCAGGCGGTTCTTGGGGCGTGACGGCTGGGCGCGGTGGTTCGTCCGATGATGAGCGGGACGCCTGCGGCGAACCCGTCATGCGCTTTTTGCTCCAATGCTACGAGACGGCGCGCTTTTCGCCGGGGCACTCGCGGTGGTCTTTGTGAGCGCAGGAGCAGCGGTGAAACCGCTTGCCGCACCGATGCCGAGCATTTCTTCCCAACGGGGCCAGGAATTCGCTACGTTGCCCTTGAGAGCGCGGTCGATGACCAGCTTGGCCATCTTCTCTACGACGTGGCCGAAATAGAATTCTGTGATCCGGTCGCGCTCAAAGTCCGGAGCGGGATTCAGAAAATCGATGGCGTAGGGCACGCCGTTCTCGACTGCGAACTCGATCGTATTCATTTCGTAGCCGAGCGCCTGGTTGATGGTCTGCGCATCTTTTACGACGCGCGCGCCAAGCTCCGCGGAAAGATAATTGTGATCGACGAGATAGCGGCGCTCTTTCGGATCGTAGGCGACCGGCGTGATGTCCATTTTTCCGAACGTGAAGCAGCGTACATACTGATTGAAATTGACGAACTGCTGGAGCGTCATGCAGTACGGGCCCGTACCGTCGTACGCAGCGAGCAGCTCTTCTTTATTATTCACTTTGTAGACGTGTTTCCAGCCGCCGCCGGAAAAGGGTTTCAGTATCGCGGGGCGTCCCACGTAATCGAGCAATTCTTCCCATTCGATCGGATACTTCAGATTTCGCAGCGATTCGGAATTGATGTCCACATCGGCGGGATAGGATTTTTGTGGCAGTAGAACTGTTTTTGGAATTGCAACGCCCAGCTTTGAGGCCACCGCGTAGTTGAAAAACTTGTCGTCGGCCGTCCACCAGAACGGATTGTTGATTACGTAGGTGCCTTGGAGGACTGCGTGCTTCAGATAGCCTCGGTAATATTCCACCTCGTGCGAGATGCGGTTGACGATGACGCGATACTCGGCCGGTTCATTCATTCGCGTGCCACCTAATTTCGCAAACTCGGCCGTGATTCCGTCGGGCTTTCCCAATTGATTCACCTTCTCGATAAATGCAGGCGGGAAGCTGTATTCGCGGCCACAAAGAATTCCGATTTTCATCACAGTGTTTGCTCCTTTGCGATTCGTTTTGGCCGCGCGTTGCCGCGCCGCTGAGCGATGAATCCTTTATGCGCCAGCAGGAAAATGCGCCGCGGACGACACCTGCTTGGAGCCCTCGCTGCGCGTTTCTTCCACGATTTGGCGCACCACTTCCTTGAGGTCGCCGGTTTCCGCGTACGTCTTGAGCTGGCGCTCGGCGCTGGTACCTTCACGCAGAATGCGCTCGATTGGCGCCAGCGCATCGCGGCTTCCCAGATCGTCCACCACATCATCAACGAAATCGAGAAGCTCTTCGCCGAGTTCGCGCATGGGAACTTCAGCCTGCTTGCCGAAGTCGATCAGGTTGCCTTCAACGCCCCAGCGCGCCGCGCGCCATTTGTTTTCCTCGATCAACGCGCGCGGGTACATCCGGTAGCCCATATTCTTGGTGTAGAGGTAGTGGAGCTTGACGACGATGGCCTGCGACAGCGCGGCGATGGCGATTGCGTCCTCGATTCGTGGCGTCACATCGCAGATGCGAAATTCGAGAGTGCCGAAGACGGGGTGCGGGCGGACGTCCCACCAGATTTTTTTCGCGTTGTCGATGCAGCGCAGCTTGATGAGCAGGCCGACGTAATCTTCGTACTCGCTCCAGGAATCGAAGTGGTCGGGAATTCCGGTGCGCGGGAAGCGACGGAATACCGTGGTGCGAAATGATTTCAAGCCTGTATTGCGACCCATCCAGAAAGGCGAGCTTGTGGAGAGCGCAAGTAGGTGCGGGAGGAAATAGCGCACCATGTTCATCAGGTCGATCATCGTAGTGCGATCGGGCACCGCGACGTGGACGTGCATGCCGAAAATCAGCAGGGAACGCGCCAGCTGCTGCAATTCTTCGACGATATTCTTGTAACGCTCGCCGGGAGAGATTACCTGGTCGATCCAGTTGGAAAACGGGTGCGTGCCGGAAGCTGCGACATACAGGCCGACGCTTTCGGCGGAGCGAACGAGCTCGCCGCGGGTGCGATGAATGTCGACGCGGAGCTCGTCAACGTTTTCGCAGATTTTGGTGCCGATCTCGACGATCGACTGGTGCATTTCGCGCTTGACCTGTTCGCCGAGATTCGCGGAGGTTGCGGCGACGAGCTGGCTGACGTGCGAACGCAGTTCGCTCGTGGTGGGATCTATGATTTGAAATTCTTCCTCGACGCCGATCGTGAAGCGGTGACCCATGAGAGGAGTCCTCTCGTATATATCCTGCGGGGATGCGAAATGCTATCACAGTTTGCTGCGGTGAGAATTGGGGATTGAGCGACGGGCCCGGCGGGCGCGGATGGAGCAGCGGACTTCGGCGACGCGCGGTGGTGAAATTCGCGGCATCGGGCATATGTGCGCTGCGAACGAGCTCTGTGGTATCATTTGTCCGCGGGGTGGAGCAGCCTGGTAGCTCGTCGGGCTCATAACCCGGAGGTCGTTGGTTCAAATCCAACCCCCGCAACCAGCCATCTTAAACAGTCTCAAGGGCTTCCGGTTTCAACATCGGAGGCCCTTTTTGTTGAATCTTCCCGATTGTGCACGAATTGTGCATGAACCGAAAAAAGGGTAGTGGTTTCATTTGAAATGGTCAATTCAGCCGCTTTGGGATAGATTGCGCGGTGGGCCTATGAGTCACAACATTGGAAGGTTGAATACCAGAATCAAGAAATCGCCTGTGTCTGTAAATGTTATCGAGCAGCGGGAATTCCCCCACCTGTCCGCAGACGCCAATAAATCTTCTGGGAGTTCCCGCTTGTCTCCAAAGTCGCAAGTGAACGGGCGACCCGCGAAGGGAACGGCCAGGTACCCTGCATCGTCTTTGCCCGATATAACAAGCTCGACTGCGCGGGAAAATCCCTCTAAGAAGCCACTGGCGCGGGCTTTGGTTCCGTTCGCCGAGCAAAATGCTGCATGCACGGGAATTCGTTCATCGGCCAACTTTTTCAACAGCCCGATGACGTCTGACGTCGATGACAGATTCATGTTTGTTTTGGAGCAGTTCGGCGTTGCTCACGCGCTTTGGTGGGCCAATGACAACCTAAAAGCTGGCTTACAGCGCACGATTCATAAGATTGTACTCGTCCCCGTTATTGAATTCGATCCTAAGCAGCCATCCTCTCATTTCTCTCCGTCAACGAAACGATCTCGGCGATTTCCCAAACATCGGTGACGCCAGTGGCAAAAAAGGCCAGGATTTTTAGTCCTGGCCTTTCCTGCGAAACCGAAAACTACTTACTGAACGAAACTACGTTCCCGCCGGTTGTCGCTTCGCGGAATACTTGGGTGCGTTCGAGGGCTCGGCGCAGATTGTCCTCGGCCACGATGTTGTAGCGGGAGTACATACTCTGCGTTTTGTGGCCACTGATTTTCATGGCGACATCTCGCGAGACTCCGGCCATGTCCATAAACCGGCACGCGCTCCGGCGCAAATCGTGAAACAGCCGCCCCGCAACGCCCGCCTTGCGGCAAGCCGATTTCCACGCCTTGCGAATGTCCACGATTGGTTTCCCGTTGTGATGGAAGATGAGCGCCGCGAGCGTCGTGCTGTCGCCCGCCCTCACCTGCCGTGCCGCCTTCCGCCGCGCGAGAATGCCCGAGAGGTCTCGCCCCACCATCGGAATCAACCGCGCTTCGCCGTTCTTGGCGTCCTTCGCTTCCAGTTCCAGCACGTCGCCGCGAACATTCGCCCAGGCGAGCGACTTGATCTCGCCCAAGCGCATCCCGGTGCAAAAGGCGAACAGCGTGAAGTCCTTCAAATAGTCCGGCAGGTGGGAGATCACGGTCCGGATTTCCTGCTCGGTGAAAAATCCTTTTCTCTCGTTGCCGCGTTCCGAGAGCCGACGGATGAACGGCGCTCGGGTAAGGTGGTTTCGTGTGAGGGCGAGCTTGTAGCCTTGTCGGATGAGTTGCAGTGGGCGGTTGATCGAAGCCGGTGCGTCGCCGTGCGCGAGCCGTTCCTCCACGTAGGCGTCTATTTTTTCCGACGTCAATGCTGTGGCCCGGTATTCGCCGAAGTCCGCATCCGCCCGCTTGAGATGCGAGAGCGCCTGACCGCTCGCCTTGCCGCGCAGAACGTAGTCGGCTCGGAGTGCTTCGAGCAGGTCTTGCACCGCGAGCTTGTTCGCTTTGGGGGTGACGAACGAGCGCGCTCCAATCTCATCCGCGTGGATTTCCTTGAGTCTGGCCCTCAGAACCTTGCGCGCTTGCGTTTCGTCCGTTGTCTCGGCACTCTCACGGAACTGTTCGCCGCGCAGGTAGTAGCAAATCCAAAAATCTGACCGCGTTTGTAAATCCGTCCGTCGCCTCGCATCTTAAGTTCCCCCCTTCGCGTTTGCAGTATTCTTTAATGGCTTCCAGCACCGCTTGCGCCATTGAAAGCCCCTTATCAACGGCGATGTGGTTTATCTTTTTCCAGAGTGCACGCGGGATTCGCAGAGTGCTTTGCACGATTTCCTCTTGAGGCTTGGCCTTGGTTTTCTTCATGGTTGTGCCTCCGACACCGTAGATATCATAGTGGTACCATAGGTGTCAACGGATGTATTTTAGGGATGCTGTTACAGCCCCGGCCCTCTCCGTTGCGCCGCTCTGCGGACTTCCTTAACGCGAAATGTGCAAGGCACTTGTGCTGTCGTGTTGTCCAGCGGCGGCGAAAATCTATTCATCGCGTTTTCTTGAGGTAGGAATCGAGGCCAACAGAACTAAAGAGCAATCGCCTGCCGATGCGGCGCGCGAATGGGAATCGTTTGTGATTGTGGTAGAGGAAACCCTTGCTGCATCCTAGACGCGTTGCGGCCCGGCCCACGTCCACCAATTGATCCGGCTTCGCTTCGGAGGCGGGCTCGGCGATCCGCGCAAGCGCAGTCACGCGCACGGCTTCCAGCTCGCCGAGAAAATGCGGAAGTTGTTCCGGCGCTAGATTTTTCGCCAGGGCCAGCGCGGGTTCGAGTTCATGGCTCATTTCCATTTTCTCGGCCTCCGAAAACGACAAATCTCCCAGCGGCATCCGGCGACAACGAGCAAAACTTTATTCACCATGATTTTCCGGCTTTTGTCTCACGGCCGGTTTTTCAAGGCCCACGCGGGTATCGAGTTTTTTCGGTCACCCTCTTTGAACGTTTCGACTGCGACATCGGTACGAACGAGCATCGCCATCTTTGCTTTGATCCAGTCACCATCTCGGTTGTTTGAAAACACCCGCCGTAACTCCGTCACGGTCTTTGGGCCGCCGATCAGAGCGCCGAGAATTCTCTCTCGGTCCGCGTCGCCTGTCGCCCCACCGAAAATATGTTCGATGCTTCGCTCGCAGTAGTCCCAAACCGCGAGAGCCGCCTGCAAATGCTCCGGCTGCATCGTGCTCGAGGAATCGAGCAACGCATAGAGCAACGAAAGCCTCAGAACGTGAGCCTCAGCGCGGCCGCAAAGCGCGCCGCGCAGCCCGGCGCGCTCATGGGTGATTCGACGATATTCCTCTGCCCACAACTCCCGCGCCGCAGCATCGCGTTGAATCAGTCCACGGCCCCTCGCGGCCTCGACCGCCGCGCGCAGGCGCGTGACGATCACGTTGAGATCTACGTCGCCACCGCCTTCGGGAAGGAATTTCGACCGACGCACCAACATGATGAGAAACCGATTCGCGAAACCGTTGCAGCGATCGGTTGCCGTGAGATTATTCAGCAATTCTTCCGGCGTGATGTGCGCGATCACGCTAAGGTTCACGTTGTCCACGTCAAGAGGTTCTTTCCTCGTGAGGACGCGCAGCCGCGTGCAGTCCCATGCCTCGCGTAAAATTGCGCTTATCGTGTTGCTTTCGCGCTTCATTACGCTCAGCAGCGAAGCAATTTCCGCGATCAGGGCAAGATATCGGCGAACGTTTGCCGGCTCGAGTTCGCCATCTTTCGGCGATACGCCTTTGATGAGTCCTTCGCCACTCGATAAGCCAGACAGCACGTGCTGCGAGAAACCCTCCTCGACTCGCTCCATGATCGGCAGTGTGCGTGCGGTCGCTGTTCCCTTGCGGCCCGCGCCTGTCTGTCCCACGGCCAAAAGGAATTCGACGGGGTAGTGACACCTTCCGTCGGCGGTGGCCCATGCTTCACGTCCAAAGTGAACGCCGGCAGCCACTACGAAGTTAAGAAGCAGCGCCGCGGGGTCCGCCTCTGTGTGCGGTTCAACCAGGCGCACGAAATCCCCCGGCAATCCGATGTATGCTTCCGCCGCCATTTCGCGCGGCCAATCGAACGGCCTGCAGGGTTGACAACTCGCAAGCCCGCGATGCGCGCCGCCTCGGTTGCGAGCTTTTTTGCGGCGATATCTGGGTCAGTTGGCATGGGTCACTGCGAGCCGAGCACATGCTTCGTCGAAAGCTTGCTGAATTTTTCCCGCGTCATCGGTTCGTCAATCCACCGGGAAACCTTTTCGCCGGCGAGAAAATCGAGCGCGCTCGCGAGGTAGGGTTCGTCATCATAGAAACGCCGTAGTTCTTCCCACGCAGTTTCATTGTTCGGATTGAATGCGAGAGCTTTTTTCGCGTACGAAGCAATCATGGAGAGCCGCACCAATTCATCGCTGAGGGTTGTTTCAAGCGTGGAAACCCACTCTCGGAATTCTCGGTCGCGGGCGCGTTTAAGTTTCTGTTCGGGTGTCTCGGGGGCAACGCGTAGTCCCATCTCGCGCGAAAGTGTTCGAACGTTGCGAGTCCATTTGCAGCGATGGCAGAACGCAACCTCATCGTTGAAAGCGAGCGTAAGGCGCGAATGGCCGTCGCAGTGGATGCAATCTGCGCGGTGACCGCGAACGCGGTAGCCCGCAAGTTCCAACAGTTCTGCGAGGCCCGAAGATTCGAAGGTGTTGCTTGTGCCCTTATCTCCTGATACGGTTTCCATCGTCACGTCTCTTTAATCGTTTTCCCCTTGCGCGTATCGTCAACGCGCAGGGGTGTGTCAACTTGCAAGCGCCTGAATTGCTTCTACTTTCATCGCTGCTCTTCGCGTGCCGGAGTCGTATGCCGCTCGATAAACGCGGCAACGGCCTCGGCCGGGATGCGGACGGCTCGGCCTACATGCACGCATGGGAGCCTCCTCCGATAAAGCCAAGCGCGGATCGTCGCCACCTTGAGACCGAGCATCTCTGCGGCTTGTTTAACCGTGAGTAGTTGAGTCATTCCGTTGGCCTCTGAGCGCGATAGTGCGCTACGGGGGGCGGGGAAGTCAGTGGCTCGGCGGTGGTGTCGCGGTGGTGTCGCGGCGGTATTCGGACCGGGACGCGGGCTTTGCGGGCTACTCTTCCAGGTCAGGGGCCGTGATTTTTCGTCCGAGTGCTCTACTGAAAGCCTGAGCGTATTCCTTGAGAATGCGCGGTATCGGTCTAGTTCCCTTGTTCACATGCGAAAGAATCGACTTCTTGTCTATCCCGGTTTCTTCGGCAAGTTGGTCAAGGCTCCAGCCACATTCTTCCTGAGCCGACCTATGTTGCGCCCAATGGCGCCTCCATCCATGGATCTGCTCTCCACGCTTTGCGCTGAGTTCGCACGGTGGCCAGTTAAGGACTGCTCAAGCGCCTTTTGCTCAAGCCACGAGCAAAAGGCTGCTGAATGGTTACAGACATTCTTGATCTCGATGCTTTCCTGTGGGCCGAAAAAGGCGCTGCCGCGTTGAGTTGCTTGGACGCGGAGGTAGAGGTTGTGTAGCCAAAATTAAGCGGCGCGACGCCGCGCGGAGGGGACAGCATTGTTCCAGCCCGCGTCGCCAAAGCTGCGTACCGCTCCATGACGTTCTCCCTTCGGCCATCGTCGCTGGGTAGCGGTGACCATGACCACGCCATTAGCCTCCACCATCCCCCCCCGTGTTCAAATACGTAAAGCCAACAAAGAAGCCCCCGCTCAAGCAAATCAGAGTTTACTCTTGTCATGGGCGGCCAGCTGGTCCACTGGGCGCGTAGCGACTGATCCTGATCCTCCCTCGCCAGCAAGTCGAATTTTTCTTGGAAATCTCGCCACGCATCGGCTTCAAACGTCGGACCCTGTGCGATCGTGTCGCTCGGCTTTCCCATAACTACCTCCCGCGTAGTGTCCCGATGATTGGAGTGAGTGCGGCAGGCAGGACGGGATGCGCCAGCTTTTCGGGAGCGACCCTGCAGCCGCGCACCGATTTTATCACTTGAGAGCTTGACGGGAATTTTGTCGCGGCGTACAAACTACTGTTTCCGTGATCGCCGCCATTCGATTCCTGAAACGGCACCCGCCGAAGCGAAATTATGTGATTCAAATCTGATGACGCTAAACGGCTGGAAAAGAATAGGGATTGTCGCTTCGGTCTTGTGGATTCTTGCTGCGTGGGTACACACCTATCTTTCAGGAATGGACAGGGCCTCGCGGTTTATAACATCCACCCACGTCGCATGTGACAGCTATCTGGGGGGGAGGACTGGAGACGCTTGGACGAAGGGCTTCAATGAATGCAATAAACAAGCCGATGATTCTTTTGCGTTAGCGCGTAGTAATGCTCGGCGACGTTTGCTGCGTTCGTTCCGGTGCCTCTGGGCTGGGGCTTCGCCTATCTCGTTCTCTTTCCGTGCGCTGGGTTAAGCGTGGATTTATGCGGCCCCTCTAGTGGAATCCTATATAATTTCCCGCCGAAGCCATGAAGCGCGCCAAGGATGAAGCAGAAGTGATCGTTCGCCTCGACTACAAAGAGCAGCGGGCCCACATCTGCGTCTGCCAGTGGCCGTCGATGGCAACTCGGATGCGGAAACGCTACGGTCCGAGCAAAGACCCTGGCGGAAAGTTCTCCGAGCGATGGATCGTGCCATTCCGCGCAATCTCTTTCCGCAGTCCGACGCGGAAACCTCGGAAGGCCGCTACGATTAACACTAGACCATTTTCCTTCCGCACACACGCAGTCTTGTGAGTTGACGGTGAGAGACCGCTAAATCCCCCTTGGGAAACGCGCACATAACGTGCACAGCGGCTCGGATACCGATGATTTGCATTGGCTTATTCAAGGCGCGCGGGTTGTAAGCCCGATGTGCCGAGCGACTGATCCTCCCCCACGCGCATCACGCACTTGTGGCAAGCCGGGAGTAATTCGGAGTCTCTCCCTGTGCATCGATTGTGCGTAATAGTGCGTAGGTGCGTCCACACGTTGACTTTATTCTTTGTTGCAAACAACAGTAGTCATTTCTTAGCACCGATGAACAGTCAGAGGCTCTAACACATGCCTACGCACTAACGCACTTTAACGCACTATTCGTTTCTCTGCGGCTCTTGCTTCGATGATCGCGGGAGTGTGCACCAAATGAAAAACACCTTAGCACTCACAGTCGGAGAAACTGTTTTCTTGCCCGTTGTCCTGCAGGAGGATTGCTGTTTTTGAAATGCAAACGCCCTCAAAACCGTAAATCCACAGCTCGAACTTATTTTCTCGCCTGATCTTATACTTGTATGAGGTTATCGACCAGCCGGGCAATCAGCACAATCCCTTCCTCAGCCTCTAAGGCGAGAATAATCTTACGTTCCGCGTCATCCTGCAGGCCGTTCTTCGGTGTTCAC
>CAVTOS010000015.1:0-30316 GCA_963736465.1 uncultured Acidobacteriota bacterium | reverse complement strand
GATCGAATCGATTCGGCATTCCGTGTTCTGCGCGGAACCGAGCGGCGTGCCATCGTCGAAATACGCCCGCCGGTACCAGTCGCCGTCCCATCCTTCGCGTTCGAGCGCCGCTTTCAACGCGCTCACGTGCAGCCG
Organism: uncultured Acidobacteriota bacterium; assembly: GCA_963736465.1. Lineage (GTDB taxonomy): Bacteria > Acidobacteriota > Terriglobia > Acidiferrales > UBA7541 > Palsa-295. The sequence goes on along the minus strand of CAVTOS010000015.1, from coordinate 30,181 downwards.
CCAGGCTTCAGCGCGCTTGCCCTCGCCTCGTGCATCGGCGATCTTCGCGAACTCCCAGAGAATCGTGTGCAAGAACCACCCAAGCCAGACACTTTCTCCTTTGCCATCCTGGCCTACGCGATTCATCCCGTCGTTCCAATCTCCAGTGCCCATCAACGGAAGACCATGCGCTCCTAAAGAGAGGCTGCGATCCAGGGCTCGCGCACAGTGCTCGAACAAGCTCGCCCGAACATTCGAGATGCGAGGTTCGAAGTACGACTCTTTTTGGCCTTCTGCCAACGTGTCGCCTTCAAGAAACGGAATCATTTCTTCGAGAACAGCCATGTCACCCGTCGTCTCGATGAACTGAATCACAGCGTAAGGGAGCCAAAGTAAATCATCGGACATGCGCGTGCGAATGCCCCGTCCGCCCGGCGGATGCCACCAGTGCTGAACGTCGCCTTCGACGAATTGCCGCGAGGCCGCAAGCAGCAAATGCTGGCGCGCGACGCTTCGTTTGGCTACGCCCAGCGCTATCACGTCCTGCAGTTGATCGCGAAAACCGTACGCGCCGCTTAGTTGATAAAACGCAGCACGCGCCCACACGCGGCAACTAAGCGTTTGATAAAGCAGCCACCGGTTGAGCATGAGGTCCATGCCCGGATCGGGCGTGCTCACTTGCAGCGCTCCCAGCAAATCGTCCCAGCGGCGCCTGGCATCCAACAAAACCTGGTCGAGATCAGCGCTGCGACAACGCTCGATCAACTCACGCGCCTGGTCACGGTTTTCAGCCTGCCCCAGTAAGAACGCAACCTCGGCCCGCCCACCCGGTTTCAATTCAATGACTGTTTGAAGCGCAGCACATGGATCGAAACCAGCGCCAACCTTTTGCGAAAGTGACGTGCTTCGTTCCAGCGCCGCAGGCCGATCCGGACCGCCGTTCCGGCCGAAAAACTCGGAGCGGTCCGCCGTGTAGGACGTCTGCCGGCCGCTAAGATCCGCAAATGCGACGCGGCCGCCAAATTCTCCTGCCCATGCGCTCCGCGCCATCAACGCGCCGGTCGTCGCGTCAATTTCGGTGATGATGTATGGCGCGGTTGCGCTGCGCGAGCTTCCCAGTACCCATTCAGCATAAGCGGTGACCGAAAGACGCCGGGCGCGCCCGGAAGTATTTTGCAAAATGAGCCGCGAGATTTTGATCGGGTCATCGGCAGGGACAAATTGCAGCAACTCATGGGTAAGGCCATGCGATTCGTGCTGGAAACGTGTGTATCCCTGGCCGTGCCGCGCCATATACGTAGCCGTATCGTCGCGAATCGGCAGCGCCGTCGGGCTCCAGACCTCGCCAGTATTTTCGTCACGGACATAAATCGCTTCGCCAGGCGTGTTGACCACGTGATCGTTGGACCAGGGCGTGAGCTGATTTTCGTGGCTATTAACCGCCCACGTAAATCCAGCACCGGACTCCGACACGATGAATCCGAACCCTGGATTCGCGATGACGTTGATCCAAGGTTCGGGCGTTCGCAGTCCTGCATCGAGAATCGTCACATACTCACGGTTATCCTGGCTGAAGCCGCCGAATCCGTTGAAAAACTGCAGCCGCTCTCGCGGCGCTGGGGCTTCGCCGTATCTACCTGTACGGGCGGCGCGTGCCGGGGCAAGAATGTTTGGCTCGCGAACCTGGGCTCTGGACATCTGCTCGGAGAGTGTGCCGCGGCGGCTCAAGAGGACCACGCGGGCAATCACCTGCAGTTGCGCTCGCGCTGTCGGAGTAAGTAAATCGCCGCGCAACAAAAAAATCTTTCCGCTCACCGAGCTTGTATCGGGCGAGAGTCTCAATTGGCTGCCGCGCACCACCGCCTCGAGCGAGCCTTGCAATTCCTGAACGTAGGACGGAGCCTTTTCGTTGATTATTACTACGTCTGCCGACAGCTGTTTCATGCGCCAATATTCGTGAGCTCGCAACAATTGCCGGATGAGCTCAAAATCTTCCGTATCGTCGATTCGCGCCAGCACAATCGGCAAGTCCCCTGAGATTCCCTGCGCCCATAATGTGGATCGTTCCAGGGAACTTGCGCTCAATACATCCGGGGGCGGGCGCAACGACGGATCGGAGTAGAGGACCGCGTTCGCAAGCCTTTGGAAAAGATGCGCCTCATCCGGGCTGATTCCCAGGTGCTGAAGCTGTACCTGTGCCTGAGTCCAAGCCAGCGTTCGAGATCGCTCATACGTTCGCGCATCGTGGTGCTTATCAGCGAGGGCTAACACCTCCTCACGAGTGGAGGCCACGATTGTCGAGTAGATCAGATGCGCGGTTTTGCCCGGCGGAATATGCACGGTCATTCTGAGCGACATCGCCGGATCGAGCACAGAACCGACGGTGTTCGAAAGTGGCCGCCCGTCGAGAACCGAAACTGGATTCCGCGAACTGCGCGTCCGCCCAAGAAATTTTGCGCGGTCCGTCTCGTATTGCAGTTCCCCGATGGCCTCGGCTTCCGAAACCAGCACATGCGCCACCCAGACAGAAGGCTCGTCCTCCGAGCGCTTGCGGCGCGTGGCGACAATCGCTCCCACGTCGGAAACAAACTCCGTCTCGACGAACAGGTTCGCAAAAGCTGGGTGAGCCACGTCGGCAGCCTGCGAGATAAGCGACAATTCGGCATAGGAAGTCACCTGAATGTCACGCGCGCGCACCCCCAAATTCGTAATGGACACGCGCCGGACTTCGGCATCGTCTTCGGACGATACAACGACCTCGAGTGAGGTGCTCAAAGCTCGGTCACGTCGCGTAATTTCGGCGTGATCTTCATAGAAGACTGCTTCGTAGGCATCTGGTTCCACTCCGCACGGCTGGTAGCCGGCGGACCAGACAGCCCCGGTCTGCTCATCTCGCAGGAAAATGTAGGTCCCCCAGCAGTCGCGCGTAAGATCCTCTCGCCAACGAGTGATTGCAATATCGCGCCAGCGGCTGTATCCCGAACCGGCCGCTGTAAGCATCACCGAGTAACGGCCGTTCGAAAGTAGCTGCGTCCTCGGAGTCACATCGTGAGGCGTCCTGAACCGCCGCACCACAGGCGGAATCAATTCGCGAACCCGTGCCGTGGCCAAGACTTCCTCCGCGCGTGGCCGCGCCACCAGTACATCGCGCGGCGTGCGCTCTTGGAGCAGCAGTTCGGTTGCCTGCACGATCGGCTCGAAATGGAAGCGGCTTCTCATCACGCCGTCGCGTAAGGCGTTTGCAAAAGCCACCAGCGACATTCCCTGATGGTGTGCCATAAAAGCCCGCACTACCTCAACGTCCTTGCCCTCAGGTAGGCGACTGCTCGTATAGTCCAGCGCTTCATAGAAACCGTAAGCACCAAGTCCGCCTGCTCGCGCGAGAGCTACAAAATTTTCCACTGCGGCCGTGGGGTCAACCATTGCCGCAAGAGCGGTGGCGTACGGCGCGATCACCAGATCCTGGCTCAGTCCACGCTTGAGCCCCAAGCCAGGCACTCCAAAGCTCGAGTATTGATATGTGAAGTCGATATCGCGAGCGTAGTAGGCGGACTCTGAAACTCCCCACGGAACGCCACGCTCTGTTCCATATTCGATCTGCCGAAACACCACGTTCAGATCGGTCTGGCTGAGAATGCTTTCGGCTGGCGAACGCATCACCAGCGCCGGCATCAAATACTCAAACATTGAGCCCGACCATGAAATGAGGGCGGACCCATGTCCCACCGGCGTCAGCGCGCGGCCTAGGTGGAACCAGTGCGATGAGGGCACGTCACCCTTAGCAATGGCGATGAAGCTCGCCAAGCGGGCTTCTGACGCGAGCAAATCGTAGCAACTCGAATCCAGGCTTCCTTCAGCCGCCCGATATCCAATGGAAAACAGTTTCCGCGATTGATCGAAGAGAAAACTGAAATCCATTTCGTCGAAGAATCTCTTGCACCGTGTAGCCAGTCCTCGAAGGCGCCGGTACAACTCGGCAGATTCCGCTTCGGACTTCTCGAATGCGTCGATAAGCGCATCGATCCGCCCTAGCACACTTAAATTCTTGTCGGTATCGGAACCAATCCGCGCTCGCAGCGTTGTGAGTTCACGTATGGACGCCTCAAATCGTTCCGGGGCCGTATCCAAAGTTGGAAGCCCCTTAAAAAATGGCTCGAGCGCGGCCCACACGGGTGCTTCGTCCCGGAAGCGTTGCGCCATCGCAGCAACTTCGTTCGGCCCTAGCCGGAGCCAGGGAATTAGAATCGTCGCATCCCGGTAATGGCTTTCGACGCACCCAAATACAGCATCAGCCCATGCTTGCACTTCCAGATCGCTCGCATCACCGCGTTCTTGCACCAACGTCTGCGCTATGTCCGTAACGTTTCGTGCGTGCTCGCGTAGCTCAACGAGCCGCGCCGCCCAGTCCCGCGCGTCCGCCGGAGGTTGGTCAACAAGTGGCCGCAAAGCTTCGACTGCATTGACGAGGTGCTTCTGCGTCACCGCCTGCGTTCGGCGCACGTCCGTCGTTTTTGAGAGCGCTCCTCGCAGGAGCTCAAGCGAATCTGCCAATCCTTCCAGCAAGCGCCCTTCGGACGACGGGTTCTGGATTAGTTCGCGGCAGCCGTTGCCGAGCGCCAGCAAATGCCCCGCCATATTTCCGCTGTCAACGGTCGATACATATTTGGGATCAAGCGGGCGCAGATCGCGAGTGCCATACCAATTGTAAAAGTGGCCGCGGAACCGCTCCATTTGCCCCATCGTCTCGAGCGTTGCTTCCCATCGTTCCACAGCATCGCGTGTGCCGATCCATCCGAAGTCGCACGCCGCAAGCGTGGAAAGAAGATACAGGCCGATATTCGTGGGCGAAGTGCGGTGGGCTACCACGCCTTTCGGATCCTCTTGAAAATTGTCTGGCGGAAGAAAATGATCGGTCGCTGAGACGAAGGTCTCGAAGAAACGCCACGTCCTCCGCGAAACAGATCGAAGCGATTTCACCTCGACTTCCGAGAGCTCCTCCAAGCGAGGCGGCTTGGGAGGCAGGCTGATCCACCAGGCCACGGCGGGCGCCGTAGCCCACACGATTACGAAAGGCAGAGCAATAGGAAGAGCAGCGCGATGTCCCAGCGCGATAGCAGCCAGCGCACCGGCCGCGAGCAACACGCTGCCTTTCATCCGCGCGAAAATTCCGACAAGATTCAGATCTACCGTGCGTTTGGCATGAGCGGCCGTCACCCATTCCAGGAGGTGCCTTCGCGTAACGAACAAGCGGACCAAAGTACGCATGATCGCGTCTGACATCGACCAGGCTTCATAAGAGAGAAATACAATCGTCAAAGCGGACTGAGCGGCCCCCAGGAAAAAATCCGAGAGAACATCGCGAAAATGGCTCCGCTTCGAAATTCCGCCCAGGCGCGTATTTAAGCCCGTCAGGAATGGGATGGAAGCTGGAATTAGGATAGTCGCAAGGATGAATGCTGTCCAAGCCCAGGGTGAAACTTCGGGAATCAACCAACCCGCGATCAGCGTCAGAAACATCATGGGCGCGGAAAGACTGCGGCGCAGATTATCAATCATCTTCCAACGTCCGAGGGCAGGTATCCGGATTTTCGCGCTTTTCTCCGCCGGCGCACTGCGAAGCCCGAGAATCCAGGGCAGGAGTTGCCAATCGCCGCGCGCCCACCGTTGATGCCGGGCGGCGGAGGCCTCATAGTGCGACGGAAACTCGTCGAAGACTTCTATGTCCGTCGCCAGCGCCGTCCTCACAAAAATACCTTCGAAAAGATCGTGACTCAGAAGCGTGTTTTCGCGCACTTTGCCGGCCAGGGCGGATTCAAACGCGTCAATGTCGTAGATTCCTTTGCCAGTGTAAGAACCCTCTCGAAAAAGATCCTGGTACACATCCGAAACAGCCGCTGCATAGGGGTCAATGCCGCTCGGCCCTGAGAAAATTCTTTGGAACAGCGACCCTTCTTGTTTCGTGGGCAGTGATGGTGTAATGCGCGGCTGCACGAGCCCATAACCGTCCACCACCCGCCCGCCGCCCGGGCTGAATTGCGGACGGTTCAACGCATGAGCCATCGTGCCTACCAAACGGGTCACAGCTCCGCGAGGCAGTCTCGTGTCTGCGTCCAACGTAATCACGTACCGCACGCCTGGCACCATCTCCGGCGTGCGCCCGCCGACTTCCATGAAAGACGTGGTGGTGGATCCGCGCAAGAGCTGGTTCAGCTCATGCAGCTTCCCGCGTTTCCGTTCCCACCCCATCCATTTCTGTTCGCCCTCGTTCCAGAGACGCTTGCGATGAAACAAGAGAAAGCGGTCGCTACCCCCTGCCGGCCTGCCGTATCGCTCGTTCAACGCGGCAATTCCCTCGAATGCTGCCGCTAAGAGTTCGTCGTCACCCGGCTCAGTCTCAGTCGGTGCATCCGCCCAGTCGGTCAGCAGCGCGAATCGCAGATCGCCATCCGAATTCGCTAGATAGTGAATCTCTAATCGCTCCACTTGCTCCTTTATGAATTCCTGCGAACTCAAGAGCGTAGGCATCGCTACCATGGTGCGAAAATCTGCTGGTACGCCCGCGCGAAACTCCATGCGCGGCAACGTGCGAGGCCCAAGTAAATCTGTAACCACCCGGTTGATAAGGGCAATCGCAAGATCCGATGCCGGAACAAGAGCCAAAAGACCGAATAGGACGAGGTATTTCGCGCTAAGACCCAATTCCTGAGCGTGAACAAGCGGGATTGCAGCAATAATGGCGCTCAATAAGGCGATGGTGCTCAAGTAGCCTGGAACAGCGGCTCGCACGTACAAACGCAAAATCCACCGTCTCCAAGCCAGCTTGAAATCCAACTCCTTTTCGAACGAAAGGCGTCCATGCGAGATGAGGTAGAACCCCGGATCGGACTTTTTATCGTCGCTAGGATGTCCGTTGTGCTCAGGCTCCGCGCTGCCACGCTTCGCGCGCTGTACAGCGCGCCGCGCAATTTCGATTTCCGTGTAACGCGATCCGCGCGAGAGGTCTTCAATCGCATGGCGGTACTGATCGCGCGTTTCAAAATCCATCTCGCCAAACTTGCTGCCCTCTCTCAGGATTTCGTCCACCAGGCTGACGCTTTCAAAAAATATCTGCCAATCGAATGCCGACGTCAGCCGCATGCTCGTGATGATGTTGCGCACCGTCACGCTCATGGCCGCTTGTTCCTGATGCTCCGCACGCACCACTTCGTCGGCGGAAGACCCTTGCGCGGAGAGCCGCTCGTCCAGCCATAACAGGATGGGTCCCACTCTGGGATCGAGATCGCGCAATCGCTGGACAAGCTGCACCGCAAAGGCGCGATCCAAAGGCTTGCTTTCGAGGCTCCTTAAAACGGCTGCGGGCGCCACCGGTGGTGGGCCGCCGGTTCCGAGAAGGCTGTCCGCGATCTGGTCCGCTTCCTCGCGCGCCACTCGGCTCCGCACGATTCGTTCCGATACTCTGCGAAGGTTCTCCACCAGCACCACCCGCAACGTGATCGCCACCGCCCAGAGTTCGCCGATCGTGAGCGGTTGAACGCGCTGATAGGCCGCTATGAACCGCCGCAGTATTTCGGGATCGAACCGGCTGTCCGTATGCGCCACATAAGCCCAGGCGACGCCAAAGACGCGGGGATAACCTTCCAGATGGCCGGCAGAAAGTTTGGGAAGCTTTCGATAAAACCCGGGAGGCAAATCGTCCCGAATCTCGCGCAGCTGTTCTTCTACGATGTAGAAATTATCAATGAGCCATTCGGCAGCCGGTGTGATTGCCTGCTCGCGCGAAACAGCTGCGGCGGTCGCTTGATAGTATTCGAGGAGAACGCGGCCGTTCTCCAAGACGCGCGGAATCAACGGGCGGCCTTCGCCGATGGTCTCAGTCACCCTCTGAGCCGCCGCCAGCGACTCGGCATGCTGTTCCAGCCGTTCCACGCTGAAGAGCTCGGCGCGAATCGGTTCTTCGTGCTCGGGAAACACCACTAGCGGTGAGTGAGACATGGCCTCTTCCTGCTTTAAATTACTTCTGCGAAAGAAAAAGAGCTAGTGCATGCGCGAAAATTGGCGAGGATACTCGTGCGTTTAGAAGGATACAGCGGCTCAGGCGCACCTTCACAGCTTATTGGTGCGTTGACCCGGTTTCTTTCTAGTCCCTGAAAGAGATCGCAAATAAGAACGATGGGGTATTGATGATCGCCGCAAGGCCTGTGCTTCACCAGAACGTCCGCGTCTGTCGCTCGCTTGTGCGCGACGCACCGCCTACAGTCGCCCTAGCCAGCCCTGCGCAAGTCCGGCTCCTGCACTACGCCGCGTACGGGAGCTTGCGCCACATGAACGGATTCACCGCGCTTCGAAATGGCGGCCTCTAGAATCCGCTCCAAGTCCATCTTGCGATATGGATGGCAAAGAAAGTCAAATGCTCGGAGATTCAGCGCCGCCAGGTAGTCTCTATATTCCTGTGGACAAGCCGGTTCGCACACCACAATTGCCGGAATCTCAACCGATTGCCGCTTCAAATGGCGAACCACGTCGCGGTAAGTGCCATCGATCAGCCAGAAACCGCAAAAACAAGCTAGCACGCCTTCTTTCACAAGCGCCAATCGCACCTCATTCACGCCCCTCGCCCAAATCGTCCTGATTGGATATCCCTGAAGAAGATCGCGCATGCTCGCGCGGATTAAAGGATCAGCCGTCGCTACAAGCACCGTCGGGCGCGCGAGAGATGGTGCAACCGTTTCGACCGCGTCATTTCGCGATACACGGGCGATGCTCTCTTCAGCCGCTGCCGGTTTATTCATGGGAAAGCCTTTCTATCTTGGACGAGAAGGAGAACGAAAATCGGCCCAGCCCTCCAACCTTGCTTTTACAAGGTCACCGAATTTCATCCTCCTCCCGTACCGCAATAATCTTGCAAACAAATACCTTCAACAATACGGATTACGCGTTAGGACAAATCGGAATTTCCTGTAGTAAGCCTGATTCGCGCTCTTAAAGGCAGACCCTGAACCCGAGAAAACGCGCTGGAACGCATTAACCCGCCCAGAATTCTGCGAATCTGGATTTAGACTTTCTCGGTGAGGGCTACCGAGTTTTACTACGCTTCGACAATCTGATTTCGCACCGCGTAACGGACCAGTTCACTCACGGTATGCAATTGTAGCTTGCGCATGATATTGGCTCGGTGCGTTTCCGCCGTTTTTACGCTGATGCAGAGCGACGAAGCCACTTCCTTGCTGCTCTTTCCTTCCGCCAGCAATTGAACAATTTCCCGCTCGCGCGACGTCAGCCGGTCGCGCAACGAAGTGGGAAGTTCCGAGCGCATCCGGCCTTCCTTGAAATTCGTCAGCATTACTTCAGTTGCCCGCGGGGTCAGGAAGGGCTTGTGATTCGCCAGTGTCTCCACCGCGATAATCAGGTCGCGATCCGAGTCGGACTTCACGATGTATCCGCGAACCCCGGCCTCCAGAATATCCCGAATCAACTGGTCCGAATAATGTACTGACAAAATCAAAATCTCAGTGTTTGGCGACTCTTTGCGAATCCTTCGCGCAGCGTCCACACCGTTCAAGTCCGGCATGCTGATGTCGAGAATCGCGATATCCGGCTTCAATTCTTGCGCCTTGGTGACAGCTTCCCGTCCCGTATGGGCCTCTCCGCAAATCTCCCATCCCGGATGCGACTGCAACATGCCCTTAATACCGCGCCGCATGAGGTCGTGGTCGTCAGCGATTAGAATTCGGAGAGCTTTGGTCATCATTTACTCCTGCCGTTTTCAAGATTTGCTGTCAATTATACAAGAGGTCGGCGATCAGGATCGGCACGCGAAGTTGCCCCAATAATTGAACGAACAGCTGATCGCCCAAGTCAGCTGGTACAGAAAATACCTACGTACCTTAGTCTGCTTTCTGTTTCTGGCCTATCGGAGCCATCCTTTAGTACTCCTAGGTAGAATCCTGTATTTTCCACAGAATTTACGCGAGTTACGGGATACCCTCGGCTCAGACAAGGGTCACTAAACTGGAAGACTCGATATAATTGTTGTGCCGCCGGGGTGGGATTTAACTTGGAGCCAACCGCCCAGTTGCCTGATGCGCTCCCTCATCCCCCGAATACCCACTCCCAGCTGGCCGCCGCTGCTGTTGAGTGCCGCCAGCACGTCGTCTGGGATTCCCTTGCCATTGTCTGCCACTTCCAAACAAACAATTCCCGGCCGCTGGCTGATGCGCACGCTGGCGGTGTCGCTTCCTGAGTGGCGGAATATATTTGTAAGACTCTCCTGCACGACTCGGAAAAGTGTTCGCTCCACGATTTCGGCAAGCCGCTCGCGGCCAATTGAAACGTCCAACTCGACCTTGACCTTGCTTCGCTGTGTGAATCCGTCGATGTACCACTCCAAGGCAGATCGCAGTCCGGCGTGATCGAGCGTAGGAGGGTACAAGAGGTACGACAGCGTACGGGTCTCGTCAGATGCCTTCTGCGAGAGATCGATTGCTTCGTGCAGCATTTCCGCAGCCGCCGCATCAATTTCGGAAATTCTTGCGCTAACCGCCGAAAGATGAATCACCAGCGCCGCCAGGCTCTGCCCGGTACTATCGTGCAGTTCGCGCGCAATCCGGCGGCGTTCCTCGTCCTGCAGTTGGAGCAAACGCCCGGAGAGATTGCGAAGCGCCTCTTCGGCATCCTTGCGGGAGGTGATGTCTCGATTGATCTCGAGAATGCCAATCATCCGTCCCGTCTGATCGTGCTGCAACACCTGGCGGCTGGCTACATGGATTCGCTTTCCGTCTTTGGTCCTGTGCACCAGCTCGCCTTCCCAGGAGCCTCGGCTAAGCAGTTTTTCCTGCCAGTGATCGAACGGGTCGGGAAATTTCGTACTGAGGAGTTGATGCGATATATTGCCGCACGCCTCCGCAGCGGACCAACCGTAGGTCTCTTGCGCCCCGCGATTCCAGAATAAAATTACGCTGTCCACATCGCGAACAAGGATCGCATCGTGGGCGAGCTGCAGTAATTCCGTCTGCTTTCTCAGATTCTCGATGGTTCGAAGCTCCAGCGTGCGATCTTCGATCGCAAGAAGCATCCAGCGCCCTGCGCCGTCATGGCTCGGGATTTGCCGGGCATTCAAAACCAGAAACTTCTGCCCGACCCCCGGAAAATCGTGGCCAATCTCGTAATTTTTCAATTCGGCTTTTTGCCGGACAACATTCTTGAGTGACGCTAGCAACGCGGGAATGTCCCATTCCCCTCCACCGAATTCGCCGAAAAGTCTGTTTTCGATTTCGTGGCGCGTAACTCGGAATGTCTCCAGGAAGGCTCGATTCACGGAAATGATCCGCAAGTCCTCATCGAGAATTACAATGGACTCCCGAATTGTTTCGGCCATCGCTTCCGCATAGACCCTGGATTCGATGGCTTTCACTTTTCGATCATCAGTCTTCATAGGAATCACAGCAGGCGCCTACTCCGAATGGCTGGGATGCCTCGGATAAGGATACGTCTGCGCTTGAGAATTGGTAACTGCGGCAGAACTACCGGACTTCCGATAGATTCTTGCCGCCGAAGAACGGCTTGTGTTGTCCGATCGTCTCAACAGCAGCTACAAGCCAGTTCGCTTGAGACTTTAGTAGGTAACCGCTCGCGCCCGCGTTCTTGGCTTCGCGGATCATCTGCGAGGATTCATGCTGGGTGAAGATCAGGACTTCGGCGCCAGGGATGGCCTTCTTGATTTCCGGAGTCGCTGCTAACCCGTTGAGCTCCGGCAGAGTTACATCCATGATAATCACGTCGGGTTTCAGCTCTTTCGCCTTGCCGATAGCTTCGGCACCGTCGGCCGCTTCGCCAACCACCGTCCATTCGCTGCGCGTGCCCAGCAGCCTTCCCAGGGCCGTCCGCACCGCTTTTTCGTCATCCACGATTAATATTCGAAGACCCGCTGTCATCGTCTTTAACACGTTCCTAGATTCTATCCTGTCTCCTCTTACCGTGCGGCACTCTTCTTCCCGTATTTCCGCACCGGGAAAGATGTAGTAACCATTATTCCGGGCGAACGTCACGGCGCCGCACCACAGTCCATCAGCCCAGGAGCGTGTAACTTGCTGAATGCACGTGCATTGCGCAAGTCAAGCCGGAGACACAGGCTGCCCATAGCTGAAAATAGCGGAGAAGTAATTTCGAGTCCTTGATCGCTAGGCTTACAATCTGCCTAAGAGAAAAAGCACCAAGAAAACAAGCACGATAAAACTGAATTCACCGCTGGGAAAGGGACCGCGATTCAGCCGCTGCGAGAAGCCCACAAGGATTGCCAAAACCAAAACCATTCCCACAAAAATCAACATAGTCTGTCCCTTTTCAAGCTTTGCGCCGGGGGAAGGACGTTCATCCGCCCCTCCCCTATGCGCCACTCAACTGTTCAGCGGTTTGTTCCCGCTTTCGCAGCCCGCTGCTTCGGCTTCATTTTGCTCGTTTCTTCACTGCCGCCCTGGTACGCCTCGGAGTTGATCTGCTTCGAAAGATCGGTCAGCTTTTGATCGGTCTCTTTTTCCTCTTCCAGAGTCTGTTCGAGCAATGACGCTCCATCGCTCTCGCCCAACAGTTCTGCGTAAGCATGTACGGCGCCGTATGCAGCAATTTCATAATGCTCCACTCTCTGCGCGGCCGAGATTAACGCCGCATCCATAACCGTGCCTTCATAATCCTCGGACATCACTTCGCCACCTTCCGACACGATTCCCTCCATGCCCTTGCACTTCTTGCCTTTCACCGGCTCGCCCATGGCGCTGAAAATCTTTTCAATGCGAGCGGCATGCTCTTTCGTTTGCTCGAGATGCTCCTCGAAGCCGTTTCGCAGCTCTTCTGAGGTGGCAGCCTTCGCCATTTTTGGCAATGCCTTGATCAACTGCTGTTCCGCGTTGTAAATATCGCGCAGTTCATCCACGAAAACCGACTTCAACGTTTTTTCCGCCATCACAACACTCCTGAAAGGGTCGCGCCCTGAGATTTTTAGAATGCCTCGCTAGACTAGGGCCGCCCTCCAGCCCTCACCATCAAGCAATCGCTGTAACCGCTAGATCTTGTCGCCTTAGCCATCGTCAATTCCAGTGTCGCTCAGTGCGGAAAGGCCGGACGCTTCGAAAATGCCTCACATCACCGGCTTCAGAACACCATTAAACTCGTACATACGGCGCATCGTTCGGGCAGGTACACGGTGCGCTGTATTCCGGTCCGGCTCTTTCTCTATGCACTATGGAAGCGCTGTCTAACTCACCGAACTCCAGGAGGAATTACATGAACTGGGATCAAATCCAAGGCAAGTGGAAACAATCAGCCGGCAAGATTAAAGAAAAGTGGGGAAAGCTCACCGACGACGACCTCACCACCATTAACGGTAAGAGAGAACAACTCGTAGGCAAAATTCAAGAGCGGTACGGAATCGCGAAAGATGCAGCCGAAAAACAGGTGGATGAATTCGCCACTTCTTATCGGCTGGACGACGCAACGAAAAGCGCCAAGAGCGGACACTGATCGGGCCGCTGTTGTCTTTGGAAAATCAGGCACAAGGAGAAGCGTGATGGCTCGATACGGCAAAGCTGCAGGCAAGAGCGTGGAGAGCGCGATGCGCCGGGAAAAGCGCGGGACTCTCCGATCGGGAAAAGGCGGCAGAGGCGGTAAGGTAACCAGCCGCAAACAGGCGATCGCGATCGGACTTTCGGAAGCTCGCAAGAAAGGTGCCAAGGTCCCCAGGAAGAAGTCCTCTTCCTAGTCCCATCGCGCTTGATGCAAAAAATCGGGCGGGGCAATTGCCAATCGGCAGGCGCCCCGCCCGTTTTGCTATTACCGGACCGCTAGTGTTTATTTTCCTTCGGCGCCGACGTTTGATGCGCCGGCTGCTGCTTCTGTTGTAGGTGCTGTTGCTGTTGCACGTGTTTCTGCTGTAGCTGCTGCGTTTGCTGCGCGTGCTTCTGTTCCAATTGCTGATTTCTCGCCTCATTGGCGTTCTGCTTCGTGTACTGCTGATGCTCCCTATCTTGTTGCTGCTGGAGTTTTTGCCGCTGTTGATCCTGTTTCTTGGCCAGGTCTTCCTGCTGCTTCTGGTATTTCTGATCCGTCTTTGTATTGCCGGTATTCGGAGCTGCCGGACGTTGATATGCAGGCAGATCTTTCGGATGCACCGGATTGTTCGTATGGCCCGAAGGTGTCTCAGTTCGCGTGGTTTCTCTAGCCGGCGTCGCTTCATGCCCGTTGAATTCTCCGGGACGCGGTGTCGCAGTCACAGGCGGCTTCCCGTGATTCACGGAATTCCTTAGATCACGATTCGAACGAGCCGCCTCTTCGTGACGGACCTGGTTTTGGTCAGGTGGTAGATGCCGCTCATGGTCGGCAGCCTCTTCCTCGCGGGTCGGCCGCGCTTCAATTCCGCCCCGTCCACCGTTGTAACTCACTCGAACATTTTCTCTTACGTTCACTCTTTCCTCGTACACGTTGTGGACCTCTTCTCTGTTTACGTGCCAAACCGCGGTGTTATAGAAGAAGTGACCTCCCTCCCATCGCCCACCTGAGAAACCATTGCCGAAGTAGCCGAATCCATAGTTGATTCCACCGTAGAAGCCCACCGTCGGTCCCCAATAACCGGCGTGGAAAATAAAAGCAGAACCGCCCCAGCCCCAGTACGGCGGAGTCCAGAAGTAACCGACTTGCGGCGCAAGCACCCAAGTGCCAGGCACCCAGTAGTAATCGCTCCCGTCCCAGGCCCAGTAGCCGGGAGTCCAGATGTACCCATCTCCCGGGCAAACTGGCTGCTCGTACACGGGCAATTCGGGCGGAGCAATCGCGACGGAAATAGCAACTTGGGCGGAAGCCGCACCGGCGATGAATAGCACCGGCACTCCCAAAAGCAAAAAGCAAAGTACATATCGGAGATAACGCATCAATCCTCCTATCGATTTTGAATTCATCCAGGGGCCGGGACGCAACTATCGCAACTGCGTCAGTTGATGCTCGCATATGGAATGATTTCTATATAAAGACGAGTTAGCTCCAATCGAGGTCATATTCCTTGTTGCGGATTCTACTGATTCCAGTATTGCCCTCCCATACCATCATGCCTGTAGTGGCAGAGGAATAAAAGAGGTACCCCGGATTCCAGTCGTCATCGCCGCCAAAAAACCAAATCCAAATTCCAGATGTCAGCTAAGAATGCTCTACCGCTTGCGCCGGTATCGCGGACATCTCCTGCACCTCATGCACAAGGTCGACCAGCGTCGTAAATGCGCGCGAATCGTCTTTCAACGCGAGTCTCCGCTCGAGTTTCGTCGAGTCCCCGGAGAAGTGCCATAAACCAACCAGAACTTTCTGAGTGGGATTTTGCGCGTGCATCCTGCCATACAGCGCGCGCACCGCAGGTATCGCGAAGGGGGGAAGGGCGGAGATACAAACGATGTCCGGCTTCTCACTCGAAATCTGCGCGATCATCCGCTCGCCGCTTTCCACCTCCAGGCATTCGGCTCGATGTCCCGCCTGTTGCAGCAACTGTGCCAGCATCGTGCCCACAATTTCATCCGCTTCATCTCGTGCCGGAACGCAAATAATACCTAGAGGCCGCACCGGATGAGGTGCCGCAGCTTTCGGCGGGGCTTCCGCTCCGTCGCCCTCCGCCTCGTGTTGACTTTCCCCATTGCGCGGCTCGCATAGTTCGTCAATCAATTCGCGCGTGCTCTGGCTGATGAATTTTTCGTTCTCGTCCTGAAGCAGGTTTTGGTGCCGGTCCTGTTCCGCCATGCCCAGCGCAGGGATCAGCACGTTTTCATAAAGCTCTTCGAGGCTCATTTCCTTCAGGCATTTTTGCAGCACCTCGCGCGCCTCTTCATAGTCCATCGCAAGCAGCCGCTGATAAAAACGCGACTCGGGCGTCAAGGGCGGCTCGTCGCCCAGGAGAATGTGCAGAAACCGCAGTTGCGGAACATGTCGCCCAACCACCAGCAGACAAACGGTCAAGGGAGTTGACACCACGAGTCCGATCGGGCCCCAGATCGCCGTCCAGAAAATTGCTGCTACCACAATCGCCAGAGAAGAAATCCCCGTGTGCGCGCCGTATAGCATCGGCTCAAGCAGATTCGAAACCGCTAGCTCCGTAATAACGAAAAGGCCCAGAACCATTAGCGGTTTCGACCAGCCGCTGAAAACAGCCATCGAAAGGATCAGCGGCATGATGCCGCCCAGCGGTGGACCAACGTACGGAAGAAACCTCAGAATCCCAACAATCACGCCCCATAGAAGCGCGCCGGGAAGTCCGATGAAATAAAGCCCCATCCCGATAAAGATTCCGTAGCCGATATTCACCAGAAACTGCATCAACAAATACCTGCTAACCCGTGAGCTGGCTTCGTCGAGCGTCTGGGTCACCAAATGCATGTGTCCGTGACCGATCAGCGAAATCAGCCGGTTTCGCAGATCCTCGCGCCGAATCAGCATGAAAATCGTGAACACCACTACGATAAGCGCGCGCGCAATCAGTCCAAGCACGCTTTGCAGGGATTCGAGTGGCAGCGAGGGCGGCGCTATCACCTGGACCGGAACCGGTTGCGCCGGCGCAGCGCCGTGGCTCCTGAGGCGGACTGCTTGCTCGGATTCTCCCGAAGAGGAGGGCGCTGGCTTGGCTGCGAGATCTTTGCTGATTTCCGTTACGGTCTCAGATGCATTATGTAAAGTGTGACTATCGGACCAGTGTAGCGAGGCTAATTTTCCCTTGATATTAACCTTGTACGACGGCAGCTGATTCACCACCTGCTCAAACTGCTTCGAGACGCCCCATCCCAGCCCGCCGCACGCTCCAATCGTGAGAACTACGACCAAGAGACTGGAGAAAGTCCTCCCCAATCGAGCTCGCTCGAGCAGCCGCACCACCGGCGTGAGAATAAAAGTGAAAAGAACGGCTAATGCAAACGGGATCAGAACGATTCGCGCGAAGTACAGCGCAGCGATTGTGACAACCGCCACCACTACAGCGAGGAGATTGTACAAATCCTTCGATGGATTAAATCGCGTCACAACCGTGTCGCTCGCGCTTTCTAATCTCACGCCCGGCTAACGACGCTCATGGCCAGCGAAACCACGAATAGAACCAGGAACACATAAAAAAGTAGCTTCGCGATTCCCGCAGCCGCCGCCATTACCCCCGCAAAGCCGAATATTCCCGCAACGATCGCGACAACCAGAAACAGCAAAGCCCATCGCACCATATAAAGATCTCCTCAATTCGTTTTCGAATTCGTTCTGCCCCTAGCCATGGCTCACGCGCCCTAGTTTTAATTAATTCGACGAACTGGCTTTCTGATTTTTCACCTGCAGCTCATTCACCACCTGCTGAACGTTCGGCACGGAAGAAGCGATATGCGCCGCCTGGTTACGCCGGATTTCGGAATTCACGTTCCCTTTCAGCGTCACCACCCCATTCTTCACGTCATAGCTGATGTCCTCGTTCAGTCTGTTCTGAATCAGCGTGGCATCCAGATTCTTGTCGATACCCTTGTCCAGATCGGAGTCCACTGCTTTCGCATCGTGTTCCCCGCCGGCCGGCAGCACCTGAATTTCGTCCGCAACCACCTGTCCCACCGACATGGATTTCGCGATCGATTCCACCTGTTGCTTGTCGGAGTCTGCAGCCACGTGACCGCTAAGAGTCACCACCCCTTTCTCGCGGTCTTGGCTCACCGAGACGTCCTTGTAGCCGGATTGATCCAGCGATTTTCTGATTTCATCAGCCACCGCCGGCGATCGCGTGTCGCTTCTCGAGCACCCGGCGAGCCCGGTAACAAATAGCACGGCACCGGCTGCAAAACTCATTGCACGTGAGCTCATAATTGAATGTCCCCTTTCACTTCGGCAGGTTTGCGAATCTATCTGGGGCCGGGACTCAGCACAGTAGAAGGTACTAGCGTCCCTCGCTCAACACTATCAAGGGATGCCCTTAGATATTTTTTGGAGTTTACGTACCGCCGGCTTTGGTTGCGGCTCACGCAATAATTTGCTTACAGCGACAACTCCCCCGGAATCAGGCCTTATGCCGATAGCGGTCATCGCCCCAGTAACCTATTTTCGCTACAAGGTCTAAGACAGAGCCCACGCCAGGCCCGGCTTTAGGAATTCGTTTCATCGTGATCCCGGTATTTACAGCAATAAACCGGCGAACGCGGAAGGTAGTTACCGATGACATTTCCTCTGCTCCTGAACCCGCTATTTCAAATGACGGCCGCTTTCGTCGTCTTCTTCGCAGGCTTTATTACGCTCTTTTCATTCGTCGTTCTGTGCGTTGTAATCGGATGGGCTCTCTACCGCTGTACCACTCGCCTCGCTTTCCTTATTTCTCGATCTCACGAAGAAACCTCGCCCTTGCTCTCAAACGCTAGTTCCTCGGCCACCGTCGCAGGAATCCGACGCCAACCCGTTCAATCGCGCCCGCTCCCAGGCTAAGAAAAATCAGCGTCCTCGCCGGCTCTTTTGACGTCGCCTTTCAGTAGCACAGGCATTCCTGCCTGTGCCCGCGTAACAACACTAGCCCACCGCGATACTTGGCACCCGCAAGACATCATTCATTTCGCTTGTGCTTTTTTTCATCCACATCGCATGGCAGGCACAGCCGGGTTTGCGGTACGATTCGAATTGCAGGAGAAACAATCTATGACCGATATCTGCTACACCCACTACGAAACTCCGCTCGGCAAGACGTTGCTGGCCTCCGACGAACGCGGCCTCCGCCTGATCAGTTTCGCCGCCGGCAAGCGCCCTGAACATCCCGAATCACATTGGCGCAAAGATCCGGCACCGTTACAGGAAACCATCCGACAATTGCGCGCTTACTTTTTCGGCGAGTTGAAAGAGTTCCACCTGCCGTTGTCACTCACCGGCACGGAATTTCAGCTTCGCGTCTGGCAAGTGCTTCAGACGATTCCTTACGGCGAAACCACTTCCTACGGCGAGCTGGCTCGACGCCTGGGCAAACCCAACGCCTCGAGAGCGGTCGGTCTGGCAAACGGTTCGAATCCAATTCCTATCATCATCCCGTGCCATCGCGTCATCGGCAGCAATGGCAGCCTGGTCGGTTATGGCGGCGGCCTCCCAAATAAGAAAGCTCTGCTCGCGCTCGAAAGCCGCCAGGGACGCCTGCTTGTTGTCAAGATGCAAGCGCACGCTGGTTAGTAAGCGAATTCTCTGACTTTCCTGATCGTGCGCCGGGATTTCGGCCGCGCGCTAGCTATGCCGTCTTGCCGAAGCGGCTCAGCGTCCGGTGCCGCATCTTCCCGATCGTGCGATTCAAGAAATGATCGCGCATGAGAAATGGCAGCACGGGAGCTCGCCGCTTTTCCACCCGGCTTCGCGCCCGCACCAGTCGCCCGTCATTTCCAAAACGCGCCAACGCCGCATCGATCGTGTCCAGCGCCTTCTCCCGTCGTCCTGCGAGCGCGTAGACTTCCGCCAGGTTCAAATGAAACTGGCATTCGTTACGCCGCAATTGCACCGCGATTTCGCACAGCTCTGTCGCTCGATCCCATTGGCGTTCCGCGCGCGCTACCGACAAGCCTAGAAACGAAATGTAGAAAGGATTGTGTTTTTCGTATTCAAACGCCGTTCGCATGTGTACGAGGGCTTTCTGGGGGTAACCGTTTTTCAGCGCCTTCAGACCTTGTCGAAACTCGCCGACGAGGTCGAGACCGACGTTGACCATGGCACTCTCCGCTCTCAATCCGAGGTTCCTCGGAGATTTCAAATGTAATTTTCCTGGGCGGGTGGACCACTTTATAGATAGCGAACGGCAAAAATCTACTGTCCTTTAGGACAGTTTTTTAGGTTTGCTCCGGAATTTATTATCGAAGCGCTCCTGCGGCTGCGCCTTAGCTCTTAAGGACAGACTGGCTCAAAGTACTATTGGAGAGTTCTCACCCTTCCGCAACAATCACTTCGGAAGCTAATTTCTTGTGAATCCGGCACGCCGTTTCCACGGGCTCCGGACTTGGGGCACAGGATGAAGGCTCGAACCCTCGCGTTTTTAGTTCTCGTCGCCGCCGCTTCTTCTGCGCGCGCGGCCGATTCCACCAGCTATGCGCTTTGCGGAACGTATGACGCTTACGTTCTGATGTACAAGTCCACTGAGCGGTTTGAAGAGCTCGGCAAACTGCGCTGCAGCGAGAAAGTTGAAATCGTCGCTCAAAAGGGCAGCTTCGCTCAGGTTCAAACGCAGGATGGACGAATGGGCTGGGTGCGCTTCGCGGACTTGGCCGATGCGCCACCGCCCCGGCAACATGTTTATACGTTCGGCCTGACGGAAGATCCCAAGCCCGTTGAACCCAGCGCCCCGCAGCCGCCGGCCTCTGCGCTCACCACCGATGACGTCCTGGCGATGCACGCCATGCATCCAGGCTCGGACTTCTTGCTGAAGAAGATTTCAACCAATCCATGCGCTTTCGATATGACGCCTCCTCAGATTCAAAAGCTTCGCGCCGCAGGCGTCTCCGACAAAGTAGTCCTTGCTATGTTGCAGGCACCGGTCGCAACCGGCGTTCCAGCACAAAAGATTCCGGAAGGCGTTGACGTCAAAATTCCCGACGGCATGGCGTTCGAAGTCGAGCTGAAGGGCAATGTTTCCTCGGAGGAATTGCAGGAAGGAACGATCGTCGAAATGGAAGCTGTCGAGGATCTTGTCGTGGACGGCGTTCCAGTCGTGGTACGAGGCTCAGAAGCGCGCGCGCGCGTCCTTGCAGTCCGCCCGGCCGGAACACATGGCGCGGGAGCGGTGGCATGGTTCATGCAGGACATCATGGCCACCAACGGCGAACGCATTCCGCTCAACTTTGCGGTGAAGCAGCCGGACAACGAACACACCAAAAACTTTGAAGGCTATCCGTATTTCCTGACCGGATTTCACAAAGATACGCCGGCAATCAAAGCCACGGACAGGCGCTTCCGCGTGGTGGTTCATGGCGACACGATCTTGACCGTCAACCAATCGCTATCGGCTGCTGCCGTGCCAAAACGGAAGACGCAAACCATACGCCACATCGCCGCTCAGCAACCTGCGCCTGCTCCGCAGCCAGAATCGCCGGCGGCTCAGCCAGCGTCTGCCACGGATGAAGCAAAGCCCTAAAGATTCGAATTCACTCGTATCGCAGCGCCACGAGTGGATCGGTTCGCATGGCGCGCCGCGCCGGAATGTAACAAGCCAAAGCGGCAACCAAGACGAGCAGTAAAGTCGCGAGTGCGTATGCGATCGGATCCACCGCCGCTGTGTTCACCAGCAGGTTCGCTACAACTTTCCTAGCCGCCAGGGAAATCGCCAGTCCAGCCACGAGACCGATCCCCACGAGTTTCAGGCCTTGCGCCATCACGAGACCGAGAATATTTTCGCGTTGCGCGCCGAGCGCCATCCGAATTCCAATTTCGTGAATCCGCTGGTTCACTGCGTAAGAAATCACTCCATAGACGCCGACCACCGCAAGCAGCAACCCCAGCCCGCCGAGCGCGCCCGCAAATTGAGCGGCCAGGCGCATCAACAGGAAACCGTTACCACCCTGAAGAGCATCGTGCATCGTCATTACGTCGAAAACCGGCAAAGCGGGCTCGAGCGAATGAACTTGATCTTCGATCGCTCGCGTGAGCGCGGCCGAAGACGCGGATGTGCGCACGTGCAACACACGGACCGACGAATAATCCTGCGTAAGCGGTACATTAGAAGTAAGGACGCGGATCCTCGGCGATGAATCCGTACTTTCCGTCGCGCGCCACACCCACCACCTCCACTCCCGGCTCCTGGCTCGAACCGTAACGGACATGATGGCCGATGGGATTCTGTCCGGGCCAGAATTGCCGGGCCATCGTCTCGTTGATTACCGCTACTCGCGGTGAGCTGCTCTGGTCGTGCTCGTCGATCGGCCTTCCACTCAGAATCGAAATTCCCATTGTGGCGAAATAGCCGGAATCTATTTTGTTATGGGGGAACCGCGGCACGTCACCCTCCGGCATTCCTTCCTGGCCTTCCTTCCACACTTCGTTCCATTGGCTGTAATAACCCATAGGGACCGAGTAGGCGAAGCTCGCCGATTCCACTCCCGGAAGCGCGCGAATACGCTCGCCCAACTGGCGGTAGAAACTTTGCCCGCGAGTTTCATCGAGTCCGAGCTGCTGCACATCCATGGTGAGATTCAGGACGTGATCGGGATTGAGTCCGATGTCAAGCTTCTGGGCGCGTTCCAGGCTCCGCAGGAAAAGTGCCGCAATAATCAGCACAACCAGAGAACCCGCAGCTTGCGCGATCACCAGCGCATTCCGAATCCGCGTGTGGCCGGCGCCGCCGATAAGCGACCGCCCACTCTCGCGCAGGATTTCATTCAGGTCCAGCCTCGAGGCACGCCATGCAGGAGCAAGGCCTGCCAGCAGTCCGGCTGCGATGGCTATCGACGCCACATAAGCGAACATCCGCCAATCGAACGGAAGGTCGGTGCGCAGCGGAAAGTCTCCGGGAAGACGAATCGCTTCAATCCATCTCATCAGATAAAGTCCGAGAGCAGCGCCGCCAAGCCCGCCAAAAATAGAGATCAGCACGCTCTCGCTGAGCAATTGGCGGAACATGCGGCCGCGCCCAGCGCCAAGCGCAGCGCGAATCGCCATTTCTTTCGAGCGCACAGAAGCGCGAGAGAGAAGAAGATTCGTAACGTTCACGCAGGTAACCAGCAGAATCAGGCCGACGAGGCTGAGAAACACCGTGGCGATCAAAGGCCACGCGCTAGCGCTCCCCGCTTCGGGCCTCGCCAATTTCTCCGAGATCACGTCCATCTGCACGCCCTTGTTCGTGTCTGGATATTCGGCACCGAGCCGGTCAGCAAGGATCTGGAGCGCGGCGCGCGCTTGCGGGATCGTGACGCCCGGCTTCAAGTGCGCAAGCGCGCGCATCTGGCGCTCGTCGCGTCCGTGGAGAATTCGTTGGGATTCCGGACTATCGGTAATCGAAGCCAGCGGCGCGTAGACATTGGACTCCACGATAAAGAAGGTCCCGTGAAATTCCTTCGGCGTGACGCCGACAATCGTCACCGGATGCCCGTCGAGATCAACGGTCTTTCCGATCACGCCCGGGTCGCCGTTGAAACGCCGCATCCAGTACGCATAGCCAAGAACAAGAATCGGATCCTTTCCCGGCGTCTGGCCTTCCGACGGAAGGAAAACGCGGCCCAGCACAGGCTGGATTCCAAGCGACGTGAAGTAATTGCCCTCTACATACGTGACGAGAACGCGCTCGCTGCGGTGATCCGCGCTGAGGCCGCCGAAGTGAATCAAATAGGCGGTCATGTCCGTCAGGACACTGTTCTGCGCTTCGAGGTCTTTGAAATCCAGCTGCGAAATTTCATGCGGGTAGTCGTTTTTCGTGTCGTGGCAGGCGACAACAACGAGGCGATTCGGATCCCGAACCGGCAAGGGAGAAAACAAGAAGGAATTGATGACGCTGAAGACAGCCGTGTTCGCTCCGATGCCGGCGGCAAGGGTGAGCACGGCCACGGCTGTGAAGCCGGGGCTCTTCGCGAGCATGCGGAGTCCGTAACGGACGTCCTGCCACAAATTTTTCATCGGTGCACCTCGGACGATGATCGAGGTACGCAACGCGGGGGCGAAATGTTCAGTTTCTGCGCGATGTAAAGACTAGCTACCGAAGAAATTGCGGGCGAGGAAGAGAACGTTGGCGGGGCGCTCGGCCAGGCGGCGCATAAACCATGGATACCAGAATGTGCCGTAGGAAATCAGGACGGCGGAGCGGTAGCCTTCTTGCGCGAGTCGCAATTGCTCGGCGCGTTGGATGCCATAGAGCATTTGGAATTCGAGGCGATTCTTCGGAACTCCTTGCGCTGTGGCCCATTCGATGAGGCTCGCGATCAGCGCGCGATCGTGGGTAGCGATCGCGGCGCGCACGCCTGCTTTGCGAGCTTCCGGGCTTAACAATCTTTTGGCCAGGTCCATATAGCTCGCGTTGACATCCTTTTTTCTGGGATACGCGATTTCTGCGGGCTCGTTGTACGCGCCTTTCACCAGACGAACGGCTGCGCCGATGGCAATCAGTGAATCCAGGTCCTTCTGCGTGCGATACAGATATGCCTGAGCGCAAACTCCCACGTTCGCATACGCTTTGCGGGCGCGCAGATAAATTTCCAGCGTGACGTCCACGTAAGGGCTTTGCTCCATGTCGATCCAGAGTGTTTCGTCGGGCGGCGTCGCTTCGATAAGTCTCGCAAGATTGGCGTAACAGAACTCGCGATCGAGATCGAGGCCGAGCTGCGTGAGTTTTACAGAAACTTCGGTTGGCAGACCAGCGGCGCTGATCCGCTGCAGAACGTCGAGATAGTGATTGGTGACCGATTCCGCCTCGGAGCGGTTTTCGATATTTTCACCGAGTTGCGTGACGAGAGTTGCGATTCGTTTTTCGGCCAGTTGGCGCGCGGCTGCGAGAGCGTCGTCAATCTTTTCGCCGGGCAGGAAGCGGGTGACGGTGCGGCGCAAGAAGCCGTAGCGCGGGGCGTTTTTGCGCATCCACGGGTTCGCGGAAGCCTTCAAGATCGCGGTGCGCATCAGACTCATTTAGTTGCCGTCTCTCGCTGGAATTTTATCGGCACCGGAATTTTATTGGCCCGAACTGAGTGCCTTTACGAAGCGGTAGTAGAAGTCCACGCCAGTATAAAAGGACCAGACCTCAAGACGCTCGTCGCGACCGTGCGAGCGGTCGTCGTTGGGATCCATCCACATGCCGGAAATTCCATAGGTTGGAATTCCAGCGGCGCGGGAGTAGGCGCCATCCGACGCACCGGTTTCCATCACTGGAACTACGGGGACTCCCGGCCACATTTCTTGCGTGACTTTGTCGAGGGCTCCCATCACATCCGGACGCAGCGGTGAAGGAGGATTCTTTTGCGCAACGAGCGCGCCGATGAGGACTGGCGTCACCGAGATTTTGGGATCGTCGAGAACTTTCACGAGCGTGGCTTGAGTTTCTTCCACCGAGTGCGACGGGAGAATGCGGCAATTCACATTCGCGCGGGCCATTTGCGGCAACGCGTTGTTGGCGTGGCCGGCATCGAGACGGGTAGCAACGCAGGTGGTATGGGTGATGCCGTTGTAGAAAGGCCTCTGCGACAAGCGGTTGATCGCGGCGGCGGCAGGAGGATCTTTCAAAACAGCTTTCATGTCTGCGCCCAGATCTCCTCCCACGATTGTGGACATGTGATCGAGGTAGGAACGCGTGACATCATTGAGCTCGAATGGGAATTTATAGTGTTCGAGACGCGTGAGCCCTTCGGCCAGTTCGTAGATGGCATTGTCGGGGACGGGCAGCGAGCTGTGGCCGCCTGGATTCGTGACCTTGAACTCGAAATCCTGATAGAGCTTTTCGCTGGCCTGAATCGCGACCATCGACTTCTTCCCGTTGACCATCTGAAAAGTGCCGCCATCGGGATTCAAAATGAACTCCGCGTCAATCAAATCGCGATGATTCTTCAGCAACCAATTGACGCCGTTGGACTGCCCGCCTTCTTCGTCGGCGGTGAGAGCGATGATGATGTCGCGGTCGGGTTTGTAGTCTTCCTTTTTTAGCCGAATCATCGTCACCATCAGGAACGTGTCGCCGGATTTCATGTCGATCGAGCCGCGGCCGTAGAAGTAGCCGTCTTTTTCGAGGAGTTGAAACGGATCGACGGACCAGTCCTCGCGGCGGGCTTCGACTACATCGAGATGGCCGATCATCAGAATCGGTTTGCGAGCGCAGGTGCCGTGAAGCCGGGCGACGAGGTTTCCTTTTCGCGGGTTCGGGCCGCCGATGAAAATGTCGGCTTCAGGATACCCGGCGTCGCGAAGTCGCTTGGCCATGGCTTCGGCGGCGACGGTGGTGCTGCCGACTGAATCGGTGGTGTTGATTTCGATCAGCTGCTTGTAGATTTCGCGCGCGAGTTGATTTGTAGCGCCATCCTTTTGCGCGCTGCATAGCGATACGGGAACTGCGATGCACACGAAAACCGCGAAAGCCAGGAACTTCCGGGGCGTCATTGGGTCTCCTGAGTCAAGAGAGGGGAGACTACCAAAGTAGGGCGACGGAAGCCAACTATTGCCGGTTTTTGCGGAGCGAAGAGGGCATTTTTGTCTCGATTAGTTAGAAATTGGTAGTGAGCTTTGTTCTGTCGCAGTTGGTTGGAATTCTAATCGGGGTGTCTCGATTAGAAAGGCGGTGGCGAGTGATGGGTGATGAGTGGCGAGCAAGTTGAGGCGGGAGGAAGGCGACGCTGGTTGAAACGTTTGTTCCCGAGGGCAAAAAATCGCGGAAAATTTGCGATTAGAAAATCTTAGATTGCTGATTCTTATGGGGGTTAGACTGAATTCTAATTCCAGATTTGCGATTAGAAATGCGTGACAGCGACGGGAGGTGGGACGAATGACGGCATTATAGGAGAGGTTTTGACGCGCGGATCTGGCTGTGGGGGCTGATTGATGCTTCCCGCGCGAGTTGTCCGTAAGACGCACGACTGATGATAACGCACTGGTAACCACTTTGCAAGTTTAAAAGCAGCGTATGGCCTAGGTGCCGGGCATGAAGTGGGAAATATGTCGCACCTACGGCGCTGAAATGACTTCGGCAATCGGTACCCAGGGTTTCCACCATGGGCTAAGTGTGTGCCGCGCCTACGGCGCTTGTTGTGGGCCGATGAAAAAACGCGACCGTTGGCCGCTCTGATTTGACTTGAGGACGAAGGAACGATGTCGGGAAGTGTGCCAAGAATTGACGATCGAGGTGTGGTGTTACGTTGGCACAGGCAGGAATGCCTGTGCTACTGAAAGGCAGAGAGACGATCTCAAATTCAAAATTTGAGTTTCAAATACGGAAAAGGCGAAACGAACCGGCAGGATGCCGCGCCATGAAAAGAGACAAGGGAGGATCAAAACGGGGGCGGGGAGTACGGAGTTTCTGACGGGGATTCGAGGAGGAAGATGACAAAGAGATAGAGTTGAAGTCTCCTGTCACGATCGACCACTGCTTTGTCGAGAACTTCCGCGAATGACTTGTGGATTTCGTGCATTTTGTCCTCTGGGAGTAGCCCCAAAAGCTCACCAAAGTGATTTTTGGCTTTCCCCATATCGCCTGCGTCTTCCGGAGCGGCCAAGAAAATGTTACGCGTATCAAGGTGTTCGACAGAGGCTTCATAAAATAGGTAGCGGAACTGTTTTGCGTAGAGCGCGGCGTAGGCTTTTTTTTGCGCGTCGGCCGGGGGATCGGTGGCGGCGAGGGCCTTGGCGGTGAAGTCGTTGAGAGCGTGGTCGAAATCGCTGAAGTTTCCGCGCGCGCCCATTAGCGGGCCCTTTCCTGATTTTGCGAGAGAGGCGGCGAGGCGGGTGGTGCGTGCCTCGTAGCATTTGCCGTAGGTGGAGATTGCCTGGAGCGTGCTGGGTTCGTTCGGGTCTTTTGCGGCGGTGAATTTTTTAATCCAGTCGGTCGATGACATCTGAAGGATTTGAGCGCAGGTGAGGCCGAGGTGATCGGCGGTGGGGGATTGTTTTTGCGCTTGGCTCGCGAATGATGCTGCATACGACAGCAAAGCGAGCGGGAGAATGACCGAATAGATGGATTTCATCGGATTGAGATTATAGCGGGGCGGAGAAAAAGCCTCACCTCTAAAGAGGTGAGCTACATTTGTGAATCAAATGGGCGTCGCTCCGAAGCCGAGACGATTTCAAATTTGAAAGGATTTCAAATAACGGAAAAGGTAAAGAACCAGCGGTGCAGTAGAAAAAACTAGAGTCAAAGGCGCCGGCCGGAGGCCGGCGGTACGAACGGCGAAAAGAACGATGTCGCGGTGTGCGGCGAGCATTGACGATCGTGGTGTGGTGTTGCGTTGGCACAGGCGTCATTTTCACGCTGCCGCCGGTCGGCGGACGCCTGTGCTACTGATAGGCTAGCGGGCGGCGGCGGCTGAGGATTGGGTGTCGAGGAGGTCGAGCTCGTATTCGAGTTTGCGGAGGGTTTCGTCGTTGATTTGATTTTGATTGCGGAGATTGAGGATGGTGGCGCGCTGCACGGCGCGGACCTGGCGCGACAGCTCGAAGTAACGGTCATAGTGCCTGGGGTCCTGCTCGGCATCTGCGGCGCCTTCCTTGGTTTCCAGGCGGCTCAGCCGATGGCGCTGGATGTGGATCAATTCGTCGTAGACGGGCTCGAATTCGGCAGCGTCGTTCTCGCGGGTGGCGTCGAGATAGGCGAGGGCAGCTTCGATCATATCGCGGCGAGCTTTCTCTTCTTCGGGATCTCTCTCATTCGTTTCGGACAGGCCGAGAGCGCGAATGAGCGGGGGAAGGGTGAGGCCTTGCAAAACAAGGGTGACGAAGATTACGGAAAAGGTGAGGAAGATTATGAGGTTGCGCTGGGGAAACGGCGAGCCATCGTGGAGATATTCCGGCAGCGAGATAGCAGCAGCCAGTGCGACAACGCCGCGCATGCCCGTCCAGCCGACAACTACAATCGAGCGCGGATTGGGAAACGGCTCCGGCTGGTGAAGCAAACGACGCCGAATGAAATTTGATACCCAGGCGCCGGGATAGACCCAAACCATACGGAGAAGAATGACGACCGCGCTGAACATAGCTCCCAGAGCCAGCAGGCGCCCGATGGTGTATTCGTGAATTCCTTCGAGAACATAGGGAAGCTGAAGACCCAGAAGGATAAAAACAAAACCATTGAGGATGAACGTAAGCGTGTCCCAGACGGCATAGCCTTTGAGGCGCGCGCCGAGCGAAAAGTAGAGCGAACTTTTGTGCCCGAGGTAGAGACCGCAGACGACGGTGGCGAGAACGCCGGAAGCGTGGACGCTTTCGCCTGCGAGATATGCGAAGTAGGGAGCGAGGAGGCTGATGGTGATTTCGATGGATGAGTCGTCAATTTTTGTTTCGAGGTAGTAGATCAGCCTGGCAATGATCAGGCCGATTACGATGCTGCCAACGATGAGGTAAATAAGGCGCTCGATCCTTACTTCGAGAGTGGGAATTTCTCCGGAAACGACAAGCGCGACCGCAAATTCGAGAGCGAGCAGGCCGCTGGCGTCGTTGACGAGGCTTTCGCCTTCAATGACGGACGTGATGCGCTTGGGGATACCGAGGCGCCTGGCGATGGCTGTGGCGGCGATCGCGTCGGTGGTGCTGACGACGGCGCCGAGAACGAGACCGAGGCGAAAGTCGAAGCCGGGAAGAATCCAGTGGGAAATGGAGGCAACGCCGCGAACGGTGAAAACTACGAGACCAAGGGCGAGCATGGAAATGCTGACGAGGTTATAGCGGAAGTCGCGCCAGGATGTGGTGAATGCGGAGGAGAACAGCAGGGGCGGAAGGATTATTAGAAAAACCATGTCGGGATTCAGGGCGACGCGCGGTATGCGGGGGAAAAAGCTGAGAATGAGCCCGCCGATGACGAGAATGATCGGGTAGGGCGTCTGGAAACGCTTTGCGAGAGCGGCCAGGCCTGCGACGAAGAGTAGCAGCAGGAGAAAAATCAGTTCGATGCTGTGGATGCCGGATGCTTGCATGGCGTTGGCGGATTAAAGATAGCGGCAAGAAGGCGGAGAGACAAGGAGGCAGAGAGAAGGGCCCACGACGAGGATGGCGTCGTCGTGGCTACCACTGCAGTGCTCGCGGTGCGCGGATTATTTCTTGGGGGGCTTTGGTTTGCGGAAGAGGGCGCGCTCGGTGAGGACTTCGAGGGCGCGGAGGAGGCGCTTTTTGCGGACCTCGGGCGATCTGGCGGAGAACCAGCGGAGGAATTGCATGCGGCCGGCTGCGGTGAGGCGTTCGAATTCTTTTTTCAGGCGGGGGCGGGATTTGAGGGCGGCTTCGAGTTCGGGGGGGACGGGCAGGTCGCGTGAGGCAAGATCGATTTTGAGCGAGACGCCGATGATTTCGCCTACGTCGGCGCGGGCGGCTTTGCGGAGGGTGGCGTTTACCTGGAGGCGGTAGCGTCCGGCGCCTGCTGGGACGAGGGTGGTGCGAGTGCTGCGATTGTTTGAGGTGGCGACGACTGGAATGTGTTTCGGGAGTGCTTTCTTTCCGCCGCGGTTGGCTGGCTTTGTTGCGGCGGCGTATTCTTTCGCGAGGGTGAGGCCGATGTCTTCGGGGACGTCGACGTAGCGCAGCATCCAGATTTTATAGATGGTGGCGA
>CAVTOS010000014.1:0-429344 GCA_963736465.1 uncultured Acidobacteriota bacterium | reverse complement strand
CGCAGTTTCCTAACAGGCCTAGTTCCCTACGACAAACAAGTGCCCGTTGTTTTGCGTGTACAGCTTGCCGTCCGGCCCGATCGATAGCGGTGTATACGCAGCTCCGAGCGCGATATTTAGAAACATCTTGCCTCCAGGAGTCGTGAAGATTCCTGAATGCCCTTGCGGCAATACGTAAATGTTCCCATCCTCGCTGTTCACAAACACGTTGCCGCTCGAATCGATCGCGGGCATGTTGATGCACCACTCGTAGCCGTTGGGGTGGGTCGGGTCAATCGTCGTGCTCTGAAACTGCCACTCGATATTCATGCTCGGGTCAATCTGCGTGATGTAATAAGGACCCGGCGGCAACGACTGGCATACCGGACTATTAAAGAAGCAATACTGCGGCGCATCGTAATGATTGTCTTTGATCACGATCGAATAGGTTTGCCCGTGCACCCACACGCCCGGCGTCGAGTCCCATCCGAAAGAGAACGCGTTCAAAAAATTCCCCGCCGAATCGAAATGAAATAAATGTCCGCGCTCCGCGTTGTAATTGTCGAGCGCGCCAAAAACCACCGAGCCATCCGGCAGCGCTGTCGGCGAAGAAGACGCCTGATCCACAATCGATCCGGATCCCATCGCATTCGTCGTCGGATCCACTCCCATCGTGGTTCCCAGCCGGCAAGCGTTCGGAGTTCCCGTCGTCGGGCCTATCGGAACAAGCACGCCACATCCGTCGTTCAAGACGTTTTGCAGCGAAGCAGCCCATTTCGGCGTCAGGTTTGAATTCACCGCCACGAGATAACTGACCATTGCGTCAAAGTGGGCCCGGCTGCCCGTGTAAATCGTTCCATCAGCCCCAATTGCCGGAGCGATATTAACTCCCGGACGCTGCGATCCGCACGCGCCTGGAAAGAATGGCGCCGTTGAACCTGAACTCGGCGGCCACGGAAGCGTTGTTCCCGCATTCGGCAGCGATGCGAATGTGCCCGGACAAGACATCGAATTGCCGGGCGGCGCATTCGGCACAAGCGTGGCGTAAGTCACTTTCGTTGCGGAGTCGTTCGGCGTGATCTTCACCAGCCACGCGTTCGCAACGTCATTTGAATTCCACGGATTGCCACCCGTCACGTTGAGTTGAATCACGTTGTAGTAGATGTTCCCGCTCGAATCCGCCGAAAGCGGCCCCGAAACGAACGTATTGGCCGACGTAACTCCGTTCACGCCGCTGAGAGGATTGATATGCGATGTGCTCGTTCCCGCCGTCTTATCCACTTTCCAGACTGTACCGGCCGCGCCGGGCACGTAAATAAAATTGTTTGCCTCGATCGGGTGAAACACCGGCTCCCATCCCTGAAGCCCGCCTGCCCCTGTGTTGAAGTTCGCCGCGTTTGGCTCGGGAACCCAATCGCTTTGAAACGTCCAGATCGTCGCCAATTGCCCGTTGATCCACGTATATCGCCGCTCGTTCCAGATCATTGAATTCCAGCTGTTCGGCCCGCACGACGCTCCGCTCTGCCAGCTCCCCACCGGATTGCAGGAGTTATAGGTCCCGGTCTTCAACACCATGTACACATCATTTCCGTCAATCACCGGCGTTTGTTCGTGAACCACAAGCTCGCCTCCGAGTTCCGCTTTCTCCTGAGCGATGAACGGATCGTAAACAATATCCGCCAGCTTATTCGCCAAACCCTGTCCGACGACGTTCACCATGCCGGTATGCTGCGGGTTGCTTCCCCACTGCGGCCAGAACGGAGTGTTTGCAGCTTGCGGATTCACCATGAACGTCACGGTGATTGTCGCGGGCGATCCCTGAGCGCCTGTCGCAGTCACGGTGACGTGGCCCGTATAAGTGCCAACCGCCAAGCTGCCCAGAACAGCTGTGATTGTTAATGTCCCGGGTGTCGTTCCGCTTGCCGGCGCCACCATCAGCCAGCTCGAATCGCTAACCGCTGTGAAATTGAGCGCACCGCCCGTGCCTGTGTTCGTCACGTTCACCATTGCGGGAGCAGGATCGTTCGCGATGCCAAATAGAGCTGAGAAAGAAAGAGCCGTCTGAGAAACGGTGAGTATTTGACTACCGCTCTTACCGCCCCCTCCGCCGCCGCATGCCGCCAGGGCCGCGCAGAGCATCGTCACCCACACAATTCCGCCTGTTCGATTCATTTCTTGCACCCCCCGCGCGCTCAGCGACTCGCGGCAATACCAGCTTTGAAGTCACGCCGTCAGCATCAGTTGTATTCGGATATTTGGCTCGTAAAGGAAATATAGCGGCTGCAAGAAATAATGTCTGCAGAAAATAGCCGCACAGAAAATTGACAGAAGAACCAAAAGAACGAAGAACCGGTTGGCGAGCCACACCTTCTGGCCCGCCCCGGGCTTAAGAGAGTCAGCCGGCTCCGCCGAACCGGCCGCCACAACCGTTAGTCTGACGAACTGCTCGAAGCCGTCCGCATCGAGCGCGTATAAGCCGGCTTGTCCAGATCGCTGTCGCTGCTGGACGAAGCGTCGCCAGTCTTATCGATCTCGATCGAGCCCTTGAAGTACGCGCCGTCCTCGATCATGATTCGCGCAGTCGTCAAATCCCCAACCACCGAACCGTCCTTCTTGATCTCGATGCGGTCGCGCGCTCGCAGATTGCCCTTCACGTTTCCAAATACAGCCACTTCGCGCGCAATGATGTCGGCAGTCACTTTCGCGCTGGCGCCGATCGTCAGCTTCCGGTCTTCCAGATGCACCAGGCCTTCCACCGTGCCATCAATGTGCAGATCCTCGTTGCCGGTAATCTCGCCCTTCACGTGCAGACTTGCTCCCAGACGAGCCGTGCCGCCGCTCGACGTCGTCGCAGGATATGGAGAATCAAGTGGTGCCATTGTTTTTACCTCCCCGGTAATTGGTGTTGCGAATGGTGTCGAAGGCTTGGACTGCTGCGGGAGCGGAGTCTTTGCCGGAGTCTCCGTTTTTTTATCTCCCCACATTTACCCTCCTTGGGCCTGTTCTCGCTGAAAGTAGAATGACTGGGAGTCCCGAATGTAGTCCCGCCGGCAAAGAATGGCAACTCAAATTGAAACAACTGTGTTCGGAGAGCCAACTCAACCTTGCACGAACATCAAGAAGGAGAAAATACTGAGCGTAGACCTGAAACCCTGACCGAATTATTATTACGGTGAAGTTAATACTTCCGCAATACTCCCACCACGCGCCCCTGAATCCTCACATCCGTGGCTGCCACTAAAATGGGCGACATCTGCGAATTCGCCGGCTGCAAGCGAATTTTCCCGCCCGGCTCGCGATAGAATCTCTTCACCGTCGCTTCGTCTTCTCCTACTAGCGCGACAACAATCTCGCCTGGGTTCGCCACCTGCGTCTGCTCCACCACGATGAAATCGCCGTCGAGAATATGATCCTCGCGCATCGATTCGCCTTTCACCTGCAGCACAAAGGTGTTCTGTCCGCGCGCAAAATCGGCAAGCGAAATCGTCTCCTTGTCTTCCACCGCTTCCAGCGGGCTCCCCGCAGCGATCCTTCCCGCCAGCGGCAACTCAATGACATGGCGATCGAGCACCTGTTCGCGAACCGGTTTCGGAAGCTGCACGACCTCGATTGACCGGCTCTGGTTGTAGCCCCGGCGTATGTAGTTCTTCTTTTCCAGCGTCGAGAGATGCTTGTGAACGGTCGCGAGTGACGTCAACTTCAAGGCGCGCGCAATCTCCTCAAAGCTCGGCGAATAGCCGTTTTTGTTCATGAACGCAACAAGGTAGTTAAGAACTTCCTTCTGCCTCTTCGTCAATGTCATCGCAACACCCCCAAGGGCCTTTTACCAGCGTACCGAAAATAGGCGAACTAAAAGCGAAAGTCAATAGTACTCCAAGACAGGTAGTGACTTACCTTGAAGTACAGGTCGTCCATCTGTCCTCCAAATAACTCATATCTATTGCCGCGCTCATCTGTCATCGTGCACGCGTGCTAAAGGGAAATATTGAGGTTCTGGCTACCAGCCCCCTGGGCATTGCCTGTCCTTTATGTGGGGCCAAACCAGGGCGAGACTGCATGACAACTTCAGGCGGCTTTTCCGCTGTGCATGTCGAGAGAATCAAAGCGGCGGCTGTAACCAGGCGCCGCGGTAAGCGGTAGTTCCCGGCGGCGGAGCTTTATATCTCTTAGCTTCGAGATTGCATTTTCGACATTGCATCGCGTGCCCATTCGGAGTTAGATTTCTTTCCAGCGTGGCTTGCGGGTTGGCTGTGGGTTTGCCAACCTTGGGTGGGTTTTCGCAGTTCCCGCACGGAAAAAAACAATAGAATCCGCCGCTCGGCTGTAACGAAACCGGGCCGAAGTGCACCATTCAGTTGAGTATTAGTAGTTAGCGGTAAGTAGCGGAGGTTCCGGTGTCCCGGCGTCTAGTTCTCATTTTCATCCCGCTGTTGGCCCTCCAACTGTCGCCATCCGCCCTCCGCGCATCCCAAAACACGCAAGCAAATCAGAATTCCGCCAGTGCGGCTCCTCAGCAAGACCAAACTGACGGCGCCCACACACAAAGCCCTCCGGCAATAAGCGGCTCTTCGCGGTCAGGATCTTCAGGTAAAGCGGATACACCGCCACCCGATCGCCCCAACAAGCCGGATGCGCCCACCCCTCAACCTGCAGTCCCCGATAACGTCGTCCCAGATTCGGCGGCTCGCCCCGGCCTTGCTACTCTGAAAATATGCCTGCGCATGCCAGACGACGCCGCATTTAGCGGTTCGGCAAGCGTCCACGTGATGCCCAGCGAAGGGTATGAGGTGAGCGGAACACCCTCTGAATCCGATGGCGAGATGATTTTCGCCAGTATGCGGCCTGGAACATACACCGTTGAAGTAAGTGCGCCCGGCTTCTTGACGGTCCGGCAAAAAATAGGAATCGAACCGGGCAATCGCCTTCGAACTCAGTTTGTGGTCATGAAGGCCAAACCGCTCCCCGTACGCGCGATGGAAGCATTGCCCACGCCGCCTGCATCCACACCCTTTCCCGAGGCGCAACCGGCACGTGCGTCCTGGATTCCACCAGGCATCGACGATTTCGTGCCGGACGTCCAGCCTGACGTCGAGTGCCCTCTTCCCCAGGTTGTCAAAGGCGCCGGCCTGCGTATGAACGAGCTCGTGATGAACCTCCAGAAATTCAGCGCCACAGAGCGCGTTGAGCACTATCCAATAGATTCCACCGGTAAGCGATTGGTCGCTCAGGTCCGCACCTTCGATTACGTCGCGCAGGTGACAACCTTGCCGGGCGGCCTCTTCAGCGTCGACGAATATCGCAACGGCAGTTTCGACCGCTCGCGCTTTCCCGCCAACATTGCAACCGAAGGTATTTCCGCGATGGCCCTGATTTTCCACCCGGTTCTGGCGTCGGATTTTGATTTCAAATGCGAAGGGCTTGAGAATTGGCACGGCCAGCCTGCATGGCTCGTTCATTTCAGGCAGCGTGAGGACAGGCGCAGCCGCATCGGAGGCTATCGCACACAAGATCACTACTATCCGTTTATCCTCAAGGGACTCGCTTGGATCGACGCCAGCTCCTACCAGGTGTTGCGTCTTGAAACCGAGTTGGCCCAGCCGATCCCCGAAGTTGGGCTGACAAAGGAGCTCTTCATTATCAACTACGGGTCGGTTGCGTTTCACTCACGCAAAATTCAGCTCTGGCTTCCCCAAACAGCGGAGCTGTACATGCAGCGGCGTGGAAACCGCTTCTACCGCATTCACACATTTGCGGATTTCAAGATCTACACCGTCGATGCGGACCAGAGCATCCACGCACCTAAAGAGTCTTACTGTTTCACGAACACCACCGATCACAACATCAACGGCATCCTGACTGTCCTACCTGCATCCGGCATCTCTATAAAGGCCGTTTCAATCCAGTTTACGATTCCGCCGGGCCTCAGTATCTACAAGGTTGTCGGCCCCGGAAAAGACATCAGCATGCCCGTCGACGAAGTAGGCTCGGCTACCTTCACGCACAGCGGACCGGCGGGATCCATCAAAGCAGACGCCTATCTCGTGAAAGAAAGCACTCTCGACGTAATCGCCGACAGCCCTGTCTCAATCAACCCGTAGATTTAAGTTTTTGCTGCTGACGGCGTTGTTCCCTTCATTGCGCAACTGCACCCTCACATCGTCAGCACAGCGCGAAATTGCGCCTTCCCGCTCATCATCCGTGCATACGCTTCCGCAGCCTTCTCCAGCGGAAACTTCTCGATCATCGGCCTCACACCCGTCATCTCCGAGAATCGCAATGTGTCCTCCGCATCCGTGGGAATCCCTGACGCCCATCCCTGCAGACTTCTCATTCCTGTGATTAACTGAAGCGGAGTAACCTCGATCGGATCCATGGTCGCACCCACGACCATCAGCCTGCCATTCGCGCCCATCCCATTGATCAAAGCGGACATGGCTTTCGAGCTGGGCGCAGTAGCTAGAATTACACGCGCTCCCCCAAGCTTCTGCAATTCCGCCGCAGCATCGGTTGCCGCGCTATCAATATAAACGTGTGCCCCGAGCTTTTTTGCGAGCGCCGCGTTTTCCGGTCCACGGCCAACGGCGGCCACTCGATAACCGAATTTCTGCGCGAACTGAATTCCGAGGTGCCCGAGTCCGCCCACTCCTTGCACTGCAACCAGATCGCTGGGCAGCGCGCCACTGTGACGCAGCGCGTTGAAGGTCGTCAGTCCCGCGCACATCAGCGGTCCCGCTTCCGCCGCGTCGAGCGATTCCGGCATATGCGCCAGAGCTTCCACCGGCGCAACCATGTACTCCTGATATCCGCCGTCGTAGGCGATTCCGCAGACCTTCAGATTCGCGCAGTTCCCAAAATCGCCGCGCCGGCACTGCAAACAGGTTCCGTCCTGCCCGCCGTGCCAGCCCACCCCTACTCGCTCTCCCTTTCTCCACTGCGTCACGCCCGAACCAACTTCATCAATCACGCCCGCCACCTCGTGCCCCGGCACGCGCGGGTACGTTATACCTGGCCATCCGCCTTCCTTCGTCAGAACGTCGCTGTGGCAAACTCCGCAAGCCTGCACCTTGATACGCACCTGTCCCGCTCCCGGCTGCGGAATCTCGCGCTCCACCACTTCAAATTCTCCACCCGCCTTCGGCACCTGTACCGCTTTCATCTTCGCCATCGTCTCTTTCTCCTGTCAATTTCGCTGAATACAAACAGTCCCGAACAACCTACCAAATGCCCCCGTCGGATGCGCGAGCTGCTCGCAGAGATTCAGCTCGCGCCGGAGCTATTCATTCGCTCTCTCCGACTGGCGTTTCTCAGGCTTGCTTACTTTTAATGTGTGAACGCGAAATTAATCCCCGTCGAGAAAATCACATCGTTCGATTTCGTCCCCACAATCGGCGGATTGCTCACGTACCGATCGCTGATCGCGAGCTGCAAGCCCAGCCACTTATTAATTTTTGTCACCGACGCCGCATCGAGCGCGAACCGGTACTGCCCCGTGTTCGTCAGGTCGGGATAGAAATAAAACTGCTCCGTCACCACAGTCGTCGAGCCGAACTTGCGCGTGAAAGTTTCACCCGTCGTTACTCCCGCCAGGTTTCGCTCGGTGCCCATTCCCTCGCCTTTCGTCGTGCCGCTATACGTCTCACGCGTATAGTTCAGGCCGCCGAGCAA
Organism: uncultured Acidobacteriota bacterium; assembly: GCA_963736465.1. Taxonomy (GTDB): domain Bacteria; phylum Acidobacteriota; class Terriglobia; order Acidiferrales; family UBA7541; genus Palsa-295. The sequence goes on along the minus strand of CAVTOS010000014.1, from coordinate 421,700 downwards.
ATCCAGAGTCGTCCTGTCAGTGCTGATCAGGTGATAGCCGAGCCCAACCGAGTAGATCGACCTCAGGTTGAGGCCTTGCAACTCATTGTGGGTATAATCCGCTGACCCGAACGCGAAAATCCGTTTTGTCAAATTTCGATCGTAACGCGCTCCCGCCACAATCGAATTCGCCGTCGTGCCTCCGCCCGGCAGATCGTTGCTCGAATAGAGAGAAGTAAAGTAGAGGGTGATCTCATCGTGCAAAGTTTTACGATCCGCCGTAAATCCGGTGGTCAGGTTGGTCGTCTCGCTATTCCCGCGAGCCAGCGCGAATCCGAGGCTGGCGCCTCCCTTCCAGGCTTCCAGAATTCCGGGATGCAGGCTCTTCTCATAGGCCGCCTGCTCTTCCTCTGACCGGATCGCCGTCACATTCGCATAGGGCACGGGAAGTGCGCCAGAGTCTCTCGTATGCACCACCAGGTTCCCACCCTCCGTCGTCACGTCTCCGCTCACTGTCTTTTTGTCCGGCGTCACCACATATAGCGGCTTATCAGACTTCACCTCGGCAATCGTCGGCCACTTCACCTTGATCTCGCCGGCGAAATCGGTCTTGAACGTCAGTTCTTTCCCATCGGAACTGACCACCGTACCCGTCAAATGATCTCCATTCTTAAGCACCAGCGTATCGGCACGCGCAACGGAAGCCACAAACGACAACACTCCTACTGCCAGGCAAAAACGCACGAAATTCATCTCTTCTCCTTCGGGGAGTTGGATTGCGTCCAAGTGGGACGAACAGCGGCTGGTGCTGCGCGACAAGTGTTAACAACTCGCGCCCAGAAAACAACTCCTAAATCAATTGCCGATGGCTCTGACCTTCCCTGTTGTGCCGCCCGTCACATGCGCAAGGTATACGCGTCACAGAATTTCCGCATCTCACTCATTAGCATGCTCCCGATGCTCATGCCGATGTTCATAACGTCACGCTGCAATTCGGATTTTCATCACCCTCTTCGTCCCGCTGTGCTACGATTTCGAATCGGGGCGATACACCCGGCACCTGCCGGTTGCACTTGGGAAGAAAGGGTCTATATCCCTCTGCTGTTTGCCTCATCCATGACTGGGGCTTCTGAAAATATATGCCAACGACCATAACGGAAGTACCGCGCCGAAAACGCGAAGTAATCGATAAAGCCTGCATCCGCTTTTGCGGTGACTCCGGCGACGGAATGCAAATTACCGGCAGCCAGTTCACGAATACAGCTGCGCTCTACGGTAACGATCTGGCCACGTTCCCCGACTTCCCTGCCGAGATTCGCGCCCCTGCCGGCACACTCCCCGGCGTCAGCGGATTCCAGGTCCATTTCTCTTCAAGCGATGTCTATACGCCCGGCGATGCGGTTGACGTCCTGGTCGCCATGAATCCCGCTGCGCTCAAAATGAATCTGCCCGATCTGCGCACCAACGGGATCCTGATCGTCAATCTCGACAATTTCAAAGAGAACGACCTTCGCAAAGCACAAATCGCAGTCAGCCCTCTCGAGGATCATTCGCTCGACGGCTACCGCCTTTTCGCCGTTGAACTCACCAAGCTCACCCGCGCCGCTCTCAAAGAACTCGGCCTCGACGCCAAGAGCATGGACCGCTGCAAGAATTTCTTCGCCCTTGGCATGTGCTACTGGCTCTACAACCGCTCGATGGACCCTACCCTCCGCTACCTCGAGGACAAATTCAAAGGTAAGCCGCAACTTGTCGCCGCCAATCGCCTTGCCATGCAGGCCGGCTACAGCTACTGCGAAGCCACCGAAGCGTTTCAGATCAGCTACGAAATTCCGCCCGCAAAACTTTCGCCCGGCACCTACCGCAATATCAGCGGCAACGCCGCGCTCGCAATGGGCTTCGTCGCTGCGTCCGACAAAGCCGGCATCCCGCTTTTCCTCGGCTCGTATCCCATCACGCCGGCATCGGATATTCTCCATGAGCTGTCGCAGTACAAAGATTTCGGCGTGATCACCTTTCAAGCCGAAGACGAAATCGCCGCCATCACGTCCGCGATCGGAGCCGCTTACACCGGAGCGCTCGGCATCACCACCACCTCCGGCCCCGGCATGGCCCTTAAGACGGAAGCTCTTGGCCTCGCCGTCGCCGTCGAACTCCCGCTCGTGATTTGCGATATCCAGCGCGGCGGTCCCTCGACCGGCCTTCCAACAAAAACCGAGCAAGCTGATCTCTTGCAGGCTCTCTTCGGCAGAAACTCCGAAGCTCCAATTCCGGTACTCGCGCCTTCCTCGCCGGGTGATTGCTTCTGGGTCGCGCTCGAAGCCAGCCGCATCGCCATCAAGTACATGGTTCCCGTCATTATTCTCTCTGACGGCTATCTCGCCAACGGCGCCGAGCCCTGGAAAATTCCGGATGTCTCCGAGTTGCCGGAAATCCCTGTGCACTTCGAAACCAACACGGAAGATTTCCATCCGTATCGCCGCAATCCGACGACGCTCGCCAGGCCATGGGCGATTCCCGGCACGCCCGGTCTTGAGCATCGCGTCGGCGGCATCGAAAAACAGGACGTCACCGGTAACATCAACTACGATCCCCTCAATCACGAGCGCATGGTTCGTCTGCGCGCAGCAAAAGTCGAAGCCGTCGCCGACGATATTCCCGACGCCGTTCCCGCAGGCGATCAATCAGGCGATCTTCTGATCGTTGCCTGGGGATCAACGCATGGCCCAATCACCGCCGCGCTGAAAACCGCCCGTGAAAAAGGCCAGTCCGTCGGACACGTTCATCTGCGCCACCTGAACCCGCTTCCGAAAAATCTGGGCGATGTCCTGAAGCGTTACAAGCACGTTCTAGTCCCAGAGATGAACATGGGTCAGTTGGTAATGATCTTGCGCGCCAAATTTTTGGTCGACGCCCAGGGCTACAACAAAATACAAGGCAAGCCCTTCAAGCAATCCGAAATCGAGCAAAAGATCGACGAAATTTTGGAGTAAGGTTTTACGTCAGGGCACGGCTTCAGCCGTGCCGCAACCGATAAAGAAGTGAGGCGGCTTTAGCCGCTGAGGTCTAAAGAGGAAACGTAAAATGACAACGGCCACTTTGCCCGTCTACACCAAAAAAGATTTCCAAACCGACCAGGAAGTCCGCTGGTGCCCCGGTTGCGGCGACTACGCCATCCTCGCCGCCACCCAAGCCGTCTTCGCCGAACTCGGCGTCCCCCGCGAAAAATTCGTCTTCATCTCCGGCATCGGCTGCTCCAGCCGCTTCCCCTATTACATGAACACCTACGGCTTTCACACCATTCACGGCCGCGCCCCCGCCATCGCCACCGGCGTAAAACTCACGCGCCCCGATCTCGACGTCTGGATCGCCACCGGTGACGGCGATTCCCTCTCCATCGGCGGCAATCACACCATCCACATGCTGCGCCGCAACGTCGGCCTAAAAGTCCTCATGTTCAACAACAAAATTTACGGCCTCACCAAAGGCCAGTATTCGCCCACATCCGAAATCGGCAAGAAAACCAAATCCACTCCCTACGGCACCGCCGACCGCCCGTTCAATCCCATCTCGCTCGCCATCGGCTCGGAAGCCACATTCGTCGCCCGCACAGTCGACGTCTTCCAGCAGCACCTGAAAGAAATCCTCAAGAAAGCAGCCGCGCACAAGGGCGCCGCCTACATCGAAATCTTGCAGAATTGCAATATCTTCAATGACGGCGCATGGGAAACGCTCACCGAAAAAGACGCTCGCAGCGAGCAAATCGTTCACCTCGAGCATGGCAAGCCGTTGATCTTCGGAAAGAATCGCGACAAAGGCATCCGCATGAACGGCTTCGATCTAGAAGTCGTCCACCTCGGCAACGGCAACGGCCTAACCGAAAAAGATCTGCTCGTCCACGACGAGCACCACCCCCGCGCCGCCTACGCCTTCATGCTAAGCCACATGGAACACCGCCCCGGCTTCCCCACGCCCATCGGCGTCCTGCGCTCCTGGAACGATGTCCCACGCTACGAAGATGTAATCACCCAGCAAATTCGCGACGTCCAAACCAAAAAAGGCAAAGGCGACCTGGCCAAGCTCCTGCGCGCAGGCGACACCTGGGAAGTCCGCGCCTAACGCCGTCAAGATTGCGTTCTTAGCCTTTAGTGGCACAGGCACTCCTGCCTGTGCGCTTTTCGCCGCAGCTAGCCCAAGCGAACTTGGCAACTCCACGCTAACGTTCCTGTAGTTCGTCCACCCACGTGAATTCTCCGCTCGATCTCTGCCTCGTCTGAAATTCCGAAATTTGAGATTCATCACTTCCCGCATCAACCCCACCGACACCCATGGTGTACGATTAACCCTCAGCTGTCGCACCAGACTTTCCGGAGCCGCTTCTAGCCAATGATCCTGCAAGGTTTTCTCCGCATCCTCAGCTTCTTCGACGTCGCCGAAGCCATCGAAATGGAAAAGCTGCGCGTCATCCTCGGCCCCGAAGCTGCCCCGCGCTCCCCCGCCTTCACCCACCGCAGCCCCGAATACGCTCAGACGCAGCAGCACGCCCCCATCGTCGAGTCCGTGGGTCCGGTCACGCTCTCCACCGGCGAAAAACTCGAAGCTCGAATCAAATACTACTGGTTCGGCGTGGTCGACATCGAACTCGCCACCGAATTCAAATGCGATTTCAATTCCCTCTGCATCCAAACCTATCGCTGGATGAACGCCCCCGAAGTCGAACAAGCCGCCGAAGCACTCCTGCGCGCCCGCCTCGATCGCTTCCGCCCCGTCCTCATCAAGCCCTCGGAAAAATGGCTCGACGAAGACTACCTCGTCATCGACATCGAATCCGCGCAGCACACCGACGGCCGCCCTGCCACCGGCGTCGAAATGCTCCAATCCTACGCCGATCAAATCACCCAACTCGTCCGCGGCGAACTCATGCCCCTCGCCGCCTCAGAACGCGACGAAATCGTCCGCTCGGCCCTCTCCTACTACCCGAGCGATCTAGTCGTAGTCGGCTGGGCCGCCGCCCTCGTATACGACAAGCCCGACGCCACCCCCGCAGCCATCGATCTCCTCGAATACGCCAACACGCAGCTGCTCGAATTCCGCTACTACGACGAGCTCCTCACCACCCTGCTCTCCAACGTCTACAGCTCCCTCGAAGGCCACGAAAGTTTCCTCGCCAGCTGGCGACTCGCCCGCCGCGCCGGCCGCCTCAATCGCATCCGCCTCGACATCATGGATCTCACCGAGCGCACCGAATACGCCGTAAAATTCATCTCCGACACCTACTACGCCCGCGTCTACGCCCTAAGCTCCGCAAAAATCGGCGTCAACGACTACAAAACCCTCGTAAGCGAGAAACTAAAAACCGCCGGCGAACTCTACGATTTCATGGTCGCCCAATTCAACGAGCGCCGCATGTTCGCCCTAGAAGTCGTAGTCGCCGTCCTCGTCCTCCTCGACGTAATCCTCCTACTCCGCGGCAAATAACCTGCCCCGCCGGCGCTTTTGCCTTCGTCTTTTGCCATCGCCTTCGCTCCCCCGATCGCTGTCATCCCGAGCGCAGTCGAGGGATCTGCATTTAGCCTCATTTGAAATTTGAAATTTTCAAATTTGAAATTCCTCGTCCCCGCCCCGCAAAGCTCACCTTTCCACCCTCCGCGCGTCAGATTCACCGACTCAAAGACTCCATCGCGAGGTGCCTCGATGCGCCCTCTCCACTTGCGCTCAAAAGCTCTCCCCTCTCTCCTAATCACCCTCTCAATCCTCGCCCCCACAGCCCTCTCCCGTTCCTCGCCGCAATCCCCGCCTCCGCAATCGCCAGCCCTAAAAGTTCTCGACGCTTGGACCGGCCAATGGACCACCCACGGCAAGCTCTACGACACGCCTCTCAGCCACGCAGGAGAAATCACCATCACCATGACCTGCGCCTGGTCCGCCTACGGCGGCTACATGATCTGCGACCACCTCTTCACCGGCCCCTCAGGAACGCGCAACGACCTCTCCATCTACACCTACAACGAATCCGAAAAATCCTACAAATTCTGCACATTCGACCGCTCCGGCACACCTCGCGCCACACCCCTAACCATCGAAGGCCCCCTCTGGAGTTACGACACCGACGAAGAACAAAAAGGCAAGAAAATCCACATCAAGACCATCAACGACTTCTCCAAGCCCGGCATCGTCACCTGGAACACAAAATTCACCGACGACGCCGGCGCCCACTGGACCCTAATGAACGAAGGCACAGACACCCGCACTAAATAGCCATCGGTGCGCGATACAACCCCGGATGAATCCCAAAAGGGGGTCGGCTTAATCCCGAGGGCTCCTTCTTTCATCTAACCGCTTCTTGATATCGCTCAATCCGTCCCTAGGTATCAAGATTCTACCGTTCTCTAGATAGACTGCCGGTACGTTTATCGCTCCCGTCCACACGGAATCGGCGTCAGCCGTCTTCGCAGGATCTATCTTGAGCTGGCCCGCTGATAGAGTGTTTAGTTCAGGATATGCCACGAACTCGCCTTCGAATTTCTTCACACCATCTATTGTCCACAGCGAACATCGATCCTGACCCTGATCCTCCAAACAAGCCAACCACGATCCCCGTCTGGGCAACCCTCCAGGAAAACCGACGGCGGGAGCCCACAAAAAGACGGCGTCCGCAGGCACATCCTTTGGGCGGCCCGGCACGGTTTTTGCCAGCCGATCTGTCAACCAAAAACCAATCAAGAGAAACGCCAATAGCGCTGCCACTGCAATTGTCGCCTTTTGCGATCCGGGTGCTTGCAGCAAGGGCGGGTGGCCGACCCTTTTCTGATTCTGTTGGTGGTTTTTTTCACAATTCACGGCAACTCCCGCGCGAATAATACCACTCAACCGTCCTTCCGATTCCTGCCCCAGTCTTTGCGGGTGCCCCATCCTTCGCCGCCTTTGCGAAGGGTGGGTGTTTTCGGTGTTGGTGTTGGTTTCGGCGTCGGAGTCGGAGTTGGTTTCGGATTGGTTTTCGTTCCGCGTTCTATTTCTAATCCTTCAACCCGTTCCGCGAGCGTTTGACTTGGATCTCTTCCCCCATTCCAAGTAAATGAACGTGATGAAATGAGCTTCGTAGTCCCATGGCGGCGCTCGAGATTCTCGACATCGAATACAAGTCAACCCCTTCCCACCCTTCGCAAACCCAGCGAAGACTGGGGCACCGCAAGAGCTAAGGCTGAACTTCGGAGTAATCTACTTGAGTGGTATCATCCGCGCGAGACCGCCGTCAATTGTGGAAACCACGGACACGCAGCTGAAAAGGCTGGGCCACCCCGCCATGGGGCAAAGGATTGATCCCATGATCAGCGCGAATACGGCAAATAAAGGAGCAGGAAGCATTAGGGCCGATTTTGTCTTTGAGACCCGCTCATCCGAGCCTACGGCTCGGCAAGATTTTAGGACTCGTAGAGACTCGCTAATAAAGATCCTCAGACCGGTGAAAGCGCTACTCGCGACAAAAAACTTTGAAGTCACTGAGCCAGGTCCCGGAAAGGGCTATGATGCTGGTTTTAAAGTTATTTTTGATAGCTTTAAAATTTTTGCCGCCGCTTCTGTCGTGCGCGAGCATGCAACTACTCTCGAATGTGTTTTGGCTACTATATTTGTACAATCACGACGGCACCACGCCTCAAAAGCATCAATCCTGGTAGGGTGGTCCGGTGTTGCTGATGTGATTGCACACGGACTCGAAAGTGACCCAAACGTTATCTCGGTGAAATCGCTGACTAAGGAGGAATCTAGGTCTCATCCAGCATTCCACCCTTCGACTCGATCGGCAGGCCAGGCTTGAGCCTTTTTTGTTGCCCTCCACCCGCGAAAAAATCCTGTATCATCCCCCGCAAATGAGCAGCCGGCCCCCCAGCCTGTGGCGCCGGACTGGCGAAGTCCTGCGCTGGCGCGGTTTTTGGGTCCTTCTACTGCTGGGCGCTCGCAACATCCTGCGCCCGATTGTCTACTGGCACGTCTACCGAATCTTTGCCACCGATATTGCCGCGCAAGTCCCCGAACCCTATGCGAAGGAAAAAATCGAAACGAAAATTTACGCGCACGATTGCGGCTGCCTCGACCAAGCCCTAACCCAAGTGGCCGCGCTCGGCGACATCTCGCGCGAAGAAACGCAAAAGCGCCTTCAGCGCGGTGACGTGCTCGCCATGGCCTACGCCTCTGCCGAACCGGCCGGCTACGGCTGGATTTCCTTTGCGAGCGGCGTCGTAGAACTCGACTTCGGCGTCACCTGGATCGTCCGCCCCGGCGAGGCCGTTCGTTACGGCAATTTCGTCGATCCCAAGTGGCGCGGCCGCGGCATCCAAAGCTCGGTCAACACCGCCGTGAACGAGTACGCGCTCCACCACGGCGTCTCCGTCACCCTCGGCTCCATCAGCGCAATGAACGCGCAGTCCTTGAGCCTCGCCAAACATTACAACCGCCCCACGGCAATGAAAGTCACTCTGATTCACGTGCGCCCGTTCAACTGGCGCATCTGCCGCGCCTCCGGCGCCCCATTCAAGTCCCGCTTCAACGCCCCAGCTTAGCCATCCCATCAAATCTCGCCGCGAAACATGCGTTGAAATCGGCCCGCGTATCGTGCTACCGTGACGCTTGGAGTATGAGATTTGCGCGCCAAGCCGACCGTCACGCCGGGGATGAAACGTCCCCTCGGCGCGAACATCTAATCTACGGTAACGCGATTAAAACTCCGGATAACCGGCTTATTTGCAACAGATACAAATTTCTAATCGGCGGTAAAAGGGGGGGCCAAGATTCGCAGTCCGCGTCGCACCCGGGCGGCAATCTCGCTGCAAGCGCGATTCGACGAGCCGCGCCATCGAGCCTTCACCACTCTCGCGCAACCTGTATTAAGATGAAAAAGAGCCAAACAAATGACAGAGCGTAAAGCGCCATTCGCCACCGTCGAAGAAGCCGTCGAAGAAATGCGTCAGGGACGCATGATCGTCCTCGTCGACGACGAAGACCGCGAGAACGAAGGCGACCTGACCATGGCCGCCGACTGCATCACCCCCGAAGCCATCAACTTCATGACCAAGTTCGGCCGCGGCCTCATCTGCCTCTCGCTCACCGAGCAGCGCTGCGACGCGCTCGACCTGCGCCAGATTTCACCGCGCAACACGTCGGCCTTCGGCACTCCATTCTGCGAGCCAATCGACGCCAAACGCGGAACGACGACGGGGATTAGCGCAGCGGACAGGGCGACGACGATTTTGGCTACCACGGAACCAAACACGCGGCCGGAGGATTTGGCGCGGCCGGGGCACGTTCACACTTTGCGCGCGCGGAATGGCGGCGTGTTGGTGCGCGCCGGGCAGACGGAAGCGTGCGTGGATCTGGCGCGGCTTGCCGGGCGCGATCATTCTGGTGTGATTTGCGAAATCATGAACGAAGACGGGACGATGGCGCGCGTGCCGCAACTGATCGAATTTTGCCGCGCGCACAATTTGAAGCTTGCGACTGTGGCGGACTTGATTCGCTATCGCATGCAGCACGAGCGCTACGTGCGGCGGATTGCGGAATCAGTGCTGCCAACGAAGCATGGAAATTTCCGGATGATCGCGTACTCGAGCGATATCGATCATGAAGTGCACGTCGCGCTGGTGCGCGGCGATCTCGGTGGCGACTCGTCAGTGGGCGCGGCGGAATACATTGAATCGGCACATCGAGTGCCGGGAAATATTTACGCGCCGCTGGTGCGCGTTCATTCGCACTGCCTTACTGGCGATGTACTCGGTTCAGCCGCGTGCGATTGCCACGAAATTATCGAGCGGTCGCTGGCGGCGATTGCCGCAGCCGATCGCGGCGTCTTTGTTTATCTGCATCACACTGGCCGCGGATTTGGAATTGATACGCGCGCGCCTGAGGAAGCGGCCTTGCCTGAGATTCGTTACCATCGGCGCGAGGGGAGCGAACAAGATTCAGGGCGGCAGCGATTCGTGCAGCACGAGAGCGGAATCGGCGCGCAGATTTTGATCGATCTCGGGCTGCGTCGGATTCGCGTGCTGACGAATCATCCGCGCAAAGTGGTGGCGCTCGAAGGTTACGGGCTCGAGATTGCGGATCAAGTGCCGCTGGCGATTGAACCAGCGAAGCGCGGGCACCAGCTGACTCAAGATTGAACGCTTTGAAATCTCGGCTACCTTCCGTAGACCAAGACTACAAATGAATTGGGCAGAATTGTTGGGCGTGGATGCTGATTTTCTGGCGTTGGCGTGGGGCGCGGGCCGAAGTCTGCTGTGACCAAGTAGACTTCGTGCGTTTTTGGATCGAGCGTCATGGTGCGAGCGCCTTTTTGTGTGGGGACTTCCTCGACGACCGTGAATTTATCGGGCGAGTCCTCGTGAATCACGCTGAGCGTCGCGCTCTGGCCATTCGAGGCGAACGCGAAACCTGTGCCGGGATCGAAGCCGCATCCGTCGACGCCTTCACCGATTGCTGGCGTGGCAATTACTTTGCCGGAATCGGCATCGACGACTGCCATCATTTTATTGTCGCAGCCGGCAAAGAGGCGGCGATGCGCGGCGTCAATCGCGAGGCCGGACGGTTCCTGGCACGGCGCGAGAGGCCAGCGCGCGGCGACGGTGAGCTTCTGCGAATCGATCTGCCAGATTTCGCTTTTGTCTTCGATGTTGACGTAGATGTGGCCGGCGCCATCTGCCACCGCGAATTCAGGTTTTCCACCGAGCGCAACTGTTCCGGCGACGTTTCCTGTGGCGGCGTCAATCGCGGTGGCGTTTGAGCTGCGACCATTCATTGCGAAAACGCGTTTTGACGCAGGGTCGTACTCGATCACATCGGGATTTGTTCCGGCCTGCGCGCTGCCGGTGACCGCAAGCGTCTTCATATCAAAAATCGAGACAGTACCAGCGCGGCCATTGGACGTGAAACCCTTATTAAATTCGTTCGCGAGAGCGATGTCGTGGACGCCATCCGTGTTTGGAATTTCGCCGACAACTTTTTCTGAATCAACATTCACTACGATGACTTTCGACTGGCGGGAGATGAAGAGACGGCGGGTGGCGGAATCGAACGTGAGCGCGTCCCAACCGCCTTCGCCGCCGAGCGCGATTTTTTTCAGCTGATGGTAGCCGCTCGGGCCGGGCACTGCGGCGGTCGTCAGAGGATTTCTGGCGTTGGCGCTTACCGCAACAATCACGAAAGCCGAAGCCAAGATAACTGAGATCGCGAAATACGGGGAACGATGCCTCTCCATTTTGTAACTCCTTCGGCCTGTCTAAATTTATTTATGTTCGGTGGCTGCCGGAACAATTGTGACATACGGGCGCAGCTTTTCGAGTTTTGATTTGGAAATTCCTTTTATGGCGAGCAGGTCTTCGACGCGTTGGAACGGGCCGCTGCGATTTCGGAAATCGACGATGGATTTGGCGGTGTTGGGGCCGATGCCGGGGAGAGTTTCGAGTTGGGCGATTGTGGCGGTGTTGAGGTTGATGGGGTGCGTGGGGGGAGTTTTTTGGGCAAGGGCCGGGGCGAGGCAAATCGAGAGAACAATGGCAGCGCTTGCGACCAAGAGTAAAGCAGAAGAACCGAATTTTACGTTGCCGTGCATATCTACGAGTTGCGCGTAGCGACTTATGGCACAGGCAGGAATGCCTGTGCTACTTGTGGCCATTGGCTGTGTATTCGGTTACTGGGCCGAATAGGGCGGCTTGGTCGACGATTTGGTCGCGGTCACCTACCAGGATGATTTGGGCGTTGGCTGAATCGAAGTGGCGGCGAGCGGCGAGCAATATGTCGTTGGCCGTTAGCGCGCGAATTTTTTCGCGATAGGTTTCGAGATAATCGTCGGGCAAGCGGTCGAGGTAGACCGTGGAGAGCTGGCCGAGGACGCCGTCCTGTGTTGCGACACCGAGCGAGAAAACGCCGGTGAGGTAGCTTTGCGCGCTTTCGAGTTCTTCTGGGGTGACTGGGAGCGAGCGCATGCGGTCCATTTCGTAGAACATTTCGGTGAGCGTGGCGGCGGTGACTTCGTTGCGCACGGCGGCGTGGACGGTGAAAAAGCCGTGCTGGTGGAGCGAGGTGATTCCGCTGCGCGGGCTATACGTATAGCCCTTTTGTTCGCGGATATTCATTACCAGGCGTGAATGGAATGCGCCGCCGTAAATCGAATTGGCGAGGACGGTGCGGAACCAATCTGGATCGCGGCGCGTGATTGCGAGATTGCCGATGAGAACCTGGGTTTGAACCGAACCGGGCAGATGAACGAGATGCACCTGGCGCCCGAGAGCTTCCGGCGGAGCGGAGGAGATAAGCGGTTCAGGCCGCGAGCCTTTCCAAGTGCCGAATGCTTTCTCGACTTGCGCGAGCATGTGATCACTCGAGAAATCTCCGACGACGAGCAGGAGTGAATTCGAAGGCGTGTAGTGATGGTGGTAGAAATGCTGGAGCTCGTCTCGCCGGTAAGCGGCTACCTGTTCTTCAGTAGGCGCAATGACGGCGTAGCGATGTTCGCCGAAAAGGACGCGGCGCATTCGTTCGTTGGCGAGGAAACCCGGAGTGGTGCGCTCGACGCGCAGCCCTTCGATTTTCTGGCGGCGTTCGCGTTCGAACTGGTCATCGGGGAACGAGGCGTTGCGCGCGAGGTCGGCCAGTAAATCGAAAAGCCCATCGGAGAATTCAGCGAGGCCACCAATGGATATTGCGCTGTTATCCGCACCGGAGCTTGCTCCGGCGTCCGCGCCCATGCGGCGAAGATCCTCTTCGATTTGACGGCTGGTGCGCGTGGCAGTGCCGGTGCGAATCACGTGGGCGGTGAGGTCGGCAAGACCCGGCGCTCTGAGCGCGGTAGACGCGTTGCCACTGCGAATGAAAAGCTGGGCCGTAATTTTGGGAAAGGTGTGTGACTCGGCGAGGACGACTTCCAGTCCATTCGCAAGCGTGACGGAGGTGCGTTTCGGCCAAGCGACCGGGCGTTCCGGTCCGAGAGTCGGCGCGGCGGTGGTGTGGGGGGTGGCTGCAGGCATCATACTCGAGGACGTCGGCGTCATCGGGCGCCTCCATTGGATTTCTCGCTTCCTTCTTTGATCGGGCTGCGCACCACGATGGCGCGATTGCTCGGGACGAAATATTTCTGCGCGACTGCTTGCGCTTGCGCGGGGGTGACGGCGAGGAAGCCGTCCAGCACCGTGTTGACGCGTTTCGGATCGCCGTCGAAGAGAGTGAAACATGCGAGATAGTGCATGAGGCCGAAGCGCGGCATGTAGGAACCCATGCCGCCTTCGAGCATCGAGTAATAATCGGCTCGGAATTTCACTTTCACGGCGTCGAGCTCTTCGGCGCTGATTCCCTTCTCCTGCACGTCTTTAATAACGGAATCGAAAGCGGCGATGGTTGCGTCGCTCGTATATTCGGGGCGATGAAAGATGCGCGTGACCATTTGCGTGGGGCCATTGGTATCGAGGGCGTCGTAGCTGCCGTCGGTCTCGAGCGCGATCTGTTTTTCGAGGACGAGCTCGCGGTAGACGCGACCGGAACGGCCGCCGTGCAGCACCCGTTCAAGGATTGTGGCGGCGTACCAATCGTCAGAGGTGCGAGGCGGCGCGGTGTAGCCGATGGCGAGAGCCGGAAGCGGGCCAAACTGTTCGGGAACGGTTCCGCGGCGTTCTTCGGTTTGCGGGGGTTCTGTAACGTCGGCGCGAGGCGGCGGGGGCTGAATGGGAATGTCTTCGAAATAGCGCTTCGCGAAGGTGAAAGCTTCGGCAGGGTCGAGATCGCCGAGCATGAGGAGGACTGCGTTATTGGGCGCGTAGTAGGTGCGGAAGAAATGTTGCACGTCGGCGAGTGTGGCGGCATCGAGATCGACGAAATCGCCGTAGAAATTGTGGGCGTTGGGCCAATTGCGAAAAGCAACGGGAGGAAGATCGAGCCACGGGAAGCCGCCGTAGGGCTGGTTCATCACGTTGACGCGGACTTCTTCTTTCACGACATCGCGCTGATTGCGGAGATTTTCGTCGTCCACTTTGAGGGCACGCATGCGATCGGCTTCGAGCCAGAGGACGCGTTCGAGGGCATTGGAGGGGACGGATTCGAAGTAATTGGTGATGTCATAGTTGGTGGTGCCGTTGAGCAGGCCGCCGGAGGAATTGATGAGGCGGATGTGTTCCATTTTGCCGGCGTTCGCGGAGCCTTGAAACATCATGTGCTCGAAAAGGTGCGCGAAGCCGCTGCGTCCGCGGGGTTCGAGGCGGAAACCAATTTGATAATAGACGCCGACGGTGACGACGGGTGCGCTACGGTCGGGCGATGTGACGACTCGCAAGCCGTTGGCGAGGGTGGTGTGTTCGACGGGGATGTGTAGCTGCTTCAATTCGGGTCTCCTTTGCTTCAGGGGCTAAGGCCCCGTTCTCTTTCGAATCTGTAATTTGCCGCGGTTGAAACCGCAGCCTACAACGACGGCATACGGCTTCGCCCTGATGATTCAGGCACGGCGGCTGAGAGCTCGGGCGACTTTGCTCTTGGTCGCCGACGACTTTTTTGAAAGCACGCCGGCTGATAGCAGCGCTAGCGCTGCATAGGCATCTTGAAACTCGCGCGGAAAGCGGCGCAGCGCTTTTGCGTGTTTCGAAATCGTCGCGTAATCGCCGCGCGATAAGGGACCGGTCCAGGCAGCGCGTGGACCGAGCGACTCATAATTATCCAGCATTTGACGGATTAATGGGAGCAGGGCCTGGCTGGCACCGCGGCGAGTGAATCCGATTTTGAGGAGCATCTGCGTGGCCGACTCGACGAGAGCCAGAGCGTGACCAGCAACGATCGTACCGGAAGCGTGGTAGGCGGGCTTGTGATGGCTCTTGATGACGACCGGCGTGGCACGGAGCGAACGGGCAATTTTTTGCGCAGCGGCGCGGGCGGCTGGAGCGCCTTCGATTGAGAAGATCACGCCTTCGAGGCGCGGTGTGGCGCGGCCGCTGAAGGTTTGCATTGGATGCATCGAGCCTGTGGATATGCCGCGGCGGGCGAGGGACGCGAGGACACGATGGTCGAGGGCGCCGCTGGTGTGCAGCACGATTTTGGCGCGGGATTCTTTGGCCGAGGCTGCGCGGCCGATTTTTGCGAGGTTTTGCGCCACGTTTGCAAGCACGTCATCTGGAACTGACAACAGGATTACATCGGCATCGAATGCTTCGGGCGTGAGCGCGGAGTGAGGTGTTCCGGCACCGATGTCGCGGACCGCGGCGCGGGCGCTGCGGCGAGAGCGCGTGACAACTGCGCCGATTCGCCAGCCGAGTTTGTGGAGGCGTTTCGCGACGGTTTGACCGACGCGGCCTGCGCCGATGATGGAAATTGTGCGCGACATTGTGTGAGATGAAGAGCGCGACATCGAGCGTGATAGCATAACTTGTTCGCTCATTGTGCGGTGGAGGAAATTGGACGTTGCACTGGCTCGCGCTGGCCCTTACGTTCACCGCCGCGCTCTTCTGGATTCTCAACGCGATTGATGTGGCGCGGGGCTCACGAAAAATTCCCGCCCTTCGAGATATTGCGCCGCTCGACGATTCTGATTGCCCTCCAGTATCGATTCTTTTTGCCGCGCGTGACGAGGAGGAGAAGCTTCCTGCTGCGCTGGCTACATTTCTCGCTTTGGATTATCCACGGTATGAGGTGATCGCGGCTGATGACCGCTCCGAAGACCGCACGGCGGAAATCCTGAGGGCTGCAGCCAAGAAAGATGCCCGGCTGAAATATGTGCGGATCGATGCTCTGCCTGCCGGATGGCTTGGCAAACCATATGCGATGCAACAGGCTTTCGAACGGAGCAGCGGCGAGTGGATCGTTTTCACCGACGCCGACGTGCATTTTTCGCCGGATTTATTGCGACGCGCGCTGGCGATGGCGAAACGGGAGGGCTGGGACCATCTTACGCTTCTAAGCGGCGTCGAGATGCATACGGTTGGCGAGAAGATCGCGCTCACTTTTTTCGGTATGGGATTCTTGATGGGAGTGCGGCCTTGGCGCGCGAAGAATCCGCGTTCGAAGGGGTATATGGGCGTGGGAGCGTTTCAATTGATACGGCGGAGTACGTACGAGGGGATTGGGACGCACCGGCGGCTGGCGATGGAAGTGGTGGACGACATGAAGCTGGGAAAGCTGGTGAAGGAAGGAGAATTTCGGTCGGGGGTGGCGAAGGGGTGGAAAGAGGTGCGGGTGCGCTGGCATACGGGGCTGGGGAATATTGTTCGCGGGACTACGAAGAATTTTTTTGCGTCGTCCGGATACAGTGTGGTGCCGGTGTGCTTTCAGCTGGTGACGATGCTGGCGACGTGCGTGGCGCCCTGGGTGGCGCTGCCATTTTTGCGCGGGTGGGCGTTGATATTTGATGCGATTGCGGTGGCGATGATGATTGCGATTCTTGCGGGGGTGTGTATCGAGGTGAGGGTGTCGCCGGTGTATGCGTTGACAGAGCCTATGGGTGCGGTGATTTTTTGCTGGATGCTGGCGCGGTCGATGATTGTGACGCTTTGGAATGGGGGGATTGAGTGGCGGGGGACTTTTTATCCTTTGGAGGAATTGAGGAGAGGAGTTGTGTGAGGATCGGAATCGCGAAACGCGAGCGACTGGTACTTGGATTTCAAATTTCGAATGCGTGAGCTAAGTAGAGGCGCACAGGCAAGAGTGCCTGTGCCACTTAAGTTCTGGACTACTTGAAGAAGGAATAGCCCAGGGTGAGCATGTGGAGGTCTAGGCCTGGATTGAAATCGTGGCGGTAGGCGTTGGAGATGTGCTGGTATTTGTAGGCCAGGGTCCAGGCGCGCGTGCGGGATGAGTTGAAGAGTTGGAAGCCGGCTTGAAAATCGAAATTGAAATTGAATTGGGTGCCGCCGGGGATGTCGACGGGGACCGGGCGCCGCGAGGCGATGAAACCTGCGGTGGAGGCGCCGATGATTTGGAAGCGATGCTTACGGCGGAAATTCAGTTTGAGGCCGAGGGGATTGATGCCGCCGCCGTAGACGTGTTCACGGCTGACTTCGCAGAAACCTGTGGGGAAATTATTGGGATTGGTGATGCAGGAGACGTATTTGGGCTGGCTGATGAATTCGATGGGGATGATGTCGAGCGTGTATTGGAGGGAGACGTTGGACCAATCGTAGATAGAGTGGCCGTAGCGGAGGGCGAGGACGCCGAGTTCGCGATTGCTGGTGATGCCGATGAGGTGCGGAGTGCCGGCGGAGTAGCCGCCCCAGATGCCGAATTCGGTGTCGCCCTGGCAGCGGGCGGAAGGGGCGATCGCAAGTGCGGCGAGGAGGAGTGCGGCGATTGAAATTCCTCGCAGGAGGAATTTGAGTCGGATGGCTTTGGTCAATTCAGCCTCATCGGGCTCGGCGTTTCGCGGCCGGCTTAGATTTTGGTTCGATTGATGCGCTGGCGGCACTTGCGACGGCATCTGGTTGTTGCGATTGCGGGTTGGGCGCTGAGGCTTGCGGATTTTGGAGTGGCGCTGATTGATTCGACGCTGATGGCTGCGCCGGCGAATCTGCGGCGGGCTGTACACTCAACTGAGTTGAGGCGGGATCCACGTTTAAAACTGTAGCAGAAAAAATTGCGCCGAGGTCGCGTTGCTTTAGGGAGCGAATGCGGTCGCGAAGGGCGGCGGCGCGTTCGAATTCGAAATTCTTGGCGGCTTCGCGCATTTGCGATTCTAGCTGGGTGATGGCCTGGAGGAGTTCGTGCTCGCTGGAGATGTTGCCGATGACGGCGTCTTCGGCGGGCACGGTGAGGTAGTCGGCTTCGACGATTCGGGCGAGCTGCATATCGACGGAGCGGACGATCGATTGAGGCGTGATGTTATGCTCACGGTTGTAGGCTTCTTGTTTCGCGCGGCGGCGATTGGTTTCGCCGATGGCCTGGCGCATGGAGTCTGTCATGCGGTCGGCGTAGAGAATGGCGCGGCCTTCGATGTGGCGGGCGCAGCGTCCCATCGATTGAATTAGAGAGGTGGCGCTGCGGAGGTAGCCTTCCTTGTCGGCGTCGAGAATGGCGACGAGCGAAACTTCCGGGAGGTCGAGGCCTTCGCGGAGGAGGTTGATGCCAATGAGAACGTCGAATTCGCCGCGGCGGAGATCGCGCAGGATTTTCACGCGCTCGAGGGTTTCGATTTCCGAGTGCAGGTAGCGGCAGCGAACGCCGACTTCGGCGAAATATTCGGCGAGATCTTCGGCCATGCGCTTGGTGAGCGTGGTGACGAGCACGCGTTCGTTGCGCTCAGTGCGAATGCGGATTTGCTCGAGCAGATCGTCCACTTGGCCTTTGACCGGGCGGACTTCCACTTGAGGGTCCACCAGACCAGTGGGACGAATGACCTGCTCGACAACCGTGCCGCCGGCTTTCGTTAGCTCGTAGGGACCGGGCGTGGCTGAGACGTAGACGATTTGATTGGTGCGATGCTCGAATTCTTCGAAGGTTAGCGGGCGATTGTCGAGCGCCGAAGGCATGCGGAAGCCGAAATTGACGAGGGTTTGTTTGCGCGAGCGATCGCCGTGGTACATGGCGCGGACTTGCGGGATGGTCTGGTGCGATTCGTCGACGACGAGCAGAAAATCCGACGGGACATAATCAAGCAATGTTGGCGGAGCTTCACCCGGCAGGCGCCCGGACATGTGGCGCGAATAGTTTTCGATGCCGTGGCAATAGCCGATCGTGCGCATCATTTCGATGTCGAAGAGAGTGCGCTGCGTGATGCGTTGCGATTCGACGATTTTTCCCTGGCGCGATAGCTCGGGCTTCCACCATTCGAGTTCTTCGTAAATTCCCTGGATGGCGCGTTCCTTTTGCTCGGACGGGAGCACGTAGTGCGTCTTCGGGTAGATAGGGATGCGGGAGATTTCACCTTCGCGCGAGCGGATTTCGCCGGTGAGCGGATCGATTTTGCGAATGGCTTCGATCTGGCTGCCCCAGAGTTCGACGCGGACGGCGAGATCGTCATAGGGCGGATAGATTTCGATGGTGTCGCCACGAACGCGGAAGGTGCCACGGCGAAGATCTTCGCCGCGTTCGTACTGGATTTCGACGAGCTTGCGGAGAATCGCTTCGCGGGCGATCGAGTTCCCTTTTTCGAGCATGAGCATCATGCCGTAGTAGGCCTCGGGCGAGCCGATGCCGTAAATGCAGGAGACGGAGGCGACGACGATAACGTCGCGGCGCTCGAAGAGGGAGCGGGTGGCGCTCATACGGAGCTTGTCGAGTTCGTCGTTGATGGTGGCTTCTTTTTCGATGTAGGTATCGCTGGCCGGCACGTAGGCTTCGGGCTGGTAGTAGTCGTAGTAGCTGACGAAATATTCGACGGCGTTCGTCGGGAAAAACGAGCGAAATTCATGGTAAAGCTGGGCAGCGAGAGTTTTGTTGTGGGCGAGGACGATTGTGGGGCGATTGATCTGCTCGATCAGCTTCGCGATGGTGAAAGTTTTGCCCGAGCCCGTGACTCCGAGAAGGACCTGATGGCGGTCGCCGTCGTTGACACCGCGGACGAGTTGGGCGATGGCTTCGGGCTGGTCGCCGCGAGGCTCGTAATCACTGGCTAGCTTGAATTTCATTAGCGAAGCTCTCTGCTCGCAAAATGCGAGATGCTGAAAGCTTTTATTCTATTAGAAGCGAACGGGCTGAATGGAAGGCTTACAGCCTGTGGAAAAAGCTGTGGGCCGGTGCAAAAAAGGCGCCGTTTACCGCCGATTAGAAAATTATATTCCATTGATTTTAGGGCATTTAGGAGAAGATTTAATCGCGGAACCGTAGATTAAAAAAACAGGAGTGGGCCTCGCGAGAAGGCGAGGCTTGGGATCTATTCTCATTGAGCTCTCGCTGGGCCTCTTTGAGGTCTCTCTGCGCGTCCTGTAGCTAGTCTTCATAGTTCCGTGGTTACGGTAGCACAGAAGCCCGATCACCTTCAATGAATATGTCGACGTGGTAGGAAAGGCCTCAGGTCAATTCCGGTCAGAGCTGGTCCGGCCAGAGCTGGCCGGAACGGGACCTGAGCTACGGGGAATTTCGGCACGGCTTGGCGGAATGGGACCTGAGCTACGCGGATTCGGGCGCGGGCTTGGGGTTCGTTGACTTGATTCTTGGCACAACTTAAGATGTGCGCGACGTGCCAGCCACCGACTCGCTGATCGGCCAGACCGTTGCGCACTATCGCATCATCGCGAAACTTGGCGGCGGTGGCATGGGCGTCGTCTATAAAGCGGAAGACACGCGGCTCGACCGCTTTGTTGCTCTTAAATTCCTGCCTGAAGACCTAGCCCATGACCGTCAAGCCTTGGAACGATTTCGCCGTGAAGCCAAAGCCGCATCCGCGCTGAATCACCCCAACATCTGCACGATTTACGACATTGGCGAGCTGGACGGGCAGGCGTTCATCGCCATGGAATTTCTGGACGGGCTGACGCTGAAGCATCGTATTGCGGGAGCGCCGGTCGAGACGGATGTGCTGCTCGATTTGGCCATTGAGATCGCCGACGGACTTGACGCGGCGCACGCAGAAGGAATCGTCCACCGGGATATCAAGCCTGCGAACATTTTTGTCACCAAGCGCAATCACGCCAAGATTCTGGATTTTGGTCTGGCGAAGCAAGCAAAAGCCGGAGCGGATGGCGACGCGACGCTGACGCAGGAGGCGGAGCAATTGAGCACGCCGGGCGCGGCGATGGGCACGCTGGCGTATATGTCACCGGAGCAGGCGCGGGGGAAAGAACTGGACGCGCGCACGGATTTTTTTTCCTTCGGTTTGGTGCTCTATGAAATGGCGACGGGAAAACAGACATTTTCGGGGAGCAGCTCGGCGGAAATCTTCGACGCGATTCTGAATCGCACGCCCGTGGCACCGGTGCGATTGAATCCGGAAGTTCCGGCGGGGCTCGAGCACATTATCGGCAAGGCGCTGGAGAAGGACAAAAAGCTCCGCTACCAGTCGGCTGCGGAGATGCGGACGGATTTGCAGCGGTTGAAACGCGATACGGATTCGGGACGCACGGCGGTAGCGACGACGGCGGCCGAGCCGTTGTTGGCAAGTTCCAGTGCGGCTTCCGCTGGATCGGCATCGCTTGCCGGACAGGCTTCTGCGGTTTCGAGTGTCAGGGAAAAGGCTGTGAGGTGGCCGATACTGGCTGGCGCGTTGGTGGTTGCCGTTGTGCTGGGTGTGGGTGCATGGCTTTATTTTGCGCGCAAGGCGCAAGCCCTCACCGAGAAAGACACGATCGTGTTGGGCGATTTCACCAACACTACGAACGATGCCATTTTCGACGACACGCTGAAGACGGCGCTCAACGTTTCTCTGCGGCAATCACCTTTGTTGAATGTGCTCTCCGACAGCGAAGTGACGAAGAATTTGAAGTTGATGACACGACCGACGGACACGAAGCTCACCCCCGAAGTGGCCCGCGAGCTTTGCCAGCGGGCGGGCAGCAAAGCTTATCTTGCCGGGTCGATTGGCACTCTGGGCAGCCAATACGTGCTGGGGTTGAAGGCGGTGAATTGCCGGAGCGGAGACACGCTGGCCGAGGAGCAGGTGACAGCGGCGTCGAAGGAGAAGGTGCTAGACACGCTCGGCCAGGCGGCCTCAAAGCTGCGCGGTGAGCTCGGCGAATCGCTGGCTACGGTGCAGAAGCTTAATGTGCCTCTCGAACAGGCCACCACGTCTTCGCTCGAAGCTCTGCAAGCGTACAGCCTTGGCCGAAAAGCAGGTAACGAGAAAGGCTTCGCTGCAGCCCTGCCTTACCATCAGCGCGCTATTCAGCTTGACCCGAATTTTGCCATGGGCTACGCGGTGCTGGGCAGCGACTACTCCAGTCTCGCCGAGCTGGGGCGGGCCAGCGAGTACTACACCAAGGCATTCGAGTTGCGGGAACATGCCAGCGAGCGGGAAAAGCTGAATATCGCTGCCAGCTACTACGAGAATGTGACCGGGGAGCGGGACAAAGCAGCCCAGGCGTTTCAAGAAACGATTGAGAACTACCCACGGGTGTCCACAGCGTATAACAATTTGGGTGGCGTGTACTCTGACCTGGGGCAGTATGAGAAGGCTGTGGAGGTTACGAGGCAAGCCATGCGGCTTGCCCCGGATCGGATAAGTTCGTACGGGAATCTTGCCAACTACACTCTTGCCTTGCAGCGCTTCGATGAAACACGGCAGGTCATCCGCGACGCGCAGGCGCGAAAACTTGATGATTCGGTTTCTCGCAATGCCCTCTACGCTCTTGCCTTTCTCGGGGCGGATTCTGCAGCAATGGCGGAACAGCAACAGTGGTTTGCGGGTAAGCCCGAATATGAGAACTTTGGACTGTCGATAGCAAGGAAAACGGGGCAATATGGCAGGCGATCGCTGCTCAGCGGGAAGCCGCTTACAGGAATCCTACGGAAGCGCGACAGTCAGCGGCAGAGGCTTTGAAGCTGGATCCCGCGAGTCAGGGCGTGGAGGTCGAAGCCGCGCTTACATTTGCTATGGCGGGCGACACGGCACGAGCTGAATCTTTGGCTCAAGATTTAGGGAAACGATTCCCGCTAGATACGCAGATGCAGTCGATTTGGCTGCCATCGATTCAGGCGCAATTGGCGCTCAACAAGAAGAACCCATCTGGCGCCCTGAATGCTCTGCAAGCTGCCACATCACCGCTGGAGTTGGGACAGATTGCGTTCGTCACTAATATTTCCTGCCTCTATCCCACGTACGTGCGTGGAGAAGCATACTTGGCAGCCGGACAGGGCAGCGCTGCCGCCGCCGAGTTTCAGAAGATTCTCGACCACAGCGGCATCGTGTGGAACTGCTGGACGGGAGCGCTGGCGCGGCTGGGCGTGGCTCGTGCGAACGCGCTGCAAGCGAAAACCTCACAGGGCGCGGATGCCGATGCGGCCCGCGTCCGTGCACTCGCCGCCTACAAAGATTTTCTCACGCTGTGGAAAGATGCCGACCCCGACATTCCGATCCTGAAGGAAGCCAAAGCGGAGTACGCGAAGCTGCAGTGATCGTCGGCAAAAGACCACGACGAGAGAGGCGTCGTCGTGGCTACCCAGGATCAGACGACCCCGACATCCCCATCCTGAAAGCAGCTAGAGCGGAATACGCGAAGCTGCAGTAGTTGGTCTTCTTGGCGTACCTCTTGGCGTACTTCTCGGCGAATATCGCTGTGGACCAAACAGTACCGCCCAGGGCTAAAGCCCACCTAGTGATTGATGCATTTTTTCGCTGGACTGAAGTCCAGGTCCCCGTGCTAAAGCAGGGGGCTCCCACCAAACTGCGACGGGCTTACGCTGAAGCATCGCATCGGGTGAGCGCCGGTGGAGACGGACATTCTCCGCGCGCTCCATCGCAAATGATGGTCGCGCATTGACATCGCCTCTTGCCCTGAATACCCTTCTGAGTCTCACATTGGGGTGATCATGAAGGCCGCAAACTTCGCTCTTCTCGCTCTCGTTGGCACTTTGTCGCTCGCGCCACTTTCCGTCGCATCATTTTTGCTCTCGGCTCAGGAGCCGCAGCACCATCATGACGCCGACGAAAAGGTTGGCAGCGTTTCATTTGCCACTTCCTGCGCTCCCGAAGTTCAGTCGCAATTCGAGCGTGGCGTCGCGCTGCTGTATTCCTTTGAGTACGAAATGGCCGACGCGCAATTCGAGGAGGTGGCCAAAAAAGATCCGCGCTGCGCGATGGCTTACTGGGGACAGGCGATGACTCTCTACCACGAACTCTGGGACCGCCCCGGAAAAGCTGCTCTCGCCCAAGGCGCTGAGCTGCTTGCTAAAGCGCGCTCCCTGCAGCCGCCCACCGCCCGCGAACGCGATTACATCCATGCGCTCTCGGTCTTCTACTCTGACACCGACAAACTCGACCACAATCAGCGCGCCGACGCTTACGCCAAAGCGATGCAAGGCGTCTACGAACGCAATCCTAACGACCACGAAGCCGCTATCTTTTACGCGCTCTCGCTTCTGGCCTCGGGTCCCGAGCGCGATCCCAATCTCACCAACGCCAAAGCCGCCGTTGCAATCCTAAACGAGCTTTACGACGAGGAACCAAATCATCCGGGCATCGCGCACTACATCATCCACAGCTGTGACAATCCTGCGATGGCCAGCCTCGCGCTTCCGGCAGCCCGCAAGTATGCCAGCATCGCGCCGTCTTCCCCTCACGCCGTGCACATGCCGTCGCACATCTTTGCGCGCCTGGGTCTTTGGCAGGACGACATCAACTCCAACCTTGCGGCGATTCGCGTCGCCGATGGTATGGCCGAGCATCATCACGTGATGCACCACAAAGTGCATTCGATGGACTTCCTCGAATACGCGTACCTGCAGATTGGCGACGACGCCAGCGCCAAAGCGACCATGGAGCAGATCGAAGCGATTCGCTTGGAAAAAATGGATCCCGAATTTGAGAATTACTTGCTGGCGCTCCAGGCGGAAGGAGCTGCCAAGTATGCTCTCGAGCGCCGCCAGTGGAAAGAAGCGCTGGCCCTACGACCCATCGCCGGCGCGCCGTCGCAGGTTCAGCTCGTCACGTACTGGGGACGCGCCATTGCCGCGGGGCATCTTCACGATGCAGCCGCCGCACAAGATGCGCTGAAGCACTACGAGGAATTGCTCGAAGCAACGCGCAAAGGTCCTCGGGCCTACCTCGCCGACGGGCTGAAGGACGAGCACCAAGTTGTGCAGGCCTGGGCCGCTTACGCTGCGGGAAATTTCGATGATGCGATTCGATGGCTGGGCGCCGTTGCCGACGACGAGGATAAAGTTGGCAAAGGCGAAACCGAATTGCCCGCCCGCGAAATGCTGGCCGACATGCTGCTCGAGCTGCAGCGTCCGCAAGAAGCGCTGAGCGAATACGAAATTTCCCTGCGCACTGACCCCAATCGCTTCAACGGTCTCTACGGCGCTGCGCAAGCCGCCGCGCAGGTGCAGCAGAAAGAGAAAGCGAGCACCTACTACACCCAACTGCTGAAGAATTGCGAAGGCATCCGCTCCGATCGCCTCGAGTTGGCGCAAGCCAAAACCATCCTCGCCTCTGCGAGCGCGGGTTTATAGACGCGGGAGCCGTACTGTCCTGAAATCATGCAGTCTTATAAAAATGAGTACGCAAAGTTTCCTGTAATCGTTGGCAAAAGCCCACGACGAGAGAAGCGTCATCGTGGCTACCAGACGAAATCGTCGGTTCAGGGCTTTGGGAGATCGAGGAGTGCGATGTCGGAGAGGTCCTGGACTCGTTCGAGGACGACTTCGTGGCCGTCTGGGGAGATGTCGAAATCGCGAATGTCGAAGTCTGGAGTGAGGTTGGTCAACTGGCGCTCGGCGCCGGTGTCGAGATTAATGAGCCAGAGATTCTTGTGTTGAATTTCGCCGCGCAGTAGGACGAGCGAGCGTCCGCCGGGGAGGAAAGCGATGTGCCGTGCGCCGCGAGTGAGTGTGAGCGGCGGCAAGGCGTGTGCTGAGGCATCGGCTGCGACGGCCTTCACCGAAAATGTGGTGCCGATGTCGGGCCCTGAGTAGACAACGAATTGGCCGTCGGGCGCCCAGGCAGGATCGACTGAGTATTCCTGAACAAAGAGCGACGGGGCGTGACCATCGAGCGACACACGGAAGAGGCGAGGGACGCCGTGATCGTTCGCAGCCGAGGTGAGCGATTGGCCATCGGGCGCCCAAGCCGGATCGCCTTGCAGGTCAAGCGAATCGGCGACAACCCGGGCATTGGTGCCGTCGGATTGCATCACGTATAGGACACTTTTTCCGTGTTGCCGCACTGAGAAGGCGACCTGGCGCCCGTCGGAAGAGATGGCCGGGGCACCCAGGATTTGCGCGCCTTGGCCACTCCACAACTCCGTACCGGCTCCGTTAGTGAGCTTCCAAATACTCTCGCTCGCGCCGGTCGCAGAAACATACAGAAGATAATCTGGGCCCAGCCGCGGAGAGAAACCTGTGCTGGTGGTGAGCGAGATGCGAGCAGGCGTTGACACCTTGGCGGGCGAATCAGCGAGAGGCAAACGCCAGAGAGTTCTTTTGGGACGCGCGAGCGTGGCAACCAGGCGGCGGCCGTCAGCGCTGACAGCGAGCGACGTGTAACGGTCAAGACCAGAAGTGAGCCGATGAGGAATGCGGCGCTCGACATCCATGCTGTAAAGCCACGGTCCCGCACCATCATTATCGCTGGCAAGATACATCAGCGTCCGTCCATCCAAGAGGACGGGATAGGTGACGCGTGTCTCGTGCGAAGTGATTCGTTGGGGGTTTCCGCCGGTGGGAGTGATGCGCCAGATGTCCAATTTGTCGGGAAGAGAACCCTGCACGAAGTAGATGAATTTCGAATCAGGCGCCCACAATGGAAAGTGAGAGTGGAGACCGGCAGGCGCGGTGAAGATAGGCGGACCGTCCGATAGTCTGCTGCCGTCCGACACGAACAGCGGATCGCCCGGACCGGGCGTGTGGTAGACAAGCCGGGAACCGTCGCGGGACCAATCGAGTTCGGCGACGTCTTCCAGGTAAGGCCTTGGCTGTCCGCCCAGCGTGGGAACGGCCCAGATGCTGATGTCACTACCGGTTGTGCTACCGATCGGGCCACCTTTCTTGCGAACCCAAAACGTGACCAGGGATCCGTCCGGCGAGAACCCAAGGGTGCGGACGGAGGGATTGACGAGTTCGGGCATTTTTCCGCGCGTGAGGTTGTGGAACTCTCCAGAACTGATCTGCGTGACCCAGACGTCCATCTGCCCGTCCCGGTCGGATAGAAACGCTGCGAAATGGCCGTCGCGCGATACTGCCGCGGCCTCTTCAATTCCATCGAAGTCCGTGACCATCTGAAATCGCGCGTCGGCGATGGGGCTTCGCCAGAAATACTCCGTGTTGCGAAGCCAGGCACTTGCGACGACTGCAAGCGCGACTCCCACCATGGCGAGCGCCACCGCGAGCCACCTATATGAATGGCGATTTTGATTCCGCGGCGCGGCTTCGCCCGGAATTTCATTCGCGGGAATGTCAGCTGGAATCGCGCCGGTAACCGAAGCAGGATTTCCGTTTGAGTTCGAAGTGCTCGGAGCTGGCGAAGGAGCCAGATCGCTAACCCCTTTGATCACTTCTACTGGCGCGATGAAGCGGTAACCCAGCCTTGGAAGCGTTTCGATGTAGCGAGGAGTGATCGGCGAATCGCCAAGGGTGGCGCGAATTTCTTTCACGGCTGTGTTCAGGCTGTGCTCAAAATCGACAAACGTCTCCGCCGACCAGAGCTCTTCGCGAAGCACTTCGCGGCTGACGACATCACCGGCGCGGTTCAACAGCAAATTGAGGACTTGAAGCGGCTGCGGGCGGACCTTCAGCTTCAAGCCATGCTTGTAGAGTTCGCGGCTGCGAGGCCGCGATTCGTAGGGGCCGAATCGAAACACTTGGGCCGGTGTGTCCATGGGTAGACAGGACGGTAGCGACATTCTCTGCCGTTCGGGTCCGCACCGCAAGTTAAAAGATGTGTAATCTTACGTTTGAGCCTTCACCTAGCCCTCATCAGAACATCACCCACCCTGCATTGACCGCGAAGCCTGAAACCTGAGACTTGTAGCGCTCAGCAAAAGCTGGGGCCTGTGGTTTCCGATTCGCCGGCATCCTGGGCGCATGTGAGCGGAAACCAAGGCCGCAGAAAATCTCAAATCTGGAGGTCTCAAATGAAAAGCAAGAGTTTGCTGTGGGCGGCAGGAATCATCGGATTGATCGTGGTGGCAGGGGTTACCTGCGTTCTGGCGGGAACCCGTGCACCGAACCACTTCGCAGGATTGATCAACGACTACACGGCCGTGGCCGGCGGTACCGGTCCTTGGGAAGTTCGCGGCCCGTGGACGTTGGATGTGAACGAAAAAACCGGGAAGGCCGATTTCTCGGCGGCTGTGACGATGGAATTGACTGACTTCGCGCTGAGCGGTGCAAGTATCGGGACGTCTGGCAGAACGCAGCATACACATCACCTGACGGTTGTGGGCGGCACCGTTACCTCAATTACGAATGGGTTTGAGGTGACGGGTCCCGTGACGATCACGAAAGACGGCGGCGCCGCACCTATGAGCATTCAAGGATCGAGCCTCGTGATCGACGTAACCGGAGGATCGCTCGTGGAGTTCTCAAACGTTGCGATTACATTCGAGGATGGCGCCGTGGGACATTTCGGACCGACGCCCTTGCACGGCGTTGTTCGCAAGGCGGTATTCGAGCACGACGCAGGCCGGTAATAGAGGCGGGGGTGGGTAGTCGTTAACTTTGCGGCCCGGCGAGAATGTTGGGTAGGAGAACCGAAATGGGCCGTCTTCCGAAGGGGATCCGGACGAGGATGTTGCACTACGGGAGCAGGATGATTTCGGTTCGGGTTTCGATTTTGCCTTTGTAGGTCATGCGGGAGCCGGTGCTGGTGCTGGTGACGGCGAAATCCAAATCCTGTGAGCTGGATTGGGTGGAGCGAAGCATGCGACCGGTGGCAAGTGAAAAGGAGTCGAGGCTCTCGCCGGAACCGGTCCACGTACCGGAGGTGCGCAGGCCGTTGTGGCGGTAGTCGTCGGGAGTGTCGTCGGCGTGCGGATTGTGGCTGCCGCGACGAGCGATCGTGAACTGGGTAAGGATTGTGGCGCAGATCGGTGAGTTTGCATCAGGCGCTTTGGGCGCCGCTTCGGGAGCCGGGGCAGCGCTCGTTTCAGAGCCACCCGCCAAAGTATTTTCCGGGCAAATTTCATTCCGCAAGTAAGTCGCCTCAGTACGCCAGAATAGGCGATCTAGTGGAACTCCGGTTAGAGGCTGTTCCCTGCTCCATTTTTGCCCTATCTCAATTCCCTGTGGTGGAAATCCTGCGCTCGACGAAAGGCCGGCCATCCAGCTGCGGACGGTTTGCGTGGCAGATGGATTTTGCAGCATGTCCTCGAGACCTTTTATATCGACGATTCTTCCATCCGGCTCCAGTGTGAATTCCATGGAACGCCCTTCGAGGCGATTGTATTGATCGGCGAGCGAGGCGGATGTGGGATCGTAGGCGTCGCTTTCAGAGATGGCGGAAGATTTTTCGTATGTCGCGCGGATGCGCATCGGGACGGGCCCAGCATTCGTTCCCAGAGCGCCGTGTGTTGTATGCGCGGCGTTCGCTCCAGTTGTGGGGTTGGCTCGAGTTGCATTAAGCGCTGCGGGCGCAACTTCGAGAACGTCGAGGCGAAGGACGATGCTGACGGCCTGCTTCACTTGAGTGGCACCTTCGGGATTGACGATGGGGGTTGTGGTGGTGCCGGCAATGGTCATCTGGGATTCGACTTGATAACGGAGCGAATCGCCCGGCTTGAATTGAGGCGCCAGGTGAACTCGCTCGTGGTCAGAGGCCGCGAGGACGGGCAAAGCAAACAGGAGAGCAGCCTGAATCGCGATGCGAAAACCGTGCTTGAGCGCGCTCGTCAGGTGCATCAGGGACGAGCTTGAACAGGCTTCAAGCGGGAGATTTGAGGCTCGGAGAGATTGCCGGTAAGGCGATAAGAGGGCAAGAGTGAATCGGACGCGCGGACGGCATGAGGCGCGGCGAAATCGGGCAGAGCAGCAAACCTGAAATCGAGATTGCGGCTGAAGTCGGCGGTGCCCTGGCCAGTGAAGCCTTCCGCGGGACCCGACAATCGCAACCGTTCGAAATCGATCTTGCCGGAGGCGCAGGTGAAGTCGGCGGAGGCATCGCGAAATGTGGTGCGGCCGGGGCGAAATGCGGCCTCGGCAAAGGAAGCGGTCAGGTCGATGTTCATTAATTCGGCGCCGGCGATTCGCGATGTGCCGCGGCACTGGAGAGACGAAATCAGATCGGTGCGTGAAGCGCCGGTAGCGGAGATCGAAATTTTCCCCGAAGCGACCCCGGCGAAACGATCGGCAAGCGAGGGCGTCGCCCCGGCGAGGTCATACAGATCGACACCCGAATAGTCGAGATTCAACCGGTACGACGGGCTTGCTTCCAAATCCGCGCGCAGCGAGCCGGTGACCTCACCTTTGGCAAGTTGCGCGCGAACATTTGAGAAGGCGAGGCGGCGGCCGTCAATGGAGACATCCGTCTGGACGCGATGGAGCATGAGTGGCGCGAGTGCGAATTGATCGATGTTGATTTTGCCGGCAGCGAGAAGATTATCGGGCTGAGCAGCCGCCGGCGGACGCGAATTCAGAAATGGGAGTACCCGGTCGAGAAAGCTTTCGCGCCAGCGGGGATTGAGCCAGCGATCAATCTCGGCTGCTGATAGCTGATCACTGGATAGCGCGAATTGCCAACGAGTTTTTTGATCTGCACCGGGCTGCTCTTGGAGCGATTGTTGTGACTCCGGCTCGCGTTCGAGGAAGCCGGTCCAATGCGCGCCGAACGCTTCGGCGGACGTGAGGAGAACGCGACGTGTGTTGCCTTTCAGATCGACGTGCGCGCGGATTTGCTCGACCGGCAAATTCAGGAAAGGAGCGCGAAGCGAATCTCCGCTGGATTTTGCATTCAGCTCGGCATTCATCGCGCTGGTGAACGTACCTCCAAAGTCGAGTGCACCGGTGGGCGGTGACTTCCAAGGATAGGACGAGCCTTGCCATTTCAGATCGCCGCGGACAGGGCCGGTAAGATCCCAGCCTCGGGAAATATCCCAACCCAAGAGGCGGGCGGTGGAAATCAGATTGCCGACATCGGCGAGTGCACCGGAGATGTGAACAGCAGAAGTAGCTTGCGCGGATGAGACTGCTGTGCGCGCTGGAGTCGCCGCCATCCCCAAGCGGATTGGTCCCAGCGTCTCGACGCGCAGCGCCCCAGCAGCTGCACCGAATGAAATAGTGGCCGGCCAAAGGGATGCGCCTTTTGAGTCATATATAAGCGAAGCGGAACCGAAGCGCACCGGCACGGCCAACGTTTTAGCGGTCAAGTCGGTTTCGCCGAGCGAGAGTGTTCCTTCATCCATGCGGGGCGGCCAACCGGAGAGGCTTGCTTCGAGTTTTGCGAATCCTCGAACGTCGATTTCGTCGGAGATACCGGAATGAAATGCGCGGGCCCAGGGGAGGAAGTCGCCGGCATTAATGGCTGAGGATATGATTCGAAGCAGAGGTGCGGGTGCGTCTTGGGAAGCACTGGGCTGATTCCAACTTATCGTTCCCGTGGCTTGAGCATTCGAACGAGGAGTTTCAAGGGACGACTCGACGACGTCGAATCGCGCGAGCTCCGGATCGAGAATTCCCTTCGCTATGAGATTGAGGGATGGATTATCGGAGCGCAGGGGAAGATTCCAACGATGAACCTGGCGGATTTCCGCGCGTCCCTCGAGATTCCAATCCTGTGCTTCGGTGCCTGCTTTCAACGTGACCGCAAAATTTCCCCGAACTCCGTAATCGGTGGCGCGAATGAGACGGAGAGCGTCGGAGAGAGAGGCGTCGGTCCAGGCAAAATCAAGAGCAGCCGGGCGAAGGCGCGATGACGTGCCGCCGACGCGTCCCGAGAGATGGAGCGTGCCGGCTTGTTGGAGAATCACGGCTGCGCGAGCAGGCGCCCCCTCAAGATCGAGACGCCACTCGCCATTGCCTTCAGGCTCGACGTACCCGGTGACGCCGACGAGGGCAAAGGGAAGCTTTTCCTGTGCGCGCTTGAAGTTAATCCGGCCCGAATCCACATTGATGCGGCTGAAACGCAGCGCGTTTGAGGCGGCCGGGAATTTCGGTATAACCACAGACCTGCCGCCGGCAGCGGCGGAAAACTGCGGGAGCCATTCGGCAACGTTCCAATCACCGTCCGGGTTGCGCACCAGATTCAAGCTCGGACGCGTGAGCCAGATGCCACCGAATTCAAAACGGCCGCGAAGCAGGCTCCGCCAGCGCAGGCTCATGGTGAGCGATTCGGCGCGAAGAAAATATTCGTGTCCGAAGCGCGGATCTTCGCTCACCGTGACGGAGCGCGCTTCGAGCGTGGGCCGTCCCCAAAGGCTGAAGCGATAGCTGCCGACTTCTACCGGGCGGCCAAATGCCGCGTCAAGACGGGCGGTGATCCTGCGATTCAGACTCGTGTGTTGAATTGCGAATGAGAGCGCGAGGTTGGCAATCCAGAGGGCAATCAGAAAGAGGAGGACAATTCTCGCCCAGAGGCGCCAGGAAGGACGCTCGAAAGCGGCCGGCTCCAACGGCTCTGCGCGAACAATCGTTTCAGTGAGAATGTTTGACAAGGCGCTTATTTTTCGGGTTTGAAGCTCTCAATACAATCGCACAGGTTAGTTAACAAGAGAAGTTTCGCAGTTCGTAACGCTGCCGCGGGCCGCCACAGCGGATCTTCAATATGCCGCGCCCCGCTAAATAGCACTAATGGACCTCATGGAGCATGCGATTCCAGCGAGTGCGGCTGGGAAGGTGGAGCAGCGAATGTGCGAAGCCGCGAAACGCGCCCACGAGGCTACGATCAGTATAGTCTTTGGAGGTGGCGTCGACCGACCAATAAATTATGAGCGGGCGGCCCATAATCGCATCGCGATTGACGAAGCCCCAGTAGCGGCTGTCCCAGCTGCGGTCCCGATTATCTCCCATCACGAAATAACGATTCGGCGGAATTACGAGACTGCTGCGATCGACATAGTCGAAAAGCCGCGTGGCCCACTCGGGCCGCAAGCCGCTTTGGAGAAAGTAGCGGTTCGTCGGCGGAAAATCGTCGCCGAAGGAATCCGCGCCGGCTGGATCGTGCACGACATAGGGTTCTTCGAGAGGCTGGCCATTGATGTACACGTGTTGGTTGATGATGCGGAGACGGTCGCCAGGCAGTCCGATGACGCGCTTTACATAGTGCGGATGGTCGTCGTAAGGGAATTTGAACACGATGATGTCGCCGCGGCGAACGGGACGGTACGGGAGAAATTTTTCATACCAATCGCCCCGCCCTTCGAAAACGAACTTATTCACGAGCAGATAATCGCCGACGAGCAGAGTAGGTTCCATGGACTGCGACGGAATCTTGAACGCCTGGACGATAAAGGTGGTGCCGAAGAGAGCGAGCAGGACGGTGACGAGCAGCGATTCGGCATATTCGATCACGGAACTGCGGGAGGATACGCGATGCAGGGCTTTCGGAGACGGCTGCTCTGCTGTTTCCAGCGCAGATGTTTCGACAGACATCGTTTCCTTTAACTGGATGCGGCACCCGTTTCGAGGCCGGCGAGAGCGATTTTTGCAGCGGCCTGCTCGGCTTCCTTCTTGCTGCGTCCTTCAGAGTGCGCGAGCTTTTGCTGGGCGAGCCACACTTCCACTTCAAATGTCTTCTGGTGTTCGGGGCCGAATTCGTTGCGCACACGGTACTGAACTGCTCCGAGTCCGCGCTGCTGCAACCACTCCTGGAGCGCAGACTTGTGATCGGAACGATCCAAGCCTCCTACCTCGCCGCCAAGAGCGCGATCCAGCAGTGTGTGGCAAAGGAATTGGCGGGCGGCGGAAAGTCCGGCATCGAGATAAATCGCGCCCAGGACTGCTTCGTAGGCGTCGGCGAGCAACCGTTTTTTCGCGCGGCCGCCGGTTTTCTCTTCGCCGGGACCGAGCCGCAAGAAATCGCCCAGGTGAAGTTGCTCGGCGGCGGCGTGCAGGGAGACCGCACTAACCAGACGCGCAAGCCCCTTCGAAAGCTTCCCGGCATCCCACTCGGGAAATGCGTGGCAGAGCATTTCGCTGGCGACCAGGCCGAGCACCCGGTCGCCGAGAAATTCGAGGCGTTCGTTGTCAGAGGCAGCGTCGTTCTGGCGGCGCGAGCGATGGGTGAGGGCTTGCTCGAGTCGTTCGGGATGCGCAAAGCGATGACCGAGAATCGCTCCAAGTTCTTCGAGCTCTTCTGCGGTCATCGTTTGGCCTCGATTTGATTATTTAGGCGGAGCAGGCTGCGCGGCGGCCAACTTCTTGGCCTCGCCTTCGCGCTGTTTGCAGCGGTCCTGCACCGCACCGGGAATGGAAGCACATTGCTTGAATGTGTCAGCCGCTTCCGGGTAGCGTTTCAATTGGCTCAGGCTGACGCCGAGAATGTAGAGATCCACGGAGTCGGGAGCTGGATCGAGTTTGACCGCTTCTTGCATCTCGGTGACTGCCTTGTCAAATTGCTGCTGACGGAAGTAAACCAGCCCCAGACCGCTATGCGCTTGGGCCAGGGAAGCTTGCTTGGCCTTGGCAAATTGATCGTCGGCGATGCCCTCGGGCTTCGGCATCGTGGCTAGGACCTCGAGCGCGTGCTTCTCATAGGTTTCCGCTTTTGCCAAACGGCGTTCGGATTCCGGATCATTGGGATCGAAATTGTGGGGAATCACCCAGCCAACGAGGACGAGCACGGCTACGTCGTTTGGGTTGCTGGCAAGAGCTTTGTCGCCGGCCGCGTACATCTTGTCGAATTGTTGCTTTTGGTAGTAAGCGGTCGTCAATCGAGAATAGACCTGTCCGGAGTGCTGGCCAGTGGGATATTTCTGGAGATATTGTTCGCCCACCTGGATTTGCTGGTCGAACGAGTCCGGTTTCACATCCGTGAAAGCCTTGTAGGCCTTTTCTTCTTCCGGGTCGAGGGGAGCCTGCGGAGCTGGTTGCTGGGCTTGCTGAGCGCCAGCCTTGGCGGGCGGGTTCTGCTGCTGTAGCGAAGGTGGCTGTGACTGCTGGCTACCGGATCCTCCGGCTTGAGCGTGCAGAGTCGGAGCTGAGGCAAGTGCTGCCGCGAGTGAGAGCGCGGCAACCATAATTCCAGTGCGATGTGACGGGAGCTTCATCGAAATTCCCCTCCGTTGAATGGATGTCTCGGAACGCCCGCTACGAGCGATCTCAAGTGTGCTGCTGTCGCCGGTTCTGTTACTTTTCATTTCCGCTTCCGCCTGCGCGTGTGCGTCCCTTATACGGCTCGTCCACACCATGCTGCGCCGCTACGCGAGCGGACTCTGGCGCGCCTTCCACCGCCAGCGCGCCGAGATACTCGTGCACCGCTGCGTCGCGTTCCCCCTCGAGATCGTGAATGCGCCCGAGGTATACGTGCGACCAGGAAAGAATTGCCGGATCCGCGGCATCCTCCGGTTTCGATGCCGCTGCGGGAGCCGGCGGTGGCGAAACCAATTGAGCGAAAAGCTGCTCCGCTCGATCTGCGTTTCCGGACATCACCGACGCAATTGCCAGACCGTACTCCGCTTTCGGCAAGCCGGGATACTTCGCCAGAATGCTCTCGAAAGTGGCCGCAGCGGCTTTGGCATCCTGCAACGCGATCTCGCGGTCGCCTTGCGCGAGCAAACGATCGAGTTCGGATGCCGCGGTTGCAGAATCGCTTATCTCCTTCGCTGGCGGCACCGGAACTTCCGGCGAAAATGTCACGCTCTGCAAACGCTTTTGCTCCGCGGGCACGTCGATAGCCGCAATCAAATCCGGAAAATAATACGACATTGACGGCTCGCTTTTCTCAAATTTCTGCAGTTCCGCAACGAAAGGGCGAACGAGGATGAATCCGGTCTGATCGGCCTCATTCAAGACGGAGTCGAGCCGAGCGGGCGGGAGACGATGGAGACGCAGTTCGACGCTCTTGATAAAACATTCGTCGGTGAAGGCCAGAAAATCATCGCGATATTCCTCGGGCAATCGCGGAGCACGAGCGGCTATCAGCAATAAGGCACGCTTGGATTCCAACTGTTTTCGATACCGCAATGGCAGCGGATCGAGCACGAAATGCAGGTAGGCGTGCTGTATCTGCTCCACGGGAATCTGTACCGGGGTGCCCACTACGATGGAATAGTGATTGCCACTATTGCGAAAATTCGTGCGAGCACCCACGAGCGGCTCCACATCCACGGTAAACGTGCGGTCGTATATCGGCTTGATAATCTCGCGCAGGTAGCTATTCGTGGTGAACACGATTTTGCGCACGGGCGCCTGGTAAGTGGCGGCGGCTCGTTCATATTCCGGTTGAACTTTCGCCCACTCCTGATCGAGACGCGCCTCCTGGTAAAAGGCTGCGAGAACTTCCCGAAAGCCGTCGATCGTAAGCACGTCGGGCGGAAGCAGATCGCGATTCACCTGAAAATCGAAACGAGGCGGTGGTCCGACCACCAGCGAGAACGTGATGTAGCGCGATAACGTTTCGCCCGGGTCGCCGAGCAGATGATCGCGGTAGAACTGGCGTAGCGCTTCCGTAGCTGGTCCCTGCATTCCGAGCATCGCCTCGCGGAGAGCGAGACGCGATGGCATCTCTGAAAGCGTGCTTTCGTCGGCGGCAAAGCCGGCCGCGTCCAGCGCGCACATCGTCGCGAACAAAGCCTGATCAGGCTCGACGAAAATGCCGCCGTAGTTGTCGGGAGGTTTTTCCTGGTGCGTTTGCTCGCGTTGTGCGCCGATACAAATCGAGCAGGCCACGAGCAAAGCGGCGATGATAGTTGCGAATTTCCAGTTCAACTGCGCGAACTTTTGAATCTGCGAACTCCTGGATCGAGGGAACTGCATTCGCTGGGCGGGTTTCCAATCAACCGGAACATCAATCCGCTGGTATCCCTGCGCGTCCACTTAGACTTTAATCGGCGGATTTCGATGAGTCAAGGAAGCGCCTGGAAGAAGGCTGGGGCGAACCGAAAACGCAGCCCTTATCCGCGGACTCGAACTGTGCTGAAGTTCAGCACCACGCGGCCGCCGTCGCGGGGAAGGCCGAAGTTCGTTTGGGGTCGGAAACGCGAAAACATCATGAGCTGATCGAGTTGACGTTGTGACGCGTCATCACTCGGGCCGGACAGAATCTTGTACGAAACCACTTGGCCCTGCGCGTTGAGCGTGGCCTCGACGAGCAAGAGGCCGGAGCCGGGACGATCGTCCGTAGCGATAATGACGGGAACCGGAAACGGTGCGAGGCTTTCCAGCCGGGCGGGTTGGACCAGATTCAAAGGCAGGTCGTTGGGAACCACGCCGCCCATCGGCACGCCAACGAGAATATTCTGTACGAGGAGCGCAAATACCACGAGAGCCGTAACCACTCCGCCGGTAGCGGGCACCGCCAGCGGCTCCAGAACATTTTCGAATACCATAACGCCGCGCGCCCATATGTGACGCACCACTTGCCAGGGAGAACGCATTTTGGCAGCGCTCACACGAATGCTGGTTGCAAGATTCGCCGGCGGCTGAACTGGTTCGACGCGAGCCAGAGCAACCACAAGACGCCGATAGCTTTCGAGCAAATTCCGGCAGCCATCGCAAGATTCAATGTGCTGGCGCACTCCCGCGTGCTCGCGCGAACCGATCGCTCCATCCAGGTATCCGGGCAAAAAGCGCTGGGCACTTTTGCAGTTCATCATTCCCATCCGCAATTCATCTTTCCCATCCATTGATCGGCTGTGAGCCGAACGATGCAACCGAGGTTTCCTTTTCTGCATGACCCACGGCAACCACTGGATCGAGAATTTCCTTGAGCGTCCGTCTTCCGCGAAGAATGCGCGACTTTACGGTTCCCACTGATACTTCGAGCACTTCTGCCACCTCTTCGTAGGAGAGCCCTTCAAGGTCCCGCAAAATCACCGCGCTGCGAAACAGGGCCGGCACTTGACCGAGAGCCGCACGCACCGCCTGCTGCGTTTCCCGGCTCGCGAGCCGCTCGTAGGGAGTGGCTTCACTATCCTTCAAATCGAGCGCGAGGCTTCTTCCTTCTTCCTCAGCATCAATCGAAACCTGCTGCCGGTGATGCCGCCAGCACCAGCGGCGATGGTTCAGGGCCTGGCGCACCGAGATACGATAAAGCCACGTCTTCAACGAACTGCCGTGCCGGAACCCGCGAATCCCGCGAAATGCGCGCAAGAAAACTTCCTGGGTTACATCTGCAGCATCGGCGCGATCCGACAAGATCCCGTACACCAGGTTAAACACACCAGCGTGGTAGTACGTGACCAGGTAATCGAAAGCCGCGTCTGACCCCGCTTGTAGCTCGTGCACAAGGTCAGCTTCGTCACGGCCCCACGATAGAGATTGTGCCAAGTCGGACATGCGTTCGGCCCTTGCTCCTTAGCGGCGCGTGTCCCTTGGGTTAATTGGACACCAAGTAGCGCCCATTGTTGCCGTTCGTTACTAGGATAGCAGAATATCCGGGTTTGGTTATCCGCCGAAGGTACTAGGATGGGATGGCCAAAGTTTGTCATGTGCCCTAGCCGAACGTCTCTCGCAAAGGTTGCCTGGATGTTCGGTCTCGCCGGTGACGCGTCCCATAATCGGACGGCGCTGCCTTTCTGCTAACTACTGAGCCTTTCTAACCCCTACGCTAACATTCGGTTACGCGGTACTCTCGTCTGGGCCGGGACATGCTTTGAATCATTCTAAAGTCGTGTCCGGAGGTGGTCGATGAGCTCGTTCTGGCAGGACGTTCGGTATAGCGCGCGAATGATAGCCAAGGCTCCGGGCTATGCGGCGATTGCCATCCTCACGCTCGCATTAGGCATTGGCGCCAACACCACGATTTTCTCCTGGATCAATTCTGCCTTGCTCAATCCAGTCCCGGGGCTTACCAACCCGAACGAAGTGGTAGCGATGACGGGAAGCAAACCCGGAGAAAACCCTCTCGGGTTTACATACCCTGATGTCGAAGCTATGCGCGACGGGCAGCACAGTTTCACAGGCATCGCGGCATGCAACTTCGCCCAGCTGAGCCTTACCGGCAAGGGCAAACCTGAGCGCGTGTGGGGCATGGTGGCATCTGCGAACTATTTCGATGTGCTCGGCGTGCAGCCCATCCTCGGGCGCACATTCTTGCCGGCGGAAGATGAAAAGCCCGGAGGCGCGCCTGTCGCGGTAATCAGCTACCGACTGTGGCAAACGCATTTCGGCGGGATGCCAGACGTCATCGGCCAGTCAATCGAGATCGACAAACACCCCTACACCATCGTGGGTGTAACGCCGGCAGTGTTTCAGGGAAGCCAAACGGGCGTGCGTACAGAGATTTGGGTTCCGATCATGATGGAAGCAGATGTGCTACCGCTGGGGGACATCCTTCATGACCATCATAATTTTGTGTGGATCGTGTTCGGGCGGCTGAAGCCGGGCGTCACGCTAGAGCAGGCGCAAGCGGAACTCGCGCTGCGAATCAAACCCGAAGTGAAGAATTATCCGGAAGAACACAAAGGCCACGATAGCGTGACGGTTTATCCGCTGTGGCGGAACCCATTTGGCCTGAATTTTTTCCTCGCCACACTGCTACCGATGCTCATGACCATCGCGGGCTTGGTGCTGCTGCTGGCATGCGCGAACGTCGCCAACCTGATGCTGGTTCGATCAGTAGGGCGGCGGCGCGAAATCGCCATTCGTATGTCGCTGGGCGCGAGCCGATGGCGGCTTGTGCAACAGCTGCTGGTGGAAAGCCTGATGCTGGCGCTGGCCGGAGGCGGAGTGGCATTGTTGATCACCACTTGGACCTCGGGCACGTTGATGAAATTCCTGCCGACGACGGATTTCCCGCTCGCGCTCGTAGTCCGGTCTGACCGCACGGTGTTGATCGCCACGTTCGTGATTTCAGTGCTCACCGGCATCATCTTCGGGATTTTACCGGCTCTGCGCGCTTCGAGTTTGGCGCCGGTAGCAGTGCTGAAAGAAGACACGGGCAGCGCATCGGGCAGCCTGAAAAAGGCGCGCCTCGCAAGTACGCTGGTGGTGGCGCAAATTTCGTTGTCGCTGCTGCTACTGATTTGCGCGGGACTTTTCATCCGCAGCTTCCTGAGGGCGCAGCTAATCAATTTGGGATTCAACCCGCATAACGTATTCACAGCTTCCTACGATCTGTTTACCGCGGGATATTCGGACGCGAGCGGGGCGGAGTTCGACCGGCAGCTCCAATCGAAACTCGAGGCGCTGCCAGGCGTGCAGTCGGTGGCCCTCTCGAACCGCACACCAGGTTTTTCAGGTGGCTCGACAGCTGTGAAGCCGGAAGGTTACGTGGCGCAGGCCAATGAATTGATGGAGATACCGGTCGCCATCATCACGGTGAATTATTTCCACACCATGCAGATTCCCCTGGTCGAGGGACGCGACTTCACACCACAGGATATAAAAAGTTCGCAGCGCGTAGTGATCGTCAACGAAGCATTCGTGAATCGCTACTGGCCGAACCAGGAAGGCCTCGGCAAGCAACTCAATTCGGACTTGACGCACGAATGGTTCACAGTAGTTGGCGTGGCGCATGATAGCAAAATGACCGGACTGAGCGAAAAGTCGGCGCCATTCGTGTATCTGCCGTTGTACCAGGTGTATCAGGCCAGCATGATTATCCACGCGCGGGTGGCTGGTGATCCGTTCGCTTTCGCGAAGACGGTCGAGGGCGCGGTCCATCAACTCAACCCGGACTTGGTTTTGTTCCAAGTGACCTCGCTCGAAACCAGTGAGCAGTTTGCCAGCTTCCCTCAGCGGGTGGCGGGAATCTTTGTCGGCGCATTCGGGCTGCTCGCGCTGGTTCTCGCTGCGGTGGGAATTTACGGGGTCACGGCCTATACGACGCGCCAGCGTACGCATGAAATCGGGGTGCGCATGGCATTGGGCGCGAGCAAAGACGATATCTTGCGGCTGGTCCTTGGACACGGGTTGCGGTTGACGATCGCGGGTGTGTCGATCGGCTTGGCAGCGTCGTTCGCGCTGACGCGTTATTTGAAAGGCGCGCTGCTAGGTGTAACGAGCACCGATGCCCTAACTTTCCTGACCGTAACGATGTTGCTTTGCGCGGTGGCGCTATTCGCCTGCTTTATTCCGACGCGCCGTGCCATGCGCGTGGACCCGATTGTGGCGCTGCGATACGAATAAAGGCTTTTCGGCACAAATCGAATCTGTGGCAATTGCGCAATCTTGCGCCTTGCGGTGGCCATCCAGTATAAAGATGCATGCTCTTCAAGCAGTTCTATCTCAATTGCCTCGCCCACGCTTCCTATCTTATTGGTGACGAAGAGACGCGCACAGCTGTCGTCGTCGATCCACAGCGCGACATCGAACGATATTTAGAGTTCGCAGCGGAGCATAAGCTGCAGATCAAACACGTAATCTTGACTCATCTGCACGCTGATTTCATTGCGGGCCATTTGGAATTGCGCGACCGCGCGGGCGCCACAATTTACCTTGGCGCCAAAGCGCAAGCCGAATATCGCTTCACGCCGCTAGCAGAAGGAAGCGTCATCGAATTTGGTCGCGTTCGCTTGAAGGCTCTCGAAACCCCAGGCCACACACCCGAATCGATTTCGATCCTTGTCTACGATCTCGAGTGCAGCAGCGTCGAACCCTACGCTGTGCTCACAGGCGATACATTATTCATCGGCGATGTGGGAAGGCCCGACCTTCGCGCTTCACTCGGCTGGTCGGCCACCGATCTCGGCGGCTTGCTCTACGATTCTCTGCAATCCAAATTGCTGCCTCTGCCAGACGCAAGTTTCGTTTATCCGGCTCACGGGGCCGGATCGCTGTGCGGCAGGGCCATCAGCAAAGAAACGGTTTCAACAATCGGAGATCAGCGACGGCTGAATTACGCCCTGCAGCCGATGAGCAAGAAAGCGTTCATCGAACTGGTGACCGCCGATCAGCCTGAGGCTCCGCCGTACTTCGTCTACGATGCCGTGCTGAACAGCAAAGAACGGCCCACGCTCGACGAATCGCTGGAGCGCAGCTTGAAACCGTTGGCTCTTGACACGGTGCTCGCGCTGCAAAAGCAAGGTGCGCAGATCCTCGATACGCGCGACGCCGATGAATTTGGCGCAGCTCATCTCGCGGGCAGCATCAACATCGGGCTCGGCGGTCAGTATGCGACGTGGGCCGGCACAATGCTCGATCGCGAGCATCCGATTGTGATCATCGCAGCTCCCGGCCGGGAGAATGAATCGGCCGTCCGGCTTGGGCGTATCGGCTTCGACAACGTGGCTGGCTACCTGCAAAACGGGCTGCAGAGTCTCGAAGCACGGCCTGATCTGGTCGCCTTTGTCGAGCGCCTGAGCCCGCAATTCGCTGCGGAGCTCATTGCGTCAAGCCAGCCGCCACTGGCCGTAGACGTCCGCGCGCCACGCGAACGTGAGCCGAAACACATAGGCGGCAGCGTAGGCATGCCGCTCAATCATCTAGTCGAAAGTCTGAAAGACCTGCCGAAAGACCGTCCCTTGTTGGTCTACTGTGCGGGAGGCTACCGCTCGTCGATTGCCGCGAGTTTGCTGAAGGCCAGCGGATTTGATTCCGTCTGCGAAATTGCCGGTGGCCTTGCGGCCTGGGAGTCGGCCAGCCTGCCAGTTCAAAATGCAAAAGCATAGAAGTTCCGCCTGTCGGCAGTCATGTTCGAATTAGATTGACTTATGCTGTCAGCCAATTCCGTTGAGGTAGGTCCGCAGTAACTCTTTCAGGAGATTTGGCTGGGAGGCCTGGACTCGAACCAGGATAATCAGATCCAGAATCTGATGTACTGCCAATTGTACGACCTCCCAGCAGGAGGCAATAAAAAAGGCCGCTTGCGCGACCCTCGCTATACTTTACTGAGCGTACCGTGTTTCGTCAACCCGACGGGCGGCGGGCCATCGTAATTTCCACTCAGCCTCAATCACACTTTTGCCGAACAAAAACGAAGGTAAAGAGAAAAACTTTCCGATTCATTCCCCACGGGCCACGAATTCGTCTCCCTCAGCCGCTTTGCGATGGATTGCAGCGGGGTCATAGAAATGAAAGCGTCGAAGCGCTCCTCGCTCCGTTTTGACGCGGGCACCACCTTCGTCCGCTACTTGCAGGGTCTCGATCCCAGGCAGGCTCCGGTCTCGGTCATCTCACCAAACTACATCGCCACGCAGGGAAATTTCCAGGTCGCCACCGGCTACATTTATCGATTCTAGAAAACAGTGGGAAGCGCAGCCGTGTAGCTCTGCATTCTGCTGATTATTGCGGAAGCTGCGCGAAAGTTTGCTGCGCGAACTCGAACGCATCCGCCCGAACGTGCACCGGCCCTTGAAACGGACGGTCAATTTCTGCGACGGAAACGAGGACGAGCGACAACAAAAGCGAGAGGACAAATACGAGAACGAAATGTAGCCTGAAATTCTCGCAACCGAAGAGACATGCCGAACCGATCACCACAATGCCGCCTACTACCAAAACCGCCCACAAAATTCCCGGAAGCTTCATCCGGCTTTCCAGCTGGCGCAGCCGCCGGTGCTCGGACATCTGGCTCAGCGTGCTGAACGCTTGCTCATATTTTGATTGCTGAAGAACGTCTGCAACCCCAGTGTCCGAATGCGCCTGCAACAGCACTTCCCACAACTGTTGCGTGATGCTGAAACTGTGTGTGCTCAGCTTCTCCTGCGCCATGGCCGGCCATTCCTCGTTCACCGCCACTGCGGCATATTCGCGGCAGAGCGCGCGGATTGGCTTACCCTGCGCCGGTTCTAGTCCGCCCGCGATGCGATATAAATCCACGAGAAAGTTCGCTTCGATCTCCGCGTTGATGCGCGCTGTTTGGAAATTATTCCACACGTTCCAGAGCATGAAGGCGAGAATCACGGCGTACGT
This sequence comes from uncultured Acidobacteriota bacterium, assembly GCA_963736465.1. Lineage (GTDB taxonomy): Bacteria > Acidobacteriota > Terriglobia > Acidiferrales > UBA7541 > Palsa-295. The sequence continues at coordinate 378,236 of CAVTOS010000014.1, read as the reverse complement.
CGTGCCCAGGACACTGATTTGCCAGCCAATCACATCATTGTGTTCTGTCCGCCGCGAAGCCGGCCAAATCCACCGCAAGACACCCAGGAAGACCAGTGACAGCACGACCGTGCCTGCGATGATGAAAATGCACTGCCACACACTCAGCATCGATCGGCTTCTCCCGAGCGGCGCGCATGCTTCTCGATCAAAACGCTGGCTCGCGCCGCCGCTGGTTCGCCATCCTAGGTTGTCAGGGGAAATTCGTCAACCGCGCGTCGCGCTCGCTTTCACCGCTTCCGTTTCCATTCGCCGCCCCACGGCTTGCGCGATCACACCCACTTCGCCCATGAGCTGCGCGAATTGATCTGGGTAGAGTGATTGCGCCCCGTCCGAAAGAGCGCGCTCGGGATCGGGATGGACTTCGATGAGCAATCCATCTGCACCTGCCGCAATCGCTGCGCGTGCCATCGGCGCCACTTTGTCTCGGCGCCCTGTTCCATGCGAGGGGTCGGCAATGATTGGCAGGTGTGAAAGCTGTTTGATCACGGGAATCGCGGCTATGTCCATCGTGTTGCGCATGTAGGTGTCGAATGTCCGAATGCCGCGCTCGCAGAGGATCACGTTGTAGTTCCCTCCCGCCATGATGTACTCGGCGCTCAACAGCAACTCTTCAATCGTCGCGGACATCCCGCGTTTCAGCAGCACCGGCTTCGTGGTTTCGCCAAGAGCGCGCAGCAAATGATAGTTCTGCATATTGCGCGCGCCCACCTGCATCACGTCCACATAGGGAAGCATGATCTCCACCTGCGAAGGATCCATCACTTCGCTGACGACAAGCAGCCCATTGTCATCAGCGGCGCGCCGGAGCAATTCGAGTCCGTCTTCGCCAAGCCCCTGGAAGGAATATGGCGACGAACGCGGTTTGAACGCGCCGCCGCGGAGCAATTTAGCTCCCGTCTGTGCGACCCGCGCGGCGACAGAGTTAATTTGCGCCGCCGTCTCCACTGCACACGGTCCAGCCGCAACCGCAATGGACGTTCCACCTACCAGCACGCCGTTACCGAGATCCACGATCGAGCCTTCCGGATGGAAGTGGCGCGAGGCAAGCTTGAACGGATGAGCAACCCGCACGATTTCCTCGACGCCCGGCGCCGCCAGCAGCGCTTCAAGTTCGCTGCGATGCTCGTTGCTGTTTCCGACGATGCCGATCACCGTTCGCTCCGTTCCGCGGCTTAAATGCGCCTGGCAGCCGCATTCTTTGATCCGCGTCACAACGTGGTTCACCTGCTCTTCAGTCGCTTCCGAGCCCATGATGACGATCATTGTTCGATCTCCCTCTTTGCTTCGAGTTTCCTTAGTTCGCCTTCGCGCTGAAAATTTCGGCCGACACGTACGAACCTAGAATGCGCAGATTCACGCTCAACTTCTCAAGCTCGGCAATTGCCGCCTCTACTTCCGGATCAAGCGCTGAAGCCTGCAAATCCAGATAGAAACGATATTCCCAGGGACGCCCTGCAATCGGCCGGCTCTCGATTTTCATCAGATTGATTCCGCGGCGCGCAAAGGGCCCGAGTGCGTGAAAAAGTGCGCCAGGACGGTGAGCCGCTTGAAATACGAGTGACAGTTTATTGGCCGCATCGAAAGTCTTGGACGAAGGGCCCAGAAGCAGAAATCGCGTGTAGTTTTCGGGATTGTCTTCCAGATGTTCGCGTAGAATCTTGCCCCCATGAATTTCAGCCGCGCGCCGGCTGGCGATCGCAGCCCGCGATGGATCCCCGGCTGAGACAATCGCGCGAACGCTCCCAGCCGTATCTTCGGTAGCGATTCGTTTCAATTCCGTGCGCTCGTGAAAGAATGCCTCGCACTGCGCCAGAGCCACGGGATGCGATTCCACGGTGACGACTTGCTCGATCGTCCCGCCCGGCACGCCGATTAGGTTGTGCACGATGGGAATAATCTCCTCGGCGATGATGCTCAGCCGGCTCTCAATCAGCAGGTCAAACGTTCGGTGGACTGACCCGGCAAGCGTGTTCTCTATCGGAGCTAGAATGTAATCTGCCGCATCCTCATCAATCGAATCGAACATCGTCTCGAACGTCGGCCGCGGAACCAGCACAATCCCGTCGCCAAGAAGCTTCACCCCCGCTTCTTCACTGAAAGCTCCCCGCTCACCTTGAAACGCAACCCGCGCACCCGATTCAACTTTCATTCGGCTCCTGTTCACTTCAATGCGTTCAGCAGAATTGCCCCAGACCGTATGTCCGCTCATGGCTCCGCCGCCGTTCCGTACCGCCGGCGTCTCGCCGGCTCTTTTGCCTTTGCGCCCCTCTCGACCGCACTCCCCTCACCCGCATACATCTCCTGGATCCTTCGCGACTCATCCATGATCGCGCGAAAAATCCTGGTCACCGCCTCCCCATCAAGCGGGCCGTCATTCAAATTCTTCATCCCCGCGATCACCTTCTGCTCGCGCTCGGGCGCACACAACGAGAGCCCCTCTTCCTCTTTCAACCGCGCAACTTCCACCGCAAATTCTGTGCGCAGATTCAGAAGCTGCAGAAGAACGGTGTCAATTTCATCGATCTTCTTCCGCCAGTCGCCGATCGTCATAGGCCCTCCCGTTCCTGTTCGTTGATCCGCCTGCAGGCAAAAAAAAGGCCGCGTCCTCTCGGAGGTCGCGGCCCGGAATCTCGAAACTTTGTGCGGGTTTTAGCTCGTCTTGCTCACTCCCGCCGCGCACGTTTCACCGGCCCGCTGCCCCGTAAAGGAGTAGCGGTAAGTAAAGCCGTACGCACGGTAATAAAATCGCATCGCAACCTCAATATACGGTACGGCCCCGGCCCCGTCAAGCACGTTGATGCTCGCAATCAAGTCTATTCTTAGCTCTACTGTCGTTTCGCGTGCGATTGCGTACATTCCGCCGCTGGCGTAAGATGCACGGCCTGTGCCGGAGGCTTCGCCCATCATCGGTCGCGCCATTTCCCACTACAGCGTCCTGGAAAAATTGGGCGGCGGAGGCATGGGCATCGTTTACAAAGCTAAAGACACGCGCCTCGGCCGCAATGTTGCGTTGAAATTCCTGCCCGACGACATTTCGCACGACCCTCAGGCCACCGAACGGTTTCGCCGCGAAGCGCGCGCCGCCTCCGCTCTCAATCATCCCAATATCTGCACGATTTACGATATCGGCGAATTTGAGGGCCGGCCGTTTATCGCCATGGAGTTGCTTGAAGGGCGGACGCTCAAACATCGGATTGAGGGCAAGCCCATCGAGGTCTCGGAGCTCTTGGAGATCGGCATTCAGGTTGCCAATGGGCTCGATGCTGCGCATTCGAAAGGGATCGTGCACCGCGATATCAAGCCCGCGAATATCTTTCTGGTGGATCGAGGGCAGGCAAAAATTTTGGATTTTGGTTTGGCGAAGCTCGCGCCGGCCGTGCGACAAGCCGCCGAATCGGTGAGCGCCTCATCCACCCGCACTCACTTGCTCGATCAAGAGCACTTGACCAGCCCAGGCAGCTCTATCGGCACGATTGCTTACATGTCGCCTGAACAAGCGCGGGGCGAAGAACTCGACGCGCGCTCGGATCTGTTTTCTCTAGGCGTCGTGCTCTACGAAATGGCCACTGGATCGGTGCCATTCACCGGTGCAACGTCAGCGGTCATTTTTGACGGAATTCTTCATTCCACGCCCGCACCTGCAAAGGGATTAAATCCTCGTTTGCCCCTAGCCCTCGAAAACATTCTCGGCAAGACGCTGGAGAAGGATCCCGACCTGCGGTGCCAGACTGCTGCCGAACTCCGCGCCGACCTCAAGCGCCTGAGCCGCGACATCGAATCGAGCCGCCGGCCCGCCGCCGAGAAAAGTGGCACCGGCTCTGGCGCGCATACGGTTGCATCCCAGCCAAAATCCGTCGCTGTGCTCTACTTCGAAAACCAGAGCGGCTCGAAAGAGGACGAATATTTCCGCGATGGGATCACGGAAGATATCGTCACCGAGATTTCGAAGATCGCGCAACTCCAGATCTTTCCACGTTCGGAGATGCTCGCATTTCGCGACAAGCCGGTTACCGCGCAACAGGTGGGCCAGCAACTCGGTGCCGCCTACGTGCTCGAAGGTTCCATCCGCCGCGCCGGCAATCGCGTGCGCATCACTGCGCAGCTCGTGGAGGCTACAACAAGGCATTCCGTTTGGGCTGAACGCTACGACCGGCAAGTGGAGGACGTCTTCGCGATCCAGGAAGAGATCGCGCGAAGCATCGCCCAGGCTCTGCGCATCACGCTGACCCCGCAGGAAGATAAAACCATTGCGCGCAAGCCGACCGAAAATCCGCTGGCGTATGATTTTTATCTGCGTGGCCGAAACTACTCGCGTCGCCAGGATTTTGAATACGCTTTGCAGATGTTCGAACAGGCCATCGAACTGGACCCGAAATTCGCGTTGGCGCACGCAGGCATTGCGCATCTGTGCGGAGTCATCTTCGAGGTTCGCGATCAGAATCCGAATTGGATGGAACGAGGACTGGCTGCCTGCGACCGCGCCACAGCGCTTGCACCCGACTTGCCGGAAGTGCTGGTGGCGCGCGCCCGCATTCTTTACTCGCAAAAGAAAAATGAAGAAACTGCCCAGCTTGCTTTGCGCGCCATCGAGCGCAAGCCCGATTGCGATGGCGCCTGGAACATCCTCGGCAGGGCGTACTTCGCGTCCGGGCGCTATGAAGAGGCCGCCGCTCTCACAGAGCGCGCCATCGAATTCAATGGCGACGACTACAATATGTACATCCCCTATCGTCAAGCCTTCATGCAACTGGGACGAATCAAAGAAGCCGAGCCCATAGCCGATCGAATGATCAAGGTCCTCCGTCAACAGCTGGAATTAGTGCCGGAAGATGTGCGCGCGCGAATCCTATTGGCCACCAACCTCGCATACTCCGGAAACGACCACGAAGAGAGCATCCGGCACTTGCAGACTGCCGTCGCCCTCCGCCCAAGCGATTCCAACACCCTCTACAATGCTGCATGTACCTACGGTGTCCTCGGAAAAAAAGCCGAGGCCTTGGATACATTGAAAAAAGCCTTTGCAGCCGGATTTGGGAACCGGAATTGGGCGGCTAAAGATTCCGATTTCAATTGCCTGCACGACGACCCTGAATTCCGAGATCTCGTCGGCCTCGATAAGAGTCCGGCATCGTAGGAAATATTCCTGAATTGGGGAGCAACCCAATTCTCTGTCCAACGGCTTAATCCAAAACGGATGCGCTGCACACGCTGTTCGTTTCAGGTTCGCGGGTATACTCTCCGGATGATCTCAACGTTCTAACTTCTCGAAAACCATTGAGAGACATGACGGCACAGACTCAATTCGAGCGAGTAGCGATTATCGGAACCGGCCTGATGGGAGGGTCGTTCGGGCTTGCACTGCGGCGAGAGTTCCCTGCTGCACACGTCATTGGATTCGATCGCATGAATGTCCTGGAGCGTGCGTTCAGGAGCGGAGCGATTAGCAAAGCGGCGAGCGATATCGCCTCGGCGGTCCGCGGCGCTGACCTCGTGTACATCGCGCTACCGATTGGGGCAACGATTGACGCTCTGCCGAAGATTGCGAAAGCAGCGGACGCGAACGCGATCGTCACCGATACGGGTAGCACGAAAAGTCTGATATGCCGGCAGGCGCAGAAATATTTTCGTAGCGGAGCGCGGTTTCTGGGCGGGCATCCGATGGCGGGCAAGGAAAATTCGGGGATCGAGCACGCGGATGCAGATCTTTTTCGCGGTACTCGTTATGCCCTGATTGCATCCGAGGGCGACCCGGATCCGCGCGTACAGCAATTTGCGGCATTGCTGCAACGGATCGGAGCAGAGCCCGTCTGGTGCGATGCGGAGACGCATGACTGGGCGGTAGGAATCGTCTCGCATCTGCCGCAGCTCACATCGGTCGCACTCGCGCATGTAGTCGCGGACGAGACCGACGAAACCGGCTTACCGCTCACGCTCGCGGGCCCAGGCTTGGTCGATATGCTGCGGCTCGCGGGCAGTCCGTACGACATTTGGCGCGACACCTGCCTCACGAACCGCGAAAACATCACGCACGCGCTCGACCGCCTGGCCCAGGCTATCGACTATCTGCGCACCCGCCTCGCCAGCAAAGATCTGGAGCAGGAATTCAAAACCGCCAACGAAATCTACGTCGCGTTGCGCCGCGCGAGATGAAGGTTCGAGGGCTCGGTTGGTAAGAATCCGTCAGGGCGAACAAAGGGCGAAGATTGACGGCCTAATCGACCCTCGAAGCAACCCCGATCTGCAACCTGGTTGACAATCTTACAGCAGATTTATGTTCGCTTTATCTTCGCTTTTTGCATGTCGCGAATTTCCTACAGTGCGCGGCTTAAGCAGCGGGAACCAGCCGCCGGTTTCGCACGTAGAACTGCTTACCGCGCCATCGAATTCGCTGCGGAAAGAAGCTCGCGAGCCATACCAGGAATGCAAACGCGTCGCGCACCGGCAACAGCGCGAGCCTCGAGCGAAGGGCGCCGTCCTGCATGCCCCACACTCCAACGTTTCTGGCCATCTCGCTGCGCAGCACCACGTAGGCGGCCATATAGGCCAGCGCAATCGGCGCCGACGGAGCGACCAGGGCAGCGAGAATCGTCCATGGCAAGCCCTGGGTGAAAATTAATCCCAGATGGCCGGCAGGACGCGAGTAGCGAATGCTCAGATTCCATCGCACCTGGTGCCGGAAGGCCTCGGCAAGCGTTTCGCGCGGGTAGACGATTGACACCGGAAACGCGCTGAGCTCGATGGGATGGCCTTTCTTCGCGATACGGTTTCCCAATTCGAAGTCGTCGCAGAAATAATCAGCCAAGGATTCGAAGCCTCCGATCTCCGCGAGGTTTTTCTTCGTCGTGGCCATGATGGCGCCGAGCATGAAGTCGATCTTGCCGCCGAGCCAATTGACGAGCACGCCCGCGGCGAAATCGGTGCTGTTGCCCATGGCCTCGAGGCCGGCCGCGAACGAGCCGTCCGTAAGGCCACGATACAGGCACGTGACGCCGCCCGCTTCGGGATCACGAAACGCGGCAGCCATCGCTCGCAAAAATCCCGGCTCGACTCGCACATCGCTGTCGGTGATGATCACGATTTCATGGCGCGCCTCGCACACCATGCGGCAAAGCTTGTTTACTTTGTCGCTCGCCCCCAGCGGCTCAGAGCCGACGAGCAGACGAATCGAGCGCTCGGGGAAATCCGCAATGATTTTTTGAATTACAGGTACGGCAGGATCCTGCTCATCCGAAACGCAAAAGAGAATTTCAAACTCAGGGTAATCCTGGCGGCAAAAGCTGGCGTAGTTCTCATACGTCTCGCGGTCGAGACCGTAAATCGGCTTGAGAATACTGACCGGCGGAGTGAAGCCATCAGCAAGCGGAATCGCGCGTTTCGAAAAAAATCGCCGCGCCGCGATAATCGCAACGATGTAGTAGCCGAATGGAGCAAGCGCAATCAGCAGGAGAGCCGCGCGAATCGCTCCCCACGCCGTCACGCAACTATCCTTCCGGACAACCCTTTAGCCTCGGCCCTTCCAAACCATGGTCACGCCGATACACACAAGCAGGACGCCAAGCCAGCGCTGCCGCGTTACGTTCTCTCCTAGAAATAACGCCCCGCCGTAGGCGCCGACCACATAGCTCAGCGCCGTAACCGGCACCACAAAACTCACATTCTCGAGCGACAGCATCCCCAGCAGCGAGAAAAATCCCGCCGCCATCAACAGTAGCGCAAGCCACATCCAGCCAACACGCATCGCGCGCCCAAATACATTGAGCAACGCACGCGGCCGGAAATCGTGTACTTCCCCGATCGTTTTCATCGCCCGCGTGAGACAGATTTCACCCCCCGTGCCTATCACCACGATTCCGAAGATCAGAATAACTTCCACAAACATCAACTCGGCTCCATCGTGCTGGGTTGCATGCGCGATTCCGCGACCTCTTCAGTGGTGCGCGGCGGGGTGTGCCCCACGATCAGCACTCCGCAACAGATCACCAGGATGCCCGCCCAGCGCAACGGCGTAATCGTTTCGCCGAGCGCAAAATGGCCGAGCAGCGCGACGACCGCATACGAAAATGAAGAAGCCGGCTGGACGAAGCTGTAATCGGCCCACGTGAGCACGAGCGTGTAAGCGATGAAAAACCCGATGAGCGAGAAGATTCCGAGCCAGATCATGCCGGAGGTGAAAACGCCGACGAAAAGATGCGCCAATTCCGCCGGAGACCAGTTGGGAATTTCGCCAAGGTCTTTCATGCCCTTGCTGAGCAGCACGTCGCCCAGAGGGCCGAAAACGACCATGATTAAAAGGAGGAAAAAAGTCTTGAGATGCAGCCCCGAACCGGGCGTCATGCGCTCGGGGATTCGCTCGCTACTCCGACCGACGAGCTTCGCTGCTCCGGCACATTCACGAGCACTTTCTTCTGCACGCCCTTCTTGGCCACACGCTTGCGGTCAGCGCGAAGCTTCATGAAGTCCACGGCTTCGTGGAAGAGCCGCTTGCGCTCGTGCGAATCCCACAGAGCATCGCGAACAATTCGCCATGCGACGCGCGGCCGAAAATAATAGTCGTCGTAGAAGCGGTTGACGGAATCCACCATGTACTCGCGCGAAAGACCGGGATACTCGAGGTGGGGAAGCTGGTGGCCGCCGGCGTCCGTGACTGCTTCACCTTTCAGAAACCCCTCGCGAGTCCCCTGCTCGTAGAGTTCAGTGCCAGGATAAGCGTGCGCCATGGAGACTTGAATCGTTTCGCAGTCGAGTTCCTTGGCGTAATTGATTGTCTTTTCGATGGTTTCTTTCGTTTCGCCAGGCAGCCCGATGATGAAATCGCCATGAACACGAATCCCGACTTTCTTGCAATTCTGCACGAAGGTCTTGCCCATCTCGACCGTCGCGCCCTTCTTGATGTTCTTCAAAATTTGCGGATCGCCGGATTCGAATCCGACGATCAAAAGACGGGCGCCGCCATCGGCCATCGCTTTCAATGTTTCGTAATCGCTGTGTACGCGCGCCGTGCAGGACCACTGAAAACCCACAGGCTTGAATTCCTTGCAGAGCGCGAGAACGCGATCCTTGCGAATGTTGAACGTGTCGTCATCAAAGAAAAATTCCTTGGCTTGGGGAAACATCTTGTGCGCCCGCTTGAATTCGCGCACCACCGCTTCGACGCCGCGCACACGCCAGGCGTGACCAGAAAGAGTTTGCGGCCAGAGGCAGAAAGTGCAGAGAGCCGGACAACCGCGCGCAGTGTAGAACGATACGAATGGGTGCAACAGGAAAGGCACATTGTATTTTTCGATCGTAAGATCGCGCTGGTACACGTCCGTTGCAAAAGGAAGCGCATCGAGTTCTTCTGTCTGCAGCAGTGGGCGCGGCGGATTGTGGACTACCTTGCCATCCTTGATGTAGCTGACGTTTGCGATTCCTGAGATGGGCTTGCCGTTCGCATAGTCCACAACGGCGTGGTCGAATTCTCCGCGTACAACGAGATCAATATCGGGGCTGGCGAGAAGGCTTTCCGCCGGCTTGATCTGAACTTGCGGGCCTACGAAACAAATTTTGATTCCGGGCTTCTTCTCCTTCATGGCCTTGGCCATGCGAAGGTCGCTGTGAAAGCCCACGGTGGACGTGAAGAGAACCACGAACTCATAATCCTTCGCGATTTCAACCACCTGCGCCGGGGTGATGCCGTGAGGAGGACCATCCAGAAGACGGCTGCCGGGCAACATACCAGCCGGATAAGCGAGCCAGACCGGGTACCAGTAGGATTCGATTTCGCGTGTCGCGGGCCAGCGCGACCCGGCACCGCCGTCAAAATGCTCAAAGCTCGGCGGATTCAGCAACAATGTTTTCATTACAGACGACATTCGCAATCCCCCAGAATGCAGACCGTCGTACAGACACAAAATGGCCGTAGATGTATTCATTCAATTTTACCCGATTTCGGCCATTATCCCAAGCTGAGGTTTGCCAGGAACCGTGCCTACTGAAACACTTTGGCGAGCTGGCCGGTGGCCTGCAGCAACGAGAGCTGCCCCTGTTGACGGGCAAACTCCGCGTCGAGGAACGCCACCCATTTGTCGTTTTCTTCGAGGCGGGCTTGTTCGATGTCCCGCAGAGTGGCGCGGCCCTCGTCCAGTTTCGTTTGCAGAATTTGGAGGGATTCCTGCGCGAGTTGCAGGTCGAGGCGCGCCACTTCGTGAGCAGCGTCAAGCTCGCGAACATCGCGGGCTTTTTGCAGCACATCGGCGCGGACTTCCTGGCGCTTGTTGCCGAGGACGAGTTCTGCTTCGCTCAACTGGCTCTTGGCCAGTTTTATGTCCGCAAAAGTCTTGGAGCTGAAGACGGGAATGTGTACGTCAACTCCGACGGTTACGTTGTTGCGCTGGAAGTTTTTGAAGAATTCTTCGTAGTTATTAAACTTGCCAAGCAGTTGGTAAAGACCGACAGCGCTGACGGTGGGCCAGAACTCGCCTTTCGCGCCTTTTAGCAGGTGTTGACGGGCGTCGCGCTCTTTTTCCGCTTCGGTGACAAAGGGACTCGTCTTGAGCGCAGCGGCGATCATGTCGGTCTCTTGTTGATCCAACGCGAACGATGTCTGCTCGGTCTCCACTTGAACTGATTGGCTCGATATGCCCGTGAGATTCTCAAGCTGCTGGGTGAGGATCGCGTCACGCCCTTCCAGATGAATGATTCGTTCGCGAATGCGCGCGAGCGTCAACTGGCTGCGAGTGATCTCGATCGGCAGTTCCTGGCCGGCTTGGGCCCGTTCGCGAGTGACGCCGGCAATTTTTTCCGCGCTGGCGCCTTCCCCACGAAGCAATTCTAACGAGGTTCGAACTTTTGAAAGTTCGAGGTACGTAGTCGCGGCGCGGACGATGACGGCGTCGCGCGTGCGATCGAGCTCGATCTTTTGGCTTTCGGCGCGATCTTCCGCCGCGTGCAGTTGTCCGCGAAGAGGCAGATTAAGAATCGACTGCGTATAGGACAGGCTGAAGATCGCCGGGGCCGATCCGCCAACGGTCGCGGGAAAGCCGCTGGTATAAGCGGCACCGGAACCCGTGTAAAGATTTGGCCGAAAATCGGCGCGGTTCACGCCGGCGGCGTTCAGCGCGACCGTATATTGCATCCGCGCAAGAGCAATTTCCCGGCTGTTCTGGAGGGCGAGCGTGACGGCCTGGCGCAGCGTGAGCTTGTCTGAATCCTGCGCACGAGCGAGGCCCGGAAAAGATCCACTCGCGAGGATAACGAAACTGGCGACCATCGCGAGCAGCGACCGTCTCTTGTTATTCATGTCCTTACTCATAACGCAGCGATTCCGTTGGATGAAGGCTGGCCGCCCGACTCGCGGGCAGGTAGCCAAATAAGATGCCGGTTGAGCATGACACGACAAATGCAAGCACCACTGAAACCCAAGATACCGGCACACGAATCCCTACTGCTTCCGGGATCACGCGCAAAACGAGATTGATCGCCACCGGGATCGAAACGGCAATCAAAATTCCGATTACAGCTCCGGTGCCACTGATCAGGAACGCTTCCATCAGAAACTGATACAGGATCGCGTCGCGCGGCGCCCCAACGGCTTTGCGTATACCGATCTCGCGCGTGCGTTCGGTGACGGTGACGAGCATGATGTTCATGATGCCGATACCGCTGATCGTGAGGGCGATGAGAGCGATCACTACGAGAAGCACCGTCAAGGCCTCTGAAATCTTGCGGGCCGAATCGAGCAGGGAGGCTAGATTCTCCACGTCGTATTCTGCGCCGGGGCGATGCCGGCTCTTCAGAACCTCCGCAACCTGCTTCGTCACGCCGGGAACGGCTTCGGGCGAATCCGCTTGCACATATAGCGTCCGGATATATTCCGTGCCCGTGTAGTAAGTCATCAAGCCGAAGGGAATGAGCACCGACTCGCGCGCGATTTCCGTCTCGCCGAACGTGGAAATCCGCTCGCGAAACACACCAATCACCGAGAAGCGCAGGTCTCCGACGCGAATTTCCTGGCCCACCGGATCCTGACGTGGAAATACGCGTTCGGCTAGCTCCTGGGTGAGCAAGCAGACCTTGGAATGGGTCATCATGTCGTCGGGATCGAAATAGCGCCCGCGAAAAACGACTAGGCGTCGAATCTGCTGGAAGCCGTCGGTGACGCCCACCAGTTTTACCGGCCGTTCGACGCCCGCCGCGACAACGGTCATGGGAATATCGCTCGCTCCCGCGACGACGGTGACTTCGGGGATCTGGGTCTTCATGGCTTCCATGTCGCCGAGCGAAATCTCGTCACTCAAGGTGAGGCGCGAGGAATTATTGGAACGCGTGATGCCGGCATAGACGAGGTTCGAGCCGACGCCTTCAATCTGAGTGATGATGTAACGCTTGCCGGCGAGGGCCACCGTAACGACGAGAACAATGCATCCGCTGCCGATGATGACGCCGAGCATCGTCAATGCAGCGCGGAGTTTATTCGCGCGCAGCGCCTGAAGGGCAAGGTGCCAGGTCTCGTTCCAGTATTCGGATTTGTTTCGTACGTTGGACATGGCAGCAATTTCAGATTGACCCGAATGAAATCCCGAGAGCTATTTCGATTTCTCCAGGTGTTCCAACCGTGTTTTCGTTTCCTTGCGCGTCGGATCGAGTTGCAAAGCAGCGCGATATTGTTCGGCCGCTTCGGCGCGTTTGCCTTGCGCCTCGTAAAGACGCCCGAGCCACTCGCGTGCAGCGGCATGCGAAGGCCAATCGCTGCGATCGGGCGTGCTGGCGAGGTAAGACTTCAAATCCTGTTCGGAATGGGAAGGATCAACTGCCGAAAGTACCCCGTACACGCCGCGATAATAGGCTAGCCGGGGATCGTTGGGATTCACGGTTGCCGCTCCGTCGATAGCGGCCTTCAGATCGGAGGGCTTATTCTGCTTTACGTAATAGTTGGCCGCGTCGAAATAAGGGTCCACGGTCTTGGGCTTTGCGGCGAGGGCCTGCTGGTATTCGCTTTCGGCGGCATCCTGCTTCTTGGCCACCTGGGCATCATAAAGGGCTCTCGCGAGATGTCCCTGGACTGGATCGATCGCAGCGATCGCGTCCACTTGAGCTTTGGCTTCGTCCTTATTGCCGCCCACAACCCACGGGGCGTCGATATCAAATTCCTCAAGGTCGCGGCGGGCCGCGATGTTCGAGGGGTTCGCGGCGACGGCATCTTCAAACTCCTTCTTCACTTTTTTGGCCAGAAAAAAGCTGTGCTCGCGATCGGCCTTTCCGCCGTAGGCGCGGCCGAGCCACAAATGGTAATCGGAGTTCTTGGAATCGAGCTCGACGGCCTTTTCGCCATTCGTGATGGCATTGTCGTAATCGCGCAGTTCGTAATAGCTGCGGCCGAGCCAGTAAGCGAGTTCGGCGTTATTTGGATTCGCGATCACCGCCACCTGCAAAGTGGAGACGGCGCCCGAATAGTTTCCGGAATTGTATTGGCGGATGGCGTTCTGGAGGGACGCGGAAGCGTCCGGTGGAAAACCGGATGCCGCGACGCGGCTGCTGGCTGCAAATGGAAAGAGGAAAAGCACTGCGATCGAGACTGCCCACAACAGCTTGTGTCCCCGGTGCACTATAGTTTAGCCTCCGAGGCTCGAACGTCCATGCCGTCCTTCAACACCTGCATGTCGCCCGGCAGCACTACCCTGTCTCCGAGTTGCAGACCGCTGATGACTTCGTATTTTTGCGCACTGGCGATACCGACGGTGATATCGCGGCGGTGAATCTTGTCGCCACCGTAGACGAAAACGAAATGCTGGCCGTTGTCGTAGCGCACGGCGGCACGCGGAACCACCAGCGCACCCTGGCGGGCGTGGACGAGGATGTGAACGTCCACGTTGACATTGGGAAGCAACTCGAGCTTGTCGTTGTCGATTGAGCAGAGAACTTCGCCCACGCTGCGAGCGCCTCGCGACACCACCTGCTTGGGAACCTGCTCGGTGCGGCCGGTCCAGGTCTGTCCCGGCTTCGCGTCCCACGCGACTTGCACAACCTGATTCGGCTCAAGGGCGCCAAGGTCCGGCTCGTCCACAAAAGCGCGGACGCGCACGTGACGCAAATCGGCCATTTCGGCAAGGGTGTCGCCCACTTTCACGTAGTCGCCCGCGCGCACGGGAAGCGCGAAGAGCGTGCCGTCAGAAGACGCCACGACCGTGGCCGAGCGCAATTTCTCCTGGAACGACTGAATCTGATCCTGGGCTTGCTTCGCGCGCAGATCGGCGCGTTCTGCATCGCCTGTGGTTCGTTGGGCGAGTGCCGCTTTCTTCTGCTGAAGAGTTTCGAGTGTGGCGCGAGCTTGCGCGAGAGCGGCGCGGTTCTGCCCGACCTCGTAAAGCGTGGCGGCTTGTTTGGCAGCGAGTTGCTCGAGCGCTTTTTGAGTTTGTTCGAGGTTGGCGACGTTGGCCTGGGCTTTCGCGAGATCGCCATTCAGCTGGGCGAGTTCGTCGGGCGGGCCGCCGGCGCGCGAGTTCCGCAAATCCGTCTGCGCTGCGAGCAAATCAGCGTGCGCCTGCGAGAGTTGCGCGCGAATATCGGAAGCATTCAGGGTGAGGATCAGCTGACCGCGATGAACGGCTTGGCCCTCGGTGGCTTCGATTTTCTCTACAAAGGTGGGAAATTCGGCGCGGGCGATCGCGGGCGAAATCGGTTCGACCTTGCCATTACTTGAAATCGAGGCGCTTAGATCCTCGCGTTGGACGGGTACATAGTGAACAACCGGAGCTTGGCCTCGGCTTGCTAACAGGATAACAAGGACCACCGCACCTAGCGCGACGGCCAGGGTGGGAACGAGCCATTTTCTCTTACCGTTTTCCGCCATCTTGGGCGGCGCTTGCGCGCGCAGCCTACCCCCAGAATCTCAAAATTGTAACAGACCCTTTCGAAGCTTGCCTACGGAAAGGCCGAAGGAGTGGCGCCGGGAGCACCAATGCGTACCTACGGGCGTACCTATAAGAGATGCGCTACTCTAAGAATGGGATGCCGGTGGTCTTCGTGATCGCGACGGAGTGGAAGCTGCGCGCGGCGGTGCGGGCTGAACTGCGCGAGCGTGGAATTGATGCGCTCGGCATGGATTCGGCGGAGGATGTGGGGCGGGCGCTAGCTGGTGGGGCGATGCCAGCGTTGATGGTGCTGGAAGCGAATGCGGAGCTTGCCGGGGATTCGGCAATTCAGAGTCTCGTGAGGCGGGTGCCAACGGTTCTGGTGGCTTCGCGGACTGAGACTGTGACGCTGCCACGGGTGGCTGCTGTGTTTTACCGGCCGGTGCGGATTGGAGAGATTGTGGCAAAGGTGAGTGAGCTTTTGGAGCGCGGGGAGGTTGCCTAGGTGGGTTGGTTCGCGACGGGCGAGGATAAGCTGTCGTGGGAGGGATTGACGCGGGGGTAGGCATTGCGCGTCGTGATAAAATTTACGGCATGAGTGAGACACCTCAATCACAAACGAAAGCGCCGGCCGCGCCGGCGAGTTCTGTGCCCTCTGCAACGGGCGCAGCCGGACACTCCGCGGGTCATCACGCAACAACTGGGACTGGGCCGAAAATCCATCGCGTTTGCATCGGCTGTAACAACATGTTTGAAGTAACGATGGATAACTACGAAGCGAAGCACTGCTCGACCTGCCACAAAGGCTAAAGCTTGAACCTGCCGGTCTGAAGACCGGCGCTACAAATGCTGACCACTCCCGATAGACGCTTGCCTGCCATATGAAAATCTACAACGAGGCGATCACCGTCCAGTCGAAGAAGGCGCGTGAGGTTTTCGACCTTACCTCGCAAATTAAAGCGGCGATGGAAAAGAGTGCGTTTCGCGACGGTGTCATTCTTGTGTCGGCGCTGCATGCGAATGCGGCGGTGGTCGTCAATGACAATGAGCCCGGGCTGCTGGAGGACCTTGATGCGTGGCTCGGCGAAGTGGCTCCGCCGCGAGATGACTTCAAGCATAAGGGCCGGTTCGAGAGTAATGCGGCCATTCACTTTCAGAGCCTCTTGCTGCATCACCAGGTGATTGTCGCGTTCACGGAAGGGCGGCTCGACCTGGGCCCCAATCAGGCCGTGCTTTTCATCGAACTTGACGGCTTACGACCGAAGCGAATCCTCGTCAAAGTAATGGGTGAGTGACAAACCAGCGGGGATTCAGGGATTCCTGCTGTAGCCGGCGCGGGATGTGTGGTCGTCGCCGCGATGTGCGGTTACCTGCGCGTGGCTCGAATGTTAGAATTGTATCTGCATGAGCGCCGACCCTCTTATCTACGTACGCGATCTTTGCAAGGACTTCCGCACGTTCCGGAGGCGGGAGGGGGTGTGGGGCTCGATTCAGAATCTTTTCGTTCGTGATTACCGCACGGTGGCGGCGGTGGACCGGGTCGGGTTTTCGATCGAGCGGGGCGAAATGGTCGGCTACATCGGCCCGAACGGGGCGGGCAAATCGACCACGATAAAGATGCTCACCGGCATTTTGGTTCCTACGAGCGGAGAGATCCGGGTCAATGGTTACGTTCCCTTCCGGCAGCGGCGGCAATATGTGAAGACAATCGGCGTTGTGTTCGGCCAGCGGACGCAGCTCTGGTGGGACATCGCGGTAATCGAGTCGTTCAAGCTGCTCAGGCGTATTTACGACGTATCGCAGCGCGATTTCGACGCGCGGATGGAACACTTTAACGAAATCCTGGGCATCAGCGATTACCTGCACACGCCGGTAAGGAAGCTCTCGCTTGGCGAGCGCATGCGTTGCGATCTGGCTGCGGCGCTGCTGCATAATCCACCGCTGTTGTTTCTCGACGAGCCGACGATTGGCCTCGACGTGGTGGCAAAGGATCATATCCGGCATTTTCTGCGCGCCATCAACCGCGAATTTCATACCACGATTTTATTGACCACCCACGACCTGGACGACATTGAAGAGCTTTGTCGCCGCATCATGATTATTGACCACGGGCGCGTGCTTTTCGATGGCCACCTTTACGACTTGAAGCAGAAGTTGTTGCGCACCAAGCAGATTAAATTTGCGCTGAAAGATCGCGACCAGGTGGCATGCCTGGAAGTTTTCGCGCGCGAAGGATTTGAAATCGAGACGGTGGACGAGCTCACCTATCGCATCCGCTTCGACCGGGTGAAAATCGTAACCGCGGATTTGATTCGGCGAATTCTGGCGGCTGTGGAAGTGCGCGACCTCTTAATCGAGGACGAGCCCATCGAAGAAATCGTCAAACGCATTTATGCCGGCGAAGCATTGCCCGAGGTTACGGTTTGACTCTCAGCAAAGAGCAATCCCGCCAGCGATGGGGACAATTGCGAGATCTGGCATGCGAATGGGATCCGATTGGAGTCGTTTCGGACAACATGAACCGGGACGAATACGATTGCTTGCTTGGGCCCCTGCTTCGGTTATTGGAAGATAAAGCGAGTACGGACGAAATCTTCATGTACTTGGACGACGAGATGAAAGGCCACTTCGGGCTCCCCTATGTCCCGACAACGCGCGCCTTTGCGAATAAGGTTAAGTCTTGGTACGAAAACACCTGGCCCAATAGTTCAGCGCAGAACGGAATGAGAGAATGAACGGCCTCGCCGATGCGCTGGTGCCGTACGCGGAATTTGCGCGCGTTGGGTTCGTCAATATCCTCGCTTTTCGGCTGCGCTATCTCACCGGCATCATCACCTATTTTCTCAACGTGACGGTGTACTACTTCATCTGGACCGCGGTTTTCCACTCGGCACAATCGATCGCAGGGTTCAGCCTGCCGCAGATCATTACCTACGTGAGCGTTGGCTGGATGATCCGTTCGTTCTACTGGAACACGATCGACCAGGAAATGGCATATGAGGTGATCGAAGGCAAGATCGCGATGGATTTGATCAAGCCGGTTTCGATCCAGTGGATGTGGATCTGCCGCGCGATGGGCGAATCGGCGTTTCGTCTCGGTCTGCTGACGCTGCCAACGGCGATCGTAGTGGCACTCGTGTTTCCAGTACAAGGACCGGCTTCGAGCGAGAATTTCGCGCTATTTCTTGTGAGTGTGCTGGGCAGCTTCTTTCTAATGGCGGCGACCAATTTCATGATTGGAACGTGCGCGATCCCGTTGAAATCGATTCTGGCCTTGATTCGCGCGAAATACTGGCTGATCGAGATGTTGTCCGGCCTCTTGATTCCGATTTCGTTTTTCCCGGATGCAGCGCAGAAAATCATGGCTCGATTGCCGTTCGAATACATCGCTTTCGTGCCGTTGCAGATTTATCTTGGCAAGCTTGACCGGGCGGCAGCTCTTCGCGCGCTCGGAACGCAATGGCTATGGGTAATCGCGATGTTGGCGCTGGCACATTTTTGGTGGGAACGGGCATCGCGGAAGATCACGATTCATGGCGGGTAGCCGATGAGTTCGATGCCAATCAGCACGCCGGTGAAAGAAAAGACCGGGGCCGCCGCGCTCGCAGCCGGCGCGAACCGGCACGCGCTGCTTTTCGCGGACTATTTCACACAATACGCGAAGGTAAGGATCGGGTATCGCGGTGATTTCATCGTGAGCCTGCTGACCAGTTTCGCGGCCACGATTTTTCAGATTGCTTTCGTGGTAGTGCTGTTCGAAAAAGCGCCGCAGCTGGGCGGTTGGCGCTTCGAGGAAGTTCTGTTCTTGTACGGATTTGCGCTTGTTCCTTACGGACTCTTCAATGTGATCAGCATGAATCTCTATGATTTCGGCAACAACTACATCGTCGAAGGAAAATTCGACCGGATTCTCCTACGCCCGGTCTCGTCACTATTTCAGGTGCTATTTGAGACGTTCCGAATCGAATCGTTTCAAGAAGTTGCCACGGGAATTTTCTGCATGGTGTGGGCGGCGCATAAACTCGGGATTGTTTGGACACCAGCAAGGCTCGCAATGTTGCTATTTTTTGGCGTTTGCGCAGGCATCATCTATATTTCAATTTTCCTGATGCTCAGCACCGTCTCCTTCTGGTTCGAGGACCGCATTGGCGTTCATCCGCCCGTGTGGAACGTAATCGCCTTCGGCCGCTATCCTCTGTCCATCTATAGCCCCGTGGTGCAATTCTTCTTGTGCTGGGTCGTTCCCTTCGGGCTCGCGTCTTTCTATCCGAGTGTCAAATTGCTCGGCCGCGCCGTCACGCCGGAATATGCGCCGCTCGTACCCGTCGTGGCTATAGTGTTTCTTACGCTCTCCATTTCTCTTTGGAACGTCGGCACGCGCCACTATTCATCAACCGGGTCATAAGCGAGCGATTCCCGGGGCACTTCCTCACAGTCGAGCATCTTGCTTACCTGTAACTTTTGACAGTTCCATCCATTCAGCGAGTTCGGTAGTCTGCGGGCTAAACCCATCACGCTAACAGTACGCGGAATCTTAAACCGCGCAGCAAAACCGGGGAAGTGGTACGCTCAGGGCCTCAACCTTGCAAGGAAAGCGTCCAAGTGTCAAGGACGTGAGATATCCGAACGCGGTTCGCGTTCGGCGCGTTTGTTTATTTGGCAGCACACCAATTTTAAGATGGACACATTAGTTGGCCGTTGAGACCGCTTCAGCGATCGGGAAGTTTGATGTAGCCGACAGTTCCCGACCTGCCTGCTCATGATCGGTCAAGCCATTCAAACTGTGGATTTCTGAACAGATTTTATTCCGGGACGAGTGCCACAAGCTAAACGGAGGCATAACTGTCGATGAGCGACTTGCAATTCAATAGTTCGCGGCAAAATCAGCCCGGGGAAAATCGGTTCAACTGGAAAATCGCGCCTGTCCTGATGCTGTTTCACATCGGTGCAGTAGCGGCGCTCTTCTTCTTCACTTGGAGTGGGCTCTTCACCGCGATCTTCTTACACTGGGTGATGGGAGGGCTGGGACTCGGCGTGTGTTATCACCGGTTGCTCACACATCGCTCCTTCGCGACACCCAAGTGGTTTGAGTATTTTCTGACGATTTGCGGAGTGACGGCGATGGAAGGGGGCCCTCTGGTGTGGGTGGCCACGCATCGTAAGCATCACCAATTCGCGGACAAGGACGGAGATCCGCATTCTCCGCGCGATGGCAAGTGGTGGTCATACGCGGGCTGGATCCTAATGGGCAACGCCTTCCGCCAAGACGTTGCGACGCTCAAACGCTATGTCCCCGATCTCGCCCAGGACAAATTTCACGTCTGGCTGACGGAGTGGCATCTCACTCCAACAATTCTTCTCGGACTCGTATTATTCGCGATCGGTGGATTCCGCCTGGTGTTGTGGGGCACTTTTTTGCGGACCGTCGTGGGATTGCATTCGTCGTGGATCGTCAACATGTGCGCGCATATTTGGGGGTCGCGGCGGTTTGAGACGCGAGACGCATCAACCAATAATTGGTGGGTTGCCATGCTGAGTTTTGGAGACGGTTGGCATAACAACCATCACGCCTACCCGGTCTCAGCAAGGCACGGGTTCAAGTGGTATGAAATCGACTTAAACTGGTACACCATTTGTGCCTTTCAGCGGCTTGGACTTGCCTCCCATCTCCATCGCCCACCGGCACCGGTTCTTACGTATGCTAGAAACGCCGCCGCTTCAGCATCGAGACCAGAATTGGGTTCACCTCTGATTGAATACCTTCCAAGTCCGTCGAGTCGACACTAAACCGTTCAACGAGCGGCTACCGTTGCAGCCGAAATTCGATCGTGACGTCGTCTTCCGCTTTCACTGGGACACCGTTCAACAAAGTGGGGTGAAAACGCCACTGGCTGACCGCACTTACGACCGAGGAAATTAGGAAGATGGGCCCGTTCATTGGCTTGACGTCTGTCACACGGCCGTCGCTTCCGACAGTGGCGCGCACTCTTACCGTTTCTGTCGAGTTGTATCGATCTCCTGGGCGAGGTTGGCGAGGCACGACATACGAGATAAGTTCCCCGGCTTGTAATCTTGCCGTTTCGCGATCCCCCGCTGTCGAGCGCTCCGCCGGAGAAATCAGGACGGAGAGTTGCGAGGTCATGGCGATCGAGGGCGAACCGGTAACGGATTTGCGCGGAAAAACCGCACGGACGAGCTTGCCGTTTTCAGCCGGGGGTATGGCTACGTTTGCGGAAGCGGTAGCAGAACGCGGCGCAGGATTTGGAGTTGGATTTGGTGGTGGAGGGGCGCTGTGCTCGGCGGAGTCTCGCGGAGCAATGGGTGTCCAGGCGACCGCCGGGGGCGGGGAGGCTGGCTCGTCGGGTTTGGGTATTGCGGCTGGGGCTGAGCTTTCTGCGGCCGAACTCGTTGAATCATCTCGCCGTTCCCATTGATTCTTGCCCAAGACTGATGGCTTCGATTCCTTAGACTCCAGTGCCGCGGATGGATTCGGATCCCCAGAGGCCGCAGCCGCAGGAGGTTCAGAGGACGCAGGTTTCTTTTGGAGATTCGATTCGGGAAGATGCGCGCTATCGAGTTTGTGTGTCTTGAGAGCGCTATCGGAATCGTCTTTGATTCGAGATTTCGGTAGAGATGGTGCGGTTGGTGTAGCACGCGTGTCTGGATTCGAGGATCGCGAATTCGAGGGAGCAGGTCGACTTTCTAGCTGCGATTTCTCGCCGACCGGCTGTGAGGCTTCCGCGGGAGGCGCGTCAATTTTGCCGTCCGGCGCAGAGGAAGTGGGTTTGCTTGGCACGGCCGGAGGCGCCAGCGCATAGTGAGCCACAGGGAGAGCCGGTCTTCGAATGGCCCGGAGGCGTTTTTCGATCGGCGCATATCCAGCGGTGAGCCCTAGGATGAAACTTATCGCTACTAACGCAAAACCTATTATGGCGAATTGAAGTTTGAAGCCTTTCTCAGCTGATTTTTCAGGATCGTCAGAGTTTGAAGACGGATCGTTGGCACGACCTGGCGAAAGCTCGATTTTATTATCCAGCGTTTGCGCTTTCGGTTGTTCTGACGTCAGGGGTTTTCCCTCATTGGGATTCGAAGTCTCGATTGGTTCGGCCGCGGATCTATCGTTACGTTCCGGAGGAAATGCGAACGCGCGGGTCTGCGTGATGCCGGCCGCTGAAAGCTCGGCTGGTAGAGCGGGGGTTGCAGCGTCCGCGACGGGCTGAGTGCGGGAAATTGCTGAAGAAGGCGGCTCCTGTTCCCGTTTGGCTTCGTCGAGAGTGGCGGTGATTTTCGGATGGGCGTTTTCAGACGGGAACATTCTGGCGTAACGCGCTCCCGCTTCCTCATCGCGAATTGGTTGTTTGCTGAAGATCTTTCTCGACTTGCCGGAACTGATTTCCAGCGGCCGCTTGTCGCGGAGAACGGGTTTCGGTAGATGCTCAAATTCGAGAGCCGTTCTCTCTGAGGCGATCCAATTTGAGATGCGATTTCGGGCTTCGGGGGATAACCCAAGGAACCGCATGCCGACACCCTTTTTCGATTCCGATAGCCAGACTATTTCTGCGGAAATTTCGATGTGTTGAACCGGGTCGCAAGCGGAGTTAGGCAACTGGAAACGAACGCGAGGGAGGCGTTCGCCTACCGCAAGAACGTGGGCCACGGCGACGGCCATGCCCGCTTCACTTATGTTGAGAACAATCCCGTTCCGGCCGCCCCCGAATTCCACCTGAGTGAGAGAGACAGGGGTGGTGCGCGTCTCGTAGCGCCGGTCACGCGCAGGCGGCAGAGTGCCGAAGTGTTCTTGCAAACTCCCCATAATTCATCCCCGGCTGGGAGATGAGGCCACAGGAAGGCCCCCTCGACAGTTTCGATTCGTTCATTTCAATGCAGGAGAGAGACCAAATTATGCGAAACAGATTTGGGGGCTAAGCCTTCGAACGACTGCGCCTTAGCAAACACCCGCGAGAAATCCAGCTGCCCCCGAAGCCGGGAATCTGGTGGATTTCGCGCGGCTATGGTGGTTCTCAGCCACCAAGCGGGGCAGGACGCGCCGGTAAGCGTGAGGGCGAGTCTTCTAAGAACGGCTTGATTTGTGGCGCCAATTCGTATTATCTAGCCTGCGGCGATTGCTCGTCCATCCGGAAGGAAATTATAGAAAAAGCTGCGTCGCGGCGGGTGAGTGGTGCGCGAAGACTGAGGGGATAAATACAAATGAGGAAGTTGCAGACGTGTCTGGCGCTTGCGCTATTTGCGGTGCTGAGCACGGGGGCCACAGAACGATCCGGCTCCGCGTGGCAGAACCAGTCCTCCTTCGAAGTGACGATGGTGGCGCGGACGATCACGGTGATCAACTACGAGCACCGCGGCGGCTCGACGCAGATAGGCTTCCAAGGCTCGCCGATCATGCCCAACGGCAAGGGATCGGCAAAAGTAGAAAGCAAGCAGGGTCGCATTCAGGTCAATGCGGATTTTCAAAAGCTGTCGCCGCCGCAATTATTCGGGCCGGAATATCTTACGTTTGTGCTCTGGGCGATCACGCCGGAGGGAAAGTCGAACAACCTAGGCGAAATACTTCTCGACGGAGACAAGTCGAAAATCAGCGTGACTACTTCCCTGCAGACTTTCGGGTTAATTGTCACAGCGGAGCCTTATTTCGCGGTTTCGGCGCCGAGCAATGCGGTGGTGCTTGAAAATGTCGTTGTCCCCGGCACGGTGGGAACGATCGAACAGGCCAGCGCGAAGTATCAGTCGCTCGACAAGGGGATTTACAACTACGATTTTTCTGCTGCGACCTCGCGGTATCCAAAGTCGAAGTCAAAAACGCCGTTGGAACTTGATGAAGCGCGCAACGCGGTTGAAATCGCCAAGGCCGCGAAGGCTGAGCAATATGCGCCGGATGCTTTTGGACGAGCGCAGACCTCGCTGAATCAGGCGGAAAGTCTTTTTACGAGCAAGGGAGACAAGAAACGCGTGATCCAGGCGGCGCGCGACGCCGTTCAGAACGCGGCTGACGCGCGGACGACGGCGGTGAAGCGCGAATATGACGAGAAAGTAGCGCGAGAGAAGGCAGCGGCGGCTGCAGCCGAAGCAGCGGCCAAGGCGGATGCGGCAGCGTCAGAAAGGGCGAAGCAACAGGCGGAAATTCAACGATTGCAAGCGGAGCGTGACGCGGCTCAAGCTGCACAGGCTCGCGCCGAAGCCGAGGCTGCTCAACACGCGGCGCAGTTGCAATCCCAGCAGGACCAGCAGAGGGCGGAGCAAGAGAGGCAGAAAGCGCTACAGGCCGAAGCCGCTGCGGAACAGGCGGAAAAAGAAAAAGAGCAACTTCGCGCGCAACTGCTCGAGCAATTCAACCGGATTCTTCCCACCACGGACACTCCGCGCGGTTTGAAAGTAAACATGGCCGATGTTCTCTTCGACTTCGGCAAATATGACTTGAAACCGCCGGCACGTGAAGCGCTGGCCAAAATGAGCGGAATTGTTATCGCGCATCCCGGGTTGAAACTTGCCGTCGAGGGCTATACGGACAGCGTGGGAAGTGACACGTTCAACTTAACGCTTTCGCAGAATCGCGCGGATACCGTTCGGGCATATCTGGTGAATCAAGGCCTGGATCCGAACACCATTACCGCGACGGGCTACGGGAAATCGAATCCCGTGGCGTCGAACGATACAGCCGAAGGACGGCAACAGAACCGGCGCGTGGAGATTATCATCTCCGGCGAAGTGATCGGGGAAAGACTCGGCGGTCCCGCGACGCCTCAGCAATAGCGAACCAGAATCAGATCAAGATTCAAGCAACCCAAGTGACCGATGAAATGGCGGTCGCGAAAGGATAACTGTGAGCATCCACGATCGCCGCTCTTTTCTGGCTTATTTTTCAAGCCTCGGACTTTCTTCAACGCTTTTCCCTGGAGTTTTGTGGGCGAAGCTTGAGGAAACGAAGGCCGTGCGGGGAATGGGCAGCAACCGAGCTTCTCAAATCAAGGAAGCTTCGGATGTTGTCATCACCAAGGCGATGCTGCGTGATGCTGCGGCCGTCGCGGGACTCGAATTCACCGACCAACAGCTCGACAAAATGCTGGCGGGCATGAATAAAAATATCGCCCACTATCGCGAGCTGCGAAAAATCCCGCTCGAAAATGCGGTCGCGCCGCCGCTTTATTTCAATCCCATTCTACCAGGCACCAAAATAGACCGGACGAAACGGCCGATGCGCACGAGCGCGCCTCCGAAGGTTGAGCGACCCAAGAATCTCGAGGACGTCGCGTTCTGGCAGGTGACTCAACTCGCGGAACTGATTCGCACGAAGCAGGTGAAATCCGTTGAGCTGACGGAAATGTATTTGGCTCGGCTGAAGAAGCACAATCCGCAGCTTCTTTGCGCAGTGACAATCACCGACGATCTTGCTATGAGGCAGGCTCGCGATGCCGATAGGGAGATTGCCGCTGGGCGCTATCGCGGACCGCTTCACGGGATTCCCTGGGGAATTAAAGATCTGGCTGCCGCCAAGGATTATCCGACGACTTGGGGCGCAGGTCCCTTCAAGGAACGGGTGATCGACCACAATGCGACCGTGGTGAACCGCCTGAATGACGCGGGAGCGGTGCTGATCGCGAAGCTCGCGACAGGTGAACTTGCACTGGACGATATCTGGTTTGCCGGCCAGACAAAAAATCCGTGGGATCTTTCGATGGGCTCACAGGGATCATCCGCTGGGCCTGGCTCTGCAACATCCGCAGGAATGGTCGGCTTTTCCGTGGGCACGGAAACTGGCGGCTCGATCGTGGCACCCTCGGCGATCTGCGGCGTCACTGGACTGCGCCCAACTTACGGGCGCGTGAGCCGCTACGGCGTGATGACTCTAAGTTGGAGCCTGGATAAAACGGGCCCGATGTGCCGCAGCGTGGAGGACTGCGCGCTCGTGCTCGCAGCGATTCAGGGGCCAGACGATCACGATCTCGCCGTGCAGGATATCCCCTTTAATTGGGACGCTGATTTTGACATTCGCAAGCTGCGCGTCGGCTATTTGAAAGCGGCATTCTCGAACACGCGACAAACTCCCAAAGTGGACGCAAATGATGCCGCTGCCCTCGAAAAATTCCGCAACATGGGTTTCAACCTGATCGAAATCGAGCTCCCCGAGCATTCGAAGATGGACTTCACGATGGTGATGTATGGTGAGGCAAATGCTGCTCTACGCGATCCTATTGAAACGCAACCGGGCGGCCTCGTGCGTCAGGATCGGGTGCTCGATCAAAACAATCTGCGCTTGCTACCGGCCGTGGAATACATCAATGCCAATCGTGTGCGCACGATTCTGATGCACGAAATGGCGGAGGTAATGTCGAAAGTGGATGTGTATCTCGTGCCATTCGACTATGCCGACTACACACCGAACCCGGTTGCCACCTTGAACAGTGCCGTGACGAATCTCACCGGACATCCATGTATAGCGTTGCCGCACGGATTTGACGAGAAGGGCCATCCCACGAGCCTTTCTTTCATCGGACAACTGTATGGCGACGCGGAGATGCTTGCGCTGGCGCGTGCCTATCAGAACGCCACGGATTGGCATCTGAAACATCCCTTGCTGTGATCCGCTTTTTGTTTCTGTTTTATAAAGTCGGCAGGCAAAAAAAAGGGCCGGCATCTCATCCGGCCCGGTAAAGTTTAGAAAAGTTAGTCAACCACGAGAAGAAGCTGCACACCAGGGTGCGAGAGGTCAATCAGGTAGTACTGCCCGTCAATAAAGTCGATATAGAAGTCGTCGGTATAAGCCCAACCAACCGGCCATCCTTCATTAAATGAAAACCAATAACCGCCATATTGGAATCGCCGGTTATCGAAGTGGCCGACACGAAAATGATGCTCGCGTCCGAATGATGCGCGAAAACGGTCATCCGGGATGCGCCCGTGGCCTTGGTTGGAGTGCTGATCATGTTCGTCGGTGCGCTGCTGCTTCGCCACTTGCTGCTGCTGGCGCTGTTGCTGTTTCTGCTCATCCTGCTGCTGCTTGGTTAGCTGCTTCTGCTGATCCTGGCGCGATCGATTGGCCTGCTCCGATTGTTTCTGCTGTTCGTTTTGCTGCTTCGCAGCTTGCTGCTCTTGCTTCTGCTGTTTCGGCTCGTTCTTCTGCTCGTTTTTTTGTTCATTCTTCTGTTCTTGCTGTTGTTGCTTGGCTGACTGCTGTTCCTGACGCTGCTGCGTTTTCGGTTGCTCAGCCGGTTGTCGCTTCGGCTGCTCAGCCGGCTTCTGCTCCGGCTGTTGCTCCTGCTGTTGCGGCTTTTCCTTTTCTTGTTCCTGCTGCGGATACGCCGTGCCCGCTAGGACAAATGACAGTGCGGTCGCCCCCAAGATGTATTTGAGTTTCATTGCACAACCTCCAGTTGCCGATGAAAGGGCAGTTGTGCGGCCAATCGATAGCAGCGTGGAATCAATGACATGCGTCGCGAGGGCTGCGCATAGTACTGGCAAATTCTCCGTAAGTCGCGCAGATTCAAGCTACAGCACTGTCACTACGGACTAGACAGTAGTACCTAAGCCGAGTCGATGTCGCGTTGGATTATCGAGCGCCGGCGGCCCTGGCGCGATAAAGATTTTCGAAGAAATTGCCTTTCGCTGGGGAACGATGCGTGACGCCGTATGTGAGCATTCGCGGTGCCTCTACAGCAATGAGCCGATTTACTCTTTCGAGCGCCGCGCTTCGCTCCCATTGCTGCAGCACGTCCACCTTGGCGACGATCGCTGAGGCAGCATGGATTGCCTCCGCAGCCGTGAGCGCGAAATTGAGCCCTAGATTAACGGCGTCTTGCGCTACGCGATGATCGAGCGCGATTTTTTTCAGCCACGGCCAGTGAAACATCCCTTGCAAGTCTTCCACTTCGTCGCTCGAAAGAGGACGAGGCCCCGTGATTTCCATGCGCAGCGGCTTGATTACTTCAGTGACCGTAAATGAGGAGGTGTAAAGCGAAACCTTGCCGTCGTGTGCGTGGCGCAGAATGTCTTCGCAGATCGCGCGCCTTTCGGATTCGTGCTTTCGCAGGAAACACAGAAAGACAGATGTGTCCCAATAGATCGCCCTCTGTTTACTTGCCATATTTCGCACCTGGGATGTAGATTCGATTGAGAGTTGTGCTCGCTGTTACTGGAATGCGGCCCGACATACGAGGGATGTTTGGTAGGTCCTGCTCGTTCGGACACGGTTCAATTCCTGACACCCGCATGTGCATTGGCTCACCGAGATAATTGGATTTTAGATTTCCGAACACCACCACGCGACGGCCCAAACTCTCTTTGGCCTGAGCGGTGAACTGGTCGCGCTTGAAACGGCACATCACGGGACGTCCTGTAATTTCACTTCGTACGCTGAAGCGGCCGTTCTTGCCTACCGAAATTGATTCGAGGGTTCCCACTACCGAGCTGAGCGCTTCAAAGTCGTTGTGCGTCATTCTTTCGATGCGCTCGATGAAGGACCACTGAATCAATTCTTCTTTCTCGTCGACGATCACCGCAATTTCGTCCATCAGTGCCCGCTGTTCAGCAAGCGCCTTCAATTCCTGCAGGGCGGTGTCCGTAAAACCGTGAGGGCGTTCATCGTTTCCAGACAACTTGCGTATTCCGTTGAACAAAGTCCTGCGAATTTCGCCAACCACGTCCTTGGGCGGCTTTCGCAAGTGACCGAGGAACATTACGACTGCCGGGCCCGATCTCTTGCACGCGCTGATTTCCCAGTCGACGCTGCCCTTCTCCTCACCGGAGAGTGTAACGTCGAGATCCTGAAGCAAATTCCAGAACGCGCGCACCGCAACCAGGTAGCTGCCCGGGCGGAGCCAGCCTTGACGTCCTTGCAAACGCAGCGAGATTCGGTTCTAGCGACAACTGATGCTCCATCCAGCTGAGCGAGATGAAATTCGATTTGCCATGCTCATACCTGAGATTTCATCACTTT
Source organism: uncultured Acidobacteriota bacterium (assembly GCA_963736465.1). GTDB lineage: Bacteria > Acidobacteriota > Terriglobia > Acidiferrales > UBA7541 > Palsa-295. The sequence goes on along the minus strand of CAVTOS010000014.1, from coordinate 349,418 downwards.
CTAATTTGCCTTTTCAGCGCTAGCACGTTCTGACGAATGCACCCATATTGAAGGCAGCGCTATAAACCGATTGCTGCGAAGGAGGCGCCGCAACCAGACGTACCGCCTGTTGCAGCCGCGCTGGCTTGCACGGTTTGGCCATACAGACCACGGCGCCAAGCCGGTGGCCCGCGGAATAATCAGAAGGCATCGCGGACCTCGTCATCAAAATCACCGGAATATGCTGTAACCGTTCGCTCGTCTTCACGATGGCACAAAGATCGTGCCCCGAAACTTCGCCGCCTTCGGCTTCGACGATGATCACATTCGGAGTTTCATTTTTAAGGATGTCGAGAGCTTGCTGCGTGGTCGAAACGAACAAGACGTGATAGCCATCTTGCGTTAACAGCGCTGTCGAGGCGGTGGCCATTCGCGCGTCGGATTCAACTCCGAGCACCCGCACCTGGTTCGCGAACGGTGACGAAGCGAGCGCATGATCGCTTCCGTCCGGAACTCCGTCTTGAAACTCGATCGCGATTGCATGACTGCAGTTCGGCAATAGAATTGTACGAACCACCCTCGCCTGCCGCCGCGCGTTGATAGCTACCGGCGTGCTCCAAAATGGACAGGTTACCTGCAAGGTCTGGCCCACCCAATAGCCGCTCATCGACGTCGCAACCAGCAGCCCGTGGCGGGAAACGTCGATCGTCTTTCCCGTGTCCTCGAATGCCTGCAACGTCCCGCGTCCACCTTCAATTCGAACGTGCAGACCCATCTTCGTGCGCATACGCCGGCGCCGGTCTAATTTGGCAGTGATGTGTCGTTCGGGTTGAATTGCTAGAGTTGCGATGGCCCACCCCCTGCTCCGAGCGCCTTCGTCCACCACTTGTGATATCGGCGTGTTGGGGCTTAACCCTTAGCAATCGCCTGACCGACCTCTGGAGCGGGTCGCATGGGGCAAAGCAGTAAAAACGTTGGTCTTGTGAAAACAAAGCCTAAACTCGGGTTGAAATTTGCCGACTAAACTTGCGAAGGCACCCGGCAAGGAAGTCCATCCCACCCGCGTGTTTCTGAGTCGAGCTTTCGGCACCTGTCCCTTCGGAGGCCGAGGTGACCGAATCGCCAGCTTCCTAGGCGTGTTGAAACAACACCAATTCGCCTGACGTACTATCTGTTATATGAGGCTTACGCGCCCTTTCATCCTTTCCGGGGTCGCTTTGTTGGCGATTTCGCCGCTGCTCGCAGCCTTTGTCGGCAGTTCAATTGGCAGCGGCATCCTCCATCCCATGCACCTCAATGCCATGCGGCTTGACGACACGCAGAAGATGCTCGCGCGCACCGGTGCGACAAAGGAAGATTTCAGCGTTCGGGCGCCTGACGGAATTATCCTGAAGGGGTGGAAGGTGCGGCCCGCTTCACCAAACGGCGACTGGGTTCTGTTGTATCACGGCGTGTCCGACAATCGCGCCGGCGTTCTGGGGCACGCGGGATTCCTTCTGCGGCATGGCTACAGCGTCGTCATGATGGACTCCCGCGAGCACGGCGAAAGCGGAGGCGACATATGCACGTACGGCTGGAAGGAACGACACGACACGGTGGCCGTCACGGATGCGCTCTATGGGAGCGAAAAGGTTCGACACCTTTATGCATTAGGCGTTTCGATGGGCGCGGCCATCGCGTTGCAATCGGCTGCCATTGAGCCGCGCATCGAGGCTGTCGCGGCTGAAGCGCCATTCGCAAACATGCGCGAAGTGAGTTACGACTATGCCGGTCTCGACGTGAGCCCCACGCTCGGCCGCACTCTGTTCCGTCCCGCCTCGATGTTGGCCCTTGCTTCCGTTCAAAAGGAGGGCGGTTTTGACCCGGGTGACGTTTCGCCCGAGGAAGCTGTAGCCGCGCGTCCTTTTGCTGTGCTGCTTATCTGCGGGACGTCCGATCGCCGCATTCCCTGTCGGCATGCGGAACGAATTTACAAATCTGCGACGGGCCCGAAGGAACTCTGGATCGTGAAAGGTGCAGGGCATGCCGCCGCGCTCGGGCATTCGCCTGCGGAGTACGAATCTCGTGTTGTGGCGGTATTTGAGGCCTATCCGAAAAATCACTGAGGAAATCCGCCTGGTGCGGTTGCTAGACAACCTTCATGATGAGGATCACTCGGTCGTCTTCGTGCGTGCCGCCGCGTGAGAAGTGGTCCACTTCGGTGAGAACTGACTGAACGATCTCGGCGGCGGGCAGCGAGCGTTCGCGCGCCACTAAATCTATCAGCCGCTGAGACCCGAACTCATCGTCCTGTGCGTTCATCGCTTCCGTAATGCCGTCCGTGCAGGCTACGAAAATATCGCCCGGTTCCATGCGCACGTGTCCGCGATCAAATTTCACGCTCGGAAACATCCCTACCACCATACCGCCTTCGCGAAGGTAATCTACCGTTCCGTTCGAACGCACTACTGCGGGCGGCACGTGCCCCGCATTCACGTAGTGCAGCGTGCGCCTGGGCTGGTCGAGCAGAGTGACGAACATCGTCATGTACTTTTGGCCGCGGGTGTCGGCCAGCATCATGTCGTTCAGCGATTCCACGAGGCGCTCGAGGGAGTGGAGATGCGCGATAAGAGCGTGCAGCGTTGCTTGCAGGTTCGCCATCACCATGGCCGAACCGACGCCTTTGCCTTCCACGTCAGCCACCACGGCCAGCATCGTATCGGGTGCGAGCTGGATGAAATCATAGTAATCGCCGCCCGCTTCGAGCGACATTCGGTTGGAGACCGCGATATCGAATCCGGGAAGTTTCGGCGGGGCTTCCGGCAACAGCCCCATTTGAATGCTGCGCGCCAGGGCGAGGTCGCGTTCCATGCGCTGCTTGTGCACCATTTCGCGGTGTAGCTGCGCATTTTCGAGGGCGAGCGCGACGTGGTCGGAGATCGCCTCCAGCATATTTTCATCTGCGCGCGAAAACGGACCGGTCTTTTTGTTCAGGAGCTGCAGCACTCCGATCGTCTCTCCCGCCTTATTTCGAATGGGCAGGCAAAGCAGGGAGCGGGTGCGATAACCGAGGCGCAAATCCACTTCAGATTCGAAACGCGGATCGGCGTACGCGTCCGGCAGGTTCACCATTTCGCCGTGCTGCGCTACCCAGCCGGCGATGCCCTTAGTGATGGGCAACCGGATTTCGTGCTGCTCCAGGCCCAGGCCGACTAGCGACCAGATTTCCTGTTTATCACGGTCCACAAGGAAGACCGTTCCGCGCTCCGCGCCCGAATAGCGGGTCGTCAATCCTAAAATAATGTTTAGCAGTTCGGCGAGGTCGAGCGTCGAATTCAACCGCTTGGTAGCTTCTACGATCGTGGAAAGCTCGATTACCGCGCTACGGCGTTCGCTGCTCTCAAGCGCCACTTCCGCATAACGCAAGACAAGTTCAAGCCACGAGCGAGTCTTTTCATCCAACTTGGATTTTGCCGCGATTTCCAGCACACCCACAGGCGTCGGACCCCGTCCAAGAGACCACGCGCTGGCGCGACCATTGCTGCCCTGCGAATTGTTTCCCCTCAGGGCTTGTTCGACGTGATCCGGGACCGCTGCGGGAAGTTTTCCACTCTCTTGCCATACCGTCGGTACACCATCAACCAATTTCCAAATCCGCGCGCCCTCCACGCACCCGGGCGCGGTCAGTAGGCGCACCATTTCCGCAGCCAGATCACCAGGCTCGGCTTCGGGATTCAATTTGACGAAGATCTTTTCAAGAGGCTCGAGCCGCGCGGCCGACGCTCCACTCCGTGATGGCGCTTTCGTTTTCAATTATTGCCTTTGTATTGGACGACCAGAATCGTGATGTCGTCCGACTGCGGCGCCCCTTCTGTGAACGCCCGCATTCCTTCCTTGATCGATTCCGCGAGCCCGTCCACCGTATCACCCGTAAAGGTCTCCATGATTTTTCGCAGCCGGAATTCCTCGAATAATTCGTTCCGCGGGTTGGCAGCTTCCGACACCCCGTCCGTGTAGATCACCAGATATTCGCCCGGCTCGAGCGTGACGCGCGCACTTTGATATTCCGCCTCCGCGAACATCCCCACCGGAAAATTCGCGGATCCCAATCCTTCCAGCTCGCCTGACTTCCTGCGCACAATCGGAGGCACGTGCCCTGCGTTCACGTATTCGAAGCGGCCCATCTTATCGAGAATCCCGTAGAACACCGTGGCGTAGCGATCTTCGCCGCTTCGTTCGCAGAGATATTGATTTACGCGGGAAAAAACGCCGGGCAGCGAAATATCCATCGCTGCCGTCGTGAAGAAAACGCCCTGCAGCAGGGTTGCAAGCAGCGCGGCCGAAATTCCCTTCCCCGATACGTCGCCCACAAAGAATCCGTGGCGCCCCCCACTCAGCTGGATGACGTCGAAACAGTCGCCGCCCACCGAATGACAAGAAAGCGTCGAAGCCACCACCTGCAGGTCGGGCAGGCTCGGCAGCGATTTCGGCAGTAGCGTCTTCTGGATGCCGCTGGCGATCTCGATTTCATGGTCGAGCCGCGCTTTCGCCCGCGCGGATGCGAAGAGTCTCGCGTTCTCGATGACTGTTGCAGCCTCGCGCGCCAGCGTCCTCAGCACGTCCCGGTCCATATCCGTGAACGCGCTCGAAGGAATATGGCTGTCCATGTAAAGGACGCCCAGTAGCTCGCCCTGTCGCGTCGAGATCGTGGCGTCAAGGGTCTCGATCACCGGCAGCTTATCAACAGGGATGGCGACAATGGTGTGCAGCTCCAGACGCGCCACGCTTTCCTGTTGCGATACACCGCCCGCCTCGTCGCCCGTATCGCTCACAATCATTTCGCGGCGCGTGTTTACCACCCGCTTCACCACGCTCTGCGACACCTTTAAGAGATCGGGGCGCAACGTTCCCTTCTGCGCGTCGCGCGCCACCACCATTTGCAGCTCGCCGCCTGGATTGGCCAACAACAGCACCCCGCGCTCCGTTCGAGTCACCTGGATCGCCGCATCCACCACCGCCGTCAGCACGTCTTCGAGCGATAGGCCTGTGCCAAGCGTACGCGCCACATCCAGCAGCACGCCCAGATGGTGCAGCTCGCGTGATCCAGGGGCCGACGGCGCGGGCCCCTCGACTTTCTCCACCAGTTCTTCGATCGTCGCGCCCTCACCTAGGTAGATAAGCTTGTAGGAATCCGCCATGCCAAAATCGATCTTGTCGCGCGGCTGCAGCTCGTGCTTCAGCACCTTTTCGCCGTTGACGAATGTGCCGTGGCGGCTGCCCATGTCTTCGAGCACCCACCCGCCATTTACGGAAAGGATTTGGGCTTGCTGACGGCTGATCCGGCTGTCGCGAAGGGTCAGTTCGTTGCCGGCTTGCCGGCCAATGCGGAAAGGCGAGGCGTTCAGGGGTACATCGCGGCGAACGCCGCTCGGTTCGATCACAACAATGCGTGGAGAGCGTGGCATGGGCTCGAACGCGCGCCGCCAGGGCCGGCGCGCTGAATCGCCTCCAGGAGCAATTCAGCACGCCATGGTAGGGAAACTCCGGCCCGAAGTAAAGCACCTGAAACATCTGACAGGCGTGAATAGCAGCGACCCACCTCAGAAGGCTGAATCGCTTCGCAATCCCTTGCTAAAGCCGGATCGCGGTTGACCACCGGAAATGGTTCAAAATCATTCTAATTTCGGAGCGGCGGCGAGGAACTCAGGGGCTTCCTTAGTACGAACGTACCGTTGCGCTACATTTCGGTTGTCGTATTATTTCGCCGCCCATGCCAACAAACCAGCCGTGTGAAGAGCTTAACCGTATCAGGCTCGAAGCCATCGCTGCTTTTCACTCCGCCAAAGAAACCCGCCGTTCGCGCGATCTTTCCTTCCAGGAAGATGTCGAACTCAGTCGCGACGAACACCGTAAAATTGATGAGCTTTTGAAGCACCTCCTCTCCGGACATGACGGCCACCCGTGCCCCGCTGGCGACCGCCCGATCATCGGCGTCGTGCCACCAGCCAAACGGGATCTTGTGAAAAGCGATCTAAACCAGCAATCCCTTCGCCCCTTTCGCCCTCTCGCGAATCTACAACGTCGCGGCTAGCTCTCAATCCCTACAACTACCCGTTTGAATTCCCTCGCACAAAATGCGAAGGTTATCGGCGCTGATAACAACTGCCCTTGCGGTGTTCGAGTCTCGATGACGGTGTCGATCCTCAGGCCGCAAAATTTTCTCTGTGGCAAGCTTCGGGGGTTTTCGATGAAAGTGAGCCGCCTCGCATTCAGCCTGTTGATGCTTATCGCTTTTACCGTTTTCGCTTCTGATTCGCCTGACGCGCGCGAAATCACCGACCCGAAGTCTCTCACCTCGCAGACCGAACTCGGCGCTGGCCCCGTCCCCATCGATGACCTTTTTTACACGCGCGGAATCCTCGGCCCCTCCTGGTCGCCCAACGGCCACGAGATCGCCTTCTCGACCAACATCACCGGCCGCTACAATCTCTGGAAGGTCAATGCCGCCGGCGGTTGGCCAATTCAGCTCAGCCAGTCCGACGATCGCCAAACCAACCCGGTATGGTCGCCCGACGGCAAATGGATCGTCTTCGAATCGGACAAGGGAGGCGGCGAAATTTACGACCTTTACTCTATTCCCAGCGACGGTGGCGATATCACCAACCTCACCCTCACCCCCGATATTTCGGAGACGACCCCCGTCTGGTCTCCCGATGGTTCCCGCCTCGCAATCAACTACAAGCCGAAAACAGCTTCCGCCATCGACATCGCGATTCTCGACTGGAAGACGCGCGCCGTTCACAACCTGACACAGGAAAAAACGAAAGACCACAACTGGGCGAATCCATTCTGGAGCCCGGACGGAAAAGTGATCTACGCGTCGCGAGCGAATGCGAACTTTACTGATTCGGATGTATATCGCATCGACGTAGCAACCGGCGCTACCGAGAATCTCACGCCTCACGAAGGCCAGCGTCGCACGTTCGTGTCTTCCGTCTCGCCCGATGGCCACACTCTCCTTGTTGGTTCCGATCGGGCGGGCGGATTCCCGAATGTCGCTCTTCTTGATCTAGCAACAAAGCAGATCGCCTGGGCCACCGATACGCAGTGGGAAGCGAATGCGGGCGATTTTTCGCCAGACGGCAAAACCTTCACCTACGTCATCAATGCCGACGGGCGAAGCGACACCTACCTCGCCGACACGAGCACTCGAACCGGCGCAATGATCAACGTCCCGGCGGGCCTCAATCTCTACCCCGGCACTCCCTCGTCATTCTCGCCGGACGGTTCCCACCTCGTCGTTTCGCACCAAAGCTCGACTCAACCTGCCGATCTCTGGATATACGATATCGCCGCGAAGCAGCCGCATCAGTTGAGCTTCTCCGCTATCGCAAGCCTCACTGCGGCGAAAATCCCGCCTTCGACATTAGTGCACTACCAATCCTTTGACGGCAAAATAATCAGCGCATTCGCCTGGATGCCTTTCAATCTGAAGCGCGACGGTTCGAATCCCGCGATCGTCCTTCCACACGGCGGCCCCACAGGGCAGACGCAGGACGCGTTCAACCGCACAGTGGTAGCTCTCGTGACGCGTGGATATATCTGTATAGCGCCAAATCCGCGCGGTTCAACCGGCTATGGGATGGAATTTCAGCTTGCCAATACCAAGGATTTGGGCGGCGGCGACCTGCAAGACGAAGTCTATGCCGCGAAGTTTCTGGAAGCGACCGGTTATGTGAATCCGAAGAAAATCGGTATCACTGGCGGCTCTTATGGGGGTTTCATGACACTGATGGCCATTGGCAAGACCCCCGATATATGGGCGGCGGGCGTCGAGGCCTACGGGATCATCAACTGGTACACGATGCTTCAACATGAAGATCCGCGTTTGCAGGAGTATGAGAAATCTCTGCTGGGCGACCCCGAAAAGGACCGCGCGATCTACGAAGCCGATTCGCCGCTCAAATACATTCGCGACGCGAAGGCGCCGCTTCTCGTTCTGCAAGGCGACAACGACATTCGCGTGCCGAAGGAAGAAGCCGAGCAGGTAGTTCAGATTCTGAAGGAATCGGGAAAAACCGTGGAAGCGCACTTTTATCCCAACGAAGGCCACGGCTTCGCCAAGCGCGAGAACCAGATTGACGCCATTCGGCGCACCGTCGAGTGGTTTGACCGCTACCTGAAAAACAAGAACTGACGTCTAACAGCGCAACGAATTCGTCTGTGCGAATGCCGCGGATGGCAATACCCGCGGTTTCGCGAGGAGAAATCTTGCGCCCTGGGATTCGAGTTCTCGCAATTACCTCCTTGCTGTGGCTCGTCGCAATTTTCTCGTCCGGCGCGAATCCGCAAAAGACGAAATCGCTCGCAATTGAGCACGTAACCGTGATCGATGTCGGCGGCGGTCCTGAGCTTGCGGATCAAACCGTCATCGTTAAAGGCGATTCGATTTCAGTGGTCGCCAAGAGCGGATCGATTGAGATCCCGAAAGACGCGCAACGGATCGATGCCCGCGGGAAATTCCTGATCCCCGGGCTTTGGGATATGCACACTCACGTCGCGGGCATCAACGCGAATCCGGCGTGGGCGAAGCAGACGCTGTTGCCGCTTCTGGTCGCGAACGGCATCACCGGAATTCGCGATATGGGAGGGGATCTCGAAGCTCTCAAAAGCTGGCGCCGGGAAATCGAGAATGGCACCCTCGCGGGCCCACAGATCGTTGCCGCCGGTCCGATGCTTCTTCCCACCAGGCGATCCGGCGCGCCGACCGAACCTGTTGACCCCGCCATTCTTCGCGTCGGCACGGCGGAAGAAGCGCGAACCGCGGTTGACAGCCTTCAAAAGCGCGGCGCCGCCTTCATCAAGATCATCGAAGTTTCGCGAGTGAACTACTTCGCAATTGCTGACGAGTCGAAGAAAGATTCGATTCCGTTCGCCGGCCATATCCCCTCGGAGATAACCGCTACCGAAGCCTCCAACGCTGGACAGAAGAGCATTGAGCACATCATCTACAGCTCGCTCGCCTTCGATTGCTCGACGCACGCGGACGAGCTTCGCAGGAAAAAGCAGGACGCCTCATCGAAGCGCGATGAGCAAGCCATCGCCGACATCACCGATGAGGCAAATCGTACGTTTTCGGCTGAGAAGGCGGCTGTCCTCTGGCAAACCTTCAAGAAAAATGGCACCTGGGTCACGCCCACTTTATTCTCGATCTGGCTGAATGCGCATCAACTCGAGGCTTCGCCAGACGATCCGCAACTCGCCTACTTGCCGGCGTCGCTAAGAAAGGAATGGTGGCCTGCGAAGAATCCCACCAAAGATGATCGGGACACAGCAGCCTGGTGGCAAAGGCAGTTCGAAAATGACCTTAAGCTCACGGGCGAAATGCATCGCGCCGGTGTGCGCCTGCTGGCAGGAAGCGATTCTCTGGACCGTTACGATTTCGTCGGCACGAGCATTCATCAGGAGCTTCAGATGCTCGTAAGCGCCGGCCTTACACCGCTCGAAGCCCTTCGGACGGCGACGCTGAACCCGGCAGAATTTCTCGGCGAGGTGCAATCCGGGCGTATTTCCACCGGCTATCGCGCGGATATGGTGCTGCTCGATGGCGATCCGACGAAAGACATAGCCAATACAAGTGAAATCGCGGCGGTGGTTTTGCGTGGAAGATTTTTTGCGCGTGATGAGCTGGATGAAATGCTTAGAAAAGCGCGGGGCGCCGCGACGGCGATCCCACTAGCGACAAACGACAAGAAATGAAACCAGCTCGCCGGCCAATCGCCGATGTTTTCAACGAAGCGCTGAACATGCCGTCCACGCGCAGCCTTCACCGAATCCTACCGGCCTCCAGCGCGTTGCTGAGCCTTCGTGTGGTTTCGCGCAAACGCACCGCAAGATCGACCACCGTCCGCAGACGCTGCACATCCGCAGGCGGCAAGCGGCCGCGATGAGACAGGACCAGTTCTGCGTTTCCCAAAATCCCGGTGAGCGGATTATTGATCTCATGGCGGAATATGTCCGCGGTCTCTGCCGGAAAACCCGTCCAGGGAGCGCCCAGCGGCGTTTCCGAGCGTTCTGCCCACCGCAACCGCCGTTCTATAAGGCTAGCCGCGAGTCCGGCAAAATCCCCCACGCGTGCGACGAAATCCAAATCTCCTTCCGCCACTAGCCCTGCGATCTCCGATTGCCGGTCGATACCGGCCACCAGAATCAGGGGCGCGGCTTCGCTCAGCTGGCGCAACGATTCAGCGAGTGGCGCACCCACTAAGATTCCTTCGTCCAGCAGAATCACGCGTGGAGAAAATGACGCTGAGTGCCGCCGTAATTCCGCAAAATCGGACGCAATTGCGATGGGACCAAATCCCGCGAACCGTTCTGTTTCGTGGTTCAGGCGCTCCGCAAGCGTCGCGTCTGCCACTCCAAGTAAAGCGCGGCGCTCGATTGTCACAACCATTTGTGTGGCACCCGTGCGCATCCCCTTTTCCACCCTTACGCTCGAGAATTACCGCCATGAACTGGTGGAATGAGTTTCACTTTCGGCGGGTTGCGCTCGAGCACCCGGTTGACTGCCAGTTTCAACTCCTCGACCAGAAACGGCTTCGCCAGATAAGGAAGCCGGTGCGATTCCAAAAATTCCAGCGAGCGAGGCGCCAGCGTGTCGCCAGTTATGAACACGATGCGTTCTTGGATAGGACTGCCCGCGCTCACCAGCGCGTCGTAGAACGCCGGCCCGTCCAGCCGGGGCATGCGCAGGTCGCAAATCACCAGATCGTAGCGACCGCGCGCAATTCGCGTGAGTCCATCCTGGCTGTCGCACGCCGCCTCCGCTTCGTGCCCCTCTTCCTGCAACACGTCAACGATCAGTTGCGCGACGGTCGATTCATCCTCCACCACGAGAATCCTGCCACGTGGGCTTGCACCCTTTCTCCCTTCGATTTCGGGCGAAAGCACAGTCGCTTGTTCCGCCAGACTCGATGCTATCGGCAGCTCGACTACGAATTTCGCGCCCGAACCCCGATGGCTCTCCAGGGTCACGTCGCCACCGTGTTGCTGCACGATCCCGTAAACGATGGAAAGGCCCAGCCCGGTACCGACGCCTGCCGGCTTCGTAGTAAAAAATGGATCGAAAACTCGCGAAGCAATACTTGGCGCAATCCCGGGCCCGTCGTCGGAAACTTCCAGCGCGATTCTGCCGCCCGGGGCGCAGTACGTGCGAATCCAGACGTGCCCGCTTCCGCGATCCCCTAGCAGCGCCTGCTCCGCGTTGACGAGCAGATTCAAGACCACCTGCTGCAACTGGTAAGGGTCCGCCATCGTCTCCGGAAGGCCGGTTTCAAGACTGCATTCCACGACGATGTTTTCAACTCGCAGCTCATAACCGCGCAGCGCCAGCGTACGTTCCAGATCTCGTTCAAATCGACGCGCGTGCGTTCCGGCTTGTTTTCACGGGCGAAATAGAGAAGGTTCTTTACGATCCGGCGCGCCCGTTCGGCTTCCTGAAACACTTTGCCCGCTTCTGACTGTTGCGACAACGGAAGACCGTGGCCGAGCAGGAGTTGCGCGTATCCCATGATCGCTGTGAGCGGATTATTCAGTTCGTGCGCGATTCCGGAGACAAGTTGTCCGAGCGCCGCCATCTTTTCCGTCTGCAGAAGCTTCGATTGAATCTCTCGCTTCGCAGTCACGTCGTAGTAGAGCTCGAGCCACCCCGCTGAAGGCCCTTCGCGACTGAGCACAGGACGCGAATAACGTTCAAGCACCTTCCGCGCCGGACGCACCAATTCCAATTCGTCTTGTGACGGCGTTTCTTCGCCGGCGGCAAACTGCCTCCAAGGCGTCGAAAACGCCTTAGGATTGCGAAAACGAGCCGCGACCAGGCCTTCCAGATCGGCAATCGTCTGCCCGGCTTGCTTGCCCATTAAATTCAAGCCGAATAACTGCCCAAAACGCGCGTTGACGAATCGGATATGGCCCTGCGGATCGAAAAGAATAACGCCCGCCTCCAGTGCGTCAAGAAGGCTGGAAAGTTCTGCTTCGAGTTGATGCGTTTGTTCTTCCGACCGCTTTGCGAGCCCTCCGTCTTCGATGCACAGCAACAGATGTCCTGAACCGGGCAGTACGCTGCGCAAAGTGAAACGTGCGGGGAAACCATTGGCAAACGCACCATCGAGACTGCCCGGATTCTGGCGAGCTTCCGATTCAACGGAGGCGACCGATCGTTTACACCACGAGAGCAGATCCGATTCCGACGGAGCCGATATAAGGTCGACCAGGTTTTTTGCCGTTCGCGGGCTTCCGTGAACCTCAGCATTTCCCTCGATCGGCGATTCGCGCGCCGCACAGTTCCCAGCGAATCCAGCACAATGAGCGCTTCGCCGCTCGATTCGAAAACGGCACTGAATGCCGCCCCATCGAGAAGCTGCATCATTTCAGAGCGCGGACTCGACGGGATGCTTCGCTCGGCCGTCAGCACGCTGCCTGTGAGGCTGGCGTTCAGGCGTTTCGGCATCTCACCCTACCAGCGCGCCTGCACAATCCAGTAGCTGCATAAAAGCGCCATGTTTATCGCAAAGGCATACTCGAGGGTGCGTCGAGCAACCCGGATTGGCCGTTCATAAACATATAGGGGAATATTTCGGATGGCTGGCATGCCGTTTCCAATGCACAGCGCCGACCATGTCCATGAAGATTCAATTAGAATGTTTTCAACAACGTCCGGGTGCGGAAGTGAAACTGCGGCGAAGAATATTCCCGATACGAAACCAACCCACGCTAGCGTCCCTATTTGAGAATTGCTGACAGGAATGCTCTAGAGCTTGGGTCGCACGTCGCTAGGAGAGTTTGGCGCACGAAATCCTGACCACAGCGTCTGAACAACTAGCAAAATTGGCGGGCAAAAAAAGAGAAATCAGTTCCGAAGATGCGCTTGCGCTTCGTACTGCTTCAACTTGCGGTATAGAGTGGTCTTCCCGATTCCCAAGAGCCGTGCAGCGGCAAGCTTATCGCCCCCCGACTCGCGCAACGCCCGCATGATCGCGCGGCGCTCGAGTTCATCGAGTGGCAGAAGCACGTCATTCTGAGGCAATCTTTCGCTCGATCCGTACTGGAGATTTGAAGGCAGATCACCCACATGCAGCAGCGAACTTGATCCCAGAGCTACCGCTCGCTCGATCGCGTTTTCGAGCTCGCGAACGTTTCCCGGCCAGTCATAGGCCATGAGCCGCGTCATCGCGTCTTCTGAGATCGTGCGCGCGGGCGCGTCCGTATCGCTGAATTTTTCCAGAAACGAATTGACGAGAAGCGGGATGTCGCCCTTGCGTTCGCGCAACGGCGGCAACTTGATCTGCACTACGTTGAGCCGGAAGAAAAGATCTTGCCGGAACTTACCCTGGCGGACAGCCTCATCGAGGTCGCGATTCGTTGCCGCAATCACGCGCACGGAAATCGGGATTCGATCGGTCGAGCCCACAGGCCTTATTTCTTTCTCCTGAAGTGCGCGCAAGAGCTTCGCTTGCAGGTCGATGGGCAGATCGCCGATTTCATCGAGAAACAGCGTACCGTTGCCTGCGGCCTCCATCAATCCGCGCTTGGTTTGGTTCGCGCCGGTGAAAGCGCCCTTCACGTACCCGAACAGTTCCGATTCAATCAACGTGGGAACGAACGAGGAACAATCTACCGGAGCGAAGGGCCGGCTGCTGCGCGTCCCTGAAAAATGGATGGAGCGCGCCACTAGTTCTTTGCCGGTTCCGCTCTCTCCGAGAATCAATACTGGATAATTGTGCTGGCTCACTTTCTCGATGAGCCTGTACACCCGTTGCATCTTCGGCGATAAGCCGATCAATCCCGCAAAACCAGGGCGTGTTCGAAGCTGCTCCCGCAGCACGCGATTTTCCTGATCGAGTTCGAGCGAGCGCACCACGCGGTCGAGCTTCGTTCGCAGCTCCGGTATGTGAAACGGCTTGGTAACGTAATCGGCGGCGCCGTTTCGCGTCGCTTCCACGGCACTCTCGATCGTCCCGTATTGCGTCAGCACGATCACCGGCGTTTGGGGGTGCGTCTCGCGGACGCGCTTCAGCAATTCGAGTCCGCCGATTTCCGGCACGCGCAGATCAGTGATCACAATGTCCACAGGGTACTGCTCGAGAATTTCGAGCGCTTGCTCCGTAGTCGACGCTGTGCGCGTGCGCAAACCCGATTCGACAACGATGTCGCGGCAAAGTTCACGAGTAGTATTCTCATCGTCCACGATGAGGACCGTCGCCGCCATCGCTCGCTCAGCCGAAAAAACAGTTTCAATTCCGCTCGCCATCGGCCTGACCCTTTTCCACCAATATTCCCGTTCCGGATTTAGAAAGCACGGCAAACACCAATTAGGAACTTCTCAGCAATGCTCTGAACTCAGGTGTTAGACAACTCTTGCCCGGTTCCTGGCGTGGAATGTAGTTCCAAAAGAGGTCAACATACAAGTCCGTAAAGATACGGATGGCAACTAAGTCTTTGAACGCATTAGGGATGCAGAATTGGGATACGCAGTTATCCCGATTCGGAACCAGACTGCGGAATTGGTCTTCGACGACTCTATGGCCGGCGATCGAGACCCAACCGTGTGGCCAAAACCGAAGAACTCCCCAACTCCACTAGAAATAGGCTTTCGTTCGCGGAGGCTGCGTAAATCGAATCGGTCGCAAAACCAGCATCAATGACCGGGAAATAATCGGCGTGGGCTGAGGTGGTGCTTTCGATACGCGACCAATTCGCTCCTCGATCGCGGGAAATATAGAGGCCGCCCGTTTCTGAGGAAACTACCCAAAACTCGGGGCGCACAAGCAAATCATTAACCGCTGAAGCGGGGAGGCCGGACTGGGCTTTGGTCCACGTCGCCCCATTGTCACGGGAAATGTAGAGGCCGGAGGGGGAAGTGGCGAGAAGCGTGGATGCATCTGCGATTTCCAGTCGGAGCGCACCGTAGGATTCGAGCGGAAGATCGTGCCATTGCCAGGAGCGGCCTGCATCGGTGGAAAACACCATGGCATGGGAGGACACGATGCGAATTTCGGCGCCGTCTTGAGAGACGCGAACGGAATCCACCGGCAATGGGAGCGACGAAAAGGATACCCGCGACCACGATTTTCCGGCATCGCTCGATTTGAACAGCCCCTCTTCGGTAGCTGCAAACCACGCTGCGTCGCTGAACGTCAAATCGTCAACCACAACACTGAACATCGCCGTCGGTGCCGGCTTTACACGCGCCGGCACGGAGTGCAGCGCACTCGCACTGCTCACTGAGGTTTCAGAGACCAGGCCCTCGCGCACCCATCGACCGCTTTTTATATCCAGGTGCAACAATCCGCCCGATGCGACTGCCACGTACCAGCCGGCGGGCGTTGAGAAAAGCCGCCGGACGGATGCGGGCGTCAAACCGGAACCAAGTGGAGCCCATGTTTCACCCGCATCGTCTGATACGACGACTGCATCAGAAGCATTTGCTAGCACTGCGCCCAGGCGGCCCGGGTTTTCTCGATCCACCACAAGCGAAACAACGCGGCGGTGATCAAAGCCTTCATTCGCCGGCTCGAAGTTATCCGCTGTGCCGCTGCTCAGCATAACGCCTTGCTGTTCGGTGCCAATCACGACGTGAGCGTAGCTTTGTTCAGGAGCCATGAGTTCATCGGGCTTCGGCGCATTGGCCGTCGGGAGAACTGCGAGCGCATTGACGACCCAGTTGCTCGGCGACACGCGGCGCCATCGCGCGCCGCCTTCCGTTGATTTCCAGAGCCCGTCAGTGGTGCCCGCGTAGAGCGTATTCGTCTCGCCCGGATCGAATCGAATCACGAGGGTTCGTTTCGACGAATCGGGGATGCCTTGGATCCGCTTCCAATGCGCACCGGCGTCATCGCTGCGATAGATACCCGAGCAAGCGCTCGCGAAAACCTGCTCCGGATTCGATGGGTTCACCGCCAGGCTGAGCACATCGGAATCGTCAATCATGCCTTCGTGAATGGCGGCCCAGTCGCGGCCACCGTCAACGGTTTTCCACGGAAGATGAAACGTTCCAGCGTAGATGATCTCCGGGTCCTGCGGGTCGATGGCGAGCGAATCAAAGTTCCGGAGTTCGGGATCGTTCACGGGTGTGATCATTTCCCAAGTCTTGCCGGCATCGCGCGAGCTGAACACTCCATCGAGCGCGCCCGCGACAAGAGTATCCGGATCAGACGGCGCTGCCACAAAAGCACGCACAGCATGGCCGACTAGACCAGCAGGGTGCCAAGAGCGTCCCCGATCGGTGCTGCGATAGATTCCGCCGCCCTCGCCCTGTTTTTCGCGCGTCCAAATCGATGCAAAGAGAACATCGGAGTCTCGTGGGTCAACGAGGATCGCCGTCACGATAGCGTTGTGCGCGGTGCCTGCGAGTCCAAGAAGCTGCCAGTGCCGGCCGCCATCCTCGGAGCGGAAGACGTGGCCGTCAGTGGTGCCGAGGTAAACGAAGTTCGGCCGCGAAGGATCGCTCGCCAGCGTGCGCACGTCGCCGCCGTCGGGTCCAAGAGGCTTCCACGTTTGCGATTTCGCGCTGGGAGCTATGACCGTAGCAGAGAGAAAGAGCAAAAATACGGGGAGAATAGACAGGCTACGCCGCGAACAATGGAAAGGGTGAAAACGTGCCGCCATGGCAGTTATCGCTGAGACGAATGCGGGCGGCGAATCAACCGGAAAAGATCCGGAGCGGCGGTAAGTAGCCGCGCTTTTCCCAAGTCCCCCAACGTCCAGCGCCTTCCTTCTCCCTCAGCGCTTCAATCAGTAAGTCGCGCCGTCTGGCACCAAAACCACATCGACGCGCCGATTCTCTTTGCCGGCTCCTGCTGTGCCGGTTGACGAGCGCACATCCACACGCGACCCGTCGATCCCCTGCTTGCCAGCGAGATACTTCTTAGCCTCGTCCGCGCGACGTGAAGCGAGTTTCGCGGCGCCCGGCTCCTTCGGATCGGCAAATCCGACGAGAACGACCTTCGCCTTCGGGTCGCTTTGCAAGCGTACCGCTGCATCGTCGAGTACGCGCTTGCAGACATTGTCCGCCCGCGCGCTTCCCGGCCGGAACGAGCAGTCACTGATTTTGCTCGCCTGCGGCGGAGCTGGCGGCTGTTGCACGGTCACGGACGTGGAGCAATCAGCTGCTCCGCCGGCACCGTTCTCGACCCGACCCGTCACCGTATAAGTGCCAGGAGCAAGCCCGGAGGTATCGAATTGCACGCTCGGGCTTGATTCCGAGGCGCCGACAATTTGACCGCCATTTGCTTGCCAGCTGTATCTTAACGCCGTGTTCGATTGATCGTTCACAGTTGCCGTGATTTGCGCCCGCTCGCCTGCTGCCACCGAAGAACGATCCGCAGAGCATGACATCGTGGGCGCGGGCGGTTTCGGCCTGGGATCGACCCGCACATTGGTCGAGCAACTCGACGTCTTGCCCGCCCCGTCATCGACGTGCAGAGAAAGCGTGTAAGTTCCCGGTGCAACGCCTTCTGAATCCCATCGCGCATAGGGACTCGTGCCATTTGTAATTTTACCGCCGTTCGCGGTCCATGTGTAGGTGAGCGGATGACCCCACGAATCAGTGGCAGTCGCGGTGGTCTGCAAGGAGGCATTCGAGCCTTCCACGACAGACGATTTATCTGCCGAGCACGATGACGTCAGTTGATCCGGTTCGCGCGGCTTCTCCGGCCAGTATGCTCCCGCGAGCTTGACGATGAAGCCATTGCGGTCCTGATGGTTCAGCAGGCTAAGCGAATAGCGATAGCCAACGTCCAGCGCGATTCTCCTGATGGGATAGAAGCGGATGCCGGTGGTGGTGTTGACCGGATCGCGCCCGCCAAACGTGGTATTTTGAATGCCGGTGCGCACGTAAATCAGCCCGGTATATTCCGTTATGATCTGAAAACGCTTACCCGGGAACACGAGCATGCCCGCACCTACGCCCATTTCGTCGGAGAGATTCAGCACAGCGGGCGAAATTGGCGTTGGAGCCGTAGGCGGACCGGGCAAATTCAGAAGATCGATCGTCGAGAACTTCTCGCCGGGGCGGAAGCGATACGACCAGTTGAAGGTAAGAAGCATGCTGTTGTGCAAGATCGTCTTGCTGGCCTCGAGGCCGATCCCGTAGTTGAACCGCCCGTACTGAACCTCATTCCGGAGCAGATCGCTCAGTCCTGATGACGTAGGAATGAAGAAGTCGTTGCGAAGAGACAGGCTGAAAGGCTTGCCGCGCTTTTCCGAGAGCAAACCGATCTTGAAGCCCAGATCCAGCTCGCCAACCCCGCCACCATTGTGCGACGCAAACGGAAAATCCTCCACATAGGCCGGCGCGATGCCGGTTCCGGGAAGAATCGAACGGTAAATCGTATTTCGATATTGCGGGAAGCCTAGCGTCGCATCGCTTAGGCTCAGCTGCGACGGCTGGTCCACATGGATATGCTCATCGGCAGCGATCTGGAAAAAGACGGAGAACCAACGGTTGAAGCCCATGCCGAAGGCAGGCACCGTTTGCAACACCGTGATATTGCCCGGCATGCGCGAGAATTTATTCACGCCAATCGAGAGATCCACAGCGCCCGCCGGAAGGGTGTCACCGGTTTCAAGAGTGAACAGGCCAGGGTTGCCGTCGAGAGCGGGCATCGGGACGTACTTGGGAACCTGCTCGGAACTGTCCTCAGGCCGGGACCGCTGTGGCGGCGGAGCGGGCTTCGCCGGTTTCGCGGCAGGCTTGGGCGTGGCCGGGGAAGCCGGTGCACTGGGAGCGTCGGGCTTCGAGCTGGGTGTCGAGCTGCTGTCAGCGGCGGGCTGATCCTTCTTATCGGTTCCGGCGTTCTTGGCGTCATCGGCAAAACTGCTTGAAATCAGGAAGAGCGCCAGAAAAAACGTCAGCCCCATGTCCCTCAGAATTCTCATCAACTCCTCCTAAGATTGCCTGCCCGACATTGTTGACTTGTCGGCAGCGAAATGAGGGCGGCAGGCGTCGCGCCGGAAACGCGTTTGCACCGCGCGCGATAGCCTGAAATCCAAATTATTTAGACCTGGGAACCGACCAGAACAAGCCGCCTATCGGGGCGGATTATAATTCACCGCTTCCTAATACAAGAACATATATTTCTTGTCAGCCGGCGTCTGGACTGCTCTCGGCTGATTCCATCGGCCGGTACTTGCTTGGCGTCCAGTCGTGTATAATGTCTTCGAACGTCTTCCCTTCCCGGCGAAGGCGGCAAGCCAAGATAATTCAAGGAGAAGCATATGAAGTTCGCAAAAATGCTTCTGGCTGCCGTGGCATTTTTCGCCGCAGCCGGATATCCCGCATTCGCCAGCAGTCAGCAGAACGACCAGCAAGGCACCCAACAAACCGAGCAGCAATCTGATCAGTCCGTCGATTCACAGTCTGGCCGAGCGGACAACGATCAAGCACCTCCGCCCGCAAAGGCCGTACGAAAGTCTCACAACCATTCACAAAATCGAGTGGTCGAGCGGCCTCCGATTCCCGA
Source organism: uncultured Acidobacteriota bacterium (assembly GCA_963736465.1). Classification (GTDB taxonomy): domain Bacteria; phylum Acidobacteriota; class Terriglobia; order Acidiferrales; family UBA7541; genus Palsa-295. The sequence goes on along the minus strand of CAVTOS010000014.1, from coordinate 329,940 downwards.
GGGTCCGCGCCTGCTTATCGGATTGGAAGATGCCCTCAACAGCAAACACGACAAGGCCGGCAGGCAGTTCATCGCCACCACTCTCGAGCCGGTCACGACAGTTGAGGGAGAAGTGATTCCGCAGGGCGTTCACGTCCGCGGGCATATCGATAGGGTGCACGCCGCCGGAGACACGGGACGCGCGCGCATGTGGCTGACTTTTGACGACATCCAGACGCGGCACGGCTGGCGGCCGTTTGTCGCTCAGTTGATCGACGCTCCGGGCGTTCACTCAATTCACGTGCTGTACGACCGCGAAGGTGAAATTCAAGCCGCATCCGTGAATCGCGACGAAGCTATGAAAGCCGCTATGGTGGGCGCATTAGCAGGAGCAGCCGCCACAGGAATGGCAAGCGGAAAAGAGAAGGAAACTGCGATGGCCGCCGCTACCGCTGCCGCGCAGGCCTTCATGGTCGCTTACGGACTCGGCCAGGAATTCACTCTCGAGAAGGGCACCAAGCTGGAACTCGTTCTCGAGCGACCTCTTCGCGCCGGTCGGACGTAAGACTCTCTAACACGCAAGAGCTCATTTTCCTTTAAGTCGAGCCGTCCATGACGACGGACGGGATATTCGCGTTCGTTCGCTGCGCACGAATGGTTACGCCCATCGCGCGTCCGCTTGGATTTCCGCGAAACTGCTGTTAGGCTCGATTGAACGATGCCACCAGAGAATCAATCGCAACGCATACTGATTGTCGAGGACGAAGACAACGCCAGGAAGGGCTACGAGGCCAACCTTCGCAAATTGAACTTCGAGGTCCTGGGCGTTGCCAGCGGCGAAGAAGCTCTCGCAAAGTTTCCGGAATTCGCTCCCAATGTGATGCTGGTTGATGTCGAACTGCCCGGGATGAACGGGCTCGAGCTGCTGCGTCAACTGAACGACGAAATTCAGCACATCCCCGCCATCATCATCACCGGCCGCGGCACCAACGAACGCGTGGTAGAAGCCATCGAGGCCGGCGCTTACTGGTATATCGAGAAACCTCTTATTTTCCCGGTGTTGCGCGCCTTGCTTGACCGCGCATTCGAGCGCGTGCGCAGCCAGAAACAGGTCGCGTCCCTCACCAAAGAGTTGCGGGATGCTGGAAGACTCGGCGTTTTGATCGGCGCTTCGCGTGAGATGCGCGACGTGATGCATCAGGTGGAAATTGCAGCTCCCTCTACAGCTTCCGTGCTGATTACCGGAGAAACCGGCTCGGGCAAGGAAATGGTGGCGCGCTCGATTCACATGCTCTCCCCGCGCGTCGACAAGCCGTTCGTCGCAATCAATTGCTCCGCAATTCCCGAGTCGCTGATGGAGAGTGAAATTTTCGGCCACGAAAAAGGTGCGTTCACCGGCGCCGCAGAGCGCCGCATCGGATGCTTCGAACTCGCCGAGGGTGGGACTCTACTGCTCGACGAAATCGGCGAGATGCCCGCTCCCACGCAAGCGAAGCTTCTACGCGTGCTCGAAGACCACAAAGTGCGGCGACTCGGCAGCAAAGTGGAAACGCCCGTGGATGTGCGCGTTCTCGCCGCCACCAATAAAAACCCCGAGCAGGCGGTGGCCGACGGCCAGTTGCGCCGCGATCTCTATTTCCGGCTGAACGTATTCCACATTCACCTACCGCCGCTGCGCGAGCACAAAGAAGACCTGCAGCCACTTGTCGAGCGCCTGCTTGCCGAGATTTCCGAGAAACACGCAAAAAACGTCTCCGGCATCGGCGCCGACGTGATGGAAATGTTCAAGTCGTATCCCTGGCCGGGCAACGTGCGCGAGTTGCGCAACGTGCTGGAACGTTCCGCAATTGCCTCTGATCGCGGCACCATCACGCGCCAGCATCTTCCCTCCGATTTCGGACGGACGGCCGCGACCATGGTTTCCGGTCTCGGCGGGCTGCGATTCCCAATCGGCACCACCGTTGATGCCGTGGAACGCGAATTGATTCTCCAGACGCTGGCCGCCACGAATCAAAACAAGACGCGCGCGGCGGATTTGCTCGGCATCAGCTTGAAGACCCTCCACAATAAGTTGAAGGAATACGAGGCAGGGCGGAAAGATGCGGCTCAGCCTTAAAACGAAGTTCACGCTGGCGATTTCGCTGTTGGTCCTGGCGGTCGTTGCAGTCGTCTCGGGCCTTTACCTCGGCCAACTCACCAAGCAGGTTTTGCGACAGTCGGAGGACCGCGCGAGTCTCGTTGCGCGACAAGTGTTTTTCGCGTGTCGCAGTGCGCTCCTGGACGCGGCCGAACGCGGTGAAACACCGGCTTCGCCGAGCGCCGCTGATTTACGCCAGTACGTCCAGCGGGCGCTCGATAACAGCAGCGCGCTCAATTCCTTGTTGGAATCAGCTCTGGGATATACCGCAACGATTTACGAAATCACAATTACGGACCAGAACGGAATCGTGCTGATTTCCAGCGACGCCGGCCTGCGTGGCCAAAAGCTGGCGGCCCGCCCTGATATTTCTTCGCTGGTGCACACACAACGTTTTTTTCAACAGTTGCGCACGCTCTACGGACCGCCGCAGGTTTACGAATACCGCTACCCGTTCGACCTAAATCAATCAAAATTTGGTGAAATTCGCATCGGTATGTCGTCCGCGTTGATACGCGACGAAATCTCGCCAAGCCTGGAGAAGGCCGGATACTACGCCCTCGGCGCCGTCCTTCTTTCTACTTTCCTCGCCTTTCTTGTAACTCGTGTTTCGCTCGCGCCGATCGATCGCATTTCGTCCCAGTTGGATCGCATTTCGGCGGGTGAATTCGATTTCGAGCCGATGGCACGCACCGATGAATTGGGCAAGGTAAGCGAGAAAATCGTGGGCATCGGAAAGCAGTTGCGCGACGTGCGCGAAATTTTCAGCACTTTGCGCGAGAACCTCGACCAGGTGATGGGTGGGCTCGAAGATGGTTTGCTGCTGTTCAACGCTGAAGGCCGGGCGGTGCTCGTGAGCCCGTCTGTGGAGAAATTTCTTGGAGGGCGCGCAGCGGAACTTCGCGGGCGCCGCGTGAGCGAAATCTTTCCAGCGGGTCATGCCATGCGAAACGTTTTGCGCATCAAAGAAGATGAAATCGAGCCGGTGGAGGGCGCGGAGCTCACCTACGAATCCGGCCCTGGTCCGAACCGAATTGGCTTGAGTGCGCAGGTGATTCGCGAACACGGCGCGCGCATGGGCACGCTGCTAACTTTGCGTGACGTGGAATCGCTCGAGCGCATCGGCAATCAGCTGCAGGTTTCCGAGCGGCTCGCTGCCTTAGGACGCGTAACTGCCGGCGTCGCGCACGAAGTGAAGAATCCGCTCAACTCGATGCGGCTCTGGCTGGAAGTGCTGAAGGCAAACATGCCAGTTGATCCCGAGCCGCAGCAAGCAGTGAAAATGCTCGACAGCGAAATTGACCGCTTGGACCGCGCGGTGAAAACCTTTTTGAATTTCACGAAACCGCTGGAAATGAAGCTCGAGGAGACGGATATTCGGCCTCTGCTTCAGGACGTGATTGAGGCGGCGAGACCTTCGATTTCGAGGGCCGGTGTCGAGCTGCGCGTCGATTTGCCGTCCGAGTTTCCGAGCTTGCTGGTCGATCAACAGTTAATTCACCAGGCTGTGCTGAATCTCTTGTTGAATGCATCGGAATTTACGCCGAAGGGCGGCCGCATCACACTCGGCCTAAGGCGCAGCGGCGAGACTGCCATCATCTCGGTCGCAGATTCGGGCAAAGGAATCTCGTTAGAGGATCAGAAGAAGATATTCCAGCTGTTTTTTACCACGCGGTCCGGCGGTTCGGGAATCGGACTGGCGAATACGTTTCGATTTGTGCAACTGCACAACGGTCAGATAGAATTCGATTCGGAGGTAGGGCGCGGAACCACCTTCCGGATTGAACTGCCCCTGGCGCACTCCGTGGATATGCTCCCCGGAAAGGTTCGTGATTTCAGCACGCCCTTTGCAGAAGATAAAAAGATAAATGCCCAGCCGTAACACCAACGCTCGAGCCCTCCTTGCGTTGCTCGCGAGCGGAATCTCGCTCCTCGCGATCGGGTGTGGGCCGAAGAAAGTCCAGGCCGCCGCGCCCGTCGCTGCCCCGCCGGCAGCAGCAGCGGTTGAAACTCCGCCGCCTTCAACGATTGCTCCGGATACGACCGCTATGCCTCCGGTTGCGACTCAGACGCCCGCACCCGATGTGCAGGATTCTTCCAGCACACCGCCGCCGATGATTACCCCTGAGACGAAACCTGCGCCAAAACCACAAAGACCCGCGCCCGAGCCGGAGCCGTCATCTGCGGGAGGAGACCGCGCGCGTCCACCTGCTCCGCAGATCTCGCCGCAACTCTCTGAAGCCCAGAAGGCGAATTATCAGCGAGGCATCGCCGAAGATATTGGCGTCGCCGAGGGCAATCTCAAACAGACCGATGGAAAGAGGCTCAACGCGCAACAAATCGACCTGGCAGACAAGATTCGCAGTTTCCGGGACCAATCGAATAGTGCTGCTAAAGAAGGCGACCTCGCTCGCGCCAAAAATCTCGCCCAGAAGGCCCGTCTCCTCTCCGTCGAACTCGTCAACTCGCTCTAATTCCTTCCATTCTTCTTTCGAGTCCAACGCATCGTACCGCCCGTTTTGCTAAGATAATCTCGTGAAAGTCGCGGATGTAATTATTGTTGGCGGAGGTGTAATCGGCGCTTCGATTGCCCTCGAGCTGGCGGCGGAAAAACTCGGAGTCGTTCTGCTCGATCGCCACCAACCGGGACGCGAGGCATCATGGGCTGCCGCTGGAATGCTATCGCCCGGTCCGGATTCGCCTGACGCTATTCCGCTAGTCCCGCTCGCCAAAGAATCCATGAGGCTGTATCCCGAATTTATTGCCTCGATCGAGGAATTATCGGGAAAAACTACTGCTTTCGCCCGCAAAGGCGTCATCGAAGTTTTCACCGCGCCACATGGCGAGTCAGAACGCGACAAAATGGTCGCTGAGTACCTCGCGTTGGGACTCGCAATCGAACCGGTTGCCCCGGATGTAGCAAGAAAGGCGGAACCAGCTCTCGGGCCGGCGATCCGCGCCGCTGCATGGCTCCCGCAGGAAGCGACTCTCGATCCTAGAATGTTGATGGATGCTCTCCTGGCGGCGGCAGGAGCCCGCGGAATTGAAATTCACGTTGATTCTCCCGTAGACAGTGTCGTGCTCGACGGAAATCACTGCACCGGTGTCGTGACGCGCGGCACAAATATCTCCGCGAAATGCGTTGTCATTGCGGCAGGTTGTTTCTCAGGAGCCATCGATTGGCTCGGCCGTTATGCGCCGACCCGTCCGATCCGCGGACAACTACTCGCGCTCGAATCGAAAAACGTATCGCTGGGAAGGACGCTGCGCTCCAGCAAAGCCTATCTCGTGCCGCGTCCCAATGGCCGGATTATCGCAGGCAGCACCTTGGAAGATGCCGGGTTCGAAAAGCATGTAACGCCAGCGGGCGTTCGAAAAATTCTCGACGGGGTTCTGGAACTTGCACCAGCATTCGCTAACGCGCAGCTCGTAGATGCGTGGGCGGGGTTGCGCCCCGGAACTCCGGACCACCTGCCCATTCTGGGCCCGACCGACATCCGTGGTCTCTATATCGCTACCGGGCACTATCGAAACGGAATTCTTCTTGCGCCGGCCACTGCAAAGCTTTTGAGCACGTGGATTCTAGGCGGGAAACCTGAACTCGACACCGAGCGTTTTTCACCGCTCCGCTTCAGCGACGCAAAATCCCGCTCCGCGAAAACCGCAACCTCGATTTCCTAAAATCAGCCGCAGCCGCTTCAGATCAAAAGATTTTACCGTGTTGCGACTCGCGGTTTTGTGGCCCCGCCAGAGTGGAAGCTTGGCCCGGACCGGTAAACTGGTCCTTCTCTGCATCCAAGAGAATCGGGCGATTCAACGTCACATCAACAGTGGTGCCGCGCGGCAATTCTGCGTCCGGGCCGCGCGTGAGCAGCACTGCCATCAGCCCGGCCGCTGCCCCCACTCCCGCACCGATTCCCACACCCTTGGCGCCTTGAGTAGCAAGACCTCCGATTCCCGCTCCGGCAGCCGTGGTCTTCGCAACTGTGCCGACATCTCCTGCCTTATTGGAATCGCCGACCACCTTGCCTTCGTTGTCCACCTTCTCGCCCCCGCCAGTGCCGGCGCTACGCGGCACGGCGTTCAGATTCACCATATAGCCGTTGGTTAGAATCAGGGTGTTCAGCTTGATCATCAACTCCGCACGGCCTTTTACCCGGCCCGCCCGCTTCGTTTCCGTCACTTCGCCACTCACATAGGAGCCCGCAGGAATCACCACCCGGCCAGCAATCATGATCGGAAAAAGCGTCTCGAAATAAACCGGATCGCCTACTTTCGCGCTATGCGTCGAAATTCCGTTGTGCAGCACAAGCGGGATACTGGTCCCGCTCGGAACTTCCACAGTAGCACCCGGTTTTGGCGCTGAAGGAGTGGTGCTAGAAGGCGGATTCGGTGCCGGAGCACCCGAAGTCGGAGTATTCGGACTCGAAGGCGTCCCAGCTGCAGCCGGCGGAGGAGGGGTCGTGACCGGCGGTGCCGGAGCGCTCGCAGGTGGCACAGGGGTCTGCCTTTCTACAGGCTGCATTGGCCCTTCTTGCTGTGCAAACGCGGGAACCACGAAGGCCAACACCATCCCAGCAAGTACAGCGCCCCGCAACGAGAAGCGAAGGTTCGTCATGCGCTACCTCCGAATGCAGCTTCCCAAGGGATGCCCTCAACAGGCCGAGAGATGCCTCCCAGCATAAGCCTACCGGGCGTTTAAGCAAAGAATTGCCTTGATCAAATTACTGTTGGCGTAAGTAATGAATATAAAAAAGCGTGTAGAATTTGTGGTGACCGACCAAGGAGAACTCCCAATGGCCAAGCTCGCGCTCGTTTACGGAATGCGCTTGTTCCCCGCAGAAGAATTGGATGAAGTAAGCGAAGCCAATGTGAAACTGAAGAACGGCCGCCCAGGCCGTGTGACGATGCACTTGATCGAAGGCAGCAAAGAAGAAATCGAAAAAACGCTTCGCCAGTCCCTCGACGCCTTCTTCGAAATGTATCCGGAAATCTAGAAACTAAATCAAGAAAACCGTCTGCCCCGTCAAATCGAATCGCTTGCGGCACTTGATGTTCCGGCACGCCACCATATTGTCTATGCGCACCATGTACGAGCTCGCCTTCGCAAACTTCGCCCGATCCTCTTCGTTACCGCCGCGCGGCGGCTGCGCCTTCTTCGTCCGGACCATCCAGCGCACCGGAAATGTACCCTCCTGCCGGCAATGCGGGCACACGAGCGGAATCTGTTTCGTCTCTTCCTTCTCGTCGTAGAACTGTCTCTCATCCATAATTTTTCACCCGCCGTGTTTGCTCCGCCATTCTCGCATGCCCCGCTCGCTCACGCCAAATCCTCGCTCGCGCTAAATCCTCGCCCGACCCGACGATAGCGTGTCCGCGAAACCTTGCGTCTCTGTAACAACTTTGTAATCTCGACACGCTTGTAAACCTCACTCCGCGCCAGCTAGAGTATTCAACTATTTCAAAGGAGGCAGTTGCCGATGCGTCGACGAATCACGCCATTCGTTTTTATCGCCCTAATCGTCGCAGCCACAGCTGCCATCGTGACCAGCCCGCATTTCGCCGCAGCCCAAGCATTCGCCATAAAATCCGCCCACTCCGCGCAATCATCCTCCGCCAAGCCCGTCCAGCACGTCATCGTCATCTCCATCGATGGAATGAAGCCCGAATCCTACACAGAGCCCGACGCGCACGGCCTCAAAATCCCCACCCTTCGCCAAATCGTCCGCGACGGCGCCTCGAGCGACGGCGTCCAGCCTGTTATGCCCACCGTCACCTACCCCTCGCACACCACCATGATGACCGGCGTAAATCCCGGCACCCATGGCATCGTCACCAATCCCGCCTGGGATCCCTTCGGGCAAAATTACAACGGCTACCGCTGGTACGCAGAAGACATCCGGGTCCCCACGCTCTGGCAACTCGCCCGCCAGCACGGCCTTCGCACCGCTTTAATTCACTGGCCCGTCACCGTCGGCGCTCAAGCCGACATTATCGTCCCCGAAATCTGGCGCGCCAATATTCCGGAAGATCTGAAGCTCCTGCGCGCACTTTCCACGCGCGGCATCCTCGACGAAGTCGCTAAAGAATACCCAGATTTCAACGCAGCCATCACCCCGCCCCTGCAAACCGACGCCGCCTTCACCGACATCGCTTGCTACGCAATCAAAAAATCGCAGCCGAATCTGCTCCTCCTCCACCTCGCAATGGTTGATCACGAAGAGCACCTGCACGGCCCATTCAGTCCCGAAGCAAATGCAGCCACCGAAACTGCCGACGCCCAAGTAGCCCGCGTCATCGCCGAAGCAAAAAAAACCGGAATCTGGGACTCAACCGTTCTCGTCGTCCTCTCCGACCACGGCTTCGTTCCCATTTCGCAAGCCGTCCGCCCCGGCGTCCTCCTTCGCGAGCACGGCCTGATCACCCTCAACGAAAAAGATCGCATCACCACCTGGAAAGCCAGCCTCCTCACCGACGGCGGCTCCGCCTACATCTACGTCAACGACAGCAACGACGACGCCACCCGCCGCGCCCTCACCGAAATCTTCAAGTCGCTCGCCGGCGCACAAGGCAGCGGCATCGCCCGCGTCGTCGCACATGACGAAATCGTCGCCATGGGTGGCGATCCGGACGCGTTCCTCGCTCTCGAGGCCGTCGAAGGCACCGTGATCACCGGCGACTACACGGGAAAATTCACCGAGCCCTCAAAACTCGGCGGCACTCACGGCTATTTCCCCGATCGCCCCGAAATGCGCTCGTCCCTGATTTTCTACGGACCCTCTATAAGCCCGGGTAAAATCGCGAATGCCCGCATGATCGACATCGGCCCCACGATCGCTATTTTATTGGGACTCGCCATCCCACATCCGCAGGGCTCCGCCCTCGCTATTGGACAGCCTGCAGCAAATGTTCAACACTAAAACCGAATCCAGCATTGCCTTTGATTAACATTCCCACATGCAAACCGTCATGCAACCCCATCCATGTAAATATCATCACTACCGACAACTCATGGCCATTTTTCCGCGAGCAGTCGACAGATCGGTCTTGGGTGTGCTCCTCCTATTGTTTGCCGCGCACGCCACCTCTGGACAAGCGCCACCTCAAAAGAACAAAAAACCGGGAATTGCGGTCCGCAGCGAAGTTGTGCTGGTCCCCGCTATCGTTACCGACCATTCCGGCGCGCATGTGTCTGGGTTAACGCAAGCCGACTTCACCGTTCTCGAAAATGGGCACCAACAAAAAATCGCTTTCTTTCACCATATCCAGACAAATGCTGCACCAGCCGTGGCGCCGGCTTCTGTTCCTCTTCCTCCTGGCCAATTTACAAATAAGGATCAAACCCGCTCGGATCGGTCCGCCATTCTTGTCTTTGACCTTCTGAACAGCACACTGAGCGAGCAGTCGAACGCGCGTGATGAGCTAACGAAATTCCTTTCGGAATCTCCGGATCTTGGGGAACCAGTTTGTCTTCTAGCCTTCGATGCTGGAGGCATTAGCCTGCTTCATGACTTCACGAAGAATCCTGCGCTGCTGGCCGAAGCTTTGAAGAACACAAAAGGCCAGCGCTCACCTAAGGACACTCCTAACACGAATCCGCTCGAGTCGACCCTTCGCGGTCTTCAAGGGTGGCACAGCAAGTCCGCCACTCGGAACGCTATTGCCATCCAGGGCAGGACAGATCAGCTGCAGTACGCAATGACAAACCGTACCGCCGCCGTGGGCCAGCGCGTGTGGCTCACGCTCGAAGCATTGCGCGAAATTGGCGAGGCGTATTCTGGAATTCCCGGCCGGAAGTCCTTGATTTGGGCCACTGGCGGCTTTCCCTTTGTAATTGACGACCCTTCGCTTTTTGGAAAGTACGACAGGGAGTTGTTCCCCGCCTTTGAAAATACCTGGCGCACTTTGACCCGCGCGAACATCGCTGTCTATCCCTTGGACGTCGAGGATCTAATCAGCCCCGCTTACGCTGGTCCGAATATTGGTAACCCGTTACCCCAGCATTTTGACACGCTGCCCAACGTCTCAAATCTGGAATCATTTGCCGAATCCACCGGCGGAAAACTATGCGATCGCCAGACGACCGCTCTCGGCTGCTTCAATGCCGCGGTCGACGATTCAAGCGATTACTACCTCATCGGGTTCTATCAATCCTCCGGCAACTCAAATCCCGGATGGCGAAAACTCTCCGTAAAAGTAAGCCGCCCAGGTCTGCAAGTTAGGTCGCGCTCGGGCTACTACGTTCGCGCTCAGCAGGACGAAACTGTCACCCGGAAGGAAGACATCCAGCTCGCACTGGCCTCTCCTCTCGATTTCACCGCGATACGTTTCACCGTGCGAGTGACCGGGATCACGGATGCGAACGGCAAGACAAGCGTCGGATTTACGTTCCTCATTCCAGCCGGCGCCATTATCGTGGATGAATCGGACAACAACCACGTAAGCCTCGATTTCGCCGCTCTGGCGCAGCAGCCCGACGGAACTCTTATGGAAGGCGGTCTCTCGCAGGCTCTCGACGGCCACATCAAGCCGGAAGGAGTGACCGAGCTTAACTCTCGGGGTCTTTCGTTTCCCGCCTCGATTGAATTGCCCTCCGGAGAGTATTCCGTGCGATTCGTAATTCGTGACAACTTAGCCGGTCAGGTAGGTTCCATCACGGCTTCGCTCAAAGTCCCCTAGTAGTCGCGAAATCTCACTCCGTCTGCCGCACCGCTTGCAGATCAATTCCGAGTTGCTGGCACTTCTTATAAAGGTGACTCCGCTCAAGCCCCAGCGCCTTCGCCGTATTCGTCATGTGATTGTGATTTCGCTTCAGTTCAGCCAGCAGAGTCTCGCGCTCAAACGCCTCCACCCTCTGCGCCAGCGGCCCCGAAGCCATCAAACCGTTGCCACCCGCACCCGCCAAATTGCCCGCGCTAACCTGCGGCAAAGCCCGCTGCACTGCCGCCGCATCCACCGTATCGCCGGGCGTCAACAGCAGCACCCGCTCCACCACATTGCGCAACTCGCGCACATTCCCCGGCCACCCATACTGCTCCAGCGATTCAATCGCCTCGCGCGAAAATTGTTTCTGCCGCCAGTTATTCTGCTCGCTCAACTGCCGCGCGAAATGCTCCGCCAGCACGCGAATATCCTCACGCCTTTCCCGCAACGGCGGCAGCACAATCGGAAACACAAAAATCCGGTGATACAAATCCTCGCGAAACGCTCCCTGCCTGACCTGCTCTTCCAAATTGCGATGTGTCGCAACAATCACCCGCACATCCACATGAATCGGCTTATCCCCGCCCACGCGCTCCACCTCGCCCTCTTCCAACACGCGCAGCAGCTTCGCCTGCATCGCAATCGGCATGTCCCCGATCTCATCGAGAAAAAGCGTCCCGCCATCAGCCTGCTCGAATTTTCCGATGTGCCGCCCCGCCGCGCCCGTGAACGACCCCTTCTCATGCCCGAATATTTCCGATTCCATCAATTCCGCCGGAATCGCCGCGCAATTCAGCGACACAAACGGCCCATCCCGCCGCCCGCTCTTCTCATGCAGCGTCCGCGCAATCAATTCCTTCCCGGTCCCCGTCTCGCCGCGAATGCAAACGCGCGTCTCGCTCGCCGCCACCGTTTCCACCTGCGCCATCACCTCGCGCATCCCCTCGCTCGACCACACGCTGTAATGCCGCCCCAGCCGCCGCTTCAAATCGCGGTTCTCGTCCTCAAGATGCCGCAGCCGCAGCGCATTCTCCACCGTCAACAGCAGCTTGTCCGTCGTCACAGGCTTCTCGAGAAAATCAATCGCGCCCAGCCGCGTCGCTTTCACCGCCATTTCAATCGTCGCTTGACCGGACATCATCACCACCGGCGCGCTCACTCCCGCACCCTTCAATTCCTCGAGCAGCGCGATCCCATCTTTTCCCGGCATCACCACATCGGAAAGAATCAAATCGAAACGCTCCGCCTTCGCAAGCTCCAGCGCACGCGCAGCATTGTCGCAAACGGTCGCTTCGTGATTGGCCAATCGGAAAGCGCGGGCGAGCGACGCAAGCGTATTCGCGTCGTCATCAATAATAAGGATATTGGCTTTCGGCGGCACGGCGGCTACGCCTCTTGCTTGTGCTTCTCGGGCTCCGGTTCCTTCTCTTTCTCTTTTTCGTAATCGAAGGAAATCGGAAAGCTCACCGACCGCCGCGGTGGGTGCTTGGGAAGTTCGATATGGAATGACGTGCCGACGCCCGCCTCGCTCTCCACCCAGATTCGTCCGCCGTGATCGCTCACCACGGACTGCACGATCGCGAGGCCCAGTCCAGTTCCGTGCTGCTTCGTCGTGTAGTACGGAGTGAACAGCCGCTCGCACTCTTCAGACGTCAATCCCGTGCCGGTGTCCGAAATTTCGAGATGCACGCCGCCATCGGCAGCCGGTGACGTGCGCAACATCAGCACGCCTCCCGAAGGCATCGCGTCCATCGCATTCAAAATCAGATTCTCGAGCGCGCGATGTAGCAGCGTCGCATCCGCTTGGATCAGCGGCAGGTGATCGTCCAGGTGCAACTCGGGCGTAATCGGCGGCCGGCCTACCGCGCCAAATTGCGCCTCGAATAATTTCACTACGCTGCGAACCACCTCATTCATCTGCACCGAACCCAGCTCTGGATGCGGCATCCTCGAAAATTCGCTGAACCGGCCTACGATATTTTTCAGGTTCTCGATTTCCGCCAACAGGATTCCGGTCGATTCGTGAAACACTTCTTCGAATTCCCCGTATCCTCGCTCCTTCGCCCGCTGCAGATTCTCCACCGTCGTTTGCAAGGGAAAGAGCGGATTCTTCAATTCGTGCGCCAGCCGACGCGCCACTTCGCGCCACGCCGCCACCCGCTCGGCCTGAATCAATCGTTCGCGCTGGTCCACCAGCTGCTCCGTCATCTGATTGAACGCCTTCGCCAGCTGCCCAATCTCATTTCTTCCGCGCACGTTTACTCGCGCGTTCCAGTTTCCGCCCGCCACTTCGCGCGCGCCTTCCGCCAACTGCCGCACCGGCCGCGTCACTCGCGCCGCGCCCCACCATCCCAGCAGCGCCCCTACCAGAAGCCCGATCGCCACCACGCCCACCGAGAGCAACATGATTTGCCGCTCGAGCGTCACCACGTCATGCTGCGAGCTGCCGATCAGCAAAATCCCAAGCAATTCCTTCTGCCGCCCCAGCAGCGGCATCGCGTGAAACACTTCCGCGTTCGCCGCATCAGCAGTCCAGTTGATTTTTGCAATCTGCTCCCCGGGCTCCTGTTGCTCCTTCTGGACGATCGCCGCAAATTGATCCGCCTGCGTCGCAGGCCCCGTCGAATCGATCAGATCCGCAGCCTGAAACGTCGGATCGAGATTCCGATACAGTAGCGCGCGCATCCCCGTCGGAAGCACGAGCGACGCGATAAATTCGCGCCCCAGCCGTTCCCCGCCAACAATATAAAGGTCCTTATCGCCCACCCGCACGCGTGATACTGATAGCAGCGCCAGCGCCGCACCCTCCTGCGTATCCGCCTTCATCAAGAACGAACCGCGCGCCACCCAATCCTCCGGCTGCAGCACCCAGTCAATCTTGTAACCGAATCGCGCCGGCCATTCCGCCGACGAAATAATCGACCCGTCGTTGCTGATGAAATCCAGAAAATCGAGCTGATGCGCCTTTGCCACCCCCGCCGCATCATTCACATAGACCGACACATCGCCCTTCGGCCGGCTCAAATCAATCGCCATCCGCACAGTGCCTTCCGCGTCGGCAATCCCCTGCACCCGATGCACCACATCATCACTGCGCTGCGCAAACTCCCTCTGGAACTGCGCCACCAGCGCATCCGAGTGCTGCGCATTCATCTGGTCAAACGCGCGCCGCGTCACTTCCGTCACCGCCGCCGCCACCAGTCCCACCGACACCACAAGCGCCAGCGTGAAAATCAAAAATAATTTGGTGCGAAACGTCACTTTTTCCCTTCTTCCACCGCCGCTTCCACCGGCCCGTCCAGCCAAACATCCGCCAGCGGCCACGACTCCCCCGGCCCCGGCGCCGTCCAATCCCTCACCCGCCCACTCAACCCATACACGCGCGGCAACCAAACCAGCGGCACCACCCGATAACTGCTAACAATCGCCCGCTCGCGTTCGTAAATCTGCTCCGCGGTCGCATCGGAGAGTAGCAAGTAAGAGTTAATCGACGCCGTGACACCTAAGAGAGCCGCAAAGTCTTCAAGGGTTTGAGCCGGTTTTCGTGAGGGCATCGCGATTCTCTTAAGCATCGCGACTACAGCGGACGGCGCAGATTTCCAGCCATTCTCGACCACCTCATCGGCCGAATGCGGCAGCCCCCGTGTCGCTATCGTAATCCCCACCTCTCTCGCGTTCACCGCAATGCGCTCCGCCACCGCTTGTTCCAGCAAATCGCCTGAATCATATCCCAACACGATTTTCGGCACGGGAACGATTTGCGCCGAAAGTTCCTTGGCGTGCACGGGATCGGCCGCGGTCGAAAACAAGAACGCCGTCCCGCTGGACCACTGCGGCAAAAGTCCTCCCGTCGGTTCTCCCTCTTTCTGCAAAATGAAATTCACGATCGCTGCACGATCGATCGAAAGCGCCAGCGCCTCCCGCACGCGCTTGTCAAGCGGTTTGACTCTTTCCGGCTCGTCACCTCCCGTGAAGACCAAGGCCAGCAACTGATCCGGTTGCGAACGGCTCACCTGCACGCCACGCTCGGCCGCCCGCCGCGCATCCTCCGCCGGAATCTCAGCAAAATCTGCCTTGTTCAACTCAAGATCGAGAATCCGCTCGCGCGCAGCCCGCCCCATCTCAATCTCAATCGAGTTCACAAACGGCCTACCCAACCTGTAATCCTCCGTCGCCGCCAGCACCGCCCGCTTCCCCGCCTCAAACGCGGCCACATGAAATGGCCCCTCTCCGTGAAATGTGCCGCTGGCATCACGGTTGTCGTAAATTAGCGAATCGAGTTCAGCTTTGGCTGCATCTTCAGCTTCGCTCGCAGCCGCCACCGCCGGATCAAGCGACTTCACCGTCGCCCCGATTTCCACGCGCAACGTCCCGCCATATCTAGGCCGTCGCGCCGTTATCGCAGGCAGCGCGACCAACAGAACCGCCAGACCGGCGCTACTGGCTGCAGCTAACAGTGACAATCGAAGCTTCATACATTCCTGTCTGCAGATTCTTTGACACCACCCGCGCCGACCGCTCGTCGTCTGCCTGCCACATGGCAAGTATCGGACCGGGAAATTCGAGTGGCTGGCCTTCGGGCTTTGCTCTTGCAGTGTCATTGCCGAACGAGATTCTGTACACCCGGATTCGATCCGACTCCGTCCAATCGCCCCTTCCGGTTACAAGTATCTGCCAGTCTGCTCCACAGGACGGTTTGATCGACGCAATGTCGTCGCCCCAATCACCGAACACCCCTTCCGGGGTTTGCGTGTCGTTATAGAGGCGGGCCATTCCGTCCAACTCTGTCGTGACGATCGGCGTGCTGTGATCGAAGATATTGATTCCGATCGCTACCGTATAAAATGGCTGGCCTTCCAACCGCTCAGTGCTGTCTTTCGCGAGTCCCGCGAAATAGTTCCGATTTCCTATGAAGCGCCCATAAATGCCAAGCGGGAAGGGCCAATCCTGATGCAAACTCTCGCCACAGTATTGATCTCGAAATAATTTGAGACAGGCTTCCTTCCCCACATAAGCCCTGCCGTCCCCAGGAACGAAAAGGCCTCGCGGGTCACGCACACCGAAGGCAAGCGGTAAGGATACATTTTGCGTTTGGTTCCATCGGTCGCCACTGAACTCAAACACGCGGACTCGGCCAAGTTCAAAGATGGTTGTGTAGTTGATGTCCAGCAGTCCCGGAGAAAACGTTCGCGTTGTGAAATCAAGAAACTGCGTTTCTTGCCGCCACACAATTTTCCGTTGGAGCAAAGGCGTCGGTCTAATTGACAGTGAAAGGTCGTTAGCCTTGGTCACTTGAACTAGTTCGATCCGACTTGTGTCGCTCTTGCCGATCTTCGCGACCCAAATGTAACTCTCCACATTCTCAGAAAGCGTCACTTCGACCGCGACGCCGCTCGATCCAAGCCGCAATCCGCGGCTTGTCAATTCTGTTTCAAGCACCACCCGAATCGCTTCCACTTCAGACGCGCCAAGCGACGAAATATTCTTGAACTCAAGCGAAACCGCTCGCGACGGCTTCACCGCTGCCGCGATTTTTTCCGCCAACGCCTTCACGCCCTCATTCCAAGCCGCAGGCAACGCCGGCGAAGTCACGCGCTGGTCTGATGGTAACAATGACGCGCCCAGAGCCTGCCCGCGCACAGTTCGCCCAAACATGAAGGAAAAAATCAGAACCACAACCGGAAGAGAAACGTATCTCAGAGAGGCACCAAGCCGCGACGTGTGACGCATCCTGTTCGTGATTCGTCATCTTAGCACAACCGCAAACTCACGCCCCCGCGCCACTTTTTTACTCCACATTCATGCCCGCCACACCCCAACCCTGTCATCCCGAGCGGAGACGCGCGCGCCTTTTTCCTCCATCGCGAAGCGATGGCGCGCGTCGCAGTCGAGGGATCTGCAGTTGCCTTTTGCCTTTTGCCTTTTGCCTTTTGCTTTTTGCTTTTTGCTTTTTGCTTTTGCCTTTGCCTTTTTCCTTTTCCCTTGCCCATCGCCTTGTAGGTCACGGCCTTAAAGTCCGCGTGAAATCGATGGTTTGACGTCAGGGCACGGCTTCAGCCGTGCCACATCTGCCGCAAAATCTCGCGGCTTTAGCCGCTGAGGAAATATCTTACGACTTTGCCTCTGTTGTCATTTCAAATTCCCAACTTCAAATCTTGAAATCGCAAATCGCATCTTCTTACTTGTCGTCAGGCACACTACTTGCCTACCCACAATCTCGAAGCTTTCACCAAAAAAATTCAGCGCCGTAGGCGCGGCACACACCTAGCCCAGGACGGAAGTCCTGGGAACCCAAGAACGGCGCAACGCGCCACCGCTTGCGCAGCCTCACCCGCGCAAGCGCTTGTTTGCTCTACTGTCGCAGATTCGCCTCGCTGGGATGCCAACAGAGCAATTTCAAATTTGAGATTGCCTTCTGCCCCGCTCGCTACCCAATCATTTCCGATCAGGCCCACCCGCCCTGCCCATTCGTCCAGCTCTAGCCCGCTGTACTCTTTCGTCCCCACTACGCTTGCCGCCTCGTGCTAGCCTTGATCCCGAAGTCCGCCGGACTCGAAATAAGACGAGCCGCGCATATCGCGAGAGCAAAAGGAGACACCGCAGGCAATCGAAGCAAATGCTTTCTCACTTCGAATCACCACAACTCATCGCTCGCCACGCATTTTTAATCTACGGTTCCGCGATTAAAACTCACGCTAAGCAGCCCGAATTCAGCAACATACGAAATTCTAATAGGCGGCAAAAGGGGGCAGGAGAGATCGTCATGAAAGCTGATTTCAGCCCGGCAATCCGAGCCGCCGGCTTGGTGGCTTCGCCCTGCGCTCGCAGCGCGGGATTCGATGCGGCGGTATCGAATCCTCGTGCCGTTTCGCGCAGAGCCAAGCCACCCGCAAGGGTCTTGCCGGCAGTACCTCCCGTCCGGTTGAATTTCTTTTCCGCTCCGCCATGTCGGAGCCCGAAAAGACCGGGCGGGAATTTCGTTCGCGTTCATCACACGCTTGTCACTTCGCGCGTTTTTTTCTTGCGTGCTGCGATCGCACATCGAACCTGTCACTTCGCTCCACGTAAACGCATTCATCGCTGCGCGCCCCGCGTGTTTCAAACTCGTCACTTCGCGCCAAGCTTCAACGGCGAATCCGTTACCGCGGAAACGGATTTCAGCACGTCGTTGGTGAAAAAGAATTTGCCGTCCGTGGGCACCATCATGATTTGCACGCGGTCGGAAAGGCGCTGCGCCACCGTGTATTGCACGAGCAGCGGATTCGTTTTCAGCGCGGCGGCCTCGAGTTGCAGTTGCTCGGCTTCAGCGTGCGACGTGACGCGAATGTTGTGCGCTTCAGCGTCGGCGAGCAAGTTGCGGTGCTCGAGCTCGGCCTTCGAATCGATAATTTTGGCCTGCGCCGAGGCCTCGGCATTTTTCACCACGAGCACGTTCTGCGTTTCCGAGAGCAGCCGGCTGCGTTCGGCGTCGGCCTTGGTGTTGATCACTTTCGCCTGTCCCGCAGCTTCGGCGGACTTCACCTGCGCGGCGGCATCGGCTTCGGCATTCTTGATCGTCGCTTCCTTGCGGGCTTCGGCTTCGAGGCGCGACTGCTCGATCTGCTTCTGCTTGAGCGGCAGCGTGTACTGCATCGAATCGGATTCGGCCTTGGCCATGAGCACGCGTGATTGCGCATCCGCCTCGGCGTGCTTTATCTGCCGGACTTTCGCTGCTTCCGCTTGCGATTCCGCGATCTTCACTTTCTTCTGCTCGATTTGCGCGTCGACGCTGGTGCGATCGTCTTCCTGCTCTTTTTCGAGCAAGCCTTCAAGCCCGCGCGCGTATTCCTGCGGCAGTTCCACTTTTCGCAACAGCACTTCCTTCACGACGATTCCGTCTTCCGCGAGCCGCGACGTGATTGTCTGCGTCGCTTTCTCGCGATATTCGCCGCGCTTGATGGAGAAAAGGTCGCGCACGATGTAATTCGGACTCAAATCGCGAAACGTGCTGGCGACAACCGGCTCGACAATTTCCTGGTCGATCGGCTGCGGCAAATTTGCCTGAACGTAAGCCAGGCGCGCGGGATCGATTCGATAGCGCACGGTGATCGCGAGTCCCACGGACAAACCTTCTCGCGATTCGACGTTGAGCACTTCGAGCTTTTCCTTCGGAGCCGTGCTGGCGGCCGTCGAGAAAACCTGGTCGCGCACGTCGTAAAGTACGACGCGCTCGGTGAGCGGGAAAATCAAATGCGTCCCGGGGTAGAGCGTTCCGGCGCGCACGCCGGAAATCTGGCTCACGCGCACGCCCGCGTGCCCGTCAGACACGACGACAAGGCTTTTGCTCGCAAGCGACGTGACAGCAGCAAGCGCGAGCAGCTTTGCCGTGAGCACCCAGCGAATCCGCCGCCGCGGCGCACTAACTTGCGGACGCGAGATCCGCTGAGCGAGCGAAGGAGAATCGGAAGACGCGCCAGAGGATGCAGTGGAGCCTGTCGCTCCGCCGGGCCCAGATTCAGGAACGCGATCGTTGCGCCGCAGGATTCGGTCGAGCTGGAATGCGAGATAGATGTCGTAAGCGACAGTTCCAATCGCGCCTGCCAGAAACCCAAAGCTCACAATCGAGAGCAACACTTTGAGGAACAACATGGCATCCTCCTTACTTGCTTCAATCTGCGAGCGAATCGCTCGCAAAAAGCTTTGGCCGCGGCGGTCTCTACTTGAGCTCCGTTACGCCGCGCGTTTGCTGCCGGCAAACGAGGTCGGCACAAGCGTCGGGCCAGCCGCTGGCTTGTCGGACGCGACTTCTTCCGCCACCATCGCCGGCTGCTGCACGGGCATCATTTTCATTAGCGTATTCAGCGCAAACCATTCGAGCGAAAGTGCGACGCCCAGCGAAAAAACGATTGCTCCACTTACGGCTGCGAAATCGATCAGAGCTTCCATGATTCCCTCCCGCAACTTCTATCGGCCAGCAGCCCGAAGTAATGCAGGAGCGGGGCCAATGCCCATGTGTATGCAAACAAGAGGTTTAGCAACTAGCAATGGAGCGACACGCGTGTGGTCGCGAACACGTGCGTGTTGAAGCGCACGCTACGCACTCCAATGCGACAAGCTGATGTCAAGTTTTGGGGAAGGATAGCGATTCGATTGCGAAATGCGATTTGCGAGACGGCGGCGGCAAATTCTACGATAATGTTACGAGCGAACGAACTCCGAGGACGCAATGGCGGCAGACCACCCGAACCCAGCAAACATTCAAGCCAATCAGGCTTTGGTACCACCCGGAGGACCGCCGCCTCCATCGGGCGTGCGGATCGGACGAATTTTTGGCATCCCGATTTACCTGCACCCGAGCTGGTTCATCATTTTTGCGCTGATCACCTACACGCTGCGCACCCAATTTACCGCGGAGCACCCCAGTTGGACTTCGCAACAACACTGGATGCTCGGCATCGTGACTAGCGCCCTATTCTTTGGTTCGGTGGTTTTTCACGAAGTGAGTCACAGCATTGTCGCGAAGAGTTACAAAATTCCTGTGCAATCGATCACGCTGTTCGTTTTTGGAGGGCTTTCCAGTATCAGCCGCGAGCCAGACAAGCCGAAGCAGGAGGTTAACATCGCTATCGCCGGACCGCTCGCGAGCTTCTTCCTGGCTGGCTGTTTCTATCTCGCGGGGCGCTTCTTTCATGGCGATGACCTGGTGGCCGCTTCCACGAAATGGCTCTGGGAAATCAATGTTGCGCTTGGGGTGTTCAACCTCGTGCCGGGATTTCCGCTGGATGGCGGACGTATTCTGCGCGGAATCGCCTGGGGCATCACGAAGAATTTCCAGCGCGCCACGCAGATTGCTTCGACGACCGGGAAAATTTTTGCGTATCTGATGATCATTCTCGGAGCCTGGCAGGCGCTCAACGGAAACTGGGTGGGCGGGCTGTGGACCGCATTCATTGGATGGTTTCTGCTGAGCGCAGCACAAGAGAGTTACGCGCAGGTGGCGGTGCAGAATACGCTGACGGGCGTGCGCGCAGGCGACGTGATGACTCACGATATTCCGACGGTTACGCGGGATATGTCGATTGACGAGTACGTTCATGAAGTGCTGCGCACCGGTGCGCGTTTTCACATTGTTCTGGGCGCCGGAAAGCCGGTGGGCCTGATCTCGCTCGATGCGGCGCGCACGGTGCCGCACGATGAATGGACGAATACTTCGATTCAAGCCGTGATGCTGCCACTCGACAGCATGCATTCAGCCCAGATGGACGAACCCGTTCTTGCCGTGCTGCAGCGGATGCGCAGCAACAGCATCAGCCAAATGCCCGTGATTTCCGAAGGCAATATTGTGGGCATGGTCGGACTCGACGACATCCTGAGAGTGCTGCACACGCGAATGCAGCTGGGCCACCTGGCCAGCCAATAGGCCACAAACAACGATGACCGACGAGTGGAACGCTCGGGAAGGGGAGTTCTTCGATAGAGACGGCGCTGAACAACTTTCACGCCGCGGCTTCAATAAGTTCCTGACGCTGGGCGGTCTCGCGGCTGCAGTGGGCGCCGCTGGGACATTGACAGACGGCTGCTCGAAGACGTATCCAGCAATTGTGGTTGCGCATGCCGGCGATATTCCAGTCGGCGGCTGGAAGGTTTTCTCTTACCCTGCCGACGTGAATCCATGCATCTTGCTGCGACCGGAGGAAAATAAATATCTGGCGTACAGCCGGATCTGCACGCACACGGCATGCCCTGTGTTTTATCGGCCGGAGCAGAATCGGATCGTCTGCCAGTGCCATGGCGGCGTGTATTCTGCCGCAGACGGGTCAGTTCTGGCGGGTCCACCGCCGCGGCCCTTGCCTAAAATCACTCTCGAGCGACGCGGCAACGATCTTGTGGCTACCGGTGTGGTGAAAGGCTAACGTGGCGACTTCGCGCCAAAATTTTCGGGTCGTTTGCGCAGTGGCGCTGATGGTTTCTGCTGTTTCCGTGTTTGTCGCGGATTTGGCGGCGGGCGAATTAAAGAAACTGGCGGCGATCGATCTGCCGGGGCCCTCAGGGCTGCGGTTCGACTACCTTACAATCGACTACGACGATCATTATCTTTTCTGCGCACATCTTGGGCCGGGAAAACTCTACGTTGTGGATTTGCAGACGAACAAAGTGGTGAAGACAATCTCGGACTTGCCCGGGATTGAAGGAGTGGAGTACGCGCCTGACTTGAAGAAGCTGTACACGTCGGACTGGCACGAAGACCAGATCGGAGTGATTGACGTAAAGACGCTGGCGATCATCAAGAAAATTCCCACGGAATCAAAACCCGACGGCAGCGCGTACGCGGCACCATTTCACAAACTGTATGTGTCGGACGAAACGGCCAAGGCGGTAGCCGTGGTTGACACAACGCGCGATGAAGTTTTGCACATGCTGCGCTTCGACAGCCAAACGGGCATGCCGCAGTACGATTCCGTGGCCAAGAAAGTCTACGTGAATTTGCAGGACTTGAATATTTTCGCAGTGATCGACCCGGAGAACGATCAGCTGGTGGGAATGCATCCGGTGAGCAAATGTAAAGGCAATCACGGAATGGCCCTCGATCCCGAGCATCGCAGGGCATTCTTAGCGTGCGAGCAGAATTCCCTGCTGACCGTCCTGGACCTCGATACGTTCGAGCCGATCGCTTACTTACCCCTGGCTGATGGCGCGGACGTGGTGAAATTCGATCCGGGGCTGAACAGAATTTACGTGGCGTGCTATAGCGGAGCGATTTCCGTATTCGAGCAGAAGGATCCCCAGCATTATCGCAAACTGGGCGACGTGAATGTGGCTCACGCAGTGCACAGCATAGCCGTTGATACAGAGACGCATCGCGTGTATGCGCCGGAGCAGGAGGAGGACGGAATTCCCGTGGCTCGGCTCATGATCTATCAAGCTATCGGGAAGTGAAATCCGAATCGTTTCGCGCGGCCCAACATCTCTCGTGAAGTGAATCCCATTTTATTCAGGAGATCCGTATGAAAGCGATCGCAGTACTCGTGTTCCTGGGGGTTGCAACATTCAGTACGGCTGGGCAAGCGAAGCCAGCGCCGCCGCAATATAAATCGCCGGCGGCAGAGCCTGTGCCGGAAAGCAGGACGCTCGAGAACGCGCCGGAAGCCCCGGAGCTTGCTGCGGACTGGTCGAAATTGCTTGTGGAGCATCACGAGGCGATCACGACGGATCGCGTGCGCATTCATGTTTTCAGGCTGCGGCCTGGAGACGATCTGCTGGGCTCGATTCGAGCGTACGTGAAGCAGAATCATGTTCAGGCAGCGGTGTTGTTGAGCTCGGTGGGGAGTTTGACGCAAGCGTCAATTCGGTATGCGAACCAGCCTGAGGCGCACATTCACACCGGGCATTTTGAAATTGTGTCGATTACCGGAACAGTGGAGGAAGGTGGCGAGCATATTCATCTTTCGATTGCGACGGGCCTGGGGACGATGATTGGCGGGCATTTGATGACGGGGTGCAAGATCTATACCACTTCGGAGGTGACGCTGGCTGAGTTAGTGGGTGTGCGGTTTGCGCGGGAGACGGACAAGGAAGGTAGCGGATGGGATGAATTGAAGATTTATTCTTATCCCTCGAAACCTTAGCGATAGGACGATGTAGCCGAATTTTGGGGCGGTGCTGAAAAAACCTGCGTACAGGCCTCTTCGTTCCTCAGGGTAAACAAGAGTGCTGTAAGTCGTGAAGGTTAGCGATAGGACGGCGGAGCCAAAACTAGCGTTGTGCCGAGAAGAACTGCGTACAGGCAAGAGTGCCTGTACCACTTAAAGCGGCGTCCTTGCGTAGTTTTGCGGATACATTTGCGTGACCTCTATCGAGTAATCTTTTTCTACTGTGAGTTATTACAGGCGATGTTTGCCGCATTGGTTGCCTGAGGAGAAAGCGATCTTTCTGACTTGGCGGCTTTACGGTTCGATTCCTGTGCGCCGACGCACTTCTGTTTGTGCTTATGGCAATGTCGAAATCTCTGATGGGGAGAAATTCAAGCGCACTGAGCGGATTCTTGATGGCCATCGGTTTGGGCCTGTCTGGCTGAAGAATGCTTTAATCGCGCAGCTTGTTGTTGAATCGATCCTCAGGGCCGCTGAAGAGTTACATCACTACCGCCTTCATTCCTACTCTGTTATGCCAAACCATGTCCACTTGCTTATCACTCCCTATTTTTCTGTTCGAGGAATTACTCGCGGAATCAAAGGGACTACCGCGCACGGTGCGAACGAGATTCTCGGTCGACGCGGACAGCCCTTTTGGCAGGATGAATCGTTCGATCATTGGGTGCGTGATGAGGGGCAATTCTGGAGACTGAAGGGCTACATTGAGCGAAATCCGGTGAAGGCTAGGTTGGTGACCAAGCCTGAAGATTGGCGATGGTCGAGTGCTTGAAGGGCGGTTTAGTGGCACTCTTGCCTGTGCGGTTTACCTTAACAGCACAACCATCAGACTGCGTCCAATCGAGCGATCTCGCTAAGCTTGCGCAAATTGGAATGACTGCCGTTGAGAGAGGCGCGCAGACAAGAGCCTGTAACTCGTGAAAGTCGGCGATGGGACGATGGTGCAAATTCTGGCGTAGTGCCGGGAAGAAAGGCGTACAGGCAAGAGTGCCTGTAACTTGCGAAAGTTAGCGATAGGACGGCGGAGCCAAAACTAGCGTAGTGCCGAGAAGAACTGCGCACAGGCAGGAGTGCCTGTGCCACTTGAGGCGGTGCTCAAATTTGCTTTATGGGTTAGTGGACTGCTGCTTTGGGGCTGGGTAACGGATGCCTTTTGCTGAGGCGCTTCCTTCTTCTATGCGGACAAAGATATCTACTGGAAGATTCGTAACTTTTTCTTTCAGGCCGCTGGGCCACCAGATTTCGAGCGAGTCGACGCGGGTGTGCTTGCCGAGGCCGAAGAAGATGCGGGGGTCCTGAGCTGAGCAGTAGCTCATACCACCTTTCGTCTGGTCGTAACTGGTGAGATCGCCGGCCATGAGTTTCAGGTGGGCGCCGTTGCCGTCGCGATTGCTTTTGGTGCCGACGAGCTGCACGGCGAGCCAGTGATTATCTTTCGCGGCGGGCGCGGTGGCACCGTCGTTGTGAAAGAGCTGGGCATCTTCGCCATTATTGCTGACGAGAAAATCCTGCCAGCCGTCGTTGTCGTAGTCGCCGACGGCGAGGCCGCGGCCGACGCGCGGAGCGCGAAAATCCGGGCCCTGTGATTTCGTCGCGTTCGACGAAATTTCCCTGGCCCGTGTTGCGGTAGAGCTTCTTTTCCTCTTCGTAGGTGACTTCGGGATGATACTTCGCGATGTTGTCGAGGATGTGCCCGTTGATGACGAGCAGGTCGCGCCAGCCGTCATTATCGAAATCGAAAAATCTCGCTCCGAAGGCGCTATTTAAAAGATTGCTCTGGCCGATGCCGGACGCGATTGTGTCGTCGGTGAACGTGCCGTCGCCATTGTTGCGATAGAGGCGATCGAGTTCGTAATCGAGATGGCTTACGAAAAGGTAGGGCAGGCTGTTGTTGGTAATGTCGGCGGCGTCGGCGCTCATACCGGCTTCGGGGCGGCCTTCTTCGCTGAAGCCGGCGCCGGAGGAGTAACTGGCATCTTTGAAGGTGCCATCACCTTTATTGATGTAGAGAAAATTGCGCTGCGTGTCGTTGGCGATGAAGATGTCGGGCCAGCCGTCGTTGTTTAAATCCACGGTGACAACGGCGAGGCTCTTGCCGTCTTTATTGGCAAGGCCGGCTTTTTCCGTTACGTCGGTGAACGTGCCGTCGCCATTATTGTGATAGAGGCGGGGGGAAGTGCCAGGGAAATTGTCGGGATGGCAATAGGAACTGATTTGCGGCATGTCCTTGTAGCCCGGGCGAAAATCGCCGCAGGTGATGGGGTGGTCCACGTCATATTTCACGTAATTGACGACGAGGAGATCGAGCTTGCCGTCGCGGTCGTAGTCGAACCATGCGGCGGCGGTTGCCCAGTTGCCGTCGTCACTGACGCCGGCTTTCGCGGTGACGTCGGTGAACGTGCCGTCGCCGTTGTTATGCCATAGCACGGAGTGGCGATAGCCGGTCATATAGATGTCCGGGAAACCGTCGTTGTCATAGTCGCCGACTGCCACGCCGAAAAAGAAGGTGCCGTCGGAGTGAATCTTGCTTTGGGCGGTCACGTCCGTAAATGTGCCATCGCGATTGTTGCGGTAGAGCGCCGGTTGTGGCGGCTGCGCGGGATGAAACAGCGGGGTGAAGCCGCTGTTGACGAAGATCGCGTCGAGGTAGCCATCCTGGTTGTAGTCGATCCAGCCAACGCCGGGGCCCATCGTTTCCGGGTACATGCGCTTGGGCGATTGAGCGCGCTCGTGGTGAAAGTGTATGCCTGCCTGAGCCGTTACATCGTGAAACTGGACGCCGTAGGGGTTTGTCAGGTTCGGGCGGTGGCGGAGGGGCTCTCTTTGCGCCTCTTGTTGCTGTTGGCTGGCGCGCAAGCCGTGGCGAATCAGGCCCGCGGAGAGATCGCACGTTCCAAAAAGCAGCACCGCGCCGGATATCAGGGACCAACTCCAGGGCCGAGAGCGAAATTGAATCATTACGGAACGAATTCTAACACGCGCGCAACTTTTGCCGGGTCATTGGCTGAACCGCGAATCATATTTCGAAGTTTTCTTACAAATGGAGCCGCGAAAGTTACTTGAGTGGCACATATACGTAAATCGAAGGTACGTATTAAATTTCACACGACAATGAATTCTTATATGACTTCCGTGTGGAAAATTTTCCCGCAACCTCAGTTTTATCTTGACACTACGCGGACAGCGGCTTAGCCTTGCGTCCGATTCGGCACCAGGGGTGGGAAGCCGAGAGTGACGGAAGATCATTGTACAAGGGCGCTGGGTCGTGTCCGTTTAGGATTTAGGTTTCTCCCCTTTAATTTCAATCGGGAATCAATATTGAATTCTGCAATCGTATCGAAAAGGTTGCGAGCCAGATTGCGCGTCGGCGCTGTCGGCGCGATTATCGTCCTACTCGGTTTCTCCGCTACTGCTACGCACGCCGGCTTGGCCGTCGCTCCCACTGCGCCAAAGAAAGTGATCATCGATACCGATCCAGGCACCGACGATGCCGTGGCCATCATGCTGGCGCTGAATTCGCCGGAGCTGGATGTGCGGGCGCTAACGGTGGTTCCCGGAAACGTGGTTGTGGAGCAGGGACTTGAAAATGCGCTGCGCATGGTTTCGCTGGCGAACCGTTGCGATATTCCGGTGGCTCGCGGGGCGGAGCATCCGCTCTTTCAAAAACTGATTACCGCAGAATTCTGGCATGGAAAAAACGGGCTCGCGAACGTGGAATTGCCGGCGAGCAAATGCAAGGCGGATGCGCGGTTTGGGCCGGATCTGATCATTCAGATGGTCCATCAATATCCGCATGAAATCACGCTGTTGCCGATTGGACCGGAGACAAATATTGCGCTGGCGGTGCTGAAGGACCCGTCGATTGTGCCGCTGGTGAAAGAAGTGATTGTGATGGGGGGCTCGATTTCGGGCGGGAACGTGAATGCGGCGGCGGAAGCGAACATTTACAACGATCCTGAGGCCGCGCAGATCGTTTTTCAGGCCGGGTGGCCGTTGACGATGGCGGGGCTCGACGTGGGGAACATGACGCTCTTCACGCGCAAGCACCTGGCGCAGCTCGCGAAAACTCATGGGCCTGAAAACGACTTCATGGTGCAGGTGAATACTTTTCTGGTGGATTTGTCTGAGAAGTTCGGATCGCCGGGCTCGCCGATGTACGATTCGCTGGCGATTGGCACCGCAATCGATCCGACGATCATGAAGACACAGGCGATGCGCGTGGAAGTGGAGACCCGGGGCGAATTTTCGCGCGGCGAGACCGTTGCTAACCGGCGAAATGAATTTGAGAAAAACGTGCTGCACGGCGATCACTATGTGATCGAGGGTCTTGAGAAGGTGACGCCGAACGTTGAGGTTTGCACTGGAGTGGATTCGGAACGATTCATACAGCTCTTTATTTCGCGGGTTCAAGGGAAGTAGCGGAAGTTTCAGATTTCGGAGACAAGCTTTGCGAAGCAATAGGAAACGACGAAACGGGGGATTGACGATGAAGATTTTCAAGGTTGCGTTTTTGGCGTTCGTGCTGGCCGTCTCGCTTTGCATCGTAGGCAACGCGAGTGCGCAGAACCTGCAGCGCGGTGAAGTACACGGCTTCGTGTACGATTCGTCGCATGCGCTCGTTCCCGGCGCAAAGGTGACGATCTCCAATAATTCGACAGGCTTCCAGCGCGAGCAAACGACGGATCAGGCCGGCACGTATGACTTCGCCGACCTGATTCCCGGCACGTTCGAAATCAAGGCCGAAGCGCCGGGATTCGCGAGCATCACGCTGACCGATATCAATGTCCAAATCGGCGGCAGCTTGGGACTTGATATCAACCTCCCCATCAAAGGCCAGACTCAGTCGGTGACGGTGACCGCGGCCGCTGCCGCCGTGGATACCAGCACGGCCGGAATTAATCAGGTTATTAATAGTTTGAACCTCGAGACTCTGCCCCTCTCGGGCCGCGATTATCGCGACTTGGCTGAGTTGAGCTCGTCTGCGCAGGTTGTCCCCGGTCTGCGCGGCGGCATTCGCCTTGGCGGGCAACAGAGCGATTACGCTGGCCTCGTAATTGACGGCCAGGACAGCTTCAACAACTTCTTCGGCGAATTCTTCGGCTCGCTGGAGACGAAGAACTTCACGATCCCTCTCGAATCCGTGCAGGAATTCCAAGTGGTGACGAACGGGTTCGCTCCTGAATTCGGACGCGCCACGGGCGGTTTGATCAACGTGATCACCAAGTCCGGCACGAACGAATGGCATGGCGAAGCGCATGAATACTATCGCGGCAGCAGTCTGACGGCGACGGATGCCATTGGAAACCCGCCGAACATCGACAATCAGAATCAACTCGGCGGTTCGATCGGCTTCCCCATCGTGAAAGACAAGCAGTTCCTCTATATCGCGGGCGACGTGCAACGCGAAAATGGTCCCCTGGTGACGAACCTTTGCGGGGGCGGTACGGCAGCGGACTGTACGACGACTCTAGCGGGTATAACTGGACCCGTATTTGCGAACTGCACCGGTCCAGCGGGCGCAACGCCGTGCACGTCGGGTCAGGTTCCGCTTCCAGGACCAGCAACAGCGGGATTTGTGCTTCCTGCCTCGTGCACCACCCCGACCTTGGGACAGTCATACTTGAATGCCTGCTATGGAGTGAACAACCTGGGAGACTTTAACGGGTCGAACAATCAATTCCAGAACCTCTTCACTGTGTTGGGTCACTATGATTGGCAGATCAGCCAGGCCAATCACTTCAGCGCCCGCATCTACGGAACCAGGAACCACACAAGCGGCTTTACGGGTGGTCTCGGTCAAAACGAAACCCCGATCTCCTTCGGTGGAACCGAGAATTTCGTCAATCAAGGCGTAAGCGGCGCGTTTGCGGTGAACACTGTGATGGGCCGGAAAGTGAACGAATTTCGCGTCAATCTTGCGCGCGAAACACGTAATCGCAACCCGAATGGTCCGGGGGAGCAAACGGATTTGATCGGGCCGTCCATAATTGGACAGCGCTACTACCTGCCGATTACCGGAACCAACTCGAAAGTCCAGGTCGGCGATAGTTTTGCCTATTCGTTCGGAAAGCACGATATCAAGTTCGGCGGAGACGTTGACGCGTTTCGCGACAGCAACGACAGCTTCCTGGGCTGGACCGCAGGACAGTATAATTTCGGCGCGTTCCAAGACTTCGCCAACGTCAATGGTGTGTCGCCTACAGGCAACCCCGTTCCGGAGGCGTTCATTCAAAACTTCGGGCTCAACAATACTCCGCTGCAGCAAGCAGGATTGCTGAAACCCGCATGGCAGACCGGCATCGGTTTGTTTTTGCAGGACAAGTGGCAGATCACTCCGCGCCTTACGCTCACTTACGGACTGCGCTGGGACGGCACGAAGAATCCACAGCCGCAGACACCGTTTCCGGGGACCGAAACTTATACCGGCACTGGCCCAAGCAGCCGCGCCATACCGATCCCGCAAGGCGTGCCGAATGATTGGAAGCAGTGGGGGCCGCGTCTTGGCCTGGCGTGGAATGTGGGATCGACTGAGTCTCCCACTGTAATCCGCGGAGCGTGGGGTTTGTACTATGCTCAGCTGCCGACGATCTTTCTGCCAACGGCCGGTGGTGGGAGGACAACGGGCCTGTTCTGCTTCTTCAACCCTACTTGTTTACCGAGTCCGGGCTTCCCTTATCTATTCCCCCAGACCATCCCTAATAGCATCGGCGAACTCTGCGGCACCCAGTTCGGTTGTCCCGGGCCGAACATCGTGGATCCGAACTTCCTGAATCCGCGGATTTCGAACTTGACTGGAAGCATCGAGCACACATTCGCGCATAGTTGGACGGCGACCGTAACTTTTGCCTGGGCCAATTCTCAGCATCTACGGACGGGCGGTTATGGCTCTGAAGAAGCGTGGTATCGGAACTTCGTGTCGGCAGGAACTGACCCGTTTGGACGGACGATCATTGCGGCTCAAACTCCTGCAAATCACTGCCCCGGCGCACTGGAGAATCTCGGCGGGGCGCTTCCTCTTGATTGCAACCTTGCGACGAGCACTAACATTACAGCGAGCTATGCGCGTGGCAATTACGAATCAGCTGTCTTCAATTTGACCAAGCGTTTCTCCAACCACTATCAGATGTTCGCGAACTATATCTGGTCGGAGAACAAGGACAACGGAGCGAGCGAGCGCGATACGGACACCTATTTCGGTCAGCAGGATCCGTTCAACATCGGACTGGATTACGGCCGCAACGGCTTGGACATCAAACACCAGTTCAAGCTGGGTGGCGTTTACGAGTTTCCGATGGGGTTTGCCGCCAGTGCTACTTTGATCGCTCATACCGGAGTTCCCTTCCCCCTTTACATCAATACGGACATCAACGGCGACGGCGTGGCCAATTCAGGCTTTTCTCACAACAACGACCGCCCAAGCCTTTTGCTTCCTAACGGGAGCGCAATCCTGGTCGGCCGTTATCCCTACGACCAGCCCGGTTTTGCGGAGTTGGACGCGCGCATCCAGAAAGACTTCAAATTGACCGATCGATACCACGTTCTGCTGTCCGGTGACTTTTACAACCTGACCAATCGCGGCAACGTGTATTCGAACCCTGATACAAACGCAACCCTCGACTATTCTGGAAATTGCGTCGCGCGGCCTGCCGGAGAAATCGGTTTGAACTGCAGTCCGCTGGCGTCTCTGCCGAAGCTCACGCGCCACGGTGCTGACCCCACGACGCTCGGCTTCATCAACCAGATCGCTCCGGGCAGCACGCCGTTTGCGTTCCAGGCAGGAGCTAAATTCATCTTCTGATGACTTTCGGCCCTGGTGGACGCAGGCGGTTTCTGCAAGGACTTGGAAGTTCGGTAATGCTGGCGGCTGCCGGAGGGAATCCCCTCCGGTATGCTGCCGGCGCAAATCCCTCCGATGTTAATCTCGATGGCGTGAAATCCGACGCACCTCTGCGCTGGCCTAAACCGATTGGCAGTCCCGTACTTGAAAGCCTACGACCCGTAATCGAAAATTCCCGCGACGTGCACACGCACGTGGACAAGATCGTCGAAGTGGCCGGCTGGATGGCTTACGAAGAGCTGCCGATGCCGGAGTATCACTTGCCGGCGGGCGTGGGCGTGAACGACCCTAACGAGGCGATCGATTTCATCATGGTCGCCGATGTGATCGACACGGCTTTCACCGATTTCTCGACGCATGTGAAATTCACCACCGAATATGCCGGGCAGCACTGGTCGGATTCCGAAGCTGAGTTCGCTTGCCTGAAGCGGGCGATGGACAATGGCATTCCAATCCTTGATGGGAGTTTTCTTGCGAAAATCACGCGCCAGCAACTGAACGAGATTTTCTCGGGCAACATTGAAATGCCGATGCTCGACGAGAAGCTGGCCGTGCTCCACCAGGTGGGCCCAGTGCTTGCCGAGAAATACAAAGGCCGCTTTTCAAATTTTATCCATTCCTGCCCGCCGCGGCTTTACGACAACGGCAAAGGCATCATCGAGCGGCTGGTCGTGGAATTTCCGCGCTTCAACGACGTGAGCCAGTATGACGGCCACGAGATCAAGCTCTACAAGCTGCCGCAGCTCGGCATCTGGTTTGTGTATTCGAGCTTGCACCCGGCCGGAAAATTCCAGTTGGACGATATCGGCGCGATGACCGCCTTCGCGGACTACATCGTGCCCGTTGCGCTGCGATTGCTGGGCATCACGAGCTATTCGCCCGCGCTCGAGCACGCGATCAATACGTACCAGATGATTCCGCGAGACAGCACGCAGGAAGTGGAAATCCGCGCGCACTGCATTTACGCCACGGCGCTTCTTCGCGAGGAAGTGAATAAAATCCGTCCCGCCGACAAGCAAATCATCATCCCGCAGATCGACGCGCGGCTCTGGATGCCCTATCACACCACGTTCTGGCCGCACCACCTGACCAAAACCATCATGTATTGAGTTTTTTGCGCGCGATTCGAAAGGAACCATGAAATGACGGCGAGAAAATGTTGCGGCGTGCTTTTGTTGCTTGCCGCGGTGATCGGGATTTCGTCTCCACTGCTGGCGCAAGACAAGAACAAAGTGATTATTGATCAGGATTGCGCCGGCCCTGGCGGCACCGACATGCAGGCAGTGCTTGCCATCGTCAACTCTCCGAAGGCGGACGTGCTGGGTATTACGGTGATGACCGGCGATGCGTGGCGCGACGAAGAAGTGCAGCACACGCTGCGGCTGCTGGAAATCATCGGTCGCACGGACATCCCCGTGGTGCCGGGTGCGGTGTTTCCGATCGTCAACAGCAAGGAATCCACCGCGCGGTGGGAAAAGCTCTACGGCAAGGTGGTCTATCAGGGTGCGTGGAATTACGGCAAGCCGGTGCACGGCCCCTTTGAAGTTCCGCCAATGCCCGAAGGAGCGCCAAAGACAAAAGCCGCGGACGAAGACGCCGCTCACTTTCTGATTCGGATGGTGCGGCAGTATCCGCATCAGGTGACGATCTACGCCGGCGGGCCGCTGATGAATCTGGCGCTGGCACAGATGATCGATCCAGAATTCGCGTCGCTCACGAAGGAGCTGATCGTGATGGGCGGAAGCATTCATCCTCTGACGGACGATCCCGAATTTGCCACCACGCCGCGCCGCGAATTCAACTTCTGGCTCGATCCCGAATCGTCGTACAAGGTGTTTCATGCGCCGTGGCCGCGAATCGTGGTAACCACGGTGGATATCTCTGTGAAAACGAACATGGATAAGAATTTGATCGCGCAAATCGCGAAAAGCACCACTCCGGCGGCGGGATATGTAGCAAAGTACGCGCAAACCGGCTACCTGTGGGACGAGCTCGCTGCCGCGGCGTGGCTCGATCCAGGCATCATTACGAAGACCACAAGCCTCTACATGGACATTTCGGTGGATCACGGCCCGAGCTATGGCGACACTCTCGTCTGGATGCCGGGGAGCCAGCCGGGGCTTGGCGAACAGCAGGTGGTGGTTCAGGAAGAACTCGATAAGGAGAAGTTCTACAGCGAATTCGTCGAGCTGATGACGCGTCCAACGCCCGGAGCGAAATAGCAGCAAGCGCTCGACTCCTTCGGTTGTCGGTCGGCGCTTCTCCGAAAGGAGCTTTACATCTTGTTTCGTTCAATCCGCACAGCTTCCGCACTTCTTTTGCTTCTTGCAGCGGCCTTATCCGCCTCCGCGCAATCGAAGCGCAAAGTGATTATCGACCAGGACGCGCGCGGCCCCGGCAGCACCGACCAGCAAGCAATTCTGCTGCTGATACAGTCGCCGCAAACGGAAGTGCTCGGTATCACCATCGTTAGCGGCGAACAATGGCGCGATGAAGAAGTGGCGCACACGCTGCGCACGCTCGAAATTATCGGGCGCACGGATATTCCCGTGGTTCCGGGTGCAATTTTCCCGCTGGTGAATTCACGGGAAGACGTCGAACGATGGGAAAAGCTCTATGGCAAGGTGGTCTATAAAGGAGCATGGAATCCCGGTTACCGGCCCGATCCTTACGCGATTCCGCCCATGCCGGAGGGCGCTCCCACCACGAAACCTTCCGCCGAAGACGCGGCGCATTTCCTGATTCGCATGGTGCATAAATATCCGCACGAAATCACGATCTACGCAGGCGGCCCGCTGACGAACCTTGCGCTCGCCACCGCGCTTGATCCGGAGTTTCCAAAACTCGCTCAGGAGCTCGTGTTTATGGGGCCCATCATCAATCCGGGGCCCGCCGACCCGGAGTTCTACCAAGCGCCGCGGCGAGGCTTCAATTGCTGGTGGGATCCTGAGGCGACGCGAATCGTGTTTCGCTCTGCGTGGCCTAAAATCACGGTGACCACAATTGATATTTCCATTAAAACCGAGCTAACAAAGACCATGATTGGCGATCTCGCGAAATCGAACTCTCCGGTGGCGCAATACGTCAGCAAATACACGCACGGCGGTTACATGTGGGACGAACTCGCCGCAGAAGCGTGGCTCGATCCGAGCATCATCACCAAAGAACAATTTCTATACATGGACATCTCGCTGGATCGCGGACCGAGTTACGGAGATACGCTGGTGTGGCCTGCCGGCAACCAGCCCGGACTCGGCGAGCAGCAAGTGCACATCATA
Source organism: uncultured Acidobacteriota bacterium (assembly GCA_963736465.1). Lineage (GTDB taxonomy): Bacteria > Acidobacteriota > Terriglobia > Acidiferrales > UBA7541 > Palsa-295. Next base: position 295,377 of record CAVTOS010000014.1, on the reverse strand, counting down.
GAGGAGATCGACAACGCAAAACTCGACCGGCTGTTTATGGATTTAATGACGCGGCCAACGCCGCCCGCTCAATCCAAGTAGGGCTCGCCGGTACTTCGCTCACGGAGTGGCGGACGCACCGGCTGGAATCGAAGCGAGGGCGCGGCGGTAGTCGGGGTCCTGCGGCGATATTTCCACCGCCTTCTTGTACGCCGCCATCGCTCGAGGCAAATCTTTGCGTTGCTGGTAGATGACGCCGATCTCGAAGTAGGCGTCTGATTCCTGCGGGCTAATCAGCGTTGTTTCGCTGAAAGAGGCAAGCGCCTCGTCGAGCTTCCCTTGTTTCTCCTCGATCTTCCCTCGCACGTACAAGAAGTCCGGCTGATGCGGCCCTCGCTCGAGAGCTTTGGCGATTGCGTCACTCGCTTTATCAATTTCGCCCTGGGAGTAATAAAGTTTGGCGAGCATGGAATATGCAGCGCCGCTGTTCGGGTCTTTGGCCAACGCCTGTTGCAGCAAGTCGAGCGCGGACGGAAGATCGTTTTTCAGCGCGGCCTCATCAGCCTGTTTCACCAGATGCGCGGCCTGCGTTTCATTTTCCTTTGCGCCGCGTTCCTTTTGCGAGGCTGCTTCAAATTCCGCATCTGCTTTCGCGGCTTGCTCGGGCTGGCCGGCACATCGATAGGCCCGAGCAAGCAGAAAGTAAGTCTCGGAATCCTTCGTCTCGGAACTGGATTGCGCTGCCTCCACCGGTTCGAGCGCCGCGACGGCTTCGGAGCAACGCTTTGCCGCTTCTTCCTTTGAGCCTCCCTGCGGCGTCCTCACCAGAATCTTAGCCAGCAAAATCTGGCCGCGCGCCTTCTCAGGCTGAAGTTCGACTACTTTTCGGGCGTCAGGAAGGGCAAGCTCATCCCGGTTCTGGTCAGAATAAATTTCGGCGCGCAGGAAATAGGCGAGCACATTTTCCGAGTCTCGAGCGAGCACTTTCTGCAGTTCGGCCAGCGCGTTGGCAAGGTCGCCCTTTGCCCGATATGCACCGGCCAACAAGTTTCGCGTTTCCACGTTTGCGGGAGCCAGAGCGAGCGAAGCCTTCAGGTGACCGATTGCTGCGTCGTAGGTTTGCTGCTGGATTTCGAAATCGCCCAGCGCGGCGAGCGGCTCCGCCGATTTTGGGTGCTCTCGAATTGCTAGATTCAGAATGCGACGGGCTTCCTCGTTGTTGTGCACCGCGCGATACGCCTGGGCCAGCCCCAGCTCAGCCGCGAGATTGTGCGGGGCGAGGCGAAGGGCATCTTGAAACGCCGCGATCGAATCCGGCAGGCGCGCGGTTTTCATCAGAACAACGCCCAGCTCCGCGCGCAGGTTGGCATCCTTCGGCGCAAGTGCGATCGCTTTCTCGTAATCCTGGATAGCGATGTCCCATTGCCCGCTTGCCAGCGCGGAATGAGCCCGTTGTTTCAAATCCTCCACTTCGCTCGCTGGACGCTGCCATGCCAGCGCAGATGAAGAAAGGCTGACGCCCGCGCCGAGCACGGCCGCTAAGAATCGGCGATGCAAAGCCAATTTCATGCCGAAAATTATAACATTTGCAATTGACGCGCTCTCGCGGAATACCGCACAAATACTGCAAATTTCCGCTTTTCGCTTGACTCGCATGGAGCCGCCAACTATAAACAGCCCTTGCCCACAATGAATTTCCGCAGCTGCGTCGCCGGCCAAAAGTTAGAGGTTTCTTCGCCGATAAAGCCTCCAGGGCCCCGAGGAGCTTCACCAAACATGCGTTCCAAATGCGCACTGTGCGTCCTTATCGCACTCTCTTTCGTCTGTCTTCCAGCATCGGCGCATAAAAAGCGCAAAGTGATCATTGATCAGGACGCGCGCGGCCCTGCCACCACGGACCAGCAATCGATCCTCGTCTTCCTGCAATCGCCTGAAGTTGAAGTCCTCGGGATTACGGTGGTCAGCGGTGATATGTGGCGCGACGAAGAAATGGCGCACACGCTGCGGATGCTCGAGTTGGTCGGCCGAACCGACGTCCCAGTGGTCCCCGGGGCGGTGTATCCGATCATCAATCGCATGGAGCTGATCGAACGCTGGGAGGGCCTCTACGGCAAAGTCCGCTACCAGGGCGCCTGGAACAAAAGGCCGATTGGAGACGGGCAGCGTGGAGTTTTTCACGGCCCGTATGAAATTCCTGACTTGAAAGAAGGCAATCCCACCGCGAAGCCGATCGAAGAGGATGCCGCTCACTTCATCATTCGCATGCTTCACAAATATCCGCACGAGGTAACAGTGTACGCAGGCGGCCCGCTCACCGATATCGCGCAAGCAATCAGCCTCGATCCCGCCGTGCCGGATCTCGCGCAAGAACTTGTCATTATGGGCGGCTCGATTGCTCCTGCAACTCCTTATCCGTGGGCGACCACGAATCGCCGCGAATTTAATTTCTGGTGGGATCCCGAATCCGTCCACATGACGCTTACGGCTCCAGGCTGGCACAAAATCACGATCACCACCGTCGATATCTCCATTAAGACGCGTATGGACAAGGCCATGATCGCCGAAATCGCAAAGTCTCAAAATCCCGCGGCGCAATATATCGCGAAATACGCCGACGAAGAATATCGCTGGGACGAACTAGCCGCCGCCGCTTGGCTCGATCCGAGCATCATCACCAAGCACACGCAGCTTTATATGGACATGGATTACTCGCACGGGCCCGGCTACGGCAATACGCTCGTCTGGATGCCGGGAACGCAGCCGGGGCTTGGAGAAAATCTGGTCAACGTGCCGCAGGATTTGGATCTGGCAAAGTTCGACAAAATGTTTATTGAGCTGATGTCGCGGCCAACGCCCGGCGCCAAACCGGTTGCCGGCTCGAAATAGCATCCGAGCCGCATGCCAGCGAGCGCGCACGATTTCAAAGGAGCTTCGTAACGAAAATGCACTTCAGGCCCCTTCCTCTAATTACACTATCCATCGCCCTGTTTGTTTCGTTCGCAAGTTCCGCAAGCGCCCAGGCAAAACGCAAGGTGATCATTGACCAGGATGCGCGCGGCCCGGCCACCACGGATCAGCAATCAATATTGGTTTTCTTGCAATCGCCCGAAGTTGAAACACTCGGCATCACTGTGGTCAGCGGCGACATGTGGCGCGACGAAGAAGTCGCGCACACTCTGCGCATGCTCGAAATCGTCGGCCGCACCGATATTCCCGTGGTACCCGGCGCCGTCTTCCCGCTCATCAATCGCGAGGAATTAATACTTCGCTGGGAGCAACTCTACGGCAAAGTCTCCTACAAAGGCGCGTGGAACAAAAAACCTCTCGGCGACGGAATCCGTGGCGTCTATCACGGCCCCTACGAAGTTCCGCAGATCGTCGAGGGAAATCCCACAACGAAGCCTTCGAGCGAAGACGCCGCCCATTTCATCATTCGCATGGTCCACAAGTATCCGCATCAGGTGACGATTTACGCCGGAGGCCCGCTCACGAATATCGCGCAGGCCATTAGCATCGACCCCGCTGTTTCGGATCTCGCGCAGGAACTCGTCGTGATGGGCGGCAGCATCGCTCCCGTCGTTCCGCCCGATTGGATCCCCGAGAATCGACGCGAATTCAATTTCTGGTGGGATCCCGAAGCCGTCCACATGGTCTACACGGCGCCGTGGCATAAAATCACGGATACTACTGTCGATATTTCCGTTAAAACCTGGCTCAAGAAAGCGATGATTGCGGAAATCGCGAAATCGCCCAATCCCGCCGCTCAATATCTGGCAAAATACGCCGACGAAGAATTCCGCTGGGACGAGCTCGCAGCTGCAGCCTTGCTCGATCCCAGTATCATCACCAAAGAAACCGAGCTCTACATGGACATGGACTACTCGCACGGCCCGGGCTACGGCAATACGCTCGTCTGGATGCCAGGCTCTCAGCCTGGCCTCGGCGAACAGCTCGTTCACGTGCCGCTCGAACTGAATCTCGAAAAATTTGACAAGATGTTCATCGAACTTATGACTCGCCCTACTCCTGGCGCGCGCGCTCCGGCCCAGTAAACGAGGAAACGTATGGCTAAAAATGTGGACGTCGTTGGAATCGGCAGTTGCACAGTGGACTATTTCGCCATCGTTCCGCGTCTTCTCGGTCCCGAAGAAAAAATCAACGCGACGCGCATGGAAATTCACGCAGGCGGCGTCACGGCCAATAATCTCACGCAGGTGGCGCGATTGGGCGCCAGCACAGGCTGGCTCGGCCTGATCGGCGACGACGAAAACGGCCGCATCATTCAAAAAGCATTTTCGCAAGATGGCATGGACCTCTCCGGTATCGAAGTCGTGAAAGGCGAAATGTCGTCTCTCACCTGGATTCCTGTTGATGTCCAAGGCGAGCGCTGCATCTACATGTTCCCCAACGTCACGGGAAAAATCTCCTGCTTTCAGGTGGACACCCGTTTTGCCCCGCACATCAAATCCGCGAAACACTTCCACACGGAAGCATCGCAGCTTCCGATCGTTCCTGTGAAACAGGCGATGAAAATCGCCAAGGATGCCAACGTCCGCGTGATATTCGATCTCGACGTGTCGCCCGGCTTTTTCGCGCAGGCGAATCTCGGCACGCAAGAAGAGCTCGTCGCCGCGCTCAAGCTCGTTGACGTGCTGAAACCATGCAAAGCCGCGGCGCGCGAACTGACCGGCGAAGGCGATTTCGACAAAATGGCGGGCAAACTGCTTGATCTCGGCCCCAAACTTGTCGCCGTCACAATGGGTGCCGAGGGATGCTTGATAGCCACACGCGAAAAAACCGTTCACGTGCCAGGGTTCAAAGTGAAGGTAGTGGATACAACCGGCGCGGGTGACGCGTTTATGGGCGGCCTTTCCTTTGGACTCTTGCAAGGCTGGGACATACAAAAAGTGGGGATTTTCGCCAATGCTTGCGCGGCTCTTTGTTGCATGGCGGTGGGCGCTCGTGCGATGTCCAAGCGCGACGATGTGCTCGCCTTCATCAAGGCAAACAGCCCCGCGGGCGCGCTGTTGTTCTAGCTCTCCGATTAGCGGCAGGCTTTCAAGTTCCCGAATTCCGGCCCTAAAACCAAAACGCCTAGAGGAGCTACATGTTCACACCGCAAAGTTTTGGCCTTGCGCTGGCGATGATGCTCACCGCTTCGATCTGCTGGGGATCCTGGGCCAACACATATAAGGGCGTGAAAGGCTACCGCTTCGAGCTTTTCTACTGGGACTACGCGATCGGAATTTTTCTCGCCGCGCTGCTTTATGCGTTGACCATGGGCAGCCTCGGCAACAACGCCGACAGCTTCCTGAATAACGTCCATTCCGCAGACACTGCGAATATTTATCGCGTTCTCTTCGCGGGGTTAATTTTTAATCTCGCAAATCTTCTCCTCGTCGCCGGTATCGACATGGTCGGCCTCGCCACCGCTTTCCCGGTGGCGATCGGCATCGCTCTCGTAGCAGGAACGATTCTGAGTTACATCCTTCAGCCGAAGGGAAACGTAAAAATGATCGCCGCGGGCTTGCTCTGTGGCGTCCTGGCTGTGGTGCTCGACGGCAAAGCGTACGGCCAGCTCAGCGGCAATAAAGCTGTATCGCGCAAAGGTCTCATCACTTGCGTCGTCTCCGGTATCCTGATGAGCACTTGGGCGCCATTTTCGACTCATGCCATGACGCACGGCAACACGCTCGGCCCCTACAGCGTCAGCGTCTTTCTTTGCCTCGGCGCGTTGCTCTCCTGCTTCATCTGGAATTTCTACTTCATGAAGCATCCGCTCGTTGGCGAGCCGGTCGCTTTCGGCGGCTTCTTCCACGGACCGGTCCACGGCCATGTTCTTGGCCTGATCGGCGGCGCGATCTGGTCCACGGGACTGGTTTTCGATCTCGTCGCCTCCACGCAGACCGGCGTCGCGATTTCATACTCCATCGGACAATCCGCTCCAATGGTCGCCGCCTTGTGGGGAATTTTTGCGTGGAAGGAATTCGCCGGCGCCAACTCAAAAGCCAAATCCTACCTCGCGCTGATGTTCATCTTCTATCTTTTGGCAATCTTGCTGATCGCCCACGCCACAGCATAGTTCGCTCATTTTCAAGCCATTGCTCTGTGATTCCGAGCGAAGGGCCGGCTCTTGTTTTCTTGCCTTTTGGTGGGAGCCCTCTGCTTCAGCAGAGGGGCTGGACTTTAGTCCAGCAACAGGTCCGCAAATATCAAAGCGCTTTAGCGCTGGGAATCCAGAGCGGCGCCAAACGTCTAATAGCTAAATCGGCGGACGCCGAAATCCCCCACACGCATCCTCAATCTTCGCGGCGACCGCCAGCACAGCTTCTTCTTCCCAGGGGCGCCCCACCACCTGCACACCAATCGGCAGCCCCTCGGGCGATTTCCCCACCGGCACCACCGCCGCCGGAACTCCCAGCAAATTGAACCACTGCGAGTACGCCATCGCTTTCAAGTATTCGATTTTCCGCCCCGCCACCGTCCATTCGCGCTCGCCATGAGAAAACGCCGGCACCGCGCACGCCGGGCACAACAAAATCGGATACTTCTCCATCTTCGCGAGAAACGCGTTGCGAAGCATGTCGCGTCCCAGCAGCGTATTGAGCAGCTCGCTCGCATTCAGTGGCCCATCCGCCGCCACACGCGCTCGAAAGTCGCGCAGTAAAGGGCTTATGCGCCCGTCCTCCCCATCCAGCATCGGCGAAAACGCCATCTGCCCAGCCCGCCCGAAAAGATTCCACCAGTATTGCCAGATTCGATCCAGGTTCTCAGGACGCCACGGCTCCACCTCGAATCCCTGCGAGCGCAATCCATCCGCAGCCTTGCGCACGGCTGCGGCCGTTTCCGGCGTCACCGGCGACGAACCATCATCTTCGAAGCAAGCAATGCGCAGCCTCCGAATCTCGTCGTCCTTCCATCGCCGGATACCCACCGGGGCGGAACTCGGATCCCCAGGATCGGGTCCTGCCATCACTTCAAAAAGCCGCTCCACATCGCGTACGGTCCGCGCCATCGGCCCCACCACCCCAAGGTAAGCAAACGGCCCCGCCGAGCCAGGAAAGTGCCCAGTAGATGGAATCCTTCCGGGTGTCGGCTTCAGTCCGCAAATCCCGGTGAAATGAGCTGGTATGCGAATCGATCCGCCTGCGTCACTGCCCACTCCTCCCGCAGAACATCCGGCCGCGATCGCCGCCGATTCCCCGCCGCTCGACCCGCCCGCCGTTCGCGCTAGGTCCCAGGGATTGTTCACGCGCCCATACATCGAATTGTCGCTTTCGTACGCCATCAGGAATTCCGGCACGTTGGTATTTCCCAGAATGATCGCGCCGGCTCCGCGCAGCCTTGCCACCAGCGGCGCATCCGTTTCCGGCGTGTAGCCTTTTCGCAGCACACTGCCGCATTCGCATGCCAGCCCCGCCACGTCAATCGAGCTTTTCACCGTAACGGGTACCCCATGCAGAGTCCCCAGCGCATTCTTCCCGCCCGGCGCCGCTGCTGCTGCTTCCGCAGCTTTCGCCCTGGCGCGCGCCCGTTCCGCATCCACGTTCGCAAATGCATTCAACTTCGGATTCAGCCGCTCGATCCGCGCCAGATGCGCCTCGAGCAGCTCCACGGGCGAAATCTCTCCCGCACGCACCTGCTCCGCCAACCCAATCAGCGACCCGTACACAATCTCGTCCACTTGGCCTCCGCGCATTCCCAGAAAACCGCTCAAACGCGCGGCAGTCTATCATGCTGCGATTGCTGCTCATCAGCTGATCGCACAATAGTGCATCCGATGAATCACGTATTCGTTGACGGCCAGCGGTGCATTTCGTAGTGTCGGCCGGCCGTTTTCGTCTCGTCGCGCCTCTAATATGAAAGTATTATTGTTCACCCTGGTCATCCAAATCAGAATGCACGCCTCCTTGCGGACGAAAACCACCGTGTCTCTTCGCCACCACTCGCGCGCGCTACCGAGGCTTGCATGAAGCGCTCTGTGGCGATATTGCTGCCGATCCTCTTCCTCACTGCCGCGTACATCTATGCATGGCCTACGGCAAGCGTGCTCTATTTCGCGGCGGTCGTTGTTCACGCGCTTGGAGGAGTGGCCCTGGTCGTTCTTCTGATCCTTGCGCTGGAAAAGATTCTCGTGAGGGCAGCTCCTGCGACAAAAGCCGGTTGGTTCCTGATCGCATTCGGCGGAACGCTCGGCGTCATGCTGATTTTCACCGGCACTCGCCGCATGGAATGGCCGCTGCTTTACGTTCACATCGCCGCGTGCGTCGTAGGCGGAGCCTTAATTGTCGCGGATTGGATGGGGCACCACCGCGGCTTCGCGATTGGAGCGCACCACGCCACTGCGACAGTGCTCCGTTGCGCATTCTTCTTGACCGTGGCTGCAGCTCTCAGCGCAGGCGCCTATTGGCTCCGCAAAGTGCCGTGGGAGCGCAACCACCGCATCGAAAACCCTGTAATAGCTCCCGCCTCTATGGACAACGAAGGGGACGGCCCGTCGGGCCCATTCTTTCCCAGCTCCGCGCAAACGTTGCATCACGGTCAAATTCCGGCCTCATACTTTATGGAGTCACAAAGCTGCGAACGATGCCACGCAGACATCTACAAGCAGTGGCAGAGTTCCGCCCACCATTTTTCATCGTTCAATAACCCCTGGTATCTCAAGAGCATTGAATACATGCAGGACGTAGTCGGCGTGAAGCCTTCCAAATGGTGCGCCGGCTGCCACGATCCCGCGCTGCTCTACAGCGGCATGTTCGATCGCCCCGTCCGTGAAATCGAAAACACACCAGCCGCCCAAGCTGGCCTCGGCTGCATGATGTGCCATTCAATCGCGCAAGTGAAAAGCACGATGGGCCAGGCCGATTTTGAGCTCGAATATCCCGCGCTGCACAAACTCGCCGCGAGCAAAAATCCCATCATCCGCCGCGTTCACGATTACCTCACCGAGCTGAATCCCGAGCCGCACCGCCGCGTGTTCCTCAAGCCCTTCATGCGCACGCAGACCGCCGAGTTTTGCTCCACGTGCCACAAAGTCCATCTGGACGCCCCCGTGAACCACTACCGCTGGACGCGCGGCTTCAACGATTACGACAATTGGCAAGCCAGCGGCGTCGGTTGGCAGGGCGCCCGCTCGTTCTACTACCCAGCAAAGCCCATGGCCTGCCCCGATTGCCACATGCCCGCTGAGGAATCGTCCGACGCGGGTGCGATCGCCGGCGCCGTTCATTCGCATCGGTTCCCTGCCGCGAATACAGCTCTGCCGTTTGTGAACAACGACCCCGAGCAACTCGACGCGACAACAAGATTCCTCACCGATAAAGAACTCAGCGTCGATATCTTCGCGATTTCTCCTGAGGCGCCCGAAACGAAATCAAAAACCAATCCGTCGGAAGCGCCCGCAGCCGCGGTCGCGTCTACGCCGGGCATCGAGACCACATTCGCCGTGGGAGAAGAGTCTGCCGCATCTGCCCCGGTTGCGGCGCCAGGTTCAGAATCAGCGGCCGAAATAAGCCAGCTCACTGCCCCCCTCGACCGCTCCGCCGCTTCCGTCCGCCGCGACGGCACCTACCGCCTCGATGTCGTCGTACGCACGCGCAAGATGGGCCACTTCTTTCCGGGCGGTACAGTGGATGCCTTCGATTGCTGGCTGGAACTTTCCGCCACCGACGACAAAGGTCGCGTGATCTTCTGGAGCGGCCGCGCAACCGACGATGGCAAAGGCCCCGTCGATCCCGGCGCGCATTTCTACCGCTCGCTGCTGATTGATTCGCACGGCAATCCCATCAATAAACGCAACGCCTGGTCCGCACGCGCCACCGTTTACGTCCATCTCATTCCGCCAGGCGCAGCTGACACGGCTCACTTCCGCCTTCAGATTCCCCCAGACGCCGGCGACCGCATTCACGTAGTCGCTAAATTGAACTACCGGAAATTCGCGTGGTGGAACACACAGTTCTCCTTCGCATCTGCTGTAGATCCTGCGCACAAAGATGCCGCCACCACGCCCGATTTCGACGACCGCCACTGGCTCTTCACCGGGGATCCATCAAAGGTCCCTGGCGGCGCGAAAGGCATTCCCATACTTCCAATCGTCGTCGTCGCACAGAATGCAATCGATCTAAATGTCCTGCCCGCAAAATCCCCAGAACCCGCGCCCGCCGTCCAACTCAATCCGGACGACTGGACGCGCTGGAACGATTACGGCATCGGCCTGTTCCTGCAAGGCGATCTCACCGGCGCCGCCGCAGCATTCACAAAAGTCACGCAGATCGATCCGAAGAATCCCGACGGCTGGGTCAATCTGGGCCGCGCCCGCGTGCAGGAAGGTAATCTCACCGCAGCGCGCGAAGTTCTCGATCGCGCGCTCGCACTCAAGCCCGACCTCGCCCGCGCGCACTATTTCTATTCGCGCGTCCTCCGCAGCGAAGGCCAATATGACGAAGCCGCAAGCCACCTCCGCGAAGTAATCAAGCAATATCCGCGCGACCGCGTCGTCCACGACGATCTCGGCCGCATCCTTTTCCTCCAGCGTCGCTACATAGACGCCATAGCCGAATTCCAATCCACGCTCGCCATCGATCCCGAAGATCTCGAAGCCAACTACAACCTTATGCTCTGCTACACAGGCCTCAACCAACCCGCCCCCGCCGCCGAATTCCAAAAGCGCTACCTCCGCTTCAAAGCCGACGAGTCCGCCCAAACTCTGACGGGTCCCTACCGCCGCGATCATCCCGACGATAATCTCGAGCGCCAGCCAATCCACGAGCACGTCTCCGAGCTGCTGGCGGCTCCAAAAGCAGCTCCGAAAAAATACGCAAAGGGCCCAATGAGCCGCGCGCATCCGTCCGCTCCTACTGCTCAACTCACCACGAAAGGCTCCGACTGATGACCATTCGCCCCGCCGGTTTCAGTGGCACAGGCACTCTTGCCTGTGCGCTTTCCTTAGCTCTCGGCCTGTCATTCACCTCGACAGCCCAGTCGCAACAATCGCCTCAATCACCCGCATCCCCATCCAAAATCCACTTCGAAGACATCACCCACTCCGCCGGCCTCCACTTCACCCACAACAACGCCGCCTCCGGAAGAAAATACCTCCCCGAAACAATGGGCTCAGGCGTCGCCTTCCTCGATTACGACAACGACGGCTGGCAAGATATCCTCCTCGTCAATGGCGAAGACTGGCCAACTCCAAACCAAGACCCAAACTCAAACTCAAAAAAGCGCCACTCAACGCTAGCCCTCTACCACAACAACCACGACGGCACCTTCACCGACGTCACCCAAAAAGCCGGCCTCGCCGTAGAAATGATGGGCATGGGCGTAGCCATCGGCGACTACGATAACGACGGTTTCGACGACATCTTCATCACAGCCCTCGGCCAAAGCCGCCTCTTCCACAACAACGGCAACGGCACCTTCACCGACGTCACCCAGAAAGCCGGCCTCGCCGGCCCGCACGAATTCAGCACCGCCGCCGCCTGGGTCGACTACGATCGCGACAGCCACCTCGATCTCGTCGTCGGCAATTACGTCCAGTGGTCGCCCGAAACCGATATCTACTGCACCCTCGACGGCAAAGCGAAATCCTACTGCACGCCCGAATCCTACAAAGGCGCGTCCGTCCGCCTCTGGCACAATCGCGGCAACGGCACCTTCGAAGACGCAACGCAAAAAGCCGGCCTCTTCGACACCAGCTCGAAAAGCCTCGGCATCGCCATCCTCGACGCCAACCAGGACGGCTGGCCCGACATCTTCATCAGCAACGACACGCAGCCCAACAAGCTCTACATGAACAACACGAACGGCACCTTCACAGAAAAAGCCGTGCCTTCAGGCGTCGCATATAGCGAAGATGGAGTCGCCCGCGCCGGAATGGGTGTCGCCGCCGCCGATTACGACCGCTCCGGCTACCCGAGCCTCATCGTCACGAATTTCTCAAATCAAATGCTCGCCTTCTATCACAACGAGCGCAACGGCCTCTTCGTCGACGAAGCCCCTCGCTCCGAAGTCGGCCGCGCCTCCCTTCTCACCCTCGGCTTCGGCTGCTTCTTCTTTGACTACGATCTCGACGGCTGGCCCGACATCTACATCGCCAACGGCCACATCGAGGAGGCCATTGAACGAGTCCAGCCCCGCGTGAAATACGCCGAACCCCCGCACCTCTTCCGCAATCTCGGCGCAGGAAAATTTGCAGAAGTCACCGACGCAATGGGCCGCGCATTCGCCTCTCCGCGCGTCGCACGCGGCGCAGCCTACGGCGACATTAACAACGACGGCGCCCTCGACGTCCTCGTCTCTACCAACGGCGGCCCCGCCGCTCTTTTCAAGAATACCGGCGCCACAAATCACAGCCTCCGCATCAAGCTAGTAGGCAAAAAATCTAATCGCGACGGAATCGGCGCTTCGGTTCGGATTACCTACGGAGATGACGTCGTTGCTTTTCAATCGGGCGGGGACCGCGGTCTCGTCGGAGGCGAGACACAAACAAAGACGCTGACGAGTGGCGGAAGCTATCTTTCTTCGAGCGAACTCATCCTCACATTTGGTCTCGGGTCTTACACGAAGGTCGGCGCGGTCACCATTCGCTGGCCCAACGGCCAAGGTGACGAAACCATCCAGGGTGTTCCAGCCGACCAAATCATCACCATCAAAGAAGGCTCAGGCATAATCGCCTCCACCCCGCTCGCCAAACGCTAGCCCAGTTTTTCGTACCGCCGGCCTCTGGCCGGCATTTTTCTGCCCACGCAACTCCTCTCTATGCTCCCCGCATCCTGTCGAAGCCCTCCGTATTTCGCTTCGCTCCTGCTTCGCGCCCCGCCTTTCGCATTTCCCGCCCTACCCGTTCTCGACTAATATGAATCCCGTGAAACCGGCCACAAGGTCCCCGTTCACACACCGCTCCCTACTTTTCGCCATCCCCCTAGCCATCCTGGCTCTTTCTCTCGCCAGCCTCGGACAGCAACAAGAGTCCCAACCACAGCCGCAACAAGCGCCACAGCAAGCCCCGCGCTCGCACGTCCGCCGTCGCATCACGAAAACGCCCACCCCCGAACAACAACAAGCCCCACACGCCGAAATCATCCGCGAAAATAATTACGGCGTCGCCCTCATGAACCGCCAGCACTTCGAAGAAGCCCTCGGCAAATTTCAGCGCGCCTGCATCCTGGACCAGGAATCCGACATCGGCTGCGTCAACGTAGGCATCGCCTTCCTCAACATGCAGCGCCTCGACGATGCGCAGCAAATCCTCCAAAAATCCGCCGAGCGCGATCCCAAAAATCCGCGCGTATGGTTCAACCTCGGCCTCCTCGCTAAAGCCGCCGGCCAACCCGGCCAAGCCATCGAATATTTTCAAAAAGCCGCCGACCTCGATCCCGCCGACGCCGACACGCAATATTTCCTCGGCCTCATCTATTCGCAGCAGCAGCAATATGACAAAGCCATCGCCGCTTTCGAAAACGCGCTGAAGCTGAATCCGTTTCAGGTCTCCGCCGAATTTGGACTCGCCCAAGCCTATCGCCGCAAGAATGACGACGCGCGCGCCATCGAGCATCTCGACCGCTTCCAGCATCTCACCGCCGCAAAACTTGGCAAGCCCATGAGCTTCATCTACGGCGAACAGGGAAAATATTCTCTCGCCGAGCTGATGCGCCCCGCACCGGAACCGGTTCCCCCGGCCGTCCCGGTGCATTTCACCAACGTCACGCCGCTATCCGGCCTTCCCGCGCAGCCTCCCTCCGCTTTGCGCAAGCCGACCGTGAAATCCGCGAGCCTCCGCACGAAGCGATTGCACAAGCCCGAGCCCGAATCTCAAGTAGACGAACCGCGCCCCGTCGCGAAATTCCTGGGCAGCGGCGCCTGCGTCCTCGATTACGACGGTGACGGAAAGCCCGACATGTTTCTCGTCAACGCCGATGGAAAAGGAAACGCCGGCCTCTTCCGCAATCTCGGCGGCGGCAAGTTCGTGAATGTCACGAAATCCGCGCACCTCGATATCAGCGGCGATGGCATGGGCTGCGCCGTCGGCGACTACGACAACGACGGCAAGCCCGATCTCGCCGTCGGCTTCGATGGCCGCGTCGCGCTGTTTCACAACGAAGGAAAAGGCGTCTTCAAAGATGTTACCGAGGCAGCCGGAATCGCTAGTGATGGCCTCGCACTCGGACTCGCCTTCATCGACTACGACCACGACGGCGACCTCGATCTCTACGTCACGCGCTTCAACGAATTCCAGCTCGATAATCCCCGCGAGCCGTTCCCGTTCCCCTCCGATGCCGCGCCGCCCGGAAATATTCTCTGGCGCAACAATGGCAACGGCACTTTCACCGACTGGACAAAAGAAACCGGGCTCGGCGGCGTCGCGCCATCCGTGGGGGCGCTAGGAAGTGACCTCAACAACGATCGCGCCATCGATCTCGTCGTCACCGGCTGGCAGAAGCCGCCCGTCGCCTACATGAATCAACGCGAAGGCGCCTTTCGCGCCACCACTCCATGGACCACAAAGACGCCCGCTGACATGCCCGCGTCGACCGCCGGAGTCGTCTCGCTCGATTTCGACAAAGACGGCTGGATGGATCTGGCCTTCACCCACTGGGCGCCGCCAGGACTGACCCTGTGGCGCAACGCAGAAGGAAAATCCTTCGATCGCATCCCGCTGCCCGATTTCGAATTCATGCGCGCTTGGGGCGTCGCTGCTCTCGATTACGACAACGACGGCTGGGTCGATCTCGCCGCGGTCGGCGAAACATACTCGGGCGAAGGCCGCATCGTGCTCCTCAGAAACGAAGGCTCCGCCGGCTTTCGCGATGTCACCGCCGAAACCGGCCTCGACAAAATCGTGCTCCACGATCCGCGCAGCATTATCGCCGCGGATTTCGAAGCCGATGGCGCCGTCGATCTGCTCATCACTCAGAATAATCTTCCGCCCGTCCTGCTGAAAAACACCGGAGGCAATCGCTACAACTGGCTCCGCCTGGCATTCAAAGGCGAACACGACAACAAAACCGGAATCGGAACGAAAGTTGAGCTATCCGCCGGCGCGCTGCAACAAAAATGGGAAGTCACAGGCGCTTCTGGCTACCTGGGCCAAGGCCCCACCGATATCGTCGCAGGCCTCGGCTTCGAGCGCGAAGCAGAAGTGATTCGTCTTCTGTGGCCCACCGGCGTGCTGCAAGACGAAATGCAAATTGCCGCGCTGAAGAACGAGCAGCTTAATGAAATCGACCGCCGCGGCAGCTCCTGCCCGATCGTCTTCGTCTGGAACGGCGAAAAATATGAATTCCTCGCCGACATGATCGGCCCCGGAATCGTCGGCCACTGGACAGGCCCCAACCAGCGCAATATTCCCGACCCCGACGAGTATTTCAAAGTTTCCGGCTATCAAGTGCAGCCGCAGGATGGCTTGATCAGTTTCAAAATGCTCGAGCCGATGGAAGAGCTCGACTACCTCGATCAAACCCGCCTTCTCGCCATCGATCATCCCGAGGACGTCGAGGTCGATCCCAACGAGCGCTTCCTCAGCGCCCCGCCCTTTCCGATGTTCAAAGTGATCGCCAGCCAGGACGCGCACGCCCCCGCCGGAGCATGGGACGACAAAGGCCACGATCTGCTACCGCTGCTTCGCGCGCGCGATCGCAAATACGTCACGAATTTTCCCGATGCGCCCTATCAAGGCTTCGCCGGTATGCATACCATCGAGCTCGATCTCGGCCCCTGGGAAGCCGATCGCCCGATTCGTCTGCTGATGGACGGCTTCACCGATTATTTCAGCGCCAACTCGATGTATGCCGCATGGCAAGCGGGCATCGAGCCGGTTCCGCCCTACGTCGAAATGCTCGACGATTCCGCGAAATGGGTTCGCATCATCAACGACATGGGCTTCCCCGCCGGGCTCGCGCGCACCATGGTCGTGGATCTCACCGGCAAGCTTCCTTCAGGCTCCCGCTTCATTCGCATCACCACGAATCTGAAAATCTACTGGGACCGCATCCGGGTCGATAATTCCGCGCGCGACGTTCCCTTCAAAGTCACCGAAATTCCTCTGGCAAGAGCGAAGCTCGATTTCCGCGGCTACCCGCGCGTCGTCGAAGGCAATCCCATCAACGATTTGCGCTACATCTACGAACAAGTCAGCGCCACAGGCCCCTACACGCGGCAAATCGGCAACTACACGCGCTACGGCGACGTGACGGATCTCGTTAAAAAAATAGACGAAAAATATGTCATCTACGGCTCAGGCGACGAAGTCTCCATCGACTTCGACGCCACCAATCTCCCCGATCCCCCCGAAGGCTGGACCCGCGACTATTTCTTCTACGCCGACGGCTTCGCCAAAGACATGGACTTCTACGCCGCCCACGGCGACACAGTAGCCCCCCTGCCCTTGCACACGCTGGTTCCGTATCCGTATCCCGCAGGCCTGGAATATCCCGAAGACAAAGATCACCTCGACTACCTCCTCGACTACAACACGCGCGGCGTCTCCGGCCCAGCAGGCGACTCCTTCCGCTTCCAATACCCCGCCCCACCAAAAAAATAACCAACGATTCGTTATTCGCCTTTCGCCTTGCCTTCGTTTATCCAATTTGCTACCGTAATCGCTGGGTTATGGGCACCGACAAAAACTCGCGCCGTAGGATGGCTGCTTCAGACGCAAAGGCGCCCCAGACCCCGCACGCCCCAAGGCCCGAACTGCCATTCCGTACCGCCGGCGTCCCGCCGGCTCTTTTACAGCCGCCCATCCCAGCACCCGTCCTATCCTTCCCCCAATTTCTAATCGCAAATCCGGACTTAGAATCCCTCGTAACTCCAACAAAACAAACCATCGAGCCCAAGTCTAATCGCAAAAAAATCGCGATTCTTCGTCAAGAATTTCTCCGGGACGCTGGCGGCTTAGCCATCCCTCGCTACCCCCCACCCATCACCAGATTTCTAATCGAGACACCGCGATTAGAATTCCCCGTAACTCCAAGAAAAAACGCTACATCGCAATTCCTAATCGAGACAAAAAAGTCATTTTCGATAGCAGAGTTCGTGCTCCCTTGCTTGCAAACCGCCAGCATGATAATTTTCAATTCCATCGTGATTTAGTCGCATCTCTAGCCATGCCGTCCAACTCCAACAATTCGGAATCGGCTTCGCGTCAGCGCGATAACAGCGGTTCCGCCGCAAGAGAACCAGTCTACTGGCGCGTCGAAGGCAGCCTGCTGAATCTCACCGCCGTCCGCCCCGTAGGCTTCTTCACCTGGAACGCCCAGACCTTTCTCGAACGCTGGGGGCGACGCGGGACCATGGGCGTCCTCGCCATCGCGCGGCCATTTCTCTACGCCACGAATCGCGTGTTCGCGACAAGACTTCTCCACACGGTACTGCGCGGCGTGAGCCGCGACCGGCTCGACCTCCTCGGTGAAGAATTCTTCCAATATTTTCTCAGGCCAAGATTGAAAGCCGCCGGTGTTGCCCGGCTAAAAGAAATCATCACATCCGGCGCAGACGTTGTTCTTGTCAGCCAGGGACTCGACCACATCATGCGCCCTCTCGCCAATCATCTCGGCGTCGGGCGCATTCTCTGCAACCGCCTCGATTTTCGCGACGGCCTTGCCACGGGACGCTTGCTCGATCCCGTGATTCGCCCGCGCGGCGCCTTCGCGAAACTCACCGGACGCCAGCCCAACGGGCAAGTCTCGCGCGAAATTCTTGTTCGCAGCCTCGGCTTCACGAAGAATCCCGAAATCGTGGACGGCGCAATTCAATCTGCTCAGCGGCCGTCGCCGCAAGTCTCGATTCCCGTCGTACACTTTGCGAAGACGAATGGGGCCGCCCACGATGGCCTTCCCTTCTCCGTGCGCGATTCGCTGCGCGGCAAAAACATTCTTCTGATCGGCGCCACGGGCTTCATTGGCAAAGTGTGGCTCGCAAATCTCCTCACCGACCTTCCGGAGATCGGTAGAATTTATCTGCTCGTCCGGCGGAATAAGGCCAACACGGCTCTCGCCCGTTTCCGTCGCGTGGTGGAAGAATCGCCCGTGTTTGAGCAGCTTGCCGCCGAGCATGGCGAACGGTTCGCCGCTTTCCTGCGCGAGCGAATCGAAGTCGTTGAAGGCGATGTTAGCAATCCTGGTCTTGGCATGGCGTCGGATGTGCGTCAGCGCCTCGCAAAAACGCTCGACGTCATCATCAACAGCTCCGGCCTCACGGATTTCAATCCCGATCTCCGCGAAGCTCTCGCGACGAATGTCCGCTCAACAGCCTACTTGCTCGACTTCCTTCGCGACTGCCAGCACGCTTCTCTGCTTCATCTCTCCACGTGCTACGTGATCGGCCAGCGCGACGGCCGCGTGCTCGAAGAGCTCCCGTCAAATTACACTCCGGTCGGCCTCGCGGATTTCGACGCCGAAAAAGAATGGCAATCGCTCGAAGCTCTCGTCCACGAGACCGAAGCGCGCGCCGATTCTCCTGAGGTCACCGCTGAATTGCGCGCCCAGGCGCTCAAAAGGGAACATGCTTCGAAGGGCTTGAGCGGTGCGGCTCTCGAAAATCAGATTCGCAAGAATCGCGTCCGTTGGCTGCGCCAGACTCTTAGCGATGCAGCCACCCAGCGCGCCAACGAGCTTGGCTGGCCCAACACCTACACCTTCACAAAGAGCCTTTCCGAATCGTTCATTCGGAATTTTCTCGACGCGCAACCCAACGCAGCCATCGCCGTGGTCCGCCCGGCTATCGTCGAAACCTCGATCGAAAAACCGTTCCTCGGCTGGAACGAAGGCATCAACACCTCCGCATCGCTCTCCTATCTGCTTGGCACTTTCTTCCGCCAGCTTCCGACAACCGAATCAAAGTGTCTCGACCTGATTCCGGTGGACCTCGTCTGCCGCGGCATGACGCTCATTACCGCTGCACTCGTCGCGCGCCGCCACGAGCGCGTCTATCAGCTCGCCACTTCCGTCACAAATCCGTGCGATATGCGCCGTTCGATCGAACTCACAGGTTTGGGCCATCGCAAATTTTACCGCGCGCAAGACGGACTCGAGCATCGTCTGCGCCTGAAATTCGACGCGATTCCAGTTTCGAAATCGCGCTACCAGAAACTTTCCGCCCCCGCGCAGAAAGCGTTCGTGAAGGCAATCAACCGTACCGTCGAGCCTTTCGCCGCTAAGCCGCCACTCGCGCGTCGCGAACGCGAACTCGAAAAAGTGATCAAGCTCGTCTCGCTTTTCGAGCCGTTTATCCTGCACAACGACCACGTCTTCGAAGCCCTGCACGTCGAGCAGCTCAGCGCCGCGCTCCCCCCCAGCGAGCGCTCGGATTTTGGCTTCGACGCCCGCGGCCTCGACTGGTGGGACTACTGGATCAACGTGCACATTCCGGCGCTGCGCAAGTGGTGTTATCCTCTCATCGAGGGCCGCCCTCTGGAGTCCCGTCCGGGGCGCAAAGTGCCGTTGGCGGGCGATGGCGAAGCGAATGCCGCGGGGGCGACGGGCTCATCTCCGACAACGGCGAACTGAGATTCAATCAAAGTGGCAATTCTTCTCACCGGTTCCACCGGCTATATCGGCGCGCACATCGCATCAAATCTT
Organism: uncultured Acidobacteriota bacterium; assembly: GCA_963736465.1. GTDB lineage: Bacteria > Acidobacteriota > Terriglobia > Acidiferrales > UBA7541 > Palsa-295. The sequence goes on along the minus strand of CAVTOS010000014.1, from coordinate 275,821 downwards.
CTCGCGGATTATTCTCAGCCGCTGAACCTGCTGGTCCGCGCTCGAAATTTGCAGGAAGCACAGGAGCGAGTCTGGCGTTCGCTGCAGTTGCACATGGATTTTCCGCGCTTCGAGGATTTCCTGAATTCGAAGGTCACGATATTTCTGGGCGATCTCACGGATTCGCAGTTTGGGCTCAGCGACGAAGATTACCGCCGCCTTGTTAGAAGCACCGATTCCGTGATTCACTGCGCCGCTTCCCTCAACCGCAAATCCGAGAAGAGCTGCCTCAACGTGAATTTGCGCGGAACGCTCGAAGTGATCCAGCTGGCGATGCGGGCGCGCGACGATCATGGGCTGCGCCGCTTCAGCCACGTCAGCACCGTCGCGGTGTGCGGCCAGCGTGCAAATGAAGTTGTGCAAGAGGACGCGTCGATCGATTGGAACCGCTCGGACTATGATCCGTATGCGCGCACCAAGAAATTCTGCGAGCACATGGTGCGGCAGCTTCTGCCGGATGTGCCGCGCACGATTTTCCGGCCGAGCATCGTGCTGGGCGATAGCCGGCGCCCGGAAACGAACCAGTTCGACATGGTTCGCACTTTTGTATTCCTCGCAGGCTTGCCGGCGCTGCCCTTTCGCTCGACGGACCGTATCGACATCGTGCCGGTCAACTACGTGGCCGACGCCATCGCGATGCTGCATCTGAAGGAAAAGCCCGCGCACGAGATCTATCATCTTTCGTCCGGTACTGGCTCGGAAACCTTCGCGGAGCTTACAAACGCGCTGGCGAAGGCGCAGGGCAAGCATGGACCGCGATTCGTCCCTGGACTTGAAGCGCCATCTTCGAAAATGGTGAATGCGCTGGCGGGTCGCGCCGGCAAAATCGGCGGATTCGCAACGCTGCTGAAAGTTTTTCTGCCTTACCTCGTGTGGAATACCGTGTTCGACAATTCGCGTGTAGTCGCGGAGATGGGACGCAAGCCCGTTCCGTTTTCGGAATATTGCTATCCGCTGCTGAAGTACAGCCGCGAGACACATTTCGTTTACAAGTATCGCGACTGGCCTTCCGAATCAGCGGCTGGGGCCGCGCGCGTGGTCCAGGACGTGCGGCCATGATGGATTTTGTCCTCGAAGCGTGGGTGAGCGGCCTGATCGAACTGAATAAGTTCGAATGGGTACTCGGGGCCGGCCAGCCGTGGAAACCCGGGACGAAGCTCAAGCTGCTATTCGCCGGATACAACGGAACGCGGAACACCGGTTCGGATGTGCGCGTGGAGGAAATGCTGAGGCAGGTGTGGCGAATTCTGGGGCCGCAGAATCTTGAGTTGAGCGTGATGACACAGAATTTCGATCTGACGCGCGGCTACTTTGGCGACGCAAAGCAGGTTCATCTCCCGGACGTATTTCCTCCTTTCCTGCATTCCGAGGTGCGCAAGAACGATGGCGTGGTGGCGTGCGAAGGCTCGATGTTCAAAAGCAAATTCGCCAACGCGCTCACCACGATGATGATCGGCTCGCTGGGCATCGCTTCGGCGCAGAACAAGTTGAGCGTAGCGTTCGGCGCTGAGGCCGGGCAGATGGATCCGCTGTTGCAGAAGATGTGCAAGCGGTACTGCAGCGATTCGCTGGTGATCACGCGGAATGTCGAATCACAACAGGTGCTCGGCAAACTGGGCGTTCCAACTGAGCTGGGCACGGACACAGCTTGGACTTTTGAGCCGCTCGGCCCGGAGTATGGCCGCAAGGCGTTGCGCGATGCGGGCTGGGACGGCGCTACTCCCGTGCTTGCGGTATGTCCGATCAATCCGTTCTGGTGGCCGGTGAGCGCTTCGCTGGCAAAGTGGGCCGCGCATTCCGTGGCAGGCGCGTATGCGAAGAGCTACTACCGGACGATTTATTTCCATCGTTCCGGCTCGGCAGTGGATGCGTCGTACGAAACTTATTTATCGGCGATGGCGGCCGGTGTTGACCGGTACCAAAAGTCGCGGCGCGTATTTCCGGTGATGATCGGGATGGAGATGCTTGATGGAGACGCTTGCGAGCGAGTGGCGGAGAAGCTGGGCGGCGTGCCGGTCTTTTCTTCCGAGAAGTACGACATGTATCAGCTGGTGAGCATCCTGCGCGCGGCCGACCGGATTCTTTCGTCGCGCTATCACGCGATCGTCACTTCGATGCCGGCTGGAATCCCGTCGGCAGGAGTGACGATGGATGAACGGATTCGCAACCTGATGCGCGAGCGTGGGCACGAACATCTGCTGATGCGCGTGGATGAACCGGACCTGGCGGACAAGGTCGCTGTGGCGCTCGAGACCCTCGATGCGCAAGCCGATGAAATTCGCGATGTTATGCCGCGGACGGTAGCGCGCAACTTGCAAGTGATGGCGCGAATGGGAGTCTATTTCGAAGAACTCGTGGCGCGCCACTTCCCCGAATTTCCGGTGCGGCAGGGAGTGCTCAGCTGGGAAGACTATTTGCCGCCGCTGAGTCCGGGGCTTTGCCGTCTGGTGGAAGAGCGCGGCGACGCGGTGGCAGCTCGCGGCTGAGCCGGACCAACTATCATGCTGCGCACGAAACTCGTCGAGAAAGGAATCGGCACAGAGCCCGGCTTCCATTGGCGTGGCCAGGAGATCACGCGCTTCGAAGGTTTGAGTGACTCAGTATTCGGATTTGCAGTGACGCTCTTGATCGTCTCACTCGAAGTATCGCGGACTTTTTCCGAGCTGCTGGAGACCATGCGCGGGTTTTTCGCGTTTGCGATCTGTTTCGTCCTGCTGATGCTGATCTGGTACCAGCAATATATCTATTTTCGCCGCTATGGATTGCAAGATACTGTGACTATCGTGTTGAACTCGGCGCTGTTGTTTGTCGTGCTGTTCTACATTTACCCGCTGAAGTTTCTGTTCTCCATGCTGATCAATGTTTGGTCTGGTTCGTCACTGGAAGTTCGCCTTCCCGACGGAACTGTGCGCGCAGTCATCGAGCAATTTCAACTGCCGACGCTGATGATTATCTACAGCGCGGGATACCTGGCGATTGCGGTGGTGTTCGTGCTCCTTTTTCTGCATGCCTATCGGCAGCGCTCTCAACTTACACTGAGCCCAGTGGAAGTTTTCGATACACGCTGGAGTATTTATAACACTCTGTTCAGTGGCGTGGTGAGTGTCGTGTCAATCCTGCTCGCCTGGCTGGGAGGCGTAAAACTTTCAAGCGTAGCGGGTTTGATTTACCCCGTGCTGATGTTTCCGGGATTTACGATTTTGGGGAAGCTTCAAGGTCAGCGAAGGCATCGTTTGGAAAAAAGTATGGCCGTCAGCGCCTCGTGACGATGACATTTCTAGAGAACATCTTTGAACGGTTGCAGCGCGCGTCAAGCGTACCGGTGCTTGCCGAAGTCCGCGACGGAAAGATTGTCTCGGTGACCGGCGGCGAGCTGCTGGCGTTGGTCGGGCAGGCGCGCAAATTTCTTGTCACGCGAGGGTTCAAAAAAGGCGACCGCTGCGCTTTGCTGGCGCCGAATAGCATTCGATGGGCTGCGCTTGACCTGGCAATGATGGCGGAGGGAATCATCGTGGTGCCGCTCTATACGCGCCAGGCGCCAGTCGAACTGGCTGCGATGCTGAAGGATTCGACACCGACGCGTATCTGCTGCTCGGATGCTCCACTGGCCGCGGAAATTCTAAAGTTGTGGCCGGCCGCGCCGAAGATCTCACTGCTCGACGGTATTTTCACGGGAGACTCGGCGGTTGCACCTTCGAAAACGCCTGCCCATGCGGATTCCGATCCACTCACGATCATCTACACGTCCGGTACATCCGGCGAACCAAAGGGTGTGGTGCTGAATGCGGGCAATGTGAATTTCATGCTCGAACGCACGGGCGCGCGCCTCGACGAGCTAATGGTGGAAGTGAAAAAAACGCGTGGAGAACCTGAGCGTATTTTTCACTATCTTCCGTTTTGTTTCGCTGCATCATGGATTCTCTTGCTGACTGCGCTTTCGCGGAACAGCGTGCTGACGCTTTCGACGGATCTTTCGAAACTGTCTGATGAGCTGAAGCTTGCTGAGCCGGACTACTTTCTGAATGTGCCGACTTTGCTCGAGCGCGTGCGGGGGAAAATCGAAGAAGCGGTGCGAGAGAAAGGCGGATTCGCCGCCATTATGTTCTCTCGCGCGCAACGGGCGTATGCGAATCGGCTAAGCGGCAAGGGCACGATTGCCGATTCGGTTTGGCTACATCTGGCCACTAGCTTCATGTTTCCAACAATTCGTAAAACGATTGGCGCCAATCTAAAAGCTCTGATCTCAGGCTCCGCTCCGTTGTCACCTGAAACGCAGCAATTCTTCATGATGATCGGAATTCCCGTGCTGCAGGCGTACGGCCTGACGGAGACTACTGCGATTTGCACACTCGATGCACCAGGCCATGTGGAGCCGGGGCGAGTGGGACCTGCGATTCCGGGAATTGAAATGACGCTCGGAGAAAATGACGAGATCCTTGTTCGCGGGCCGAATGTTTTTCCCGGTTACTGGCAACGTCCGGAAGCTACGGCGAAGGCGCTCGAAGGCGGGTGGTTCCATACCGGCGATCAAGGCGAGAAGGATGCGAATGGCAACTGGCGCATTTCGGGGCGGCTGAAGAATCTGATCATTTTGAATTCCGGACATAACGTGGCGCCCGAGCCGCTAGAGGATGCGCTGGCGCGCGAACTCCCCGAAGCCGCGCAGGTGGTGATCGTGGGCAACCAGCGCAGCTTTCTCGCGGCGCTCGTTACCGCGCAACCATCAAACGGGCTCAAAGCCGAGCGCGTGCAAGCGGCGCTCGACGCGGCAAATGCCGGCCTCCCGCATTACAAAACGATTCGCGCGTTTCATATTGTTCCGGAACCGCTGACGATCGAGAATGGCATGCTGACGGCGAACGGAAAACTGAAGCGCGACGCAATCGTCGCGCACTTCGCCGCCGAAATCGAACGGCTATTCGGGAAAAAGAGCGCATGAGAGATTTTCGCGGCGCAACCTTATCCTGGAATACAGAGGGTGGCGTGATCGAGCTGGTTCTCGATCGCGCGCCCTGTAATGAGATCGGTTCCGCGACTCTCGCCGAGCTTGAGAAGTTTGTAAGCGCGCTTGAAAAGCTGCAGAAGGACTGCCGCGCATTGATCATTTCCAGCCCGCGTAGAGAGGGATTCTGCGCCGGGGCTGATTTGCGCGAGTTGTATCACCGCTCGCAGGCGCTGCCGCCCGCGGAGCGTGTTGCCGGCGTGCGTGAGTTCGTTGAGCGGATTCACCGCGTGGGAAATGCGATTGATGCGGCTCCGCTCACGACGATTGCGGCGGTACACGGGGTTACTTTCGGCGGCGGATTTGAGCTGGCGCTGCTTTGTGATTTGATTGTGGCGGATAAAATGACGCGTTTTTGCTTTCCCGAGCTGCGACTGGGATTGATACCGAGCTTTGGAGGCATTCCGAGGCTCAAGCGCGACATCGGGAATGGTGTGGTGCGGGATCTCCTTTTGACGGGGCGCAGCATCAACGCCCAAAAGGCGCAGGCGATTGGGCTTGTGAGCCAAGTGACGGGGGAAGGTGATGCGCTGCGTGTGGCGCGCGTGACCGCGGCGCAGGTGGCGAAGTTTGATCGCGGCGCGACCATTGCGGCCAAGAAATTCATTAAGCCGATTCCGTATGCAGAGCTGAAGCAGGAAGTGGATATTTTCTGCGAGCTGTTCACGCGACCGGCGGTCGAGGTAGGCCTGAGGAAGTTTGTAGAGAGCACTGACGCGCTTCCTTATTTGCCGTAGCGGTCGCGCGCGAATTGCAACAGAACTGTGGCAAGATAATCAGAATGCCTACACTCCAAAATACGACGCACGAAGTGCTGCGGCTGGCCTCGGAGCATTTCAAAGTTCCGGTGGAGAAATTGAACGCGGACGATGACTTCTTCAAAAAGCTGGGGATCAACAGCCTGCAGGCGCTCGACCTGTTGACGCGCATCGAGCAGCACTTCCGCATCGAGCTTCCTGACTACGAACTACAGGGCGTGAGTGATTTCCGCACTCTTGCTGAGCGCATCCAATCGCGCCTCTGATGCTTGACCTCCGGCAATATCAATCATTGGGCGAAGCTTTGCGCGCTGGGATTGAGCGCTGGCCCGATGAGATTTGCTTAATCGAAGCAGATCGGGAGCGCGAGAACATTCGAATGACGTATCGCGCGTTTGGAGCGGCGGCGCTCGCGCTCGCGGGCGCGTTGCAAGAGGCCGGATTTCAGAACGGGACGCGCGCGGCGATCGTTATGACGAATCAGTCGAAATGGCTGATTTCGGCTTATGCGATTTTCTTTTGCGGCGGTGTGCTGGTTCCGCTCGACTACAAACTGAGTGCCGACGAACAGCTGCAGCTGCTGGCGCATTCGAAGGCTGAGTTTCTCGTGGTGGAATATCATTTGTGGCGAGCGATCGCGCAGGCTGGCGGCTTCAAGGGTCTGCGGGCGCGAGTTGTGCTTGTCACGGAAGCGCCGACAAATGTTGAGCTTTACGGAGCGAAACGGTGGGAGGAATTTCGTGGGGAAGGTGCGCCGACTTTCGTTCCGCGAGCGCGCAAAGATGCGGCTTGCATTGTGTATTCATCGGGAACGGGCGGGCGGCCGAAGGGCTGCGTGCTGACGCACGAGAATTATCTGGAGCAGTGCATGGCGCTGACGGCGCTTTATCCGTTTTGGCCCGGCGTGCGATACCTGAGCATTTTGCCGACGAATCATGCGATTGATTTCATGGTGGGATTCATCGGGCCGTTTACGTGCGGAGCGGCAGTGGTGCATTTAAGGACGCTGAGGCCGGAATATATTCGCGAGGCGTTTACGCGATACAAGATTACTTACATGAGCCTCGTGCCGATGGTCTTGAAGAATCTCGAAAAGGGATTGCGGCAGCGCTTTGCGCAATTGCCTGCTGGACGGCGCACAATCTTGGATGTACTGATTGCTACGAATCGGGCGCTGACGCGACGCCGGCCAAATCTGAAGTTGAGCCGGGCTTTGCTGGGGCAGGTGCACGAGGCGTTTGGAGGTGAGCTGCGCGCGCTTTTTGTCGGGGGAGCTTTTACGGAGCCCGCTACGCTGCAGTTTTTTTACGATCTGGGGATACAAGTTGGCAACGGGTATGGTAGCACCGAGGCCGGGACGGCAATCACGTTGAATGATTTCAAGCCGTTTCGCGCTGACACTGTGGGAAAGCCGCTGCCGGGGATGGAATTGAAAATTGTGAATACGGATGCGGAGGGGATTGGCGAAGTGCTGGTGCGCAGCAAGACGGTGATGTCGCATTATCTTGACGATCCGGAGATGACAGCGGAGACGATTCCAGACGGCTGGCTAATTACTGGGGACCTTGGGCGCGTGGACCGCGACGGCCACTTGCAGCTTTTTGGGCGTAAGAAAAACATGATCGTCACGGAAGAGGGCAAGAATATTTATCCCGAGGACGTGGAAACTGTTTTTGAGGGTTTGGCCGTGAAGGAGTTTTGCGTGTTTGCGGCAAATTTTCTTTGGCCTGCGCGCACGATGGTGGGGGAGAAGCTTGTGCTGGTGATTCATCCTGAAGCGGGTGCGGCCATGACGAACGATCTGGTGGCGGAAATTGCCGAGTGCAATCGCAGCCTGCTGAATTACAAGCGGATCAACGGGTATCTCGTGTGGGATCGCGATTTTCCGCTGACGGCGTCGCTGAAAATCAAACGCGGCGAGCTGGCCGAACGGATTCGCGCAGCGCTCGACCGATCGGCGATGGTGGTGCTGTGAGCGCTGCGTGGCCACTTCGCGGCATGGATTTCGGCCGGTGAGTTCACGCTTTCTCGCGATCGTGAATCCAGCGGCTGGTGGAGGGCGATGCGGGCGGCTAGCTGACGCGGCACTCGAACGCGTCCGACGGGCTGGTATTGAGCTGGACGTTGCGCCCACGAGTCGCCCCGGCGAAGCAGTCGAGTTGGTTCGAAGCGCCTATCAGCGGGGTGTTCGGGAATTTCTCGCAATGGGCGGCGACGGGACTGCGTTTGAAATTGTGAACGGGTTGTTTCCCGAGGCGCTATCGCACGGACGGCCTGCTCTGGGTTTTCTACCGCTTGGCACGGGTAATTCATTTCTCAAGGATTTCACGGCGCGAGGCGTGGAGCACACGATCGAGGCGCTGAAGAACGGGAGCCGGCGCGCGTGCGATGTGATTCGTCTGCGGCATTCCGGCGGCGAACTTTATTACCTAAATCTTTTGAGCCTTGGATTTCCTGCGGATGTGGGCGAGCTTGTGAATCGCCGGTTCAAGAGTTGGGGGCAGTTTGGTTATATCGCGGGCGTCTTTGTGCGGCTGGCTGGGTTGAAACATTCTTCGTTCCCACACCGGCTTGGTGATTCGGGCGAGTGGGATCGGCGCGCCGCGCTTTTTCTTTCGTTCAACAACAGCAAATTTACGGGCGGCAATATGATGATTGCGCCCAAGGCGGAGGCGACCGACGGGCAGATCGAATACGTGCGGTGGGGACCGATCAGCCGGCTGGGGCTCGTCAGGATGCTGCCGCGGCTTTTTACCGGGACGCATATTCGTGATCCGCGAGCATCGCGTGCGGCTGCTGAAAAGATTGAGTTTAAAATTGACCGGCCGGTGAACGTGATGATTGACGGCGAAATTATGCGGCTGGAGTGCCGATCGATTGAGATTCTGCCGTCGGCGTTGGACGCGATCGTATGAGAGATGCGTATCTTGCGGCGCGATCGGCGGTTCTGTGGGCGGTGAGCGGGATTCACTTCGCGATTGTCAGCACCTTTCTGATTCTTCTGGGCGCGTTTATCGATCCGCGCAAGAACGACTGGCCGCAGCGGCTTTTCTTCCGCAATATCCTTCGATTGGCTGGTACGACATTTGAAGTTGTGCGTTCGCCGGGATTCGATCCAACGAGGACGAGCATTTTTATCTGCAACCATGTGAATCTGTTTGATCCCTTTGTGATCTATTCGGCGATACCGCAGTTCGTGCGCGGATTCGAGCTTGAATCCCATTTCCGGATTCCAATTTATGGCTGGCTGATGGGGCGCTTTGGAAACATTCCCGTGCCGGACAAGCGGAGCCGCGATGGGCTCGAAACTATGACGCTGCGCGCAAAACAGGCGCTCGATTCGGGCGTGAGCTTGATTGCTTTTGCAGAAGGATCGCGGACTCGCGATGGGCATGTGCAGGCATTCAAGAAGGGCACATTCAGTATGGCTCAGAAATTTGGTGTGCCAATTGTGCCGATGAGCGTCGTGGGCTCTTATCAGTTTTTTCGCACGGGGCACTGGATGCTGCATCCCGGAAAAATCACAGTGTATCTGCACGATACGATTGACACGGCAAAAGTGGATCGTGGTGAAGTGGATGCGCTGCGGCTGCGCGTGCAGGAGATCGTGGCAGAACCTGTGGAAGAATCGCTGAAATAAGAGAAACTATCCGGATACTTCAGAAGCGGTCGCTTCGGGCAGCGTTCGGCCGGCGCGCAGTTCTTGCCAAGTGTAGACCACGCGGTGAACCACGGTGAGAGTTGAAATCGCCGCAATCACCCACAGCACCGGCGCCATGCGCATGAAGGCTCCGCCCATGATGAGCAGCACAAGGCGCTCGGGCCGTTCCATAAAACCGACTTTGCACGATGGGATCACGGATTCTGCGCGGGCGCGGGAATAGCTGACCATGAAGGAGCTGGCCATCGCCACTGCGGCGAGCATCATGTAGAAGGGGCGGCCGATCAGCGTGTAGTGAACGACGAGCCCCATGTAGAGCGCGAGGTCGGAGTAGCGATCGAGCGTCGAATCAAGGAAGGCGCCGAAGGCCGTGACGCGCCCGACGCGGCGCGCCACCTGCCCATCGGCCATGTCCAGAAAACCCGCTAAGAATAAAATCGCGGCGGCTGCGCGGAAGCGCCCCATTGCGAACATCACCGCGGCCCAGGAGTTCACGCCGAGGCCAAGGAATGTGAACATGTTCGGAGTAATGCCGGTGGCGGCCAGGCCGCTCACCACATGGCGGAGAAGCCAACCGCCGCCTTCACCGATCCAGTAGGTGATGGGTCGCTGTTGTTCTTTTGGGCCGTGGGTCATAGAGGAGTCTGATTCACATCATACACTGGAAGATTCCCGGCGGCCGATAACGAATCCGGGTGAGATCACCGCCTTCGAAGCTTCATTTCCGGCACGTTGCCTGTGTGATGCAACTTTGGCTCGGTGAATCGTTGCACGTCATCAGGAGTAAAGCCGGGGGCGACCTCGCGTAGCCTGAGCCCATCGCGAGTGATATCAATCACAGCAAGGTCTGTGATGATTGTATTCACGCATTCGATGGCCGTCAGCGGGTAGGTGCAGCGTTTCACGATTTTCGCCGAGCCGTCCTTGGCGTTGTGTTCCATTGCGACGATGAGGCGTTCGGCCCCGACGGAAATATCCATTGCGCCGCCGATGTTTCCGGCGCCCTTGGCACCCGGCACACGCCAGTTGGCCAGGTCGCCAGACTCCGAGACCTGCAATCCACCAAGAATGCAAATATCGAGATGCCCGCCGCGCGTCATCACGTGGGCATCTCCCTGCGAGAAGAAAGAGGCGCCGGGAATCAGCGCTACTGGCACTTTCATCGCGTCCACCAAGTCGTAGTCTTCTTCCCCCGGTTTGGCTCGTGGCCCCATACCTAGAATTCCATTTTCGCTGTGGAAATAGATGGTGACATCCGAAGGAACGTACGGAGCAATTAGATTTGGAATACCCCAGCCGAGATTTACGTAGGCGCCATCGGGCAATTCGAGCGCTGCGCGTTCGGCGATCTGTTCGCGAGTGAGTCGAGCTTTAGACAAAGCGGATGCCTTTCGCCTGCACGATCCGATCGACGTATACTGAGGGGGTGACGATCGTTTCCGGGTCGAGCGCGCCCGTTTCCACGATTTCATCCACTTCTACGATCACGGTCTTTGCAGCCGTTGCCATGATCGGGTTGAAGTTACGGGCGGTCTTGCGATAGACCAGATTTCCGAGCCGATCTGCGCGATGGGCCTTGATGAATGCGTAGTCCGCACCTAGCGCTTCCTCGAGGATGTAGCGCCGCCCGTGAATGATGCGTTCCTCTTTGCCGTTGGCAATCTCCGTTCCAACGCCAACGGGAGAGTAAAAGGCCGGGATTCCCGCGCCAAAAGCGCGCATACGTTCGCAAAGAATGCCCTGAGGCACCAATTCAAGTTCAATTTCGCCGGCATCAAATTGTTCGTGGAAATATTTCGCGCTGGGTCCGGGGAAAGCTGCAACGACCCGGCTAATCTGGCGATTCTTGAACAGGAATCCCAGTTCGCCGTCACCGGTGCCGCAATTATTGCTGATGACTTTCAGGTCGCGAGCGCCATGCCGCGCAAGGCCTTGGATCAGATTATTGGGAAATCCTGCGCCGCCAAAGCCGCCAAACATGATAGTTGCGCCGTCGGGGATGTCCGCAACAGCAGCGTCGACCGATGGAAAGACCTTATTTTTTTGACCCATTTCTCGCGAAGGACCAGAGTACCCGGGGTGGGGGTCGAACCCACACGACGCGTTAGCGTCAGGGGATTTTAAGTCCCCCGCGTATGCCATTCCGCCACCCGGGCCCGGCATGGCAAACCTATCTTATCAAATCGCGTGTGGCAACATGAGCCGGATGGAATTGGCATTGAGGATGGGCTTGGCGCATCGCGAATGCGATGCGGCGGAATAAGGCTGAAAAATCAAAACGGGGCTGGCGCGGAATTTTAGATCCAGCGCAGCCCCGCTATTCCAGCAATTGACTGACCTTAGCGCCTATGGTGCGGCGTCCTCGCGTCGAGCGTAGCGATCAACTGCGATGCCGCTGGAGGCGGCGGCGTCTCGTGACGAAGGACAATGTCCCTAGCTGATACTTTTTCGCCGTAGATGTTGCGATTGGCGTCGCCATCGGGACGGATGGTCGAGCCTTCCAGCGAGACACCCGCAAATGCGCCGCGAGCGCGCGAATAGCTCAGGATTTCCGCTCGCAAGGTGACATCGCTCTCCGCCGACGTAGTTCGTCCAACAGGGCCGGCCGCCACGGATGCATCGCCGCCAAGTTTCACTTTGCTTGATAAAATCCCGTTAGCTCCCCGGTCATTCATTACGAGGAGGACGAAGTCGGTGGCTTCGCCGCCGATTTGGAGGCCGAAACTCCCGCCTTCCAAGGCCATCATTGAGGGGGCACCCCACGGCCCGGTGAAGTCAGGACCGGTGCGGCACGTCATGACACCTCGACCGTAACTGGCGCCGACAATGAAGGCGGCCTTCAGAACTGACGGAAACACGACGACGCAGTCGGCCTTATCCAACAGGTCCTGCGGAACGTCGTCTGGAACATTCAGAATTTCCGTCATGACCCTGCCCGCGTCTTTGATGCGGTCCTCGTCCTTTTCCTTGTCGTCTGCGGGTGTGCTGAAAGCGAGCAACAGGATTGCGACCATTACCGACGCAAAAATACCTTTGTGTTTCATGGACTCCTCCAACGGCTTAGTGGTTTGAGATTTGAACGTAGGTTAGCTGTTTTACGTGGCTGTACCGCCGCGCAAAAGATGGGCTACCAACGTGACGACAAAGATCACGAGGAAGATGAAGAACAGGATCTTGGCAATTCCGGCTGCGGCAAAAGCCACGCCGCCAAATCCCAAAAATCCCGCGATCAACGCGATGACCAGAAAAACCAGAGCGTAGTAAAGCATTGCTCCTCCTGTGCTTGCTGCGTATGGATTCGGGCGTACAGCATGCCCGATTCTGCGGACGATGCTAGCCGAGTGCGCCACATGGACACATCGGCCAAAGACCTTACTGTCTGGGGTATTAAAGCGTAGGGATTTTCTAGAACGACGTGTCCTAACCGATTGAAGAGAAAAGAATTTAGGAAAGAAACCAGAGGGCCAATCGTCGAGAACGATGCGAAGCACGGCAGACGCAAAGGTCGGCCGTGCCTCGCTCGATGTTACAAATCGTCGCGATTACTTCTTGGCTGGCGAGGTCTTGTCGAGGAGATCGACCAAGGCTTTGCCTGCTGTAGGAGTGGCTTGTCCACCATCGATGATTTGTTTCGCGGTGATCGACTTTCCGTAGACAGCTTTATTCGCGTCGTCGTCAGTGTCCATTGAGGCACCTTCGAGCGAAACGCCGGCGAACAAGCCCTTGGTGCGCGAATACGTCAACACGTCTACCTTCATGGCATCCGCGTTATAACCATTGGCGGCCGAACCCGTGGGCCCGGCTGCTGCAGCGGCATTGCCGCCGAGTTTCGTCTTGCCGTTCAGAATCTGCTCGGCGCCCCTGGAGTTCATGACTACCAGGACAAAGTCAGTGGCAGTGGAACCGAGCTGCACGCCAATGCTTCCCTGATCCAGTTTGTACATCGCGGGAGCGCCCCAGCTGCCGTCCTTATTGGCGCCGTTGCGGCAGACCATCACGCCGCGGCCATAGCTGCCGCCAATACCGATCGCAACTTTCTTCACGCTGGGGAAAACAACGATGCAGTCTGCTTTATCGAGAATACTTGTCGGCAAGCCCTTGTCTCCGGAGAGAATGGCTTGCATGGCAGTGGCCGCATTCGCGAGTCGCTCGTCTTCTTTCTTTTGAGCGAAAAGGGGAGATGCGAGTGCCAGACACAACGCGAGGGTTACCAATCTATTGTTCAAGGTCTTGTCCTTTCAAAACGAAGTTTAATCGCGAGCCTAAGCTCGGAAATGGGTGTTTTCGGGCCGGTCGAGTGGACGCCTTTTTAGGCGAGGCGTATTGTACACCGACTTAACTTCCCGAGTGTGATTTAAACTTTGGCGATAGCCCTTTCCCGGGGTTGCCGGGCCTTCGACAAGCGGCGAGCGTGGTGTAGACTCAGCCGTTCAAATCTCAGCAAATGGGCAAGGTTGCGTCAGGGAGGATGCTTGTGAACTTGAAGCGACTGGCGATCGGGGTTTTGACGGCTGGGATCCTGGCAGCCGCGAGCGCTGCGTCCGGGCAAAGCCGAGGACTGCAATTCAAGATCTCGTTTCCCGCATCGGCGCATGCCGAAGCGATTACTGGCCGCGTGTTCGTGATTCTCTCCAAGACGGACGACACCGAGCCGCGTTTTCAGATTGGCCGGACTGGCGTGCCGTTCTTCGGCCGCGACATCGAGAAAGTCGCACCGGGAGAAGGTGCGGTGATCGACGCTAGTGATCTCGGTTCGCCTGTTGAGAGTTTGAACGATCTGCCGACGGGCGACTATTTCGTTCAGGCGATGATTAGTGTGTATTTGGAATTCAAGCGAGCCGATGGACACACCGTCTGGATGCATGACGATCAGTGGGAAGGGCAGTTGTGGGCGCGCTCACCGGGCAATCTGAAAAGCAAGGTGCAGAAGGTTCATCTCGATCCAAAGGCGGCCGGAGGGCAGACGGTCACGCTGGTTGCGTCCGATGTGATTCCCGCGATCACAGTGCCTGCGGATACGGAATGGGTGAAGCGATTCAAGATTCAGAGCCCGACTCTGACTAAATTCTGGGGACGCACCATCTACATTGGCGCGACCGTTGTGCTGCCAAAAGATTACTCGCGCGCGACAATCAACTATCCCGTGATTTACGAGCAGGGACACTTTCAACTGGATGCGCCCATGGGCTTTCGCACAGAGCCGCCAACAGAGGCGGAATTGAACGAAGCGGGGCCGATGGCACGATTTTTGAAGCGAGGGTACGAGCTGTATCAGGCGTGGACATCCGACAATTTCCCACGACTGATTGTGGTCACGTTCCAGCATCCAAATCCGTACTTCGATGATTCGTATGCGGTGAACTCGGTGAATGTGGGGCCGTATGGCGACTCGGTGATGCAGGAGTTGATCCCGGAAATTGAGAAGCGATTTCGAACCATAAAGGAGTACGCGCGCATTCTGACGGGAGGGTCGACGGGAGGATGGGAGGCGCTTGCGTTGCAGATTTTTCATCCGGACTTTTTCGGTGGCACTTGGGGATATTGCCCGGATCCGGTGACGTTCAAGAATGTGGAGGGAATCAACTTTTATCTTTTATAAGGATACGAACGCATTCTACAAACAATATGAATGGCGGCGCGAACCGACTGTGAATTCGGTGTACACCGACGGGCGGGTGAGCCTGACTTCCGAGCAAAGAAATCACCTAGAGCTGGTAAATGGCACGCACGGACGTTCCGGGGAGCAGATTGATATCTGGTCGGCGGTGTTTGGTCCGCTGGGGAGCGACGGATTTTTCGATCCTGCATTCGACAAGCGCACGGGCGAAATCAATCCTAAGGTGGTGCAATATTGGAAGGATAATTTCGATTTGCTCGAATACTTGAAGCGCAACTGGACGTTCGTGGGCCCAAAGCTCGTCGATAAGCTGCATATCTATGCAGGAACGATGGATACGTACCAGTTGAACTATGCCGTGCGTGAACTCGACGAGTGGATGAAAACAACTGCGAATCCCCATTACGAAGGCTTCTTCGAATACGGGGTGGGCGAGCCGCATTGCTACACGGGGCGCCTGACGCAGGCGGAGCGGCTGGTGGAGATCGCTGATTTCATCGCTGCGAAGAGGCCCTATGTGGCGGACGTGCCATGGTGGAAGCACTAGAACTGTCAGCATGATCTGATTTTTTCCGGAGCGGGAATGCCGAAACCGATTGTGGTGATGGGTAGCGTGAACTTCGATCTGGTGGCCACGGCGGAACGGGTGCCGCTGCCGGGTGAAACCTTGACGGGGATCGACTTCGGCACGTTTTATGGCGGCAAGGGCGCTAATCAGGCGGTGGCCGTGGCGCGACTCGGACACCCGGTGAGCATGATCGCCAAAGTAGGCGACGATGATTTCGGCCCGGGACTCAAACAGGCGCTGCGTAAGGCCGGAGTGGATGTACGAGCGGTGGAGATCGCGAGGGGATCTTCGGGAGTCGCGCTGATCAATATTGGGCGGGACGGACAGAACAATATTGTCGCGGTGCCTGGTGCGAACGGAAAAGTGACCGGCCGTGATGTAAGGAAGCATGCGGCGCTTCTGCGAAAAGCCGGGATGATTCTGGCGCAACTGGAAATTCCGCTCGACGCGATGGAAGCGCTGGCGGGATTTGCCCGCAAGAACGATATTCCGCTGATGCTCGATCCCGCGCCCGCGCGGGAACTGCCTGCTGATTTGCTTCGGAGCACCACATGGATCACGCCCAATGAAAGCGAGACGCGAGTTCTGTGCGGGCTGCCTCACAACGAGCCGGTGACTCCCGCCACGGCCGCGCGCTGCGCGGATTTGCTAATGGCGCGAGGGCCGAAGAACGTGGTGATCAAGATGGGAGTTCAAGGAGCTTATATTGCGACGGCGGATGGAATTCGCGAGATGGCTCCGGCGTTTCGGGTGGATGCGGTGGACACTACTGCGGCTGGGGATGCGTTCAATGCTGGATTTGCGGTGAGTCTGCTGGCAGGCAAACGTCCGCTGGGAGCAGCGCGATTCGCAGCGGCTGTAGCAGCCATCTCGGTGACGCGAAAAGGAGCCCAGCCTTCGATGCCGACGAGCCGCGAGGTGACGAAATTTTTAAAGCACGCTGGGACCGAGTAGAAGCAATTGGGTTAGTTCGGCAAGGCGGACGGAGAGGGCTGGCGCTGCTGGAGGCAATACAATACGAGTTCGACGCGGCTGGAAATCCCCAGTTTTTCGAATACTCTGAACAAATAATTTCGTACGATTCGGGCAGCTCGATAATTGGTTTCGCAGCGGCTTTTCTCGGATTGGCATTCTGCCGCGAGACCGGCCCAGCGAAATCAACACTTACTCCGCTGTTGTTTTCAATGTTGGTGGCGGCACTTCCGCTGATTGACGCTGCCTTAGCAGTGCTCCGCCGCATACGAAGTCGCGCGTCACCCCTTTATGGCGACCGTCGCCACTCTTACGACCTCCTGCTAGCTCGTGGCTACACGGCACGCCAGGTTGCTCTCGTTTGTTACGCCCTCACGGCCGGTCTTGCAATCGTAGGATGGTTTGTCTCGCGTTTGGGCACCAAGGAGGCTTTTGTCGTTAGTGCCTTAATTGCCGGCGCATTGTTCGGAATGGAAGTTCGAATGGGCGCGTTACGTTCGCAGGATTCTTCCCAGAGCAATGCTACTGAAGGAGATCTACGCTGGCGCCAAATTCCCGATCAAGGCTTTCGCGGAAAAGCTTAGACCGGAGTCGACAGGATGGTACGCGGCGAACGGCGGCTGCGCTCTTTCGGCGTCGACTGTTTTTGCGCGTTACCGAGCTGAACCAGAAGCTTCCGCAATTTCGCGCGCTCTTCGAGTTCCATCTCAACCACTTCGAACGCTCGCGCTTGCGTATTCGCATCTCGCACGATCATCTGCGCCTTTACTGATTTCGCGGAAGTATTCATCTTCAGGCTGACAATGCTGCCGGGATAAAGGCTCTGCTCGCAAACTGCAATTCCGCCGCCCAGCGTCATTTCCGGAATTTCCATCTGGCAATTGTCTTTCAGGCTGGTCGTCGTAGCGCTTACCGGATGCTCCAGCCGCAAGCGCGGATAGCGCCGCTGGCGGATTGCGGAAGATTCCGGATCGGCGTCCAGCGGTTCGATCGAGAATTCAGCCACGCTCAAGCCGCTCTTGGGAATAAAGCTGCGCACCCATTCCGGATCGATCTTTTCCATGGCCTGCGCCGCCACCACTCGAAGCTCGCTCGGATTTGCCCAACGGAAGGCTCTGCGCGCCTCTGAAATCTTGCGGAGCAGAACCTCTGCGCTGGTTGTGCGCAGCCGGCCGAGAGCCTCGATTGCCTTCAACCGCAAATAGTCCGTTCCGCCGCTCGGCAGATCGCCTTCGGCCATGCGCAGCAGCCTCATGTCCGCGCTCTGTTCCCCGGCCATGCCGATCTCGTCCACTGCAAGTGGCCGAATCACCGTGTCGAGTAGGTCAAAAATGTCGAGTAGCAGGCGCCCGCGTTCGACGGCACCGCTCGCGGCAATTTGGCGCACCACGCGATCGTGAGCGGTTCGTTTCCATTCCTTCATTCGATCCGGCAGCATCTTCTCGAGCATTTCACGATCGATTCTCGCGAGGATTCCTACCGTGTCGATCGCCTCGTTCGGCGTTCCTCGCAGCAATTGCTGCCTCAAGTGTTCCAAACCTTCCGGCCCGAGCAGACTCATCATCGAGACCAGAAGTTCGCAGTCCTCTCGAAATCCCGCACGGCTGAACCGGACCGCCAGCTGCTGCGATGCCGGACCTGGCATGCGGCGGAGCAGGTCGGCAAGACCGCTCTGGACATTTCCTTCTTTGAGCGCTTCATCGATGAATTCCGGCAAGCGGCTTTCAATCGCGATCTTTGGCCGTAGGTTCTTGCCCATTTCAGGGCGTTCCGCCTCCACGTAGTCGACCAACTCAACCGAGCGTTGAATCGCAGCATAAGACCGCTTCTTCGTCGCTTCCTGCGACATGCGCACGAAAGCCGCCCCCACCAGGCTCTGCATCTCGGAATCATGCTCTTCGGGAAGTTGGACGCCGATTTGTCGAATTACGTCCATCAGCAGGCGTTCGTCCGTATTCGCATAGAGCGACGCTAGTTCCGCGAGTCCCATGGCTGCTTGACGGCGCGGCTGGTTCGCCTTGTTGGTAATACAAGTCGCGTAGTTGCGGAGGATTCCGATTGCCGCCTCCGATTCTCCGCGCGCCTGTAACGCTTCCACGTATTCGCGCACTTTCGCCGCTGGAACGCACCACGCGTCGCCAGACTCGAGCACCGCTTTCTTCTTATCTTCAGCTACCTCGGACCAGAATTGTTGGGCCAGCAGCTCCACGTGGGATTGCACTTCGATTCCGGCACGGGACATCTTTTCTTCATACACGCCCATGATCTTGCGCAGGCCGTCGAGTTCCGTGTTCATCTCGTCGAGCAACTGGCGCACGGAGTTCACTTCGATGTCTCCGCGTTCGTAGCTTTCCAGCGCGAAGCGAATCGCGATGTGCTCGGCAAGCTTCAAAAGCGTCGGACGCTCTGACGATTCAGCCGGAGCTTGCGCCGCCAATGCCGAAAGAGCCTGGCTGATCGTGAAACGTGCCCGGCGCGGAAGTGTTGAAAGCCGCGACTGAAAAGCGTTCGGATCGAGTTTGTCCTTGGTGCCTTCTCCTGTGCGGGCGATTTGTGCCAGCACCTGCAAAATGCCTTGCAGCTCATCTTCTTGAAGCGTCATCAACCCGGTTTCGACGGACATCGAGCCAGGGCCGGCTGCCGTGCGCGAGGAACGCCCGACGCGAATGCCCGAGGTTGCGTTCGCCCATCGACCAGGATTGTTCGGCTCAGGGTTCGTGCTCGCCCCGGGAGGAACTCTCCAGATGCGCGAATTCGATCCGCCACCGCTGCCAACTCCAGAGCTTGGACCGTCGCCGCCTGCTAAGCCTCCCGAATTTCCGCCGCCGGAATTTCCGCTGCCGAAAGACCCGCCGCCGAAATCTCCCGCGCCCGCACCGTGGCCGCTACCGCCACCATGAACCGCTGTGCCAGCCACACCTCGTCCGGAACCTCCGCTTCTGCTTCGGCCCGAAGAATCCTCTTTGTTCAGCCAAAAGCCACCGGCATTGGGATCAATCGGATTGCCTTCGGCGTTGCCGCCAAGAATGTTCCATGTTCCTGGATCTCCCGCATTGCCAGTTCCACTTCCAGAGCCGCCTGTTCCTGCTGCTGAACCAGTCACCGGAACAGCTCCGGGAATTGCCGCGCCAGTTCCGCTTCCCGAACCTGAGCCCGCACCGCTCGATCCGTCTTTGTTGAGCCAGAACCCACCTGCATTGGGATCGAGTCGCGTTCCGCCGCCTTCACCAGCGCCGACGATGTTCCAGGTTCCCGCTTCGCCGCCGTAACCGCTGCCTCCGGAATTCGCTCCGCCCGTGCCGCCAGAACCAGTATTCACGCCGGAAAGCATTCCGGAAATGCCGGCTCCCGCTCCGCTACCTGAGCCTGAACCGGTTCCAGTTGATCCGTCGTTGTTCAGCCAGAAGCCTCCGGCATTGGGATCAAGCCGCGATCCCAAGCCGCTATCGCCGACGATGTTCCATGTCCCTGCGTCGCCACCGGCGCCTGTGCCACCCTGCCCAGATCCATATCCTTGACCGTAGCCTTCCCCACCGCTACCCGTACCGGGACCGCCGCTATGACCGCTTCCGTCGCCCCAGCCGCCCGAGCCGCTTCCCGACCCACCGCCGCTGCCTGATCCACCGGAGCCGGTGCCGCGTCCGCCGCTGCCACCACTACCCTCGCCCCAGCCGCCTGAACCGCTTCCCGACCCGCCGCCGCTGCCTGATCCACCGGAGCCGGGGCCGGGGCCGCGTCCGCCACCACCACTACCCTCGCCCCAGCCGCCCGAACCACTTCCCGCTCCGCCGCCGCTGCCAGACCCGCCGGAGCCGGTGCCGCGTCCGCCGCTGCCACCACTCCCCTCGCCCCGGCCACCTGAACCACTTCCTGATCCACCGCCGCTGCCTGATCCCCCGGAGCCGGGGCCGCGTCCTCCCGGGCCTTTCGTGCCTTCCGCCGCGACGATCAACTGCAACAGTTTCTCAGGGTCATTGAACAGCTCATTGGCGGCAGCAGAATCCATCCCCAATGTCCGCGCCGTGATGTGTGCCGCCACCGACGATTTCGCGATCGAAGAATCCGCCGGCACGAAACAAACTTCATTCACGTGAATGTGCGGATCGCCTTCTAGCGCGGCTTTGAGCTGTTCGACGAGTTGAGCGGGTTTCGAGCCCGTTCCCGTGGGGAAACCACGGACGAATTTTGCGAGACTGGCCTGTGTTACTTTTGGCGAAAAGTGAATGCTCGCAATTCCTGCTGCCGAAAGCATCCGCGCAAAGCTTTTTTCCGCTGCAGCGGATTCGAGTGACATGCCGTCGAGCAGCAGCTGGTCGCCGGACACCGATAGCAACACGCCCGCTTCGTTATCTGAGCCAAGGGCGCTCTGGAGTTCGCTCCAAGCCGTCTCATACTGTTTTTTCGTCCGAGGGTGCCCGAAGTCATACATTCGAGCGAACTTGAGCAGGATGTTAAGGCTGCGTACGAAGGCTCGAGCAGCCGTAGCGCGTGTGTTGGCGTTCATAGCGGCAAATTTGGGGCTGTTGCCCCGCCTCTGCTTGCAAATATGGAGCTTAGGCGCGTTGCGGACAATGGTACTGGTGTCCTTTTCGGTACTACCAGTTAGTCCTATCTTGGATTGGGACAGAGGTTTACGAGCGAGCCGCGCGAGATACGTATTTTTTCAGCCAACCTTCCAACTCACTGATCTTGCCGAGGATAGTCAGTGCGCCAAGCTCTTTAAGCTGGGTACCACGATGTCGCCGTTCCCAGCTCCTGCGTGGCAGAATTCCGACGAACGGAACTTTCGCCGCTTTCGCCGCCAGGGCATCGTCGACATTGTCGCCCACATACAGCGCGGTTGAAGGGTTGCGGCCATCGAGGATTTTTAGCAGGCCTTCCGAGTCGGGTTTGGGCTTCGACACTTCTTCGACAGTTACGATTTGCCGGAAATAGTCGCGCACCTCCCATCGGTCTAGCGTGTAATCGAGCTCTTTGTGGACTCGACCGGTGAAGAGCGCCAGTGGCGCGATTTTCGCGATTCGCTCTAAGGCCGCGCGCGGAAGCACCCATTTCTCGCGGCAGACATTTCCATCGCTTCCGTTTTTGCCCCAGTAGATTTCAACGAATCGTCGCTTCACCTCTTCGTAGCTCAAATCTTTGCCGAGTTGATTCACCCAGGCGTGCGAAAGCTTCCAATCGTCATTGAATCCGGGCCGGTTCTTCCAGCGGTGAAGTTCCGAACGGGTCACGCGCTTCGACGTCAAGAGGCGCACCGTCTCGAGCGTGGTGCGCTGAAAGGATCCGCGCGTGTCCACCAGGACGCCATCCACGTCGAAAATAATTATGGAAAGCTTTGCAGTCATAGGGAGAAATCAAGATTGTGCAGCAGAGGTGAAAAGCTCGCTACGATGAAGACTCTTCCTGTTCCCCGGAAGATTCTCCCGAAAGTTCATGCGGATCGGATTCCGGGTTCTCTGGATCCGATGGGGATTCGATTTCGAGCGAATCCGAGGACCAGGCTTCCCCGGCAGCTACAGGCGGTGGCGCCGCCGCGGCGTGCGCTTGCGTTTGCTGTTCATCAGATTGCTCGCCGGCAGGCGCTTCTCTCTCCAGGGAAGCTGCGCCCGATGACGGCGCTGGTGCAGCGGAGGCCGCAACCTGAGCCGACGCGCTCTGCGTAGCTTTCAAAGTTTCGAGACGCTTCGCGAGGACCTCCACAAGTAAATCGATGATCAGCTTGGCAGCGCTGGCGTCAGCATCTCTCGTCGGATTGTAAGCAGCCACTTCAATCGCCGCGAGATGCTTTTGCGTTACGAAAACCTCAAGAGCCTGGCGCACGTCCTCGAGGCTCAAGCCGCCGGTGCCCGGATAGTTCGTCGCCTGAAAATCGGCGATTACATCCACGTCGAAGTGCAGAATAAATTCGTAGCCGTTGGCATGAATGCGCTCCACGGCAGCCTGAGCAGCGGCCGCGGCTCCCATTCGCTGAACGTCCGCCGCGTGAAAACAGCGAAGCGGCGACTTCCGCAGCAACTGCTCTTCCCCTGGATCCAACCGAGCGACGCCGAAGAGGGCGAGATCCGGTTCTCGCACCAGCGGTGGTTCGCCCCAGAAACGCACCATCTCAGCAGCCCCTGTTCCGGTCAAGTGAGACACGACCATCCCATCCACGCAGCCCGACGGCGTCGTTGCAGGCGTGTTCAAGTCCGCGTCGCGATCCATGTAGATCATGCTGACGTTACGGAAGTAGCGCCGCGTGCCGGCCACCGTAGCAAGCGCGACGGAACAATCACCGCTCAAGATGACGGGAAGCGCAGTGGATTTTACGGCTTGTTCAACTCGTGGTTTCAGGGCTTCGAGCGCAGCAATGATTCGCGGAAGATTGCGCGCGCGGGGGCTTTCATCGTCGGGCTGGTAGAGCTGGGCAGGATCGTCGCCCAAATCGGAAACTTCATAACCGGCTGAACGAAGTCGATCAATCAATCCAGCGGAGCGTAATGCCGCAGGAGCGCCTTCGTGTCCCGCTGACATCGCGGCCGCGCTGGTGGGTGCACCCAGCAAAGCGATCTTATTGGGCTGGCGGACTATCTTTACCGCCACTCGTCGGCTCCTAGGATGGTTCACACCCTTTGCCGCTTTTAGTGCGCGCTTTGGCGTGCAGCGAGCTCCGGCGGCAGCGTGAAACGCACATCTTCACGAATCAAATCCAGGTCGCGCTCATTCGTGAATCCGAATTTCGCGAGGCGCTGGCTTACCTGCTCCACGAGGATCTCGGGCGCAGACGCTCCCGCGGTTAGGCCGAGCGTCTTTACGCTGGTGACCCAGGATTCTTCGATGTCGTTCGCATCTTCGATCAGCCGGGCAGCAACACCAGCTCGCTTGGCAACTTCCACGAGACGATTCGAGTTGGAGCTGTTCGCGGAGCCGACCACCAGAATCAGTTCCACTTCGTGCGTGAGCGCTTCCACCGCCTCCTGACGATTCTGCGTCGCATAGCAAATGTCGTCTGAGGCGGGGCCCACAATCGTTGGGAATCGCTGGCGCAAACGCGCAACAATCTCTTGAGTATCGTAGAGCGAAAGCGTCGTTTGCGTCAGGAAAGCAAGACGCTCAGGATCTGGAACCTCGAGCTCGTCCACTTCTTCAACGCTTCCCACTACCACGGTCTGATCAGGAGCCTCACCGGAAGTGCCCACAATTTCCTGGTGGTCGCGATGACCAATCAGAATCAGCGTGCGGCCTTCGCGCGCAAATTTCAGCGCTTCCAAATGCACTTTGGTTACAAGCGGGCATGTAGCGTCAATCACGCGCAGACGCCGCTCTTGCGCTTCCACTCGAACACGCGGCGGAACACCGTGCGCACTAAACACCAGAACCGCGCCTTCGGGAACTTCCTCGATCGTTTCGACAAAGATCGCCCCTCGCCGCCTCAGCTGATCGACGACGTAGCGATTGTGAACGATCTCGTGATGGACATAGACCGGGCGGCCGTATGCCTCGAGGGCCAGCTCGACGATGTCGACGGCCCGCACCACACCGGCACAGAAGCCTCTGGGCCGAACCCTTACCAGCGTTTTCGCCCCGTTGGCGCCCTGAATATTCGTAAGCGTCAATTCACTCTCCGCAGGTTGATAGTTTACCCGAACCTGGGTCAACTCGCCACATCGAGGGAGCGATTCGGGTGCTCAGTTTCGCACTGAAGGCGAACCGGCTAACAGGCGTTTTACCGCCGATTAGCCGCGGGCCCAAGTCTTTGTTTTGAGGGAGTTAGAGCGAAATTTAATCGCGGAACCGTAGATTAAAATGGGTCAGATCCATGCGCGTCAATTGCGCGCTTACTGGGCAGATTCCGAGCGCGTATGACGAAATTGTTTTCTGCTGATTTCTTCGATCGCGCTGAAGCCGCGGCGAGCTGAATCGCCAATCACACGAACTCCCACTTCGGCGAAGTCCAAGCCCCTTTCTCCCAGTGAGCCGACCAGATACGCCAGAGCCGCCACGGCGAGCAGCACCGCGAAACCGAGACCAAAAAGAACCTCAGCCGCGAGCAACTCGCGAACAAAGTAGAGTTGAAACACGAACAAAGTCGCAACACCCAGCAGCAGTCCTCTGCGGACCTTCGCTTTTTCAACGATTAACAGCGCCAACGATTTCGATTGCTCCAGGAACATTTTCATCAGGCCTCACCGTCTCACACCAGATTAGATGCAACGGAAAGTCCAAATGAAGCTTCGCGTAAGTGACTGAAAGATAAGGGGAAGGGGAAAAGGCTGTATGCGGCCAAACTGCGTACAAGAGAAAACGCTTTCCGCAGAAAGGAGTACTCAGGTACCGACAGTGCCAAAGGGGAACAGCGAGATTCTAGCTGACATTTTTAGTCCGGCGCAGACGCTTTATTGTTCTTTCGCCTGCTCCGCCGGAAACCGCAGTGCAAATTTCGATTCGATTCAGACGCGCAAATCGTTCGCGTCGAAGGGCAACCTTCGCGACTCTTACCTGCCGTCGAACGGATAGCGGTCCTGCGCTAGAACAGCGTCGGCAACGCGACGTCGTATCGCGATCGTGTCAAGCGGAGCGTGCTTGGCGAAGCGGCGCAAAACGGCGAGTTGCGTGATGAGCGTATCGCCGTCGGCCGAAGCAGCCAGAGCAGTGCGCGCATCCTTCTCGATTCGGTCCATCGCGTCATACACAAAGGCGCGTGCGGCGTCACCCATTACGTTTGCGGATTCGCCGCGCTTGACGAATGCCTTTTGAGCGCGCCTCAAAGACGACTCCATCGCGTAGATGTCCATTGCAATATTGGCAAGCGAGGCCACGATTTCCTGTTGCTCGGCGAGGCCTTCGCGGAATTTCTGCATTGCCGTGCCCGCTGCGAGCAGGAAGATCTTCTTAGCCTGTGCCAATGAGCGCTCCTCCTCGGCAAATACTCCCGTCGGCGCTTCCTCAAAGGACGGACCCGCGAGAACTTCTTCCCCCAGCTTCATTGCGGCGGGGATGAGCGGCAGAATGCCCGCCATCGAGCGCTTGATCAGCATCTGGATAATGAGCATGCGGTTGATTTCGTTGGTGCCTTCGAAAATGCGGTTCACGCGGCTGTCGCGGTAGGCGCGCGCCACCGGATAATCTTCATGGAATCCGTAGCCGCCAAAGATCTGGACGCCTTCATCCACGCAGTAATCCACCGTTTCGCTGCCCATCACTTTGCTGATGGAGCTTTCGATGGCGTATTCCTCGAGCACCTGCATGGCCTGCTGCGTTTTATTCGAGCCGGGCGTGGGCGACGACACGGCCGCTTCGATCATGCCCGCCGAGCGGTAAATCATGGACTCGACCGCGTAGATGCGGATGGCCATTTCACCGAGCTTCGTTTTGATCAGACCAAAATCCTTGAGCGATTTACCGAACGCGGTGCGTTCCTTGGAATACTTTGACGAGGCTTTCAGCACTTCTTTCGCGCCGCCCAGACAGGAAGCGCCGAGTGAGAAGCGCCCGACGTTGAGCGTATTGAACGCGACGATGTGGCCGCGTCCGACTTCGTGAAGGAGATTTTCCTTCGGCACCGGGGAATTCTCGAAAAAGATCGGCGTCGTGGAACTGCCGCGGATTCCCATTTTCTTTTCTTCAGGTCCGGCGGAAAAGCCGGGCGTGCCGCGCTCGACGATAAAGCAGGAGAATTTCTCACCGTCTACTTTGGCGAACACAATATAGACGTCAGCAAATCCGCCATTCGTGATCCACATCTTTTGCCCATTCAGAATCCAGTTCTTGCCGTCGGGTGAAAGGACTGCGCGCGTGCGAGCGGCGAGCGAATCCGAGCCAGCCTGCGGTTCGGAGAGGCAGTAGCTGGAAAGAAGTTCGCCCGAAGCGATCCTGGGCAGATATTTTTTCTTCTGCTCTTCGGTGCCGAAATAGACGATGGGAATTGTTCCGATGCTGGAGTGACCGCCGTGAGAGACGGCAAAGGATGCATAGCCAGACAATTTTTCAGCGAGGACGGTAGAGGAGATCTTGTCGAGACCCGCGCCGCCGTATTCTTCCGGAATCGCGCCGCCAAGCAAGCCGATTTCTCCGGCTTTTTTCAGCATCTGCGCCATCAATCCTTCTTTGTGCGCTTCGAGCTCCGCCACGTTGGGCAGAACCTCTTTCTGAACGAATTCCTCAGCAGTCTGGCCGATCAAGCGCTGGTCGTCCGTGATATCAGCGGGAGTAAAAACATCCTCGGGACTGGTGGACGTGATGAGAAAGGATCCTCCGCGATTGAGAGCCTGGGAAACCGGTGCCGTGGCCATGATTTGCCTCGCCTCCTGAAAAAGTGGGGGTCAATAAAAAGTGATTGTCTCTCTCATTTGAGCCGGAAGCAATAGGACAGAAGGCCTCAGGTCAATTCCGGCCAGAGGACTGGCCGGAATGGGACCTGAGCTACGAATGTGCTGGCTGAAATAGTGACATACGGATGCGGACCCAAAAGCCTGGGCTACGGATATAGCACCGGAGGCGCTCCGCTTGAACTTACGTTGACAACAGCTGCAGTTCGCGAGTAAAAGTTCTTCAATTCCCTGCGGCGTTCGCTTTCACTCGGAGGCGCGAAATGGGCAAACGGATTCTACTGGCCGGATTGGCTGGAGGCGTTCTTGTTTTCATCGTGAGTGGAATTCTCCACTCTTCCACGAAACTCGCGGAAGTGGGAATTCGAGCGATACCGAATGAGGATCTCGTGTTATTGGCGATGCGGAATTCGATGCCCGAAGCGGGTTTTTATTACTTTCCGGCGCCGAATTTATCTCCGATGTCAAAAGAAGAGAAAGCAGCCGAACAATCGAGGTATCTGGCGAAATTCAAGCAAGGCCCGACGGGGATCCTGGTATACAAGCCGGGAGGCGAGGATTCGAATTTCGGGAAGCTACTTGCCACTCAGTTCCTAATCGGGCTGGCAGGCGCATTCATCGCGGCGTGGATTCTCGGAACCACGGCGAGCGGCAACACGTACGGCATGCGCGTGATGATCATCGTGTTGATCGGACTCTTCGCGGAAATATACATCGTCTTGCCGTATTGGAACTGGTACCGATTCCCCACGAACTACGTGATCGGCCACGTAATTGGCGGCGTAGTAAGCTGGGCGGTCGCAGGGCTCGCGATGGCGGCGATTGTGAAGCGGCCTGCTGCCCAGCAAAGCGTTTGAAAGCCTAGGACAATCGCTCGAAAATGCCTGCCGCGCCCATGCCTCCGCCTACGCACATGGTGACCATGCCGTAGCGCGCGTTGCGGCGTTCGAGCTCGCGCAGGATCGAGGCGGTGAGTTTCGCGCCTGTGCAACCCAGCGGATGGCCGAGCGCGATGGCGCCACCATTAGGGTTCACTTTCGCAGGGTCTATTCCCGCGGCTTTGATCACGCTAAGAGCTTGCGTGGCGAACGCTTCATTCAGTTCGATTACATCGATTTGATCGAGCGTCAGCCCCGCGATCTTCAGCGCCTTCGGTATGGCGAATACGGGCCCGATGCCCATTTCTTCCGGCGGGCATCCGGCCGTGGCGAACGCCAGGAATCGCGCCAGTGGTTTCAAGCCGAGCGCGCGGGCTTTCTCGGCGCTCATCACAACGGCGGCGGCAGCACCATCGCTCATCTGCGAACTATTTCCCGCCGTGACCACTCCGTGCACGTGAAATACAGGCTTCAGTTTCCCGAGCGCTTCCACGGAAGTATCCGCGCGCGGTCCTTCGTCGGTGTCGAACTTTGCCTTTACGGTTTTGGGGCGCGAGCCATTTGGCGAGCCGTTGGCGCTGGCTTCCAGCACGCTGTAGCTGACGTCTACGGGAACGACTTCATCCTTGAATTTTCCTGCGTCGATTGCAGCGAGGGCCTTTTGATGGCTGCAATATGAGAAGTTATCTGCCTGCTCACGCGTGATGCCGTATTTCTTGGCGAGATTTTCCGCGGTCAAGCCCATTCCCAGGTAGGCGTCCGGATAATTGTCCATGAGCCAGGGATTGGGAGAAACTTTATTGCCGCCCATGGGAACCATCGTCATGGATTCGGTGCCGCCGGCGACGGCCGCGTCGCCTTGACCCGCCATGATGCGCTCGGCAGCGAGAGCGATGGACTGCAGGCCTGATGAACAGAAACGGTTGATGGTCATCGCGGAGGATTCGACGGGCAAGCCGGCGCGAAGCGATGCAATGCGCGCCACGTTCATGCCCTGTTCAGCTTCGGGCATGGCGCATCCGAGAATCACGTCCTCGATTTCCTTCGGGTCCACACCAGCGCGAGCGATCGATTCTTTGATTACCAGTGCGCCGAGATCATCCGGACGCGTGGTTCGAAGCGCCCCCTTTGAAGCCTTGCCCA
Source organism: uncultured Acidobacteriota bacterium (assembly GCA_963736465.1). Lineage (GTDB taxonomy): Bacteria > Acidobacteriota > Terriglobia > Acidiferrales > UBA7541 > Palsa-295. The sequence continues at coordinate 246,876 of CAVTOS010000014.1, read as the reverse complement.
CCGCCGTTCGAACCGCGCTAACAATAACTGCTTCTCGCATCTGTCACCTCATTCGGAAATCATACGCAGACGAGTCGTTAAGAGCTCAACCATTGGATGCCAGCAGAGGCAAAAAAGCAACAGCGCGGAGGGGTCCGCGCTGCGGTAGGCTTTCGAGCGTTGAACGAAATGGATTTGCTGCTAGAGCCTGAACTTGATCGTTACCTGCATCTGCACGTCGACCGGCTCGCCATCTAATCTGGAAGGGTCGTATTTCCAGCGCTTCAGTGAGTCTAAAGCGGAACTGCGCAGCATCAAGGGACCGGATACCACGTGCATCTTGACGACGTTTCCGGATTTGTCGATCGTAGTATCGATTATCACGTCGCCCTGAACACCGCTAGAACGCGCGCCGGCAGGATAAATCGGCGCTACCGAATTAATGAGTCTTGGTTCCTTCACGTTGCCGCCGATTTTGACAGGGCCTTCCGGTTGCATCGCTGGCGCGGGAATGGACGCTGCGTTCGGCCCTGCAATCCCTGGCAGTGCGGTTGATCCTGCGGCTGAAGCGGATGCATCAAGCACCGGCGGTTGATCGGATTGACCTTCACTTCCGCGTGTCCAAGTGGTGGGGCGAGAAGTGAGCGCTGTGGACACCATATCCGACGTCACTCCTGGAGCCGGTTGCTTCGCAGCAGGTACAGCAGGCGCATGGTTGGCGCTTGGTGCTGACGCTTTTGTGCTGTTGCTTGCGTTAGACGACGGAGCGGCTTCCGTTGGCGCGCTGATATTCGATCGAGCGGCTGGATTCGCTTGGGAGCCGGCAGGCATATATGGCTGGCCCGGGGGAGTAATCGCCGGGAGTTGGTTCGTGTCGTTGGCGCCCGGCTGAGCGGCGTTGGAAGCGCTCTGAGCTAAGGGCGCTGTGCGCGAGCCCGCATTTGAGTTTGCCGGCCGCTGTCGGAAATAGGCGATCCCGGCCCCTAGAGCGGCAACAAGTACCGCAACGCAGGCCGCGATCAACATCCAGTTTTGTTTGCTGCCAGTATCCTGTGAGACGGAGCTTCCGAAACTTGAATCGAGCCGCGCCCCAAACGCTTCAGACGTGGAGGACTTGGAAGCATTCGAAGTAGCGTCGCCGAGAATTGCGGTAACGTCGGGAGACGCCGACAAAGCAGAAGAGGCCGGTTGCTCCTCAGTGTCGGTTGATACGGCAGACGGGGAAACGGAGTCTCCGTCTCCCAACAGTTCATCCATTGTGACTTCCGGCGGAGCGGGCGGCTGTGCTGGTGGAGGCTCGGCGGCAATAGTTTTTGCAACAGGAGGCGCCGGACTCTCCAGTCTCCTTTCGACAGGAGAGAGCGGCTTTGTTACCGCTGTGGCAGAAGCAGCTTCTTGTACTTTTTCCTGTGAGCCGATGGAGATGAAGGACGACTCGGGTTTTGCGGGTGGCACGAATGGAACAGTCGGCGCGACAGCAGCGGGCTTTGGCTCGCGAGGCGGCGCTGTAACAATTGGCCTGATGACTGGCGCCGGTGGAGGCGGCGTAAGTGTCTGCGATTCCAAATTCATTTGTGGCGGCGCGATGGCACTTGCCGCTACTGTCCCCTCGGAAGGAAATTGCACGCCCCAATAGCCGGGTTGACGGTGCGTGAATTCCACTTCGACGTAGCTTCCTTGATTTGCGTTCGGCCGAACTTTCAAAACGCGACAGATGGAATCCTGCTTTGTCTTGATATTCGTGAGAACCAGCATTTGACTGACGTTTACGGCCGACATCATTCTGAGAACGGCGCCCTGCGGAAAAACGATCATCGTTACGGTCTGTTCTTCAAAAGGCTCGGTGCGCGGCGCGGTGCCGCGGGCGACTTCGATGACGCGTGAACCATGAACTTTGACGGCCACTTCGAGTGAGAGAGCATCGGCGCGGAGTGCGGACATCGGCTTGCTTTGCGTTCCTGCCTGCGATACCGGCGTGCTCTCAGCCGTGCTCGGAGCTTCGATCGAGTCTTTTGTAAGTGGCGCCATCGTTCTATCCGGCAGTTAGGCCGTCCCCCCGAAGATGTGACTAAAGATGGTTTTCCTTGATATATGCCGATTTTCAGCGTGGTTCACAAAGTGCGGCAATAGTACGTTGGTACTGCCTCAGAACATTTGCTTCATCGGCCAAAGCGCAAGGAAACATAAGGCGAAAACGAATGCGCAATCAGAGGAGTACTAGTGTGTCGAAGGAGGAGGAAAGGACTATCTGGCTAGGCCGAAAATCAGTGCCGCGAAGAGAATTTGCCCCGAGAACCCGCTGACGCGGATTCCCGGGGCTTTCACTAATAGGGGCAGTTGTCGTCCAACTCTTCTAGAACTGCTTGGCCATGGTGCCGAGGGTGACCGCGACTTTGTCCATCTCGATTATCAGCACCGTTGAGTTGTCCACAACGTAGTAGGCGAATGTGAATGATGCCGAAGTGGGTTTAGCGGTCGCCAGGGTCAACGTGGCGCGACCGAAGCTGGTTGGCGCCGCGATCGTGCTGTTGAACAAAGGAATGTTGCTGAAAATAGTTCCTGTCTCATTGATGTCGAGGTAGCCGGTAAGCCCGGTGGTTCCGGCCGATGAGATCGAGCCATTGATATCCTGCTCACCGGTCGTCGTCTGGCCCGTGGTGTTGATTCCGTACGTTCCCGAAGGAGCGCTGGTTGAGGACTGCAGAAATCCCATGCCGCTGCTGACGGGGACTACCGTGTCCACCTCGACCATCTCGAAAGAATTGGTCGCCGTGGGGTATACGGCGTACATGAAGCTGATGCCCCCGGCAGAGAGCGTCAGGAGAATGCGATTCGAAGTGGTCGCTGGACTCAGGGTATACGTTGAGCTCGACGATGAGATTTTCTCCGCCAGGTGAAGCGTGGTCGCCTGCTCGTTAACGTCCTGCACCCCGCCGGAAATCGTCCCGGTGCCCGAGGCAGTAAATACACCGCCCGCTGCATACGGTCCACCCGTCTCCGCTCCCGCAACTGTGAAGGCATAACTTCCGTTTAGGTTCGCGAGCGTGATCGAATTGGGCGCGCTGAATGCGTCTCCTGCGAGAACAGGAGCGCCCGCGCTGTCAATCTCCACCAATTTGAAATGGGTGCTGTCAATGATGTAGAAAGCAAACGTCAGAGTACCCGTGCCTGGAACCGTGCTGATGAGTTCCAGCGTGCCGCGGCCTGTTGCGCCGTCGATCGAAAAAATATTCCCGTGCAGCGACAGATCGGCCTGCGTGATGGTCCCGGCGTCGTTTACATCCTGAATGGCAAAATTGACAGGAAAAGTTCCGGCGCCGTCCGACAAAAACCGCCCTGCAATTGCCATCGGCGCACCGCTCGAGTCGATTCCGCTGATTCCGAACGAATAATTGTTCGCAATCGCGCTCACTGAAAAATCCGCAGGGTTGGCTTGGTCAATCGTTCCGCTTCCGGTGGCGGAGCTATCGAACCGCACGAGCAAAGAATGCTTCTCGGAGATGATGGTCACCTGCCACGTGACGGTGCCGAGTCCTGTAGTGACCGTAGCAATCGCGCGGCCGTCAGGTCCCACCGCAAAGCTGCCTCCGTTGATCGGATTTTCAAGGATGCCGCTTGCAGCGCTGTTCACATCCTCAACTCCGCTGGTGATTTGGCCCGATCCGTTAACCGTGAAATTGCCCGCCACGGCCAGAAAACCGCCCGCATCCTCACCGGTATAGGAGAACGTATATTGACCCGACAAAGTTGCGGCAGAAAAAACGATCGTGACCGTCGCCGTACCCGAGCCAGCCGCAGATAGCGCCGAGACCGTGACCGTTCCACCTGGAGGCGGTGTGCGCGGCGCGGTGTAATTTCCGGATTGGTCAATCGTTCCGGGATCCGCGCCCGGAGTAGCTGTCACTGTCCAGTTAAAAGGCCCGGTTCCGGCGGCTGTAAACGTCTGCGTGCCCTGTGCCGCCAGCGAAACTGCAGCAGGAGAAACGGTAACCGGCTGCGCCGCGCCGACCGCCACCGTAACGGTCGCAGATTTCGACTTATCCTCCTGCGACGTGGCAGTCACAGTAACGTTCCCGGTCGTTCCCGGCGCCGTAAAGACACTGCCGGTAAATGACCCGGCACTCGCCGACCAGTCCACCGCGCTGTTCGCCGTAAAATTGTAGACAACCGCGGTGAAATTAATCACGCCATTTAACGGAACGGAAGCCGTTCCGGGATAAATGACCACAGAAATCGAGGTATTGGGATTCGAACCGCCCCCGCTTCCTCCACATCCTGCGACACCGAGCGCGACAGCAAGTCCAAGCATCAGGAACGCAATCGTTCGCTGTTTCATTAGAGCGCTCCTTTCTGCGAATTCGCAGACGAAGCCGCGCCTCGCGGCATAAGCGAACGAATCGGCGCGCCGTGCTCGTTTCTCAGCATATAAATGTGGTTCGACGTGGTGAGAATCCGCGCGAGCAACACGGAATTTCCGCCAACGTTTGCCATCATTCCAGTTACGTGAATGCTCTCGCCCACCGTCAGGCCAAGATTTTTCGCGGTCACAGCCGCGCTCGCTCCCAGGTGCACATCGACGACGCCCTGCGCCGAAATCACGAGCAGGTGCGTCCCAATCGGCCCACCGCTCGAATTCGTTTCAATCTTATCGATCGTCCCATCAACCTTTATTTCCTTATTCAGGTCGTAAACGGGGGAAGCCATTCCAGACTCAGTGGCAGCTGATTGTGCGTTCGTGATGACTGGCAAAAGAATAGTTACAAGCGCACAGCTCAGTAATATTTTCCGGACCGCATTGCTGGTCATCCCGTTCTCCTTAAGCACACCGGTCTGCTTACTCTTGCTCGCACATTCCCATAAAGTTCCCCAAAATTTCGGACAGTTCGGAGCGATTCAATCCAACGGCCCACCCAGGACCGTCGTCAACCGGCTACTTAGATGCATGAACCCCTACCCTGAGTTACACCGAATGAAGCAAAAAGTTGTGCCTTTGCGCAAATAAATCGTTAGTGTGAATCGTGTGTTAATTTCGCAGCGGCTTTCCAGTTTTGAGTGTGTGCGCGATTCGTTCCTGCGTTTTTCGCTCCCCGCACAAGCTCACAAAAGCTTCGCGTTCCAAATCGAGAATGTATTGCTCAGGAACCGTCTGCGGAGCGGTGATGCTTCCACCGGCCAGTATGTACGCCAATTTTCTACCGACAATGGCATCGTGCTCGCTCGCAAATTCTCCCCGAACCAGCATGTGGATCGCGAGCTTCGCCCCGGCCAGAAATTCTTCGCCCAGCACGTGAATTTCAGCGGGCGCCGGCGGATGATAGCCTTCGCGAACCAGCGCCAGCGCCGTCGCTTTCGCATCCGCCACCTGCCGGTCGCGATTCATCGCAATCAAATCCGAACGCCGCAAAAATCCCATCGATCGCGCCTCTTCGCCGCTCGTAGATACCTTCGCCATCGCAATCGTTTCAAAAATGGGCTTCAGCGCATGAAACAGATCGAGGTCTTCGCCTCCACCCGCGTGCTCGTTCGCGCGAATCAGCATCTCTTTCGTTCCGCCGCCGCCAGGAATCAATCCCACGCCCGTCTCAACAAGCCCGATATATGCTTCCGCCGCAGCATGAATTCGCGCAGAACTAAGACTGATTTCGCAGCCCCCGCCCAGCGCCATTCCCTGCGGCGCCGCCACCACGGGCCCCGGCGCATATTTGATCGCCATGTTCACGCCCTGAAACTGGCGCACGGCCATGTGAATATCGTCCCACTCGCCTTCTTGCGCCGTCACGAGCAGCAACATCAAATTCGCGCCCACGGAAAAATTCTGCGCCTGATTCGCGATCACCATCGCATCGAATTCCGATCCCAGCCGCTTTACTCCGGCATGAATCATCGCGCCGATGTCCCCGCCGATCGAATTCATCTTGGAGTGAAATTCGCAGCACACCACGCCGTCGCCCAGATCGATCAAGCTCGCGCCTGCGTTCGTCTGCACCACGCTGGTACGATCTTTCAGAGACTTGAGAATGATGATTCCGGCGGGTTCAGGAGCCGGCTTCATCGCCTTCGCGCCGATATCGAAATATCGCGTGCTGCCCTTTTCCGTTTCGTGGAACGATTTCTTTGGCGACGCGAGCACGTCGTTCACCACGGGCGGAATCTGCTTCCCCTCCCGCCCAAGCGCCTCCGCCATTCGCGCCACGCCAATTGCGTCCCACACTTCAAACGGCCCCAGTTCCCACGCAAATCCCCAACGCATCGCACGGTCCACATCCACCACGCTATTTGCGATTTCGGGCACCCGGCGCGCCGCATACAAACAGTTTTCGCTCAAGCACGACCACAGAAAGCGATTGGCCTTGTCCCCTTTCCCATCCATCGCCGGCCCGACGAGCGCGCGAACCCGCTCGCGCGTCTCTTCAATCTGCTTCCCCGCTTCGATCGAACCAAATTTCGCTTTCTGCCGCGGGCGATATTCCATCTTCTGCCAATCGAGCGTCAGAATTTCCGAATCGCCACCCTTCTTCACTCGCTTGTAAAATCCGCTGCCCGTCTTATCGCCCAGCCACCCGCGCTTCATCATTTCCTCAACAAAAGCGGGAACGCGCCACATTTCGCGCGATTCATCGTTGGGAATGTTGTCGTAAATGTTGCGTACCACGTGCACCAGCACATCCAAGCCAACGATGTCAGCCGTGCGAAACGTCGCCGATTTGGGCTGCCCGATTGCCGGCCCCGTGCAGGCGTCCACTTCCTCAACTGTCATTTCCAGCGCTTGCATTTGCTTCAGGACATTCAGCATCGCGTACGTGCCGATCCGGTTCGCAATGAAGTTCGGAGTGTCCTTCGCGATCACCACTCCCTTGCCCAGCCGCAGATCGCACATTTCGTCGAGCGTCGACAGCACGGCCGGTAGCGTCTTCGGCCCGGCAATTAATTCCACCAGCTTCATGTAGCGTGGGGGGTTGAAAAAATGCGTTCCCGCCCAGTGCTGCTGGAAATCCTCCGAGCGCCCTTCGGCAATCAAATGGATGGGCAGCCCAGATGTGTTCGACGTGACGATCGTCCCCGGCTTGCGCACGCTTTCGACGCGTTCGAACAATTTACGTTTGATCTCGAGATTCTCAGCCACCGCCTCGATAATCCAATCCGCCTGCCCGCACCATGCGAGATTGTCTTCCAGATTTCCGGGCATCACGAGCCGTGCCGTTTCCGGAGTGAAAAATGCCGCCGGGCGCGATTTCCTGGCTGCTTCCAGCCCGGCCAGCACGATCCGGCTCCTCACGGCGGGGCTTTCGAGCGTCAGCCCTTTTCGTTTCTCGTCAGCGGTCAATTCGCTCGGCACGATATCGAGCAGAAAACACGGGATGCCGGCGTTCGCCACGTGCGCTGCGATGCGCGCACCCATCGTCCCTGCACCCAGCACAGCCACCTTCTCAATTCTTTTTTTCATCGGACTCGTTTCATGGATCGGTTTCACGGGAAGACGAAAGATGACCACCGAGGTTACAAAACGAGTAACCAGCGGTCAACCGGAAACACCGGCACGCGCCAAGTGCGGTAAAGTGGTTAGAGGTTTCGCGGCCAGAAGATGAGTCCTGTCACCAAATGGCTGGGCACCGCGTTACGCGGCTTGCGTACGTTCGCGTACAGCGCCGATGGGCAACGTCCCAAAGTGGGAGTCGCTCTCGGAGGCGGTTTCGCGCGCGGCATCGCCCATATCGGCGTTCTGCGCGTTCTTGAAGAGAATGAAATACCGGTCGACTTTATCGCGGGGACCAGCGTGGGCGCTTTGATCGCGGCCGCCTATGCCAGCGGTACCTCACTCGACGCAATGGCCGAGCAGGGTAGCGCCACTCGTTTCCGCGATTTCGGGCGCTGGACTCTGTCACGCATGGGAATGGCCTCCAATGCTCCGCTCGACGATTTTCTGCACCGATTCACCACAGCCAACAATTTCAGCCAGATGAAAATTCCGCTGAGCATTGTCGCTACCGACCTGATTAGCGGCGAATCGGTCCATTTCACGCACGGTGAAATAAGTCCTGCCCTTCGCGCCTCATGCGCTTATCCGGGACTGTTTCTCCCCGTCGAGCACCAGAACCATTTCCTAGTAGATGGCTTTCTTACCGAGCAGGTTCCAGCGCCCGCCGTGCGCGAGCTCGGCGCCGAACTCGTGATCGCAGTGCACCTGGAGCCCGGGCTTCTCGATTCCAAACCTCGCAACACCATTGAAGTGATCAGCCGCTCGTTTTCTATTATTCAGACGGTGGCGAATCAGCCCTGGCGAGGCCTTACCGACGTGCTCATCGAACCCGACGTGCATCACGTGCTCTGGGATGAGTTTGTGAAGACGCCTCAACTGATCTCTGCGGGAGCGGACGCTTGTTACGCCGTGCTTCCCAAGATCAAACACTTGCTGGCTCACGGCGGCGAGCATCTTCTTCGCGCTCGCTTGACCCGGCCTACCTCAGAAGAAGTGTGATTTTTTCTTCGACGCCTCGCTGCTAACCATCGCAGCCCACTCGCGTCGAATTATAAGTGAGGAGCCGAACCCGCTCTGCGGTGACCGCTGCAACGCCCCAGTCATACGCAGGGTGAGTTCGGCTCTTCCTTTTACCCACTTAGGACTTAGCTGGTTCCCTGTTCCGCGTTGGAAATAGTCGTTATTTGGCTTCGGTGATTTCTACCTTCACCGCCTGCCCGTTTCCTTTGCCCCGCTTCGTAAACCATTCGCTCATCGCAGTGGCCAGCCTCTCGAGATTCACATTCGCCCCGGCTTCGAGACGTCCTTCGCCCGTCGGCAGAGTGTCGTCAAATTCCCCCGAACCCGTGAAATTTCGCATACAGAAGCTATCCAGCCATTCGAGCGGCATCGGCTCGCGTTTGCCACCGATCACCACTTCCGCCTTCAGCTTTTGGGCGTACATTTCGCCGGAAGTATAACATCGGGCACGAAACCCCCTTCCCACCCGGGCGTCCGGTTGCATTTGGGGGTAGGCGTGTCCTACAATTTTTGTTGGAAAGCGCCTCTGTTCCGCCAGACCACTGCACTTAGCTCCGGCCGGGCGGCGTCCCCCGCGCAATGCCATGGAGGTTCGGTGTCAACGCCATTAGAAAGCTGGGTGGAAGAATCTGCTCGCCTTACGAAACCGGACAAGATTGTGTGGTGCGACGGTTCGCAGGGTGAGATCGACCGCTTGACAGCCGAGATGTTGCGGGATGGCACTTATATAGAGCTGAATCAGAAGACCTATCCTCACAGCTACCTTCACCGCAGCAATCCGAACGACGTAGCCCGCACCGAAGGCATCACCTTCATCTGCACTCGGAAAAAGGAAGACGCTGGGCCGACCAACAACTGGATGTCCCCTGAAGAAGCCAAGGGCAAAGTCGGGCTGCTTTTCGATGGGGCCATGAAGGGCCGCACGATGTACGTTGTGCCTTATATCTTGGGCCCTGCCACATCTCCCTACAGCAAAGTGGGGATCGAGCTCACTGATTCCGCATACGTCGTCGCCAGCATGCGAATCATGTCGCGCATCGGCAAGGCGGCACTCGACCGCCTGGGTAGCTCGTCCGATTTCGTCCCTGGACTTCATTCACTCGGTGACCTGAACCCCGAGCGCCGCTTTGTTCTTCATTTTCCGGAAGAAAAATTGATCTGGAGCATAGGCTCCGGCTATGGCGGCAATGCGCTTCTCGGCAAGAAATGTTTCGCGCTGCGGATTGCGAGCTGGATGGCGCGCGAACAGGGCTGGATGGCCGAGCACATGCTGATTCTTGGTCTCGAGGATCCCTCCGGCAAAGTAACTTACATGGCGGCTGCTTTCCCGAGCGCGTGCGGCAAGACGAACCTCGCGATGATGGTTTCAGCCCTGGAGAACAGGGGCTACCGCGTTTGGACCATAGGGGACGACATCGCCTGGATGCACGTTGGATCCGATGGCACTTTGCGCGCGATCAATCCCGAGGCTGGTTTCTTCGGCGTCGCGCCCGGCACGAATGAAAAAACGAATCCCAACGTGATTCAGGCGATCCACCACAACTCGATCTTTACGAATACAGCAGTAACGCCCTCCGGTGAACCCTGGTGGGAGGGCATGGACAGCGCACCACCTCAGGGCCTGGTGGATTGGAAGGGCGAGAAATGGACGCCGAGTAAAGGCGCGGCCGCGCACCCCAATTCGCGGTACACGGTAGCCGCCAGCCAATCGCCCTCGATTTCGTCTCACTGGGAGGATCCGCAGGGCGTCCCAATATCAGCGCTAATCTTTGGAGGCCGCCGCGCCCATGTCGCTCCGCTCGTCTATCAGGCGCGCAACTGGCAGCACGGCGTTTTTGTGGGCGCCACAATGGCTTCAGAAACCACCGCCGCCATCACCGGCGCGGTCGGCGTTACCCGCCGCGATCCCATGGCGATGCTTCCCTTCTGCGGATACAACATGGCCGATTACTTTCGCCATTGGTTCGACATGAGCCCGAAGCTCAAGCATCCTCCGGGAATATTCCACGTGAATTGGTTCCGAAAGGATGCAGACGGGAAATTTCTCTGGCCGGGATATGGCGACAATGTCCGCGTCTTGAAATGGATTCTCGACCGAATCGAGGACCGCGCCGCTGCAACCGACACGCCGATTGGCTATGTTCCTACGCCTGACTCGTTGACTCTCGATGGCCTGAATATTTCTCGTGGCGCCGTCGATGAACTGCTGAAGGTGGATCCGAACGATTGGGTAGAGGAACAGGATGCAACCGGAAGGTTCTTCGAGAAATTTGGCAAGCGCTTGCCCGAGGAAATCCGCGCCGAACACAACGCACTTGGGGAGCGATTGCAGCGCGTTTCCGTCGCCCCCAAGTGAGTCGTCTCGAATCGGTGAAAGGGAAATCGGCTAGTTAACGAGAAGCTCCACCACTGTTCCCTCGCTGGCATTCCAGGCAAAGAATGCCTGCCCTGAACTTAGTTTGAGGCTCACTAGAACCTGACGTACTCGATCCTCCCCTTTTACCGCACCAACCCACACGGTTCCTTCATCGGGGAGTTTTTTGAAAATATCGTACGTGTTGTGGACATCGTAACTGCAGTTCATAACGCCCCCTTTCTTGACAATGGCTCAATCTAAGCTCGCGCTACCTTAGTCCTGATGCTCGGTTCTTCCCGTGCCGCAGGAAGCTGCAGGGCCATCAGAACTTCAACGAGTGCGCCCACCTCTTCCGGACTTGACACCACACAGATCAAATCCTGAAGAAACCCCTCCAGATTCTTGGTACTTCGCAAATCAGGTCGCATATGTTTTTCATCTCCTCAGCTCCTTGACTGTCGATGGGTGCCGGGAATCGGAACAATCCGTTCACGGGGACTGCGGCACCTTCGTCTCGTTGTGGAAAAGTCAGGTGGACGAGCGCGACTAAGGTTGGGAGAGGAGACTACGTTCTATGAACGCAAAGAAGTTGCAAATAACCAGTGGGAGATTGCGCGCAAAGTATTGAAGAGGAAGGTTCACGGTATTCGAGCCGATCGTCATTCTGCTGAACAGCCCCTACGCAGGTGCCAACCCTGGGGTTTGCCACAACCGAAGCCGAGACCATCGCTGGTGTCTTCGTCGCCACCACTAACGTGAAATCGTTGGAAGGGTCGTCGATGAGGCGGGTCAGTTCCGGGATCTCGCTCGAGGAAAGGCCGCAGAACAACATGGACACAACCAAGGCGAGGCAAAACCGGTGGCGCGTATGGCAGGCCCAATTCATCTCGATTTGTTTATACATCGAAGCTTCCACTAACTCAACCCGCGAAAATCGCCACCGGGCACCCAGCTTGTCTTCGCTTGTTTTTCACTCAGAGTCAAATCGCAAGCCCGAGGTTGTACGGGCCGATAAGTGATTTTGTCCGGGCTGAAAAGTGATATTATTATTATAATGATGAAAGTAGCCTCAGTAATAAGCGGTTCTAATCTACGGTTCCGCGATTAAATATCATCATAAGTCATTCAAAACAAAGACATGCAGCAATTTCTAATCGGCGGTAAACCGTGTTTTCGGGTCGCCGTGCATTCCTAGAGAATCGACTCGATTTCAGAATCAATCGCGAAGTGCGTCTGTGGAAATCCGTTGATCTCGTAAGCTTCGCCACCATCGTTGCGAAACTGAAAAAACCGGCTGATGTGATAGTCCTCGTCGAGAATGTCAAAAGCCTTTTCTGCCTCTGCGTGCGACAGCCCTAACGACGAAATCGGCATGAACTTGCCGTAGCCGCCGGCAACGGCCAGATATTTCTTTACCAGTTCACTCAACGACATCGCTCATTTCCAGAATGCCGGAATATCAGATCCAAAGGTACGCGCCCGCTTCGCCGTACGGAAGATTCATATAGAACACATTGGCCTCGGCGATTCTCTCGAACGCGTCCGCCAATTTTCGCGCGCCGTGCGTGGAGCAAAACCATCCGCCGCGCTCTCCGCGTATCTTATCTGTTTCATCGAGACTAGCCACCTGTTCCCGCGACATCCATAGCCAGGTCGCAGGCCGCGAGCATTCCGCGCAGGTTTCTCCGGCTTGCGCGAGCCGTTGTTCAATCGCAGATGCAGTTTCGGACGCCACTCCGGCTGCTTCGAAATCCGGTGTGGCCACGAAAAAATACTGAGTGAAGGCTTCTGGATTCGGCTCGAATGCCACAACGCGGCCGTCGAATTCCTCCAACTCGCCAAGAATGGTATCGAGCAGGCATTCACGGCAAAGCGAAATTTCCGGGCGCACCGGCTCGCGCTGCGGCGCTCGCTTGCCTCGAAGGTAAAGCGTGTCCGGAAGAAGTGCCGCAATCCATGCGCACCCGTCGCGCGTGTGGATGCATTCGGCGGCCGTTCCTTTCAGCTTCGCCCACCAATTGCGGCTACTCGGAAGGATTTCCACTCGCGGGTAAGCCGTTTCGTATGGAACTTGCGCCAATTTCTTCGATCCGCTCCGTCGCTTCGCACGCGTATGGTAGCAGAACGAGGAACGGAATTACGCTCGAGCTCGTTTGTTTGCTCTGCTGCGTTCGGATATGATGAATGCCTGAGTTCGACTGAGTAGGCAATTTTCGTGCTTCAAAAAAATCGCTCGGATAGCACGGAGGAATGAGCATGGCAATTTCGGTGGGAACAGCGGCGCCGGATTTCACGTTAAAGGATCAAAGCCAGAAGGAAGTAAAGCTGTCTGACTTCAAGGGCAAAAAGAATGTCGTCCTCGTATTCTATCCTCTCGATTGGAGCCCGACCTGCACGAACGAGCACGCCTGCTTCGTGAACGACATGAGGAAATTCGAGCAGCTCGACGCGCAGGTGATGGGCATAAGCGTCGATAGCGCCTGGTCGCACAAAGCCTATGCGGAAAAAATGGGGATCCAGTATCCGTTGCTCGCGGATTTTCAGCCGCGCGGGGCGGTGGGCGACAAATTCGGAGTTTATCTCGCCGATAAAGGCATCACGGGACGCGCCATCGCAATCGTCGATCGCTCGGGAAATATCGCGTGGTTCAAGAACTACGATATTCCTGTGGTTCCAGACCTGAAGGAAGTCGCCGACGCTCTTGCGAAAGTGAAGTAAGCCGGGGCGTGAATCTAAATCGCGTTATGGCGACGATCGCGGCGCGAACGTCCTGATGTAGTCCACCAATTGCCATCGCGTTTCTTCGGGGAGCGATTCAAAGCTGGGCATTGGACGGGCGCCCTTTGTGATTTGCCAGTAAAGCTCTCCATCTGTGACAGCGGCCATCGCGCGGACATCGCGAAAATCCGCAGGCGCAACGGACAACTCCTCGGCCTTCGGTCCCTTACCGTCGCCGTCCATCCCGTGACAATTCGCGCAGCGGTTCTCGTAAATGAGCCGTGCGGCTGCGATCGCTTCGGGAGTTGAGGGAACCGGGTTTTGGAGCTTTCTCGCACGGGCCCGCGCTCCAAACCCTGTAAACGAGTACAACACGATTCCACCCGCGATCGCGACAATCAGGAAAGTTACGAGAACGGGCGCCAACAGATTGCGTTGATTCGTTGAAGGTGGACTGCTGTATCCGGTATTCCTGGGCATGTGCTCCGGCGCGATTCAAGCGGGCCGAAATATCTTACACCACGCTCCGATGCCGGGTTCGAAGGAACATCTTAACCAATCAGGTGGGCGGCCCGGAGCACCGAAATCAGTGCAAGTAACATCATTACGACAACATACACACGCAAACTCCACAGCAGGACGCGAACCCCGAAGGACAGTTTGCGTGGCCCGAAATGAGTCCGCCGCTTCGCTGCGACCAACTGGTCAGATTCCAGCAGTGACAGAACAACATGCGGGTCTTCCAGGTCGGGCTGCTTCGCGTCTGCCATGACCCGATCGCGTTCGAGTTCCGCTTGGTGCGCGCCTAGATGCATGTGTTCTGAGTCCAAGTCTTCCTCGCCTTCAATCTGCACGAAATGCCTGCACAGAATAACAGAACAGATGCTCGCTTAACCGCCCAGCCACTTCGGAAAAACAGTCGCAATACCAAATCCAATCCCCGCGATGATGAGCAAAATCGTGACCGTGACTCCCGCGACGTTCCCCCAGAATCCGTTTACGTGCTCACCCATCACCTCGCGGTCATTCACCAGGAGCATAAGAAAAGCGAGCGCCGGAGGCATCGCCAGCACAGCGATCACATTGACAGTCAGTACCACAAATTCCAGCGGAAACTTAGGGATCAGCACGAGTGCCGCCGCCGCACAAGCGGACCCAATCAGAGTCAGGTAAAAGGGCCACGCATCCCGCACAGGACGATTCAAGCTGTGGCCCGTGCGCATCACCTCTCCGAAGGCATATGCGGACGAGGTCGAGATCGCAATCGCAGCCACTATTCCAGCTTCAAATATACCGAGCGCAAAAAGCGAAGCGCCCAGATGCCCAATCCACGGCTCCAGCGCCTCCGCAAATTGCGCTCCCTGAAAGTCCGATGCGTTGATGCCGTGATGAAAGAGCGGAACAGTAGCAAGAATCGTGGCGACCGCGAAAGTGGATGCGAGAAGCGTGCCGAGAGCGGTATCTATGCGGCCTGCATTGATATCACGGGGCTGCAGTCCTTTATCCACGACCGCGCTCTGCTGGAAAAACAACATCCAGGGCGTCACGGTGGCACCGATATCCGCGAGGATCAGAACAAGAATTTCGTAATGACTGCCCGACGGCAGCGGCATCCAGGTTAGCATCGCGTGACCGACCGCGTGCCAGTCCGGCCGTGCGAGCAGCGCGGCAGGAACAAAGAGAGCATTGAAAATCGCAAGGCTCATCGTGATGCGCTCCCACGTCCAGTAGCGGCCCGTGGTGATGGCGCCGAGCACAATCACAAGCGTGACTCCCACCGCCACGCCTGGCCGGACGCCAAAAAAGCCCAGGCCGGCGCGAACGCCGATGAATTCCGTGACGAGCGTCAAAAAATTTCCCAGCACCAGATCGCCCATCGCGAAATGACCCCAGAACCTTCCGAATCGGTCAAAAATGAGTTCGGCGTGCCCGCGGTGAGTCACCGCGCCCAACCGGACCGTCATTTCCTGCACCACGAAACCCATCGCAAAAGTAAGGACGACGAAGGGAAGAAAAAAGCCGACTCCAAAGCGCGCTCCGGTTGCCGCGTACGAGAGCATGCTCGGCGCATCGTTCTCACCCAGGAATACGAGGACTCCCGGCCCGATTAATAGCCACAGCAGCCGAGCGCCGCCGAACGAGCCGGCGGCACCCTTTCGCCGCGCCTGCACGACTTCCCAACGATCGCGAGCCCGATCAACGTCCTCGTGGGTGAGTAAGCGTTCGAGTTCCGGTGCGGCGGAAGATGCCGCTGCCGTTTCGGTGGTGGGTTGCGCCCGGTCGGCTAAGGGCGCGATGAGATCGTCATTCAGTCTTTTCATGAGTTAACGCCGCTAAACCTTGGATATAAACTACGCTTAACATCCACGCGCGTCAATGGTTTGCCGCAGCTTACGTGCAAAAATCTTCGAGAGCGGTTCCCTCTTTGCTATAGTTGAATGAGAACCGCGAGGAGCGAAGGAATGGCTGACACCCCGAAACCACAAGTGCAGCAACAACAAGTGCAAATCAAAGCGGATGAGAAAGAACTTCTGGGCCAATATTCGAATCTCGTTGTGGTGCATCACAATCAAGAGGAATTCACCCTGAACTTTGTGTATATGTTTCCCACCGCCCCGCAGGGAAAGCTCATCGCGAGCATGATCGTGAATCCCAGGCACGCAAAGCGCCTGATGCGGGCCCTCGAAGAAAACGTTTCGCGTTATGAGGCGCAGTTCGGAGCGTTACCGGAAGACCCGTCACCCAACGCGGATCCGAAAGTGGGATTTATTCAGTAGTTCAGGAAACCGGTTCAGGAAATCAATTCAAGAGGCGACAGGGTCGGCGATCACCCATCGGCCGTTGGGCTCGAGAAACTCCAGTCCGACCGCAAAGCCTTCTTGCGGAACCAGTTGGCAGTAAGCCACTCGCGCGAGGGCGCGGAATGAGCCCGTGAGAGTCGCGATGGTCAACTGGTCATTCTGCTTCCAGCGCCGGACACTTAGAACCCGCGCTCCCCTCGGGCTCACATTTTCCGTGAAAGTGGTTTCCGTCCCGGGCATTTCGGGATGGCCTATGATTCGCACTCCCACTTCCATTGGAGTCCTCGTCTCGCGGCGCGAGGCGGTGAAAGTCTTAGGGACCCCCATCCCAAAGGCCATTTGTCCTCTCTCTTGTTTAAAGACAGGCGGCGACGTTACGAAATCGAAATCTCTTATCGCCGCGGCCTTTCATTCCGTAGAGTGCTCGATCAGCCGCCCCCAAAAGCTTCTCAATTGAAGTTCCATCCGCGGGATACACGGAGACTCCCACGCTCGCGGAGACCAGCGGCGTTTGCCCATCGTTCATCAATTCCTCGCAAATCCGCTGGGCCGCCTGTTTAGCTTCCTGTTCACCGGCTTCCGGAAGAATCAGCGCAAACTCGTCGCCGCCGTACCGCGCCGGCGTGTCTATGGTGCGGCTACTGTTTCTCAGGGCCACGCCGAGGCGCTTGATGGCCCGACTCCCGGTCAAGTGCCCGTATTTGTCGTTGATCTTTTTCAGCCCATCAAGATCGAAGAGCAGCACTGCGAAACTGCGGCCGGTGCGGCGCGAGCGCTGAATTTCGTTCTCGAGCACTTCGAGCAATCGCCGGTGGTTGGCGAGCCCTGTGAGTGAATCCGACGCTGCAAGGCGGCTTACCTGGTCGAAAAGCTGCGCGTTGTCGAGGAGAGTGCCACCCAGCACAACGACATAGCTCATCACCATCAGCACGTGCGCCATTGTGGCAGGCGCATCGAGGACGTGTTGCGATTGGCTCATCGTGATGTGACAGAAGACGTTCAGCAGTGCCGCAACGAAAAGAGCGCGGTCGAGCGATGCGTCGGCCCGGCGCAGACGCAGCCAATATCCCACTGTGGCGATAATGAAGATGGTGGCGGGCACCAAATCCCAAGCCCGGGGCATGAGCGCGCCCGGCTGCATCACAGGCGGGTTGGGCAACATGAAATAGAAGACGCTGGTAAGGTAAGCGATCACGCCAACGATTAAAGTGGCGCCTGCCATTTCTTTTGCGGGCTCGCGCGCTACTGGAATTCTACGTTCAACGGCAAGCGCAGCCAGCAGAAGCAAGCCAAGAAGCGTACGCCCGGCAAGCCAGCCGAGAGAAATGTGCGTGCCCTCGTATCGCGAGACCAGCATGCCGCGATAAAACGTCATGCTCGTTCCCGCTTCGATCAAGCCGGCCAGGACAAAACCGAATGCGAGCATCAGGGAGATGCGATCGTGGGTGCCTCGGAAGCGGACCAGGGCGTTCGCTGCGAACGTGAATGCAATCAGGCTGCCCGACATTTCGAGGTAGGTATCGAGAAGCGGGTCCGCCATGTAGGGCGAATTTCGCAGAATCCAGACGAAAATCAGGTAACCGCTTATTGCAATCGCCCAAAGAAGGACGAGCCGAAATCGATGGATGACGCCCCAAATCTTGCCCGGAACAGCCACGAATCCCCCAAAACGCCCCACACCTGCCCATGAAGAAGCGAGCAACTCTTGTGCCGATTTGGAGCATGGTTTTAGTACTACCTAAACTAATGATTCAAGGATTGTTACGCTAGAGAGGGAACCTGAGGGACAGGATTTCGGCCGCGATTGGGCATGGGTGATGAGTAGAATTGTTACAGCCCGACACCTTGGCTACCCAGCACCTGGCACTGAGGAAACTCAAATCCTATCCCCGAGGGGGCTGACCTTCTTCCGCTTTTTTCACCGCGGATTCGGCGCCGATGAAACCGATCTTGGAATGCTGGCCATCGCAGAAAGGCTTGTTCAAGCTACCGCCGCAGCGGCATAGAGAGAAAGCAGGCTTGCCGGTGAGATCGAATTTATTTCCCGCAGCGTCAACTAGTTCAATTGTTCCTTCGGGAGCTTCCACTCGATATGGGCCGTTGGGACGAATCGTGATTTTCACCTGAGCCATCATTATCTCCGTGTGGCGATCTCCGTGCTGCGCGTTAACGATCAGAAATCGCGAGCAGTCGGATCTGAGCGCTAAATTGCGAAACAGAATCGCTTAGTATTTTGGAACTGAAGGATCCACTTCGTCAGACCAAGCGAGAATACCACCCTTCAGGTTCAAAACCTTGCGAAAGCCGGCCTGCCGCAAAAATTCCGAGGCTTCGGCCGAACGCTTACCGCTGCGGCAGTGGGCCACGATTTCGCAGGAGCTATCCAACTCGTTCACGCGCTTCGAAAGATCGCCGAGCGGGATCAGATAGCCGCCGATATTGCAGATCTGGTATTCGTGCGGTTCGCGCACGTCGAGAATGAACAGATTGTCGCCGCGATCGAGGCGCGCTTTCAATTCGCGCGGGGTGATTTCCGGGACCGTGGAGGCGGGCGCCGGAGCTTCTTCGCCGCGTACACCGCAGAATTCGGCGTAGTCGATCAATTTCGTAATCGTGGGATGAGTGCCGCACACCGGGCAATCGGGATTTTTTCGCAGCTTCAATTCGCGGAATCGCATGGACAGTGCATCGAAGAGCAGCAGCCGGCCGACGAGCGGTTCACCCTTGCCAATGATGAGCTTCAGAGTTTCGACCGCCTGAATCGAGCCAACAATTCCCGGTAGCACCCCGAGGACGCCTCCCTCGGCGCAAGAAGGCACGAGACCTGGCGGAGGCGGTTCAGGATACAAGCAGCGATAACAGGGGCCGTCGGGGTATCCGAAAACGCTGGCCTGGCCTTCGAAACGGAAAATTGAGCCATAGACGTTTGGCTTGCCGAGCAGCACGCACGCGTCGTTCACGAGATAGCGCGTGGCGAAATTATCCGTGCCGTCCACAACGATGTCGTAATCTTTGAGGATGTCGAGCGCGTTTTCGCTAGTGAGCATGGTTTCGAACGTATCGATCTGAATGTCGGGATTCAAGCCGCGCAAACGCTCGGCGGCCGCCTGGATTTTTGGACGGCCTACGTCGTTGGTGCTGAACAGAATTTGGCGCTGAAGATTTGTGAGGTCAACTTTATCAAAATCGACAAGACCGATGCGTCCTACGCCTGCCGCGGCGAGATATTGTCCGAGCGGCGCACCAAGGCCGCCGGTGCCGATGCACAACACTTTCGTGGCTTTCAGCTTCAGCTGACCGTCCATGCCCACTTCCGGCATGATCAGGTGGCGGCTGTAGCGCAGGACTTCTTCTTTCGACAATGTTGGCGCGGGCTGTGCTGTGGTGGTCGTTTTGGGCGCTGCGATATCGGTGTTGGATGCCATTGGGAAACTCCGTCGTAGAGCGCGCTATCGTGCGCGTTTGTTACCTGCTCCGCCTGCGATCGAGGGGACGATGCTTACTGTGTCGCCTTCGTTCAGCCGCGTCTGGTCTTTTTGCAAATAGCGGATGTCCTCGTCATTTACGTAGACATTTACGAAACTGCGCAGGCGTCCGTCGTCGGAATAGAGGTGCTTCTTGAGGTCGCCAAATTTGGTGGTCAGCGCCGATAGCGCTTCCGCTACGGTTGCGGCTTGGAGTTCGACGCTCGCTTGTTTACCCGCATAGGCGCGCAACGGCGTAGGAATGATTACCTTCACTGCCATTCAGCTTCCTCCGAATCTTAGACTTAGACGCCTAACCAATTAAGATGACGCTGAGCGGGCTTCCGATTCAATCGCCTCGGGTTCGTAGCCGGAGCGGTCGTCGCGCAGGCGCCAGGATGTGGTGTCGCGCGGTTCGCCCTTCAGCACGCTCACGATGATATAGCTATACCACGGCCACGCGTGGTCGCGATCGAATTCACTTGGCCGCGCTGGGGCGTCGGGATGCGAATGATACCAGCCGAGCAGATCCAGGTGCTTGTCGGCGGCGGTCTTTTCTGCGAGGCGCACGTCGTCGGGCGTTAGCTCGAAACGATTGCTCGGCGAGTCGTATCGTCGATTCGCAAGGGGGAGCAGATCTATGATTTCGCGTGAGCCCTCCCCGTCGCTGCCAAATAACGCGCCGCAGCACTCGTGAGGATAAGTCTCGACGCCGTGGGCGTGAATCTTCTGCAGCAGAGCTTCGCGGATTTTCAGGGGCGGGATGGTCATGGCGGCGGATCAGTCTTCGCTCCAAAATCGCTCGCTCAAATATTTCTCGCCCGAATCGGGGAAGACAGTGACGATCACCGCGCGCGTTCCGGGGGCCAATCGGCGCGCGACGTGGAGACAAGCGCACAGAGCGCCGCCCGAACTCACGCCGGCCAGAATGCCCTCCTCGCGCGCCAAGCGTTTCACCATTTTTTGCGCGTCTTCCGTGCGCACGGCTAGATCTTCGTCGGCAAGCTCCGGGTCATAAATCTTCGGGACGATCGCGGTAGCCATGTGCTTCAGGCCCTCGAGCCCGTGAAAGCCGGAATCGGGCTGCATGCTGATGCAGCGAATCTTGGGGTTGAACTCCTTCAGGCGGCGCGTTGTGCCGACGAATGTGCCGCTCGTTCCCAGGCCTGCGACGAAGTGGGTGATTTCGCCGCGGGTCTGCTCCCAGATTTCTGCGGCGGTGCCGTTGTAATGCGCGGCCGGGTTTGCGGCGTTGCTGTACTGGTCGGGGTAAAAGTATTTATCCGGCTCGGCTTTGTAAATTTCGCGTACGCGATGGATCGCGCCGTCTGTTCCTTCTTCGCCGGGAGTCATCACCAGCTCGACGCCATAGGCTTGCAAGATCTTGATCCGCTCGGGTGAGGCGCTCGACGGGAGGCACAGTTTCACTTTATAACCGCGAGCCGCGCCTACCATCGCATACGCGATGCCCGTGTTGCCGCTGGTCGCGTCGAGAATAATCTTGCCCGGGCGCAAATCGCCTTTGCGTTCGCCCTCGCGAATCATCGAGTAGGCGGCGCGATCTTTTACCGAGCCGCCGGGATTAAACCATTCCGCTTTTGCCAGGACTTGAATAGCCGGCGCGAATTCAGCAGCAAGGCGATCGATGCGCAACAGAGGGGTGTGTCCGATTTGATCGAGCAGATGCTCGCCGATCCGCGCTGCCGTCTCCACGCGGGATCGGGATAATGCCGCCGTTTTTTTGGCCACACTCACGAGAGACTTACCTTCCAATCGGTTCGGCATCCGAGACTCAATGCAAGCGTCAAGATCACAAGAACTAGGGCCGTATTCCGCTAATTTCGAAGAGTTTAGCAGAGACTCCCCCTAGTCTATCATCCGCCGCCAACGCAACCGCCATGCCGTTTTGATGCACCTAACGCCGGGCAAGGAGCACATATTTGGCTTTACAGCACCGCCGCGAATTCTTATCCTCAAAGCCTATGTGGTACGTGAACAATCTCTTTGACCAGGCGCAGGTGGAATCCCTTTCCGCAAAAGGCTTCCTCGTGCGCAGTTCCGGCGGCGTGGTGCGCATCGAGAAATACGATTGTGGAGCGGAACTGCGCAAGACGCCGGAAGGCCGCTACCAGATGACCGTGATTCCCACGATCATGATGTGCGGGCAGTTCACGCGCCTGTGGGACGCGGGTTACCAGAAATTTCTGCTGTCCAACGAAGGCAAAAAGTATCCGGTGCTCGTGCAACAGCTCGCGAGTCTGCGCAAATTCAACGAAGAACTGCGCACCGCGCTCGGTGTGCCCACCTACTACAACGAAGCGATCGGCTCAACCTGCCAGCTGAGTGTCTATGACCGTGTGAAGGGTCGCCCCGGAGACAATCCCGACGAAACCGTCGGCGCGGAAGAAAAAGTCGAGCACTAGCTGGCAATCAGTAAACCCAATTCCACGCTGCAGCCAATCAAATCAAACTTGCACAGCGAGTCGACCCGCTTGCGCATGCCCATTGCGCGGCTTCACGCCGTTTGTCCGCGCGCCACTCGTTCGCGTGCATTTACCGCACAGCCCAAACAACTCCGTGCGATATCGCTCGACGCGAAAACCGACGCCGCGCGACACATGTCCGAGGATGTGCGCGGGCAGTTTGATCGTCACGTCCCGCAACGCGCCGCAATGGTTGCAAATCAGGTGATCATGCCGTTCGATGATCGGATCGTACCGCGCCGCTTCATCTGCGAAATCAACCCGCGCGATCATTCCCTTTCGCTCCAGCCAGTTCAGGGAATTGTAAATCGTCGCGTACGCCACTCCCGGCCGGCGCTTTCTCACAGTGCGAAAAACTTCCGCCGCCGTTGGATGCGCGTTCGCCCCGCGAAGCATTTCCAAGACCACGCTTCGGTAATGCGTCAGTCTTCCCGCTATTCGCATTGAATTTCCTCGATTCAGAGATTGGTCCGCGCTGGTAAAGACTTTGATTCGCGAAACGAAAAAAGGTTTTTCGGGCGAGGCAGATTTCTCAAGAATTAGGAAAATTCCAGATTTCGGATGTTGGGTATACCTGAAATGAGAGTGGGCAGAGTTCAATCTTACTTGGGGACCTGTTCCAATTGACGTCGCAGCTGGGCCACGTTCACCCGATGTTGCGCAACCGGCCGCGAGCCCAGAAAAATCACCGGAACGTCGTTTGTGTAGCGGTCATGAAGGATTGGATCGTCATCGATGTCTACCTCCCGCAACGTCGCGCCAAGTTCTCTCGCGAGCGGCATGATGGCAACGCGGGCCTCTTCGCACAGCGTGCACCCCTCGCGTGTGTAGAGGGTAATTTCGCGCGGACTAACGATCGCCAGCCGCCCGTCTTCCGTCCGTGCATAGAAATCGCTTTCCCCCTCGCGGAGCAATCCGCTTCTCACAAGCTCAGAAACAGCGTCGAGCACCGCCTCGCGCTGTTTGGGGTCGTTTCCGCCTACAAATTCGAACATCGTGTGCAGATCGAGCGAATCGCGTTCGAGTTGGTCGTAAAGCGACAGCACGCGCTGTTGTGTGGAATCCATTTCGCGCAGCTTCGTTTGCCCCTACTAAGGCTTCAGACTGTAGTATCGCTGGAAGGTGCCAATGAAAGGATAGAAAGCACGCGCCCGGTAAAGCTCGGCAATCTGCCGGATATGTCCCAGGTCGTGGCATGCCCATTCATTCAGAAATTGGCCTATCGTGACCTGCCCTGCCTCTTCGTGCGCTCCTGTCCGACCAACGGCGCCGGCCGGAAGATAGCGCAACCAGGAAAGCGTCCGGTCTCGTTCATGGCAGAACTGCTTCAAGTGCTCACGGGCTTTGCCCGCATACTTGCCTGCCTTGTACGCAGCATTCTGATCGTAGTTACAAAGCACGGGATTTTTCTCGTCGAGCATTTTCTGCACGCGCTCGCGGAATCCCACCACTTCTACGTCCGTCAGATGCGCCAGCACTTCGCTGATGGACCAGCGATCCATCGCCGGTTTCCAGTGCAGTTGATCCTCGTTCGCAGCCCAGATGATTTTTTCGATGATGATGGGCGTTTGCTCCAGAACCGCCAGTCCTGGCAGCGCGTCTGGACTCGGTGAAGCGGCCATTAATTCCCTCCGTGCCCGCGAATAGAGACAAGACCATTTTATACCGTAACGACGCGCCTGTAGTCGAAGCGCGTTTCAATTCTTCGCCCGGGCTACAGCGGCGCTTGTACCTGAACCGCGCGCGTGGTAAACCCGAATGCGAGGTTCTAGACGCAATGGCCGACGTGGTAGCACTGATGGACGATCTTTTTTTTCAGGCAAAAGTAATGGAGACGGCGAAGCATCTTGGCCTCAACCTCCGCATCTGCGGAACGCCCGACGCGTTTCTCGCCGAAATCGGACAGCAAGCCCCTGGGCTGATCGTTGTCGATTTGAACGCGCGCTCTGAGCCGCTGTCCGCTATTGAGCGCCTCCCAGCCAGCGCCCGCGAAATCCCGATGGTCGCCTTTCTTTCTCATGTGCAGACCGATCTTGCCGCCAAAGCGCGGGCAGCGGGCTGCCGCGAAGTGATGCCTCGATCCCAATTCACACAGAACCTGGCAACCATCCTCGCGCGAGCGAAATCCCACCCGTCATGAATTTGCGCTCCCTCTCAGCGGCAATCGCCGCAATGATGCTCGCGACCGCTGCCTCTGTGCTTTGGCCCATAACCACGCGCGCGCAAAATAATGCTGCAGCCGATGCAGCCTCCGCTCTTTCCGCAGCGCTCTCAGCGGCCTGCCGCGCGAATGAGACTCAGTTCGTAAATTATCTGACGGCGGATAGCGCCGCAGCCTTCCGCGCGCTACCAGTCAGTCAACGAACCGCATTTGTACGCCGCTTCGCTCTCACCGACGATCCCGGCAAGCCGCTCGCTTCTACCGATGCGCAGAACCATACCGTTCTCCGCTGCGAAGCGACCAAGGGCACTGTGGAATATCGCTTCGGAGACGTACGTGTCCATGAAAACCTTGCCTTCATTCCGGTGACGGTGCCCAATCTGGAAGACACCGAATTTGGCCTCGTCCGCGAGAACGGTGCATGGCGGCTTCTCTCGCTCGGCGTGGTGCTTCTCGACATTCCGCAATTAGCGAAGCAGTGGGATGTCGCCGACCTTACCGCGCGCGAAGAGACTGCCATACAAACCCTTCGCGATCTGGCCAGCGCGATCGACACGTACAACCGCGCCTGGGGCAAGCTGCCTGAGTCGCTTTCGGTGCTGGGACCTGCGCCCCCCGGGCAGATTTCACCCGAACAGGCCGCTCTGGTGAGTGCCGAACTCGCAGCCGGAAAACAAGACGGCTACGTATACCGTTACCGAATCAACCCCGACAAAAACGGCAATGACACGAAATTCGAGCTCGCCGCGACGCCCGAGAAATATGGCCAGAACGGCCATCGCTCTTTTTTCTTCGATAGCCAGGGAAGGATTCACGGCGACGATAAACACGGCGTCGTGGCCACCCCCGAAGATCCCCTCATCGCGGGCGAAAAGTCGGAGTGATGGTGCGGAACCCTCAGGTATAATGCCAGTCTCGTCTTGAACAACAGCAGCCGGAAATAATCGCAAGGATAGCGAATGTCCCAGGTGGCATCGGCAATTTCTCAGTCATCAAATCCCGCGAAGCTGATTGCGGATCGGATCCTTCGCGGCGAAGGCGTTGCGCTTGACGCACTTCGAATCGCCGCCGCCAATATCCTGCTTGTGCTTTGCGCTCATATAGTAATCCCGCTGCCGTTCACCCCGGTTCCAGTCACTGGTCAAACGTTCGGGGTGCTGCTTGTCGCCGTCCTGCTCGGTTCGCAACGCGGAATGCTGACGTGTGTTCTATACCTGCTCGAGGGCATGGCGGGGCTTCCCGTTTTTCAGCCGCTTGGTATGCCCGGGCCGCTCCGGCTCGCGGGGCCCACGGCCGGCTATTTGCTCGCTTATCCATCGGCCGCGTTTGTGACGGGCTGGCTCGTTGAACATATTTCCGCACGCAGCTTTTCTCGTTTTCATGCCGTTCGGCTGACAGGTGCGCTCCTTGGCGGCGAAGCGATCATCTTTGCCGGCGGCTGCGCTTGGCTTGCACTGGGGATAAGATTGGGATGGACCGGTGCAATTTACGCGGGTGCGATTCCCTTCATACCTGGCGAAATAATCAAGATCGCATTGATATTGGCGGTTGTTCAAGGCGCCGAACTGGCGTGGAAACACGCATAGCATTCGATTTTTGGGTGAACCTGGTCAGCGGTGAAACAAAGTCGGTACGGGGCAGCGCTTTCTAGAATCTATTTCCTTTTTCAACCTATGGCCACACTTAGCACGCCGCCAAAACAATCTCCTGAAGAGCGCGTCCGCTCCGCGAACCAGCGCTTCTATGCCGCTTTCGAATCGCTGGACATGGCTGAGATGGAAGCTGCCTGGGCGCACGACGACAATGTCGAATGCGTACAGCCGGGCGGCGAATTGCTGCTCGGCTGGGACGAAGTGCGCGGCAGTTGGGCTCGCATTTTCGCGAATACCAAGCGTGTGCGCATCGCACTGAGTTCAATCTGGGTCCGGGTCGAAGGGGATGTTGGTTGGGTCGCCTGCACGGAGCACGTCACGACCGCTTTTACGGATGGATTTGACGAAGCTGTGATCCAGGCAACGAATATTTTTGTACGCGTGGGCAGCGACTGGCTGATCGTGGCTCATCACGCCTCGCCGCTTCCGGCTCCCACTAGCTCAACAGTTCAATAGCTGCGAAAGACTTGCTTGCGGATTGCCCGATAGCGCCCTGTACGACTTTTTCGCGGTGTGGTAATCTACCTTCCTCAAGAGACGCAGCGAACAACAGCGCTAACTCCGAAGAACGCAACCACTGCAGCGGGTCCGACGGTCTTGCACTGCGTCATCTCAGCCCTGCGCGGTGAAGAGCGTCTCACGAAAGCGCCAGGATGGATCCCATGACGGCCACACCGGCAGCTTTGCCCAAAACTGCTGAACTTCGCCTTGCACATTCGCCCGATAGCGACGACGCTTTCATGTTTTACGCGCTGGCTACCGGCAAGGTGCGTCTTCCCGGCGTGAAATTCACGCACATTCTGTCCGATATCGAATCGCTGAATCAGGCCGCGAGCAAGGAAACCTACGACATTACAGCGGTGAGTTTCTACGGCTACACGTTTGTAGCCGACAAGTACATTTTGATGGATTGCGGCGCGAGTTTTGGCGAAGGTTACGGTCCGATCGTGGTTTCGTCGCACCCTATCAAAAAAACCGAGCTCGCGGGGCGCAAAATTGCGATTCCCGGCGCGCTAACAACCTCCTATCTCGCGTTAAAGCTTTTTGAACCCAACGTCGAAGTGGTCACCATGCCATTCGACAAAATTCTGGATGCCGTGCAGGCCAAAGAAGTGGAAGCGGGCCTGCTGATTCACGAAGGGCAGTTGCTTTTCTCACAAGTCGGCTTGCACCGCGTGGTAGACCTTGGCCAATGGTGGCAGGAAACCACGCAACTGCCGTTGCCGCTCGGCGCCAATGCGATTCGCCGCTCGCTTGGAACAGAGCTTGGATTGCAGGTGGCGCGCGTGATTCGCGACAGCGTTTCCTACGCTCTGGAACATCGCGACGCGGCGCTCAACTATGCGCTGCAGTTTGCGCGCGATATGGATCCCGTGCTGGCCGATAAATTTATCGGTATGTACGTGAATCGCTGGACGCTCGACTACGGAGAAGAGGGGCGTCGCGCTGTTCGCGAACTTCTCGATAGAGGCAAAGCCATCGGGCTAGTGCCGTCGTCGTTCAAGGTAGAGTTCCTTTCCGACACCGCCGCATAAACTTCTGCGCCGCAACGAGCGATTGTCTTCCGGACTCGCCGTCACGCGCCACACCCTCATTCTGCTGCACCCATGAGAAGATTGAGTTAGCAACATGAAGAACCTGATTCAACAGGGCCTCGCCCTTCGCGAACTTCTCCGTGAGCGCATCCTCGTGCTGGATGGCGCGATGGGCACCATGCTGCAACAGGAGAACTTGACCGCTGCGGATTTCGGGGGCGCGCATCTTGAAGGCTGCAACGAAAACCTCAACATCACGCGGCCCGACGTGGTTCTAGGGATTCACCGCAAATACCTGGAAGCCGGCGCGGACATTATCGAGACAAATACATTCGGCAGCACGCCCCTCGTTCTCGCCGAATATGGGCTTGGCGATCGCGCCCGAGAAATCAGCCGCCGCGCCGCCGAGCTTGCCTCGCAAGCGGTGCGCGAATTCTCGAAAGGCTCGAAGCCGCGCTTCGTGGCAGGCTCGATGGGGCCTACAACGAAGGCCATTAGCGTCACCGGCGGCGTGACATTTTCGCAGCTTCACAAGAATTATCTCGAGCAGGCTCGCGGCCTCATCGAAGGCGGCGCCGACGTTCTTCTCCTCGAAACCTGCCAGGACACACGCAACATCAAAGCCGGCATCCTCGCGATTCAAGGCCTGAGCCACGAAATCGGTGCACCGATTCCGCTGATGATTTCCGCAACAATCGAAGCCATGGGAACAATGCTCGCCGGCCAAGGCATCGAAGCGCTGTGGGCATCGCTCGATCATGTCGAATTACTTTCGCTTGGCCTCAATTGCGCGACAGGCCCTGAATTCATGACCGATCACATCCGCACGTTGCAATCGCTCACTAGCCGATACGTCTCCTGCTACCCGAACGCGGGATTGCCCAACGAGGAAGGCCGCTATGGCGAAACTCCGACTTCGCTGACGGAACAGCTCGAGCGCTTCGTGGATCGCGGCTGGCTCAATATTGTGGGCGGCTGTTGCGGGACAACTCAGGAACACATTCGCGCAATCGCACAAATGGCCGAAGGAAAAGCGCTGCGCCGTCCTGTCGAACAGAAACATCGCGCCGTCTATTCCGGTATCGAAATAATCGAAGCCGAGGAAAGTACGCGTCCGCTG
Source organism: uncultured Acidobacteriota bacterium (assembly GCA_963736465.1). Taxonomy (GTDB): domain Bacteria; phylum Acidobacteriota; class Terriglobia; order Acidiferrales; family UBA7541; genus Palsa-295. The sequence goes on along the minus strand of CAVTOS010000014.1, from coordinate 218,110 downwards.
ATTGTTGGTGAGCGCACCAACGTGATCGGTTCGCGCGCCTTCAAGAATCTCGTCGCCGCCGAACAATGGGAAGAAGCCACTGAAATCGCGCGGCGCCAGGTAAAAAGTGGCGCTCACATTGTTGACGTCTGCTTGCAAAGCACCGATCGCGAGGAGATGAAGGACATTCCGCCCTTTTACGACCAGCTCATTCGCAAGATCAAAGCACCGGTGATGATCGATACCACGGACGCGGTCGCGATCGAACTCGCTCTCACCTATTGCCAGGGCAAAAGCATCATCAATTCCATCAATCTCGAAGACGGCGAAGAAAAGTTCGAACGCGTTTGCCCGCTTGCGCGCTCTTATGGCGCAGCGATCATCGTTGGTTGCATCGACGAAGATCCCAATCAAGCGCAGGCGTTCACTCGCGAGCGGAAACTCGAAATTGCCGAGCGTTCTTACCAGCTGCTCACCGGGAAATATGGAATCCGCGCGGAAAATATAATTTTCGACCCTCTCGTCTTCCCTTGCGCAACGGGCGATGAAAACTATATCGGCGGCGCAGTCGAGACAATTGAAGGCATTCGTCTCATCAAGAAAAGTATCCCGCACGTCCGCACAGTTCTCGGAATTTCCAACGTGTCCTTCGGCCTTCCGCCCGGCGCGCGCGAAGTCGTCAACTCCGTTTTTCTCTACTACTGTACGAAGGCCGGGCTCGATCTCGCCATTGTCAACGCTGAGCGCATCGAGCGCTTCCCCTCGATCCCCGAACATGAGCGCACGCTGACCGAAAATCTGCTCTTTAATCGAGTCCCAACTGACATCCCGGACGCGCATCCGCGAGTCGAGGTAATTCGCGGCGCTCCGGCCGATTGGCGTGAGCAGTCGCGCGAGCAGAAAGCCGCCATCAATCAGTTCCACATCGCCGCGATCACCGAGCATTTCCGCGCCGCCGGTTCGCGCAAGAAGGCGCGCCCCGAAGATCTCCCTCTCGACCAGCGCCTGGCAAATTACATTCTCGAAGGCTCGAAGGACGGCCTGATCGCCGACCTCAATAAAAAATTAGCAGAAGGCGTCGCTCCACTCGACGTCGTCAACGGCCCGCTGATGGCGGGCATGGCCGAGGTGGGCCGCCTGTTCAATAACAACGAACTGATCGTCGCCGAAGTTCTGCAATCTGCCGAAGCGATGAAAACCGCCGTAAATCACCTCGAGCAATTCATGGAGAAATCCGCCACCGAACGCCGCGCCAAGATAGTTCTCGCCACGGTCAAAGGCGACGTCCACGACATCGGCAAAAATCTCGTCGAGATCATCCTGAAAAATAACGGCTACGACGTGGTGAATCTCGGCATCAAAGTTCCGCCCGAAGATCTAATCCGCGCGCACAAAGAGCATCGGCCCGACGCAATCGGCCTTTCCGGCCTGTTGGTAAAAAGCGCGCAGCAAATGGTCACCACCGCCGCAGATCTTCGCGAAGCCGGGATCCGAGTTCCGCTACTCGTAGGAGGCGCAGCGCTCTCTGAAAAATTCACCAAACTGAAAATCGCCCCGCAGTACAGCAGCGCCGTCTGCTACGCGAAAGACGCCATGACCGGCCTCCGCCTGATGAATCAACTCAGCGATCCATCACAGCGCGACGCCGCGATTCAAGCGCACACGCACATCGAGACGCTCACGCTCGATGAGCCCGCTCCAGAACCTTCCGCCGCGCCCATCACCGACGCCCGCTCGCCGCGAATTCGCACCGACATCCCGATTCCACGAGTCGCGTACCTCGATCGCAAAATCCGCGCCGTCCCGAGTCTCACCGAAATCTGGAGCTACATAAATCCGTTCATGATTTACGGTCGCCATCTCGGTTTCCGCGGAAATTTCGAGAAAGCTCTCTTCGAACGCGATCCGCGCGCCCTCGAACTTTTCAACAATATGGAAGAAGTCCGCCGAGAAGCAGCCACTTTCATGAAAATTTCCGCCGTGTGGCAATTCTTCGAAGCCGAGCGCAACGGAAATTCGATCGCGCTATACGCGCCCGACTCCGGTTCCCCGATTCACACTTTTCATTTCCAGCGCCAAAGCCCTCCCGGCGACCTCTGCCTGAGCGACTACATCCTCCCAGCATCGAATGGCTCGCGCGATCACGTCGCACTCTTTGTCGTCACAGCAGGCGCCGGGATTCGCAATCGAGCCGAAGCGGCAAAATCCGCCGGCCGCTATTTTTATTCGCACGGTCTTCAGGCGCTGGCGATTGAAACAGCCGAAGCCTGCGCCGAATGGCTGCACCGCCGAATCCGCGAAGATTGGGGCTTCCCCGATCCACCATCGCTCACGATGGCCGACCGCTTCACTTCACGATACCGCGGCAAGCGTTACAGCTTTGGCTATCCCGCCTGCCCAAATCTCGAAGACCAATCCGGTATTTGGCTGCTCCTGCGTCCAGAAGAAATCGGCGTCCACCTCACCGAAGGGATGATGATGGATCCCGAGGCCAGCGTCAGCGCTCTCGTCTTCCATCATCCCGATTGCACGTATTTTTCCGTCGGCGACTCGCGCGAGTCTTAATTCGCTGCTGGTAAGTCGCGCTCCAATTTTCGGCTTTTCTTCTCCTCGTTAAAATTTGACCCATTTACGCCCGGCGCAGATACTTCTCTCGGCTGCTCGCTCCCTGTTCCTTTTTGGCAGCACACCAATGTCACCACAGACCCAGCCACGCTTTGTCCCGCTCTGTGGCGCATGTCTGCTCCTTTGTTTTGTATTGATCGGCTGCGGCGATACCTGCTTCGTCATCACCGGAATTTTTTCGAATGCGACTTCCGCTACAAATCCGCCCACCTGCAACCTCGGCGCAGGAAATGGAACCATCACCGTCGGCATCAATTCCGTTCGTCCTTCGTCCGTTGCTCCGATGTCGCCCAATCTTGAACACGTCTTCATCACTCTGCGTGGAATCGAAGCACACCCGAGCGCGCTTGCGGCCGAAGATTCTCCCGACTGGCAGGAACTTGCGCCCGAGCTCGCGAGCGAACCGGTTCAAATCGATCTGATGGCAGCCACAGACTCCAGTGCCTCATGCATATCTCGTCTCACTCACAAGTCCATCGTTCGCGCCAGCGTGTACCGTCAGATTCGCCTGCGCCTCGTCTCCGATCAGGCGACGTCCGGAGACCCGCTGGCCCGCCACAACGAATGTGGTGGCTCGGGCTTCAATTGTGTCGTAGACACAAATGGCCACGCGCACGCCCTGGCACTTAAAAACGGAGCTCACGATTTCCTGATTACATCGGATCGCATTACGGATGGTTCTTTTGATGTGCTTCCCGAAACGGAAACCCATCTTTCGATTTTGTTCGATCCTTACTCGTCGCTTGCGGCCCCTCTTGGCGATGCGGTGCAAATCGCCCCTGTGTTTTCAGCCGAAACGGCTGTTGCATGCGACTCCCTTCCGTCGTTGCCTTAGCCCTCGTAGCGAGCAAGTCTACGCCCACCTTGACGCTCCCATCCGTTTCGTCTAACTTCATCCGGATTCCCTTTAAGAGGCCGTTGGCATGAGTCTGCCGTCTAATTCGACGCTCTCCGGTTTGCATCTTGCCAGCGCAGGTAGCTATCCCCGCATCGGCGACGGACCCGAACTCCAGATCCTTCGTCGCGCCACTGCCTCTCTCGATCGCGGCGAACGCAATACTGCGGACCTCCTTGACGCCGAAAATGAAATGACGCGCCGCGCGATCGCCGACCAGCTCAATGCCGGCCTCGAAGTGATCACCGACGGCCAAATCCGTTGGTACGATCCGATCTCGCACATCGCATCGAAACTCGACAACGTCAAGATCGCCGGTTTGCAGCGCTATTTCGATACCAATTTCTATTTTCGCCAGCCAGTAATCACCGGCACGCCCAAGCGGAGCAATGCGCTCGTCGCAAGAGATTTCAGCTTCGCTCGCAACGCGCTCGGCCATCTTGCAACGCCGAAGAATCTCGCCGGCAAGCTCTCCATCAAGCCAGTTCTCACCGGTCCATATACCCTGGCAAAGTTTTCGTTGTCCAGTCGCGCTGAAAACGGCGGCAGCGATTCCTCACCGTCTCTCGAGGCGCACGCTTTCGCTTATGCGGAAGCGCTCTCCGTTGAGATTGCCGCGCTCGCACAAATCGGAGCCTCATTGATTCAAATCGATGAGCCCGCGATCATTAAATATCCAGAGGATTGGAAGATTTTCGAAAAGGCCATCGCGAAGCTCATTGCGGCGCGTGACAAATCTGCCGCGGACGGACGCCGCCCGGAGTTGGCGTTGTACGTTTACTTTCATGATCCAGCTCCGCTCTACGAAAAACTGCTCGCGCTTCCGGTCGATGTCCTCGGTCTCGATTTCACTTACAATCCGAAACTCGCTGACCTCGTCGCTTCTACTGGCTCCCCCAAGCCTCTCGGCCTCGGTCTCATTGATGGACGCAACACGAAACTCGAAGATGCCGATGACCTTGCCCGCCAGATCGATCGGCTTCTGCCGAAAATTCAGGGTGGGCGCGCTTATCTGAACCCTTCGTGCGGACTCGAGTATCTTCCTCGCGATCGTGCCCTTGCCAAGCTCGAACTGCTCGCTAAAATCCGCGCGGCCGTGGCGGCCTAAAGGACTCTTCCGGGCATGAGCCGCGAAAAACTCGAACGCCTCGGTCTGCAACTGCCTCTTTTCCCCACTACTTCGGTCGGCAGTTTTCCCAAACCCGATTATCTCGTCCGCGGCCGCGCCGATTTTGCGAAAGGCAAAATCACTGCGCAGCAGCTTCGCGACTTGGAACGCAAAGCCACCGCGTTTTGGATTGAGACGCAGGAAAAACTTGGCGTGGACGTTCTCGTGGACGGCGAAATGTATCGCGGCGACATGGTCGCGTATTTTGCCGAGCGCCTCCCCGGATTCACCGAGGGCGGCCTCGTCCGCGCCTACGGCAATCGTTACTATCACAAGCCGATCATAACGGGCGAAGTCTCCTGGCCCGGCCCCGTGACGGTGGATTCCTGGCAGTTCGCCCAAAGCTTGACGAAAAAACCCGTAAAAGGAATGCTCACAGGCGCCTACACGATCATGGATTGGAGCTTCAACGAGCATTATCCCGATCGCCGCTCCACCGCTATTGCTCTTGCCGCTGTGATCCGCAAGGAGGTCGAGGCTCTCATCGCGGCCCGTTGCAAAATCGTTCAGATCGATGAACCCGCGCTCTCCGTCCGCCCCGAAGAACTACCCATCGCGCTCGAAGCCATGGAGCGCACTACGAAGAATCTCGATGCGTACTTCATCACCCACGCCTGTTATGGAGAATTCGATCACATTTATCCCGGCATGCTCGATCTCGCCGTCGATAATTTCGATCTCGAAATGTCCAATAGCGATCTCGACCTTCTCGAGATATTTCGCCGCCACCCGTTTACGAAGGACATCAGTTTCGGCGTCGTCGACGTTCATTCTCACACAATGGAGACTCAGGAAGCGGTGCGCGGGCGTGTGGAGAAAGCGCTCACTATTCTTCCCAAGGAAATAATCTGGATCGATCCTGACTGCGGGCTGAAGACTCGCACCGTCGAGCAAGCCATCGAGAAGCTTCGTCTCTGCGTGGAGGCCGCCAAATCCTTTCGCATGTGAACTACCGTTATCTCTTCTTATACTTCCCCTCGAATCGATTCTGGACTAGTATCTCGCCCGCGTTACGATGAATTAACGACGCCCGGCGAAATCATCGAGATCATGCCTGACAACGATCCGAGGTCCAGGCCCGAAGCGGCCACTTTTGCGAATCAATACGCTGCCCTCCTCGCTGAGCATGCAATCCAAAATAACGATCAGAGTTTGCGGCGCCACGCTGTCGGACTGTCGGTCTGGATGGCATTTGCCGTTGCCGCCGGTGCAGTCATCGCTTCCGCATTCGTCTATTTTCTGGCCTACTAGCCAGCCTTCCCTGTTTTTCGCTTCAGTGCCACAAGCGACCGCAGCTCCCCTGGAAGCACAGAACTATTGCCCGTTCGACCGCTTTCGAAAACTTGACGCCCGAATCCCATTCACATAAATTCGCTTCGCTGATGAAAGCTCCCTCAAAATTTGTCTTTGTCGCTTGGCTACTGGCTATTCTCCCAGCTGTCGCCACCGCTCAGTATCCTCAGTCGCCACAGATCCCTGCTCAGCAGCATTTCGACTGGCCTGCGCAGCCCGTGCGCGGCGCGAAAGCGATGGTAGTGAGCGACGAAAAGCTCGCATCGGATGTGGGTGCCGAAGTCATGAAGCGCGGAGGCAATGCGATTGACGCAGCGGTTGCCGTGGGATTCGCCCTCGCTGTCGTAGATCCTGAGGCAGGCAATATTGGAGGAGGCGGCTTTATGCTCGTCCGGCTCGCCAATGGCCGCGCGTCTTTCATTGACTATCGCGAAGTGGCCCCAGCGAAAGCCTCCCGCGATATGTACGTCAAGTCCGACCGAACGGTAGACACGCAAGCCTCGCTCGTCGGATACCGTGCGGTCGCCGTTCCCGGCACGGTCGCGGGACTGGCCCTCGCTCTCAAAACCTACGGCACCATGAGTCTCGCTGACGCGATGGCCCCGGCGATTCGTCTCGCTGAAGAAGGATTTCCTGTCAGCGAGAAACTCGCCGCGTCGCTCCGCTCGATGGAAACCACCTTCGACCAATTCCCCATCTCTCGCCGGATTTTTCTCAAGAACGGCGCCTACTATCAGCCCGGCGAAATCCTTCGACAACCGGAATTGGCCGCCACGCTGAAACGCATCGCTAAAAACGGTCCCAACGAATTTTATCGCGGCCGAACGGCTCGCGGCCTAGCCGCCGAAATGAAGCGTAAAGGCGGCCTCATCTCGCTGGAAGACCTCGCGCATTACAAACCGGAAATCCGCGAGTCCGTCATATCTGATTACAGAGTGAATGGCCACACCTGGCAGGTAATCACCGGTCCGCCGCCTAGTTCAGGAAGCATCGCGATTGAAGCTCTCAACATTCTCGCTCCCATTGAATTGAAATCCTGGAACGACGCGCAGTCCGTCCACTGGGTGATCGAAGCGATGCGCCGAGCCTTCGCTGATCGTTCTACCTATCTCGCCGATCCTGCTTTCGCAAAAATTCCTCTGCGCGGCATGATGTCCACATGCTACGCAGACGCGCTCCGACGCACAATCGATCCCCAGGGCGCTTCGTCGAGCGAGAAAATCCACGCCGGAAATCCCGCAGCTTTCGAAGACGCGAGCCCGACGCCGGGACCTTGTCCGCAAATTCCGGGCATGGCGGGCACCGCACAAACTGGCGACGCCTTCGACCGAAACTCTGCTGCGATCGCAACCGATGGCCACACGACCCATTTCTCAATCGTCGACGCCGCCGGAAATGCCGTCGCCAACACCTACACCCTTAACAATCTCTACGGCTCCGGCGTCGCCACCGCCGACGGCTACTTCCTCAACGATGAAATGGACGACTTCACCGCGCATCCCGGCACTCCGAATATGTACGGCCTCGTTCAATCCGAAGCGAACGCGATCGCCCCGGGCAAACGCCCGCTCAGTTCGATGATGCCGACGATTCTTCTTCGCGATGGCCAGCTAAGTTTCGTCACTGGCGCACGCGGTGGCCCGCGCATCATCTCCGGCACAATGCTGACGATTCTCAACTGGATGCGCTTCGGCGAAGGCGCGCAAGCCGCGATCAACGCCCCGCGCTTTCATCAACAGTGGCTGCCCGACACAGTCCTCCTCGAGCCCAATTTTCCGCCCGATGTTGCAAAAGATCTCGAAGCTCGTGGCTACAAACTCGCCGAAAAAACCGGCTGGATCGGCCTGGTAGAAGCGATCGGCATCGATCCAAAAACCGGCGAACGGCTCGGCGCTCCCGAGCCCCGCCGTCCCGGCGCCGCCTCAGGTTTCTAAGCAATCCGTTTGCGCCACCTTGCCTTCCCACCTGCATCGCCTCTCACTCCGTCGAAATTGAATGAGCAACACGCGTTTGCAATCTCGCCCGCACCTGCTACCCTAATCCGTCATGAACTGCTCGCGTTATCACGCAAAAATTTGCCGGCCGCGCATCGCGAGGCCCTAATGCGCCGCATTCTTTCCACCTACCGCTACATCCACCAACCGTTGACGGCGGGGTTGCTGGCGGAAATTGGTCACGCGAAAATCGACGCAATTGAGGTCTTTTGCGCCCCTAGCCATTTCAACTACCGTGACGAGCAGAAGATCCGCGAGCTAGGCGACGCCCTTGGCGAATATCATCTGGAGCTTCACTCTCTGCACTCGCCGACCGAGCGCGACCTGGCTCCTGGCCGCGAAAGCGGCGTCACCATCTCGATTTCGGATGTCGAGCGCATCCGTCGGCTCGATGCCGTCGACGAGGTAAAGCGCGCCCTCGACGTAGCTGAGCGCGTCCCGTTCCGCTATCTTATTCAACACATTGGACATGGCCGCGACGCAGCAGACCCACGAAAACTCGATGCGGCCTTCACGTCGCTCGAAATTCTCAGTGTCTTCGCGAAAGCCCGCGGCGTAACGATTGCGCTCGAAAACACTCCGAATGAAATCGGCGCTCCCGCTTCTCTCCAGCACTTCATCGTCGACACGCACCTGCACGACCTCCGGCTCTGCCTCGACACGGGTCATGCGCACATGGACGCGACCGCCCAGGTCGCCTTTGACGCCATGCGCGACCGTCTCGTCACCTCGCACATCCATGACAATCACGGCGAAAAGGACGAGCACTTGCTCCCCTACGACGGCACGATCGATTGGGACGCCGCGCTAGGCGCATTTGCTAACGCGCCTCAACCGGTCGCCATGGTGCTCGAATTAAAAGCGCAGCCGGACGGAGCACCGACCCTCGATCAAATCCGCTCCACATTCGACAAGCTCGAGAAAAATCTGGATACTAAGCGCGACGGCGCCACCAAATCCTAATTTGCAAACCCAATGAAACGGACGACTGAATGACCCAACAAGCGCAAGCCCCCACTCCCAACTCCACGCCAATCATCACCATCGAACAAGCCGGCCAATATGCCGGACAGACCGTCACGATTCGCGGTTGGCTCTATAATCTCCGCGAATCCGGCAAGCTTCTGTTTCCGATTTTTCGCGACGGCACAGGAATCATCCAGGGCGTGGTCTCGCTCAAAGAACAGCCGCAAGCCTTCGAAGCCCTCAAGGGACTCACCCAGGAATCGAGCGTAATCGTCACAGGAAAAATTCAAGCCGAACCGCGCGCTCCCGGTGGCTATGAAATTCACATCGGCGGCATAGAAGTGGTCCAGCGCGTTTCAGATTCAGAGCCTTATCCGATTCAGCTCAAAGAGCACGGCGTAGATTTCCTCCTCGACAAGCGCCATCTCTGGATTCGCACTCCGCGCCAAGCCGCCATTCTCCGCATCCGCGCAGAAGCCGAGCGCACAGCGCGTAACTACATGGATTCGCAAGGCTACACGCTCACCGACGCGCCCATCTTCACCCCCGCCGCCTGCGAAGGCACCACCACGCTCTTCGAAGTGAACTACATCGACGACCAAAAAGCCTATCTCACGCAATCCGGCCAGCTCTACGTCGAAGCCACCGCCGCTGCTCTCGGCAAGGTCTACACATTCGGCCCCACCTTCCGCGCCGAAAAATCAAAAACGCGCCGCCACCTCACCGAGTTCTGGATGCTCGAGCCCGAAGCCGCCTACGCCCACCTCGAAGATATGGTCCAACTCGGCGAAGGCCTCGTCAGCACAGTCGTACAGTCGGTCGTGAAAAATCGCGCCCGCGAACTCGCCATGCTCGAACGCGACACCGCCAAGCTCGAAAAAATCACCCCTCCCTTCCCGCGCATCGGCTACGACGACGCCATCAAAGTCCTGCAAAAGGCCGGCAACCCCGCGAAATGGGGCGACGATTTCGGCGGCGACGAAGAAACCATCATCTCCAAGGAATTCGACAAGCCCGTCGTGATCCACCGCTATCCCGCCCAAATGAAAGCCTTCTACATGGCCACCGATCCCGAGCGGCCCGAGCTTTCGCTCAGCTTCGACATGATCGCTCCCGAAGGCTACGGCGAAATCATCGGAGGCGGCGAGCGCCTCTCGAGTTACGAAACGCTCCTCCAGCGCCTCCGCGAGCACAATCTGCCCGAGGAATCTTTTCAGTGGTATCTCGACCTGCGCCGCTACGGCAGCGTGCCGCACGCCGGCTTCGGCTTGGGCCTCGAGCGCACCGTCGCGTGGATTTGCGGGACTGAGCACATTCGCGAGGTCATCCCCTTCCCACGGATGCTCTATCGCGTCTATCCTTGACCGGCAAATAACCGGCAAATGACCGGCTTAAACAACCGGCTCAAATCGACCTGCCGTCCGGGCCGCTGAAAGAACACCGAATGCCAGACAAAATCCGAATCATCGGCGTGCCGATGGACTTGGGCGCCAGCCGCAGAGGCGTGGACATGGGCCCGTCTGCGCTGCGCGTCGCCGGCCTTCAGTCGCGCCTCAAGCAACTCGGCCGCCAGGTGGAAGACATCGGCAACGTTCAGGTTCGCCAGCCCGAAGAGCAACCCTACGGCGAGAAAAAAGCCAAGTATCTCGACGAAATCGCCGAAGCCTGCAAAGGCCTCGCGGATATCGTCGGGAAAACCCTCGACGAGGATTTGGTCCCGCTGGTTCTAGGCGGCGACCACTCCATCGCTGTCGGAACCACCGCCGGAGCAGCCGCCCATTTCAACAAGAAATCGAAACGCATCGGCGTCATCTGGCTCGACGCGCACGGCGACATGAACACGCCTGATTCTTCGCCTTCCGGCAACATACACGGAATGCCTCTCGCCTCAATCATGGGTTATGGGCCGCCGGAACTCACCAAGCTCGCCGGTATCATGCCGATGGTCGAGCCACGCAGCGTAGCGCTGGTCGGCATTCGCGACCTCGATTCGAGAGAGCGCCGGTTGATGAAAGAATCCGGCGTGCACGTTTTTACCATGCGCGATATCGACGAGCGCGGCATGCGCGAGGTGATGGCCGAAGCGTTGCGCTTCACTACGGACGACACGGCCGGCGTCGCGGTAAGCCTCGATATGGATTTCGTCGATCCCACCGACGCTCCTGGCGTGGGCACGCCCGTGCGTGGCGGCGTCACCTACCGCGAAGCGCATCTGGCTCTCGAAATGATTGCCGATAGTGAAAGCATGGTCACCTTTGAACTCGTCGAAATAAATCCCGTGATCGACGAACACAACACGACGGCGTTGCTCGGCGTCGAACTCGTGCTCTCGGGCCTGGGAAAAAAGATCCTCTAATGATGACCGGAATCAAAAAACGGCTGCGCATCGGCATCCTTTTCGGCGGGCGCTCCGGCGAACACGAAGTCTCGCTCGCTTCGGCGGCCTCCGTGATTCGTTCGCTCGACCACGAGAAATACGAAGCGGTACCCATCGGCATTTCGAAAGACGGCCGCTGGCTCGTCGGCTCAGGCGCCATGAAGATGCTGGGCGACGTGCTGAAATCCGGCGACCGCGTAATGCTGCCCGCCGATCCCACGGCTGCGCAGCTCGTTCCCGTCGGACCTTCCACTGGTCAGCCAAGTGTCTTGGTTGACGTCGTCTTCCCAGTCCTGCATGGCACATTCGGCGAAGACGGCACCGTGCAAGGTCTGCTCGAGTTGGCAGGCCTCCCCTATGTCGGCGCGGGAGTTCTCGCGTCGGCAGTCGGAATGGACAAAGACGTTCAAAAACGCCTGTTCGAACAGGCCGGTCTGCCCATCGTTCCTTTTCTCGCCTTTCACCGCTGGCAATGGGAACGCGATCGCCTGAAAGTGCTGCGCGAAATCAAAAAGAAGTTCCGCTTCCCTATCTTCGTGAAACCCGCGACGCTTGGGTCGTCGGTGGGCATGACGCGCGTGAACGCGCAGCACGAACTGCAAAAAGCGATGGACTTGGCCGCCGAATTTGGACTGAAAATCATCGTCGAGCGCGGAGTCAACGGCCGCGAAATCGAGGTTTCCGTGCTGGGCAATGAAGATATCCGCGCGTCGATCCCGGGCGAAATCGTCCCGCACCGCGAATACTACGATTACGCAGCAAAGTATCTCGAAGGCGGCACACAACTCGTCATTCCCGCACAGCTAACCAAGAAACAAGTCGCCACATTTCAGGATTATGCCGTTCGCTCCTTCCGCGCGATCGACGGAACCGGCATGGCCCGCTGCGATTTCTTCCTGGATCGCACGAATGGAAAAATCTTCATCAACGAACTCAACACGATTCCTGGTTTTACTTCCATCAGCATGTATCCCAAGCTCTGGGAAGCTTCCGGCCTGCCGTACACGAAACTCATCGATCGCCTGATCGAGCTGGCCCTCGAACTGCACAAGGAAAAAGCCCGCACGAAATACTCCATCGAACTTCCCGCCGGAGCCGCCGGCGCCCTCGAAGGCTAGTAACAAAATCGAAATCAGCCCGTATTAGATTGAGAACGCGCGACGGCATGCATCTTGACCCCGGCGCCTCGAATCAATTAAACTAACCGGTTAGTTAAATAATTAGAGGCTTGCGAGTGCGGCAGAACAAACCGCATCTGGGGATTCGTGCATGAAATTAGGGCGCCGAAAAGTCGAGAACCCTGCCACAGCGCGACGCATCCTCGCCGCCGCCGAGCGCCATTTTGCCGCCCAGGGCATGGCCGGCGCTCGCACTGACGAGATCGCTGCGGACGCCCATGCCAATAAGGCGATGCTCTACTACTACTTCGGAAACAAACGCCGCCTCCATCGCGCCGTCCTTGAAAATCTCTTTCGCCAACTCAGCAAGGTCGTCTATTCGCCGCCAGCCCCCGATGCCCCTCCCCGCGATCGGCTGCGCGCCTGGGTAAACGGCTACTTCGATTTCCTCGCGACCCATCCGAACTATCCGCGCCTGGTGCAGCGAGAGGCGATGGACGCCACGCCCAAGATTGAATGGATCGCGCGCGACTATTTTCAGCCTTTCTTCAAACACCTCACCGGCTTGATCGCCGAAGGTGTATCGGCCGGCGAGTTTCGCGAAGTCGATCCGCGCCAGACCGCATTTACCATGCTCGGTGCAGCAGCCTTTTATTTCGCCTCCGCGCCGGTGATGAGAACGATCGTCGGGCACGATCTGCTCGCGGCAAACGCGCTCGAAGCCCGCCGTCTGGCATTGCTTGATTTCATCGAGCATGGCCTCTTTAGCGAGCATCCGAAACGGGCCGACAAGGGTTCCCCAGCGAGGCCTCGATGACCGGGCGAAAATTCATCGTCGTCATTGGAATGGTTTTTCTGATTGCGCTGATCGTCTATTTTGCCACCACTCCCAAAGGCAGTGATATCCCGCTGATCGGAGTCGTAGACGGCAATGAGGTGATCGTAAGCCCGCAGATCACCGGTCGCATCGTCAACCTCACCGTAGATGAAGGCTCGCAGGTCAAGAAAGGCGACCTCATCGCCGAACTCGATCGCACCGAACTCGAAGCCAGCCTGGCTGCCGCAAAAGCAAACGTAGGCACGCTCGAGAATTCAGTCACCGAAGCCCAGCACAACTATTCGTGGACGAGCGAGCAAACCTCCGCCTCTCTCGATCAAGCCCAGGCGATGACCACCTCGTCCGACGCGCAACTGGACCAAGCCAAAGCGCAGCTTTGGCGCGATCAATCCGATTTGAAACGCATGCAGCAGCTCTATGACAAGCGCGAAGTGTCGGCGCAAGATCGCGACCACGCCGAGGCCGCCGTTAGAATGTCGGAGGCCAATGTAAAGGCTCTGGAAGATGCCGTAAAGGCGCAAAAAGCCTCCATTGCGGTGGCACAAGCGAATCGCAAGCAAGTGGATATGCGGAAAAGCGCCGTGGCCAGCACCATCGCGCAGCTTGAGCAGGCTCGCGCCGCCGTGGCTCAGGTCAGCGCGCAACTCGCTTACACAAAAATCTATGCGCCCATTGATGGCATTGTCTCGGTGCGCGTCGCAAAACAGGGTGAGGTCGTTGCACAAGGTTCGCCCATCGTCGTCGTCGTTGACGTGGATCATCTCTGGGTTCGCGCCGACGTCGAAGAGAGCTACGTCGATTCCATTCAATTCGGCGAGAAGATGCGCGTAAGGCTTCCTTCCGGCAATATCCTTGAAGGCCCGGTGATTTTCAAAGGCGTCGAGAATGATTTCGCCACTCAGCGCGACGTGAGCCGGACGAAGCGCGACATCAAAACCTTTGCAATCAAGGTTTCGGTTCCCAATGCCGAGCACCGCCTTTTCACGGGGATGACGGCCACCGTCCTGCTGCCACAGCCCGAAAAGAAAAAATGGTTCGAACGGCCCCGAACCTAGCGGAAACGAATCCATGAGCGCGATCGAAGTCGACCACCTCACGAAAAAGTTCGGCGACCTCGTCGCCGTCAACGATGTGAGCTTCCAAGTGGCCGAGCAGGAAATTTTTGGCCTGCTCGGACCAAACGGCGCCGGCAAGACAACCTTGATTCGCATGATGACGACGCTCACGCCGCCCACTTCCGGCACGGCTCGAATCGCGGGCCACGATATCCGCACCGACGCCGATGGAGTGCGCCACGCTCTCGGCGTAATTCCACAGGCGTTCACGTCTGATCCTGAATTGACCGCCAACGAGAACATGCTGATTCACGCAAAGCTCTACGGCGTGCCATCCGCACAGCGGGAAAAACTGATTCACGACCTTCTCGAATCAGTGGATCTGCTGAAATTTCAGGATGCTCTCGTGCGCACGTTTTCCGGCGGCATGCGGCGCCGCCTCGAGATCGCGCGAGGCCTCGTTCATTCGCCCAAAATTCTTTTTCTCGACGAGCCGACCACCGGCCTCGATCCCGTTTCGCGCACGAATGTTTGGGAAATGATTCGCAACATGCGCGACAAATCGAAGCTCACGATTTTGCTCACCACGCATTACATGGACGAAGCCGATAAGCTCTGCGATCGCATTGCCATCGTCGATCACGGAAAGCTGGCGGCGCTCGACACCCCCACGGCCCTGAAGGACAGCGTTCCAGGCACGGATTCGGTGGAGGCTGAATTCGAGGATACGCCGCCCGATTGGCTCGACCAACTTCAGCATCTCGCGCAAGCCGCCGGGGTAACCACCCATGCGGGCGCAGTGCGGGTCGCGTCGCACGACGGCCCTGCCACTGTGGCAGCGCTGATGGATTTGGCCCGCGTGCGGCATGTCACGGTAAAGAAAGTGTCGGTCACCAGCACCACGCTCGACGACGTATTTCTGCACTACACAGGCAGCGAATTGCGCGACGCCGCGCACGGAGGCGCGGGCTATGACATCAGCCACCTCTATCGCTAGAACGCTGCGATTTGGGACAGCTTGCCTCTCGTCGAGGGGGGCGTTTTACCGCCTATTAGAAAATCGTAAGCAGTTGAATCGCGACGGGTTACAGCGACTTTTAATCGCGCTACCGTGTATTAAGAACGCGGGGATTCGCGCATGAAACTCTTCCGCGTCAACGCCCTAATCGAGCGCGACATGCGGAAATTTTTCCGCAGCCCCGCGTTGATGATGGCTTCGATGGTGTTTCCCCTGGTGCAGCTGATCGTTCTCGGCTACGCATTCGGAGGGAAAATAAAAGGCGCGGTCGTCGCTGTCGTCGATCAGGATCAAACGGTGCAGTCGCGCCGCCTGCGCGAGATGATGAACGGGATTTCAGCAGGGCCGCAGACGTTCCGAGTGGTCGAATACAAATCCTTGCCGCAAGCGATCAATGATCTCCGCTCCGGGTTCGTCGCCGCCGTGATCGATATTCCTTACGACTTCACCCAGCGCTACTATCAGCGCAACCGCCCGCGCATTTCCTTCACAGAAGACAACACCGACCAGTTCGTTTCCAGTTCCCTGCTCGAACGCGTGCAGCAGATGGTGAATGAACTGAACACGCCGGACGTGGAGCCGCGTCTCGCGAGCCAGGTGGACTTGAACGTCGTCGAAATGTATCCGTACATCGAGTACATCAAATATTTGCTCGCGGGCTCGATCGCGATGTCGATTTTTATCGTGGCCATGATCGGCGGGGGCATCACGTTCATCGACGACAAAGCGCGCGGGTTGCATGAAGGATATCTCGTCACTCCAATTCAGAAAACCGAGCTGGTGATGGGATTGATCGGCGCGGGGGCGCTCAAGGGATTGATGGCCGGATTCATTCTCACCATCATCGGCGGCTTGATTGCCGGGATTCCGCGGCTGTGGGATCCGGTGCGTTTGGTGTATCTCGCGATCGTCGTGCTCGTTGCTTCAGTTGCGATGATCAGTTTCATGTTTCTGGTGATGGTGCGTGTGGATGATCCGCTCGTGCCGCGCGCGATTTTCGGCGTGCTGAATACACTGCTGTTTTTTCCTTCGGGCGCGGTGTATCCGATCGAGGCGTTTCCAGGCTGGCTGAAATGGATTTCGATCGTGGATCCGTTCACCTACACGGTGCACGCGCTGCGGAATCTCACCATCAAGAACACGGGCTTCGAAGGAATCTACAAGGACGTCTTAATTTTATGCGTTT
The DNA here is from genome assembly GCA_963736465.1 of uncultured Acidobacteriota bacterium. Classification (GTDB taxonomy): domain Bacteria; phylum Acidobacteriota; class Terriglobia; order Acidiferrales; family UBA7541; genus Palsa-295. The sequence goes on along the minus strand of CAVTOS010000014.1, from coordinate 201,598 downwards.
TTTCTGCCATCATGATTGGCGTGAGCATCGCTCTGTTCAAGCGGCAATTGTAGTTTGAGGAGTCGTCGTGGCGCTTTTTGACGGAACGGAAGAACATCCGCCCTCGAAGGTACGCCGGTACATCATCACCGGCGTCACGTTCATTATTCTTGTGGCACTGGGCTGCTGGTATTTGCTGCGATTCCACAAGGAGACGACCACCGTCAAGAATTTCCTCAGCACGGTCGCCTCGGGCAATTTTGATCTGGCCTATCAGATGTGGAAGCCGGCGCCGAGTTTTTCATTCAAGGATTTTATGGAAGATTGGGGGCCCAACAGCTACTACGGCCCGGTGAAAAGCTTTCATATTGAAAACGCCGAAGAAATGAAGCACGGATCCGATTCACCGTCCGGCGTAATCGTCACGGCCGAGGTAAGTCCCTATGATACTTTTCCTTCCCGTGGTGATGCTGCAAAAGAAAATAAAATCAAAGAAGTACGAATATGGGTGCAATTCAAGGATCAATCGCTAGGTTATCCGCCATAGTTTCGAAGGGAAGCGCATTCTAAGATTGCGGGCACTTGAAAAAAATCACTGCGCTTCTATCTTGGCCTCGTCCACCAGCATTACCGGGATGTCGTCGCGGATCGGATACACCCGCCGGCACTGCGAACACTTCAGCCCTTTTTTATCACTCGTCAGTTTCACCGGCGTCTTGTCCAATGGACATACCAGAATATCGAGCAATTCCTGCGACACGGCCATCTCCACCTCCTGAATTGCTCCGAGGCTCGCGAACGTCCGATTTCAATTCAATCTTTATTCCGGTCCGCATTTTCAGTCAATACTTGAAACAGCAAGCGTGAGATTCCCCTTCCACTCTGCGCCTGTCTCCAACTCAATCGGCCAGATCGCGATGATCTGCGAGCCTTGATAAATCCGCTCGAATCCGTCTTCTGATTCCGACACAGTCTCGATTGGCGAAACCCAGAAATCGCGCGCCGCTGGCGCTTTGAATTCCACCTGGGTTTTCTGCCATTCGTCCACTACGCGCAGCGAACTGGCCGGCACGGCCGAAGCCCACCGCAAAGGATACCGCTGCCCTGACGATTCGAAGTAGCGATCCGGGGCCGAGGGCGCGAGAAAATTCACCACCGCCTCGATTCCAACCACCACCGAAGCTGCGCCCGGAGCAGTTCGTTGTACCGCCGCCTCGCAACTGATCTCGAATCCGTTCGGCGTACGCGCAAACGAAAACGTCTTTCGAGCCGGCCAATCGGCGCTTTGTTCTGACGCGAGCGTCGCACCAGTTTTGGAAACGCCTACCACTCGAAACCTTCCACCAGCGAGCGCCGCATCTTCTTCCAGGCTCACCGTCGCGCAATCTTGATAGGTCTTGGTGGGACTGAAAAGCAATAGTCGAAACGAATGCCGAGGCCAGCGGTCATAGTGCAGCCAGCGCTCCAAGCCTTCTTCTTTCACGCGCATCTGTTCGTGAATCGATTTCGCACCTTCATAGCTTTTCGAGCCCAGATTTTTCAGTTTCGCGTGATACGCCTCCACGCGGCGTTCGAGCGAATTGATGAGCGCGACATTCGTTTCGCGGCAATCGATGGCGCAGATCGTCGCTCCATCGTCGGGCCTCAGAAGGGCAGCGTAGCGATCAGACGTGAAATAAATTTCCTCGCGACCATCCGCATCAAAATCGAATTGTGCCACGTCCGCATATTGTTTCGCGCGGTGCGACAGACGATCCGCAATCGCTTCCGCCTGAATCACCGAATTCCATAGCGCGGTGCGCAGATGTGGCGCATAGAGGCCGCCAAACACACCGTGCCAGTACGCATCATTGCACTGGCTGCGCAACAGAAGCGATGCAGCCTCATCAGCGGCTCGCACAAATGCCCTGTCGCGCGAGCCTTTCTCGGCGAGCTTTTGCACTTTGCCGGAAACGTGCACCACTTTTTTCTGCAGGAGGTTCGATTCGCAATACTTCGAGAAGAAATTGCGCCAGATTCCACCACGCAGGAATGGAAGCGATTCCGGCCGCGACGCGAACTCTTCTGTCAGCGCGTGAAAACGCACGCGCGCGGCCGTCGGCAGCGCCCACTCCATCATTTCTGTATATGACGCCGTCGGTAGGTCTGCGCGGCCCAATGACGGGTGAGAAGCTACCGCATCACCAGGAGTGGATGTCTCCAGCCAGTCGGCGTTTTTCTCCAATTCGCAAAATAAATTCTCCAGCCAGCCGTCCGTGTAGCAAAGCTTGTTCGTGCCCGGCCACACGCCAAACTTTTCCAGGTCATCTCCCATCGTCGCAAACCCGCCCGGATGCTCGCTCCCGGCATGGCGCAAAAAGTCCACTGTTTCTCCTACCGGGCGAAACGGCAACAGGTAGCGTAGCACCTTCAGGCCAGGCAGAACGTTGACGACATGACACTGGTCTTCCGCACAATAGTGACCAAACAATTCGCCCAGATCGAAACCCGCGCCGACAAAATGGTTGTCATCCACGAGCGTATATTCCACGCCGGCAGGCGCGAGCGAGGATGGAAGCTGCGGCTCCCAGACGCGCTCGGCGAGCCACGCACCTTTCGGCCTCGCGCCGAAATGCTTTTGCACATAATCCGCCAGCCGCGTGATCTGTTCTTGCCGGTCTGCCGGAGGAATGGCAACCAGAATCGGCTCGTAATATCCGCCGCCTACGATTTCAATTTGCCCGCACTCGACGAGCCCGCGCAATTTCTCGAAATATTCCGGGTGCGCACGCTCCATCCATTCGAGCAGCGATCCGGTGTAGTGCAAGCCGAGGCGAATGGAGGGGTGCCGCGACAATACTTCAACGAATGGCAGATAAGATTGCGCGTAGGCGCGTTCAAAAACGTCACCGAAATTACCGACCGGCTGATGAGCATGAATCAGGAGAGTGAGTTGGAATTTTGCCACCAATGAATCCTCGCCGCAGCATTACCAGAATAACCTGATTCGCGCGAAGTTCCATACAGCGGCCACACTAAAATGCCAGTCGCCGGCACGTTACGGTAGATATTAAAGCCGGCTTATTGACACCCGCGCCACGCCCACCGCCCCTGCAAACTGCGCAAAGCGCTCACCCAGTCGCGCCATCGCCGCTTCAATTCCAGAATCCGCCGCGCCTTCAGGCGCATAAATCACGACGAGAATTTCGCGCGCCGATTCCGTGATCATGCTGCGCGTGGAATCGCTGATCGGGCTTCCGAACGGGCCATCCGGATCGACCAAGACCGGCCGCCCGTCGAGATGCCACATCTTCTTCCCGATACCCTCATACATTTCGCCGGGTGCACCGTGGCGCAATACGATAGGGGCTCGAATACGCGCTCGATCGTAGCCGCCATAGGGCCAGCCCGTTTCAATCGAGCCCAGGTTGCAAATATCCACCGCATTCGACACGCGATACAGCCCCTTGCCTTGCACCACGCGCCTCAGCAGCGCTTCCGACGACGGCCGATATTTCGATGGCTCTATCCCCCATTCGCGAAACATCGCCCGCACCGCCCGAATCGCAGGCGCCTCTGCGAGGCTCTCGACTGTAAACTCGCCGCGCTTCCGCTCCGAAACTTCGTCCATCAGTTTCGCGAGCCCCAAATCAACAGGGACGACATGCAATCTATCGGCTTCGACGACGCCCAGCTTCACGCCCGGCAATTCAATCCTAATTTCCATGCTTTCTTTCCATCCCGATCTTTTCAGTCCCGTAGGAGCCAAACCGAATTAGTTCGATACACTGCGCCGACTAGCGACCGTCAGAAGAGGTACCCCTTTCGAAACATTCAGTTACGTAACTCCAAAGTGCACTAGACTGCCTTTACCCGATACGATACAAAACGATTATGAAACATCCGTGGCGATTCGCCGTTTTCCTCTTGGTGTCTTTGCTTCTCTTTGGAACCAGAGTTCAGAACTCGGCATTGAGTGCGGATGAGGCCCAACAAAATACAGCGTGCAGCACCCCCGTTTCGATTCCCTCCGCCTCTCAGCCAAATATTTTCAGCCCTCAGGAAGAGATAGCCTTGGGCGATATCTTCGCGCAGTCACTCGATGCACATCTGGCCGCCATCGATGATGACGCACTCACCGGACATCTGCGCGCAATCGGTGACCGCCTTTCCGCACAACTACCGGTTTCGGGATTGCATTTTCGATTTTATTTATCGGATGCTCCACAGGCGAATGCATTTTCGATTGCAGGTGGCCGAATTTACGTAACACGCAAGATGGTGTCGTTCCTGCGGTCCGAAGATGAACTCGCCGCGGTAATCGGACACGAAATGGGACACATCGTCACCCATCAGAGCGCTATAGAAAACACGGCGTTACTCCAGCAGCTCCAAGTTTCTCACATAGATGACATTAATGACGTTTTCGACAAGGTTAATTTGATTATGGAGTCGAAGACTAAACTGAAGCGAAACCCGGAGCTTCCCGAAAAAGATCAGCTGGCCGCCGACCAAGCCGGCCTCGAGGCAGTGGCGCGCGCCGGCTATGATCCGCAGGCATTTTTCGCGTTTTTTGATCGCCTGGCAGAAACAAAAGGCAAGACCGGCACCTGGTTCTCGGAGATCATGAAGTCCACGCCTCCAAATTCCAAGCGGTTGCGCGAGATCAGCAAGGAAATTTCCGGGCTTTCTCATGTTTGTGGTCAACCGCGCAATCCGGGCGACGCCGAAGGGTTTGCCGCATGGCGCGCGCGCGTCTTGCACTCGACTGGATCACTACGAAAACCCATTGTGCAGAATGTGGTGTGGAAGAAGTTCCTGGATCCGCCTCTCGCCGACGATTTCCGCAACCTTCGGTTCAGCCCCGACGGAAAGTTTCTGCTTGCTCAAGATAGCTCGAGCATATACGTCCTTACTCGCGACCCGCTTGAATTCGTCTTCAGAGTCGATGCACCATCCGCCCATCCTGCGCAATTTACTCCGGACTCTAGGGGCGTCGTTTTTTATGACCCGGAGCTAAGGGTCGAGCATTGGGATATCGCTACCAAAGAACGGGCTGACATCAATGAAGTGGTTATTCAGAAGGGATGTTTTCAGACGCGCCTATCGCCGGACGGCCGCACACTGGCATGTTTTCGGCGCGATCTTGATCTTCTGCTAGTCGACGTAGTCTCCGGCGATCAGATATTGGAGAAGGAGAAGTTCTATCAAGCCGAAGTTAATACCGAACAGGGAATCGGCAGTTTCATTTTTTCCTTCCAGCTACGCTACATTACGATGGAATTCTCGCCCGACGGGCGATACTTTGTCGCCTCCTCAAAGAACGGGAATCCAATCGCTTATGATCTCTCCTCACGCAGCATAATTCCGGTCCGTGGCTCTCTGAAAACAGCCACGGCTACCTCATTTGTCTTTGTAACTCCCGACGAAATCGCCGGCATCGCCGGAAGCAATGGCACGAACTCACTACTCGTTAGCTTTCCAAGCGGAGCGGTGATTCGACAGCTCAATTTTGGGTCGGCGCGGCCCTCTCGCGTCGCCCACGGGGATTACGTATTGCTCCGTCCTATTAAGGATTTCGCCGTCGGTGTGCTCGATCTTAAGACAAATGACTTTGTTAGAGCGAATAAGCAAGCCGCGTTCGACGTTTACGACAAGACCTTTGTAAGTCAGCTGAAGAGTGGCGAGATCGGTCTGTTCCAAGAGTCCTCGACCCCGATTGCAACTCTCAAATTGCCGTTGGGACCGCTCGGAAACTTGAGAACCGCAGACATCTCTGAGGACTGGAACTTGATAGCAGTTTCGTTTCGCGATCGAGGGGGCGTTTGGGACCTAAAAGCAGGACAAATCCTTTACAACCTTCGCGGATTTTGGCGAGGTTGGTTTAGTAATCAGGGTTCTCTTTACGCTGAATTCCCGAAAGAGGGAACCATAGACCGGTCCATCGCTCAGATCAACCTGACCACACACAATATCGCTCAAACGCGGAAACTGGAAAGCCCAGACATCGAACTGCACGGCCGCTATCTTGTCACTTTACATGCACCCAATAAGCCCCCCTCTCCCGCGAAAGATGAGGGCGGCAATCTCGATTCGTATGACTATGAGGGGCTGAACATTCGTGTCAGCGATATGGTAACCAGCCGCCTCGAAAATCAAATTCTGGATGTGGATGACGTTCAATCGAACAATCAACTTTGGGCTTTCCCATTTCCCAAGGAGGTTCCGCGAGTCTATTGGAGCGCGGAATCTGATCGAGCCGTGTTCGTATGGCGCGCGAACGATAGCGGAGTTCGAGCAGAGCAGCAGCGCGCGCCAGATGCGAGCCACAGGACAACTTCGAACAAATATTCGTTTTTCGAGTTAGAAGTAATCGATTTGACAAACGGCAAGCCGCTCGGCTGGATGGAAGTTGACACGCATGACGGAGCCTTCGGCATCTCATATGTCGGCGCAGCAGGAGACTATGTCGTCGTTCGCGATACTATCGGAAGGCTTCTGATGTATTCGATCTCAACGGGAAAATTGCTCGGGCGGTTTTTGGGGCACGGTTTCGAAATCGTGCCCGGCGCATCTCCCGTCCTTTGTGTTCACCGGCTGAAGGGCCGATTAGAATTCTACCAGCCCGGCAATTGGGCTCCGATTGCAACGATTCGGTTTCCTTGGCCGATATCAATGGTCAGGTTCACGCCGGATGGAAAGCAGCTTTTTGCGCTGACGGATGACCAAGTCGCATACATGATTGACATCGGTTCGATTGCTGCAAAAGCTCCCTCTTTAGCGTCGCAATGAAATCCGCCGAGCGGCAGAAGAAATTCGAAGAGGGGCTGGCGCATTTCAATGCGAAGAAATTCTTCGAGGCTCATGAATTTTGGGAAGAGATATGGCTCGTAGAGCCTGAGCCCGAAAAGACCTTCCTGCAGGGCTTGATCCAGGTCACCGCCGCGTTCCATCACCGTCAGCGTGGAAACCCGGAGGGCGTGGAGTTGCTGCTGGCCGCAGGAATTGTGAAGCTATTGCGATTTCCAGAAGATCATCGCGGCCTTGCGATCGGCGAGCTGCGAGAAAACGCCAAGCGATGGGCGCGGGCGATCGGAATGGGCGACGATCTCGGCGAGAAAGCGTTGCCGAAACTGGTGCGGGCGAAAAAATCCGCGCAACATCACTCCGCTGCAAGCAAACGGAACAGATCACCGCGCACTAAGGCTCGACGATGATCTGACCTTTCATCTTGCCGTGCCCCTTGCCACACTTCTTACAACACGAAAACGCATAGGTGCCCGGCGCCTGTGCCGTGAATTCCAGCGTCGCAGTGTTATCTTTCGTCAGCTTCAGGCAATCATCCCCGTAGGTGAACGACAATCCCGGCGGAGTATTCGGCTGGCCGCCTTCCGGAAAGGGATTGATGTGGATTCCGTGCGTGCGATCGACGGAAGTCAATTTTAGCTGAATCTTTTCACCAGCCTTCACACGGATCACAGGTGGGTCAAATTCGAAATTCTTCGCGGTCACTTGGATAATTCGCGGTGGCTTCTCGGGAGGTTTTTCTTGCGCCTGCGCGAATGATGACCACGCAACGAGAGCAACAAACAGCGCGAGTACCCAGCGGCCAGATTCTATTTTCAAGGCATCGCCTCCACGAGCGAGGTTACGTGCTTCCAATCAAAAAGGGAACCCTTGGCTCCATGAGTTTTCGTTCCAGTTTGGTTGACACACACCAGCCAGCTATGGAACGCTGCCTGAGGAGACAATCATGCCCCTCGAGCGCGAACAAATCACGGACGCCCTGCGCCAATGCTTCGATCCGGAAATTCCCGTCAACATCGTGGATCTGGGCCTAATTTACGATGTGCAGAACGACCCTGAAGGAAACGTCAGAGTGAAAATGACGCTCACCTCGCAAGGCTGCCCTTCCGCTCAAGCGATCCCCGAACAGGTGCGCCAGCGCATCGCCGCGATCGAAGAAGTTCGGGACGTAAATGTCGAGATCGTCTGGGAGCCGGCATGGAATCCCGCGATGATCAGCGAAGCTGGCCGAAAGGCTCTCGGCATCGAGCCTGAAGCATAGGCGCACGCGCCCAAAATAAAAACGCGGCAAATCTCTCGATTCGCCGCGCTAAGCTAAGCTGAATAGATTGTAATTCTCTTGCCGCAGGACCAGCGGCCGCCGCTTTTCGTTACGCCTGCTTATTCGTGTACCAGTCCGCGTTGATCGGCGTAAAGTTCGCCCACTTCTCCGGCAAATCTTCGAGCGCGAAAATGGCGGTCACCGGGCAAACCGGAACGCACGCGCCGCAGTCAATACACTCCACCGGGCTGATATAAAGCTGCGTTTCAGCCTCGAAATCCGGCTCGTCCTTGCGCGGGTGGATGCAGTCCACCGGACAAACGTCGACGCACGCCGTGTCCTTTGTTCCGATGCAAGGCTCTGCGATTACATAAGCCATTTCGTTTTCTCCTGGATAAGGGCTGTCTTTGTCACAGAATCACTGCCATCCTGCCCGCCACACTCTAAACATTTTTTATATCATCATTCCAACGGAGGCACAAGTAGACCTCGCAGGTGCCGTTTTGCGCCGGAAATTCGGTTCCGAGTTCCCGCGGAGAGCCTTGGATATGCGGCGATCTGGTCCCGCAATGCACTACCAAAGTTGCCGTCGCGGCGTCTAAACCGCTAGAATGTTTAACGTGAAGACGAAGCAATTCAAATGGCTGCAATCGTTCGCGTTGCTTTCGATAGTGACCCTCGCGCTTACAACGGCAGGCGTCTCGCATTCTACTCCAGCGCAGTCGGCCTCCGCCAAACCCGCGGCTAAATCCGGCAAACCGGCGGCAGCCGACCTGCCACTGATTGACCTCGCCGGCTACAAGCAGGTGCTCGCGAAATACCGCGGCAAGCCGCTCGTCGTCACGTTCTGGGCCACGTGGTGCGAGCCCTGTCGCGACGAATTTCCTTTGCTCGTCGAGCTGCAAAAACAGTATGCGCCGCAAGGCCTCGCGATTTTCGGCGTGAGTCTCGACGATGATGCAGACATGAATCTCGTTCGCCGCTTTCTCGCACGCAATCAACCCGGCTTTTCAAATTATCGCCAGAAACCCGGCATCGATGTGGATGCTTTCTATCGCGGCGTAAATCCGGCGTGGACCGGCACCATGCCCGAAACGATTTTCTATGGACGCGACGGGCATATCATTGGCCATTTCGTCGGTGGGCAATCACGCGCCTCATTCGAAGAAGGAATACGCCAGGTGCTGGCAAGCCCGGGCGCGCAGGCGAGCGGCCACTAAGCGGTCACTAACCGACCGGCGGCGTGTTCGGCTCAGAGTTCGTCCAGCCACACTAATTCATCTCTTTCGGAGGTTCCCATGCTTCAAACCCGAGGAAACAAACTCACCTGGCTCGGCCATGCCGCGTTTCGCATCACCACTCCCACCGGCAACGTGATTTTGGTCGACCCGTGGATTCAGTCGAATCCCATGACGCCCGAGGCTCTCAAGAAAATCGATCGCGTCGACACAATGCTGATCACGCACGGCCACTTTGACCACATCGCCGATGCCGTGGAACTTGGCAAAAAGTTCAAGCCGCGCGTTGTGGCGATTCACGAAACCGGTGGATGGCTCGAGTCGAAGGGCGTTTCCAATGTTTCGGGCATGAATAAGGGCGGGACGCAAAACGTGGGCGAAATTGAGGTCACCATGGTGCACGCAATCCATTCCTGCGGCATTCAGGATGGCGACAAGATCGTGTATGGCGGAGAAGCATGCGGATACATCATTCGTTTGCCCGGTGGGCTCACTGTTTATCACGCGGGTGACACCGCCGTTTTTGGCGACATGAAAATCATTGGCGAGCTTTACTCGCCGGACGTCGCGATGCTGCCGATCGGCGATCACTACACGATGGGCCCGCGCGAAGCGGCGCTTGCCGTCCGGCTGCTCAATGTACGCCACGTAATTCCGATGCACTTTGGCACGTTCCCTGCGCTCACGGGCACGCCGGATGCATTGCGCGAACTCACGCGCGACGTTCCGAGCCTCGAATATCACGTGATGAAACCCGGAGAAACTCTGGGCGAAGAAAAATCCGCGAGCGCAAGATAGATTTGCTGTAGTTGATTCGCCGTTTGCTTTATGTAGCTCACCTCTTCAGAGGTGAGGCTTTTCTGGCGGAATCGTGCACATCCCTGATGCAGGGCACGGTTCGCGCACCGCACTCCGGAGGAACCGCATGGCCGGCAAAATCCTGAATTCGAACGTCGAAAAATATCTCGAATCGCTGCTGCCCAAACGAGACGCCATTCTCACCGAAATGGAGCGTTACGCAAAGAAACACGACGTGCCCATCATCGGCCCGGCCTGCGGGCGCTTGCTCTATCTGCTCGCGCAGACCGCAGGCGCAAAACGAATTTTCGAGATGGGTTCTGCAGTCGGTTATTCGACAATCTGGCTTGCTCGAGCGGCAGGACCGGGCGCGGAGATTTACTACACGGACGGCAGCGCGGATAACGCCAAACTGGCTGGCCAGCATTTCATCCGCGCCGGGGTGAGCGACCGCGTTCAAATACTTGTGGGCGATGCGCTCATGCTCCTGGATGAAATCGGCGGCCCGTTCGACCTGATCTTCATCGACGTTGACAAGCACCAATACCCTAAAGCGATGCAAAAGGCGGTTCCGCGATTGAAGAGCGGCGGACTTCTCATCACTGACAACGTTCTCTGGTCCGGCCGCGTCACGGCGAAATCAAAAGACGTCCGCACGCGCTCGATTCAGCAATTCAATCACCTGGTGTATTCGTCGGACGAACTTTTTCCCGTGATCGTTCCGCTGCGCGATGGCGTAGCTGTCTGCCGCAAATCCTGATGAGCCTCGAAGGCGTGCAAATCCACTTGATGCTCGCCGTTAAATTTCGCGCCGGCTGTTAGAACGCTATTGCGCAGGCGTTGGCGGCTGAATCGTTAGCGGTGCCGTCAATTTAAAATGCAGCCGCGTCTCAGCGGGAATCGTGATGTCGCGTTTTCCGGTGAACGCCGTACCCGCGGTTCCCGCACCGCCGCCTGCGAGCGCGCCAATCGCTGCGCCCTTCCCTCCACCGGCCAGCCCTCCAATGATTGCGCCAAACGCCGCGCCGCCGCCCGCGCCAATCGCGGTACGTTTGCCGCGGCCCTTGATGGTTTCCTCGAACTCCGAAGTTTGCATCGAATAAGGTTGCCCGTTCACGGTGAGCGAATCGAGCGTTAGAGCCAGCACGGCCCCGCCCTTCACGCGTCCGGCAGAATCCGCCCGAACCACCGTTCCCTTCGCGCGCGTGCCGGTAGGAAGCACGGTCACGCCGCCCACGCTGATCGGCGCCGCGAGTGATGCGGCGAACGGATCGCCGTTGTTGTTTGTCTTTGAGCTGACGGTCTGATCGATCGTAATGGTCAGAAGGGTTCCCTCGTCAATCACCACAGGTGGCGGAGGTGGTAGTGCCGCCGGTTGGCTCGGCGTAGTGTTCGCCGCAGGCGAACCAGAATTGGGCGAATTGGCGGCAGATGAATTGCCTGCTGGCGTGTTCGCTGTGGCGCCGCCCGCCGGGTTCCCGGAATTGGAGTTTGGATTCGATTTATTGCATCCGCCAAACGCAAGCAGGACGCCAATCACGAGCCATCGGACAGCTGTGCCAGTTCTCATTTTGCACCTCAGTTTGCCGAGCGAAATGAACTGCGGAGAGTTTTGGACTACCGCGCTTGCCTATTCTAATTCCGGGCGAAAATTATCACAACGACTTGCTGCGTTGAAATCCCACGCACAGCGTGTCCCGCTCGGGTAGCCACGACGACGCTGTTCTCGTCGTGGGACTTTCCCCGCATCATCTCAAGCCGCATCACCAGAAGACTTCGGCAGCAAATTCCGCAAAAAGAAAGCCAGGTTCGCAGGCCGCTCCGCGAGCCGCCGCATAAAATAGGGAAACCAATCGGTGCCAAACGGAATATAGATCCGCAACCGGTAACCCTCACGCACCAATTGCTGCTGCAAATCGGTGCGAATTCCATACAGCATCTGAAATTCAAATTGATCTCGCCCGATATTTTTCTCGCGCACAAAATCCTTCGTGGCCTGAAGCATCGCCGGATCGTGCGTCGCAATTCCATGATAGATCCCGCTCGGCAACATCAGCTTCATCAGCTTCAGGTAATTCGCATCCACATCAGCCTTCTCAGGAAACGCGATCTCCGGCGGTTCCTTATACGCCCCTTTGCAAAGCCGCATCCGGCACCCGAAGCTCAGTAAATCCTGAACATCTTTCTCAGCACGATAGAGATATGCCTGCATCACCGTTCCGACGCCGGTATATTTCGCCCGTACCCGCTTCGCCAATTCCACGGTGCGCTGCGCGTACGCCGAGCCTTCCATATCGATGCGCACAAAATTTCCCAAATCTGTCGCATGCGCCACGATTTTGTCCACCAGCTCCTGGCAAAGCGGTTCGCTCAGATCCAATCCTAGTTGCGTCAGCTTCAGCGACACATTTGCATTCAGATTCTCGCGCGCAATCCGGTTAAACATCGCAACATATCCATCCGCAGCGTTGCGCGCCCCCGCCTCATCAGAAACGTTTTCTCCCAGCAAATCGAGACTCGCCGACCGGCCCGCCGCATTCAGCACTCGCGCGGCCCCAATCGCATCTTCAAGCGTCTCGCCCGCCACAAACCGCCGCGCCACGCGCCGGCTCACACCATTGCTCATAATCAGCGGCGCAAGCCGCTTGCTTTCGGAAAGCTTCAGAAGGAGTGCGCGCATCAGCAGAAAAGGCGCTTCTTTCGGCGGGAAGATAATGCAGCGATTCTCATGCGCTGGGAATTATGCCGCGAACCTCGAGATTAAACTAGCGCTGGTTACAACTTGTTTTTGCCAAGAAACTTCTCGGCATCCATCGCCGCCATGCAGCCCGATCCCGCGGCTGTGATCGCTTGCCGGTAATGATGATCCTGCACGTCGCCCGCAGCGAAAACGCCTTCCACGTTCGTCTCCGGCCCGTCATGCGTTGTCAAGTAGCCGTCCGCATTCATATCCAGCTGCCCTTTGAAAATTTTTGTGTTCGGGTCGTGACCGATAGCGACAAAAACGCCTTCCACTGCCACAGTCTTCAGCTCGCCCGTATCGACGTTCTTCAACCGAACCATCTCCACCGACTTTTTGTCGACATCATCTACATGTTCGATCACGTACGGCGTGAGAAATTCAATTTTTGGGTTCGCTCGGGCCCGGTCCAACATAATTTTAGTCGCGCGAAATTCATTCCGCCGGTGCACAAGCGTCACTTTTTTCGCAAACTTCGTCAGGAAGGTCGCCTCTTCCATCGCCGTGTCGCCGCCGCCGACCACGATAATGTCGCGCTCGCGAAAGAAATAGCCGTCGCACGTGGCGCACGTCGAAACCCCATATCCCAGCAGATGCTTCTCAGACTCGATCCCCAGCATCCGCGCTGATGCGCCCGAGGCGATAATCAAAGCCTCGCACTCATACGTCTCTTTGCCGGCCACAACCTTAAACGGCCGCTTGCTCAAATCCACCGAAGTCACCGCGCCCGACGCAAACTCCGCTCCAAACCGCTGCGCCTGCTTCCGCGCGTTCTCGATCAATGCCGGACCCAAAATTCCGTCCGGAAATCCGGGAAAGTTTTCCACCAGCGTCGTCAGCCCCAGCTGACCGCCCGGCTCGTAGCCGTCCAGTACCAACGGTTGCAATTCCGCACGCGCCGCATAAATCGCAGCCGTCAGCCCCGCACACCCGCTTCCGATGATGATCACCTTGCGCACTGAATTCTCCTGACGATTCGATGCTGAATCAGGCCAAGCGATGCAATCTGAAAAGCTGACTATTGTAGCATTTAGCGCCGCAACGAACAGAGGCTCGGCAGTTTCGCGCAGGACGACCTGCAACTCCACTCCGCGCATTGATGATTCTCCCGAACCGGAGTAACATTCGCGCTCGTCAGGGCGGTAACAAGACTCTAACGCAAATACGCGGAATCCGATCGTAACCGCCATAGGCAAATGGAGTTTCCGATGAAAAAGACGAAGAAAATGATGCCCAATCGGATGATGCAAATTTCGCGTTTGATTTCAGCACTCATGCTCGCAGCCTTCTTCCCAGTTATTGCTCACGCTCAAGCGGAAACCGGTGCTCAGGATCACGAGAGTCATAACATGGCCGCCATCGAACACACCCCTGCCAAAACAGAATTCGAAGGGCATGTATCTCTGCCTTATCAAGTGCAGTGTCACGGCCATAAATTAGCGGCAGGTGAGTACAAGCTCTTCGTGAAAACGGTCGGAGAGGACAAGATGGTGACGCTTCAACGGGAAGGAAGCGACGTCGTCTTGAAGTCTCGTCCCGTTCCTCCCACCTCGGTTTCCGACCACGGCCCCAGTGCCATCATGCTACGCCACGGACCAGGCCCGGGCACGCACACACTCGAAGGGGTCTACATCGAGAATCTGAAATTGGTTCTGTTCCTCGACGAGACCGGGCACGCGAACCCCATCGACAAGGTATTCGCCAGCGTCAAACGCATTCCGATCACTTGATCTGATCGATTCGATTAAGCGCCAATCTACCGGATGTCCCCCAGATGTCGCGAGAAGGCCGAAATGCGCGTTGTCACACCCGCAGCAAGTTTGTTATACCTGCCTGAACGGGCTATCGTGCGATAGTTCCTCTTGCAGGTATGGCCTCACCTACCGGGATGCTCGCCCCAGGGACAAAACTCGGGCCGTACGAAATCGTCGGCGCGCTAGGCGCCGGCGGAATGGGCGAGGTGTACCGCGCCCGCGACGCGCGACTGGATCGAATCGTCGCCATCAAAATTCTTCCCGCCGCACTCGCCACGGCAGACGATCACTTGCATCGCTTCGAGCGCGAAGCCCGCTCGGCCTCAGCCCTCAACCACCCCAACATCGTCACCGTCCATGACCTCGGACGCGACGGTTCCGTGCACTACATCGTGATGGAACTAGTCGAAGGCATCACGGTGCGCGATTTGTTAAAAGCAGGAGCCGTGCCGATTCGCCAGGCCATCGACATCGCGGCCCAAATCGCGGAAGGCCTCGCGAAAGCCCATGAAGCAGGCATCGCCCATCGCGACGTCAAACCCGGAAACCTGATGATCACCGCCGATGGATTCGTCAAAATTCTTGACTTCGGCTTAGCGAAGCTTGTCCCCGCTGGCGAGGAATTATCTCAACTCCACACGCGCTCCAATTCCGACACGCGCTCGGGCGTAATTCTGGGCACGCCGGAATATATGTCGCCCGAACAAGCCGCCGGCCTCCCGCTCGATTTCCGTTCCGATCAATTTTCGCTGGGCCTGGTTATCTACGAGATGCTCACCGGAAAACGCGCCTTCCGCAGAGCCACAGCCGCCGAAACGCTGGTCGCGATTTTGCGCGAACAGCCCGACCCGGTTAGCACCCTCGTCCCCGATGCGCCCGCCCCGCTCTGCTGGGCGATCGACCGCTGCCTTGCAAAGGAACCCGAGAAACGCTACACCACCACGCGCGATCTCGCCCACGAACTCGCCGCGATCCGCGACCGCTTCGCGGAAAAAGTTCTTCGCCACCCGGAATCCCGCCAGTCGAATATTCCCGTACAACGCACCGGATTCGTGGGCCGCGAAAAAGAAATCGAGGCCGCGAAAGAACTCCTCCTCCGCCCCGACGTTCGCCTGGTGACGATTACAGGCCCCGGAGGAATCGGCAAGACGCGCCTTGGTATCGAAATCGCCTCCGCCGTCGCCGATCGTTTCTCTGGAGGAATTCATTTCGTCGCGCTCTCCGCTGTGAATGACCCGGGCCTGCTTCTTTCCGTGGTCGTTCAGGCGCTCGGACTGCGCGAGGCAGGAGGTCAATCACCCGTAGAATTGCTGAAAAAACATCTCCAGGATCCATCGCGCCCGCCGGTGCTCTTCCTGCTCGATAATTTCGAACACCTTCTCCAGGCCGCGCCAACTCTGGCTGATCTCCTGGCCATGGGCCCGAATCTCAAACTTCTGGTTACCAGCCGCGCCGCGCTTCACATTTACGGTGAACATGAATTCCCCGTGCCTCCGCTGGCGGTCCCGGATTCGCGCTCGAAGCCCACTATCGACGACCTCTCGAAATATCCCGCTGTCGCTCTTTTTCTGCAGCGCGCCGGTGCCGCCAAACCGGATTTCGAGCTCAACCAGGAGAACTCCTCCGCCATCATCGAAATCTGCAGCCGCTTGGATGGCCTGCCCCTCGCGATCGAACTCGCAGCCGCCCGCGTGAAGGTTCTTTCCGTCGCCGCCATGCGCTCGCGCCTCGCCAGCCGCCTGCAATTGCTCACCGGCGGTGCTCGCGATCTTCCGCAGCGCCAGCAAACTCTCCGCGCCGCGATCGACTGGAGCTACGACCTCCTCAGCCCCCCGGAGCAGAAACTTTTTCGACGCCTCTCCGTTTTCGCCGGCGGATGCACGCTCGAAAGCGTCGAAGCCGTATGCGACGCCAAAGCCGATCTCGATTTGGATCTGCTCGACGGTATGGCTTCGATGGTGGACAAAAGCCTGGTCCAACAGGTCGCGCAGGCCAACGGCGAATCGCGCTTCACCATGCTCGAAACGATTCGCGAATACGCGCGCGAAAAGCTTGCAGCAAGCAACGAAGAAGCTCCCACAAGACGCGCTCACGCCGCCTATTGTCTCGTTCTTGCCGAGGAAGCCGCCATCGAACAAGGCGAAACCGTCGGCGCAGAATGGCTTGAAAACTTCGTGCGCGAGCACGATAATTTTCGGGCCGCGCTCGATTGGCTCACCGAAACCGGCGATGCAGATTGGGGATTGCGCCTCGGCGCCGCGCTGTTTCGTTTCTGGGAACGGCTCGAGTATCTCTCCGAAGGCAGAGACCGGCTCGATAAAATCCTGAACCTACCAAGCGCCGCTGCTCCCACAAAAGCGCGCGCACGTGCTCTTTTCGCCGCAGGCATACTCGCCGTCGAGCAGGGAGACTACGTTCAGTCCGAAGTCCTGCTCGGCGAAAGTCGCGATGTCTCTCGTGAGCTCGATGACAAGCAGGGCGTCGCCGTTTCGTTGAACGCGCTCGCCGTGTCGGCACGCGATCGTGGCGATCTCGCCCTGGCAAACGCGCTGTCTGAGGAAAATCTCGAGTTGTGGCGGGAGATGCGCGACCCGCGAGCGATCGCGCGTGCTCTCAGCAATCTCGCGAGCGTCGTAAAACTCCAGCACGATTTCGCGCGAGCCCGTGCTCTCTACGACGAATGCCAGGCTCTCTTCCACCAGCTCGGCGATCGCACCGGCATAGCCTGGTCGATCAATTACAAAGGCGACGTCGCCCGCGATGAAGGCGACTCCGCTGCCGCGCGCTCCCTCTATGAGCAGGCCTTGTCCATGTTTCGCGAAATCGGCGACCGCTGGGGCGTCGCTGGCACTCTCGCTGATCTTGGAAACCTCGCGAGAGAACAGCGCGATTGCGCCACGGCCCACGCTCTCTACTGCGAAAGTTTGAAAGTCTTCCAGGAGCTCGAACACAAGCGCGGAATCGCGCGCCTTCTCGAATGTTTCGCTTGCTCTGCGTCCCTTCAATTCGAGGCCGAGCGTTCCCTTCGCCTTGCCGGCGCCGCAGCCGCCCTTCGTCAAAATATCGGCGCCCCGCTCACGCCAGCAGAACAAGCCAAGCTCGAAGCTCACCTCGATCCAGCTCGCTACGCCCTGGCCAACACATCAGGCGCCACAGCGTGGCTCGAAGGCTGGGGCATGCCACTCGAGAAAGCAATCGAAAAGGCAATCGGGGAAGCCCTAAGATCCGACGCGGAATCTTCATCGCCTTCGCACACTACGGGCGAAGCACTCCACCGCCGCGAACGAACCTAAGAAGATCGGAATCCCGGTATGGTCGGAGCTTCGGCTCCGACATAAAAAGCCAAGTAAAAAGGGACTCTAGACCTGAATTAACCGTGCTATTCCGCGCTCGAGGCGTCAAGCAGTCGCCTCACCGCCGACACGCGGTTCGCCGGCAAACCAACCCGCCGCGCATGTTCCTTAATCGTAGCTTCGTCCGGCGCCAGATAAACGCAGTACACCTTGTCGCCCGTCACATAACTGTGCAGCCACTGAATCTCAGGCCCCATTCCCTTAAGCACGCTAACCGACTTCTGCGAAATTTCCCGCAGCTGCGCGTCGGTTAAATTTCCTGCTCCCGGCACATCGCGTTCGATAACATATTTGGGCAAGGCAGTTCTCCTGATGCAATTCGATGCTAGCATGCAGGCGAAAAGCTCACAAGGCAGCGCGCGCTCGCAGCCTTTTCAGCCTTTAGAATCGCTGTAAAATATTCGCTGCGAATAAGTGAACGAGGCCCACATGGATCTTCGATCGCTTCAGAAACCTCTCAAAGACCAATACCGCGCCGATCCCAGCGCCTCGCGAATCACTCTTTGCGCGAAAGGCACGCAGACCGGCGCTCCAGTCTCGTGCTCCGTTGACATCGGCCGCGCCATCTATCAAGCCGAAGCCCACAAAGGCGTGGGAGGCGCAGGAGCCGGCGCTTGTTCCGGAGATCTTCTCCTCGGCGCCCTTGCCGCATGTGCGCAAATCACCTGTCAAATGGTAGCCGCCGCCATGGGCATCGCAACCGAACACATCGAAGTCACGGTCGAAGGCGATTTGGATCTGCGCGGCACACTCGGCATTTCCAAAGACGTCCCGGTAGGCTTCGAAAGCATCCGCCTGAATTTCAACATAGCCGCCCTCAACGCAACTTCAGGCCAGCTCCGCGCCCTGCAAGAAAAAACCGAACAATTCTGCGTCGTTATGCAAACCCTCCAACACCCACCCAAACTCCAAACCACTTGGTCACCCGAGTAGCGGGCTTAAGTTGCCTTGCGGTTTGTTATTGAGGCGCTTTCCGATTGGAATCCAGCTTAGACAAGAGTGCGGCGATCTCGCTTCGGTCCGCGCGAAACTGCGGATCATCCTTGGCATCGGCAGTCAAAAAGATTAGATGCAATTCCTCGAGAACATCCTGCCCTGGCAGAAACTCAGCCGTGTTTTCACATTCCATCTGAATCGCGTATCGGTTGACCGCCTCCCAGTCAACTCGGCGAGCGACATAATCTCTGGCGAGATTCTCGAGTTTCCACAAGGCTAGATTCCTCGCCGTCATTTCGAAAACACCACCCCATGCGGCGCCCCAACTCCCTTCCACCCCTGCGGCCACTCCCGCTCGCCAAAATTAAATCCCACCTTCCCATCCACATCGCGAAAAGCATCATCCAGCGCAATCGCCCCACTCCCCCGATCCAACTTCAACAAAAAAATCCGATGATCCTCAGGCGACCCGCTCGAAGTCACCACCAGCCTCTGCGTCTTCTCGCCCCAAGCCGTCCAGTGCGGCGCATACGTATCGGTCAACTTAATCCGTGAAACTTCCACAGGCTTCGCCGCATTCGCAATGTCAATCACAATCAAACCGTGCATCGCCGGCACGCTCTGCACCAAATAGTGCCCCACGATCGTCGGAACGCCGCACCAGTTACCAGGAAACGTGTACACGAGCTGCGCCTTCGGCTCGTCCTTATCAACTCCAGTGATGCGCTCAATTCCGCAACCCAGCGTCTGAATAAAAACCGATCCGTCCGGCCCCCGCCGCGGCTCCTCAGGACTAATCTGCGCGTAGCGATTCTCCCCCACATCCAAATACGCCGTCTTCAGCAGCTTCAAATCGGAAAGCCGCCACACCTGATACGTCACGCCGCTGAAAATATCGTCGAGGTGCATCGAAGAATTCGTGGACACCACGCGGTCAATCTCAGGAAGCACCACCAGGCTGTACGGCATCAACAACGCGTCAGCAAACGCCGGATCAGCATTGCTCGCACTCCGCACCACCTTGCCCTCGTCATTAATTTCCACCAGCCCGCCCGTCACGCCCATCTGCCCCTCGCTCCCTCCATGATGCGCGTGCTGAAATGTCGCCAGCACATTCCCGTCCGGCAGCCGCAAGTACGAATGCGGATGCATGTACCCGCCCATGTCGGTGAACGACGTCACCAGCTTGGGATGCAACGGATCGCGCACGTCAAAAATAAACGTCCGCCCAGCACCGTGATCGTTCGCAAAAAGCATCCCGCTCGCAGGCATCGTATATTCAGTGTGATGTACCTGCACGGTCTGCTGGTCGGTCGCAAGAGTCGTCACTAAATGTCCATACGACGCCGACGCAGCGTCCGCATCAATCACCGCAAGAAAATCGTTTCCCTTGTGCGCCTCATCGCCAGCCCAGGCAAACAGATAATCCTCAGGCGCCTTCGTCGTCCGCTCCTGCGACCGCAACGAAAAGCTAATCGCGCACAAAGCCACAACAAGCACACACAGAGATCGCATCATGGACAGACCCCTCTCTCATGAAGAAATCACCGCCGGCGCAAAAGCATATCAGCCGTCACACTGGAATAATAGCGGACGAGCACTCGCCTCTAAGTGGCACAGGCACTCCTGCCTGTGCGCCGTTCTTCGCAGCACCGCCCCAAGACAAGCACCCACCCCGACATCGCACCAATCGCCCCCCAAACAAAAAAACACTTCGCCTCCCCCAAAATTTCATGTACTTTCCGCACCGGAGAAAACGTCACCCCATGTGCTTCTCAGCCGCAGCCAATTTCGCCGGCAGCACAGTCCTCGCCGGCATCGGCATCGCCACACTCTCCCGCGTGAAGCACCGCCGCGAACTCCTCTTCGCCACGCTCCCCACCCTTTTCGCCATTCATCAATTCATCGAAGGCTTCGTCTGGCTCGGCCTCGACGGCATCCTCTCCCCCAAAATCACCCACAACATGGGCGCCGCCTTCATGCTCTACGCCCAAGGACTCCTCCCCTTCCTTCTCCCCCTCAGCATCTACCTCTTCGAACCCACCGCCAAAGCTCGCAAACGCATGCTCCCCTTCCTCATCATCGGCGGCGGCACAACACTTTATATTTTGTGGGCGCTCACAGCCTACCAGCTCGAGGTCTACGTGAAGGGAAACAGCATCGTCTACATCAATCCAGCCACAAACAACACCGCGGTCGCCATTCTCTACGTAATCGCCACCTGCGGCTCCCTCTTTTTCTCAAAAATTAGAATGATGGTCATCTTCGGCGCAGCAAATCTCATCATTCTCCTCGCCGTCATGACCTTCAAGCGCTACGCCTTCACGTCCCTCTGGTGCGCCTACGCCGCAGTCGCCAGCGTCATCATCCTCGCCTACTTCTGGACCAGCCACAAATCCCGCCCCTTCCTCTACGCCTAGCTTTTCAGTAGCACAGGCATTCCTGCTCGTCCTGAGGAGCGAAGGGTTTACCCCGAGAACCGAAGGGCCTGTGCCCCAAGACAAAACGCAGCACAATCACAATTGCTTGGCTCCCGCACCCGAGCGTTCTACACTTCCGCGGTCGCCACGACGACGCCCTTACTCGTCGTGGGCCTTTGCCCGTAAACGCGCAATCATCATCTGCGAACCGAACCCCGCGTACAAACGCAACACCACAACTCAACAACAATCGTCATATAATTCCTTGCAAGACTTCTAACATGAAGAAACCGAAACCCAACCCCCGCAAATCCACCAAGAAGACCCGCCCCGCTCCAAAAACCGTCAACCAATACCTCGCCCGCGTCCCCCAACCAGCCCGCGCTCATCTAAACAAAATGCGCGCGACGATCCGCTCCGCCGTCCCCAAAGACTCCCTCGAAATCATCAGCTACGGTATCCCCGCCTTCAAACAAAAACGCATCCTCGTCTGGTACGCCGTCTTTTCAAACCACTGCAGCCTCTTCCCCACCGCCGCAATCATCGAAAAATTCAAAAACCACCTGAAGCCCTTTTCCACCTCCAAAGGCACCATCCACTTCCCCACCAACAAGCCGCTGCCCACGGCGCTCATAAAACGAATCGTGAAAGCCCGCGTCGCCCAAGCCGCAAGCAAAAAATCACCCACGTAAATCAAGCCCAACCGAACCACGCCGTTCCGCCGCCTCTCCCCCTCAAGCCTCCGCGCGAAACGCCTCGCCCGCGCTAGCGTTTCTTCACTTCCCTGGTAACCCGACGACGCCGTTCTCGTCGTGGGTCTTCCGCTCATCAACACACCCGTACCAAGACGAGATCGAAGGCAAAAACAAATTTCCAAACGTTTATCGTCGGCAGGCGGGTGAGTTGCTATCCAGGTCAGTAACCTTCAACATCCGAACATCCTTAAGTTCATGATTGATGCCGTGAGCATCCTGATACAGAACCTCAAAAGTTACGGGCTCGATGTTCCTCGGATCCTCATTCTGAACCCACAGTTCAATCGCGAACGAAAAAAAACACAACTCCAAGTGCGACCAAAATGATAGGCCAGAGACGGACTGGAATTAAAAACAGCGAGCTCTCTGAGGCCATCTTGATTTCTTGGCCAGTCTCTTTGTCAATGAGCGTGCGTTCTTGTCCGTCTCCAAGCCACGACCGAAAGGCAAAGACCAGCCAGGCAGCTATCCAAAAACCAACCAATTTCGGCCAGCCATGCGCCTGGTAATACCTCTGATCTCTAAACCTCAAACGTGTAACTAGCTCGACGAAGATCAAGCAACCGAACGCGATGACAGCGACAGCAATTCCCCTTCCCCGCCAGACGATCATCGGACACCCTTTGAACGGGACCAGAATATGCCGAACCGCACAACACATTCAGACGTCAAGTCTCTTTGTTGCCGACCGCGCTCTTTATTTCGGCCGAATATTCTGGTCCACCCGCGCGGAGAAGCTACGGACACTTCGTTCAAGGTATTTCGAAAAAAATTCCCCGGGTCATACCACTCTTTGATCTTCGTCACACGCAAATGACGTTTCTGCGTCGCTGGGTTTGATACGTATTCGTAGATTGCTTCCCGCTGGAAATCGGCTCGCGTATTCCTTTCCGGAACTACGCAGGATGAAAGGCTTTTCATACATACCTCCATGCTGCTGCTTTCCAATCGAATATGTGTACACCACCTCCACTGTCGGACATCCCCATCCGGACGAACGAACCTGTGCGTCTGCCACGGTCGCTTCGCTGACCGGTCAAGCGCGACTGCCCCACGCCTTTACCATGCGAAATACAGACTTAACTAGGTAAAAGATATAGAGGTCTATGAAAAAACCCAATTAGCAGCCTCACGAAAGCTCAATCTACATAATCTATTACCTCGGCCGAATATTCTGATTCACCCGAAACAAATTCCCCGGGTCATACCGCTTCTTGATCTTCGCCAGCCGCTTATAATTCTTCCCATACGTCGCCCGAATCCGCTCCTCCCCTTCCTCCATCATGAAATTCACATACGCCCCTCCAGACGAATACGGATGCAGCGCATTCCAATATTCCTTCGCCCACGCCGAAATCTCTTCCTTCTTCGCCGGATCCGGATCGACGCCCACAATCACCTCGGTCCAATTCGCGTCGCGATGCCACCACGCTGTCGCGCCCTTCTTCACGCGGCTCGCCGCGCCATTAATCGGATAAAGGTGCATCGTCGCCTGCAACGTCGGCAACGTCGCCGCATATTTCACGTGCTGCGTAATCGCCTCGTCGGGAAGTGTGCGCACGAAATCGGCCTTCCAGTACCACTGCATCCCCGGCGGATACAAACTGTCGAACAAACTCTGCAACGCCGGATGCGGAATCGGCCCAACCAGATCGATTGCAAGCGCCTTGAATTTCCGTATCGGCTTGAAAACTTTCTCCGCCTTCTTCATCGGTCCGGTGTAACACCACACCACCCCGCACATCTTCATCCCGTGAAGGCGTTCCGGGAACGGTGCCGCCGGCGGAATCGTGTGAAAAGCAAAAAATCCATAGACGTCATCCGGCGCCTTCACAATGAAGTCGCGGTACCAGCGCATCATCTCCGCCGCATCTTCCAGCGGCCACAGCATCGGCCCCCCGTACACGGTATGCACCGGCTGCCCCTTGAACAAAAACGACGTCACCACCCCAAAATTCCCGCCTCCGCCCCGCACCGCCCAGAACAAATCCGAATTTTCCTTCGCGCTCGCCGTAACGAATCGCCCATCGGCCAGCACCATCTCCACCGCCAGCAAATTGTCGATCGTCAGTCCGTACCGCCGCGTCAGGTAACCCATCCCGCCGCCCAGCGTCAGCCCAGCCACACCGGTTGTCGAAATAATTCCCGACGGCACCGCCAGCCCGAAGGCATGCGTCGCATGATCCACGTCGCGCCAAAGCGCGCCCCCACCCACCTGCACCGTTTTCTTTTTCGGATCCACGCGAACGTAATTCATCCGCGAAAGATCGATCACCAACCCGTCGTCGCACACTCCCAGCCCACCCGCATTGTGTCCGCCGCCGCGAATCGCCACCAGCAGCTTCTGCTCCCGCCCAAAATTCACCGCCGCCATTACGTCCGCCACGTCCGCGCACCGCGCAATTAACAGCGGCCGCCGCTCGATCATCGCGTTGTACACCTTGCGCGCCGCGTCGTAACCCGCATCCCCCGGCTCGATCAACTCCCCGCGCAAACTGGCCCTCAAAGCCGCAATCGCCGAGTCGTTCAGCATCGCACTCCCCCTCCATCTTCTATGTGAAGTTTTCAGCCTGCTTGGCAGATATACTACGCCACGCATGCAATGGACGACGAAATTATAGGCATCGGCAACAGGCTTATTCTAATTAGAGGATCTCGAAGACTCTGCTGCGCGTGGTTTCGTCTCTCCCTGTCCATCTGAGTAGTGAGTTGTGCTTGGCCCGTTGACGTAATAAACTGTTTTTCAATTGTAAGGGTTAGCTAATGAGCTAAGCATGCGTGCGCACCTTGCAAAACTCTGCGTGCTTTTTCTTTTTCTGTTTGGCGCTTATGCGGCTGCCGCTCAACAAGCCCCATCTAGAAAACCTCAGAACACTTCCGTAAAAGACACCTGCAGCATTGCTGGACTGGTCGTCAAATTGGGCTCGAGTGAGCCGCTGAAAAAGGCCCATGTCTACTTGCAGAAGGTGGACGACCCCAACTCAGGCTATTCGGCCCACACTGACGCTGCCGGACACTTTGCAATTCAGAAAATCGACCCCGGCCGCTACAACCTGCGGGTAGAGCATTCGGGTTATGTGTCCCAATCGTATGGCCAAACCTCTTCGGCAAGCCACGGCGCCGTCTTGGCACTTGGCCCGGGGCGTGAGATTCAAGACTTGCTCTTCCGCATGGTGCCTTCGGCGGTCATTTCAGGAAGAATTACCGACGAGGATGGTGATCCGATTTCGGATGTGCAAGTCCAGGCTATGCGTCATTACTTCAGAGAAGGAAAACGGATCCTTGAGGCCGAGGGCGTGGCGCGGACGAATGACCTCGGCGAGTTTCGACTGTTCGGGCTCGCCAAAGGCCGCTATCTTGTTCGCGCGAAGATTAGCGAGGGATGGCAGTCCAGTCTCCCCGCCTCAAGCACGGGCGACTCCGCTTCGGACGCTCAAACCGGTTACGCCCCGGTCTACTACCCGGGCACGGCGGACCAGTCACGTGCGACCACAATCGAAGTGGCGCCCGGTCAGGAAATCCCTGCTGTCGACTTCACTCTTATCCCAATCCGAACCTTTCATGTTCGCGGCCGTGTCTTCGACGCCGTTCTTGGTCAGCCGGCGAAAAACTGCGTGATCTTCCTGATCGTTCGCGAACCCAATATGTCGGAGTGGAACAGTCGGGAGGGAGAGACGGACTGTGACAATGGCTCGTTTGGATTCAGCGACCTGCACCCGGGCTCTTACAACCTCGTCGTAATGTTGAGCGGTTCCGGGAAACGACAACGTTCAGCTCGCGCCTCATTCGACATGGACAATACCAATATTGACGATCTAAGAGTCGTCGTAGGAGCCGGAATAGATTTGACGGGCCGCATTCTCGTGCAAGGGCGCGAATCCTTGGATTTTTCCGAGGTCTGGCTTTGGTTGAATGATCCCGACCTGTTCAATGGTGGTGCGGGAGCAGTCATTAAGCCCGATGGAAGTCTAACGATGGAAAGTGTACCGGAAGGCGTCTATCAGCTCCGAGTGTCCGGACGGCCGCCGGGTTTCTCGCCGGACTTCTACCTCAAGTCCGCCACCGCGAACGGAGAAGACATTCTAGAAAAAGGGTTGACGGTTGGCGCGGGTGGCGCGCGAGGACCGCTGGAAATTGTCTTGAGTTCTGCGGGCACGCGCATCGAAGGAACTGTCACGGATGAAAACGAATTGCCATCCGCCGGGGCGGTCGTCGTGCTTGTCCCGGAGGGTGAGCGGCGACGACGCCAATTTCGTTTATACAAGGACACCTCGACCGATCAGTACGGACAATTCATCTTGCGGGGCGTGGCGCCGGGCTCATACAAACTTTTTTCGTGGAAGGAAGTCGAGAACGGCGCGTGGGAAGATCCCGATTTCCTTGCGCCCTTCGAGGGCAAAGGCACAAAAATCATCGCCGAGGAAGACGGCCACGTAAGCATCCGGTTGAAATTGATCCCGGCCGACAAACCCCAGCAAGGACCTTGAAGCTTCTGTAACAGTCTGTTTCATTCGGCCAATCCTGAGCGCTGATCTCGGCCGCGCCCATGCTGAGCATGGATTCTCCGTCACTATTGCAGCTTCGCGTACTCGGCTTTCGCAGCGATGAGAACGGGAACCCATCCCTTTGCCTCAACGAGAAGATCTGCGGCCGCTTTGGAAACCAGGATGTGGCCGGCGTCTCCGCAATCCATCACCCGCTGCGCGATATTGATACCGCCGCCGGCTACGTTGCGGTTGGCATTGATGTCTGCCACTCGGTACACGGGTCCCGCGTGAATGCCCATGCGCAACTTGACCTCGGGATGCTCTCTTAGTTTGAGGTTTAGATCGAGTGCGCAACGAGCCGGAGCTTCGGGATCGTGAAAGAAGACCAATGCCATTCCGTCGCCGGTGGGCAAGCTAATCAGATGATCGTCAGCCTGCGCCTGTGTAAATTCCGGGTTGTTGCGTACAGCGGCTTGGACACTGCTCAAAACGCTCTGCTGCCGGTCCGTGCGCAGAATGGAGTAACTTACGATGTCCATGAACAGGACATACGCCATTTCCAGTGAGGGCGTACGGCCGGGGTTATTCACGTCCATTGGTTGCCCAATATGAAAGCCAGCTATGTCAAGAGCGCCACGGAAGAAACGAGACCGGTTTCGGCCGCAATCTTAGGTCGCACGACAGGCCAAGTCAATTGCTCGGAGTCTCTGCTGGCGCGCTCGAGGACAAAATTTGAGCGTTCACGCCTTCACGTTTTCCCGAAACTTGGTTGGTCACATCAGTCGGCCAACCAGTGGGAAAAGGACCTCAGCATAGGATTTGCCGCTCTCCCGCCGCGTGGGAGATAATGCCGCCAGTGGGAATTTTGGGATGCAGACGACTGCGGGTCTCTTCCGCCTCCTGAATGAATTCATCATGCTGCTTCTCGGCGCGCTGCTGATTCTGCTCGCTGCGTCGCGTCGAATCGGGCTGCCTTCGCGGCCGACGCTCTGGTACGCGCTCGGCGCCGTCCTGATTCTTTGGGGATTGCGCACCGGCATGCGCCCCGTCTCGAAAGCTGCCAACGAACACGCCGCGATTCGTGGCGGTTCGTTGATTCTCGTGGGACTGATCATCCTCGGCGTCCCGCTCGTTTCGCTGCGCTACGAAGCCCTTCTGCTCGCGCTCGCCGGTGGTGTTCTCGTGCTTCGCGGTTTGCTCGGCAGCGTGCTTCTTGTGCGCGCCTCCTGATTTTTTGCGGCGCGTCCATTTTTTTCAGCAAGGGAGAATTTAGATGGAAGTTGCGAATCTGAATGAAAAACTCTCGAAAGTCACGGAACACTGGAGCCCGAAAATCGTCGGCGAAGTGAACGACTTTTACGTGAAGGTCGTCAAATTCAAAGGCGCCTTCGTCTGGCACCATCACGACAACGAAGACGAAATGTTTCTCGTCGTGAAAGGCCGCATGAAAATGCGTTTCCGCGATCGCGACGTGTTCGTCTCCCCCGGCGAATTCATCATCGTGCCCAGAGGCGTCGAGCACATGCCCGAAGCCGACGACGAGGTCCATATTGTCCTGTTCGAGCCCAAGTCCACCCTCAACACCGGTAATGTGCGCAACGAGCGGACAGTGGTAGAACTGGAGCGGCTCTAGAAACCCCGTCATCGCAGTCCGAGGAGAGTTCAGTTCATGAAGCGCCGTCTCTACACGCTCGACGTGTTCACCACCAAGCAGTACGCCGGAAATCCGCTCGCCGTGATCACCGACGGCGACGGTATTGCGCCGGCAAAAATGCAAGCCATCGCTCGCGAGATGAATCTCGCGGAAACGGTCTTCGTGCAGCGCCCCACGAACAACGGCGCGCTCGCCCGCCTCCGCATCTTCACAACCACCCGAGAGCTTCCTCTCGCCGGCCATCCTGTGATCGGCACCTGGTTCTTGCTCGCAGAGCTCGGCGTCGTCCCGGCGTCGGAAGGCCACGTCCAAATCATGCAGCAAACCGGCGCGGGAATTTTGCCCGTCGAATTCAGTTTTCACGATGGCCGCCCGGTGCGAGTCACCATGACTCAAAAACCGGCGCGCTTCGTCGCCACCAAATTGAATCGCGCCACCCTTGCCGAAACTCTCGGCCTGAAAGCAGCCGATCTCGATCCCACGCTCCCGCTGGAATTTGTTTCCACCGGAATTCCTAACTTGATGGTCCCGATCCGAAACAGAAAGACCCTATCGAAGATTCACGTGAACATGCGCGGGCTCGCGCAACTGATTTCGCGCAACGGAGTGTTGGCTTACTGTTTTGCGCTCGGCAGCAAAGGGAAAGCGTTCGCTCGCGGAATGGTGCCGTGGGGGCTCATCGAAGATCCGGCCACCGGCTCCGCAGGCGGCTCTCTCGGCGCTTATCTTGTCGAGCACGAGCGGCTGAAGCCGGGCGAGACGCTGACGATCCTGCAAGGCGTCGAGATGGGACGGCCGAGCGAAATTCAGGTCGAGGTCACTTCGGCGCGAGGCCGCCTGGTGCCGAAGGTAAGCGGCTCGGCGGTTCGCGTTTTCGAAGGCCACATCGACGCTTAATTTCTGGCCTGAGTTTGTGCCCAGTCGAAGACCTGGGCGCACGCTTGGCCTCGCGCCCGGTTTCCGCTCCAACCTCGCGTGCCACATCATCTCAGCCTTCTAATTTTTTCTGCGCTGCGTCGAGGATGCCGTTCAGAAACGCCGGGGCTTCTGCTGAGGAAAATTTCTTGGCGAGCTCGAGGGCTTCGTCGATCACTACTTTTACTGGAGCTGTGCCGGATTTGAATTCGTAAATCGCGAGCCGCAAAATATTGCGGTCCACCGCAGCGAGACGTTCGAATTTCCAGTTCTCCGAAAGTTTCCCGACCAGCGCGTCGTTTGCCGCTGCCTGAGCGACCGCGCCTTCGAAAAGCTGGTCCGCAAATTTCCGTGTGGAATCGGCGGCGCGCGCCTGCTTCC
Source organism: uncultured Acidobacteriota bacterium (assembly GCA_963736465.1). Lineage (GTDB taxonomy): Bacteria > Acidobacteriota > Terriglobia > Acidiferrales > UBA7541 > Palsa-295. The sequence continues at coordinate 172,141 of CAVTOS010000014.1, read as the reverse complement.
AGAAGTGCTGCTCGATCTGTTTTGGTTTTTGATGAGCCATGTCCCACTCGAAAAGCATCTGCAGCGCAAACTCGCGGGACTTGCGCCGAAGAGTCATCGCTTCCCGCGCCGCGGCTTGGCGCCGGGCTTCCCTGAAAGTTTCCGCGAGAGTTGCGCCATCTCCACCGCGCCCATTCCGGCGTCGTAGCCCTTGTTGCCGGATTTCAGGCCCGCACGATCGATGGCTTGCTCGAGCGTATCGCAGGTGAGAACGCAAAACGCCATGGGGACGCCGGTGTCGAGTTGCGCGATCTGAATGCCGCGAGCGGTCTCCGAGCAAACGTAGTCGTAGTGCGAGGTTTCGCCGCGCAGGACGCAGCCGATGCAGATGATCGAATCGATTCGCCCCGTGGCTGCGAGTTTTTTTGCGGCGAGCGCGATTTCTAGAGAGCCGGGGACGCGGACGATTTCAATTTGTTTTTCGTCGGCGCCGGCTTGTTCGAGTGCTTCGAGCGCGCCGGCGAGGAGCCGGTCGGTGATGAAATTATTGAAGCGGCTGACGACGATACCGATGCGCAGGCCGGCTGCGCTCAACTGGCCGCGAGTCACTTGTGGTTTCAGCGTCATCGTCGTTTATCTCGTCCGCGTCGCATCTATTCCTCTCCGCGTCATCCGTTCGTCTCCGCCTGGCGTCACCGGCGTCAGCGCCCTTGAAATTTTGCCGGTCGCTTTTCGAGAAAGGCGCGGGTTCCTTCGCGCATGTCTTCGGTGGAGCAGCAGACGCCGAAGAGGGTGGCCTCGAGAAACAGGCCTTCTTCGAGGGTCATGTCCATTCCGTGTTCGATCGCTTCCATCGCATATTTCACGGCGAGCGGTGCGTTGGCGATGATTTTCTTTGCGATGGCTTCGGCGGTGGGCAAAAGCTCCGCAAGCTCAACGACGCGACTCACCAGGCCGATTCGCAGGGCTTCATCGGCTGAAATCATTTCGCCGGTGAGAATCAGTTCGTGGGCGACGCCTTTGCCGCAGAGCCGCGAGAGACGCTGCGAGCCGCCAAAACCGGGGAGCAGGCCGAGTTTTGTTTCCGGCTGGCCGAGTTTTGCATTTTTGCTCGCGATGCGCATCGTGCAGCCGAGCGCGAATTCGCAGCCGCCGCCGAGCGCGAAGCCGTTGATCGCGGCGATCGAAGGCTTGCCCATTGTTTCGAGGCGATGCAGCACGCGATTGCCGAACACCGAGAATTCCTTCCCAGTGACCGGAGTGCGCGTGGAGAGCTCGTTGATGTCCGCTCCGGCTACGAATGCTTTTTCTCCGGCGCCGGTGAAAATCGCGACGCGGACCGAGTCATCGCGCTCGATGGCGGCGAGGCAATCGTCGAGTTCTTCGACCGTTTTGCGATTGAGCGCGTTGAGCACGTTCGGGCGATTGAACGTGACGCGGGCGATCTGGTCTTTCACTTCGTACAGTAGATTTTCGTAGCCCATTTTATTTATTCGCTCTCTTGTCTAGGTCAGCTGCATCGCCCTTGGCTTCGCGGGATCCGAGTAATCGTAGAAGCCGCGGCCGGCTTTGCGTCCGTTCCAACCTGCGAGGACCATTCGTTTCAGAAGCGGCGGCGAGGCGAAGCGCTTTTCCTTGAATTCGTCGAACATGATGATGGAGATGTAGTAGGTGGTGTCGAGGCCGACGAAATCGAGCAGCGTGAACGGGCCCATGGGATAGCCGCAGCCGATTTTCATGGAGTTGTCGATGTCTTCGACAGAGCCGACGCCCTCTTCGAGCGCGCGCACCGCGTCGAGCAGGTACGGGACGAGCAGGCGATTCACGATGAAGCCGGTGCGATCGGAGGTGCGCACGACCGTCTTGCCGAGGCGCTGGCCGAAGGCGACCATTTCGTCGAAGACTTTTGGATCGGTGGCGATGGTGCGAATCACTTCGACCAGCTTCATCACCGGCACAGGATTGAAGAAGTGCATGCCGACGAAGCGATCGGGGCGCTGGGTGAAGGTGGCCATCTCCGTGATGGAGAGCGACGACGTGTTGCTCGCGAAGATTGTGGGCTTCGGGCAGATTTTGTCGAGCGCGCCCCAGAGTTCGCGCTTGGCGGGCAATTGCTCGATGATCGCTTCGATGATCACGTCACTGTCTTTCAGGTCTTCGACGTTTGTGGTGCCGCGGAGGCGGCCGCGGATTTGATCGCGATCGGCGGCGGTGAGAGTTCCCTTCTCGACCAAACGGGCGAGATTTTTGTCGATGCCTTGCAGGCCCTTGTCGAGGAGCTGCTGCGAAACTTCGCGCACCGTTACCTGGCAGCCTGACTGCGCGGCGACTTGTGCGATACCTGAGCCCATCAGGCCGCATCCGACGACTCCTACTTTTTCGATGGCTTTTTCAATTGCCATGCAACTGCCTCCGAGAACTGCTTGCGATGTGACTGCTGATTTCCGCTAATTGCGCCGTAGTAGGGTAAGGGAACCGGGGCGATGAGGCAAGCGAACGGCGTGCCGCCCGAGCATTGGCGGAAACCTGAAAAGCCCATTTTGTGTCCATTAGGAATTTGCTTTCTCCTTTTTATTCAATGACTTAAGCTTTTTTCTGAATGATCGATTGTTCCGATTAGACTTGGCGGGATTTTCGCGCGGCCTGGCGGGACGAGGCTTGGCGCGCGCGGAGTTCGCTAGCAACCCGCTCCCCGGGGGAGAGAGGGACGACGCGGGTGCGGTGAAAATAAAATTGGTGTGCGCAGGCTCGAACCAGTTTCCGTTTTCATCGAGGTGCGCGTAGATGCGGGCGGCTCGAACGATGACGCCAGAGGAGACGAGGGGAACGTGCTCCGCGTTTTCGAGAATGCCTTCGAGAACGCGGCCGAGTTCGCGGCGGCGCCAAGCGTAAAGTCCCGTGCAGTGCGCATGGCGGTAGATCGATTTGCGGCTGGCAATCTTATATTCACGGGCGATCAGCTCAACGCTGTGCCAGCGAATGAAGTCTCCTTCGATTGCGTCACGATCGGGATGCGAGCAGATGCAGCAGCGGCGCGCGTGCCGTGAAAAATCGGGAGGAAGCAGAGAGCGGCGGCCAGAGCCCAGCAATTGAGAGTGCACGGTGGTGGGCGATGGCGAGACAGAATCTGGTGAAGATGCGGGAGCGGCGATGACTTCCGTATTTTCCGCGACGGGGGAGGCGGTGGCGTGGTTGCCGTTAGGAGTTGCTGTCGGTTGCGAAGGGTTTGCAGGGGCAGAAGCTGACGCGACGTCGTCGCGGTGGAGAGTTTTCTGGTGCTCCTCCCATTCGTGGGCGAAATACATTTTCGATTGTGCTTTGCTGAAGCGCGTGGGCCTGGAAATCTCGAACGAGACGGGGAAGGATGGAATTCGTCGTGGCATGGTGAACGACCTCCTTTGGGCGGGAAAAAGACCGCCGATCCGCTTTGCGGATTCTCTTTTCTCTTTCTGAAACTGCAAAATTTCTTGGAACGGCCTCAAGCGAAGGACTGAGTGCTTGAAGCAACTGCGAACTGCTTTGCTACTGGCTATAAGGTTGGAGTGTGAAAATGAGAGAAAGGTTGCTAGGGGGATGCACAGGACAAGTAATTTCAAATTGAAACTTTCAGATTTCAAATGGATGCAAAGGCAACCCTGGCGACAAATGCGTTTCTCGTGCGATGGGCGCACAAGCGAAAGAGCTTGCGCGGGTGAGGCTGCGCAAGCGGTGGCGCGTTGCGCCATCTTTGATTTCCCAGCGCTTCCGCGCTGGGCTAAATTGTGCCGCGCCTACGGCGCTGAGTGAGTTCCCGTGTTAGGACCGAAGAGCAATTCAAATTGAAAATTTAAAATCTAGAATCAATGCAAAACGAAAATCGGTGGAGGAAAAGAACCAGCGGAATGTGATTCGTTTCCGAGGATAGACCGTCAAAAGAGCCGGCCCGCGGAGACCATTCGGGATGCGGACAACGCGCAGGATGCCCTTCGTTCCTCAGGACAAGCCGGGGCTCCAGGCGATTGGCGCGTGGGTTAAAGGTCCATATTGCAATCTGGCTCGAATTTGATGTGGAGGGGGAAGGTATCGGGCAGGCTACCGGGGCTGCCGTCTCGCAGTTTAAATCTCCAGGTGCGAACCGTCTTGATTGTCGCTTTGTCGAGATGAGGCGCCAGCGAGTGAACGACTTCAACTTTCGTTATTTTCCCTTTGGCGTTTATTGTGACAGACAGCACCATAACGCCCGCAGCGCCGGCCCTCATGTCTTCGAAGTAGTAATGCGGTGATTTCCAGTTGGGGTCATCTAGTGCTTTGACACCCGTGCCTTTGTCATTTGTGAGCCAGGTGTCAGGAATTACGGTACCCATGGTGGCTACGGACGCCGGACAGGGCTTTGGATGGCCGTAGGCGACGAATGCTTTCGTTTGTGTGGGAGCGTGAGCGGGCGGCTCGAATTGCCACTGTTTTACACTATCGAGGGCGGCTTGATGAAGCTCCGGAGGGCCGCTCACTATCTTCGCGTCCGAGACGCGACCTTGTGCGTCAACTACGAGACTCAGCTCGACTTTGCCTACGATATTTTTCTTGAGAGCCTCTTCGGGAAACGGCGCTACCGGCGCCTTGAGCAGCTTCAGAGGTGATTCAGACTTTATTGTGGCGTCGGGTGGTTGGGGCGGGTCTTTCGCTTGTGCTTGCGCCCCGGGTGAAAAACAAAACGCGAAGAACAGAATCAACGAGGCTGGGCGGCGAAGTTTCATTTCTGTATTCTTCTTGCGATCACGATTCTAGCGCGAACGTTGTTGCAAAAGTGGGGCGAAAAATGATGGAAGCGGCGACTGAAAAAACGCAGCGGGCGAGTTTGAGCAGTTCACTCGCGGCTGAGAATACGTACCTTGCGTGGATTCGCACGGGAGTTGCGCTGCTGGGGCTTGGGTTTGTGGTGGCGCGATTTGGATTGTTTCTGGAGAGGCTGGATTACATACAGCATGTTACTCCCGCGCATTCGTATGGGCTTTCGGTGTGGTTTGGGACTGGGCTGATCCTGGCTGGGGTGGCGGTGTATCTTTCGTCGGCGTGGAATTATGTGCGGCTGATTCGGGCGTTGAAGCGGGGAGAGGTGGTGGAGGTGCGTCCGTCGGTGCTGGCGGTGGTGGTGGCGGTGTTTTTGGCGCTGGTGGGGCTGGCGATGGCGATCTATTTGATTTCGGTGCGGGGGTCGGCGGGGGGCGGGTGAGGCGTGGAAGCGTTGGGGCTGGCCACGGAGGCACGAGGGGAGAAAAGCAATTTCAAATTTCAGAATTTCAGATTTCGAATGAATGGGAGACAAAACTGCGGGCCGGCTAGGGAGGCACTGATGCGCGGAATGCGAAAGAGCAATTTCAAATTGAAAATTTAAAATTTCAAATGAATGCAAGAGCGAAACCGTGGAGGAAAGAAACGGCAGAGTGCTCCTTGTTTCCCGGACGGCCCTGGGCGGAAAATAATGCATCCGTAATAGACCTGATATACGGCGTAGGCTTGCGAGCCGTAGACTGATGCTTCCCGGTCTGCAGATCTGATTTTCAAATCCGCTTGAGGCTAATGGAATGAAGGACTTAGTGGGACGACTTTGGACGGAAGAGAATGGACAAGATTTGACTGAGTATGCGCTGTTGCTGGCGCTGTTGGCGCTGGGGGCGATTGCTACGGTGCGCACGCTTGCGACGACTGTGAATAATGTGTTTCAGAATTCGGCTAGTAATATTGCGACGGCGGCGGGGGGCTGAGGGACGCGGGCGTCGGCGGCGTTGGAATAAGGCGAAGAACGCGATCGCGGGTGGCGTGGTTTCGTGGATGGCGCGTGCGTGCTGATGGCGCGTGCGGGCACGGCATGCCGTGCCCCTACTGGGAAAAAACAACAACGAGAATCAAGAACGTGGTGGCGAATGCGCCAAGCATCTGCGATCGAGGTGTGTTTTTGCGTTGGCACAGGCAGGAATCCCTGTGCTACTGAAAGGCGCGGACTACGGGGTGGCTAGTTCGATTAGGGTGTTGCCGCCTTGCTGGCGGGCTTCGTCTATGCCGGCTTCGGCGCGGTTCATCCATTCTGTGACGCGGTCTTCGGTTTCGTCGCCTGGGCGGGAGGTGGATTGGGCGACGACGGCGCTGACGGTGAGGTCCTGCGCGCCCCAGGATGGTTGGACCGTTGCGGCGACGTTGCGAAGTTTTTCGGCGAGGGCTTTGGCGTTTTCGAAATTTGTGTCGGGCAGGATGAAGACGAGAGACCAGGCGGTGTATTTTACGGCGACGTCGGTTTGACGGACGGCCAAGGAAACGGCGCGGGCTAGCTGCTCGATGAAGTGATCGACGGCAGCGTCGCCGTGCTGGCGCAAGAGATCTCCCCCGCGATCTACATGTAAGACAATCAGCGAGAGCGCCGTGCCCTGCGAGCGCGCGCGATTTGATTCCATCAGCAGACAATCCACATAGGCGCCACGGCTGAGAAGACCTGTGCGTTCGTCGGCTACCGCGAGAGAACGGACGAGCGAGCGGAGGCGCGTGTGGTTGACGGAGAGCACGAGCTGATCGCCGACGGCTTGCAGGAAGAAGCTTTCGTTCGGTTTCCAGCGCCGGGCTTGCGATGAGCCGACGATGAGCGCGCCGGCGGGAAGCTGGGTTTCTTTGTCGGTGAGAATGACGCCGAGCGCGGAAGTGAGGCCGAGATCGCGGACGGCCGGGCTGGTGGAAGAGCTGAGCTCGACTCCGCCGAGGGCGTCGGGAGACATTTTGGAAATTATATCGGCGAGGGCGTTGATTCGCTGCGCGCCAGCGGTCTGAAATCCGGGAGCGGCGTATTCGGCGGTCAAATGCGATTCACCGGAACCGCCGATGGTGACGAGGCAGCGCGAGACGCCGAGATGCTTGCCGGTTTCCGTCGCGGTAGAGGTGAGGACTTCGCGCGGAGTGGATTGGCGATACATCAGGCGATTGATTTCGGCGATGGCGGCGAGATCGCGGTGCGTTTCCGCAGGGGCGGAAGGATTGACTGCGGCTGGAGGAGGAGAGGGCATGTGGATCACGAGTGGAGTCGGAGCTGTCGGCGCAGGTTTGGGAGCGGGTTTGGGAGGCGCGCCTTTGGGCCACCAATTGGCGCGATCGTAGAGTGAGCGGAGGCGCTCGTTTTTTTCTTCTTCGCCGGGAAAAAGTTCGGCGATGCGCTGGAGGCGTTCGACGGCTTTGGACTGAAGCGAATACTGGAGAAAGATTTCGACCTGGACGCTGAGGTCTTCGAGAGCCTGTTGGGCGCGAGCTTCTTCGGTGACCGGGCCCGTGGCGGCGGCTTGATCGGAACCTGCGCCGGTGAAGCCGTCGGTGCGAGTGGAAACGGTGGCTGCCTTGGCGGCTCGGGCGAGAATATTTTGGAGAAACGCCGGATCGGCTTTGCCTTCGAGGCGGGCGATGCGTTCGTGATTGCGGTAGTCGTAAGGATCGATATCGACGAGGCGATCGAGCGAATCGCAGGCGGGTTTGATCTGGCCGGCTTCGAGATAGAGGTCGAAGAGGCGGACGAGAGCGTCGAAATATTTCGTTTCGCGATTTAATTCCTCGTAGAGGTGAGCGACGACTTCGGCGACTGGCAGAGAGGTGGAATACATGGCCGCCATCTGGTCCATGTGGGCGACGAGTTCGGTTTCGCGGCGGTGGCTGCGCATCAGATCTTTTGTTTGGACGAGGAGCGTGGCGGCTTTGGCTTCGTCGTTACCCAGGATGTAAGCGCCGGCGAGTTCGAAGAGCTTCGAGAAGCCTTCCGGCTTTTGCTTGTAGTAGGCTTCGAAAATTTCGCGGGAGCGGTCGAGACGGTGTGTTTGAAGGAGCGCTTCGCCGAAGAGAGCGAGGAAGGCGGTGTCCTTTTCATTCGCGGCGATGGGATCGAGAAGCTCGACGCAGCCTTCAGCATCGCCTTTGCGCAGGCGCGCTTCGGCGAAGAGAAGGGCGCCGGTGCGATCGTCGGGCGAGAGCTGATGGGCGCGGTCGAAATACTCGATGGCTTCGTCGAGCCCGCCGGACGCCTGGGTGAGCTGGCCGGCGCGGAGATAGCTGCGAGTGGCGAGATCGCGATGGCCGAGGCGTTCGGCTAGTTCACCGAGAATCACATGGCGGCCAGGATTTTCGGGATCGAGGAGGGCGATGCTTTCGTAGCAGGCGAGCGCTTCGATATCGCGGGCCTGCTGTTGGTATAGCTGCGCGGCCGCGCCGAATTGTTCGATGGCTTCGCCGGTGCGGTTTTGCTTTTGAAGGAGCTGGCCGTATTGCATGAGGCGATCGGGCGGCTGGGGGAAGGAGCGCAGGAAACGGGTGAAGATGGCCGTGGCTTTGGAAGCGTCTCCCGTTTCCACCAAGCGATCGAATTGCGCGCCGTAGTATTGGGCGGCTTGCGCAGGTTCGCCGAGGCGGGTGTAGATATCGGCGAGGGCCTGGATCGATTCCTGATTCGAGGGCACTTCGTCGAGCACCGCCTGATATTCGACAGTGGCTTCGCGAAGCTTATTCTTCTCGAGGAGGCGCCGCGCTTTCTCGAAATGTTTGTTGACGTCTGCTATCGACATGGAGTGCGCGCACTGACGACGGACAGGCTGGGGAAGTCCATCCAATCGCCCTCTCCGAGGCTTTCGCCGCGGTTTCACCCGGCGCGCGGGTGGAGTTTCAACTATACATCGGAGGATGAGGCGGGCTCACCGGGAAATCGCGGAGGCGTTGCAATGGTAACAGCAGCGATTGGCCGCGAGGCGAGGGGCTGGTTACCCGGGCAATAACGCACTCGCAGCGAATCGTTCCGTTCGCCGTCGCCTTTAGAAACTGGACGGCGAAAAGAACGACAGCGCGCGCGAGGCAAGCATTTGCGATTTGCGATGCTTGCCAATTGGGGCACAGGCAGGATTGCCTGTGCTGCCTAGGCAACGGGACGGACTTCGCTGGGAAGATGGCTTACGCGTTCGCGCATGTCTTTTAGCGAGAGGCCGCTGCGCACGAGAGCTGCGAAGCCCAGGAAGACGAAGGGGAGGTTGAGCGCGAGGAAGGCGAAGATGGAGAAGCCGGTGGCGGTGGATTTTTCGATGTCGAACCAGCCGAGGCCGAGGACGCAGAAGAATTGCCAGGCGCCGATATTGGCGGGAGCGTTGGGAAGCGAAACGCCTAGGTTGATGACGAGCAGTACGACGACGGCGGCGAAGAATGGCAGATGCAGCTTGTATCCCTGCATGACGGCCCACAACCCACCCACCTGGCAGGCCGGCATGAGCAATGAAAAAAGAATCGCAGGGTAGAAGCTGGGAGAAGTGCCCATCGCATGCAGATCGACGAGTGCGCTCATAAACTTTCCGGGCAGGCGCGCTTTTCTGCCTTCAAACGATTGTCTATCGCCCAGCTTCACTTCGAGGTAGAGGATGAGCGCCACCACGACGCCGAGAAGGACGAGCGTGACGATGGCCAGCGTATAGACAATTTTTCTGAATTGCTGCAAGTCAACCATCAAGGAAGCCACCGCAAGCGCCGCCACTGCGATCACCAGGTCGATCAGGCGCTCGACGCCCACGGAGCCGAGCACGCGACCGATGCTGATGTCTTCTGAATTGGAAAGCAGGTAGCTGCGCAGGAGCTCGCCAGGCCGCAGAGGAAAAACGAGATTGGCGAAGAGGCCGGCGTAGACCGAGCGGATGGCTTTAGTGATTCGCACCTTGCCGAACGGGCTGAGGAGAAATTTCCAGCGAGCGGCCTGCACAACGTAACTGAGGACGTCGAAACCCATGCCGAGGAGGACCCACTTGTAGTCCACCTTGGCGAGGTCGCGAAGCGCCTTCATGATGTGGAAGTCGTGCAAGACCCAGACCAGGCAGGCGATAGCGAGGCCATAGCCCAGAATCTTGGGAACCTGAGTGGGTTCTTGAGGCGTCGGTTCGAACATGGCTTTCAAGGAGAAGACGGTGCAGGCACCGCCGGTTCCTTGTCGTTTTTCCGCACTTTAGAATCTTAGGATGGTGGCGCCCCCGCCGTCACGCCCCCGGCGGGCTCGAAATCCGCTACAGCCTACGATAAGAGGTAGCCACAGGCAATCCGTGACTTTGCCTGATGTTCGCGGGGGTACTACTGCTGCGATTGGGCAGAATGGCTGGTATCATCGAGCCGCGGAAAACTTCGAAACCAGAACCGGGGGGCAAGCGGCGATGGCTGAACCAACGAAAGAAGAGTTGATGGCGCGGATTGCGGAGCTCGAGAAGCAGACCGGTTCGCGCAAGCGCGGGGTGATTGATTTTAAGGTGGGCGAGAAAGGCGGAGTGAGCGTGTACGGGCTTGGGCGCTTTCCTGTGACGCTTTATTACGAGCAGTGGATCCGGCTGCTGGATGCGGCGGCGGATTTGCGGGCGTTCCTGGAGGAGAATAAGAGCCGGTTGAAGTTGAAGGATCGGCAGTAGGGGTGGGCGCGGATTGCGCGTGTTACGATGCAGATCGCACGTGTTACGAATTGCCGAGCATTGATAGTTGAGATTCTTCGCTGCGCTCAGAATGACAGCAACTCGGCTTTGGTGCCGGGCGCAAGTCATGGGTGGCAGCGATCACCTGGCTGCTTGAGCGTTTCCCTCAGCGGCTAAAGCCGCTTGATTCCGGCTTGCTTGTGGCACGGCTAAAGCCATGCCCTGACGTAAACGACAACTTTAGGAAGTAAGACTATCGCCTCGTCTTCGTAGTAACTCATTGAGGAATTCGGAAGCAGTTTGGCCATCGCTCCCGGCGATGGGCGGTCTATCGTAGTGGTCCAGCCATATAACCAGGCCTTCTAAAGGCCCTATCGAGGCACTTATGTCGAATAGTCCTATTGTCACCTCGGCGCACCGGCCATCGCGCCGGAGCACACGGCTGAGCGAAGCGATTCTTATGCGCGTGGAAGGCGTGGACTCCTATCGCGGGCCGTACAGCGAGGAAGTCTCCACGGTGAGCGTGAGCGCGCACGGCTGCAAATATTATTCGAAGCACCAGGTGCTGTCGAACGCGCTCGTGATTTTGCAGATGAAAGGCGAGAAGCCGGATACGAAGACGGTGTCGGCGCGCGGCCGCGTGAAGTGGGTGGCGGGGCTGCAAGGCGGCGTGTTCGAGACGGCCGTGGAGCTGGAAGATCCTGGAAACGTGTGGGGAATCGCCACGCCACCGAAGGATTGGCTGCCGTTCTGCGGTCCGCGGACGATTGAGATTGATACGGCGAAATCGAAGCCGTTTGCTGTGCCGCGGCCTGAACCGGCTGCGCCGGCGGCAGCGAATGTGAAAGATGCAGCCGCTCCGACGATGAGTGGAAATCGTGCGGCGACGCCTGGCGCGGCCGAAAACAGCGCGCGACAAACGATCGCATCGGTCGCGCGGCCGATGGGCCAGTTGATGGGCGATTTTCAGCAGCAGATGGAGACAATGCTGGCTGAGGTGGCCACCGCGGCGGTGCGCGAAAAAACGACGGCGATGTTGAACGACATTCACAGCAAGCTGCGGCAAGAGGCAAAAGAGATTCTTGCCGAGACGACTGCCTCTCAAGCCGGGCCATGGATCGAGCAGGCTCTGAAGCAAATGAAAATTTCGGGCCAGGACACGGCGCAGAGGCTGCATGCGCAGTGGATGAAGAAGGTGGAGTTGGACCTGGCTACGTCACTGCAGCAGATCGAAACGCGGCGGCAGGAGATGGAAGAGCTTTCCGGCAACCTGGCCGCCAACTCGCTGCAAAAAGTGGAGAATGTTCTGGAGGCGTCGCGCAAGGATGGAGTGGATCGAATCGTCGCGCGGCTGAAGGAACAGGTGACGCCGATCGTTGAAGAGACCCGGAAAGCCGCGGCGGAGCTCACCCGACGCAAAGAGGAGATCGACAGGATCATCGGGCAATCCGTGGAAACAACCACAGCGAAACTCGAAGAGGTGTGCGCGAAATTCGACAAGCAGTTCGACACCGTGCTGCGAACGCGAATCGAGGCCGCGCGGCAGGAAATGGAACGCGCGGGAATGGCCGCCACGGATCTGGCGCTCAACAATCTGCGTATCTCATCGCAGCAGCATCAGGAACGGGCGCAGGCGCAGCTTCGCGAGCAGTTGAACGGCGTTTCGGACTCGGTCTTGAGGGAAGTCAGCGGCCAAGCGGCGGAGGCGTCGCGGCAGTTCGCGGGGGAAATGAAGAAGCAGAGCCGCGACCATCTGGAATTCGTGAGCGGGGCGATTTCGGAATTGGCGAAGGGCATCGGGAAATTGTCGAAGGAATAGGGCGGCCAGGCAGGCCACTCTTGGGACGTGGCTATGGAAAATCTGATCGAAGCACCCTCTGAAGTTCGGGTCATTGGAGATAGCGCGGCTTGCGGTATGGCGTCGTGTGACGAGGGCGCAGCCATTGCTTTGCGGGGCACACCGCTGTGCGTGCGGCATTTCATTCCGGTGTGCACGCAAGAGATCGAATCGCGGGGCGAACGGCTGAAGAACAGCCTCTACGACGAGGCGGCCACGCTGGCGTTCAAGAATTTCATTGCGGCGTGTGCCGAACAGGCCAGCCGTTTCATTCAGGATGATGGCTTTACTGACGGATCGACGAAGAGCCGGCTGGAAGAATTTCTGCGGCGGGTGTCGCAATCGGGGCAGCGGCTTCGGCGGAGCCCGCGGATGAGTTCTTCTGTGCCTATTTTTCTGCGCCGTGAGGATTCCGGACGCACTTGGGAAGAGGAGACGTGGACGATTACGGTGAGCCAGCACGGAGCGTCATTGGTGTGCCGCCATCCTGTGGAGACGGGCGGAGCGCTGGTGCTCTCGCGCCGGGATCGCGCGAATCGCGTGCAGGCGCGGGTGGTTTACTGCCGCTATAATTCGGAAGGCTGGCGCGAAATTGGCGTTGAGCTGCTTGACCGAGACGATTTTTGGGGGCTATCGCAGGCGGCGCGGATGCAGCCGTCATAAATTGGCATACTCTGTCAGAAGCTGCCCGAATCTTTTGTCCCAAGGCCCAAAATCTTTCGATTCACGTTGGGTACTCCCGCCTTTCGAGAGGTGCCGGCATGAGAGCGCTTCTGGCTTGCGCCTTATCTGCGGTTTTGCTCGGACCACTATCTGCGGCCCCTTGGATCGCGCAGGAGAAGGATCACCCTTGTCCGGAACCGCAGCCCGCCGAGGATTCCAAGTTTCAACCCGGACAAATTTGGCAGTACAAGACGCGTCCTCACGAAAAGAACTCAACACTGACAATTCTAAAGGTCGAATCGTTGGGGAAAATAGGTGTGATCGTTCACATTCGCGTGGACAAAATACGCTTGCGGAACTGCACTGGCGGTCCCGAACCAGATAAGTTTGAGCATATGCCCTTTAGCCGCGATGCAATCAAGAGGAGTGTGGTGAAATTGGTAAAGGATCACTCTGAGGTGCCAGACTTCGCGGAAGGCTACAAAGCGTGGCGAAAAGCCTGCGGGGGCGTGTATACCATTACGGTTGCTGAGGCGCTCCAGGCGGCCGAAGAAGGATTCAACGAAGGCCTCGGCTGCAAAGCGTCCCCGTAACGGATTCTCTGCGTATCAGCGATGAAAGACTGTGCTGAGACTCGTATTCTGACGAACCGCCTCGTTTCGCGAAGACATCTATAGCGGCGACTCTCATTCTAATGGAGCGGTGCGCGTGAAGATCCTTGAGACGGAGCGGCTGATATTGCGGCAGATGGAGGTGGAGGATGCTCCGTTTATATTCGAGCTTGTGAATGAGGCGGCGTTTGTCCGGAATATTGGCGACAAGGGCGTGCGGACGCTGGAAGATGCGCGAAATTATATTTTGAACGGGCCGGTGGCGAGTTATGCGAAGTTTGGGTTTGGATTGTATCTGGTGGAACTGCGGGACACGGGCGAGGCGATCGGAATTTGCGGATTGCTGAAGCGCGATTCGCTGGAGGATGTGGATGTCGGTTTTGCGTTGCTTGAGAAGTTCCGGCGAAAAGGGTTTGCTTACGAATCAGCAGCGGCGGTGATGGAGTATGGACGAGACGCGCTAGGATTGAAGCGGATCGTAGCGATTACTTCGCCGGATAATGAAGGATCGATTCGAGTGCTGGAGAAGATTGGTTTGCGATTCGAGAAAATGATCCGCATGCCCGGATCGGATGAAGACACGCGATTGTTTGTGCCGCGCAGCTGAAGTCTGCGAATGGATTCCTTGGGAATTGACATGCTCACGCTGAAAACCGAGCGGCTCATCTTGAGGGAATGGAACGAGGCGGACCGGGAGCCGTTTGCACAAATGAACGCCGATCCGCGGGTGATGGAATACCTGGGTGAGCCGATGGCGCGGGAGCAGAGCGACGAAGTGGCGGATCGAATCGAAGCCCATTTCCGGGCGCACGGATTTGGATTGTGCGCTGCGGAACTGGCCGAAAGCGGCGAGTTTATTGGATTCATCGGGCTGGCTGTGCCGACATTCGAGGCGCCGTTCACTCCGTGCGTTGAAATCGGCTGGAGACTCGCGGCAGAATACTGGGGCGCGGGACTTGCCACGGAGGGGGCCCGCGAAATTGTGCGTTATGCATTCGAAGAGCTGGGGCTGGCAGAATTAGTTTCGCTTACGGCGATTCGGAACGAACGTTCGCGGAGGGTGATGGCGAAGCTGGGCATGACCCACGACGCAACTGAGAATTTCGATCATCCGAAATTGCCTGCTGGCCATCCGCTGCGCCGGCACGTGCTGTACCGGCTGACGCGCGAGAAATGCTTAACTCCCCCGCACTCTAACACGCTGAGCGGAGGTAACTCCGTGCGTTAAGCCTTCTTTTCGTGCTTCTTGAAAATTACTGACGATTCGTCGTGAGCCTGCTTTGAAAACTCAAAAGCCTTCGAGGCATATTCCATCGCCCGCCGGGATTGCTCGTGAGCCGTGAGATGGTCTTCCTTGCCATGATGGGCGGCGGCGGCTTGATGAGCGTGCGCGGCGAGCATGTGAAACTCGGCTGCGCGTTGATGCGAATCGTTTGCCATCGTATCTCCCCGATCCTTCAGTATTCGAATGACGCTGTTAGTGTATCGCAGCGAGGAGACGCTGCGAAGTTTACCCGGCGCCGACCGCAAAGCGTGAGAGCGAAAAGGATTGCAGGCGACAGGCGCGAAGTGTATATCTCTTGCTTCTTTCCTGGCATTTCGGCCTCCGACCCAAGCAATTGTTCCGCGCTGGCGGAAATTCATCTTGAGGTGAAACATGAGCGACGCGACTGTTGGAGATGTGGCTAAAAAAGTGACCGGCTGGTCGATTGCGATCAGCGTGCTGATGATCATCGCGGGCCTTCTTGCAATTCTGCTGCCGCTGGAAGCGGGTATCGCAGTGAATATTTTTGTGGGCTGGATGTTGATCTTCGCGGCGGCGGCGCATTTTGTTTATGCGTGGTCAACGCGCGGCACGGGCGGGGTGATTTGGAAAGTGCTGGTGGGAATTTTGTATGGAGTGATCGGATTTTATTTGCTGGAGCATCCGGCGCGCGGACTTGCGACGCTGACGCTGGTACTGGCGTATTACCTCCTGATTGAAGGCGTGATGGAAATTATTCTTTTCTTCCAGCATCGCTCGGGGCCGGGCGCGGTTTGGTTTCTGCTCGATGGAATCGTTACGCTCATTCTCGGCTTTCTCGTTTGGCGGACTTGGCCTTCGAGCACAGAATGGGTGATTGGCACGCTGGTAGGCTTGAGCATTCTCTTCAGCGGCACCACGCGGCTGATGCTTTCGCTGGCGGCGCGGCGCGTTGTTACGAAGATGGCCTGACGCGTTCCTTCTCACATTTCAATGTTTGCGAATTGTGCGGCTTTGTCGCGCGTTGCATCTGCGTACGCGCGCCTGACTCCGCTGGCTCACTGCTGCAAACTGTGGCACACTCGATAGTTTGAGAGGCGCGGCTTGTGCGCGCGCGTGTGCCGCCGGGCGCGTTTTGCGGCGCGCCGTTCGACGAACCACAGCCTCAGAGAGCACCCGGGCAAACACATACAATGGACCCGCAGTACATCCGAAATTTCTGCATCATCGCGCACATCGACCACGGCAAATCAACGCTGGCCGACCGGTTGCTGGAGCTGACCGGCGCGTTGAGCCAGCGCGAAATGACCGCGCAGGTGCTTGACTCGATGGATTTGGAGCGCGAGCGCGGCATTACGATCAAAGCGAAAAGCATTCGCCTGCATTACACGGCGCGCGACGGTCATGAGTACCGGCTGAATCTGATCGATACGCCCGGCCACGTGGATTTTTCCTACGAAGTTTCGCGGGCGCTTTCGGCGTGCGAAGGGGCGCTGCTTGTAGTGGATGCGAGCCAGGGTGTGGAGGCGCAGACGGTGGCGAATGCGTTTTTGGCGTCGCGGCACAATCTCACGATCGTTCCCGTGATCAATAAAATCGATTTGCCGGCCGCGCGTCCCGATCACGTAAAAGAGCAAATCGAAAATGTGCTGGCGATTCCGGCGGACGAGGCGCAACTCATAAGCGCGAAGAGCGGAATTGGCGTCGACGAAGTGCTGGAAGAAATTGTGCGGCACGTGCCGCCCCCGAAAGGTTCGGCAGAAAATCCGCTGCAGGCGCTGATTTTCGATTCGTGGTTCGACTCTTATCGCGGCGCGGTGGTGCTGGTGCGCGTGATGGAAGGGCGGATCACGAAGCACATGAAAATTCGGCTGTGCGCGAATAACGAAGTGTATGAGGTGGAAGATCTCGGCGTGCTGACGCCGAAGCCGATCGTACTCGACGAACTTTCCGCAGGCGACGTGGGCTTCATCATCGCGAATATCAAGCGCGTAGCCGACGCGCGTGTGGGCGACACGGTGGTGGAAGCGGACCGTCCTGCGGCGCCGCTGCCCGGATTCGAAGCGATCAAGCCGATGGTGTTCGCGGGAATGTATCCGGTAAACGCGAGCGATTACGAAGTGCTGCGCGATGCGCTGGGAAAATTGCAGTTGAATGACGCGGCGTTTTTCTACGAGCCGGAAAACTCGGTGGCGCTGGGTTTTGGATTTCGCTGCGGCTTTCTCGGGCTCCTGCACATGGAAATCGTGCAGGAGCGGCTGGAGCGCGAATTCAACATCGAGCTGATCACTACGGCGCCGAGCGTGCAGTACCGCATCACGAATACGGCCGGTGAGGTGGTCGAGGTGGACAATCCCACGAAATTTCCCCCGCCCGGCTCCATTCAGAAAATCGAAGAGCCGATGCTGACCTCGATGATCATCACGTCGGAAGAATCGGTGGGCGGCGTGCTGGCGCTGTGCGAAGAAAAGCGCGGCGTGCAGAAGAAATTCGAATATTTATCGCCGACGCGCATCATGCTGACTTACGAGATGCCGCTGAACGAAATTGTGCTCGATTTCTACGACCGGCTGAAGAGCGTTTCGCGCGGGTACGCGTCACTCGATTATCATTTGTCGGGCTATCACGAATCCGATCTCGTGAAGCTCGATGTGCTGGTGGGCGGCGAGCCCGTTGATGCGCTGACCGTGATTTGCCATCGAGATCAATCCTACGAGCGCGGGCGCGACCTTGTTTCGCGTTTGCGGAAACTCATACCGCGGCAAATGTTCGAGGTTCCCATCCAGGCCGCCATCGGCAGCCGCGTGATTGCGCGCGAGACGATCAGCGCGATTCGCAAGAACGTGATTGCCAAGTGCTACGGCGGCGATATTTCGCGCAAGCGCAAGCTGCTCGAGAAGCAAAAGGAAGGCAAGCGGCGCATGAAGCGCGTCGGGCGTGTGGATATTCCGCAGGAAGCTTTCCTCGCGGTTCTCAAGGTTTCGGGCGGTATCAACGACGAAGAATAGTCCCTTTGTGTGTGACCCGCCTAGACGTCCTTCTTGTGCTTAACGGTGGCACCGAGTTCGCCACGCGCGAGCCGCAACGAAATATCTTCGTTGAGGGCTACCTGATCCGCTGAACGTAATACCTTTCCTGACGCGTCGTAGGCGATGGCGTAGCCGCGTTCGAGGATGCGGAATGGGCTGCGCTCTTCGAGTTGCAATTTGGCGGCTTCGAAGCGCTGGCGCTTCCCTGCCAAGAGGCGTTCAGCACGGACGTTTAATTCGACTACGCGCCTCTCCACCACATGACGCCAGCGCGCCACTCGTGCGCGTAGATCGAGCGCTGCAAAACACACTTGCGCCGTGCCGTACGTCCTGCGTTTGCGCGTCATCACTCGCTCGAGCGCTGCGATCAACGCAAGGCGATGCTGATCGATCCGGCGGCGCACGACCACCGCGCGGGCGCGCAGGTCGAACGATCCAATTTGCGCGCTCGCCTTCGTGACACGCTGGCGATTGGTGCCCAGCCGCAGGCGCAAGCCGATCACGAGAGACGACGAAAGCTCATCCACCTGCTGACGCCGCCGGCGCACGAGAATTTCGAGTTGTCGAAAGCCGCGATGGGTTTGCAGGTCGCGCACGCGATGGCGGCGCTCGGAAAACCAGTAGCGTATCTGCTGCACAAGGTGCCGTTGGTGCTCGGCAATGTGCCGCTCGAATTCCTGCCGCGAGCGCACGACCAGCTCGGCTGCGGCGGAAGGCGTGGGCGCACGCAGGTCCGCGACAAAATCGGCAATCGTGAAATCGGCTTCATGGCCGACGCCTGTAATCACCGGAATTTCAGAAGCGAAAATCGCGCGCGCGACTACTTCTTCATTGAACGCCCACAAATCCTCCAGCGAGCCGCCGCCGCGCGCGACGATCAGCACGTCGGCAAATTTAGCGCGAGTGAAATAATTTACGGCGGCAGCGATTTCTTTCGCGGCGCCGTCGCCCTGCACTTTTACCGGATAGAGCCGTACATGCGCATTGGGAAAACGGCGCTTCAGAACACGAAGGATGTCGCGAATGGCAGCGCCCGTGGGAGACGTGACGATGCCTATACATCGCGGCAAAACGGGAAGAGGTTTCTTACGCGATTCGTCGAAAAGGCCCTCTTCTTGCAGGCGCTTCTTCAACTGCTCGAATGCCAACTGCAAGGCGCCCAAGCCGACCGGCTCGATGTTCGTGACGTATATCTGATATTCGCCACGCACATCATAGACACTTATGGAGCCGCGTACTGTGACATGCAAGCCGTCTTCGGGCCGGAATTTCAACCCGCGCGCTTGATCGCGGAAACAGATGCAGCGGATCTGTGCGTGCGCGTCCTTTAATGTGAAATAGAGATGGCCGGACTGTGCCGCGCGGAAATTCGAGACTTCGCCCTCGACCCAGATATCGAAGAAAGCGCTTTCGAGCAGATCGCGGATGCGGTCAGTGAGTTCGCTGACTTTCCACACGCGCCGCTCGGGCATCAGATTGAAAAGCGAAGCCTGGCTCATGTTGTTAGCGCTGGAATTCTACCGCCGGAACAAATTTATAATCCAGAGAATCAGCGTGAGCGCGACGCTGAGCACGATGCAAGTGACGATCGGAAAATAGAAGCTGCTATTTTTACCCTGATAGGCGATATCGCCGGGAAGGCGTCCGAGGCGGAACGGCAATCGTCCGCCGAATGCAAAAAAGGCGCCGATAACAACGAGGACGATTCCACCAAGGAGGAGAAGCTTTCCGAGTTCGCGCGTCGGGTCCAAACTTATCAACTCTGGAAGTATTCTACTTGAATAGAACCCTTCCCTGGAAAGCGAGCAGAAAATCGGGGGGCGGGCGCGATGAGTCTCTTGTAGCGACACCCTCTAGGGTGGCAGGGTCTCTTGCGCAACGTGTGACGAGTTAATCTCGAAATCAAACCCTGCCGGTCTGAAGACCGGCGCTACAGAAGACAAACAGAGCGGCTAGACGAGCTCTTCGCCTGCGAAGAAGTAGCTGATCTCGAAGGCAGCTGTGTCGGGCGCGTCCGAACCGTGCGTGCAATTGTTCTGAATGCTTGTGCCGAGTTCCTTGCGAATCGTGCCGGAGGCGGCTTTCGCGGGGTCGGTGGCGCCCATCGTGTCGCGCCATTTCGCGATCGCGCCTTCGGCTTCCAGAACCATCACGACTACTTTGCCCGAGCTCATAAATTCCGTGAGGTCTTTGAAGAAGGGGCGCTCGCGATGAACCGCGTAGAATCCTTCGGCTTGCGCTTTCGTGAGGCGCATGGATTTGATCGCCACGATTTGAAATTTAGCTGCATGAATGCGGCTCAGTATGTCCGCGGAAATTCCCCGGCCGACGGCATCGGGTTTGATAATTGCCAGTGTGCGCTGCGATCCCAAGAGAATTCCTCCGTTAAATTCTATGGCGCTTTAAAAGCTAACGTCTACTGCGTTTTCTCGACTTGCTCGCTGACTTTCTCTTTGCCGCGGCCTTTGGTTTTACGCGCGATTTGGACTTCGAACCGGCCATAACGCGCACGATGGTTTCGCCAATATCGGCGGGGCTCTGGATGGTGTGGATGCCGGCGGCTCGCATCGCCTTGTACTTTTCGATGGCGGTTCCGTGCCCTCCGCTGATGATCGCGCCGGCATGGCCCATGCGACGGCCCGGCGGGGCGGTTTGACCGGCGATGAATCCGACGACCGGCTTCTTCACATGTTTTTTGATGTATTCGGCCGCAACTTCTTCGGCGTTGCCGCCGATTTCGCCGATCATCACGATGGCGTGCGTATCGGGGTCGTCGTTGAACATGCGAATCGAATCAAGAAAGCTGGTGCCGATGATTGGATCGCCGCCGATGCCGATGCAAGTGGATTGCCCGATGCCAAGCTGCGTGAGCTGCCCTACGGCTTCGTAGGTTAGTGTGCCGCTGCGGCTGACGACGCCGACATTTCCCTGCTTGTGAATCGATGCGGGCATGATGCCCATCTTGCATTTTCCAGGTGAAATCACTCCGGGACAATTCGGCCCGATCAAACGCGCATTCGAATCTTTCATCGCGGCGGCCACGCGCACCATGTCAAGAACTGGCACGCCCTCGGTGATGCAAATCACGAGCGGTAAGTTTGCGTCAACAGCCTCTAGGATCGCATCGGCGGCAAACGGAGGCGGGACGAAAATAATCGATGCGTTCGCACCTGTTTTTGCGACAGCTTCGGCAACGGTGTTGAACACGGGCACGCCGAGATGTTTTGTGCCGCCTTTGCCGGGCGTAACGCCTGCGACAACTTTGGTGTCGTAATCCAACATCTGTTGCGCGTGAAAGCTGCCCTCGCGGCCGGTGATGCCTTGCACGACGACGCGCGTGTTTTTGTCAATCAGAACGCTCATCGCGCACCTTCCGCGAGCGCGACGACTTTCTGGGCTCCGTCTTTCATGCCCTTTGCGATCTTGAAATTGAAGCCCGAGTTGCGCAAAATTTCCTGGCCTTTCTCGACGTTGGTGCCTTCCATGCGAACAACAACCGGCACTTTGAATTTCAGCTCTTTCGCAGCATTTACTACGCCGCTGGCCAGCACGTCGCAACGAAGGATGCCGCCGAAGATATTCACGAAGACGGCTCTCACGTTGGGATCGCTAAGCAGAATGCGAAAAGCGTTCTTTACCTGTTCTTCAGAAGCGCCACCGCCTACGTCGAGGAAATTCGCCGGGCTGCCGCCGCTCAGCTTGATGATGTCCATCGTGGCCATTGCAAGGCCGGCTCCATTGACCATGCAGCCGACGGTGCCATCGAGCTTGATGTAGTTCAGTTTGAATTTTGAGGCTTCGACTTCAAGTGGGGTTTCTTCTTCGAGATCGCGCAGATCCTTGAATTCGGGGTGACGGTATAGCGCGTTGTCGTCGAAAGCAACTTTCGCATCAAGGGCAACGAGCCGGCCATCGCCTGTGACGACACACGGATTAATTTCCACGAGCGATGCGTCCGTTTCCATGAACGCGCGATAGAGCGATTGAAGAAACGGCACCGCCGCGTTCACCACTTCCGGAGCGAGGCCGAGTCCGAAGGCGAGTTTGCGCGCTTGAAATGGCAGCAATCCCGTTGCTGGATGAATCGTCTCGCGCAGAATCGCTTCGGGATTGTCCTTCGCCACTTCCTCAATTTCCATTCCGCCGGCGGTGCTGGCCATAAACACGGGAGCGCCCACAGCGCGATCCACGAGAAGGCTGAGATAAAGTTCGCGCTTGATGTCGAGGCCTTCTTCGATCAGCAAACGGCGAACGATGCGCCCTTCCGGGCCCGTTTGCGGCGTCACAAGATTCATTCCGAGGATGCGTTCGGCATGCACCGCAGCCTCATCGGCTGATTTCGCGAGCTTCACGCCACCTGCCTTGCCGCGTCCGCCTGCGTGAATCTGCGCTTTCACCACCACGACCGGGGTACCAAGCCGCTGGGCCACCGCGCGCGCTTCGTCTTTTTTGAAAACTACTTCGCCGCGCGGAACCGGCACGCCAAATTTCGCCAGGATCGCTTTGGCCTGATATTCGTGGATCTTCATTCCTGCTCCATCGGCTTTTCGGAAGCTCGCCTTGAATAGTGCTAGTATTTTATGCTCGCAAAAGCTACTAAGTTTACTTGGAACGTCGAGGACGAGCAAGGAGCGGTGTGGCTCTCGAAATGAAAACAGCTTGCGGGGAATGCAACAATACGTGCCCGCCGCGCGTCGCGTTGCCTTGATTCCATGATCCTCGAAGCGCTTGAAAAAATCGTCGCCGATGAAGATTTGACGCGTGCCGAGGCCGAAGCCGCGATGGAAGATATTCTGGCGGGGCGCGCGAGCGATGCGCTGATTGCGGGTCTGCTCACGGCCCTGCGCATTAAGGGCGAGACAGTTGATGAGGTGGTCGGCTTCGCAAAAGCAATGCGCCGCCATGCGACGCCGATTTTTCCTACCGGGCGCGCTGCGAAGAACGAGGTGCTGGTCGACACGGCCGGGACGGGCGGCGATGCGGCCGGGACGTTCAATATCTCAACCGCTGCTTCGTTCGTCATTGCAGGCGCGGGTGTGCGCGTGGCGAAACACGGCAACCGCTCGGTTAGCTCGCGCTGCGGCTCGGCCGATGTGCTGGAGGCGCTCGGCGCGAAAATTGATCTGGCGCCGGATCGCGTGGCCCGGTCGATCGAAGAAATCGGAATTGGTTTCATGTTCGCGCCGGCGATGCACGCGGCGACGCGACATGCCATGCCGGTGCGACGCGAACTGCGCATGCGCACAGTGTTCAACCTCCTCGGCCCGCTGACGAATCCCGCGGAAGCATCGGTGCAGATCGTCGGCGTCTATCAGGCGAGCCTGACGGAGCTCGTGGCGCGAGCACTCGGCGAGTTGGGCGTGCGGCGTGCGTTTGTCTTTCACGGTGCCGAAGGTTTGGACGAAATCTCGATATCGGGTGAAACTTACATTTCCGAGCTGCGCGATGGGTCGGTGCGAAGCCTCACCGTTACGCCTGAAGATTTCGGTTTGCGCCGCTGGCCGACCGAAGAGATTCGAGGCGGCGATGCAAAACGCAATGCGGAAATCATCCTCCAGATTTTTGGCCCTTCGTCGCACCATCATGCGAATGGAGCGCACCGCGAAATCGTGCTCGCGAATTCAGCGGCAGCGCTCGTTGCAGCCGGGCGCGCCACGGATTTTCTCGACGGTGTGCGCATGGCAGCGGAATCAATCGATTCCGGCGCCGCGAGCGAAAAGCTCGAAGGATTTATCGCGTTCACGCAAGGCAGTGGCGAGTGGGCGCTTTCAGGATCCTAACGAAGCCGCAGCGATAGCGATTAAATCTGCGTCAGGCTACGCACCGCATATCCGAAGCACGCCAGAACAAAAACCCCAAACGCCACCGCTTCCATTCCGAGCTGGTGTGGAGTGCCAAGCCCGATGGAAGTGTAGCGCAGCAGATCTACCTGCCATGTGATCGGATTCGCCAGCCCGATCACGCGAAACCAGCGGGGCAGCGGTTCGAGTGGGTAAAACATGGAACTGGCAAAGAGAAACACAAAATAGAAAACGGAGGTGACACTGTTGAAGATATCATTGCGCCGAATCTTCAACGCAAAGATCGTATAGAAGAAAAACCATCCGGCGGTGCCGAAGATCACCGTCACCACGAGCAGCGGCAGAAGATCAATGCGCAGCCTGATTCCAAGCAGCCAGGTGCCCAGCCCGAGCGTGATCACCATCTGCACAATCGCGATGAAAACGTTGAATAGCACTTTGCCGAGCAGATATTCCGACCGGCTCATCGGATACGTCAGCATCTCGTAGAAAATCCCGTTGTCGCGATCCATGAAGAACGACCACGAGCTGTTCGACGCAATGCCAAAACTCGCCATGCCCAACACACCCGCGAGAAAAAACGAATTGTACGTAACGCCCGGCGCAGACTGCGGAGTGCCCAGTGATGCCGTAACGCCCACTCCAAACACCAGCAAATAGCAAAGCGGATAAAAAAGGTCCCAGAAGACGAACGTGATGTTCGTCGCGCGAATCTTTGTCTCGCGATACAGCATGGCGGAAATCGACGACACGATCGCTCCTCGCAAGCCGGCTAGCTACCCCCGCACTTCCGCTCCGGCCTTTTGCGTCAATTCGACAAAAATATCTTCGAGGCTCGCGCCGCCAATTTCAACGCGCAGCACGCGCCCCTTCTTGGCCAGCGCCGCGACAAGCTCCAGCGCTTCCGCCTCCTGCGCCTTCACACAGAATTCAAGCGTGTTGCCATTAATCTTCGAACGGACCGGATGCAGTGCGGCAACCTCCCCTTCGATCCCAGCGGGCAGGGAATCAAACGTAATCGCCACCTGGTACACATCCTGCGAAAGCAGCTTCAAAGCGTGCAGGTCGCCGCGCGCAATTTGCCGGCCCTTATTTAGGATCAAAATGTCGTCGCACAACTCTTCCGCTTCGCTCAAAATTTGCGTCGTGAGCACAATCGTGCGCCCCCGTGCCGATTCTTTTCGCAACGCATCCATCACCGCGCGTTTGAGAATTGGATCCATGCCAGTCGAAAACTCGTCGAGAAACAGCACCGGCGTTTTTACCAGAAACACTTTTGCCACCTGCACGCGCCGGCGAAAACCGCCGCTAAGATCCTGCACTTTGCGGTCAGCCTCAGCCGTGAGATCGAAAAGCTGCATGATCTCGGTGGCTCCGCGTTCCGCCTCAGCCCTAGCAAGCCCGTGAAATCCCGCGTACGTCAGCAAATTATCACGCACGGAAAGAAACATCTCGCCCGCAGTTTCCTGCAACACCATCGACATCCGTCGGCGAACCTCGAGCGGCTGCTCGACCACGTCAAATCCCTCAATTCGTGCATGTCCGCTCGAAGGCTTCAGAAGCGTAGCAAGAATCTTCAGCAACGTCGTCTTGCCCGCGCCGTTAGGTCCCAGCATCCCGAAAATCGAGCCGCGTGGAACATTAAAACTGAGTCCATCAACGGCCCGCACCGGCTCGCTGCGCGCGCCGAAGAATCCATTGCGACGCGCGGGATACACTTTCGCTATGTTGTCGACTTCAAGGGCGAACGGCCAGCGCTCGGCGATCATTTGCGACCGTTCGACGGATCGGGCGAAAGCGCCGAGCTTAAATCCAGATTGACTGACCCGGGCCCCGCTCCCGGCGCGTAACAATAGCCGTCGGCGTTGTAAGTGGCGGCGCAGCGCTTCGTGAATTCATGGCGCCGGGGGGATTGCGCGAACTGCCACACCGACGCATACGGCAAGCCGCTGGCAGATGGCGGTGGCGGATTTTTCGGATAGACGCAGCCGGGCGATGGCGGGCACGCATCGTTGTACACGAAAAAAGAAATCTTCCGCCCCCCTGCGTGTGCACGGATGTCGTCCGCGGTGATAATCGTTTGCCCCTTGCCTTCCTTCGCCGGCATCCCGGAACAATAAATTCCCGCTCGGAACCCACCCGCGATCACCGCATCAAACCACGCAAAAATGTACGCGTTCTGTTCGTCGGTCATGCGCCCGCCCTCTTCCTGGTCCAGAAAAATCACGGTGCCGGAGTGAAACCCCTCCCGCTGCGCAAGGGCAGCCGCCGATTGCCCTTCCACTTTTCCCGCGTCAGCCGCACTTCCCACAGTTTTTAGCTGGCTGATCGTCCGCCCATTAAAGAGCACGAGAAAACCAAATCCGTTTTTCAGAAGCGCCGAGCGTTTTCCGACCCACTCGTTCGCGTCAGCCCCCGGTGGAATGTTGAGCCAGTATCCGGAAAATGAAAACGCCCGCCTGAATGACGGCAGCGCCGCGTCGCCCGGGTATTCGTTTGAGTCAAAGCCGAGATAAGAAGTTGGCGAGGCGTAACCCAGCGTCGCCATGAAAAGCAGAACGCAGCAGAAAAACACGGCACTTCGAGTGATGCAGTGCGAACGCGGATTCATCTGCCATCTCGCAAAACCACGTGAATTTATTCTAGACGCTGAGGAAATTTTCGAGAAGCCGGAAACCCGCCTCGGTAAGAACCGACTCCGGATGAAATTGCACGCCCTCGACGCGCAGTTTGCGATGCCGAAGGCCCATGATCGTGCCGTCGTCCGTTTCGGCGGAAATTTCGAGTTCCCGCGGCAGAGATTTCCGCTCGACGATCAGCGAATGATAGCGCGTGGCCTGAAATTTCTGCGGCAAGCCGCGAAAAATGGTCTTGCCGTCGTGCGCAATGCGGCTCGTTTTGCCATGCATCAATTTCCGCGCGCGGATCACGCGACCGCCAAACGCCGCCCCGATCGCCTGATGTCCCAGGCAAACACCGAGAATTGGAATTTTTCCGGCAAAGCGCTGAATCAACGGGATGCTGATTCCCGCCTCCCGAGGCGTGCACGGCCCTGGTGAAACCACGATTCTCTCAGGCCGCATTTCCTCAATTTCGTCGAGCGTAATGCGATCGTTGCGACGCACTTCGAGCTGCTGCCCCATCTCGCCCAGATACTGCGCGAGGTTATAAGTAAAGGAATCGTAGTTGTCGAGTATCAGTAGCATCGTTGCAATTTAGCGACGCAATTCAAGAATACAGTAGTCAGCGACTTATTTCTTCCCGCGCTCGCCATGCGCAATTTCCAGCGCCTTCACCAGCGCGCGCGCTTTGTTTACGGTTTCCTGATACTCGCGCTCCGGCACCGAATCCGCCACCACCCCGCCACCCGCCTGGATGTAAACATGCCCCTTCTTCGCCACAAGCGTTCGCAGCGCGATGCACGAATCGATGTTGCCGGAAAAATCGAGATACATCACCGCACCGGCGTAGATGCCGCGACGCGTAGGCTCGATTTCATCAATAATTTCCATCGCTCGGATTTTTGGCGCGCCGGAAACGGTGCCCGCCGGAAAGCAGGACATGAGCGCGTCGAAGCAATCCATGCCGCGCCGCAACTCCCCGCGCAAACTCGACACCAAGTGCATCACGTGCGAGTAGCGCTCAACGAACATCAGCCGCTCCGGCTTCACCGTTCCGTATTCGCACACGCGGCCCAGATCGTTGCGCCCCAAATCAACGAGCATGATGTGCTCAGCCCGCTCCTTGGGATCGGCGAGCAGCTTCGCTTCGAGCTCTCGGTCTTCCTTTTCGTCGCGCCCGCGCGGAACTGTCCCGGCAATCGGACGATAGAACACATCGCGCCCCTGTACCTTCACCAGCATTTCGGGCGAGCTACCCACCACCGAGACATCGTCGAGTTTGAGAAAATAAAGGTAGGGCGAAGGATTCACCACCCGCACGGCGCGATAAATCTCAAATGGATCGGCATTCGTGCACGCCGAAAATCGCTGGCTCGGAACCACTTGAAAAATATCTCCCGCGCGGATGTAGGCCTTGGCCTTTCGAACGGCGCGAAGATATTGCGGCCGCGTCATGTTGGATTGAAGCCGTGGTTTGCTACTCCGTGCCGCGCGGCTCTGCTTGGGAAGCGGCGCTTCCAGCTTCCGCCGCGCTATTCCGATTTCTCGCACCGCCGCATCGTATTTCTCGCGGAGGCTTCCCTTACCCTCCGTGAATACATTGCGAATCACCCAGATGCGATGCTGCACATGGTCGAAGGCAATCACGCCGTGAAAAAACATCATCACGCAATCGTCGAGCGCCAGATCGTCGCGTCCCGACGCGGGAATTTTTTCGATCAGCCGCACCATGTCGTAAGCGAAATAGCCGATCGCGCCACCGATCAATGGCGGAAGTCCAGGCACCCGGACGGGATGGTAGCGCGCAGTCAGCCGCCGCAATTGCTCGATGGGATCATCGTCGAAATGAATTTCGCGGCCGCCGGTCTCGAGCGTGCAGATTCGGCCCCGCGCTCGAAATACTTCTTCCGGATTCGCGCCTGCGAACGTGTAACGCGCGATGGTCTCGCCGCCCTCCACGCTTTCCAGCAGAAATGAATATTTCGCGCCGTGCGCAATTCGCAGATACGCCCCCACGGGCGTTAGCAAATCGGCTGTAAATGTCTCGTAGACCGGGATCAGGTTTCCCTGTCGCGCCAGCTTCGAGAATGTTTTGAAATCAGGCTGTGCCATGTGTTGCCGGTAAAGGTGTTGCCAGTAAAGGTGTCGGCCGTAAAGCTGCCCCGTCGGGCGAAGCGGCTTACCCTCGCTGCTTTTCTT
The DNA here is from genome assembly GCA_963736465.1 of uncultured Acidobacteriota bacterium. Classification (GTDB taxonomy): domain Bacteria; phylum Acidobacteriota; class Terriglobia; order Acidiferrales; family UBA7541; genus Palsa-295. Next base: position 143,734 of record CAVTOS010000014.1, on the reverse strand, counting down.
CGCGTTCCAGTGCCGCAAGAACGGCTGCGCGCATCGCCTTCTCCGGAGCGCGCCGGCCCGTCCAGATTTCCCACTGCGCAGTTCCCTGCGCCACGAACATCTCCACCCCAGAAACTGTTTCGATGCCGCAACCCATCGCAAGTTGCATCAGCTTGGTTACGCGCGGGCGGTAAATCGTGTCGAACACGAGCCGGCAATTGAGCTCGCGCGCTTCGAGCGGCGAGCGACCAATCGCGGGGTGCATCCCCACCGGAGTAGCATTCACTATCGCGTCGAAAAATTCTGTTCTCAGGTGCTTGCGCGCGACGGCTTCCCCTCCTGCTGCCCGCGCCAGTGAACGCGCCTGTTGCGGCCGCCGTGCACAGATGCCAACCGACGCTCCAGCGCGAGAAAGCGCAAATGCAACCGCGCGCGCCACGCCTCCCGCTCCAAAAATCAGCACACGGCTGCCTCGCAGGGGCATGCGGCGTTCGAGCGCTCGCAGCACACCCACGTAGTCGGTGTTGTAGCCGAAGAGCTTTCCGTTCGCCCGCACCGAAACCGTATTCACCGCGCCAATGGACGCGGCGAGTTCGTCACAGTCATCGAGATAGCGAAGAATCGCTTCTTTGTGCGGCAGCGTAACGCTGAATCCTTTCATTCGCATCGCTACGATTGAACTGCAAAAGTCCTTCAAGTCACGCACCAGAAACGGCAAATACACCGCATCGATTCCTCGCGCGCGAAAGCCGGTATTTTGAAGCCGAGGTGAGAGCGAATGGCCGATAGGATTGCCGATCACGCCATACACCTGGGTTCGCCGGGTGATGCGGTCCGCGCGATACACATCCACCATGTCAGCGAGCGACACCTGGCCAGGCGCCGTGGCATTTTCGACAGGCGCGTAAACGAAAGCTCCGCCTTCGCGCAACGCAAGGACGCGCATCGGTAGCGCCACGTCGCCCATTGGCACCGCGATCGCGTCCCGCCCGCCGCGCGCAATCGCAAGCACCCGCCGCGCCTCCGTAAGCGATTCGCACTGCGCCGCGATCTTGATCACGTCCGGCTTCACGCTCGATAGCCTGGCCACCGCCCGCTTCAAATCCTTCGGCGCCCGCTGAAAAAAATGGGCCGAGCAGATTTGCCGTCCTTCACCGAGCAAAACGTCGAGAAGCTCTGCAGGACAGCGCGATGCGGACTCAATCTCAAGGTCGTACCATTCGCATCCAGCTCGCAACGCTTCGCCGAGGTGAATGAGCTGTTTGCCAACGGTGCCGCGATAGCGGCCTCCCGCTTCGCGCCGGCGGCACGTCGCGATCAGCGTCACTCGGCCGGGCATCACGCCTCGACGCCGAGCGCTCGCCGCCAGCCGGGTGAGAAATCGCTCAATCTCGCCGTCGTTCGCGAGCCAATCCAGCCGCAATTCGATCGTCTTGGTTGCTGCGAGTGCTCGTTCGAACTCGCGCCACATCGCCGCCACATTTTCCGCCGCTACGACCGAGCAAATTTTCGACTCGCCAATCATTAGTCGTATCCGTTCTGCCAATTCTCGTTCGTTTGATGCCGCATCCCATCGCGTTCAGCATTCACGTGCGGCTCTCGTTCCACCTGTCCGTCCGTACAGGGGGTTCTGGCTTCTACCATGCGTTACTTAATGTGTAAAGCGCACCAGACCTTACCTTGACGCTCCCATACCCGTTTGTTACGGTCGAATATCGGGTGGCGCCCTATCTTTGGCGCACTGTAATCAAAGGAGCATGCATTATGCGCGGGAAAATTGTCCTTGCTGGTCTCATTCTGGCCCTTTCCGGAGGCGCGCTCGCCGCGCAGGAGAGAGGCCTTACCACCACTCAGGACGACATCTATTGCTCGGGGACCATCACGAACGAGTCCGTCCCGCGCGACACCTACCTGATCACCGGCGAAGAGTCGAACTATAAAATCACCTTCCAGGAAGGCGACTACGTTTATATCAACAAGGGCTCTGGCCAGGGCGTCAAGGTAGGCGACCAGTTCTCCGTCATCCGCGCTGTCACTGACCCAACCGACATCGAATGGACCAAGTGGCAGTTTTCCATCTTGAAGAAGATTGGAACGATGTGGGAAGACGAAGGTCGCCTCCGCGTCGTCGTTGCGCAGCCCAACGTCTCCATCGCTCAGGTCGTGAATTCCTGCAACTACATGCAACGCGGCGACATCGTTCTGCCCTTCAACGAGCGCCCCGCGCCGCCTCTAAAATCCGAAGCTAATTTTGACCGCTTCGCGCCGCCCAGCGGCAAGCCGGTGGCTATGGTCGTTTCCGGCAAGAGCTTCGCGATTCTCGATGGAACCAATGACGTTATCTACGTGAACCTGGGCACTTCCCAAGGCGTCAAAGTGGGCGATTACTTCCGGGTGTTCCGCTATCAGGGAACCGAACACGAGACCGCTTATCAAACCAAAAGAGCAGCCTTCGATATGTTCGGATTTGGGAGCGTCCCTGCGAGGTACCAATGGGACAACGTGCCGCGCGAAGTGATCGGCGAGGGAGTGGTGGTTCGCGCCGCGCCCAATTCTTCCAGCGTTCTGATCACGTTCAGCCTTCACCAGATCTACGCGGGCGATTACGTCGAAGTCGAATAGTTTGACTTTGCCCAGCCGTGGCGCCGCGGGGCTGCGTGGAATCCCGCTTCGCTGAATATTTCCGCGGTGAATCCCTGCACCCGCGTATCGGGCTGTTTCCAATCGTGGCGATCGAGCTCGGCCTTCGCACACGTTTCTTCCAGAAAACGTTCCGCCGTCCAGCCGAATTGCTCAGCCACTTGAGGCAGTAATACGCCGCGCCTTCCTCCTCGCGTAACCATCAAGCCGTGCTTTCCCGGCTCAATCTGCTCCGACGAAATTTCCACCAGCGACGAAAGGACGGAGATCTCAATCGCGAGGCCGTCCAGTTCCAGTGCAGTCATCGGTGAGAAGCGCGGGTCATCCAGCGCCGCCGCCTTCGCGCAATAGGCAACCACCGAGACCAGCGGCTCCTTCGAGGCAAGCTGCCCGACGCACCCTCGCAACCGCCCCAGCCGGTGCAGCGTTACGAACGCACTGCCAGGCTGCCTCAGCGCTTCATAATCGGGAAGGTCTTCTAGCGCTTCGCGGCGTTCGACAGCGAGAATCACTGCTCGCCTGGCCACATCCAGGAGAGTTTGCTTCGCTGAATCAGCGAGTGGGAGCATCCTGGTGCTTCTCTTCGGGCTTCAGAATTACCGCCCGTCGCCGCTCCTGCACGCGAATATCAATCTGGCTCCAGAACATCTGGAAGTAGTGAATCGCCGACGCTACGGCGCTCAGCACCACGAGCCACATCAGCACGCTGCCAAGCAGTTTCAACGACGTATACTTCGCCGTCAGAATCACCGCGCAACCCGCAAGCACCTGCAAAATCATTTTCGTCTTGCCCAGCGGCGACGCCGGAATCACCAATCCTTCCACTGACGCTATCTCCCGCAACCCGACCACGATAAATTCGCGCCCGATGATGATCACCACCATCCACGCGGGCACCAGTCCCATCTCCACCAGAGAAATAAACGCGGCAGAAATCAGCAGCTTGTCGGCTATTGGATCGAGCAGAATTCCCAGCGTCGTAATCTCGCGCCGCTTTCGCGCAATGTATCCGTCCATCACGTCCGTGGCCGCGGCCACCAACAGAATCAGCACGCCCCACACTTCGAAGTGGATTGGTAAACCCCAGAAGTCAAAATTCGGTTCGCGGGTAAGTAGGACAACAACCAAAAGCGGGACGAAAAAAATCCGGAGCACGGTAAGGCTGTTCGGCAGATTCATCGCGCTCACGAGATTCTCTCATTTGGGCAGACGCCGAGAGGCCGCCAGCCGTGGGTTCCGATTCACTATAAACTTCGCTGTCCAGTGAGTCAACGGTACGCGCGAGATGTGCGCCGCATGAAAATAAAAGCCCGGAAGCCCCTAGACCCGATACAGCAAATCCTGTATCTAGTAACTGTTAGCGAACAAGATGCTGCAACGCTGTGCAAATTCGTGTGTGCAGAAAAACGGACGCCGCCTGTGGGTATTTTCCCTCAGCCCCGCAGCTGTTGGGCACTAACCATAACTCCTGACAAGACTTAGTCGACCGTATCGAAATATGCGATTTCGTATAAGTCTCTCGATTAAAAAGGTTTTCGCGATTTCGGCAGGCCCTTTTCCACAACGATTTCCACAGTTCGCTCTCGCTAAGAGGTACTAGTAATAGGACTTTTCGAGCCCTTCGTGGCTTCACCCTCCGACACGAACTCGCGCAACTCCCTCGCAATCGATTCGGGCAGTTCTGCGTCAACATGCATGTGCCCGCCTTCGACCTCCGAACTCAGCACCCGCCCGCAGGCGTGAATTACGGCGAGGTCGCGGCCGTTGGCTAGCGGCACGTTCAGGCGCAACCGAACCAGAGGATCGCCGGGTAGCACGGCATCGACACGGGCGAGCAAATCTTCGAGGCCGGCGCCGGTAACGGCGGACGTGAATGCTTTTTGCCCGTTGTGGCCGTTCGCGCTCTGCAAATTTGCGAGCTGCTCGGGCTCGAGCTGGTCGATTTTGTTGAACACGTGCACGCGCGGCGTATTCTTTACGCCAAGATCATCGAGAACCTTTTCAACTTCGGCGTCCTGCTCGGCGTGATGCGGATTGGAAATATCAGTGACATGCAGGATCAGCGCCGCCTCCTGCACCTCTTCCAGCGTCGCGCGAAACGCAGCGATCAAATCCGGCGGCAAATCGCGCAAGAATCCCACCGTGTCGCTCAGCAGCACGCGCCGCCGCGAAGGCAGCCGCACCGCGCGAATCGTCGGATCGAGCGTCGCGAACATCTGCGGCGACGTCAGCACCTCGGCGTGCGTCAGCGCGTTGAACAGCGTCGACTTCCCCGCGTTCGTGTAGCCGACGAGCGCGATCATGCCCAGCGGCACCGCCTGCCGCGCGCGCCGTCGCGTGGCCCGTTGGCGGCGAACCGTCTCGATCGCCTCTTTGATTTTCCCCACGCGATCGCGAATCCGCCGCCGGTCGGTCTCGAGTTTCTGTTCGCCAGGTCCGCGCGTCCCGATTCCGCCGCCGAGTCGCGAAAGTTCTGCCCCCTTGCCAGCGAGCCGCGGCAGCAGGTAATTCAGTTGCGCCAGCTCCACTTGCAGCTGGCCTTCCCGCGTCCGCGCGTGCGTCGCGAAAATATCCAGGATCAGCTGCGTGCGGTCGATCACGCGCCGCCCGATTCCCTTCTCCATGTTGCGCAACTGCACGGGCGTCAGATTGTGATCGACAATCACCAGCGGCACATGCCGCATCTCCGCTTCCATGCGAATTTCGTCGAGCTTGCCGCGCCCCACGAGCGTCGCCGGATCGAGCGCTTCGCGCACCTGCAGCAGCGAGCCTTCGATTTTTGCGCCCGCGCTTTCAGCCAGCTCGGTCAGCTCCTCAAGCGAGTCACGACCAGCAGACGTGGGATCACCCATACGTCCACGCGGAGATTTCTTCAGCCCCACGCCGACAAGCAAAACTCGTTCCCGATTATCCAGCGCTTGCGGTGTTTTCATGCGGAGGCGATATCCTGCGGCGGCCGAACCCTGGGGGTATCAACTCTCATTCGTATAATCTGATTATACCGCCCTTGGCAAGGGCTACCGCACATTCTCCTGCAGCGTCCAATTTCCAGTCCCATTTCCATTGGGATTCGCATTCACGTCATTCGTCTGCACGCGCTTCCCCTGATCGTTCACCCACGTATAGCTGTACGCGCTCGAATCCTTCGTAATTTCGCCCGTCCTCGGATCGAGTCGCTTCTGCTGGTCGAGCGAGTAATCGCACCAATCATCCGCCGCCTGATGCCGCGCATTCGCGCTTTCCTGCGCCCGCGCCATCGACATATCCGTCCCGCGCTGCATCGACGCCAGAAACTGCTCATGCTGCCGCTGCCGCATCTCCTGCGCCTGATTGAACGCATTGAATTGCGCCTTGCTCCGCCGCATCGCCTCGTCGCCCATCTGGCGGATCGCGCGCATCGACGCTTCAGACATATCGTTGATTTTTTGAACGTAGATCTTGGTCCGCGCGTCGGTCCACTGCTTGTCCACGACAAAAGATTTCACAATCGGCTGAAAGGTGGCATCCGAAAAGCTCTTCTCCGGCGCCCACACGCGCGACACGCTCGCGCTGCACCCATGCTGTCCGATGTTTCGAAAATATCTGCACGACACAAACACGTTCAGCTTCTCTTCAATCACAATTTTGTTGATGTGATACCGCACCACCGCCCGCGCCTTATCCGCCGACACCGTAAACATATTCGAACTCTGCGCCGCCGCGTTCCTGCGAGTCTGCTCCAGATCGGCGGCCGGCTCTTCCCTCACGTATTCCACCTCCAGCACGCCCACCATATATTTCAGCACTTCTTCAGCCGGCACCTCGCGTTTATACGGCAGACATTCTTCGCCGCTCTTCAGCGGCTTCCCGTTGTTGTCCGCCCAAGTCCAGTCAAGGCGCGGCAGCTGCTTCACGCCGGTCAGCCCGTCCGGACTCATCATCCGAAACACAGGAAACGGCCCGTCATTGCAGCTCGTCCCCGGAACCACAGCCCCATCGAAGATCCAGTTCGCTGGAATCGAAAGCGAGTAAGCCTGCATATTCAAAACCGGATCCGTGATGGTGACGACGCGCGTACCCTGAGCCGAAGCAGTAGCCCCAAAGCTAAGAATTGCAAGAATCGCCAACACCACAGCCGCAACACCGCTAAAAAATGGCCCGATGATTTTCATGCATCTCCTCTCAACGTGCCTCTGTAGCGCTGGTCTTCAGACCAGCAGGGTTGCCTTTTTGCCTTGTCGTTCGCCGTTCGCTCGAGTAGCCACGACGACGTTATCGTCGTGGGCATTTGCGCTTCGTCGGCGCGAACTACTTCTACACCACAAACGAACCAAAACTCGCGGGAAAAACACCGCGAAAGGAAGGGCGCTCGTTCTGCATCTGGTCCCAGTGCTTCCGCACTGGGCTAACTTGTGACGCACCTACGGTGCTGAAGAAACAGATTCGATCGAAACCGAGGTTTGTGACAAAAAGTGGCGCCGCAACTGCAGCAAGCAGGTTGCAGCAAAAAGCAGTTTTGGCCGGCCGCACCGGCCTTCCCCTGTAGCGCCGGTCTTCAGACCGGCAGGGTTGCCGTTGTCGTTCGGCCTTCCGCCGGGTAACCACGACGACGACGTTCTCGTCATGGGTGTTGCTCTTCCTGCGGTGTCATTCCGACCGGAGACTCGGCTCGCCTTTCTCCCTTCGCGCAGCGAACGGGCCGAGCCGGAGTGGAGGAACCTGCAGTGTATTGCGCTGTCAAAAACGCCGGCCCCGCGAACACCATCGGGACGCGGACAGCGCGCAGGAAGCCCTTCGCACCTCAGGGTAAGCCAGCGCTACAAGAGAGAACAACCAACGGTCCTACCCCCGCCCGCCCGACCTCGCCGACGCCGCCAGCACCAACTCCGACAAAAAATCCCCCAACCCCCGCTTCGGCGCCCTACGAAATTCCGGGTCCCGACTCGCCCGGTCCACCCACCCCAAACAAACCAGCAACCCCATCTCCGACCACGCCTCCGCCGCCCGCTCCGTAAATCCCACGTCCTCGAGCACCGCGGCAATGTATCCGCGCCGCTCGCGTTCAATCCCGCGCGCCCGCTCAGCCGCCCGCGAATCACGACGCGCCCAGTCCCGCAACGCCGCCTCAAGCCGGCTATGCGCGTCATCCGTCAAATGCTTCACCAGCTCCGCCCAACGCGCCGCCGCGCTGCGCTCGTCCGCGACAGCCGCCGCCAGCCACGCTCGCTCGTCCTCGTCCCACTGCTCCAGCATCGCCCCCGCTAGCTCATCGCGATCGCGAAAATGCCAGTAAAAGCTCCCCTTGCTAACATGCAAATCCCGCGCCAGCACCTCAACGCGCACCGCATCAATCCCATCCAGCGCCAACCGCGCAAACCCCGCCCGCACCCAATCCCCCCGCTGCAGCGGCGCAGCCTTCGGTGCCCGTATAGGTGCAGGTGACGCCATCAACTCGCCTCGCCCGGGACGATATAGCTAGGCTCAGTCGCCGTCAAGCGCTCGAAGAATTTTCTCGTGTGGGTCAAACCTGTTCGAACCGCCCCGCGCAGGCTTTCCAATTAAGGTAATTATGTAGTACGGTACACCCGCCGTCGCCCGTCCTACTCGGCGTGATCATTAGAGAATGGAATTGGCAGAGGCACTTCACCGGCCCAAACGCAAGCAGTGTCAAGGAGCGTCTGCACATGCTCAAGACGAGTGCCTCAACGGCCCCCCAATTAAGCCGCGCAAGCACGGATGAGTATTGCAGTTTTATTTCTAATCCTCAGGGAGACGGAGTGTGGAGCATACGGATCGAGCTTTCAGAGGCACAAATCGATAGCCTCGCTTCATTCCTACACATTGATAGCTACAGGCTTTCAAGCGGTTGGCGGCATTACAACCGCCTGTCTGGAAGACCTCGCTACGACACATACGAGGACCGTCCTCCAATCCTTCTACCTCGACTCTTCGCGTACTTGCGTGCCGCCATGACCCAACAAGAGCGGACTGGACTTCCCGATTTAAGTCCACAGGAAGATTTTCGAGTGTACGGCCCTGGGCGTTTTATTCAGCAACGCCGATACAGATTCATGAACGAAACCTTGAATCCACCGAGCAGGATTGGTCCCGCCAAACGGAAGCGGCTCAGAAAAGGCCTGAACATATACCGTCACCACTTTGCATACTGCAGAATCATTCCAGTTCCCGAAGACCCTGCGAAAATCGACTTCTCGTCTCCAAATCCAAGAATATACTTTCAGGTTTCAGATGAGCCCCCTGCGTTCCGTGTTTCGTCGCCGTGTGAAAGCACGCTAGAAAGAATACGAGACATTTTAGCGACGATTATTCCGGGGCCTCTTGCGTCTGAGTTGACGAAGGTTTACTCCCCAGAAAATACATTGATGGGGATGTACCTCCCGATGCTGCGACTGATCCCGTTGAGTACCATTCTGAAGAACAAGACTGCGGCAGCAAATGTTCGCCAAGCTCTCGATGAAGCAAGGGAAGAGCGTTTTGTTCATGCCATTCGAGCGATCGGAATAGCAGCGGAGGAGCTTCTAGTAGAGATTTATGAAACATATCTAAGAGAAAAAGCTCCGGAGGCACCACTAGGCAACATCATACATGAGCTCAATAGCCGGATTCAGGAGGTAGTTCACGGAGTAAAAGCGTCGAAGGAGGGCTCACTCAGCGCCGCGCGGGAGCAGATCGGTAAGGCCATCGAAGCTGAAAAAAAATCCGCTAACAATCCAAGTTTCCTTCTCCTTGCCACACAACTTCAGAAAAGCATTATCCCAATCCTCGAAACCTTGAAGCAGTTTGTTGACGATAGCCCCGCGCTGAGCCTGAGGGCCCAAAAGTTCAACTTATTTCCTCCTAACGTACAGCGGTGCCTGTCGGAACTGGTTATCCTCCGAAATCGTGTCTCCCATCGCGTCGAACGGGTGGTTTCTGTGGCCTCGGTGGGATACATTGACACCGCAATCGCGTTACGCGATTTCATCGTCATCGCGAAATGGTGGGAGAGCGAGAGGAGCCTTATTAACTACAGATCAACCCGAAAGGCGATGATTCAGGAGACCGTCAAGAGGAGCCGATCTCAAGGTCTAGAATCCGACGGGAGCGCACAATAAGGATGAGTTGCTCGTCGCGACTGGGAAAAAGAGGAAAATGAAATGCCACGAAAACATTTTCAGAAATCGAAACAGAGGCTCCGAGCTGTGAAGGCGCGATTGGCGCAGAAGAAAAAACGTGAAAAGCGCAGCTAGCAAACCCACGCATGTGACGCGAGGAAATGTCCTCGACGATCTCGGTTTTTCACCCGAACAGGCGACCGCGCTTAAATTCAAGGCTCAGCTATACCAGGCGATTCTGAAGTACTCGGAGAAATATTCGCCAAAGGAGTTGCAGGCGATCCTCGGTGAGCCCCAGCCGTGTGTGAGCGAACTGCTGAATGGGAAGATCGCTAACAAGAGCATCGACAAGCTGCTTCGCTACGCCGGCCGTCTCGGAATTGAAACGAGAGCTAAATTCGTGCAGGCGAACAAAGAAATCATCAATGCGAAGATTGAGGAAGGTTACGCCGCAGCCCAACGCGGGGAGTTAATTGACGCGGACGAAGTTCGAGTGCGAATGGCCGAACGGAAGCGTGCGCTACGCTGAACCCGCAACCCGCAAAGAATCAGGGACCAAACCACAAGCAACAGCACAAGCCTCAAAGGCCTCACAAATCCTCACCTCTGAAGAGGTGAGCTACATTTGAGGCGAGCAGCATTAAGGCACCTACCCTGAGCATTTACCGCCATGGAACTGGCCAAAGAGGCTCGTTCGGGTCCGTCGGTCCTGTGAATACGTCTGGCTGAATGCGAACCGGAGCTTTTTTGATGTAGAAGCCGGCGCTCGACCATGCCCACTCTTCGGGCAGAGCGACTAGTTTTGCCTCGACGGGATTCGCGTGGATGTATTCCAGCTTATTTCCGAAATCGCGCACACGGCGCAGAATGAAATCAAAATAACGTTCTTGCCAAATTGCGCCGTGCTTCGCCCGAGCTTTCGCGATCGCAAAACCGGATGCACTTTTCCAGTCACGCATCAACTTTGGCAGCAACGACTCCAGCGTCCAGAGCAGAAGATGGATGTGATCCGGCATCACCGCATAGGCAAACAATGCAAACTTGTGTTTGGCACGCGCGCGGTCGATTTGGTCAAGGCAAATGTCACGTTCTGACGGAGACAGCGGTGCCGTGTGTCTCAGAAGATTTGTGGTAACGAAGAAATAGCGGGCGTTAACTTCAATGCGTCGGAGGCGCGACACGCGGCGATTTTAATGTAGCTCGGGTCTTCAGACCCGAGGTTTTTGACGTGCGGGTTGGTTCGAGCGCAATTCCAGGCACAAATCGACGGCAACAACCTTAGAATCTTAAAATCCATCAAAGCCTCACCTCTGAAGAGGTGAGCTACATAGAATCGCTGTCTCGCCGTTTTCCGTTCGGTTTCCTACAGGCCTGCGTAGTTCTACGGATATCCAACCGGCTGAATCCGCGCTACCATTACCCGTTTTCGTATGACGATGCAGAGGAGACTGTGGTGGAGGGTTCAGGTCAGGTGCAAAGGCAAAAGAGCTGGGCGGAGGCGCGCGATACAAAGGCACGGCGAAATGCAGATCCCTCGTCGGCTGCGGCCTCTGTCGGGATGACAGTTCTCGGAGGAGGTACAGGAATTTTAATACACGGTGGCGCGATTAAAACTCCGCGTAACTGATTTAATTCCAGCAACTTAAAGATTTCTAATCGGCGGTAAAGGGGGTAAAGGGCTGGCGTCAGGATTCGATCTTTGTAGGCCGCGGTTTCAACCGCGGCAAAGGCAGCCCGCAACAAAACGGGCTTTAGCCCCTGAAGTCCGCTTGCCCGCTTGCGATCCGCAACGCGGTGGCGATGGTTTCGTCGGCGTCGCCGAAGGCGGCGAGCCAGTGGACGTCTGGTTCGCGGCGGAACCAGGTGAGCTGGCGCTTGGCGAAGCGGCGCGTGGACTGTTGGATGTTTGCGACGGCGGCGGCGAGCGGGATGCGGCCTTCGAGGTGGGCGCGGAGGTCGGAGTAGCCGATGAACTGGAACGGCTTGGAGTCGGGGGCACTGCCGCGAACATTTTCACGCGCCTTGTCACGCGTCTTTTCACGCACCTCGTCACGCACCTCGGAAGAGACGAGGGTGCGGACTTCGTCGAGCCAGCCGGCGGCGAGCATTTCGTTGACGCGGGCGTCGATGCGGGCGTAAAGGGCGGGGCGCGGAGGAGAGAGGCCGATTTTGGTGATGGCGTAGCCTTCGAGAGCGTTTGCACGCAACGCTCTTCCGGCGTCGTCGTGTACTTCTTCGCGGCCTTCCCCAGGCCCTTTTTCACGCATCTCCCCACGCGAGGCGGCGCGGCCGGCGCGGAAAATCTCGGCGACTGGTTTTCCGGCGAGGATGCGCATCTCGATGGCGCGGATTATTTTCTGGGCGTCACGCGGGGCGATGCGGACGGCGGAGGCGGGGTCGAGGCGGGCGAGGATTTTGTGAAGATGCACGGGACCGCGCTGGTTGGCGCTGCGGCGGAGCCGGTCGCGGAGTTCTTCCGAGCGCGTGGGGGCGTCGGCGAGGCCTTCGAGGAGGGCGCGGAGGTAGAGTCCTGTGCCGGCGGCGAGGATGGGGAGTTTCGAGCGGCGGCGGAGATCGTCGAGCGAGAGGAGGGCGTGGCGGCGGTAGTCGCCGGCGGTGAAGATTTCGTTGGGCTCGACGAGGTCGACGAGGTGATGTGGGATTTTTTGCTGGTCGCGCGGCGCGACTTTCGCGGTGCCGATGTCGAAGTGGCGATAGACCTGCGTTGAATCGCAGACGAGGATTTCGCCGTTGAGGCGCTTAGCGAGTTCGATGGCCAGCGCGGATTTGCCGGAGGCGGTGGGGCCGAGGATGACGATGAGGCGCGCAGGCGCGGCGTCGGGCGGATTCGAATGCGCGGTCATTTTACGGAGTTCGTTACGAAATTCGCGAGGGCGCTCAGTTTTGACGGATTCGCGAGGTCGATCATTTTGTTAGTGCGCGAATTTCCAGCGTAGCAGAAGGATTGCGAGCGCGATGGCGGCGAGAATCAGCGCGCCGAGGATTTGGGTGCGGTTGAGGTTCACGGCGGCGGCTCGTCGCGATTAGCGCGTGTTCACTGAATCTGGCGGGATATTGTAGAAGTAGATGAAACGCAGCTCGATGAAGTCGCCTTTGAATTGCGGTGGCAACGGCTGGAAGGGGTTTGAGGTGCGGATGGAGGAGAGCGCGGCGGTGTCGAGGGGCTGCTTGCCGGACGTGCGCTCGAGACTTGGATCCTGCGGCGGGACGCTGCCGTCGCGATTGACTCTGAACGTGAGCATCACGATGCCTTTGTCGCCCATGAGCGCGGACTCGGGCATCACGGTGTACCAGTTGCGCCTGACGGTGTCCACGAGGCGCTGCAGGTAGCTGTTGAAATCGACGCCTTGCGTGTCGGTGAGGATCGAGACGCCGGGCTGCATGCCTTGCATGCCGCCGCGTCCGCCGCGGCCACCGCCTCCTCCGCCGCTACCGCCGGCGCCGGGTTCGTAAACGGTGCCGCCTCCGCGGTGCTGAATCGCATCTTGAATCTGGCTCTGCAACTGTTTGCCGGGGGAGGAATTGGGCAAATTCAAATTCAGGTGGCCCGGTTGAGACGGCTGCACCGGCAAAACTTGCGAAGGCTGCGGATTCGGTTGCACCGGGACGCTGACCGGCGGCTGATTCACGGCAGTGTGCGGCGTGGGTGCGGAGGGCAACTCGGGCTTGGGCTGTTCTGGATTCGGAATTGACGGCGGCGCGACTGGCGCGTGGGTTTCAGGGCGCGGCGGCGCCACTTTGTTCAGAACTTTGGGGCTGATCTTAACTTTCGGACCCGGCGGCCCGGGAGGCATCTTCGGAATATCGTCGGGCGAAATGTAAGTGATGCCGAGGCTCTTGCTGGCCATCTCGATTTCTTTTGTGGTGGGGACGTGCGGCGGAAACATTTTCGGGATGAAGATGATGAAAATAATCAGGCCGATGTGGACGACGACGGATGCGGCGCGCGTGATGGCGTCCCACTTGGCATCTTTTTTTGCTTCGGGCTCGATGAGGAGATTGGCGTCGCCAGTGGTGAAAATATCGGGCTGAATGACTTCGCGCAGCGCGGCCGTCATCACCTGCGGCTTGTCGAAGCGCGCGATTTCGGCAGCCTCGGGCGGCTCGACATAGACCGGAACGACGACGCGCGGATCCATCATGGCGACGGGCACGTAATCGGTGAGCGGCTTCAGGTCAAAAGGCTTGGGCTCGATATCGCGGCCGACGAGAGAACGCCCGACGAGAACTTCGAGCGGGAAATGGCTCGGGATGCTGGATTTCCCGTTGAGCGGCGGCGCATCGGAGAGGCCGGAGGGAACGACCATGCGGTCGTCCATGTAGGTTTCGAAACGCGCGGCCGGCTTTTGCTTCTTCGCTTCCTCCTCGGTGAGCGGGCGCACGTCTCTCGGAACCAGTATTCGCTCGATCATCGTGCGTCCTGTGGAACGAAGCTGGATAGTTGGACGTGGCGGGCGTGTTCGAGGATGCCCGACATGACGCGGTCGGCAAGTTCGAGAGCGCGGCGGCCCGCGGCGCCGTCAACGATCGGCTGCGTGCGCGTGCGGACGGATTCGAGGAAGGACCGAAGCTCGGCGCGAAGCGGTTCTTCGGGCGTGGCGGGAACTTTTTCGAACGCGATTTTCGGCTGCGCGTTATTTGCTGCGGGACTTATCGTCGACGCGGCTTTCGCGCCGCTAGCTTCCACGCGAACGCGAAGAACATCCTGGCGCGTGAAATCGAGCGAAACGTATTCGTGTTCCTGGAAGAAGCGCATCTTGCGGACGCGTTCGGTGGAGACGCGGCTGGCGGTGAGATTCGCGACGGTTCCGGTTTCAAATTCGACGCGAGCGTGGGCGATGTCCACTTTGTCGCTGATGACGGGGATGCCGACGGCTTTGAGATCTACGACCGGCGCGTTGACGAGCGAGAGCAGGATGTCGAGGTCGTGGATCATCACGTCGTAAACGACGTCAATATCGAGGCTGCGCGGCGAAAAAATGCCGAGGCGATGGATTTCGAAAAACATCGGGCGCGAGACGATTTTCCCGACGGCAACAACGGCGGGATTGAAACGTTCGACGTGGCCGACTTGAAGAATGCCGCGACTGCGCTTTGCTGCAGCGATGAGCGCGTCGGCTTCATCGAGCGAGGCGGCAATCGGCTTTTCAACGAGCACGTCAATTCCGGCTGCCAGGATGCGGGAGCCGATGCGCGCGTGTTCAGCAGTGGGCACGGCGAGGCTCACGGCGTCAATGCCATCGGACGTAAGCGCGTCGAGGTCGCGAATAACGCGAGTGTTGAATTCTGCAGCAACTTTTTGCGCGCGTTCGGCATTGGTGTCGATGATGCCGACGAGCTCGGCACCCTCGATTTCGCGCCAGACGCGAACGTGGTTACGTCCAAAATCACCGACGCCGACGACAGCCACGCGGATGGTTTTCTCGCTCAAGATTTCCTTTTCGCTTCTAAAATTGGCGCCGTCGCTGCGGCGGATTTCGCCGGAGCGAATGCCTGGATTGCGATGCTGAAATCGTCGGCTGCTTGAATCAGCCGGTCGCGGTCGAAAAGCAGAGTTTTCCCGGCGTCGACGGCGAGAGCCGTGGCGTTCGAGCGGCGCATCACTTCGATCGTCTTCGGGCCGACTACTGGAACGTCGAAGCGCATGTCCTGCGAAGGCTTGCTGACTTTAACGACGACGAGACGCTGGCCGCCTACGATGCGGGCGGCGCGTTCGATCGTCTCGTCAGTTCCTTCCATGGCTTCCACGGCGACGCAGGCACGATCGCGCACGACGACAGTCTGACCGAGATCGAGCGCGGCGATTTTCTGCGCGACTTCGCGGCCATAGTTGATATCAGCTGCTTCGGACACGTCCGGCGAGCGGCGCGTGAGGATCCCAACCTCCGGCAAAAGCGGGCCGAGAAATTTTGTGGAGTCCACGAGTTCGATGCCTTCGTCTTCGAGCACGCGCGCTACAGCTCCAATCAGCGAATCGGTGTTTTTCGCCGGCAGCGAGAATAGCAGCTTTGCGAGCCGCCAATCGGGGCGGATCGAGCTGAATATTTTATTGTGCTTGACTTGCCCTGCCATCACGGCGTGTTTCACGCCCTCCTCATGCAATAACTCAATTGTACGGCTGAGTTCACCGAGGCTCACCCAGTGCACGCGCGCAGCGGCCTGTTCAATCGCGGGCGCCGCTTCTTCGCGAATTGCGATCACGGCCATCTCGATGCCGCGGCTGCGCGCACCTTCTAAAACGAGAAACGGAAAATCGCCGTTACCGGCGATGAGGCCCCAATGCTCAGAATTCTCCGGAATTGAGTTCGCTGGCATTCCTATTTGGTGAGACCGCGCTCGGCCGTCGATTCGATAAATCGGATAAGGGTTTGGACGTCTTCGGATGCGGAAAGGGTTCCACGCATTTGTTCGAGAGCCTGAGTGGTGTTGAGTTTGGAGCGGAGCAGGAGCCGGTACGCTTTCTCGATGGACTCGATGCGATCGGGCGAAAAACCGTTGCGTTCGAGGCCGATGGAATTCACGCCATAACATTTGGTATCGCGCGGGGCGACGATTTTGGAAAAGGGGGGAACGTCCTGGGTGATGACGGTGTGCGCGGCAATGTAGGAATACTTGCCAATACGGCAGAATTGATGGACGGGGCAGAAAGCGCCGATAGTAGCGCAGTCCTCGACGGTGACGTGGCCGGCAAGAGTGGCGCCATTGACGAAAATCGTGTGGCTGCCGATTTGTGAGTCGTGGCCGATGTGGGCGTAGGACATGATGAGATTGTGGTTGCCGAGGCGCGTGGTGCCTCCGCCTTTCACGGTGCCGCGATTGACCGTGGAGAATTCGTGGAATTCGTTTTCGTCGCCGACTTCGAGCGAGACCCGTTCGCCTTTGTAAGTGAGATCCTGCGGGTCGCCGCCGACTACGCTGAACGGATAGAGGTGATTGCGGCGTCCCAGGCGCGCCGGGCCTTTGACCATGGCGTGCGATTCGACGATGCAGCCTTCGCCGAGTTCGACTTCGTCGCCGATGACGGCGAAGGCGTCGATTGTGACGCAATTGCCGAGGCGTGCGGTGGGCGCGATGGAGGCGCGCGGGTCGATCTTACTCATTCGGCGAGCTCGTTGGTTTTAGACATTTCGTCAAGCTCATTCAGTTGGATTCCCAGGGCTAAAGCCCATTTCTTACTATGACGCTTTTTTCGCTGGACTGAAGTCCAGCTCCCCCTGCTAAAGCAGGGGGCTCCCACCGAAAACCTCTCGTCGAGAACCTCGAAAACATCCCACCTGAAAACTGCGATTCCAGCGGGCCCCCATTTGCGACTATGCGGAGATCCCTCAGCATGCTTCATCGCGCCTTTTCGACGGAGGCTGGCGCGGGTTGCTGGATTTCGTCAAGGTCGACCATTTTGCACATGAGCGTGGCTTCGGCGGCGAGTTCGCCGCCCACAGATGCTTTTCCTTGCAGTTTGCAGAATGTTCCGCGCCACGCGAGAACATTTACTTCGATGCGCAGCTGATCGCCCGGAACGACTGGGCGGCGGAAGCGCGCGTCGTCAATGGCGACGAAATAGAGAAGCTTTTTTTCGCGATCTTTTACTTCTTGCAGCAGAAGCAGGCCGCCGGTCTGGGCCATGGATTCGATGATGAGCACGCCGGGCATGATGGGTTTGCCGGGAAAATGTCCTTGAAAGAAATATTCGTTGATGGTGACGTTCTTGATTCCGACGATGCGCTTCCAGCGTTCCATTTCTTCGATAGTGTCGACGAGGAGAAACGGGTAGCGGTGCGGGAGGATGGCTTGGATGGCATTGGTGTCGAGAGTCATTATTGGCCTCGTGTGTGAGGTGTGCGCACCGGTTGCTTTGGCTCGGCGTGCCTGACCGTATATGTTGTCTCGGAAGCAGCGCCCAGGAACAAGCGAATAATTCTATACGAAACGTGACGGAGTGGGAATCGGGGTGGGGGTGGGTAGGAAGGTGATCGGTTAACGCCAGGGTGCTAGTTTGCCGAGCCTTTCTTCGTTACCCATTGAAACTCCATTGTGTCGCCATCGAAGAAGTCCGCAAACGAGTCTGTAGAATTGTCCTCCAGGCGTCTCACCCGCAGACGAACCATCTCCCGCAACAGCTGAGGGGGTGTTCTCTCTAAAGCCCCAGCGCCGTTTACGTACGCGACAAAGCGGGAATCGGGGGACCACCATAGGGCGGTCGCGCTCTCGCTTTCGAAAAGCACCTTTCGCCCAGTTCCGGACGGCCGCACGGCGAAGTATTTGCAACCCCAGAGAGAGGGCAGACAGTCCAGAAGCGCGATCCAGTTCCCGTCAGGCGACCAGGTAGGACGAGTGCCCTTCGAGAAGTCTCGCTGGGTCTTTTTATCAATGTCATAGATTGCCGAGAGTCCCTGTCCCGCCATATTGTTTGCCGTATAGACAACTTGCTTGTCATCCGGTGACCAGCACTGAGGATCCACAAATTCACGTCCAGTGCCAATTACCTGAGTTGTTCCGCTGACAAGGTCAAGAATCTGCAATTCCAAGGGCGCGTATTTTTCCTTTCTTACATCCCTCGCGACCAATGCTAGTTTCGAGCCGTCGTGGGACCAACACAACATGTAGGCGGGGTTCACGAGGTAGGGAAATTCCCGAACGTTGCTTCCGTCAAACTGCATGGTAGCGAGAACGAGTCCGCCGGAACACTCGGTCCTTTCCGGCGTCGGGTGCGTGAACCCCGGTTCTCTACAATACTCAAAAGCAATCTTTGTCCCATCCTCGGAGACACTTCCGCCCATCAAGTCTCCTTCGATCGGTAGAGGCTTCGGCTTGTTCAACTTGTGTTTAGCGAATGCGATTGTGTAAATCTTGTCGTCGCGCACCCCCACTAGCGATAATCCATTTTGCTTTTGAAGTCGAATCAGTTCTGAACGCACCGACTCACTGGGCGACGGTCGGGCAGCGACAGTAAACATCAAAATCCATGCGACTGGTCCGAACGCACTCCAAAACCAGACAGATTTTCGTTTAGGGATTAAGTTAGCCATTTTCTACTATTAGCGAAGGATTATATCCGAATACTGCCAGAAATCGGAAACAAGGTTCAAAAGAGCCGGCGGGACGCCGGCGGTACGGAACGGCAGCGTTGCGCGTCGGCCGGGCGGGGTCTGGGGCGAGGCTTGCTGTTTGCGCCAAGGAACACCATGGAGGTGATGTGGCGCGATTGTGGAGTGGCTGATAGCATGGCGGCGCTATGAGTGAACAAAGTGTGATGATGCGGGAGTTGTTGCGGGAGGCGCGGACGCGAGAGGGCGCGATGGTGCGGCTGCTGGGGCGATTTGTGCGGTGTGAATCGCCTAGCGGTGACAAGGCGGCGGTAGATCGGTTTGGGGTGATGATGGCGCAGGAGTGGAAGCGGCGCGGGGCGAAGGTGAGGATTTTGGAGCAGCGTTTGCGTGGGAATCATTTGCGGGTCGAGTGGCCGCACGCGACCGGCAGAAGCGAAGGACAGATTCTTGTGCTTGGGCATCTGGATACGGTTTATCCGGTTGGGACGATTGCGAAGATGCCGTTTCGGGTGAGGGGCGGGAAGGCTTGGGGGCCGGGGACGTTTGATATGAAGGGCGGGTTGGTGCTGGCGCTGGCGGCGGTGGATGCGCTGCGGGTGGTTGGCGCGGGGTCGCGGAAGCGGGTGGTGTTTTTGTGGACTTCGGATGAGGAAATTGGGAGCGAGACGTCGCGGCGGGTGATTGAGAGCGAGGCGCGGAGGAGCGAGGCGGTGCTGGTGCTGGAGCCGGCGCTGGGGCGCGAGGGGCGGTTGAAGACGGAGCGGAAGGGAGTGGGCGGGGCGGAGATTATTGTGACTGGGCGGGCGGCGCATGCGGGGATTGAGCCGGAGAAGGGCGTGAATGCGGTGCATGAGCTGGCATTGCAGATTGCGCGGTTGATGAAGATGAACGATCGGGCGCCCGGGATTACGGTGCAGGCGACGGTGATGGAGGGCGGGACGGCGTCGAATGTGGTGCCGGAGCGGGCGCGGGCGGTGGTGGACATTCGGTTTGCGCGGGTGGCGGATGCTGGGCGGATTGAGCGCGGGCTGCGCGGGTTGCGTCCGATTTTGCGCGGGGCGCGAGTGGAGGTGCGGGTTGGGGGGATGCGTCCGCCGCTGGAGCGGAGTGAGGGGGTGCGCGAGCTGTTTGGGGTGGCGCGCGGGTTGATGGGGGAGATGGGGTTGTCGCTTGGGGAGGCGGCTACTGGCGGAGGCTCGGATGGGAATTTTACTGGGGCGCTTGGGGTGCCGACGCTGGATGGGTTGGGGGCTGTGGGGGATGGGGCGCACAGTTTGCGGGAGCATGTGGTGGTCAGGGAGTTGGGGGTGCGGGCGGCGTTGATTGCGGGGTTGTTGGTGGGGTTGTAGCCACGGAAGCATGGAGCGGATGAAGGCAATTTCAAATTTGAAAATTTCAAATTTCAAATGAAGAAAGAGAAAAGCAAATGCTCGGCGTGAAAACCGCCGAGCAGTGACACGTTCTTGTGGCTTTTTTTATGTCACGGCTGAAGCCGTGACCCACAAAGATTGAAGCGAGAGGCCCAGTCCCCGGACGGTATTCCTGAAGGGTGCAGGCCAGTAAGCGATTAATTGAGTCCACCCGCTCAGCCACGTTCATGATGTTCACTATGTTCACCGTCGTCTGATCGGCAACGCGGTACTGGCCGTGAGATTCGGATTGAACCGACCGCCACGGTGCGTTCTGACTCCACCGATTGCTCCAGGCCGTGATCGAGCGTGTCAAAATGACCTCCCACAAAATGCCAACCAACTGAATACACGACACATAGAATAGTTCGTTTCGTAAAAACTGTGTTCTCGCGGCTTTATTACTATATAAGTAGTTTTTGCCGCGACTCCGCTATCGATGCTGGCAGCTTATGCTGCTTCTGACGCAAACGGCGGATGCGCTCGAGGCTATCGAGCAAGCTGTTGAACTCCCGCGTGTTGGCCGCGCGGTAGCGTAGGAGCGTTTCGAGAGTGTGACGAGGCGGTTCTTGAAGGTCCGGAGCACACTCGATCTCCAGAATCCGCTGCGCGAGTTCTTGTCGGTGCTCCTGTTGTTGGATTTCAGTCTGGAGCGTCTCGAGAATATCCGTCTTAAGCTCGGAGTCATCCTTCATTTCAGCCGTCTTGTCCTGTTCGGCCTTTTTCGTGGCGACGGGAACGAGCAGGTACATCGCGATTGCGGCGTATTCAGTGGGTTGGTCGCCGTAAAGTTCACGAAGGTTCGGTAAGTTCTCGGGCTGGAATGCAGTCTTCAGGATTCAATGGTTCGGCCCGTTCCCGTTCGGTCCGACACTCGTTCGAAAGTCCGGCCATCCGCAGCCAGTACTGGACAGAAGAGCGTTCGCGATGGTCCATCTCTTTAATCGTAGTTTCGATGGACGCCTTCGAGAATTCTCTCGTGAAGGCAATATCGATGCGACGCTTGATCAAGCGGTTCAACACGAGATCGTCGATGATCTCGTCCTCAATCAAGCCCTGCGGCCTGAAATCTTCTTCGAATCCACAGCGCAGAATCGCAGCTTGTTGTTGTTCCTCCGGAAGAATTCTTCCGGATTCGATCCAATGCTTCACAGCGTTTTTGCTCGACCGCTTTGCCTCGCGGCGTGCGCGGTCCCGTTGACTTGCTCATCTTTAATCCCTGTAAGAAGGGATTGAACCCCAAGCCCACTTGCTCTTTCTCCGGCGTTCGATTCGACGCGCGCTCGCGGCATTGGAAAAATCATTAACCAGAAAAAGCGCATGTGTCGAATTCCGGATGCGGCCTCGGAAAAATTGGAGCCGTTAAAACAAAAAAGCCACGACGAGAATTTCGTCGCGGCTGATTCCTTCTTCGGCCTCTTCGTGCCAACTACCGACAACAATCTTAGCGTGCTGACCCACATTTGTCAACTTCCTCGTCGCGCATCGGAGTCGATCGAGCGTCGCCTGCTTTTCCTGAATGTTCCGCGCGTGCCGGAAATGGGTTGGTTTAAGTCATGTCCTCCACTACCCGACCGAGCGGAATGTGGCGGCTGTGCGAAGACAGCGCACGTAATACCTAGAACGATCACAACGGTTCGACCGGATCTTCAAAGCCATGCTGGTCACGGGGGCATCGCGAATATTTCAGCCTTCGATTGAACAGCGTTGGGGCAATTGCGAAATCTTGAAAGCGTTGCCTCGGTTTTGGGCTTTGTGATCCTACAGGCTTGATCCCTTTTTTGAAGATCGCGTGACGAAACGCTGTAGGAATTTGCCGCCGCTCTTGCGGTAGGCTGCCGCTCCAGCTCGGATGAATGCTTCGCAAACCTGAGCGATGCTCCGTCCTTCGTGCGCCGCGATGTTCTGCAACTCTGCCCTCAAATCACTAGGCATACGGAAAGTAAATTGCGCGTCTTTTTTCACGGGCCTCGATCCGGGACAAAGTCTGCCCCAACTTGCCCGCGCTTGACAACCACCGTGTTTTATGCAATTCTATGCATTGCATTGCACTGCATTGGGAGGCTGAAATGCGCGTTAAGCAATCCATGTGGCGACGCAATTGCCAATCTGCACTTTCCCACTGGGGAAAGCTGGAACGCGGGCTAAGGCATCAGTTGAGAATGCTAACAAACAGTTACGGTTTGTCGATCGGCGCCGGAGATCTCAAACTGTTAGGCGGGCGTTGGTACGTTACTCATAGCGGATTATTGGGTCTCGCACGAAGAAGGCGGTGCTCAGGGATCAGGACGTATATCGTAAGAGGACTGTGTGAACCGCATGCCTGGCGATGGGTTTTCCGCGCGACCGTATATACGCATTCAGGAACTTTAGGATTTACCGGCTACGGAGACGCCGATCCCACTAATACGTCCCCTCTGGTTCGCGGCGCAGAGATGCGCGTGGCAGAAACGAGGGCCGTTAATCGCGCTCTCCGTAAAGCCTATGGCATTGGTATTTGCTCAGTCGAGGAGTTGGGCTCACAACCATTCTCCGTTGAGCCTCCGGACGGGAGGCGAGCCGATCCGCCAAACGGAAATGGCCGTCGCACTAGCGAGCCCAGGCTCCGCGACAAGCTCTGTCTGCTTATCCGGAAATACGAACTCGATCCTACCCTCGTGAAACGCTATGCGGCTGATTTCTGTGGAACCGAAGCGCTCCGCGACGCCAGCCGAGACCTGGTCGAAGCCTTCATTTCTACACTGGCTGATGAAGCTGCCAAAGATCGTGCCGCGCTGATTTGCAAGTTGAATAGCTACAACCAGCTTGCGGAGGTGAAGTCGTGAAACGACACTTCCCTGGTCTGCATGCCGAAGCATTACGCGGCGATGGAATTCTGGAAGGCGTGTTCCTGGTTCGGGTGGACCGCGCTTACTATCGTTGGCACCCGCAAAAACCTTTCTTCATTCTCAGCTTCGCTATCCTCGAACCCAGCGATCTCGCTTCACGCAAAGTTTCGGGACGAATCTACTGCACTCAGAAGTCACTTTGGAAACTGAACTGGTTTCTTCGGGACTTCGGCTACGACACGGATTTGCTCGGACGTGACGAAGTGGATGAAAAAGCCTTGCTCGGCCTCTCTGGCGTGCTGCGCACTACGAGAAAGACCTTCGCAGGTCGCGCTTTTGTCAACCTCGAAGGATTTGCGCCGTCCACCGAATGGGAATTCATCTCGAAGGATGCTCGCGAAGGCGTCGTGGCAGGAGGGTCGAATGACCTACAGCTTCACACAGATTAGCCAGTATCTTCGCTGCCCACGGAAGTATCGCTATCGATACCTCGACGGCTGGAGGGAAAAGGAAGATCGGGCCTCGATGATTTTTGGTCGCTGCTTCGAAAACGCCCTGGCAGCCTATTTCCGCGAAGAGGATCCAACAGCTGCGTTCTTTAAAGCGTGGCAAGAACATCAGGACGCTGCCCTCCAGTATGCGAAGAACGATTCCTGGGATCGGCTATACCAACAGGGCGTTCGCCTGCTCGAACGATTCGCGCAGGACGATCGTGTGCGGATTCGATGCCCGAAGAAAAATCTTCAGGCCAAGTGGACGCGCTCACTTCCGTGCGGAAGCGAATTTGTATCTTACGTCGACGCGATTGGCGAGCTGGACGGGGTGAATTGCATCATCGACTGGAAGACGACCGGATCGCGCTATCCAGAAGAGCCCGAGGGTCTCTTGTCGCTCGACCCGCAGCTCGTCTGCTATTCCTGGATGACCGGAATCGCGGATGTGTCCCTGGTGGTGTTCGTTCGCAAGAGCGTGCCCGAAATTCAGTATCTGAAGACGTCCATCGACGAAGAACAGCGTCGGGAATTTGGCCAACTGGTGGAAACAAGCGTCGAGCAGATCGAAGCCGGCCATTTTCTCCCGCACAGCGGGATTCGCTTTCCACAAAACGGATGCGTCGGCTGTTCCCATCTGGGCCTCTGCCTGGGAAATCAGCAGCTAACGGATTCCAAACTCATTCGCCGAGCGGGAGCAACCGATCTTGATTGGCTTGACCAATTTGACGACTAACGGGCGTGTGTTCGTGGAACCCAAACTGAATCGCCGCCGTGCTCTGTTCGTTCTCGACAAGGTCGATGAGATCCTGTTCTGGGAGCGCAATGCCGAGCAGGAGAAGGACACGCGGTTCGTCGAACTGGGCCGGTACCTGTGCGAAGTGCGAGCGGGGCGGTACTGGAAGCTCGAAAACCTCGGTTCCTTCGATGATTTTTTGACGAAACGGTTCCCTGAGTCCAGGCGCAAAGCGTATTACCTGATGGCAATCCACGAGCAACTTCCTCACCGCATTCACCACGACTTGCAGCAAGTAGGGTGGGCCAAAGCAGCCGAGCTTGCGAAAGTAGCGCGGCGAGACGGCGAACAGTTTGATTGTGCAACCTGGTTGCACAAAGCGATCGAACTTCCGAAGGAAGGATTCAAACGAGAAGTCGAGAAGCATTTGACGGGTCAGGAAACGGAGCCGTGGGAAATCATTTATTTCAAATTATATAAGAGCCAACTGCCAGTGATTGAGCGCGCGCTTGAAACAGCGGCGCTGATGCTCGGCGCGAGCAAATCCCGCAGCTATTGCTTAGAGATGATTTGTGCCGATTTCCTTGCTGGAGCTGACCTTGAGAGTGGTAATTCCGACTCACTGCTCTTCGCGCTTGGCCGACTTTATTCATTGCTTCCAGATCCGCAGAAAGCGGAATTCGTGAAGCAAATGGAGAGAGTCTAATGGCTGATCTCCGACCACGGCGACCGAGGCTTCGGCTGGACCCGGATTCTTATCGCAAACTCCGCGCCGAAGTGTTGCAGCGCGACGGCTGGCGATGCCAGTACTGTGGCAGTTCCGATCGACTTCAGGTCCACCACATTCGCTCACGAAGCCTACTAGGTGACGATACAGACGAAAATCTAATCACGCTCTGCACTGATTGCCACAGTGACATCCATCGCAGCTGCGCGGTGAAAGATGGATCCGGAACAGCGTGCCCATAACACAGGGAACCGTTCTGACTGCTTTTGAAGATTTTAGACTTTGTTATATTGCTCAACCAGATACAACGCTCCGGATTTGATCCGTTCATCCTCGTTCTGCACCATTCTGAACCGATATCTACTACGAATTTACTACAGTGATTTTGGTTCGTCTCTGTCGGTTACGTTCAAGTCAAGCTGAATCGCTGCGAATAAACCCGCACGGGTGCGGGTTACTTCATTGCGTGTTAGGAAGATATACGTACCCATGTAGTTAGGCTAGCCTGCAGAGCAGCTCAGAAAATCGTAACAGGCGCCGAGGTTTTGCTATTGAACGTTAGACGGAGCCGGCGCGCCTTTACCTGGTTTCAACCGCCTTCCTTGGGCGTAAGCGCAGAGCTCCCTTGAATCTGTGAAAAAATTCAGCGCGCCTGTCTCAAGAGCAGATGCGTCGCCGAGAAAGAATGTCGTCTGTTCAAATCAACGCAAACGATGCTCTAGGGCTCGATGGACTCTGAGCTATTCATCAGCGATTCGCCGACATGGATATGTTCAAAACGCAGTTGAAACTGTTCAATGAAGGTCTTGAGTTTACTGACGCTTTGTTCGAATGAAGCTAAGGCGATGTAGCCATCGGGCCGGACAAGATATAGAGCACCCCGCTTGAGTCCGGCATCTCTTGTGTCGTCGCTCCAGGCGAAAGCATGTAGAGGTAAGTGAAGCTCGCGACAGGCGGTTTCGAGATCTTCGTCTGCCTCGCCGTAAACATGCGCTTGCCAATCCAGAGAACGCAAAGGCTCGAAATTATCCTGTGCGTGAGATCCCGCCCAGGGAAGACGGTCGCCGCCGTGGACATCGCCCGCGACGCCTTGGCTGAGCGGACTGTCGGGATAGTGAATGCGCATTTGGGAAATCGTGCGGAAGATTGCGCGGCGACCGAGACTAAATCGGGTGACGACACCGAATAGGAGAGGGACGACAATCTTTCTTGTAAACTCGCCCGCCGCTCCTCCCCCGACTAAACCGGTAAAAGCGCGATCGGTGGTGGCGACTAGAGAACGCGCAAAGCCGATTCTCTCGGGCTCATAGGTATCGAGAAGCGATGTGTCGGCGCGGTCCTGCAGCACGTGCGCCAGTTTCCAGCCGAGGTTCACGGCATCGCCGATTCCGGTGTTCATGCCCTGACCTCCTGCAGGACTATGGATGTGGCCCGCATCGCCGACCAGGAAAGCGCGCCCCACCCGGAATGTGTCGGCAACGCGATGATGGACGCGATAGGTAGAGAACCAATTTACGGCCGTTACTTTGATATCAAGAAGCGGCTCGACTTGGGTGCGGATGTCTTCAAAGCCGAGGTTTTCGCGATGTGACATCTCGGGCGGCACGAGGCCAATCAAGCGCTGCATTCCACTCGAACGCACCGGGAACATCAACGTGAGGATGTGTTCGCCGAGATTGATGTACAGATCCCGGGAGAAGCCACGCGCGATCCTTACGTCCGCGACATAGAAGAGTTGTTCATACGTGCCCCCCGGAAAGCCGAGCTGGAGAGATTCGCGCACACAGCTACGCGCGCCATCACAGCCACAGATGTATGCGCTTTCCGCCTCCTCAACGCGGCCCGCATTGTGTTCGATAGTAGCCCTAACGCTGTTTTCAGCTTCGCTGAAGCCGGTAAGCTTTGCGTACCACTCGACTTCACAACCCGCATCCTTGAGTTTCTCGATCAAGAACCGTTCGTGATCGTCCTGCGGATAAGCGAGTGCGTACGGATACGGGCTGAGACCAGCGCCCATTTCTTTGAAACTGATGGAGAGAACTTCTCGACTGCCATTGGAGCCGCCCGCGCGCACATGGACCATCTCGGCGATCACGCCCTGTTCGACGACTTCCCCGGCAAAACCATATTGGCCGTAGAATTCGAGAGTGCGCGCTTGTACCACCATGGCGCGCGATTCCTTGCCTGGGCCGTCGGATTCAGAAATGAGACGGCATTGCACATTGCGGCGGATCAGAGCCAAAGCCAAATTAAGTCCGCTAGGACCAGCGCCAACGATGAGAACGGGTACCCGTGGCATCGCGTCAACATACTGGAGGCGCGAATACCCTGTCCATACCCGAGCGGTCGCGTGGATTTATGACGAGCGAGAACAGCAAGAAGCGTCGATGAAGAATTCAGACAAGTGCGGGCCTCTCCGATACGCCCTTTTGCTGAGTTGCCGGCCTCGTCCCCTCGGATGTACCTTTGAAAAGGGAGGCGCTATCCCATGGCTCGCCAACATTCGCACAAATTCACCATTGCGGACGATGATGCGGTGCGCACGCTTGTGGACAAGCTCGTGAATGCGGGACCGCAAGAGCTTCACCGCGAAAAGCTTCTGCGCGCGCTCGACGACGCGGCGCGGCACTACAAGGATTCCCACCGGAAGGTCCGGCAGGCGTTCTTCCATGGATTGCTGACCGGTTATGCGGTTGCGCTGAAGCTCCGATAGCGCGGCCTGAAAGCGGGTCGCCCATGAATCTGAACATCGCAAGGAAACTCATTGAATCGCATCTGCTGTCCGGCTCGATGACGCCGGGTGCGGAGATTGGCATCCGCATCGACCAGACGCTGACCCAGGATGCCACCGGCACCATGGTAATGCTCGAATTGGAGGCGATGGCCGTCGACCGTGTCAAAACCGAACTCTCCGCGCAGTATGTCGATCACAATCTCATTCAGGAAGACTACAAGAATCCTGACGATCATCTCTTTCTTCAATCCGCTAGCCGGCGTTTCGGAATTTGGTTCAGCCGCGCCGGCAACGGTGTGAGTCATCCGGTCCATTAGGAACGTTTCGGCAGGCCTGGAAAAACTCTTCTTGGCTCTGACAGTCATACCCCCGCGGCCGGCTCTATCGGCATGCTGGCGATCGGAGCGGGCGGCATTGAAGATGCGCTCGCGATAACGGGCGAGCCTTTCTGGTTCCGGATGCCTCTCATCTGGGGCGTCGAGCTTGTCGGCAGGCTGCCTGACTGGGTTAGTGCGAAGGATGTCGTTCTCGAAATGCTCCGGCGCCACGGCGTCGATGGCGGCCTAGGTCGCATCATCGAGTACTTCGGTACGGGCTTGGAATGTCTTTCGGCCATGGATCGACATGTCATCGCCAATATGGGCGCGGAACTGGGCGCCACGACGACCGTATTTCCCTCCGACGCCAAGGTTCGTCGTTTCCTGCGGTCACAGCAGCGGGAAAACGACTGGACGGAGCTGAAAGCCGATCCCGGCGCTACCTACGATGTCGTTGAACAGATCGATCTTTCTTCGCTCGAACCGCTCATCGCGATGCCCTCCAGTCCGGGGAATGTCGTACGGGTCCGCGAAGCACAGGGCAAAGAAATCTACCAGGCCTATATCGGCTCTTCGGCGAACCCCGGCTATCGCGATTTTGCCGTCGCCGCGGAGATCGTCAAGGACCGCAAAATTCATGAACATGTGTCTTTTGATGTGAATCCCACGTCGCGGCAGATTCTCGAAAATCTCATCCGCGACGGTTATCTTCTTTCCCTCGTCCGCGCGGGTGCGCGGATTCATCAGGCTGGCTGCAATGGCTGCATCGGGATGGGCCAGGCCCCGGCGACCGACAAACTCAGTTTGCGCACGGTGCCGCGGAATTTTCCGGGGCGCTCAGGCACGCATGATGACAAGGTCTGCCTTGTCAGCCCGGAGACCGCCGCCGCATCGGCCCTTCGCGGCGAGATTACGGACCCGAGAACGCTTGGATTTTCGTATCCGGCAGTCCGCGAACCGGATCATCCTGTGCTCAACACCGGAATGCTCTTCGCGCCTCTGCCTCCGGAGGTCGCCCGGCAGGTCCCGCTTGTCAAAGGGCCGAATATCGCGTCCTTTCCAGAATTTGATCGCTTTCCCGACAGTCTTGAAGTCCCGGTTCTTCTCAAGGTCGGCGACGAGGTCTCGACGGATACGATCATGCCCGCCGGTGCTCGTGTCCTCCCATTCCGCAGCAACATTCCCGCGATCAGCCAATTCGTCTACGAATCCGTGGACAAGACCTATCCGCGCCGGGCTGCGGAAACCAGAGACAAGGGCGGTCACGCCATCGTCGGCGGCCGGACCTACGGTCAAGGCTCAAGCCGCGAGCACGCCGCATTGGCTCCCCGCTATCTTGGTTTGCGGGTCGTGATTGCCAGGGACTTCGCGCGAATTCACTGGCAGAATCTGATAGATTTCGGGATTCTTCCTCTTACCTTTGAAAACCCCGCTGATTATGACCAAGTGTTTTCCGGCGACATATTGAAATTCTCCGGTCTTACGAATGAACTTCAAAAAAGTCATAAGGTCGATTTTCGAAACCTCACGAAGGGACGCCAAATAACGGCTGTTCATGATTTGTCGGCCCGGCAGCTCGATGTTCTGCTTGCTGGAGGACTGATCAACTGGGTCAAATCCAGGTTTACGGAACATGCCGTTTACCACTGAGCGGTCGGTGGCTTCATCGAAGGGGTATGGTTAGAAGAGGACGACTGAAATGGGCAGACAGGTAGGTGTAGTGCTTTTCGTGGTGGCGATGGCAGCCGACATAGTCGGTGTAGATTTCGTGTTCTTCAGAAACCGATTCTGGGAACGGCTGACAGTGAATATTGGCATTGTCTTGGTGTTCGCAGCTTTCTACTTGAGATTCCTCAGGCGTCCATGAACAAGGCGCGATAGGGCCCTTTCGCTGCGATTGTGAAGACGCACTTCACCGACATTGAACTTACGGCACGACAATGGGATCTGACCACTCATGTTGACGACGTAGTCTGCTTCGCAAGAGAACGAAGCAATTCCTTCCCGTTCATTTTCATCGATCCTAGCGGATGGGAACCACTCCAGATTGGATTGATAAAACCCATTCTGGCTTTGGTACCTGGCGAGGTTTTTATCAATTTGATGACTTCTTGAATTACGCGTTTTCTTTCAGTCGAAAATAAAGGATTCGACCGGATTCTCGGTCCCGATTGGCAAAGGCAGGAAGATGAAGTGGTCAGTTCCTATGCGAATGCAGTACGCGTGGCGGGAGGATTCAGCTACGTA
This sequence comes from uncultured Acidobacteriota bacterium, assembly GCA_963736465.1. Taxonomy (GTDB): domain Bacteria; phylum Acidobacteriota; class Terriglobia; order Acidiferrales; family UBA7541; genus Palsa-295. The sequence goes on along the minus strand of CAVTOS010000014.1, from coordinate 113,464 downwards.
TGTACTTTGACTGTAGTAAAACCGAATCAGGATGCATTTCACTTTCATATGATCTATGAAACTCGGCATGTTAGGGGAGTGGAACTCTTCAAGGAAACCGAAAAACACATTGTCCCATTCATGCACGAAACTCGTGATCAAGCACAAGAGCGAGGGAGGTTGTTGCAATCGGGGCAGCACACCTTTCTGCAGCCTCAAGATCGTTATAGGGAAAGGAAATTCACCAGGCATCAACTCCCTAGTCTTGAGGCGGCGAAGAGTAAATTGCGGACTATCCTGGAGACTTCGAATTGCTTGCTTTACGATGATGCTTGGGGAATTGTCATGCAAATCCGGCGTGATGGATGCAGATCTCCGAGATTGGTTAACTGATTATAAAAATTATGGGTTATTGAATATCACTAATCAACGACCGGGACAAAGACTGGCTTGTAAGGGCAAGGAACAATATCTGAAGTGGGGGTTAGTAGCAATCCCTAGCCGTGAAAGTCTTGATTCCTGGCAACGTATACTCCATGACGATGCTGCAGCACGCGTCCAAATCGACACGTACGTGGCCTAGGGTTTAGCTTAATGGTAGGAGCCGTCTCGAGGAGATTATTCTGTTCGGCGCAGATCCAAAAGATGTGACGCGAAGGATCTTGGCCCTTGCGGATGTAACGGTTGACGGAACCCGTCCGTGGGACCTAGCGGTGTACAACGAAGATTTCTACGCTCGCCTTTTGCGCCTCGGCTCGCTCGGCCTCGGCGAGGCATACATGGATGGCTGGTGGGATTGCCATAGGCTCGACGAGTTTTTCTGCCGCATTTTTTCTGCTGGGCTCGAAGGACACGGAGCCCGCAATTGGTCATTTGCCTGGCGGTACTTATTGGCGAGCGCTCTCAATAGGCAGACCAGAACCCGCGCACGGCAGGTAGCTGAGCAGCACTACAACCTTGGCAATCAACTCTATCAACACATGCTCGACCGGCGCATGGTCTATACATGCGCCCGCTGGGATCATGCCTCGCGCCTCGACGAAGCCCAGGAAGTGAAGTTGCACTTCGTCTGTCAGAACTTGGGGCTGCGGCCGGGAATGCATTTGCTCGACATCGGCTGCGGGTGGGGGAGCCTGGCACTATTTGCCGTACAGAAGTATGGTGTCCGCGTTACTGGGATTACCCTCTCTCGCGAGCAATTGCAGCTAGGCCAACAGATGTGCGCACACCTGCCCATCGAACTTCGCCTGCAAGATTATCGCGATCTCCTTGGGACCTTCGACCGCATCGCATCTCTCGGAATGTTCGAGCACGTCGGTTATAAGAACTACCGGACCTTTTTCGAGGTGGCGCATCGTTCGTTGGCTCCCGGCGGACTTTTCCTTCTCTCGACAATCGGTTCGACACGCTCTGTGCGGACGACCGATCCGTGGATCGAGAAATATATTTTCCCTAACTCGCATCTTCCGTCGGCCGCGCAAATCAGCCATGCCATCGAAGGGTTATTTGTGATCGAGGATTGGGAAAACTGGGGACCCGACTATGATCGCACCGTCATGGCATGGTTCCAGAACTTTGACACGAACTGGAGCAAACTAAAATCTCAGTATGACGAGCGGTTCTATCGAATGTGGAAATACTACCTAATGGCCGCGGCAGCGTCCTTCCGGTCGCGCAAGAATCACGTGTGGCAAATCCTCCTCTCACGCCGATAAGTTCTGCATTTGTGACTACCTTCGGAAAGTCCGTTCCGTGAAATGCTTTACCTCTCGAAATGCGGCCTTGGTCAGCACGTAATTGGAAGCTGAGTCCGGATAGATGTTCCGAAATCCTCTTCGAACTAGAAAGAAATCTTGAAATAAGATAGGTGATGGCATAACGAAGTCGGCCTCGCGACGAGCCGAGTAAACTGTGCGGTGTCCAACGTACAGAGCTCGGATCGAAGGAGGCCGAGATGAAAATTATAGGATGCGATCTGCACGCTCGACAACAGACGGTCGCGATGTTGGATACGGATACAGGAGAATTCGTCGAGAAGACTCTCGAGCACGATGGCGAGGAATTGCGGAAGTTTTATTCCGGACTCACTCGCCCTGTTTTGGTGGGGATCGAAGCGACCGGCTCGATGCAGTGGTTCCTGGAGCTGATGGAAGAGCTGAGCATCGAATGCCGAGTTGGTGATCCGGCCAGGATCCGGGCGGCCGAACCACGCAAGCAGAAAAAGGATCGAAGGGATGCACAGCTTCTGCTGAAGCTGCTTTCCGAGAATCGCTTTCCAACAATCTGGATGCCCTCGACCGAGCAGCGAGATCTGCGCACTTTGCTGCGCCACCGTCATCAGTGGGTGCGCATGCGAACCCGCGTACAGCACACTTTGCAATCGATGGCACTCAATCACGGTCTCAGGCGAGGCCACTCGCTATGGAACCAAGCGGGCCAGCACGCACTGCGGGCGTTACCTCTGGCTCCTCACGCCAGCGAGCGACGGAAAGCACTGATGACGTTGTACCCACGATTGCAAGAATCCATCGACGAACTGGATCGGGAGGTCAGCCAGCAAGCCCAAAACCATCCGGCGGCGCGGCGGTTAATGACGCACCCGGGAGTCGGGCCGATCACAGCGCTAGCCACCGAAGTGTTCTTGGGTGATCCGCTACGGTTCACGGATGGGAAAGCAGTAGCCAGCTACATTGGCATGATTCCTCGCGAACATTCCAGTGGAGGCCGGCAGCGGCTGGGTGGGATGAGCAAACAAGGGAACGCGCTGCTGCGTTATCTGTGGTGTGAAGCAGCAATGCATGCAGTCGGGCGAGATCCCGAGTTGAAACGCTTCTATCGGCGCAAACTGGTGCAAAAAGGGATGGGGAAAGCCAGAGTCTCTGCCGCTCGAAAGCTCGGAATCCGGCTGTGGATTATGATGCGCGACCAGATTGATTACCAAGAGTTCTGCCGTCGCGGAAAAGCGCGGCAGGAAAGCGGTAGTGTCTGTGCGGGGATGTCTGATATCACCAATGGTCCTGCGGAAGCGTGACCGGATAAGTGAATAGGCTACCCGCCTCCCTGCAAGGGGCAGGGAGTTTGAATACATCATCATGGTCGTAAGTGATCGGAGAGATGGCTGGTGGGCAACACCGAGTCGATGAAGTGACACGAGCCGAGCTTGTAGGTTGGACAGGGACAACAACTCGAGAATTGCGGCGCAGCAGCTGACCGGGAGAAGAGGGTAGGGCCGCGCCGATGTAGGTGTGTGTGCGAAAGAAATTAAAATAGAACTAAACCACTCTTGACGGGGCCGACTTCGTTAGAGATGGTGATAATCCCTTATCAATAGTTATCCTGTGCTTCCGCTATTGTCGTGCCAGGGCACGTCGGTACAGCGTGCAAGTTCATTGGGCTGAGGCTTCGAGTTGGGTTGCATTGCTGAATGCGTAGCCCCTACAGGCTACCGTGAGCGTTCTTCGTCCATAGAACTTAATATCTGCGATCGCTTCTTCTCTTGCGAGAAGAAAGAACCCATTGACCTTCTTATATTCGCGCACAAACTGAACCGTCTTGATCCAGAAAGAAGGACTCTTTGCAAGTTTTCCCTTAATTTTGACGATCGCAAAATCCTGGTTGTCGATCCAAATATCTCCCTCGAACAGGTAAGGTTTTTTGCGCTTCGGAACAGCATGGATCACCGTGCACTCGGAGCTGCCTACCTGTTCTGTCCCTCTTATTTCAAGGTTGTAATTTTCACGAGTAATCAAATCATCTGATTCGTGGCGATTTCGAGTTCTCGCAGCTTCACGCGCCATGAGTCGCCGGAACACATGCCCACGGACAAACGCTGAACCTTTCCAAGATTTGGTGGTGAAGGTTTTGGTGCCTGGCGGACTATACTGCATGACCACTACCTCTTCCGCGACCGTTAAGCCCCTCTCGTCCTGCACGCTATAGGTTCGAACCACAGAGAATTCCTTTAATTGTGAGTTTTGCCAATCGCGGTGGTGGTGCAACTTTGCAAGCAGTTCATCTTCAGTGTGATGCTCTTTACTAAAAAGCTCCTTAGGATTCTTGGCTAACAGACGTAAGGAACAAATTCCGGTTATCATCAGGCAAGTGATAGATAGAATAAGACTTCCTCTAAAGGACGCGCTTAGAACTCTCACGGAGACCTGCCTTTTTTTATCTAGAACGAATCGCGAGAAAGAGACGAGACACAAAATCCTGTAGATTCCAATCCAAAATAGAGTATTCGATGTAAGCGAACGAGCCAGATAGGAGACGTGATTGCCGACAAGACCGGTTCCGCCCGTTCTTGATCAATTGCGCACGTTCGGCCCGCGCGGTGCCAGCACAGAACACGATTATGTCGCTGAACTCCAACGCACTCAGCGCCAGTTGCAGCGGACTCGGCATGCCCTTCCGGTCTGTGTGCCCGAGCTACTGGAGGCCGTAGAAGATTTTCGATCATGCAGCCGATCGCTTCCATATCTTCAACAGCACTACCACCACACCTACGTCTCCCGACGACTACCCTGAAAATCCTTCACCTCATTAGGTCGGGCCAGATTTCGTTGAAGGCATAACAAGCCTGATCTAGACCAGCAAGCGCCAGCCGATCTGTCCAACTCGATGTGAAATGGGAAACATGCGCGCATAAGCGAGAGGGAACAGCGTCCACCGCGCGGTGCCGACTGTTCAGTTCGATACATAGATAACTTTACCCGACCAAATAAAACGCTGTAGCCGTGACTTTAGTCATTGAGCTTTGCTGATCGTCATCGGATGTTTATTACGAGCGCAGTGCCTCGTATCTTCAGGCCTAACACGATTCTGTAGATGGGAGGCTGCAGCAATGTCCTGGTCCCTGGGAACTTTGGTCGTTACTGCGGATGTCGACTCTCTTTATTGGAGGAATAAATATATGTCAGATTCTAATACACAACTTGAACCTGCCGCCGTCCTGACGCACCCCAATTGGGGCGCGATCTGGGCCGGAGTTTTCACTTTTCTTGCGATCTGGTCTGTTTTCGGCGCGCTGTGTCTTGCCATATTTGCACGGTCGGCGAGTCTGAGTATAGCCATGTCCGTCTGGGGTATCATCCTGACCATCATTGCGATGTTTGTTGCCGGGCGCACCACAGGTCAGCTAGCCGGGCTCACTAACTCGCGTGAAGGCGTGATTCACGGGATGATTATGTTCGGGCTCGCAGTCACCTCTGCCTTGTTTATCATGGTCGTCGGAGGCATCACGTTTGGTAGTACCCAGCTCAGTGGCACTGCGCACAGTTCCTACTTGCTCGGCATCTTTTCCGATTTCGGCTGGGCGCTGTTCGTGGGGCTGTTCTTGGGATGGCTGGCGGCAATCGGCGGTGCATCGAGCGCGCACAAAGAACTTCCGCATCCGGCAATGCAGCATCAAGTTCGGCATGCCTGAACTCAGGAGGTCCTAAGTCGAGGCAGCTTGGTGCTGGCTTCGGCTCCACCCGTGCTTACGCGTCGTTCCAGCCGTGAGCGATCTCGCTCACGACAAGCCGGAGTTTCCGCGGAATCAACTCATCGTTCGTGCAGTCGCACGCACATCGATCGGAAGCGGCTTACTGGCAGTAACTACGCAGTGCGGGCACGGTAACGGCGCAAGAGTCTGCTGCCCAGGAGCGGCTCGAAAGAGCACGGAGTCTCCGCTCAAACGATGCGGACTAATCTAGCCGAATGGAGTTTGACCAAGCATTTGAATTCGCGGTGGTTTCATCTTGGGAGTATAGGGACCGCTTTTAGTTAGCCAAAGCATCTCGCTTGAGAGGCCAGACCTGTGAAATCATTTGGACTCTATCGAACGTCCTTGATATTCCTGATGTTGCTTGGTGCACCTGCTGAAGTATTTGCCCAAAGCGATTGCTCTCAGATTATTGAACATGGCCTCTTCAGCACAAGCACCGCTGACTCCTTGGAGAAAAGGACCCGGACTTTTGTAAATTGGTTGTCTCAAAATACATTCGACAGTTATGGAAAAGCGCTCGATGCCGCGCGCGAGCTTGGGATCACGATAGACGACATTCCATTACAAATTGGTGGTCATCCGAGAGCCTCCGATTGGCGAAAGTACCAAGCGTCCCTTCAGACGGTGGATTTTTCGGATAAAAGAAACCTATCCAAATTCTCAGAAATTGTTAGCACCGCCGACCAACGGATGGCTAAGGCGTGGGAGACTTGCCTGTCAAACAGTAAGGGCGAAGCGCACGCAGCAATCGAGTTAAGTTATGATCCTTTTAGATTCAGGGTAAGACTAGTCTACGATCCTGTGGGAGCACCGCTATCAGCCAAGATACGTGATTTCACTATGACTCCCGAAAGCACTGCTTGCACGCCAATGATACACAGCGACACAACCATCGGATCATCGGGATTGATCTTAAAATGTACGCGGCAGTCCCCCTCCGATGCGATTCAAATCATCGGCAACACTGACAAAGGGCTGCTCTTGGCCAAGCTCCCCGGCCTCACGCCGCCTTCTTTGGTGGCGACAAAAATAATCGAGCCCCCATTGGGACCGCCGCCGGGAGGTTGCACTGTCGAAAGCAAAGACAAGCGGCAAATCGATGATAAGACCCAGGTTGGCAACCAACCAGTTTATGTGTGCCCTTGATGCCATTTCGTCTTACCTATAGATTGCAGAACGGCCGGACGTATACCCTAATGCATACCTCCCTGCTGCCCAATTTAACACGCATCTTTAACGGCGCCAGCTCTTACAGAGAGTTTTTCTCTGGCATGTTGCTGGCTGCAAACACACTTCTTCGGTCTCACACGAATCGCGCGTCTTCGTTTCACCAAGAATATCCACTGGGTTTATGCGGAGAGCGTCTGCGCCGAATCCTGGAGGAGGCCCAGTCGCGATTGTCGGCGATGCCTTGACCGGGAGCTGCCTGATCGGGCCGAAGTTCGCGCCGCGTGGGATACTTCATCAGCAATCAGTAAGCGAAGCTAATGGAAGAGCGTGAAGAGCGTGCACTCTAACTAATGCAATCGAGGATTTGGTCCGGAATAAATTCGGAGCGGGAACCATGAGTAAGGAAGCATGCGTCGGCCAGTCGATAGACGGCCTTTCCAACCGAAATCGAAGGCTCCGACTCCCTGGCTGAGCTTGCCTGGACATGCGCTGGTTCTGTAACGCTGTTCGCGCTGAGTGTGGGTTTTTGCCCGCGGCGATGGATGGCTACCCACAATTTGTTTTGGCGGATTAGTTTTGTTGCTGGCTTGGTGGATGATGTTGAAGCCGTCGAACGATCGCAACTGGCAGCCGGACGTTGCGGAGACCGCGTGGGCCGAAATCAATGGTGACATCGTAACGATTCACAACTTCCGCGATTGCTATTACCGCTCGGAATTTGATCACACATGCAGATGGGGAAATAAAACGGTATATTTGTCCGAACTGCGCGGCATGGATGTTTCTTTCATTCGTTGGGGCTTTCCAATGATCGCGCACATAATCGTTAGTTTTCATTTTGTTAACGACGACTATGTCGCGGTTTCTATTAAGATGCGAAAGAAAGTCGGGCAATTGTATTCCGCGATTCAAGCATTTTTCAGGCAGTACACGTTAATTTACATTTGTGCGGGGGAAGGTGATCTGATCCGCTTGAGGACAAATTTTCGGAAGGGTGAAGAAGTGTATTTGTATCGGACGACAGCGGACCCGGATTATTCGCGAAGATTATTTCTGCAGTATCTGAAGCGGGCCAATCAGATTCACGAATGGCCTGAGTGGTACAACGCGGTGACGAGTAATTGCACGACAAGCGTCTTTGGAGAGATATTGGCTATCGGGCCGCTTCCGTCCCGAATCTCTCGCTTCGACCCACTGATTCTATTCAGCGGCGGCGCGGACCAAATGCTGTACAGCGCCGGCTACCTCGCAGGGAAGCTGCCGTTCACCGAATTACGACAATGAGCTCACATCAATGCGGCAGCGCGGGTGGTCGGAAATTCCCCTGATTTCTCGCGCGTCATCCGAGCCGGTAGGATCGGGTTCGAGCCTTGTGGGATGACGAGCACTCCGTGCCCTAGCTAGGCATCAGGAATGATCCTGCAAGCCTTTGTCAGCGTGCGCTGTACAGCACCTAGCCTCCCTTGGCAGCTCTTATTTTCAGCGTGGGGGCGCTGCTTTGTTCAATCAGCTCTCTTTCGGCGGTTATCCAATCGTCGACCCCGTTTCCTTCTTCGCGCCCGCGCGCTTCATAGATTTCGTAAGCCCTCAGTCGGATCTCTTCTTCAGTTGGCCTTACCTGATTCGTATCCGACATGACGTCTTCTCCTTCTTTGAAAGTGAATTCTCTGGGTCGGGACCTCGTATCGCCTTTCGGGGGTTGACGATGGTGCGTGCCAACGACTACTGCTGACAGACGCTCGACGCGCTGCGTTTTACCTCGTTGAGAAGATCGCGGACGTCGCAATCTGGCAAGCGGCAGTCGAAACATCAAGCAGATTAGCCAGCAGGTCGCGGCCAACCCTTTCTAAGAGACGTCGGAACCTTCCCCGCTTACGCCGAAAGATGCGCTCTTGCTAAACTCCGGTCAATGACTAAAGTCAGGACTTAATCGGACGAGGTGTGCAATAGTCGCGGGGACGAAGGCAGAAGCCGGGGAGGGTCCGAAAAAATTGAAGTGACCTGTCCTCCGTAGAATTTCCTTATTTGATCAGCTCCCCGCTTCACAGCGAAGGGCTTTAGGGTCAGAGATGATGATTGTCTTGCCCCGAATCTTGATGCTACCGGAAGCTTGCAAGAAACCAAGGTTTCTGGAGATTAATTCCGGCACTGTCCCAATTTGCGCGGCGAGTTCACGATTACTTGCCCTGAGCTTGAACTCCACCCCGTGGGCGGTGAGTTTTCCGTCCTTTGCCGCGAGCTGTAAAAGGAGAGTTGCCAGCCGCTGGCGGACTGTACTGAAAGAGATTTGTTCGAGGAGACCAATCATAGGCCGAACACGGGAAGCGACCACTTCTAACAGTTTGATAGCCACCTTTGGATCCCGTAGGCACAGCGTTTGCAATTCTTCTCTTCTGATGAAGAGCAGATCGGTGTCAGTGGACGCCGTCGCCGAGGCAGGATAATTTCCGCCATCGAGGGCTGCCAATTCTCCTAATGTGCCCCCTGGACCTTGAGTCGCTAACGTTTGCTCCCGCCCACCCGTCGAGGACGCGAATATCTTGACACTGCCCGCTTCGATGAGATATAGCCCGCGGCACGCCTCGCCTTCGGAAAAAATAAACTCGTCGGCTTTAACATGGTGGCGTAAGCCGTGCTGCATAAGAAACTGACATTCCTCTTCGGTGAAGGCTTTGAAGAGCGGCACTTTCTTTAGTGCTTCGACAAGGCTGGTCTTAGCTTGCGGCATCGTCGACTATTCTATTCTGAACAACCTGCGGAGGAAATATCCTCCGACGGGCAAAAAAGAATCTCAGAGCCGCTTGAGAGGCCACCCTGCAAAATGTCGCACGCCGCAGCGATTTGAGGCCGGGGAGTTTGTGTGAGGTAAATACTCCCTCCGCTGAACGCCAGCGGCATTCGAGCGCCGCAGTCGCCAGTTAACTAGCTTTCTTCAGCATTTCAGGGACTATCTGCGGTTTTCGGCAGCCATCACGTGCAGGTTGTACACTCATTGCTTTCGTCATGGCAGGGCGAGAAAGCGGCCCGGCAATCGCACCCACCAATGCGGGGACGATCTAGATGTTCTGGAACTGGAATCCCCAACGACCTAGGACGGTCAAGCCAAGCCAAACTGCCAACCCCGCAACCCCGTCAGATGGAAGCCTATAAGGCACTCAAACTGACCGCAATTGCACTAATTCGTTGGTACGAGCTCGATCCGAAGGGTGCGCGACCTGCCGTACTCGCGGAGATCGTTCGCCCAAACCTCGTTACAGCGCAAATACCCTTGGAATGCCGCTGAAAAAGTTCTTAATCGACTTTCCCGAGGTCCACGATTGCCGGCGAATCGTGGCGCCACCATCTCGTCGGGGCATGCTAGAATCCGCGGATGCCGCTCCCTCCAGAAGTAATTGCGGCCCGCGATAGAATGCGCCAAGCGGAGACTGAACTTTGCGCAGATATTGATAGCGCGCGTCCAATCGACATAGCCCGCCGTCGCATGTTGGTTAAAAATCTACAGAGTAGGATTCAGGAGTATGACTACGCGGTGGCTGAGTTGTTGCCACATTCCTAAAGTCCGCTCTGTGACCATCGGATGACGTGCTATTGGCTATCTTGAGGAAGGCATTCCAAGCAGGGCGACATCTTCCTTAAGCTGCAGTGCCATAGAAATCGCTGTGCTGGAGGCAAAATGGAACACTTCAGGGCTGGTGTTCAATACGGCGATTGGGAGGGGACAGCCGCCGCTGACGATGCTGACACGGAGTCGCTTGAGCACTACCTCAAAGAGAGAGACCTCACCAAGCCGGACGAATTTCTGATAGCAACATCGTTATTTGTTGGAGACAGTAGAGGTGAGGAATTTGGCTTTCTGTATCTTCGGGCACTGTTATTCGAAGCTATAAACTATGAAGATGTCAGGAAGAAGCTCGCTGCAAGTTCAGGCTATATTCTTGTGCGCGAGGTTGAAATCAAATTGACGATGGCGCAGTTCGTCGCGCTCTTCAAACGCTTCGACGTAATGTTTACTTGGCATGGCCTTGGGCTCGAAGGCCGCGAATTCAAGGTCGTTGAGGGATAGAGTTCTTTGTTCGGCCCCACATCATGAAGGGCCTTCAGCGCGCAGCTTTCCGCGACGGCTGGCTGGACCTCTGACCATTAGACGAGTACCCGCAGGTGCAACCTGGAAGTCTTACTGGCCCAGCACTTTAATGCGCGGCCGATACTCGGCCTGCCGTACTCGTTCCCGTCGCCATTTCTAAAACCTCGATGATTTGCATTAATTTCAGACGGTTCTCCGGCTGTCTAGAGTCACTTTGCAGGAATCACTTCACTAGTCGAAGTAGTACGCTGTAGACATGACTTTAGTCATTGGAGCCCTAGATTCTGTCGTTTGAATATGATTCATGATCGAGCGTTTGCAGGGAGATGAAATTGCCTCGACCCTGCGAAATCTGAAGCCAATGCCGATAGCGATGGGTGCTTCTCAATCTGCTGACCGGGCGGGGTTCGAGGTTGGTCACCTGCTCGACGATCGGTGCAGCGGAAAAGACCTTCGCTAGCAACTGATCCACTTAATCTTTTCCGATTACAAGTTGCCCTGACTTTCGGGGCACACTAGGCAAAGTAAACACCGCCGGTTGGAAGTTCGGGTTATCGTCGACTGGTCGCTCACTTTTGTATCGAGGAGGTAAAGATCATGTTTGATTCGAATCCGTCGAAGCCATCCTGAGCGCCAGTTCGCGTCCGAGTGCTATCGCTTTCTGCTTCGTCTTTTTGCTGGTCTCCTCGTGCTCCTTTCGGGATGCGCTCTTATGCGCTTCAGTGCTCCCCCTTTGTGAATAGCCACATGATCGGTTTTTTCGCTCTTAATGATGTATTGGGGTTCGTCTTGTGAGGCATGATGAACATAGCCTTTGAAACGCACATTAGAAACAACTTTCCTCATGATAATACCGCGAACTCTCCCGGCCTCTGAGTTCCATTCGACATGGTCGCCGCGCTTGAACCTGTCAGGCACGAGACTCGCCTATAATCGCAACACCCTCCAGCATTCGGTAGCGAATGATGGAGTATATTACAATCGCTGCGATAGGACCTAAAATCAACAGCGTCACAAACGCCGCAAAATTCATTCCAATCATTGTTGTTGCCTCCTTCTGCAGGCTTGCGGCACCGCTCCGGAAGCATTGAGCGGACCCCTGTTTTTTTAGATGCGCAAGCGCCCTCTTCCGTGGTCTAACGATGCACCTCTATATCGTAATGCGATAGATCTGAAGATGTTGTTGCCGAGTTCAGTGCGCTGTTCTTGCATGGGCCGCCCTATTTGATCTGATTTTTCGCCCATTCATGCTCTTCTTCAAACTGTCAGCCGTTTTTTCTGGTAGGACGTTTACTTCCTTCAGTTTCTTGCCGCCGAAACTGACTAACGCGACGCCTGCCGCGGCTAACGCTAAACCTGCCAAGAGAGCTGCCTACCAAGCCCCGCCCCGAGAGTTACCGCGGGTGCGCTCACTTCGGAGATTTGCTCCTTAATCTCAGTTCTTGCCAGCTGAAATTCAGCACCGATATCTCTTGGAGGTTGCCGACAATATCGGTCATAACCTCAGGGAGAGTCCGTTCATTGTTCACTGTCATGCGAATCTCCCGCGCTAGCAGGTACGGCGTCTAGTAAAATATCCATGCGCGGAGATGGTAGGGTTAAGAAGAAATGAGCGCCACAAGAGTAATGCCAAGGTCATTGGAACCTCAGGCGCCACAAAACGCGAACCTTTCTAATGCACTTGTATTTTTTGGTGCAACCGGGGATTTGGCCCACAGGAAGATCTTCCCTGCATTGCAAGCGATGATCCGCAAAGGAAATCTAAATGTTCCCGTGATCGGTGTTGCCAAAGCAGGCTGGACGATTGATCAGCTCAAAGACCGGGCCCGCGACAGCTTGACCAATTATGGTGGCGGTGTTGACGAGGCCGCATTTTCAAAGCTGGAGCAGTTGCTGCGATACATCGATGGCGACTATCGCGATTCAAACACCTTTCAAGAACTGCGCAAAGTCTTGGGCGATGCCGCTCGTCCCTTGCACTATCTCGCTATTCCACCCAGCATGTTCGCCACTGTCGTCGAAGGACTGGACAAATCAGGATGCGCCAAGGATGCACGGGTAGTGCTCGAAAAACCCTTCGGTCGTGATCTCGATTCGGCACGGCAACTGAACTCTATTCTGCTTTCCGTGTTTCCCGAGACCAGCATCTTCCGCATTGACCATTATCTCGGAAAGGAAGCGGTTGAAAACTTGCTTTTCTTCCGCTTTGCCAATACGTTTCTCGAACCCATCTGGAATCGAAACTACGTCCATAGTGTCCAGATCACAATGGCGGAATCATTCGGAGTCGCCGGACGAGGCAAATTCTACGAGGAAGCTGGCGCAATCCGTGACGTTGTTCAGAATCACTTGATGCAGGTCGTCGGTTTCCTTGCGATGGAGCCTCCCACAAATATGTATCCCGATTCTTTGCGGGACGAGCAAGTCAAAGTCTTTCGCATGATTCCCCCGCTGGATCCAAGTCTTGTGGTTCGGGGTCAATTTAAGGGCTACAAAATCGAGCCCGGTGTCGCGCCAAACTCCACGGTTGAAACGTTTGCCGCAGTGCGCTTAGAAGTCGATTCATGGCGCTGGGCTGGCGTACCTTTTCTCATTCGAGCCGGCAAGTCCCTTCCTGTGACGGCAACGGAAGTCATGGTCAAGCTCCGGCAGCCGCCCTTGAGCAAGTTGGCTCCCGGCGCAAATTACTTTCGCTTCCGGCTCGGTCCCGAGCTTTCGTTGAGTTTGGGAGCTCGAGTCAAACGTCCCGGTCAGCAGATGACTGGGATGTCAACCGAGCTTTCTGCGATCAGCCAGGATCAATCAAGCGAGATGGAAGCATATGAGCGGCTCTTGACGGACGCCACCAGGGGCGATGCCCTGCTTTTCGTGCGCCAAGATGCAGTCGAAGCAGCGTGGGCAATCGTAGAACCAATCCTTGGTGATGTCATTCCCATCCATTCATACGAACAAGGCACCTGGGGTCCGGAGGAGGCAAATCATTTAGCGGAAGACGTCGGCGGCTGGCACAATCCGTCAGGAAAATCCGCTTGCCCATCCGCGTAACTTACAGAAATGCCGGCACTGCTCCCAATGATCTGACGTGAGTATATCTTGTTACAAGATCCTGAGGCTGCGGTTTCAATTTACTGCGCGATCTGCTGCTTCGATTTTGACGGCTCGTTTATTAAATCCTGATGGCATAACGAAGTCGGCCTCCGAACGGTTCGAGTAAACTTTGCGGTGTTCACCCGGCAAAGCTCGGAACCGGCCCGGTCCAGCATCAACTTCCCAGAGCGCAGTTTCTGGACCGCTACATCGCCTTGTGATTAAATTCAATACAGCATGAAACCCCTCGAACTTACCCCAGAACACTTCCGCGCTTTCAGTGACTTAAATTCTGATAAATCTCATTTACTCGGTACGTCAATTCGCTGTACGCAAGACTGTTATAGGAGGGAGTTCGGGGGCTGGTTTGCAGCTTTTCGACGGTGGCATAAGTGAGTTTACTTGCGTGGCATTCGACGATGTTGATCAGCTGGCTCGAAAGATGCCGAAGTTGCCGCATGGCGTATCTCCTCTAGTACAGATGAGCTAGCCAGCGATGGACGCGGAAATGAGAGTTTAGATTGTTACAGAATGAGCAGGACGAGAAATTCGTGGAAATCCATTCCAATCATACCTCCCTCCTTCTCCGCGTCCACCGCTGGCTGGAGGACCCTATGACTGGTTACATTTACTTAGATGATTCTCGGACGCATTGGGTGGCCTCGTCAACCTCAATATATCGAAGTACGATATGATGTAAGAAATTCCTTCTTTTCGGAGACAGCGATTCGTTAATCTCCTACGGTGATAGTCTGACGGTGTGGCAGATCAAAACGCCGGCGCGCTCCCCCCTCGAAGAGTCATCCTGCGCCCTCTTTTAGTCTTCGGCTCGTTCTTCGCTATTTGGCTTATCGTCGGCTACCTGGCCACGATTCCCGTTGCAGGTGACCATCCTTACTGGCGAACCCTGCGAGCGCACCCGGGCGATTTCGATTTGGTAGCCGAGGACGTTTCTTTCTCCGCCACCGATAAGGTTCCACTCAAAGGTTGGTACATTCGCTCAGACGGCGTGTCGCTCGGTACGGTCATCATCGCGCACGGGGTAAATGGCAACCGTTCAGATATGTTGTCACGTGCCGCATTTCTCGTGCGCGACCACTACAACACACTGCTGATCGATCTGCGCGACCACGGTGAGAGTGGCGGCACGTACGCCGGCCCCGGCTACATGGAATCGCGCGACATCGTCGGCGCCCTCAACTATCTCCACAGCCGGCGCGTGGACGGCAAAATTTCGGTCATGGGTCATTCCTACGGTGCCGTCGCCGCGCTCTATGCAGCCGCCCATTCGTCTGGCTTCGCCGGCGTCATCTCCGACAGCGCGTACATTTCGTTTACAGACATGGTCAGCCGCGCCACCACTCTTCTCGCCGAGGATCCGGAACGTTCGTTCTGGGAGCGCTTGGGTTTGCGGCTTGCCGGCTTCCGCTTCACCCTATGGGCCGTCAAGCCCATCTACTACCTTCGGACCGGTATCTGGCTCGACGGCCAAAAGGCGAACGCATTCGCAGCAATTTCTCGCATCGGCCCGCGCCCGATTCTATTCATCGCAGGCGAGGATGACAAAATCTGCCCGCCGCAAAACGCAAAGCGTATGTACGATGCCGCCCTCAGCCCCGACAAAGCCCTCCTCATTGTGCCGCACGCCGACCACGACACCACCTATTCCTCCGCCCCCCATCTATACGAATCCACCGTCATATCGTTCCTCAGTAAAAATTAAGCGCCAACGGCACTTGATGGGAGTGCTCCGTCGGCGCGGGCTGTGAATGACTTAACTCGGCGAATCCAACAGAAAGAAGATTGGCTGCCCTTTCAAGTCGATGAGAATGCGCTGGCCCACCGGGTCATGAGATACTATTTTAAGAAGGGGTCCCATGAAACGTCCCAACACAAAGATTTTAGTTGATGGCGGAGATCCTCGAGAGACACTACAAGTCAGGAAGTTGCTCGGATTTGTCGACGGCCAGACCACCAATCCTTCCTTGATTGCAAATAATCCAGAAATCCAAGAATTGTTGGGCGCTGGGCGCAAGCTCTCCGAAGCGGAAGAACTTGCTGAGTACAAGAAAATTGTCGGGGAGATATCTCCTTTGGTCGGGGACTGCGGAGTCTCCATCGAAGTGTTCTCCGATCGCAATTCAAAGGCGCAAGAAATGCATGCTCAGGGCCAAGAAATGTTCACATGGATTCCGAATGCCTACATCAAGTACCCATGCACTGCTGAGGGCTTGCGAGCGGCTGAGATGTCGGTTCAACAGGGTCTGCGAGTAAATCTCACTCTTTGCTTTTCTCAACAGCAAGTAGCTGCTGTTTACGCTGCCACGAAGGGCACGCGTGAGCCTGCTTATGTTTCACCATTTGTCGGCCGCCTCGACGACATCGGACAAAACGGTATGGACTTGGTCAAAAACGCGAAGCAGATGCTCGCGGAGGGCGATGGACACCTGCTTGTCTTGGCCGCCAGTATCCGCAACCTCGACCAGTTGCTTTACTGCTTTTGGTTGGACGTGGATCTCGTTACGGTGCCCGCCAAAGTTCTGACGCTCTGGGCAGAGAAGAATTTCCCGATGCCAGAAGCCGGCTTTCAATACCTCTCCTCCGCAAAATCTATCCCATATGAAGAACTTGACCTGACGCAACCTTGGGAGAAATTTAACATCGATCATGAACTCACTACCAAGGGTCTCGAAAAATTTGCAGCGGATTACCGTAAGACCCTCGCTAAATCGGCGGGCAGCACAGACACGCCTTAGCCGCGTCGCCTAACCTTCGCATTTCGGAAATTCAAAAGACGCGACAGTGGATAGGTGTTGCGAAATCCTCTTCCGACTACCTAACTCAGACTGAGATAGGTAGTTCTATAAAAGCAGTTGACCGCTCCTTCGGCACAGTCACTGGTGCCAGAAACTTGTCTCGAGTTTCCACTAACCGGAAAATCTAATCGCGGATTCGGTTCGGCAAGCTAAGGCCGACTTCCTATTGGTGCTTCGTGCCCGGATAAAAGCATGGCTCCGGACAGGCGATCGCTGGCATGGTGGCAAGGACCGTTGATGCTGATGGTCCTTTGACCCCGTTGGAGAGATTCCTCAACCTATCGTCACCGGGCCGAACCGGATGCTAAGGAGCAATGCGCAATTCCGCACTCCCACATTGCACAGCGTTTGGCGAATTGGAATGCGGATTGTCAATTCGCGAATTCCTATTCGGAAGCCTGCAAGTTGTTCAAGCACCAAGCCTTTCGGCTGTTAATTAGCGAAACGAACGTGAAGGACGACTCGGCGTCAATAATTCCGCTGTTGGAAGGGTCTCCCGCAACCTTGTTCTTTTCTTATCCCATTGAGGATAGCTATTTATGGATCAGAATTTTGGACAAGGGCAATGTTTATTGGGATGCGCCTGCATTGCGGCCTAGTGACTTCGGGCGGCTACTGCGGGGGTTTCTCAACGGCGAACATTGCTCGGAAAGGAGGAGCAAATGAAAATCCAACCAAATGCGACCATACGCGACGAAGGGCACTTGGTTAAGGCAAGGATCGGGAATGCAGTGAACTGTCGGAGAGCCATTTCAGACGCTCTAGCAAAACGTGCTTACGAAATCTATCAAAATCAAGGATGCCGGCCGGGACAGGATCGACACAACTGGCGCGTTGCCGAAAGCGAACTGGTTCAGGCGCTTCTCTGCGGTGTTTTGAAGTCGCGGAATGAAATCATCATTTCGGTGTTCTCTTCGGTGTTCATCTCCAAGGACATTGACGAAATTGAGGCCTGCGTTGAACCACATTACTTGATGCTCGTGGGAAAGAAGTCGTCTGGGTCCGGGGAAGACATCCGTGCCCTCCGAGTGCTCCCCTTAAAGGACGAAGTTGATCAGTCCTCAGTGAAACTGCGGCAGAACCGTTCCTACGTCGAGATTGAAATGTGCAAGTCGCGAATGGATTAGTGAGGGGCTTATGCTTGGCTTCAATTTCTCCGATTTCTCTTGGTGGATATGTCTGCTGATTGGTGTCGGCGCGTTCATTGCCACGATTTTGGTAGTAGACGTCTCCTGTAGACGTAAGTACGAAGCCATGAAGGTATTGATATCGGTTTTGTTTGGACTTGCTGCGCTGTTCTACATAGCAATCGGATTTCGAAACTTTATCATGTGGGCTTCGGGAGGGTAACACAACACGGTGAATTCGCTCCCTAACTGTCGGCAGCTTACTTCTCTGTCGCCGACCTGATTCTGGGCTTTTGTCTTCGCGAAATCTTCCTCTCTTCCTCCGATCTTTGCCCGTCACCCTTGTCTCCGACTTCGTTCTGCGTTCGAAGGATGTATTCGCCTCTTTCTCCATTGTTAACATCTTCACAGCCTGATTCAGGTTCATCAACCTCAACCTCTTGCCTCTGCGCATTCGCGTTAGCTGCTCACGATCAACCTTCAACCAGGGAGAGCGTTTATCGGTCTAGTATTTCCTTTACTTTCTCAATGAGCTGAGCCCCACTATACGGCTTCGGGAATACCTCGAAACCTGCAAGTTCCACACGGTGTCGTAGCCGATCATCATCCAGAAGGCCACCCAGTATCAAAACCCGCATCAAAGGGCGCTTTGCTCTAAGATAACTCGCTGCTTCATGCCCCGGCAGGCTCGAAACGTAGGTACGCGTAATTAACAAATCGGGCGTGCACTGCTTTAGCCAGTCTAGTGCCGATCCAAGATCGCCTGTCGGGACGACCAAATATCCTGCACGCTCAAGCGTTTCGCACACAACTGAGCGTACGAGCGGATCAGACATCAAAAGTAAGATCGTTTTGTTCGACATGGTTGCGCCGCGAAGCGATGCAGGCTAGTGCCCTCGGCCTTGAAGAACACGCCCATCCCACAGCCGCTCAGCTTCCCCACGATACGGTAGGGGGAATCGTGTGTTTAAGGATCGATGGGGAATCAGTCACTCTAAGTGCATCTTACGCCTGCTTCCAGGCCGCGACGGAACGCTTTTTGTACAGAGGACGATGCCTCGAAACGAGATTCAATTCGGCGTCGTTGGATGCAATCGTGCGCAATCGCTTCCTCTTCCTACTATTCATTTTTCGACAGTGGGACGTGCCATTCTTGTGCGATGATTTGCTCTCTTCCATTTCCGGATCCAGCCATGTTCACGCAATCCTTCTTCCTCCACATGGCGTGTCCACGCGTCCAGAACACTCGCGCGATTGAAATAACCGACCATCTTTTTGGGATCTTCTCGGGTTACGACTGGAAGACGTCCAATATTGTTCTCAAGCATTCGGAGCATCGCATCATGCACAAATTCGTCAGCATACGCTACAATGGGCTTGCTCGAGCCTGCATCAAGAACTGTAATTGCGCCGCTCGAGTCATCTTCAAGCGCCCGCAACAAATCGCCTTGCGTGACCACACCCAAGAGACGTTCTCCGTCACCTATGATTGGCAATCCCTGGGTAAGATTGTATTTCCGCTCCCCACGACCCATCCTTGCGGCCAGCTCGGCGACGGTCATTTCCGGCGGAATTGAATTTACATCTGTGCGCATGACTTCACCAACGCGCACCAATTGCATGACGCCGACTTCAAATTCGCCGGAAACTCTCAAGCCACGCCGCGCCAGTTTTTCCGTCATAATTGAACTCGGGAGATAACGAAGCGCGATCATGTCTGCTATGACGCAGGCAAGCATTAGGGGAAGAATTGCGTTGTAATCACGAGTTATCTCAAAAGCGAACACGATGAATGCAAAGGTTGCTCGCGAGGCCGACCCGAAGACCGCGGCCATAGCGACCAGGGCATACGCTCCCGGGGACAGGTGTGCGCTCGGAAAAACCAAATTTACGGTCATTGCGAACACGCCGCCGAGTGCTGCACTTGACATAAACATTGGAGCAAGCAAGCCACCAGAGGTCCCCGAACCGAGTGAGATCACAAGAGCTAACGCCTTGAATACGGCAATCAGAATTAAGAGTTTCAGGGCTAGGTTATTGTTGAGGATGTCGGAAATGGTGTCGTAACCGACGCCGAGGACGCGAGGCACGAAATACCCGATAATGCCGAGCCCCAGCGCACCGATTGCCGGATGCCACAAATCATCGATCGGAAGGTGATCAAACTGATCTTCTACCCAATACAGCAATTTGGTGAAGCCGATGGCTACAACGCCGCTCACAACTCCAAGGATTAGATAAAACGGCAGCCCATGCAGGACGTCGAAATTCACGTTGGCAACAGAAAACATTGATCGCTGGCCTAGCAGGACCGCCCGGACACTTGTTGCAAGGGTGCAGGCGATGACCAGGGGGATGAAGGATCGTGCGCGAAACTCAAAAAGCAGTAGTTCGATTGCAAGGATAACTCCAGCGATTGGGGTGTTGAATGTGGCGGCCATGCCGGCACCTGCTCCGCAGGCAAGAAGGACTTTGCGTTCGGAAGCAGTCGTCGAGATCAATTGACCGACCAGCGAGCCAAAAGCGCCTCCCGTTTGAATGATTGGACCTTCCGCTCCGAACGGACCTCCTGTACCAATAGCAATTGCGGCGGATAACGGTTTCAAGATAGCGACTTTCGCTTCAATGCGGCTGCGTGATGTCAGCACCGCTTCCATTGCCTCGGGGATTCCATGCCCTTTGATTTTTTCAGAGCCATACTTCGCCATGAAGCCGATAATGATGCCGCCGATGACGGGGGTGACGATAATCCAAAGACCCAGTTGTGTGTGCTCGGGGCTGCGGAAATGCAACGACCACTCGTGGTAATAAGCGAGATTGGTGAAAAGACCGATTAAGTCATAAAGAACATAAGCGATCAGCCCGGCCAAAATACCTACGAGAGCGGCGAGCAGGGAAATAATCTCAAGCCTGTAAACGGCTCCTTTCTGTGATTGTTTTAATGGATCCTCGGGTACTGGAGTCGGTGTCGCGGACGGCATGAGATTTTCCTTATCTTTTTGATTCTATGTTTGTGACGATTCAATTTGTGCTTTGCTGAACGAGCCCGAGAGGGAATCTGTTTCGATGAGTCGGCACTCGCAATAACACCTGCGAGTGTTTCCAGAAGTCTCATACCAGCCGACCGTAATTCGGACCAGTGGGGCAGCGTCAAACGTCCTAATAGACTCTCCCCTCGAGTCGTAAGTAGCAGCCGAACCTGGCGGCGGTCGGATTCTCTGCGTGACCGGCGGACCAAGCCCTTGGATTGAAGACGGTTTGCCAGCTCAACCGCGCTGTGATGCCGAATCTGGAGCCGTTCGGCAAGCACTCCAATTGTTGCGATACGGTGAGGCGGAAGACCCTTGATGGCTAGTAGAGCCTGATGTTGGCGTGGCTCCAGTCCCGCTTCTCGCGCTGCGCGCTCGCTGAAATTCAGGAAACGTCGAATCTCGTAACGAAAATCGGCTAGAGCTGTGTAGTCGGGAGCGGAAGTCAATCGCCTCCTAACGCTGCCCTGTTAATATTTATATCGTAAAGCGATATTATGCGGTCGTCAACAAAAAAACCATGCAGCCGGGGTAGGCAGAGCATCTAAAAAGGTATGACCGATCATGACCGTTCCCAACAATTTTGGGCGCGCAGAGAAGCCGATGGGGGATCATCGGCCTGGTACCACTATCATTTCAATTCATTGGATGAGCGTTTTTTCGGAATAGCGCAATCAATCCAATTCGAAATCTGGATAAGTCCAACATCCGTGGACCTACTCGGTTGTGCTCTTTCACATTCCCCGGAATAACTCAACAATCGACAACATGAGAGTCATGGGCGGTTGCAAGAGCCCTCGACATTCGGAATCTTCGATGATCGCACACGCCGACCCGGTCCTTCACGTTGCGCACGCGTTGCGGACTTCCACCCTAGCTGACAAGACGGCCCGGCCCCTGCTCCCGCGAGTTCTATAATGCAGCGACGCTTTGGCAAGAGGCCTACAAGGAGACTCTTAGGTTTCCGACGGCGATCATTGTGGTGCAGCTTGTTGCATCTCTGTGTATGAATGCTCCAAGAAAATCCTGAAGCGGGAGCCGGGCCCGTTGGGATATATATATTCCCTTATCATAATCATATCTTGCCCACGACGGGACGAATCTCGGTATGGTTGAGACGAAACCGGCGCACAGGCTCTCCAATGGCGGTGATGATTAGGACCCCGGCCATGATGGCTAACGCGTCCCGGCGAGTTTGCATCGATCCCAGTGAGACGAGCAGGGTGGTCGCCAGGGCTGCGGGCTGACCGGCTTTTAGCGTGAGGCTGACGAGGGTGGTGAGGGCGGCCGCTATAGCCACGGCCCACAGCCGCTTGGTGGATACAACACCAGCCGAGATCACATTAGGCGCAGCCCACGCATTCAACAGGTATAGTGCAACAAAGCCGGCACCTAGGCCGATCAAGTGTCCAACGACTATATTATAGGCTCTTGCGCTTCGCAGCTGCGGCTGTTCCACGAGCTCGTAAGCCGTGGGACCCAGACTGGCAAAGATCAGAGGCTGTCTCGTCGCCCAGCCGATTGCAGCAAGCACAAGCACAAGACCACCCTCTCCCAAGGTTGCCCAAAACACATCGGCGCTCTTCCTCAAAATCGCACCTCCTGGGAAATCGCCTTGCGAACGGATCGTGCAACCTATTTTAACTTGATTTTTGGGGAATCTGTTTTATGAGGGAAACGCGATATCAGGGAAACGCGCTATCGCAGAAGAGTCCCAGTTTCATCTTGCCGTTAAAGACGGGAGAACCTTATTGGCGTGAGAGGAGAATTTGCCAGACACCGTTCTTACGCGACCGGAAGGACGCCGCGGCAGCCATCAAGTAGTATTTCCACATTCCATAGAACCGCTCGTCATACTGCGATTTTAGTTTGTTCCAGTTCGTGTCAAAGTTCTGGAACCACGCCATCGCGGTGCGGTCGTAGTCGGATCCCCAGTTTTTCCAATCCTCGATCCCAAATAACCCTTCGATGGCGCGGCTGATTTGCACGGGTGAAGGAAGATGCGAGTTAGGCAAAATATATTTCTCGATCCACCGATCGGTCATCCGCACAGAGCGTGTCGAACCGATTGTGGAGAGAAAGAAAAGTCCGCCGGGAGCCAGCGAATGGTGTGCCACTTCGAAAAAGGTCCGGTAGTTCTTATAACCGACGTGCTCGAACACGCCGAGCGATGCGACGCGGTCGAACGTCCCAAGGAGATCACGATAATCTTGCAAGCGAAGTTCGATGGGCAGCTGCGCGCACATCTCGCGAACAGGTCGTGCGGCTCATTGTAGCTGACTTGCGGGCTTAACTCATGAGAGGGCACGACATCGCGCAACCGGAACTAAGTCTTCTATTCAGCAGGGCATTAAGACTGATCGGTTCCATACCGAAAAACTACGCAAAATGGTCGGGTGTGATCCTGCCGCGCAGCGGCTTAGTGCAAATCCGCTTCTCACCACACAACATTGTCAGCGAGCAGGACCTAACTGACGCGGTGCGGAAACTGCAGAAGTTCCGGAACGGCGCGGAGCCCGCGTGCCAGGTGGCTCCGACCGAATCCCGTGTTTCGACCGTCCGGTCGGCGTTCGTTAACTGAAACCCGTCTCGTTCTGAGGTACGTAGCGATAATCCGCGTTCACAACACCTGTCCGGAAACGCGCTAGTTTCCGATTACCACGTTTCGCTATAGGAGCTGGGAGTAGCCACCGAAGATTATGGCTGCGAGTTCTGCTTCTTCCCGAAGAACTTTTTCTCCAGATCCGGTCCGAACTCGTTGAAAATTGTGCCGGTCACGCTGAATGGTATCGCGACGGCGGCGCGGGTGAATACATGGCCTGCACCGCGATCACTCTCCGGGTAATACGCGTTGGAAATGCCACTCGTCACGAACCTCGCCAGGATGCCTGACCAATTGAATTCATTCCCACCCGAATCTTTGCGAATCACCACGGGCCGGACCAATGCATGGCCGAGCCGGGCTTTGAAAGATCCAGTGCCTTTGCGAAAGTAGCGCGGGTCTTCATGGAAGAGAGAAGGGAGAAGAAACACTCCGAAGAACCCGCCTGAAGTTTCATCAGCCAAACCGGCCCCGACGCGCTTGCCGTATCCGGCGGCGCCCTGACCATATCCCGCTAAATCATTTTCCGCCTGGCCTAGCCCGGCGTTGAATCCGATGCTGACGAGAGTAAAAGGATCAAACGAACCCTTCACGAACAAACGGAATTTAGCACGCGCGGTCAGTGGAGAAGGTGACTTGTTGTTGGAAACTGTGTAGGTGGGAAAAATTCCAAATAAGCGATGTTGCTGCTCCTCAGCGGTCTGATTGTTTTCAGGAGAAGTCTGCGGAGTGGCCGTTGCGGTTTGCTTTGGACTAACAGTCTGCGTCCCTTGCAGTTGTGCCGCAAGGGGTTCCTGCGCCCGACAAACGTTCGTTGGAATCAAAGAGATAAGCAGGAAGAGGAAGAGATTCCGCTGCATTGGCTATAAGATTTCCCCTAGAAATGCACGTCGTAGTCATCGTACTTGGAATCTAAATTGAACTCCATCGATTCGGTGGGGATATAAGTTTGAATCTTGAAGTTTCGAGGATGGCCCTTGCATTGGTGGTGGTTCAACGCGGTTGTGGTCTGTCTCTTCGCCATGGTGGCAGCGTGGTGGACTCTTGACCGAGTCCACGCTATCCCTTCAGATTAGTCGTGCCACGGGAAGTCAGGCTTTGCGACGGGGTCGGAACGTTTTAGTCCGATACATGTCGAGGAAGCCCTCTTGCTGTCATCTATCCCACACTGAGATAGCTTTCTATAAAAAGGGATGTCAACAAAAAAACTTCTCCCTCGGCCGGTAGCTGAGGAGTTTTTTGTCTCGATATCCAGCCCACTGTGTGCAGATGGCTCTCGATCGCTCGAGAGGTTCTTCTCTGGATTGCTCTTCCGTTCCCTCGGTTCATTTTCTCGTGGTGACAACGCCCGTCGATTCTTGAAACTTGGCAAGCGATTCGATTTCGTGGCAACCATGGTTCTATCCGAGGCTCGTAGCCTATCGCTATTTCTGGTTCTCCGAGGGGGCATAGCGTGAGAACGGTGACTCGGTGCCGAAGCACACAGGGTCGAACCAGCTATCTGATACTTCCCTCGAACCTTAGCGTCTCAAGAACCGAACCGACCACCACCCAGGAAAGACGGAACGAGTTCTCTACCAGAGACGCTCAAGCTGCTTGCCGATGTAATTCTTTGGCGTCGAAGCACACTCCTTTCTTCCAAATCGTCAAAGTGATCGCTGCAATCTTCCGTGCCAGGGTGAGACGCGCCATCGCCGGCCTCCTCCCTTTGGCCAGAAGCCCCGCGTAAAACTCCTGGAACGGTCCTGGTCGAGTGCTGGCGGATATCGCAGCACTCTTGAAGATATTTTTCAGATCGTGATTGTGGTTCTGGTTCAGGCCCAGCACGGTGACTCGCTCCCGGTTTCGTCGCAGTTGCCCTTTCACAAAGCGATATTCGCCGCTGTCGTGAGTCTCGAGTCCGAATCCGCTATAGGCCCACAACTGTCGCTTGGTCCGAAAACGATGCGGTGTCTCCAGCAGCGCGACCAGCAAGGCGGAACGAATCGGACCCAGATAAGGAATCTGACGGAGCAACCTCACCGCATGATGTTTCCGGCTCTCCGCCAGCAGGTCGCGTCGCGCTCCCTGCCGCAAAGGCTCTAACGCATCCAGTTGCTGGTAGAGCCGCTCGGCTCGCAGGCGAACTCCCGGTTCTACGATCTTGGCCAACCATTCTGCACGATGGCGCGGTCGATACACGGCTGGCCCAGCACAAGGAATGGCCCAGCTTCGGTACACCGCCTTGATCCGACTCATGACCCGCGTCAGATCTTTCGTGATCGTCAGATAGCTGCGGGCCAGCTCCTTCAAAGTGCGTACGCCGTTCTCTCCGTGGTAGATCGGGGAGAGATGGTTGCCACGCAAAAGCTCGGCCAGTTTCCGAGCATCGATCCGATCACTCTTGCTGCCATCCTTTAATAGAGCATTTTTCCGAGGATCGCAGACCAGGACATTCGCGACGTGAGGCTTGAGCAGGTCATACAACCAGGCGGCGGAAGTTCCTTCTTCGAAAGTCACCAGCAAGCTGCCGTGCAGCCCACCGATGAACTGCAGAATCGTGGCCGCTTTCGTTTCGAGGATGGACTCCAAGATCAGCTTGCCAGCGGAATCCATGACGGCAACTGAGATCGTTGCCTGATGAACATCCATGCCAATATACTTTGTTTGGTTCACAACGGCGCTCCTTTCGGTAGGTGGTGATGCCAACGATCAAAACCTACCGCAAAGTGGGCGCCTTTTATATTGCGTGACAACTCTGTTCTCGACACTTTATCTGATATCTCAATTTTCTATGGAACGACCCACAGGAGGTCGTCCATGACCGAACTACGCAGGCGAATGATCGAGGATCTTCGGCTCCGAAATTACTCAGAGCAGACGATCCATTCCTACACCGAAGCGGTCGCCCACTTCGCGCGCTACTTTCGTAAATCACCCGATCAACTTGGTTCCGAGCACGTCCGCCAAGTATCAGTTGTATCTGTTGAATGAGAGAAAGCTAGCTTGGCCGACGTTTCAGGTTCGAACCGCAGCACTGAAATTCTTCTTCACACGGACCCTCAAGCAGACCTGGTTCGACGCCGAAGTCGCTAAGCCGAAAGTTTGGCGAAAGTTACCCACCGTGTTGAGTCGCGAGGAAGTCCGTTCTTTGCTCGACGCGACGAACCTAAGCACCGTGCACTCATCGCAACGCTCTACAGCACGGGATTGCGTTGCGCCGAAGCGCAGCAGCTCAAGATCAGCGACATCGATAGCCAGCGTATGGTCGTTCACGTCCGAGAAGGCAAGGGCAGATTTCCTCGCCAGGTCATGCTCTCGCCCAAGCTTCTCGAGTTGCTCCGGGTCTACTGGCGCTGGCGAAAGCCAACCGATTGGCTGTTTCCTGGCCAGAAGCCTGAAATTCCGATGCACCAGTCCGGAATTCGGCAGATCTTTCAAGGACTGCGCAAGAAGATCACGAGCAAGAAATACATCAGTCCGCACGTCTTGCGTCACTCCTTTGCCACCCACCTGCTCGATGCCGGTGCTGATCTGCGGATCATTCAGGTTCTGCTCGGTCACGCCGACCTCAAGACGACCGCCCGTTATCTGCACGTCTCGGAACAGCGGCTCCGGGCCACAACAAGCCCTCTGGATGATCTTCCGATTCGTGAAGTTCTTATCCCCGACGGAGATGGCAGAAGAAGGTGAGAGAACATCGGCTTGAACTAGCCGATGTCTTTCACGCCTACGAAGAAAAGTTCCTGAGCCTCTGGAGACGCACGGTGTCTCCTCAGCAGCAGAAAGCTCTGCGTGACATCGGCGTCTGCCGCACCGCTGCTCTAGGCGGTCATGTCGAGGAGTGTGATCACTGTTCCCAACGCACCATCGCCTACAACTCCTGCCGCAACCGCCACTGCCCCAAGTGTCAGTCGACCGCTCGTGATCGCTGGCTGGCCGAGCGCGCCCAAGAACTATTGCCCCGTGCCCTACTGCCATTTGGTGTTCACCGTGCCTCAGGGACTCGCGCCACTGGCCCGGCAGAACCAACGTTGGTTCTATAGTCTCTTGTTTCGCGCCGTTTCTAAGACCCTGCTAGAAATCGCAGCCGATCCACGGCACCTCGGTGCTCGCATCGGCTTCCCTGCCGTACTCCATACTTGGGGCCAAAACTCGTTGCATCATCCTCATCTTCACTGCGTGGTGCCTGCGGGAGGAATGGCCCTCGATGGTTCTCGCTGGATTGCTTGCCGGCGAAAGTTCTTCCTGCCAGTTCGCGTTCTCAGCCGTGTGTTTCGCGGAAAACTTCTCGCCTTTCTCGCGGATGCGTATTCCCAGAAAAGAGCTCCACTTCCTGGGAC
The DNA here is from genome assembly GCA_963736465.1 of uncultured Acidobacteriota bacterium. GTDB lineage: Bacteria > Acidobacteriota > Terriglobia > Acidiferrales > UBA7541 > Palsa-295. Next base: position 85,763 of record CAVTOS010000014.1, on the reverse strand, counting down.
GGGAGAAGACAGTGGCTGATCCGGTTCGCTTTAACGCCTGGCTGCAGCAACTCCGGAAGAAAGAATCGGTGGTCTACGCCAAGCCTCCCTTCGGCGGACCGGAGCATGTTCTGCGCTATCTCGCTCGCACCGGGTGGCCATCTCCAACGGCCGCTTGCTTGAAATGCAGAACGATCACGTCCGATTTCGCAGGCGGGACCCTAAGGATGAGAACCGCAGTAAGATCCTGACACTCGATGCCGTCGAGTTCATCCGACGCTTTCTTCTCCACATCTTGCCACCGGGCTTCGTCAAAATCCGGCATTTCGGTTTTCTAGCCAACCGCAATCGCTCTCAGGCCCTCGCGCTTTGCCGTCAACACCTCCAAGCCATCGATCCTCCCCCAACCTCCATCGCCGTTCTCGCGCCACGACAAAAACAAGCGATGGAACGCCGCTGCCCCGTGTGCCAGCGCGGGACCCTACGCATTCTTGCCTACCTCTCTGTGCAGGAGCTGGCAGCGTACCTGTTCCTACATCCGATCAACTCTTCTTGAAAATGATGGATAAAGGACCAATTCGCAGTCGAGAACATTCGGCTCTTCAATCGCAGCCAGAACTGGTATGCCCCGACCTTCCCACGCACTTACTCTGCGCCACTCTACGAACACCGCAGTATGCTTCCATCCACTTCGAGCGCCGACTACACAACCCCAGGTCCTTCGTCTTCACTCAAAACATCAAGCTGCTTCCACATCTCTTCGTACATGCAATCCCCATAGCGCAACCGCCGCGCAGCAGCTTACTGCAAATCCCCGTATCGACAATGCTCCGGGTGGGCTTACATGCCTCTCGGCAACAGTCTGCTGCCGGAGCACTGTCGATACAGCGCTATAGATTTATCAACATCTCTAACGAAGTCGGCCTCGTCAAGGGTGTTTAGCTCTGGTTTTATTTCTTTCGCACACACACCTGCCACCGCACAGTCTCGCTTGTTTCTTGGCGAGTGATGCGCTGCCATTCTCGAATTCATTGTCCCTGTCCGACCTACGAGCTCGGTCCGTGTCACTTCATCGTCTCGGTCTTGCCCAGTCGCGGTAGGGACGCCGGTTGTCCCGACGCCCCCCGCGCAGATCCGTACGGGCAGCATTGCTGCATACGGCTCCTACCTCGGATACTTAGCGTTGAAGCGCATGTCGGGATAGGGATGTAGGATCTGGACTCGCGGGAGCCAGCGGATAACTAATGACCAGAACCGCGCCCAGGTCACCCGGCTCTTGTGGCTGCGCCGCCCCAGTGCGCGGTGCCAGTGCCAGATCACCTGAAACCGAAAGGTGTTTAGACTATCCGTGTTGCCGGGTATCGCATGATAGTTGAAGTAGCCCTGAACAACGGACCTCAACCATTGCCCGACCTCGGCCACTGGCTCGTGCCAGCGCCGTCGAAGCTCCTCCTTCAGCTCTTTCAGCTTTGCAGAGAGGCGCTTCCGGATGGTCTTACGCATGACCGTGAACTTGCCGGTTATTCGGGTCATCCCGCATATATGCGTGAAGCCCAGAAAGTTGAACGTCTCCGGCTTGCCCTCGCCACGCTGCTCTCGGTTTGCGGCTGCGAAACGCCCGAACTCAATCAGGCGCGTCTTGTCCGGGTGTAATGCCAACCCGAACTTGCGCAAGCGTTCTTTCCATTCCTGGAGGAATCGCTCGGCATCAGTTCGCCGCTGAAATCCCAGCACGATATCGTCAGCGTATCGGACAACGATCATGTCTCCCGTTGCGCGATGCTTCCGCCAGTGCTGTGCCCACAGATCGAACACGTAATGCAGGTATAGGTTCGCGAGCAATGGCGATGCCACCGCCCCTTGCGGAGTACCTACTTCCGTCTTCGACCAGTTGCCTTCCTCCGTAACTCCTGCCCTCAGCCATTTCCGGATCAGGCGAAGTATCCTTCGGTCGGCGATCCGATGCTCGATGAACTTAACCAGTTGTTCGTGTACAACAGTCCCGAAAAAGTCACGAACATCAGCGTCGAGCACCCATTTCACTTTCTTCCGCATGAGCCCGACCCACAGCGCATCCAGCGCATCATGCTGGCTTCGCCCGGGTCGGAACCCATAGGAGAACCCAAGGAAATCCTCTTCATAAATCTGATTGAGGACCGTCACCACGGCGGACTGAACGATTTTGTCCTCCAGGGCTGCAATGCCCAAGGGTCGTTGTCGTCCATCTGCTTTGGGGATGTAGGCTCTCTTGGAGGGTTGCGCTCGATACGTTCCTTGGTGCACCCGGCCGTGTAAATCCACCAGCCGCCTGTCCAGGTCCGTCTCGTACTCCTTCCAGGTCATTCCATCTATCCCCGGTGCTGCTTCTCGCTTCAGAGAGTAGAAGCTGCCCTGTAGTAGAGGAACGGTGACGTGGTGGAGTAGCGCGGTGAAACGTAACCGCTTCTCCTTTCGTGCTACTTCCCGCACACCGAGCAAACCGCTCGACGCGTTGATCCAGCTCTGTGTCTGTGACGCGGTCGTCTGCTCGATGTTCTCCTTGGTCGGTCGCCTTCCCTCCATGCCCTCCGCCAGCGGTTTCCCGCCTTTGTTCGGGCACTTCGTTGGTACTGTACGACCGTCCGACTCCCCGCCAACGTGCATGCCGGACTTCTGGTTCATGGCCTTCTCCAGCCGGCCCGCTTACTTCCACTTCTCGGGCGTTGACGGGGTCTCCCGGTTCTCGCGCGTGGAGTTTCCATGCATGCCTGGGTTCTCTGACTGCGCAGAGTCCTGTGAATGCTCGCGTTTTCGCATCCGCCGGTGTTGCCTTCCGCCTGTCTGGACGGCGTCGGCACTCTGAAGGCGATTATTTCGCAGCTCGATATCCAGCCTGCATGTGCCCCTGTCAACGCTTCGCACCCAGCCTCGCGACTGACTACGCATGACTCGGGGACAGGATGGCTCGCTAGACCTTTCCTGTGTGGCTCTTACATCCACGACTCCTCGCCGGTTTATCCCGGCGCACCCAAACATCTCTCCGATCACGTCCGACCATGATGATTTCTTCGAACTCCCTGACATTCCAGGGAGGCGGGTAGCCTATTCACTTATCCGGTCACTGCTGCGCAGGACCACTGTTGATAGCTGGCATCCCCGCACGGACACGACCGCTTTCCTGCCGCGCTTTTCCGCGACGGCAGAACTCTTCGTAATCGATCTGGTCACGCATCATGATCCAGAGTCGGATTCCCAACTTCCTGGCTGCCGCGACTCTCGCTTTCCCCAGTCCTTTCTGCACCAGTTTCCGCCGATAGAAGCGTTTCAACTCCGGATCCCGCTCGACCGCGTGCATCGCTGCTTCACACCACAGATAACGCAGCAACGTGTTCCCTTGTTTGCTCATCGCACCCAGCCGCTGCCGGCGCCCGCTGGTGTATTCGCTCGGAATCATGCCGATGTAACTGGCCAGTGCTTTTCCATCGCTGAACCGCAGTGGATCCCCCAGGAACACTTCGGTGGCTAACGCGGTGATCGGCCCCACTCCCGGATGTGTTAGCAATCGTCTTGCCTGGGGATGCTGCTGGATCTCTTCGCAGACTTCTTTGTCGAGTTCTTCGATCGATCCCTGCAGGCGAGGATACAAAGTCAGCAGTGCCGCTCGTCGCTCGCTGGCATGGGGAGCCAGAGGCAACGCTCGAAGTGCGTGCTGGTTTGCTTGGCTCCATAGCGCGTGGCCTCTCCTGAGACCGTGGTTGAGTGCCATCGATTGCAGCGTGTGCTGGACTCGGGATCGCATGCGCACCCACTGATGACGGTGACGTAACAACGTGCGCAGATCGCGTTGCTCGGTCGAGGGCATCCAGATCGTCGGAAAGCGATTCTCGGCGAGCAAGGTCAGTAACAAAATCGCGCATCCCGCCGATCATGCTTTTGTTTGCGTGTTTCTGCTTTGCGGATTTTCGCTGGATGACCGACGCGGCATTCGATCCCCAGCTCTTCCATCAACTCCAGAAACCACTGCATTGAGCCGGTCGCTTCGATCCCCACCAGAATCGGACCAGACAGTGCGGAATAAAACTCCCGGACGGTGTCGCCTTCATGTTCGAGGGTCTTTTCTTCCATCTCGCCTGTATCAGTATCCAACATCGCGATCGTCTGTTGTCGAGCGTGTAGATCGCATCCTATAATTTTCATCTCGGCCTCCTTCGATCCGAGCTCTGTTAGGTCCGGACACCACACAGTTTACTCGGCTCGTCGTGAGGCCGACTTCGTTATGCCATCATTTAAGGCCTAGACCTCAGTTCAATCCCGTACTCGCATTCCACGAATGCCGGTAGAATCAGCTAAGATCTCGGTTCTAAGGTGCCTGGCGACTAGAGAGAATTCACAGCAGGAATTGTGATTTACAGGTGTTGGTTGTGAACCGTCGCGACTTTCTCCGATCGGCAAGCGGTATTTCAGCGGGACTTGCATTCTCCGGAACTCTGAGATCGCCTGCTAAGGACATTGCATTGACAGATAGGGCGCTCCATTTTGGTCCACAGGTGGCAGATTCGGAGTTACTTGGCAATCTGCGACATAAGATCGTCAATTTTTACCGGATTGAATCTAACCCTCACAACGGCCTAGTGGCGGACAAAACCAAACCTGGATCAGCTTCGAGCATCGCAGCGATTGGGATGGGACTTACTGTCTACGTTATCGCTGTCGAGCGAGGCATATTGTTGCGCACAGAAGTCGTCGAAAGGATTCTGACACTGCTCAGGTTTTTCGAGGCCAGTCATCAGGGACCTGAGCCGGACGCGACCGGATATAAAGGATTCTACTATCACTTCCTCGACATGCAGTCTGGCATTCGTGCGTATCAATGCGAGCTATCCACCGTTGATACTGCGATCATGATGGCGGGCGTCCTTTCTGCAGCGAGCTATTTCAGTGGGCCGACCAACAAAGAAGCTGAGCTGCGCAAACTTGCCGAAATCCTTTACCGCCGCGTTGATTGGCAATGGGCTCTCGACAAAGGAGCGACGCTTTCTCACGGTTGGAAACCCGAGTCAGGATTTCTCCCGTACCGATGGGACAAGGGCTATAGCGAAGCCATCATTCTTTATGCGCTAGCTTTGGGATCGCCCACGTTTCCCGTCGAGCCGCAAGGTTACAAGGAGTGGATCTCGACGTTTGAATGGAAGAAGGTCTACGACACAGAATATTTGTACGCCGGCCCGCTATTCATTCATCAAATGTCCCATCTCTGGATCGATTTTCGCGGTATTCAGGACGACTTCAACAAGAAGGTCGGAATCGATTATTTCGAGAACAGCCGGCGCGCCACATACATTCACAGGCAGTATGGAATCGAGAATCCACTTCGGTTTGCTCACTATAATGAGTTTGTGTGGGGACTCACGGCGAGCGACGGACCCGGACCTGCCGTTCTAGAGGTGAGCGGAGTACGGCGACAATTCTTTGGGTACGAAGCTCGCGGCGCACCTTTTGGTCCAGACGACGGCACTATTTCTCCTTGGGCAGTAGCGACGTCCCTTCCGTTCGCGCCTGAAATCGTCGTTAAGACGATTCGTCACATCGTCGAACGTCTTGAAGCGCTGGGGCGAAGTCCTTATGGGTTTGTTGCTAGCTACAATCCGACCTATCCCGTTACCACTGCGAGTCTACATGCATGGGTCTCGCCCTGGATATTCGGATTGAATGAAGGACCGATTCTCATCATGATCGAAAATTATCAGAGTGAACTCATCTGGAGGATTATTCAGCGATGCCCTCACATCGTAAATGGACTTCGACGAGCTGGTTTTCACGGCGGTTGGCTCAACCAATGATTTCCTTCACCGCGTTCTGAGGTTGGGTTTATTCAGTCATTTGCCTCTCGCCAAAGGTTTCCGGCTTGAGACAAAAGGCGAGTCGCTTGCACCATCGTCACCCCGCAAGACGGAGTTGTGCTCGGTGCTCCTGCAGAGCAGGGAAGCCTATACTGTCGATAACGAAGTTGAATCACCTACAACCCGCGCCGGCGGAGCGCTCCCATCCAGCGCCGTCGGCGCTTAGTTTTTGCTGAGGAACGATATGACGGTGGATTCGTAGAGATCGGAGGCAGAGGAATAGGTGATGTCGTGGTCGGCGTGCGGCACAATCAGAAGGGCTTTGTCGGGGCTCAAAGCGGCGTCGTACATGCGTCTTGCGTTTTGCGGCGGGCAGATTTTGTCATCCTCGCCCGCAATGAATAGAATCGGGCGCGGGCCGATGCGAGAAATTGCTGCGAGTGCGTTTGCTTTTTGGCCGTCGAGCCACACAGCGGTGCGAAGGTAGTAGATGGGCTTGACGGCCCATAGGGTGAAGCGAAAAGCCGGCAAGGGTTACCGGTAATATCCCTGCCGTGAGGGCATGCACAATGGCCTCGAATCGGGGTGATGAGTACGGCTCTTTGCCGATTGCAAAAACATCCAAGCTCGACATTTTTGCAGGTCGCTTTGGGTGCACGTGTGTGATGTGGATTGAAACAGTAGAAGGCCTCAGTGCCGCATGGAAGAAGCCGCGGCTCGAAAACCCGGTCAGTATTTTGTGTTCTGCTCATTCGATCAGACGATCCTCGCTTTTATTGACAACTCCTTAGACGCCGGTAATCTCAAGAAGATTTCCCAGAGTAATTTACAGCCTATTCTGTAGTTGCATAAAAGGAAGGCCTTCTACTCTCCGAAGAATGAACCAAGGAATGGTTTTCGCGCTGGCGTGGCTAGTCATCGGCCTCCTATGCGTTTACGGGGCGATCAAGCGAAAGGATTACTCTGGATTCATCCTCGCGCGGGCATTATTTCTGTTTGCAGTTATAGTGCACGCGCGAGCCTGGAAAGCCGTCTAGGCGCGAGTGAGGAATTACAAGATTTAGGCCGCGTATGTTTTTCACTATGTTCGTGAAGGCGCCGATTGACCGGCGTGCTTCAAGGCTTTTTCCCGACTCAAGCCGCTGTCGGATATTGACCGGCACACTAACCTCCACCCTCATGTGACTCGATGAGCGAACAATAGCAACCGGCACGTTTGGAGTGCATCTAATAAGTAGAAGGCAAAATTAGAAAAAAAGGGGAGGAAATGACCTAGAGGAGGTTCTGTATGAGTCAAATATTGAGAACTGATAGTCCACGTCCTGATAATCCGATCCAGCTATTCCTAGAAGAAACTGATATTCACCCGCCGACTTTGTCCGAAATTCAACGCCGAGCCTGTAGGATTCACTACGAACGTGTAGTCTCTGGCGGTTATACGCTTGACGATTGGCTTGAGGCCGAGCATGAATTAGAGCGCAAGCTCACGCCGTCTGGCAAGAAGGACCAAGTGCAGTAGTCAAAAACGGATTGAGAAGCACCGTTGGGAGCAGTCGTGGATTCCAAATATGACATCTTTATCGAGCACTCGAATGGGGCTTTTTCGTGGGTCGAGTCAACACAGGATCTTGAGGCGGCGAAGCAACGATTAAAGATTCTGGATGCGGAACACCCCGGAAACTACCACGTATGGGATTCGACGGCCCGGCAGTTCGTCAATCTGCCGACATCGGCTGCGCCCCACTCCTTACTTGTGGAGGAGAGTTTGCCATCCTGAAGGTACACGGCCTTCAGAACCCGGCACAGGCTCTCCGTCCTCTCGTCCATCTGCAACGGATATGTGCTCTCGGGCACTAAGTACCCCAAGGGGAAGAACAATTGGTAAGAAAATGTCGTAACCCTAAATGTGGCACAAGCCATCAGGCTTGTAGCACAGTTTGCCCTGATTGCGGCGAACCATACAGGAAACCAGTGCAGCCAACGCTTAGTCACAAACGGGCGGACAACAAAGCAGGCCCGAGTACCGTAAAAAGTTAACCGGCGTAGTAAGATGTATTTGTCGAACTGGCAATTAGGCGCAATCGTCCAGCAGGTCGATGAAGCGTTGCTTCGTGGAATCCCAGATTCGATAACTGTCAGTTTCATCCGATGCAAGGCTGATCAGTCGTTTCTTTGCTGTGACGATCGGTTCTTCCTTCGACATGATGAGAGAAATGCCAATCTTTGAAACTCCTTCCTCGGCCAACTTGAAGTCTTCCGAGAGCCGTCCGTGCTTGCCTTACCGGCTTCGATCGCCGGCACGAGATCGCTATTCTGCTTAGGTAATCGGTGCTGCTTTAAGGTCTTCGTGGGCCACACGCGAAGTGCCGCCGTCCTCCCATTGAACCTCATAGAAAACGTAAGGTTTGCCATTTTCGAAGACAGTGCCGAACTTCGTCACCCGCCCAATCCGTCCAGACACTTTCTCTGCAACGCGTTGCCCAACTTGAAAGGTCATTCTGCAATCCCTCCGCAATGACGGATGACCAGGGCAATATCAGGCTATAGCAATTTTCAGAGCCGGCGCGGGAAGCACTCAAGAGCAATATAGGGATATGCAGAGGATTTAGTTTCGTCCGCTCATAATCCGTTGGTCCTAGGATTGAATCCTAGCGGGCCCACCAACCAACTTATTGAACATGCACTTCCCACGCAATATAAAAGGCGCCCACTTTGCGGTAGGTTTTGATCGTTCGCATCACGACCTACCGAAAGGAGCGCCGTTATGAACCAAGCAAAGTATATTGGCATGGACGTTCATCAGGCAACGATCTCGGTTGCGGTCCTGGATTCCGCCGGCAAGCTGATCCTGGAGTCTGTCCTCGAAACGAAAGCGGCCACGATTCTGCAGTTCATCGCCGGGCTGCGCGGCAGTTTGCTGGTGACTTTCGAAGAGGGAACTTCCGCCGCCTGGTTGTATGACCTGCTGAAACCTCACGTTGCGAATGTTTTGGTCTGCGATCCTCGGAAAACTGCTCTATTAAAGGATGGCAGCAAGAGCGATCGGATCGATGCTCGGAAGCTGGCCGAGCTCTTGCGTGGCAACCATCTCTCACCGATCTACCACGGAGAGAACGGGCTGCGCACTTTGAAGGAGCTGGCCCGCAGCTATCTGACGATTACGAAAGATCTGACGCGGGTGATGAGTCGGATCAAGGCGGTGTACCGAAGCTGGGCCATTCCCTGTGCCGGGCCAGCCGTGTATCGACCGCGCCATCGTGCGGAATGGTTAGCCAAGATCGTAGAACCGGGAGTTCGCCTGCGAGCCGAGCGGCTCTACCAGCAACTGGATGCGTTGGAGCCTTTGCGGCAGGGAGCACGACGCGATCTGCTGGCGGAGAGCCGGAAACATCAGCCCAGTGAAATTGCTCCGTCAGATTCCTTATCTGGGTCCGATTCGCTCGGCATTGCTGGTGGCGCTGGTCGAGACACCGCATCGTTTTCGCACCAAGCGACAGCTATGGGCCTACAGCGGATTCGGACTCGAGACTCACGACAGCGGCGAATACCGCTTTGTGAGAGGGCAACTGCGACGAAACCGGGAGCGAGTCACCGTGCTGGGCCTGAACGAAAACCACAATCACGATCTGAAAAATATCTTCAAGAGTGCCGCGATATCCGCCAGCACTCGACCGGGACCGTTCCAGGAGTTTTACGCTGCACTTCTGGCGAAAGGGAGGAGACCGGCGATGGCACGTCTCACCCTGGCACGGAAGATTGCAGCGATCACTTTGACGATCTGGAAGAAAGGAGTGTGCTTCGACGCCAACGAATTACATCGGCAAGCAGCTTGAGCGTCTCTAGTAGAGAGCTCGTTCCATCCTCCTGAGTGGTGGTCGGTTCGGTTCTTGAGACGCTCGGTTCGAGGGGAGTATCAGATAGGTGGTCCGACCCTGTGTGCTTCGGCACCGAGTCACTGTTCCCACGCTATGCCCCCTCGGAGAACCAGAAATAGCGATAGGCCCAGAGCCTCGGATAGAACCCTGGTTGCCACGCAATCGAATCGCTTGCCAAGTTTCAAGAGCCGGCGGACGTTGTCACTACTCGAAAATGAACCGAGGGAACGGAAGAGCCATCCAGAGAAGAACCTCTCGAGCGATCGAGAGCCATCAGCAAATAGTGGGCTGGATATCGAGACAAAAAACCTCTCGGCTACCGGCCGAGGGAGAACCTTTTTTGTTGACATCCCCTCTCCAGAAACTTCTTTAAGGTTTTTCCAACGTAATCTGGAGTCCCAGTTTGGTTGCTTTCTTTCTGAGGAAGTCGATCTGTTGTCGGCGGTATCTGTGCTCGTAGTATTCAGCACCTTTGTCAACGTACCGCTGACCGTACTTCAGCATTCGGTAGACCAATCGGGCGAGCCGGTGGGCCATCGCCGTAATGGCTTTCGGGGCACCGAGCTTGGTGCGCAACCGGCGGTATTGTGCTCCGAGGTAGGTGCGACTGCGCATCAAGGTGAGGGCCGCCATCCGCAACGCTGTGGCGGCGCGATTGACCACACGCCGAGTGCCTCGGGCCAGCACCTTGTCTCCACTGGTGCGGTTGTCCGGACATAATCCCAGCCACGAGGAGAAGTGCGCTTCGGTTTTCCACCGGCTCATATCCAGCCCCACTTCACTGATCAAAGTCTGGGCGACCATCACGTCGATGCCGTCGATCCTGGTTAGGTCTACTCCCGTGATGCGCTGCAGCTCACGGCCGAGCTCGAATCGAGGGGCATTCTTGGCTGGCTTTGTCTTCTTTCTCTCAGGTTCCGCTTGCGATGATTGGCGCGGAATAGTATCCACAAAACTCGCCAGATGCTTCTGCAGTTGCTCATCGCACTCGGCGATCCGTTGCTGATAGGTGTCGTACATCTCCACTTCCTGCTGCAACACAAACAGCAGTTCCGGACGCCAGTTACCCTCCAGGCTTCTCACAACCTCCTCACGACTGGCCTGAATCCGCGGATCACTGAGTTCGGCCAACTTCCGCGGATCGCGTTCTCCGGCTACCATCGCCCGTATGATGGCTTGTCCGGTCAGACCGCTCACATCGCTGATTACGTTAGCCAATTGTACGTTCATTTGCGTCAAGGCTTTCTGCATACGTTGAACGCACGTCGCCGCTCCATGCACATGTTCTCCCCGTTGCCGCCAGTAGGTACGAAGCACACGAATCTCCGAAGGCGGCTGAAACGAGTTGTTCAACAACCCATGGGTGTGCAATTTCAGCAACCACTGGCTCTCCTGCACATCGCTCTTGCGTCCCGGCAGATTCCTGGTGTGCCGCGCATTGACCAGATACACCTCGAAGCCATGGTCTTCGAGAATCTCGTAGATGGGGATCCAGTACACTCCCGTCGACTGCATGGCCACGGTCTTCACTCCGCAGCTCTTTAACCAGTCCGCCAGACGATGCAGGTCCGCGGTGAAACACTCAAACCGGCGCACCGGTTCCGGATCGCAGTCCGGTCGTACGGCAACGTAATGCGCGCCATTGCCCACATCGATCCCCGCCGCATGCGGGTGGACCACCTCCAGACCCGGATCCTCCGATTGCAACCGCCGCGCCCATTCCTTTCTCTCCTTCCGGTTCCGCCACAGCTTCTTGTCTGTCATCATGCCGCTCCTTAGTGAAAGATTGGGATCCGGTTCGGCCCGGTGACGATAGGTTGAGGAATCTCTCCAACGGGGTCAGAGGACCATCAGCATCGACGGTCCTTGCCACCATGCCAGCGATCGCCTGTACCGGAGCCATGCTTTTATCCGGGCACGAAGCACCAGTAGGAAGTCGGCCTTAGCTTGCCGAACCGAATCCACGATTAGATTTTCCGGTTAATGGAAACTCGAGACAAGTTTCTGGCACCAGTGACTGTGCCGTGGCGCGGTCAACTGCTTTTATAGAATCACCTATCTCAAGGTGCGACGTAGCCGTCGGGAGAGCTTCAGTCCGGCGAAATATCGAATAGCGTCGGTTCAGTTTCTACTGGCAACTGACCCAGATTGATTATGGCTCAACAGTGGTCCTACAGAAGTATGGCCGGATAAGTGAATGGGCTCTCCAGACAAGGCGATTGGTCAGCGGAGGTATTCGTGGCGGAGGTAAGCGATGGTTTGCTGGTCCAGGTCGGAGTAGTCGGAATGGAGGGCGTCGCGGAGGGCGGCGTCCATGGATGGGGCTGTGGAGATGCGATCGAGGAGGCGGCTAATGTCGCTGATGCCGCCTGATTCGATGATGGATTCGACGGCGGCCAGCGAGTAGGCGTAGGCGAAGGAGGCGGCGCTGCCGGAGAGCGACATCCAGGAGCCTTCGAGCATTTGTAGGTTGGGTGCACGGCCTTGGCCTGCTAATTCCACCAGAGCGCCTGCCGCGCTATTGATGCGGCGGCCTTCCATCCATTGCGCGACGCCTTCCTGGACCCAGGTGGGGGCGCGGCCGCGGGTTTTTTGTCCGATGAAGCTGTGGGTGAGTTCGTGTTTCAGGACGCGGGCCAATTCTGAGGTGACGCTGCTGAGGCCCTGGACTGGAATGCGGATGCGGCCGTCGTTGATGGCGCCGGCCCAGCTGGGGGCGCGGGTGATGTCGGCGAAGGCCTGGCCGGTGTAGAGGATCACGCCGATGGGTTCGGGCGGGGTGTAGTCGAGCTGCGATTCGATGTCGTTGAAATCGTCTTCGAGGGCGTGCAGGATTCCGCTGGCGAGATCGGGCGTGGCGGTGCCGCTGTATTTCAGGGCGAAGTGAGCGGTGACGCCTTCGCGGTAGCTTTCCTCTTCGGCTTTGTCTTTTTGCGCTTTGGCGAGCGCGCGCTCGACTTCGGGATCGGGGTGCAGGTGCTCGGCGCGCTGCCATTCTTCCACTGCGAGATCCATTTTGTTCAGGCCGTAGTAGGCCCAGCCGGTGAGCTTTGCGACGTCAGCAGAGTTGGGAGCGACGCGGCGGGCGTGCTCGAGTGGGTCGAGAGCGGCGGTGAATTGGCTCTGGCGCAAAAGGAGAACGGATAAATTCAGGAGCAATCCGAGATTTTCGGGGGCGAAATTGAGGGCCTGGCGATAGTGGTCGATGGCGCCGTCGACTTCGCCTTTGGAGAGCAGGAACTGCGCGGCGGTGTAGTGAGCGGCGGAAACTTTTTCGATGGCGGCTGAGGAGCCGGAGCGAGCGTCGGCTTCGAGGCGCGCGACATAGGCGAAATCGATGGAGTCGTTGTGAACGGCGAGGCGGGCGGTGTCGTCATAGCCGCGGACGGGGGCGATTTCGGGTGCTGAGACAGGCGGCGGGTCGTTTTGATGGGAAGCCGAGGATGATGACGAGTAGCCGAACTGATCTTTTTCGACGCGGGCGACGATGGATTTGGGAAGAGTGAGGCGGCCGGCGGAGGTTTCGTAGCTGACGTGTTCGCCGTCGTCGGTGACGTTGGCGGCGATGATGCGGCGGCCGTTCTTGAGCACAATCGTATCGGCGGCCGCGGAAGACAGGACGAGCAAGAGCAAAGCTACAAGTGGCGCTGCGCGATGCACATCTTAATTTTAGCAATCGGGCATGCTTACCTTCGGGCTGCCTTGCTGGTCTTTGTCTTAAGTGGTATGGGTCTTAAGTGGTATGGGTCTTAAGTGGTATGCCTTAAATGGCTACCGTGGGAAGCGTGCCGCTCAACGTGAAAAAATCGCGGGGTGGGCTTTTTGTAGCAGGGGCGCTTGCGCTGCTGCCAAGTCTTCTTTCTCCATCCTCGGCGACAGCTTTTCAAGCAGCTGCGAATGATTCTTCCCTTGAGAGTGCGTCGAGCGATCCGCGAGCGTTGTATCAAATGCTGAATGCGCTGCGGCCGGATGGGGAGCACGTCTATACGGTTCATGAATTGAATCTGCGGCGAGATGTGGTGAATGTGCGGTTGATTGAAGGGAAGCTGGCGTTTTTTCAGCCGATTGACGGACACGTGACGGGCGCGGTGTTTTCGGGACGCGGCCATATTTTTGCGACGCCGAGAGAGAGAGGAGAGAGGCACTCGATTGCGCAGTTTCTTGGAGTGCCGATGGTGAGCCAGGATTTCACACGCGCGTATTTTCGATTCACGGACGGCACGGCGGCGGAGGTTAGCCAGCAGCTCGATTCGCCGGACGAGGCGGACGTGGCCGATCCGAAATTCGCGGAGAGCTGGAGCGGGCTGGTGAGCAGCTTGAATCCGTGGCACTCGCTGCGGGTAATGTTCGATCTACTGTCGAGCGATCCGCTGCCGTATTTCTATATTGGAATGGAGAACGACAACATCGGTGCATTTGATGTGCTGGTGGATGCGCGGCGGCACGAGCAGGTGTTGATGGGGCAGCCGCGAATCGAGAAGGGCGTGCGCTTTTACGATATGTGGGCATCGTTCAAGGCACTAGATGCGCCGAAGACGCCGATTGAGATGTTTGCGCCGGTTGACTACGCGGTGGACACGACGATCGAGAATGATCTGTCGCTTGCGGGCCGGACGACGTTGCAGTTGAAAGCTCTGCGGGCCGGAGAGCGGGTGGTGGGGCTGGAGCTTTCCAGGAATCTTGCGGTGGAGGGAGTGAAACTCGAAGGCGGAGCGCCGCTTTTTTATTTTCAGAATGAGGACATGAGCCGGCACGACATCCTGGAGCGTGGCAATGACGCGCTTCTCATCGTGCTTCCTGCTCCGGTAAAGCTAGGCCAACAGATTCGTCTGGAGGTGAGGTACCACGGCAACGTGATCAGCAGCGCGGGAAATGGTGTGGAGTTTGTCGGCGAGCGTGGTACCTGGTTCGCGCACGTAGGCGGCGGAGATCATTTCGCGCTCTTCGATCTCACGTTTCGCTGGCCAAAGCGGTTTACGCTGGTTGCTACTGGAGTTCGCACCGATTTGCATGACGATGGTGACGTGAGGGCGGGCCGGTGGCAGTCGCGCGTTCCCTTCGCCGTGGCGGGCTTCAACCTTGGAGAGTACAAAGAGGAGACGGCGGCGGGCGATCGCCCGAAGGTAGAATTGTACGCAAACAAACAGCTGGAGGATGCGATTCTGGCATTGCTTCAGAAAAATCCCAGCGACTACACGTCAATTCCCGGGATGTTGCGACCGCCCAGGCAGCGAGGATTATCGGACGCGATTCCCGAAGCGCCGCCACCGAGCCCTGCTGCCGTGTTGAAGCACCTCGGAAGCGAATTCACCGATTCGATCCGATTTTTCGAGCGATTTAATGGGCCCTTTCCATTCGAGCGCTTAGATGTTTCGCAGATACCAGGAAGCTTCGGGCAAGGATGGCCAGGGCTTGTGTATTTATCGACGCTTGTGTTTCTGCCGCAATCCACACAAGAACGTGCTGGGTTCAGCGCGCTCGCTCAGGAAGAATCTCGCGAGTTGATACCGTTTCATGAGGTGGCGCACCAGTGGTGGGGTAACGTGGCCGGATCGGCCGAGTACCGCGATGGATGGATACAGGAAGCGATGGCGAACTATCTGGCGCTGATGTATGCGAATAGCAAGCGACCGGCGGATCAGAGAATGAAAACCTGGCTCGATCGCTATCGGAGCGCGCTGACGGCGAAAATTCCCGACACGACACTGACGCCGGATTCAGCTGGCCCACTTAGCTTCGGATGGCGGCTGCTGTCGTCGAGAGCTCCGAATGCCTATGAGACGGTGACATATGGCAAAGGAACGTGGGTGATTCACATGCTTCGCGAAATGCTCGCTGAACCTAATGCTGCGGATCCCGATGCGCGCTTTCGGGAGCTGCTAAAGACGATCCTGAGCGAATATCATTTTGCACCGCTATCGACGTTGGATTTTCAGCGAGCGATCGAAAAACGGATGACGCCTGCGATGGATCTGGAAGGAACGCGTTCGATGGACTGGTTTTTCGATCAGTGGGTGCGCTCAACCGGAATCCCGCACTATTCGGTGGAGTTTCAGGTGAAACCTCGCGACCGGGAGTTTCTCGTGACAGGCAAGCTGGTGCAGTCAGGCGTGGACGAAGTTTTTACAGCGTCTGTACCGCTATACGCTATGAGACCGGGGCCTGGCGCAAAGCCGGAAAAGCTTGGTGTTGTGGTTACAAATGGAACTGAGACGCGGTTCCGATTTGTTACGAAGTCCCGCCCAGCAAAAATACTGATCGATCCGCGAGATACCGTACTTTGTGTTACGAATTGAAATTCCCAATTTGACATTGCGGGAAGTTAAAGACGAACCTGCCTGGCCCGATAATTTTCGGGTTTAATGTTGCTTCGCATTGCCTTCGGTTTTATCCTGTCACGTCCTGAGTGAGCTACCAGCTGTGGTAGACAGGAGATGAAGGGTTTGCCGAGACGATCACTCCGGACAAGGCATATCTAAAAGTCTGAGAACTCCTTTTACTAACCCATTCGATGCCTCTTGATTGAAGTTCGCAGGCATCTAAAAAACCCTAATCGAGCACTGGGGCGCTTTCGTGAATCCTGAGGGTTCGCCAAACATAGCGGGAGCAGG
Organism: uncultured Acidobacteriota bacterium; assembly: GCA_963736465.1. Lineage (GTDB taxonomy): Bacteria > Acidobacteriota > Terriglobia > Acidiferrales > UBA7541 > Palsa-295. Next base: position 69,479 of record CAVTOS010000014.1, on the reverse strand, counting down.
CGAGGCACCGGTCCTTGAGCCGGGTCACACGCTCGCGACTGTTACCGACAAGATCAGCTCGATCGTGCTGGGCCGCGGCACGACGAAGGGCTGGATGATCGGCTTTGCGATCGCGCTCGCCCTGCTGATGATGTTCAATGTGGCCGTTACCTACCTGCTAATCAAGGGCGTGGGAATCTGGGGAATCAAGATTCCCGTAGGATGGGGATTTGCCATCGTCAATTTCGTATGGTGGATCGGAATCGGCCACGCCGGAACGCTTATCTCCGCCATTCTTCTCCTTCTGCACCAGAAGTGGCGTACGTCAATCAACCGATTTGCGGAAGCGATGACGCTGTTTGCGGTGGCTTGCGCGGGAATGTTCCCGCTGCTGCATATGGGCCGGCCGTGGCTATTCTTCTGGCTGATGCCTTATCCCAATCCGATGTGGATGTGGCCGCAATTTCGAAGTCCGCTGGTGTGGGATGTGTTTGCCGTTTCGACGTATGCGACCGTTTCCCTGCTCTTCTGGTTCGTAGGCCTGATCCCGGACCTGGCAACGCTGCGTGACAGAGCCAGAAACCGCGCGGCAAAAATCTTCTATGGAATTCTTGCGATGGGCTGGCGCGGATCGGCGGTGCATTGGACGCGATATGAAGTAGCGTCTGTGTTGCTGGCGGGTTTGGCGACACCACTGGTCGTGTCGGTTCACACCGTGGTGAGTTTTGATTTCACGATTGCGATCGTTCCGGGGTGGCATAGCACGATTTTTCCACCGTATTTCGTGGCGGGCGCAATTTACTCTGGGTTCGCGATGGTGATGACTCTGGCGATTCCAATCCGGAAGTACTACCACCTGGAAGATATGATCACGATGCGTCACCTAGATAACATGGCCAAAGTGATGCTGGCGACGGGGCTAGTAGTCGCATACGGCTACATGATGGAAACGTTCATGGCCTTCTACAGCGGCAACATATTTGACCGCTCGATGATCATGAACCGGATGACGGGCCCGTACGCAATCGTGTATTGGACGCTAATCGCGTGCAATATCGCTATTCCGCAATCGCTCTGGTCACGCCGAGTGCGATCGGGTATCCCCGCGCTTTTCATACTCTCGCTCGTCGTGAATGTGGGAATGTGGCTGGAACGGTTCGTGATTGTGGTAGTAAGTCTCGCCCGTGACTTTACGCCTTCGATCTGGAACATGTATTACCCGACGAAATGGGATTGGATGACATACATCGGTACGTTTGGACTGTTCTTTACGTTGTTCTATCTGTTCATTCGATTCCTGCCGATGATTTCGATCGTGGAGATGCGTTCACTAGTGCGGGAGACGGACGAGAAACCGGAGTAGCGGCGGACCGAAAAAGGCTATGGCACAGATCTTTCATCACAGCACGAACCTGATATCGCGGCTGAGCATTTATGGCGGCGTGTTCATCATCGCCTTGCTGGGAGCCGCGCTGTACGGAATCGAGCTTTCGCCGTGGTATACGGACCAGCACGTCGCGCAGCAACAACCGGTTCCTTTCAGCCACAAGCATCATGCCGGCGAGTTGGGAATCGATTGCCGCTATTGCCATACGTCGGTTGAAAAGTCGTCGTTCGCGGGATTGCCGCCGACGCAGACTTGCATGACGTGCCACTCGCGAATCTGGACGAACGCTTCGATGCTCGAGCCGGTTCGGGCGAGCTACCGCGATGACAAATCGATTGCCTGGACGCGGGTGAACGCGTTGCCGGATTTCGTTTATTTCGACCACAGCATCCACGTGAGCAAAGGCGTTGGGTGTACCACCTGCCACGGTCCGATTGCGGAGATGCCGCTGACCTGGAGAGCGGGCACGCTGTATATGCAGTGGTGCCTGGAATGCCATCGCGAGCCGGAGAAGTACGTGCGCCCGAAAGCCGAGGTGTTCAATCCGTATTACGAGCCGCCGAAGAACCAGATCGAATTGGGGCGGGAACTGGTGAAGGAATACAAGATTCAGAGCTTGCAGAACTGTTCGACGTGCCACCGGTGATTGCAAGACGATGAACGACGACTCCAACTCGAACCATTCCACGAACGAGACGATCGATCTCGCGGCCGTGCGGGCGAAGCTCGCGAAAGATGGCGGAAAACGATTCTGGCAGAGCCTGGACGAACTGGCGGAGACGCCGGGTTATCGCTACAAGCTCGAAAACGAGTTTCCTGAAAATACGGAGACGGAAGCGGAGGGAATCGACCGGCGCGGGATTTTGAAATTGATGGCTGCGTCGGCGGCGATGGCCGGGTTGAGCGCGTGCACGAAGTTGCCAACGGAGAAAATCGTTCCTTACGTGCGACCGCCCGAGGAAATTATTCCAGGCAAGCCGCTGTTCTACGCCACGTCGATGACGCAGTCGGGCGTTGCGACCGGGCTGCTGGTTGAAAGTCACATGGGCCGACCCACGAAGATTGAAGGCAATCCGGAGCATCCTGGCAGCCTCGGCGGCACGGATGTTTTCAATCAGGCCTCGATTCTGACGCTCTACGATCCGGACCGTTCACAAACCGTGATTCATGAAGGCCGCATTGATAGCTGGGCTGCTTTTCTGACGGCGATTGGGAACGTGAGATCCCATATCGCGCCGAGAGGCACTGGGCTTCGCATTCTCACCGAAACGGTGACGTCGCCGAGCCTTGCGGCGCAGATTCGAGAAGTTCTGAAGCAGTTCCCCGACGCGAAGTGGCATCAGTATGAACCATGCATGCGCGATGCGGCGCACGATGGCGCGGTGACGGCGTTCGGGAAGCCGGTAAACACGGTCTATCACCTCGACAAGGCCAACGTGATCGTGTCGCTCGACGCGGATTTCCTTACGACCGGGCCGGGGCACACGCGGTACGCTCGCGACTTTTCTTCGCGCAGGGCGATTGAGGGATCAGGATCGAAACTAAACCGCTTGTACGTTGTGGAGTGCACTCCGACCAGCACGGGATCGATGGCGGATCACCGGCGGGCGATGCGGGCGAGCGAAGTCGAAGCGTTTACGCGGCAGCTCGCGACGGAATTCGGGATTGCCTCAGCTGGAGCACCGGAAAATTCGACCTCGTCGGTTCCACCGGCGTGGATGATGGCGCTGGTGCGCGATTTGGAGAAACATCGCGGCGCTTGCGTGGTGATTCCGGGAGAAGGACAGCCGGCAATCGTGCATGCGCTGGCGCACGCGATGAACGCATCGTTGGGGAACGCCGGGAAAACAGTTACCTACACCGAGCCGATTGAAGCGAATCCCGTGAACCAGATGAATTCGCTTCGCGAGCTGGTGAAGGACATGAATGCGGGAGCCGTCGAGCTGCTGGTGATGCTGGGAGGAAATCCGGTTTATGACGCGCCGGCGGATTTCGAGTTTGGGCCGACGCTGCTGAAGGCGAAGCTGCGAGTGCATTCGGGGCTTTACTACGATGAAACGGCGGAGTTGTGCCACTGGTACGTGCCCGAGGCGCATTTTCTGGAAGCGTGGAGCGATGCGCGGGCTTATGACGGGACAGTTGGAATCGTGCAGCCGCTGATTGCGCCGCTTTATCAGGGGCGGTCCGCCCACGAAATGATCGCTGCGCTCGCAGGGGATGCGGGAAAATCGGGGCACGATCTGGTTCAGAGCTACTGGAAATCGCAACGGCCGGAAAAGGATAAGGCGTTTGAGACGTTCTGGGAGAAGTCGCTGCACGACGGAGTGATGGCCGGGACGGCGCTGCCTGCGCTCTCGGTCTCGCCGCGAACTGACATTGGGAGAGAGCCTGCATCGCCGGCGCTTGATAAGGACGCGCTGGAGATTGTTTACCGGCCTGATCCGACGATCGGCGACGGGCGATATTCGAATAACGGGTGGCTGCAGGAAACTCCGAAGACGATCACGCGGTTGACGTGGGATAACGCGGCGCTGGTGAGCATCAATACAGCGGAGCGATTGAGGCTGCGTCATGGGCAGTACATGAAGCTGAAGGTGGCGGGCCGCGAAGTGTACGCTGGAATTTTTGCCGACCCAGGGCATCCGGATAATTCGATCACACTGCATCTTGGATACGGGCGGCGGCGCGCGGGAAACGTGGGGAACGGGCAGGGCTTCAACGCATATTTTCTGCGAACTTCGGGCGCGCCGTGGATGGCAGGCGGGCTGCAGCTGGAGGATTCCGGGAAGAAGTACTACTTCGCGGTGCAGCAATACCACTACATGATGGAGGAAGACGGCCATCCTGCGGATACGGAGAGCGTGAATGCTTTCCGCCGCGATTTAATCCAGGTAGCTACGCTTGAAGAGTTTCAGAAGGATCCGAATTTCGCGCGGCATCCTGAGACGGAGCCGGGGAAACGGCTGTCGCTATATCCGGGATTCAAATCGGAGGGATATGCGTGGGGGATGTCGATCGATTTGAACCGCTGCATCGGGTGCAACGCGTGTGTGGTGGCGTGCGTTTCGGAAAACAATATCGCAGTGGTGGGCAAAGATCAGGTGATGCGCGGGCGGGCGATGCAGTGGATCCGAATCGATACTTATTTCCGGGGGAACCTGGAAACGCCAGAGATGTATTTCGAGCCACTGCCCTGCATGCAGTGCGAGAACGCGCCGTGCGAGGTGGTGTGCCCGGTCGGCGCTACGACGCATAGCATCGAAGGGCTGAATGAGATGACGTACAACCGATGCGTTGGAACACGCTATTGCTCGAATAACTGTCCTTACAAGGTGCGTCGCTTTAATTTCTTCCTCTACTCCGACTTTAAAACGCCGAGCCTTTACGGAATGCGCAACCCGAACGTGACGGTACGCAGCCGCGGCGTGATGGAGAAGTGCACTTACTGCGTGCAGCGGATCAACGCGGCGAAGATTCGGTCGGAGGAAGAAGACCGGCTCGTGCGTGACGGAGAAATTGTGACGGCGTGCCAGAGCGCGTGTCCGGTTGAGGCGATCGTGTTTGGAAACATTAATGATCCGAAGAGCCGCGTATCAAAATTGAAGGCGCAGTCGCGCGATTACAGTTTGCTGGATGATTTGAATACGAAGCCGCGCACGACGTACCTGGCGCGCGTGCGGAATCCGAATCCGGAGATACGCGAATAGGGACCGACTAGAGTTCCACTAGAGCTATGAGACGAAAACCTATTTACGGATTGCTAGCGGAGTTTGTGACGCCGGAGGAGCTTCTGGCGGCGGCTCACCGGGCGCATAGCGCAGGCTACCGGAAGATTGACGCGTTCACGCCGATGCCGATTGAAGGATTGGCGGAAGCTGTGGGATTCGAACATACGGTGCTTCCAGCGGTCGTGTTTACCGGCGGGCTGATTGGCGGGCTGACGGGATTTTTTATGTGCTACTACGCGAACGTGATCAGCTTTCCGCTGATTATCGGCGGGCGTCCTTACAACAGCTGGCCGATGTGGATTCCAATTACGTTTGAGCTGACGATTCTGGGAGCGGCGCTTTCGGCGGTGTTTGGGATGCTGGCGATGAATGGGTTGCCGACGCCGTATCATCCGGTGTTCAACGTGGCGCGATTTGCGCTGGCGTCGAAGGACCGGTTTTTTCTGGTGATCAAGATACGAGACCGGAAGTTTGATCTGGCGGCGACGAAGGCATTTCTTGAGGAGATGCGGCCGCACGGGGTGTTTGAGATTGAAGCGTAGAACGCAACACGGAGCATTCGACACCCACGTCGTGGGATGGCGCGGTATTGCGTGCACGTGTGCGATTGCGATGCTTGTTTCCGGATGCCGGCTGGACATGCACATTCAGCCGAAATATCTGCCTTACGAGCCGACGACTTTCTTCGGAGATGGGCGCTCGGAGCGGCAGCCGGTGACGGGCACTGTAGCGCGCGGGCAGTTGCGGCTCGACGAATTGCTGTATACCGGTAAAGAAAATGGCGTGATCGCGGACAAGTTTCCGTTCCCGATTACGCGGGCGGATTTGGAGCGCGGACGCGAGCGCTACAACATTTACTGCACCCCGTGCCACGACTACACCGGTCAGGGCAACGGAATGATCGTGCAGCGCGGATTTCCGCAGCCGCCTTCATTTCATGTGGGAGGCCTGAGCACGGCTCCGGTTGGGCATTATTTTGACGTGATGACGAACGGATTTGGGTCCATGTACAGCTATGCGGCGCGGGTCGAGCCTGAGGACCGCTGGCGAATCGCGGCTTATATCCGGGTGTTACAGGCGAGCCGTCACGGCAGCGTTGACGATGTGCCAGCGGCTGAGCGTCAAAAGCTCACGCAGAACGCTTCCGGCGAAGCAGGTGGACAAACACCATGAGCGCGGTTCGTTCAGTGACTCTACCGGAAGAGCTGCGATCGAGGTTCGACTACGTGCAACGGGTGGCGTTTGTTTGCGGAGCGCTTGGCCTGGCGCTGGTGATCCTGTTCAGCCTTCACAGCGAGCATACGCGGGTGCAATTTTTCCGGTCTTATCTTTTTGCATTCGTTTACTGGCTTTCGATACCGCTGGGTTGCCAGGCGATTTTGATGATGCATCATCTGACGGGCGGGTGGTGGGGTTATCCGATACGGCGGCTACTGGAAGCTGGAACCAGGACGCTATTCGCGATGGCGATTTTATTCATCCCTCTGCTGCTGGGACTCTCCCGGCTTTATGCGTGGGATCAACCGGCAGAGATAGCAGCCGACCCGATGATCCGCTACAAACGCCCCTACCTGAATCCAGGATTTTTTACCGTACGCGCCGTGATTTACTTTGCGATCTGGGTCGGATTGGCGTTCGTGTTGAACAAATGGTCGCGGGAGCAGGATGAAACCGGCGCCCCTTCAATTGAAAGCCGCTTCGAAGCCATCAGCGGGCCGGGACTGATCCTGTGGGGATTGGCGCTGACGTTTGCGTCGGTGGACTGGGTGATGTCACTTGAGGTGCACTGGTTTTCGACGATTTACGGCATGATTTTCATGATTATCGCGGCGCTCACGTCGATGTCGTTCGTAATTCTTGTGGAGCGCAGGCTTTCCGACTATGAACCGTTGCGAGGGTCGGCTACGCCTGCGCAGTACAACGACCAGGGCAATCTGATGCTCACGTTCGTGATGCTCTGGGCTTACCTCTCGTATTCGCAGTTCCTGATTATCTGGTCGGGCAATTTGAAAGAAGAGATTCCATGGTACGTAACGCGCGCTTATGGTAGCTGGGGAGCGGTAGCGGTGATTCTAATGGTGCTGCATTTCGGGTTGCCCTTCTTGCTTCTGTTGCAGCGCAGCATGAAGCAAAAACTGGCGCGGCTGTCTCTCGTTGCTGGCATGCTCATCGTTCTCAGTCTCGTAGACGTCTACTGGGTTATTGTGCCGGCGTTCGATCCCCATAGTGCCCGAGTACACGCGATGGATATTCTGGCGGTGTTGGGAATCGGTGGCGTGTGGATTGGCACGTATTTCTGGCAACTGAAGAAAATGCCGCTATTGCCATTGCGAGATCCGCGATTTGCACGCGAGTTGGAGCACCAGCATGGCGACTGAACGCCATCCGAAACATGGGCCGGAGGGGTACGAGCACGCGGACGCGAATGTCCGAAGCATCTACTATTTTGGCGCGGTGCTAGCGATTCTGATCGTGGCGGTGATGTGGGCGATGGTGCACACCTACAACTTTTTCGCGAAGCACGAGTCACTTGGGCCACCTGCTTCGCCATTTGAGAATCAGCGCGAACTGCCGCCACAGCCGCGTTTGCAGCCGCACCCGGCCACCGACTTGAAACGCTACTGCGAAATGGAGCAACAGCAACTGAGCACCTACGGCTGGGTGGAGGAGCAAAACGGTTTGGTTCGAATTCCTATGGACCGTGCGATGGACATCGTGTTGCAAAAGGGATTACCTGCGCGGCCTGCGAATCAGGCAGCACCCGAGACGAGCGTGACGCCCGTAGGATCGGCAATGGAACCACGAGCGATGGGAATAGCCGGACCGTGCGGATACCTGGTTCAACCGAAGAGCGAATCGGAAGAAACGAAATAGCGGGAAGGATTGTGAAACTGGCTGTGCAAAAATCGGCGACATTCCAAGGCAATTCAGCGCGGCACGCAATCATTATGTCAGCTCTGGTGCTGGGCTCGTTATTTTTCAGTGGAGCAACCAAAGCGCAGTTTCAGTATCCCACCCAAAATATCGATGTGCGTCCAGCGTTGCTGAAAGACGTGGGTATCGACCAGAGGCTTAACGATTCGGTTCCCCTAGATCTCACATTCCGGGATGAGAGCGGACAAATCGTAAAGCTAGCGCAATTTTTTGGCGGCAAGCCCGTAGTTCTCTCGCTGGTCTATTACAACTGCCCCATGCTCTGCACGCAGGTGCTGAATGGAATGGAGCGAAGCCTGAAAGACGTTCCGATGGATATCGGGAAGCAATTCAGCGTCGTGACCGTGAGCATCGATCCAACGGAGCGGCCCGCTCTCGCGTCGGCGAAACGAGCGATGTACACGGGGCTTTACGGCCGTCCTGGAGCAACGCAGGGCTGGCATTTCTTGACAGGCGATGAGCCAGAGATCAAGCAGCTCGCGAATGCAGTGGGCTTCCGCTACGCCTACGATCCTGCGTCGAAGCAGTTCGCGCACGCTAGCGCCATCATGATTCTCACGCCTGAAGGAAAAATATCGCGCTATCTCTACGGGATTCAGTACGCGACGCGCGATCTCCGGCTCGGGCTTGTGGAAGCATCGGAGGGCAAGATCGGGACGCCCGTGGATCAGATTCTGCTCTTTTGCTACCACTACGATGCGGCGACCGGAAAATATAGCTTACTGATCTCACGCGTGCTGAAGGCGGCCGGCGCCTTTACGATCCTAGTAATTGGGATTGGAATTTTCCTCCTGGCTCGAAGCGAACACTATTCATTACCGGAGCGGCGGGCGTGATAGACGCAGGCATGGCTGGAATTGACGGAGCTCGTTTCCTCGCAAGCGCGTTGGCACCGATTCCACTTCGTCCGCCAGCGGCTTCGACGATTGCGGAAGGTGTGGATAGGCTGCATTTCACCCTGACGGGAATCACGCTGTTTTTCACTGTGATTATTTTTGCGACGATTTTCTTCTTTATGATCAAGTTCCGGCGGCAATCGGAAGATGAGGTACCGCCGGAAATCGAGAAAAATGTTCCGCTCGAAATCTTGTGGACTGGAATTCCCACGCTAATCTGCGTCGTCATATTTTTCTGGTCTGCCAGTCTCTATATCCAGAACGCCCGTCCCCCGGATGCCTCGACGGAGATTTTCGTGGTCGGCAAGCAGTGGATGTGGTATCTGCAGCATCCCGAAGGCGTCCGCGAAATCAACGAGCTGCACGTACCGCTGGGCGTTCCAATCAAGCTGACGATGACGTCGGAAGACGTGATTCACGATTTCTACATCCCCGCGTTTCGGGTGAAAAAGGACGTTTTGCCCGGTCGATACACATCTCTGTGGTTTCAAGCGACGAAAACCGGCACGTATCATGTTTTCTGCGGCCAATATTGCGGTGCGGACCACGCGCAGATGATCGGCTGGGTGTATGTGATGGAGCCTTCCGACTATGCCGCATGGCTTTCAGGTGGATCGTCACACGAATCGATGGCGCAGGCGGGTGACCGGCTATTTACGCAACTGGGCTGCGTCACGTGCCACGTAGGGAACAATTCCGGGCGCGGGCCGTCGCTCGTTGGGCTGTACGGAAAGTCCGAAAAACTGCGCAGCGGCGAAACGCGGATCGTTGACGAAGGCTTGATTCGGCAAGCGATCGTGTTTCCCAATTCGGTGATTCTGCCGAACTATCCGCCGGTGATGCCCACTTTTCAGGGGCAGATCAATGAAGAGCAAGTCCTGCAGCTGATCGCCTACGTGAAATCGCTCGGAACGCAGGAAAGGACAGGGAAATGAGTACGGCTGTAGCAGACATCCACGAAGTTCCTGCCGAATCACGCGTCAATTATCTGAACGCGAGCTACGGCATTAAATCGTGGCTTTTCACAACCGACCACAAGCGCATCGCGCTGCTTTATCTGGCTTCGATTACTTTCATGTTTTTTGTCGGCGGGACGGCGGCTGTACTGATGCGCATTCACCTGATCGAGCCCAGCGGGGCCCTGGTGCAGCCGGAAACATATAACAAGCTCTTCTCCATTCACGGGATCGTGATGGTGTTTTTCTTTCTGGTGCCGTCGATACCGGCCACGCTAGGCAACTTTCTTGTACCGCTGATGATCGGCGCGCGCGACCTGGCGTTTCCGAAGCTGAATCTGCTGAGCTGGTATATCTATATAGTTGGAGCTATCTTCACGCTCTACGCCCTCATTTCCGGCGGGGTTGATACGGGCTGGACGTTCTACACGCCTTTCAGCAGCCTGTACTCACAGACGCACGTGGTTGCCACGGCTCTGGGTGTTTTCATCACCGGCTTTTCGTCAATTCTCACGGGCCTGAACTTTATCGTCACGATCCACAAGATGCGTGCGCCGGGAATGACCTGGTTCCGGTTGCCGCTTTTTATCTGGGCGGTGTACGCGACGAGCGTGATTTTTATTCTGGGAACGCCGGTCATCGCGATTACTCTTTTCCTGCTGGGGCTCGAACGGCTGCTGCACGTGGGTATCTTCGATCCGACAGTGGGTGGCGATCCGCTGCTGTTCCAGCACCTGTTCTGGTTCTACTCGCATCCGGCCGTATACATCATGATTCTGCCGGCCATGGGTGTGATCAGCGAACTCGTAACCTGCTTCTCCAAGAAGCGGATCTTCGGGTACAGCATCGTCGCGTTTTCGAGCATGGCGATTGCAGTAATCAGCTTCCTAGTATGGGGCCACCACATGTTCGTCACGGGCCAGTCCGTCTATGCGGGATTGATTTTCTCCGTGCTCAGCTTCCTGGTGGCGATTCCCTCGGCAATTAAAGTTTTCAACTGGACTTCGACACTTTACAAAGGTTCCATTTCCTATGAAGCGCCAATGCTCTATGCGCTCGGATTTATCGGCCTCTTCACGATGGGCGGGTTGACCGGCCTGTTCCTGGCTTCGCTAGCAACCGACGTGCACTTGAGCGGAACATACTTCATCGTCGCGCACTTTCATTACATCATGGTGGGCGGCGCGGTGATGGGATATTTAGGCGGGATTCATTTCTGGTGGCCGAAGATTACCGGGCGACTATATCCAGACGCCTGGGCACGCTTCGCGGCGCTGGTGGTGTTCGTCGGTTTCAACCTGACATTCTTTCCACAATTCATGCTTGGATACCTGGGCATGCCGCGGCGTTACGCCGTCTACCCGGAAGAATTTCAAGTGCTCAACGTGATGTCCTCAGCTGGGGCGTCGATTCTAGGCATCGGATATTTAATTCCGCTGATCTATTTGATCTGGTCCATGCGGTACGGGCCGGCAGCCGGGCCCAATCCGTGGGGCGCGCGAGGGCTGGAGTGGGAGACGCCTTCCCCGCCACCGACGGAAAATTTCGAAGAGATTCCTGTGGTCACCGAAGAGGCTTACAACTACACAGGAGCGAGGCAAACTCTTGGCTGATATGGCTCATACCGCCGCTCATTCGCCGGCCTTGGTACACCAGTTCGAGACCAGGGAGCAGCAGCACGATGCCGGAAACTTCGGCATGTGGGTGTTTCTGGCCACCGAAATTTTATTTTTCGGCGGCGTTTTCATGGCGTACATCGTCTATCGCGCTCTGCATCTGGAAGCGTTCATTCAGGGCAGTCATTTCCTCGACGTGACTTTCGGAGCGACTAATACGGCGGTGTTGATCTGCAGCAGCTTGACGATGGCTTTGGCAATCCACGCAGCGCAGACGGGCAAGAGCAAGGCGACGATTATCACCTTTCTTGTACTGACGATGCTGCTTGGTGCGGCATTTCTGTTTATCAAGTTCACGTTCGAGTGGACACACGATTGGACGGAAGGGCTAGTTCCTGGCTTGCACTTCACGTACAACGGACCACACGCGCCAGGGGTGCAGCTATTTTTCTGCTTCTATTTTTTTATGACCGGGCTGCACGCGCTGCATATGTTTATCGGGCTCGGCATACTGACGACGCTTACGGTGATGGCATATCGCGGCCGTTTCAATTCCGAATATTATGCGCCGCTTGAGGTAAGCGGGCTCTACTGGCACTTCGTGGATATTGTCTGGATATTTCTTTTTCCGCTGCTTTACCTGATCGGCGGGCGTTATGGAGGCGGGCACTGATGTCCGAGCACATTGTACCGGTGAAGACTTACGTGGCTGTTTTTATTTCGCTTCTTTTCTTTACCGGCCTTACCACCAAGGTCGCTTACATTGATTTAGGGACAACCGCGATCGGCAAGACTCATGTAATTGATTGGAACACCGTGGCAGCGCTTGTCATCGCAGTCATCAAGATGTTGCTCGTTGTGCTTTTCTTTATGCATGTGAAATACAGCCCGGGATTGACCCGGCTGGTGATCGTTGCCGGATTCTTCTGGCTCGCTATCCTGATTGCTTTAACGCTTTCCGATGAACTCGCGCGCGGCTGGACGGGCACGCCGCAGCCTTGGAGCTCGTTGCTACCCCTCTTTCATCCTTACCTTTGACGAGGTGGCCCGACGTCTGGAAATTCTGATCCGGCGCCGCGCGTAGCGATCTAACCTTCCAGGGCGAACGTCATAAACAGCGCCACCGCTCCGGTGCTGCACAAAGACGCCAGAAAGAGAAGATCGGCCGTCTTAGCGAGCTTCAATCTTTTCGATCGTTCCTGGCTTCGCAGCGCCATATAGGCGCAGACCGTCGCGATAAAATAGCCGACGCATATAAAGGCAAGAAAGTTGTCGGCGAGCGTGGTGATTTTCTCAAACCGGGTATAGATCTTAATTAATCCGATTACGGTGAGGCACAACACCAGCATGCTGGGCGAATTCGTGAAGACCTTTTCGGAGAGATCAACCTCCGCCCTTTGTTCCTGTTGATTCTGATTCGGCACACAGTCCTCCGGGGTACAAACTTGACCCACCCGTTCGTATGTAACCGAACGCGGCGTCGCGGGATGATACCGCAGGTGCTCGATGGAGTGTGTTGCAGGGTTCGCGCTCGGCTATTTCGGAATTGAACGGAATGCAATTACCGCGTTCAAGCCGCCGAACGCAAATGAATTTGAGAGGGCCGCGCCCACCTTCTGCGCGCGAGCTTGGTTGGGAATGTAATCGAGGTCGCACTCGGGGTCGCGTTCGTTGTAATTCGCAGTGGGCGGCAGAATGCCGTGATGCAGGGCGAGTATTGTGGCAATCGCTTCGAGAGCGCCGGCTGCACCGAGCGCGTGGCCGTGCATCGATTTCGTCGAGCTCACCGCGAGCTTATCTGCATGGGCGCCGAAAACCGCGCGAATCGCCTGGCTTTCCACCGGATCGTTGCCGGGAGTGCCAGTGCCGTGCGCGTTGATGTAGCCGACTTCCTCTGGCAACATGCCGGCATCTTTGAGAGCCCCGCGCATGGCACGCGAGGGGCCATCCACGAGCGGTTGGGTCAAGTGGTGTGCGTCCGAGCTCATACCCAGGCCGCAAATTTCGCAGTAAATTCTCGCGCCGCGCGCCTTGGCGGCTTCGAAAGGCTCGAGGATCATCATCGCGCCACCTTCCCCCAGGATCATGCCTTTGCGATCCTTGCTGAAAGGCCGGCAGGTGTCTGGAGCGATCACGCGCATCGCCTCCCATGCCTTGAGCATTCCAATTACAAACGGTGCTTCGCTTCCGCCCGTGACTGCCATCTCCGCTTCCCCGTCACGTACGAGGCGGAAAGCTTGACCGATTGCGTGGTTGGCTGACGAACACGCAGTGGAAACCGTGTACGTGGGGCCTGTGAATCCCAAATCCATGGAAATTTGGCTCGCACCTGCGTTCGCCATCGTCTTGGGGATTGTCAAGGGATGCACTCGGCCTCGCCCTGAGACGTATAGATCCTCGAATCCGATCTCGATGGCTGATTGACCGCCAACCGCTGTGCCGCAGACGACAGATCCGTTTTCACGGAGCGAGGAATTCAATTCAAGGCCGGAATCACGCAGTGCCTCACGCGCTGCCACCACTGAGAACTGCGCGAAACGGTCGAGGTACGCTTCGCGGCCAGACTCGAAATGCTTCTCCGCATGGAAACCGCGCACTTGCGCTGCGTTGAGAAGCTTCATCGGAACGCGCGAGACATCTACCGATTCGATCGGCCCGATGCCCGGGCGGCCTTCGCTCAGCGCCTTCCAATTTTCGGCGAGATTAAGTCCCAGAGGAGAGATGATTCCCAGCCCGGTAACGACAACTCGGCGCGGTGCCATCCGTCAGGCCGCCGGCGTGGCCGAGCCCATGGAAGTGTCCGGGGGAGCGGAGGCAAGAAGCTTCTTGACGCCCTCGACGACGTCGTTGACGGTGCGGATCGAGCGGACGTCGTCATCAGGAATGGAGATTTTGAATGCGTTTTCGAGTTCGAAGAGCAGCGTAAATACGTCGAGTGAATCGATGCCGAGGTCCTGCAAATTGGTATTGAGAGTGATCTTGTCCGCCGGAATCCGCTTCACGGAAGCCAGCGTCGCAATCACCTTATCCGCCACAGCATCAGACATCGATCTTGCCCTCCCGCACTACGCGCGCTCTTTTGGCACGGCCAATTCGCGCGAAAATACGCCTTTGGTGACCGCGATTCGCCGAACACCAGACCGTAACGCAACGTCTGGAGTGAAGTCAAATTCTAGCAGGAGTGGGCGCGGCACGGCGCGACGATTTCTCCGAATCGCGGTTAGCGAGTGGTGGTCGGTGCGGGCGCGGAAGAATCCGCAGGTGCGAGTTCCTTCTGAGCGGCGGGAGGCAATTTTTCCAGATGGCTCAGGAACGTGATGATCTGCCATGTTTGATTTTCGCTGAGAGTCTTGTTCCATGCCGGCATGCCGCTCCAGCGGATACCGTGCTGGATGATATAGAAATTTTGATTATCGGCCATGTCAGAGCCTTCTTTGAAGAATTGCGGGACGGGCGGGTAGAAAGAATGCCCGAATTGGCTGTCGGGGTTCGCAGGAGTCCCGTGACAACCGGCGCAATGATCCCGAAACAGAATCGCGCCGGCTACAACGTTCTCATCGGTCGGTTGTAGCGGATTTTTCTGATTTCCAGCGTGACGATCGGTAGATGCATCTACTGCAGCCATAGCGAAATGCCTTTCCGTTGAAGACGGCTTTTGGTCGGCCGAAAAATCCATGTAGCCCTGCTTCGCGTACAGGTAGCCGCCGATGAAGATGATGAGGATCGTGAGGATGACACCCAAAAGAAATTCTCGCATTGCCTTCTCCTTTCAGGGCGTTAATCGCCTGAGGGCGGGGCTGAATTCATTCTACAGTGAGACGGTTGTACTTCTTCAAGACTTCGCGGAGCCGGTCGTGCGGCAATGCTTCGACCGTGTGCCCGTTGATGCCCGTCATCGTCTTGGCGGCGATCATGGCGTTCACCACAGCTTCCTCGGTGGCCTGAACGGTGGCCTCAAAGAGAGAGTCCATCTGGTCGTTGGCCAACATTTGCACATTCGCCGACCCCGGCGCCAGCCCAGCGTTCGCGTTTGCCGTCGAGAATGCGATGAAAATATCACCGGAACCGTTGCCGGAAATGCTGCCGAGGCGCCCGAGGCCTAATGTGACGCGGCGTGCAATTCGCTTCAGCTGATGAGGCAGGAGCGGAGCGTCTGTGCCTACCACAACGATGATTGAGCCAACGTCAGGGCGATGAGTATCGAGCGGAATCTCGTAGCCTACCGGGACGCCGGCGATGCGAAGGAGGTGGCGGGCGCCAAAATTGCATTGGACCAGCACGCCAACTGTATAGCCACCAAGGCTCTCCACGAGTTTGCGGGAGGATGTGCCGGTGCCACCCTTGAATTCGAAGCAGATCATTCCGGTGCCACCGCCCACGTTGCCCTCGGCGATGGGTCCCGAATGTGCGTCTTGCATTGCGGCGACGGCGTCCTCGGGCTTTACGTGGAAGCCGTTGATGTCGTTCAGGTCGCCATCCCATGTTTCGGCGACCACTGGTAACGACCACCAATCTTCGAGCGGAATCGGGGTTCCGTGCTTTACTTGCCAGTCGATAACGGTGTCGCGCACAACGCCCACGCTGTGCGTATTGGTGATCATCACGGAGCCGTAAAGAAAGCCGGATTCCTCAACCCATGTGGTGCCGGTCATCTCGCCATTGCCATTTTCAGTGAACCACCCTGCGAAGACAGGATCGACGCTGGATTTTCCGCGCGGAAAAATTGCTGTCACACCGGTGCGAACAGGGCCGACTCCGATCTGAAGCTTTCCTTCGCCGCGAATCAGAGTTTGGTAGCCGACCTCGACCCCTTTGACGTCTGTGATCGAATTCAGCGGGCCGGGCGTTCCTTCAAATGGAATGCCGAGATCGCGAGCACGCGGAGCCACCTGAGCAGCCGAGATAATAACGGAGCCAGCGAGAGCGAGAATAACTGCAAGCGGAAAATTCTTCACCGCTGTTCTTCCGTGGCGAGCGATTGGAGCTCCTTTTCAACGTGCTGAAGCAACTCCGTATTCTTTATCAGAGCCGATTCCAATATTTTCGCCTGTTCTGCTGCGCGAGACCAATCTTCAGCCTCGGCAGCTTCCGTGAGTCCGGGCAACTCGAGATGCGCGTAAGTATATCGAGCGCCATATAGAGTGTGCTTCCACCATGGACGGCCCGGAATTCCTGCCGAATTGCACCAATTGCGTTCCACTTGCATCAGCTCTTCGTTCACACGAGTGGCTTCGACGGCGTTTAAGCGGCCGCGCGAAATCGCACGCAACACACTTTCGTTAAGCTCGCGCCCGGCAGCTTCGAACGCCGCGGTGCGATCTTGCAGCGGAACCAGATCGATCTTTGTGCCCAGGTGAGTCGCTGCATCGAGGCTCGAAATAAACTTTCGAATGTTGGCTCCATAAGAAGCGAAATCAAAAGGCAGGATGTCGGCGTTCGCGAGGCGTAATGCCATCACTCCCCAGAGTTGAGCCATTAACGCGTGATAACGGTATCCGGGATCGCCAAAGTGATTCATCCAGTAGAAATCGTCGTACATGGAGTGATAGACGCCGTAGGGACCGACGAACGTGAGCCCCACAGTTGGTATACCGAGAAAATTCAGGAACACCGTGTGGTCCGATCCGCTGCCGATTCGCGTGTTTGCCAATTCCGCGTCGGAAACGGGTTCGGCGCCGTGAAGCTCGTATTGGCGAGAGGCTTTCCACTCGTCGTATAGCATCTTGCCCGAAGGCGCAGGAAGAGTCCGGGAAACTTCGACAAGAAGAGGCGCGAGCGAGCCAACGGCATCACCCTGGAAGTCTTTCCCCGAAGTAGCCTCGTCCACGTTGAGATAGGCGACCGCTTTTTTCTTGAGTTCGTCTGCATACTGCTCGCCCCATTCCGTGGAGCCCGTGAGCGCATACTCCTCGCCATCCCAGCTGCATATCACCAAAGTGCGCCTGGGGCGAATCCCCTGCTTAAGAAGCTGACCCAGGCTGCGCGTGAGTTCGAGCATCGAGGCAGTTCCGCTCGAAGGATCTACGGCGCCGAATACCCAGGCATCGCGATGATTGCCGAGAATCACCCATTCATCAGGCGATTCAGAACCACGAATGCGCGCTTCGGAAACGTAGTAAGGCTCGATATTCGTATTCATGTCCACTTTCACGTGCACGCGCACGCGTTTTCCCCCGAGACGATATTTCAGAGGAAGGCCACCCTGCCATTCGTCGGGTGCTAGCGCTCCGTCCAGATTCCGGAGAAGAGGCTCGGCATCGTGCCATGACAGAGGCACTGCCATGATCTTCGGAAGCGAGATCGCTTGTTCCGGAGCGATGCGTTTAGCGCCAGGTACGGAAGCCCAACCGGGCGTGAGTGGGTCACCGGGTTCTAGAAAATCGTAGGTAATCGCACCGCGCTGGATGTGGCTTTCCGGGCCCCACGGACCGTCCGGATATACGGTGCCGCGTTTAAAGCCATCTTCTTCCGGATCGGAGTAGATCAAAAGAGCAGCGACACCAAGGCGTTCCGCGGTCAGTGCCTTGAAGCCGCGATAGCTGTACGGATTGGAATAGCGCACGAGCGCGACTTTCCCTCGCACATCGATCCCGTGTTTGCGGAGGTACGCGTAGTCCTCCGGATTTCCGCTGTGTGCATAAACGAGCGGGGCGGTTACATCACCCGAAGCCGAATAGCCCAGGTATGCGCCGGAAACATCTGGATTCTTCGTATCGGGATCCGCTTCGTAGGAGGCTTCTCGAAGTACTGCGCGGTATCTTTTCGGCGCAACCATCTCTAGAGAGACGTCGCGCGGAGAGGAGTTCAGGACGTCGTATTCGTGAATCGTCACATCTTCGAGCCCCTGCTGTCGCCATTGTTCGGAGATCCATTGCGCCAGTTGATTGTTCCGAGGCGATCCGGCCGGATGCGGCTCTGAAGTGAGATAGCGGTGAAATTTAGAGATTTGGTCCGTGGAAACGAGAGCCCGGTAACGTAGTTCGGTAGCACTCTCTCGTGCTGCTGCGCCGGATGAAAACCCGGTAAGAGGCGCAATGTCTTCCGCAGCGGCGAACACAGCCACAGAAAAGAAGAAAATCGAAATCAGCCATATGGCGAACCGGGAGGGCCGGTCAGACAAGTGTAGATGTACCTCCCATGCCGGCGAGATGAGTTCTTTCGAGGTCGGCGAGGGCGCTGTCCAGTGCGGCTGCGAGCATCTGTATCATCGCGGACGTGATCGTGAACGGAGGAGCAATGAGAATGTGGTCGCCGCGCACGCCATCCACGCAACCCTGCATCGGATACGTCATGACGCCCGCTTCGAGTGCATCTTCCTGAATTCGCGCGGACATGTGCGCATCAGCCGGAAAAGGCTCGCGCGTCTTCGCGTCCCGGACTATTTCGACAGCAAGCAGTAGCCCCTTGCCCCGCACGTCTCCAACGACCGAGTATTGCCGAAGTTTTTCGAGCGCTGCGCGAAGTTCGCGCCCGGCCGGTTCGACGCGCTCAAAAAGACGCTCCCGCTCAATATAGTCAAGCACCGCATTCCCAGCCGCAGTAGCCACCGGATGCCCGCTATACGTAAAGCCGTGGAGGAAAGTGCCGGAGCCGCGAGAAATCGTTTCGGCAACATCAGCGGCAACGATGACAGCGCCTAAAGGAGCGTAGCCGCTCGCGATTCCCTTCCCGATCAGAATCATGTCTGGAGAAACGTTCCAATGGTCAACAGCAAAGGGCTTGCCGGTGCGGCCCATGCCGCTCATTACCTCGTCGGCGATCAGGAGAATATTGTGACGCCGGCAGATTTCCGCGATGCGTTGGACATAACCGTCGGGCGGCGCGACTGCGCCGAGAGTAGCTCCCACCACCGGCTCGAAGATGAAGGCAGCGACATCCTGCGATCCTTCGCGTTCGAGTAAACGGTCAAGTTCATCAGCGCAGTCTACATTGCATGAAGGATATTCGAGTCCGAGCGGGCAGCGGTAACAGAAGCAGGGGGCGATGTGTCCCCATTCCTGCAACATGGGAGCGAACGGCTCGCAGCGACGAACATTGCCTGACACGGAGAGCGCGCCGAGCGACGCGCCATGGTAGCTCTGGGAGCGTGATATCACGCGGTAGCGTTTCTGCTCGCCACGCTCGACCCAATATTGTCGCGCTAGCTTTAGGGCAGTTTCGGTAGCTTCCGAGCCTCCGGAAGTGAAATAAACGCGTCCGTGATCGCGCATCCCGCTCGGCGCCAGAGCAAGCAGGCGACGGGCGAGTTTCTCCGCAGGTTCAGTGTGGAATTGCGAGGAATGAGCATAGGCGAGTTGAGTAGCCTGTTCCGCCATCGCCCGGCCGATCTCGGGAACGCCGTGGCCAATCGTCACAACCGCAGCTCCGCCGGAGGCATCGAGATAGCGCTGGCCCCCGGCGGTAAAGATAAAACATCCTTCGCCGCGAACGGCCTGAGGATAAGTCTTCAGGAAACTTCGAGGAAAGACGGCATCACTCATTGCATGATTCTCGATTCGACGGCGCTCACGTGTTCTTGCATGGTTCAGCCAGCGACTGCCTTCACTATCGGCCGAACTGGAATCAAGGGTTACTCAAAGGTGAGGCGTGCCGAGCGTATTCATAACCGCGAATAATTGCAAGAGCGCGATGTTATTTCCACTTCAGTTTCTTGACGTCCACAGTCGGCGGCGGAAACTTCATTTTCATGCTTTCCAGGGTTTCCGTGATGATGTGGGAGACGGCGAGATTTCGAAACCATTTCTTATTCGACGGGATCACGAACCAGGGAGCTTCGTCGGTGCTGCATCGGCGCAGGGTGCCATCGTAAGCCATGGTGTAATCATCCCAGAATTGTCGTTCCTTGAAATCATCCTCGGAGATCTTCCAGCGCTTGTCCGGGTCGTCAATGCGTTCCTGGAATCGTTTCTTCTGCTCGTCTTTGCTGATGTGGAGAAAGAATTTCAAAATCCGGACGTGATTCTGGGTCAGCATTCGCTCGAAATCGTTGATTTCATCGTAACGCTTGGTCCATTCCGACTTGGGAACCAAATTGTGGACGCGCACGATGAGTACATCTTCATACTGGGAGCGGTTGAAGATTCCAATATCGCCAATACAAGGCACCGCCTTGTGGATGCGCCACAGAAAATCGTGCGAGCGCTCTTCCACCGATGGCTGTTTAAACGATGTAACGCGGCACCCCTGTGGATTCACACCGTCCATTACGTGGCGGATCGTGCCGTCTTTTCCAGCCGCATCCAGCCCTTGGAGAACGATCAGAAGGGCATGCTTCCTCTCGGCATACATCAGATATTGCAACTCATCCAGCCGTTTGGCGCATTTTTCGAGACTGGCCTTGGTCTTATGGTCCTTCTCCCACCCGAGCGTGTCGGCGGGATCCCACTTCGAAAGCCTCACGTGCTCTTTACCCGGGGTGACTATGAGTTCCTTGCTGAAATTTGTTGCCATCGGCTTCCCTCTCGCTAACTTCGGTATGCTGGTTCGATCTTGGAATCTAGAGAATACCGCGACTGATGGCGGGGCACGCCTCGCTTAATATTTATTTCCGGTTTCACCCATTTTCGGCACCTCAGGTTGTAACATTTTTTTGACTCAGCATTCACAGTTCCGAAGTATGATAAGTTTCTCATCAGGCGCGCCCCTTATGGCAACGGTTTTACTCGAAACTTCGGCTGCAGCTCGCACATCATCCATCAAACCTCCTGGCCCAAAAAGGCAGTATCCGGGCGCCCTTGTCGTTGTGGAAGGAATCGACGGATCAGGAAAAAGCACGCAGCTCTATCTGCTGAAGCGCTGGCTCGAAATCGGCGGTTACCGGATTCACTTCACGGAGTGGAATTCGTCGCCCCTTGTGAAGTCCGCCACCCGGAGAGGAAAACAGCGCCGGCTGCTCACGCCCACCACGTTTTCTCTGCTCCACGCGGCGGATTTCGCCGATCGCTGCGAACGCCAGATTTTGCCGCTGCTGCATGGCGGCTATTTAGTGCTTGCCGATCGATACATTTACACGGCTTTCGCCCGTGACGCGGCACGGGGCTGTTCGCCTCACTGGCTGCGAAACCTGTACAGTTTTGCGCCAATCCCGGACATCACATTCTATTTCCGGGCACCGCTCGATGTGGCGGTGAATCGCATTGTGGCCGGCCGGCCGAAATTGAAATATTACGAGGCAGGCATGGACCTGGGAATTTCCCTGGACCGAGCGGAGAGCTTCCGCATTTTCCAGGAACGAATTCTATCGAACTACGACTCCATGGTGGATTCGGATCATTTCGTGCTGATGGACGGAACCGTCCAGGTGAACAAACTGCAGAAGCTGATGAGACAGGTGCTCAGCGATAAAGTGGAACTCTCGCAGTTCGCGCCAAAGAAATAGGTGGCCTCACAAAAACAAATGGCCTCGGTGAACGCTAAAAACGAGAAATCCGGCGGCAAAGCGAAAAAGCGCAAGAAAACGAACGGCAAGGACGAAATTCCGTCGCGTTTTTACGGCGTTCCGCTTCCGGGTGTAAAGCTCGAGGAATTGAGCGGGACTCTGTTCGTTCTCGAAGGCACGGACGGGTCGGGGCGTTCGACGCAAATTTCGTTGCTGACGGAATGGCTCGAGTCGGAGGGATTTGCGGTGCAGACAATGGGCCTGCGCCGGTCATTTTTAGTCGCGGATGACATCGATACTTTGCTGGCGGAGAATTCGGTTACGCCGATGACGTTGGCGTTGATGTACAGCACCGATTTCTTCGATCAGCTGGAACGGCGGATTCTTCCGGCGCTGCGATCGGGCTTGATCGTTCTCGCGGACAGATATATCTACACGCTGATCGCGCGATCGGCAGTGCGAGGAATCGGGCGCGATTATTTGCACGGGATTTACGAGATGGCGCTGCGGCCCGACCTTACGTTCTGGCTAAACGTGAAACCGGAGATTGCGTTCGATCGCGAATTCAAGAAATCGCAGACGATCAGCTATTGGGAATCGGGGCGCGATATGTCGCTTTCGAATGATCTGTTCCAATCGTTTATCCGCTATCAATCGTTGATCCGCCGGGAATTTGACTATCTCTCGCAGCGGCACGGCTTTATTGAAATAGACGGCGAAGAGAGCGTCTCCGAAGTGAACCGGGTGCTGCGCAAGCGAATCGCGTCGGCGCTGGGAATCCGGAGCACGCACTACAAACCCTCACATGCACTTGCGCACCTCTGGCGCTGAAAATTGGCCGCCCCTGTCCAGCTAGCGGCGATTGACGCAGGCTCGAACGCGATTCGCCTCGTGATCGCGAGGGCGACCTCTCCCGAACATATTCAAATCCTCGACAGCGAACGCGCTGCGGTACGGCTGGGCCACAATGCGTTCACCCGCCGTCTTCTGGACCCCAAGACGATCGCCCGCGCCACAAAGACATTTGAGGGATTTCGCGAGCGGATGGATCAGCATCACGTGAGCGCTTACCGAGCAGTGGCAACGGCCGCGGCGCGCGAAGCTCGCAACTATCGCACTCTGATGGAGCGAATTCGGCGAAAGACCGGCATCGAACTGGAAGTGATCAGCAGCGAGGAGGAAGCGCGGCTTGTCTGTTCGGCTGTATTCCGAACGCTGGGAGATCAAGTTCAGCCTCGATTGATTTTCGATTTGGGCGGAGGCAGTCTGGAGCTGAATTTCTTTCAGCGGGGGCTGCTCGAACACCGAATCGCTCTGCCTCTGGGAACCATTCGATTAATGGAGACCTATTCGATCCAGGGCGCAATCGATGAGGACCATGCGCACCGGCTCCGGCTTCACACGCTGGCGCTGCTGCGGAGCGCGATGCCCACGCCGCCAAAATTATCTCGAGCTATCGCTGTCGCATGCGGAGGCAACGCGGAAGCGCTCGTTCGACTGGCCTCAGGACCGTTCGTGGGAAGGACGCCGACGATCAATGTGCGGCTGCTCAAAGATCAGACGTGGCGGTTGCTGTCCCTCGATATTCCCGGCCGAATGAAAGTGTTCCGAGTGAGGGAAGACCGCGCGGAAGTGATGGGAATAGCGGCTATTATCATTACGACGCTCGCGAAGTGGCTCGACATTCGGACGATGCTTGTCCCTGGTGTGGGCGTGCGCGAAGGCATACTGCTCGACCTGGTCGCGGCACAGTATTCGGCATGTCTGTCGTCAGAGGAAGAAAAGGACCGCGCCGAAGAGCTTCTCGCCGGCGCTCGATGGTTTGGGCGGCGTTTCAATTACAATGAGCAACATGCCGATCAAGTGGTTCGCTTGGCGCTTTCGCTGTTTGATCAGCTTCGTCCGCTGCACGAGATGGGAGCAGACTTACGGCTCGTTCTGGAAATAGCGGCTTTGCTTCACGATGTGGGTGACGCCGTCAGCCACAAATCGCACCACCGGCACGGCGAATACTTAATTCGCAACGGCGAGATCCCAGGTCTGCGTGGTTGGCGATGCGACATGGTCGCGGCGCTCATTCGATACCATAATTCAAAATCCGAGCCTGAGCTCGAACACGCATCCTATGCCGCGCTGGATGGCCAGCGGCGAAGAGAGGCGCGCTTTCTCACCGCTCTGCTGCGCATCGCAGAAAAACTCGAATCGGAGCACGAGCAACACGTCGCAGCGGTGGACGTTCAAATTGCAGGTCGCAAAGCGATATTCAACGTTCGCGCGGCGGAAGGTACACGACTGGACGCCCTTGGCCTGGAGCGAAAAGCTGATCTTTTCGAAAAGGAGTTTCACTTGAAGCCTGAGTTCCGACGCGAGCCGCGGAAAGAAAAGGAAAAGGTGGCGTAAGATAAGACATGATCCTTTACATCGTGCGCCATGGAATTGCAGTGGACCGCAGCGATCCGAACAGCCCATCCGACCCGGAGCGGCCCTTAACGGCGCGGGGAATAAAGAAGACTCGGCTGGCTGCGCTCGGTCTGGCGAAATTTGACATCAAGCCTGACCCTTTCATCACGAGTCCTCTGATACGCGCGGTGCAGACCGCTGAGATTTTTGCCGAGGCGCTCAGCTTTCCGCCGAACAAGATTCGCTCCAGCGAGCATTTGAAACCTGCGGCGGACCCGGCGGAATTTTTGAAGGAACTCTCACGGCTGAAAGCGAAGGAAGTAATCTGTTTCGGGCACGCGCCACATCTCGATACCATGATTTCGCAACTGGCCGGAGCGCGCGGCGTTTTTACTTCCATGAAGAAGGCCGGAGTTGCCTGTTTTGAGCGCGGCGCTTCCCAGGGACATTGGGAACTTCTAT
This sequence comes from uncultured Acidobacteriota bacterium, assembly GCA_963736465.1. Classification (GTDB taxonomy): domain Bacteria; phylum Acidobacteriota; class Terriglobia; order Acidiferrales; family UBA7541; genus Palsa-295. The sequence goes on along the minus strand of CAVTOS010000014.1, from coordinate 44,743 downwards.
GGCTGGTGACGGCGAAGAACTTGCGTCAACTGGCTGAGTAAGCGGTTTTGGCCTCGCGGGTGAGAACGGGTAGCAGCGTGTTCCCTCCCTGTAGCCCGGAGCGCCAATCGAGCCAGAGCGACTCTTTTCCGTTTGTCTTCGCGAGGAACTTTTCGAGGCGCTCCGAGCGGGCCGACTGGATTCGATCGAGCCACAAGGCAACTGTTTGCTGCGGCTCGAGTTCGCGGGAGTGGCGGCGAATGTAGGTTCGAAGCACGTCGAGATCGTGAATTTCTCCCAACAGGTCCTGGGTTTCCTTCAAATCTCTGGCCCATGCTTCGTAGTGCTGCGGCAGGAAGTTCTCGACGATATACCGAAATCGCTTGATGGCAATGCGAACGCGGTGCCAAGCAACGCCGCTTTTCCTTTTTCTCGCCTGATGGTAAAGTGCGACCGCGTCGTTTAATTTCATGAGAGCCAGACGCTGAAACACCACGCTTCCGACCGGGAACATTTCGGCCTTAGTGCGCAACTTTCGCGACAATTTCCGCCATTCTTTGCGATCAAAACGGTCGAGCTCTCTCTCCGCTGCCTGCAAGCGCACGCTCTCAAGGATTCGCAATTGCTTCAGCAGTTGCGTCTTGGCGTCGGTCGGCCCGGTAAGGAGTTTCTTCACCCAATCCTGCTCGACCTGAATATCCCGCAGTTCGCCGAGAGTGTGGAAAACCTTCTTGGAATTTCTTTTGAGCTTATTCCAGCCAGGGCTTGGATTGGTATCGGTAAGAGCGTCGGCCATCGTCCGACATCTTCGGAGGGCTACGCGCAAATCATGGACATCGGCGACGTCCCAAGTCTTGCGAACTTTCTGTCCGCGCTTCAGGACGCGTTCCATCCACTTCTCTAAAGCGTCGTTTTTAGCCAATACAGGAACGGGCAGCGTTATCGTCTGTGCCATCGAATACCATTTCTAGGGGCGAAACGGAACACCGATACTACCTCCGCAAGCAAAGTTTGGCCATAGCGGCTGTGGATCGTGGCAGGCGATCTTCTCGATTTGACTTGATTTCGAGAAAGAGTTTTGGTTAGACGCGGGTGCGACACAGTACTTTCGTATTCCACTTTTCATGCGTCATTTATGCGCAGCTAACAACGAACGTTTATTTATTGAGTGCCCGCATTACCTCATGCCAAGCACGCCCAACTGGCTCGGCCCGAATCCCTCGGGACGGGCCAGCCCCGTTTTAGCTGCATTCCGTAGCGCATTCGGCGCTATTCTCTTTCTCTAAACCGGAGTACAAAGTCGGGAGCGTTGATGGCTCGAACATCGCGTAGCGTCGATCTTACGCAGGTCACAGAATGGAAGGACGGCGCTGCAGCTCGAAAGGACGATTACCTCGCTGCTGAAGAGCCGCTCGAAATTCGAATCGGCGAGAATCCGCTTAGCGTCACAATGCGGACGCCGGGACACGATCAGGAGCTTGCCGCGGGCTTTTTATTTACCGAAGGCCTGGTACAGCGGCGCGAGCAGATCATCGCGCTCGAGAATGCAACAAACGATGACGATGGGAAGCGGGGAAATGTTGTGCGGGCTGAAGTGGCTGCGGAAGTCCTGCCGGATTTCGACAAATTGCGGCGCCACTTCTTCGCGGCTTCGAGTTGCGGTATTTGCGGAAAGGCCTCGATTGATGCTGTGAGGTCGCGCCTGCTACGAACGCCCAATGCGGATTTTCGTGTCGAACCCAAGTTGATCGTGAGCCTGCCTGATGCCCTGCGTTCTGAACAGGACGTGTTTGAACGTACCGGCGGGCTACATGCTGCGGCGCTATTCGATGCTCGCGGGGATTTATTGATTGTTCGCGAGGATATTGGGCGTCACAACGCGGTGGATAAGGTGGTTGGGTGGGCTTTGCTTAACGACCGCATTCCCTTGAGCGATTGCATCTTGCTTGTTAGCGGGCGCGGCGGATTCGAAATTATTCAGAAGGCAATCGTCGCCGGGATTCCGGTGGTAGCGTCCGTGTCTGCGCCGTCAAGCCTTGCGGTTCAGCTTGCACGCGAGCTTCGGCTGACGCTGATTGGATTCCTGCGCGGAACCCGATTCGTGGTTTACGCTGGGGAGGATCGACTGGCGAAGAGCTGAACGCCGGAGGAAATCTCTCACCAGCCGGGAGCATTCTCCATCGGCGCAAGAATTGGGTCGTCAGCGATCATTCCTTGCGGAGAGTCGCTTCGATCAACCCGTGAGGCTCGTCGGTAGGCAGAAACACTTCGCCGGAATTTTCCATTCCAAAAGGCGCAAGATTCACCGGGGTGAAGTGCTTGTTGGGAAGCGAGAGATAAATTTCGCGAATGCGATCGAAGCTGTTGAGCACCGCTTCGCCCATCGCGTATAGCGTGTGTTGAAGTGAGTGGCTGTCGTGTTCGGCAAAGGTTTCGAGCATCGTCTGGCGCACGCCGTGCCAGATAGGGCTGAATTCGATATCGCCGCTTTCATAAAGCCAGTCGGCGTGAATCACCGTTGATAGGATGCGATCGCGATCCTCCTTGAGCGTCGTGTAGGGGTCGCGGAGAAATCCCTCGAACGCGGACTTGGTGGTCTTCAATACAATCAAATCGTCGATGCCCGCGCGAATAGTAGTTCCCTCTCGAGTGCCAATCAGTGAAGCGGTACGTTTTTCGTCTCCGGCTCGGGTGAAGGCCGAGGAGTGTGGTTTTCCGCCGAGGATCATCCGTTCCCAGAGGCTTTCACTCGCTTCGATTCGAACACGCGATACCTGGGGATTGTAGGTTAGAAAGTGCTCGATGAGGTGCAGTGCAAATTCCTCGACGGCTTCCACCGGGTACTGCCTCGCGAGAACGTATACCGTATTCTTCATCGTGTCTGTGGGCAGAATTTTCTGATTATCGCCTTTTGTATGCGCCGTCTCGAATTCGCCTTCAAAGCGGAGGCGAATAGTCAGCTCCTTAATATCGTGCCGGCCCTGCTGCTTTACTACGCGGAGCAGCCGAACGCCGGACTTACCGTAATTGTTTGGGCCCAGCTTGATGGCCATCCGTCAGCTCCCGCGATACGTGGAATATCCGAAGGGACTGAGCAGCAACGGAATATGGTGGTGCTCTTTCGCATCCCGAACTTGGAATACGATCGCGATTAGCGGATAAAGTCCCTCGACCTTGCGCGATTTGAAGTAGGGCTCCGTTTCAAAAGTCAGCCGGTATGTTCCCTTCACGAGCGAGCCGGGCGCGAGGAGATGCCGGAGGCGGCCGTCGGAGTCCGTGGCGCCGCGGGACAGTTCCTTCCAGTCGGCTGCCTTTTGAATTTCTAGGATGACAGGAACGCCTGCCGCGGGCCTGCCGATCGAAACATCGAGCACGTGCGTCGTGATATCGCTCATGAGTTGAGTAGCTTCTCCAAGCGCAGCCGCATGATCTTTCGCATTTCGTCAGCGGCTACGCACAATTCCGTTTCAGGATCATTCGCCAAGCGTTGACGAAGCGATTGCAGAATTTCGTCGCCGCTTTTCCCGGTTGCAAAGATTAAAAACACATACCCGAATGTCGCTCGGTAGGCCTGGTTGGCGGCGTTGAGAACGGCTAGCATCTCAGCGGACGAAATTTGTGCCACAGACTGCTCGCGTGCCGACCACTCGCGCGCCGTTCCAGACTGCTTCGAATTGCCGCGTCTGCTGCCGATCGGCGGATGGTGCCGGATCGCGCGCAGCCATTCCTTTGGGTCGAGGCGCGTCCATATTTCATCGGCACTCTCAAAAAGTTTTGCGTCTTCCGCAAACGGCCGCTTCGAAATCATCTGGTCGGCCCAGGCAATTGAACCACAGCAATCGAGTAGCGCTTTGCGCGCATGCTCGGGCGGCAACTGATTAATTCGCTCGAGGCCTTTCAACTGATCTTCAGGGCTCACAGGCTCGCCGAAAATGCGGAGGCGGCTAACGCCTCCATCGGGATAAATATTGAATCGGACATGCGAAACCGCACCGACTTTCTGCAACTTTAGAAAGATGTGACGCCTGTTGGCTCGGAGTAGCATCCGAGGCAGCACTTCTTTCCAGTCCGCGGATTCTAAAGTGGCGTCCTTGTTTTCTTTTAGAGCGACGGAGCAGCCTTCGAGCGAACAGCTCTCGGGAAAGTTTCCTTTGAAATGAGCCGTATCCACTTCGATCCGTCTGATGTTGCCGGGCAGTCCAAGCTTGACGATTATCCAATCATGTCCGGGACCCCGCCTGCGGCGAGTCTCCCAGCCGTCGCTCATACCTTTGCCGCGTCCCGGCATCAGAAGATTCAGCGGCTCGCTGTAGAATTGATCGCTGGATGCGAGCACTCTTCCGCCGTTTTCCACCGCGGCAAGATCAGTTTCCGGGTGCTTGGATAATTTGCTGTCCGGTACCACCTCGCCATAAGCGCGGAGCCGCGCTACGCCACCGTCTGGATAAATCTTCAAGCGGAGGTGCGTGAAACGGCTGGGATTTTCCACTGCGAATTGATTTTGCGAGTCGCCTTCGAGCGACGCCTTCGGCACGATTTCGATCCAGTTTGTGCCGCCAGATTTCGAAAGCGCACTTTCGCCACGATACGGACGGTTTCCCAGGTCGCAGGCTTCCAGCGAAAAGTGCGAAGGAAAGTTTCCCGTGAAGAAGCTTGTGTCCACCACAACGCCGCGAATAACTCCCGGCAGGCCCAATCGGATGTTGCACCAGTCGTAGCCGGGCGTTCGACGGCGCCGCGTCTCCCAGCCGTCCATCCATTTACCGCGGTCCGTATATTTGCCTTCGATGAAAATCGGCTTTGGCGGCTTCAGTAAATTTTCTTTGGGCGCAAAAAATTCGTCATTCGCTTCGAGCACACGGCCACCGAGTCGTTCGGAAGCCATGTCAACGAAACCATCCAATTTGTTTACGGACTTGTTCACGCACTGCCTCGCCGAAGGATCTGGCCTAGCGGGCTGTGAGACAACTCGCCGTTGTCAAAAATCTTTCGCCCGCGAAGAAACGTCGTCTCGACAACACCTAAGAGCTCTCGGCGTGCATACGGAGTGATTTTGTTTCGCTGGTGAAGCTTTGCAGGGTCGACGGAGAACTTGCCATCCGGATTCCAGATCACAAAATCCGCGTCGTAGCCCGCCGTGATCCTCCCTTTCCGCTCTAGTCCCGCCAGACGCGCAGGACCGCTGCACAGCCACCCCGCAAGGCGCGGCAAAGCATAGCCTCGCAACGAGGCCTCCGTCCAGACCGCCGGCAAACTCAGCTCGAGCGACGCGATTCCACCCCACGCACGCACGAAATCGCCCGCTTCGAGCAACTTCATCGCGGGGGGACATGGGGAATGGTCGGTCGCGATGAGATCGATCGTGCTATCACCGAGCGCCGCCCAAAGTTTTTCGCGATTCTCTTTTTCGCGAATCGGCGGCGCACATTTGAATTCCGTTCTGCCGTCGGCTATTTCCTCCGCATTGAAAGTCAGGTAATGAGGACAAGTCTCAACCGTGACTGCGTGGCCGTCGGATTTCGCCTTTTTCAGCGTCGCGATTGCGTCCGACGACGATAGATGAACCACGTGAATGTGCGCGCCGAGTTCTCGCGCCAATTTCACAAGAAGCTCGATGGCTTCGTTTTCCGCGGCACGAGGCCGGGAGGCAAGCCACGCAGAATATCGTCGCTGATCGACTTTGGTTAGTTTCTTTTCGGCCTCTGCGATTGGGCCCGGCAATTCTGCATGGACGAGTAACGGTGCTTTGAGTTTGGCCAACTCTGGAAGTGCAGACAGAAGGTCGGCCTCGGTAACATGCGCGAATTCCTCGACGCCGCTCTGCACGAGAAAGCACTTAAACCCAAACACGCCGCTTTCCCACAGTGGACGAAGCTCGGTATCATTTCCCGGAACCACACCACCCCAAAAACCAACGTCCACCCAAAGCTTCCCTGCTGCAGCGGCCTGCTTTTCGCGGAATCCCGCCGCGGTCGTCGTCGCAGGGATGCTGTTGAGCGGCATTTCGATCAGCGTGGTGATTCCGCCTGCCGCCGCTGCACGCGTCGCCGTCGAAAAACCTTCCCACTCGGTGCGGCCCGGCTCATTGATATGAACGTGCGTGTCCACGATTCCCGGCATCACGACGAAATCGTGGGCCTCGTGTACGACGGAGCCCGTCGGCAGATCCTCAAACGCGGTAATCGCGGAGATAATGCCGGCCCGCACGTGAATCGCAGCCGCACGATCCCCGTCTGGCGTTACCACCCGCCGTCCGCGAACAATCAGGTCTGGTATCCCTGTGAGTTCCGGCGGTGAGCTGGATGGATTTGGCATGCGTGGCTAGGCGCTCATCATGTCAAAGAATTCGCCGAGCAGATTTTGTGCGACGCGTCGCCGGTACACAGCGGTGGAGCGCATATCATCGATTGGGGATATTTCGCGGCCCAGAGTCTCTTGCGCTGTTTTCAATAAAGCGCTGGAGAGCTTTTCACCGTTCAGGATTTTCTCCGTCTCCGCAGCCCCCAGAACCGTGGGAGCTACGCTGCCCAGTGCGATCCTTACGTCGTTTAATCGGCCCTTCTCGACGTTCGCGGCAGCAGCAAAGCATATTTTCGAAATCGCCTGTGCTTTTCGCGTTCCCACCTTCCGATAATATTCTTTGCCTCTTTTCGGAACGCGATTCAAATGAATGCGCCAGATCAACTCATTGTCGTGCATCTGCATTTTCTTATAACCCGTGTGAAAATCGGGGTACGCCACCCGCCGTGCCCCTTTCGCAGAAATAAGCTCGATTTCAGCGTCGTAGACCATTAGAGCCGGCGGTGAATCCGCTGCCGGCGACGCATTGGCTATATTCCCGCCAAGTGTTCCGCGATTCTGGGTAGCAACGCTTCCGGTTTCAGACGCCGCGCGGCATAGAAGAGGAAACTCGCGCTGCAAAATTTCGTTGCGTTGAATCTCGGTATAGGTCGAAAGCGCACCAATGGACAAGGATTCAGACGCCACTTCAATCCCGCGCAACTCCGCGAATTTCCAAATGCTCAAGAATTTGCGATGCGCCAATTTCCCGGCTTCGAGCAACACCATCAAATCCGTGCCACCCGCAAAAGGCCGCCAGACGCCCAGCTCTCGCGCAAGTATTTCAAGCGCAGCATCGAGATTCCGCGGCGCGACCAGTTCGTAAGACGGAAGGCTAGCCCTCAACTGTGCGATCCGTGTCGCGGCAAGCCGCCATCACGGCGGCGAATATTTTGGTGTAACCGGTGCAGCGGCAAAGGTTCCCCGAAAGCCCCGCGCGAATTTCTGTTTCCGTCGCGTGAGGCTTGCGCTCCAAAAGATTCACTGCGGCCAGCACCATGCCCGGCGTGCATATACCGCACTGGGCGCCGCCGTACGTGACGAAAGCCTGTTGCACCGCATGCAGCTGATCGCCGGTCGCCACGCCCTCGATCGTCCGAATCGTCGCGCCCTCCGCTTGCAGCGCCGGAATCAGGCAACTGTTCACGAGCTCGCCGTCCAGTTCGACGCTGCACGCGCCACATTCACCCTCTCCGCAACCCTCTTTCACGCCGGTCAAGCCCGCCTCGTCGCGCAAGACGTCGAGCAACCGCGCCATCGGATACGTTTCAAGCGTCGCTGCACTCCCGTTCAACGTGCATCGCACGCTAATCTTTTTCGCGCGGTCAGGCATGAACATTCTCGAGCAATTCGCTAAGGACTTCCGGCGTCACCGGCACGCGCGTAATATTCGCGCCGGTCGCATGCGCAATCGCATTAGCAATCGCTGGCGCGGTACCGTCAAGCGGCAACTCGCCGATCCCTTTCGCCCCTGCAGGTCCGCGCTCGTATGGATTTTCTTCAAAGAAAACTCGAATCGGCGGCACGTCCATCGAAGTCGGCATGATGTAATTCGTCATCTGCCCATTCACCATGCGGCCTTCCTGCCATACGACGTTCTCATAAATCGCCATGCCGATCCCTTGAGCAACGCCTCCTTCAATCTGGCCCGCCGCTAGCACAGGATTGATCACCTTGCCCACTTCCTGCACCGCGACGAAATCATCCACGCGGGCTCCGGCGGTGCGCATATCAACCGATACCTCCGCCACATATACAGCCCAGGCGTAAGCACCGTACGCGTGTCCCTCGTAACGTTCGTCGTCCCAAAACAAATCGCGAGGATGTTCGTATTTCACGAATGACGTCAGCGGTCCGATTCCGTCTAAATATCGACGGCACGCCTCGGCAAATTCCACCGTGTTGTACTCGGCCGGCAGATAACCGCCATTTACGAGTTTCGCGCGAATCTCGAGCGCCGCAGTTTCCACTAGCTTGCCGACGATCATCGACGTGCGCGACGCAACCGTCGGCCCGCTGTTCGGCACGTTCGCCGTGTCAGGCTGCACGATTTCAATCTGCTCCTGATCGATACCAAGGGCCTCGCCCGCAATCTGAGAAAAAATCGTGTTGGTTCCCTGGCCCATTTCAGTGCTCGCAGCCATCACGCGCACTCGGCCGTCGCGAGTCGCCGCAGCAGCAACCTCGGATGCAAGGTGCTCTTCACCGGAGCCCGTAAATCCGGCGCCGTGAAAAAACGAAGCGAACCCAATTCCCTTCCGAACCATCCGTTCCGGGTTTTCCTCTTCGAATCGTTTGCGCTTCTCGTGATAGCCGCTCAACTCAAACGCGCGATCCATCAGGCGGTCCATATCCACTTTTTCATGGATCACCTGTCCCACAGCAATCGTCTCGCCCTGCTGGATGAAATTCCGCCGCCGAAATTCGTCGGGTGCAAGCCCCACGGCTTCCGCGACGCGATCGAGATGCCTCTCAAGCGCGAAAACGCTCTGCGGCGCTCCAAATCCTCGAAACGCGCCGTGCGGCGGCGCATTCGTTGCGACGGCCCGGCTGCGGATTCGCACGTTCGGACAGCGGTACGGCCCAGCAGCGTGAATCGTTCCGCGCGAAAGTACGACCGGTGACAAAGTTTCATACGCTCCACCGTCCAGCGTGAAATCGATGTCGATCGCCACCAGTTTTCCGTCACGTGTCACCGCCGTCCGATGCTTCGTGCGCGATGGATGCCGTTTCGTCGTCGCCACCATATCCTCGGCGCGGTCGTAAATAATCTTCACCGGCTTCCCCGATTTCCACGCAAGAAGCGCCGCGTGTCCGGCAATCATGGACGGATATTCTTCCTTGCCGCCAAATCCCCCGCCCGTTTCCGCCTGCACCACTCGCACGCGATCTTTCGGCAATCCAAATAGCACGACCAACGCTTTGTGAATGTAGTACGGGCACTGCAGCGACCCCCACACCGTGACGCCTTCTTCCGCGTTCGCCTGCGCGATCATTCCTTGCGGCTCGATGTAGAGCTGCTCCTGCGCGCCGGTTTCGTAAGTTCCTTCGACGATCAAGTCGGCTTCCCGCAACGCGTGTTCTACGTGCCCTTTGTTCACTTGATAGGATTTGAAAATGTTGTCCGTTCCCCAAATCACGTGCTTGCAGGCAAGCGAATCGTCCATAGAAAAAATCGCGGGCAGCGGCTCGATTTCTATGCGCACACCACGCCGAGCCTCCTCGAGCAAATATTTGTCAGGATGCGCCAGCAGCACCACAGGCTCTTCAGGATGGTTTAGGAAGTCAGCCGCAAGGCACGGCTGATCGTCGATGAGGAGAGCGATGCAATTCTTGCCCGGAATATCTTTCGCGGTGACGACCGTGAATTCTTCCCACGGAATGCCCGGCTCGAAATGAACGCCAAGAATGCGTCCGCGTGCGACAGGACTGCGAACCGTCACGCCAAAAATCATGCCGGGAACTTTCAGGTCGTCCACATACTTCGCGCGGCCCGTAACTTTCTCGCGGCCTTCTTTGCGCGGCACGGACTTTCCGATCACCCGGGTGGCCATCGCACCTTCCTCAATAGGCGGTCTTATCCGGCTTCGACACCCACAGATGAAAAGCTTCGAGCGCCTCTTCCCGCATCATCGGTATCAACGGAATTTTTCTATGCGCGTGCGGCCGCGGAATTTCCTCGTAGATCAGCGAATCATCGAATCCAGCCTTGGACGCGTCTGCCGCGGTATTTGCAAAGTAGACCCGCGCCGGCCGCGCCCAGTAAATCGCGCCCAAACACATCGGACACGGCTCGCACGTGGTGTAAATTTCGCAGCCTTTCAATTCGAAGTTCCCCAGATGTTTGCAGGCCGCGCGAATCGCAACCACCTCCGCATGCGCCGTCGGATCATTCGTGGACGTGACGCAGTTGGTCCCCTCCGCAATGATCTTGCCGTCTTTCACAACAACCGCTGCGAAAGGTCCTCCTCGCCCGGCATGGATGTTCTCAAGAGAAAGCTCAATCGCGCGAGTCATGAATGAATTGCGCATGTCTGTAGGGGCTGCCAGGTGGCCCGATTGTAGCTCAGCCGCTCGGGCGGCCGCTCAATAATGTCCGTTTCTCTCTTGAGGGGGGGTCGCTCACGCAGATTCCTCAATGCCGACGCTTTCTCTCAGCCGCGCGAACTCACCCGTCGCAAACAATCGTTCTTTCCGTCGCCAGAAGTAAAGCAGCGCACACCCGATCAGAATCAGCGCGACGCACAAACCCGTCCACAACCCTGGCGCACCCCAACGCAACCGGAAACAAAGATACGCGCCCAGGGGCAATCCAATTCCCCAATACAGAATCAAGTGACAAAGCATCGGTGTCCGCGTATCGCCTGCCCCGCGCAGGGCGCCGGTCGCCACGGTTTGCATTCCGTCGAATAGCTGGAAGAATGCAGCCACGTACAACAGCACGCCCGCCGCATGGATCACCACTGGGTCTGGCGTGTATATGCGCGAAATCGGATCCGGGATCAAAAACAAAATCACGCCCATGCAGAACATGAAGCTCGTTCCCAGCGCCAAAGCCGTCCATCCTGCGCGGCTCGCTCCGTGCGGATCGCCTCGCCCGAGCGCCTGCCCCACTCGCACAGCGGCAGCGGACGCGATTCCAAGCGGCACCATGTACGTGAGGCTCACAGTGTTAAGCGCCACCTGATGGCTCGCAAGAGGAACGGCGCCCAATTTGGCGATCAACGCCGTACACACTGCGAATACACCAACTTCCATTCCAAACTGTGTCGCGGCCGGAAATCCCAGTTGGACGAGCTTCCACATGCGCAGGAAATTCGGCAGCCGCGGCGTCTCGCGAAGGCCCGTCTGATACCGACGGTCGTAATACACCGCGTAAACCAGCAACACGCTCATCATATAAATTCGCGCCACACAGGTTGACCATCCCGAACCCACAGTCCCCATCGCCTTAATTCCCAGATGACCATACACGAGCGCCCAGTTTCCCACGAGGTTGACGAAATTTGCGGAAATCAGCGCGAACATCACCGGCTTCGCCAGGTTCATGCCTTGGAGATAGCGGCGAAAAACAAAATACAGCAACAGCGGCAGCGTGCCCCAATTCAGAGCGCGCAGATATGGAATCGCCTGATTCAGCACCGATGCTTGAATATCGAGCGAGCGGAGCACGGGCTCGAACAGCCGCACGATTCCCATCAGAAAAGGCGCGATGGCCAAACTCAAGTACACCCCGTTCACAAGCGAATGGTGGCAGTCTTCCACGTCGCCTGCACCGTACGAGTGCGAGACCAGCGTATCGAGCCCAAGCATCAGCCCCGTTCCGAATATCGCTACCGCGTTAAAAAGAATGCTGCCCAGGCTTACCGCTCCAATGGCCTCGGCGCTGTGAGCCTGCCGGCCGACCATCATCGTGTCCACAATCGCCATCGTCATCCAGCCCAGTTCTGCGAGAACGAGCGGGATGGCCAGGCGCAGCATCGGGCGCGCCTCCTCGGCGATGTAGTGTAGGAATAATCGTTTCAGCATGGCTCGGACGCTTCTTCGGAACGCTTTGCGCAAACCACCGCACGCATGGAACCGCGAGAGAAGAACGCTATCTCAGTTTATAGGGATTCGTACGCGGTAGGAATCAATACCGTGCAACGCAACACGCAGCCTACGCCGGGCAAGACGCGTCCATAGGCTATCAAGCTACCGCACTGGCGCGCTATCGAACTGGCGAACAATCAAAAACGCGTGTCATCCTGAGCGCAGCGAAGGATCCCTACGTAACATGCGCCAACCGCTGCCGCTCGAACTCGCAGCCATCACTCCATCCGCAGCGCGTCGATTGGATCAATCGAGGCGGCTCGCCGAGCCGGCACATAGCTTGCGAGCAACGCCGCTCCGCCAAGCACAATCGCAACGACCGCAAAGGTCACCGGATCTGCGGGCGCGACCCCAAACAACAATGACTTCACCAGCCCTCTGAGTGAAAGTGCTCCCGCGACTCCAATTGCGAGGCCTATCGAAGCGAGTAGCAGCCCGTGCCCTAAAATCATCTTTAGGATTCCAGAAGGCTGCGCCCCCAAAGCGATGCGAATTCCAATCTCGCGAACACGCTGACTCACTGTGAGAGCCATGATTCCGCCGATGCCCGATGCTGCGATCAGCAGCGCGAGTGCCGCAAATAGCCCCAGCAGAGTTGTCGTGATGCGCGGAGATGCCATGGATTCATAGCGAGCCTGCTCCAGAGTTATTGCGTGCGTAACAGCCGCCTGCGGATCCACGTCGTGAACGGCGCGCGTAATCTGGCGCGCGATGCTGCCGGGCTCGGCAGCCGTTTTGATCAGCAGAGCGCTTGGATTCGCACCTTGCGTTTCGGGAATGAAGAATTCCGGCGATGGCGCGTGATTGAGACCAAATTCGCGCACATCCCCCACCACTCCGATGATCGTGGCCCAGTGCTCGCCGTTGTCACCCGACACGCGTTTCCCGACCGGGTCCTCATTCGGCCAGAATTGCCGCTTCATCGCTTCGTTGATCATCACTACAAGTTCGCTCTTTGGAGTATCCGTATCGGAGAAGTTCCGGCCCTCTTTCAACGGAATCCCCAACGTTTGAAGGTAGCCTGGAGAGACCGAGAACTGTCCTCCTACTGGCGGAGCTTCTCCCGGGCCAAGGTCTCGTCCTTGAATGCGGAACGGCCCGGAGAACGCATTGGATCCCGCAGAAATCACTTCCGGTTCGAGAGGGTAGCCCGACGATACCGCCGCCGAAAGCACACCCGGTTCAGATTGGACGCGATCGAGCAGCTTCTTAGCGATGTCTGCGAATTGGTCATTGGTCCCGTACTTGCTAAAACTGAAAGTCGTCCGCATTGCCAGCACGTGTTGGGTGACAAAGCCCGGGTTCACCTGTTGCAGCTTGTACAAGCTGCGTAGCATGAGCCCTGCGCCAATAAGGAGCATGAACGAAAATGCAATCTGCGAAACGATCAGGACGCTGCGCACACGATTTCTGTGCTGTCCCGCACCCGCGCCACTGCTCCCCTCTTTCAAACCCGAGGATAGATTGATCCGCGAGAAAAGTGCCGAGATCGTCCCGAACACGATGCTGGTGCCAAGCGCGGCAATCAGCGTGAACGCCAGCACGCCGAAGTCGATTCGAATCTCATGAGCTCGCGGCGTCAACCGCGAAGCAAATTCAGTGAGCAGGCTCAAACTGCTATAGGCTGCCACCAGACCCAGCACGCCTCCGAAGAGCGCGAGTAGAAAGCTTTCGGTCAGAAGTTGCCGCAGAAGCCGGCTTCGCCCCGCTCCTAACGCGCTACGAACCGCCAATTCGCGTTCACGTTGACCCATCCGAGCGAGCGTCAGATTCGCTACGTTGGCACAGGCAATCAGCAGAACGAAAGCGGCGGCGGCCAGCAACACCAGAAGTGTGGGACGCGCTTCATGCGTTAACTCATCCCGCAGCGCCGTGGTTACGGCGGAATAGCCCATGCTGTCCGGATACGACTTGGGGTACTCAGCTTTCAATCCCCCGGCGACCGTCGCAATGTCGGCATTGGCCTGCGAAAGAGAAACACCAGGCTTGAGCCGTCCAAATGCCTCCACCATTCGCATATCGCGGTTGTCGATCATCGATTTCGAGGAGCGAAACGGACATGCCGAAGTAGGCATGTACACATCGCTCTCGGCGGGATATTGCGGAACCGGAGGCAGCACTCCGACCACTGTATGAACTTTGTCGTTCATCTCGAACGTCTTGCCTACAATGTCCGGATCGGAGCCGAACTTGTTTTTCCAATATTCGTAGCTCAAAACCAGAACCGGCGGCGCGCCGAGCTTGTCGTCTCCCGGCAAAAAAGTCCGCCCCATCAGAGGATTCACTCCAAAAAGATCGAAGTAATTCGCTGACACAACCGCTGTTCGCACGCGATCCGGATCGCCGTGCCCGTAAAGAATGAATGACATCGCGTGGTATTCCACCAGCCCTGCCAGCGACTGGTTCTGCTGGCGATAATCCTCGATTTCGTGCACCGAAAATCCCGTGTCGTCGATGCCTTCCTTTTGAGCCTGCTGCCGAATGAACACAAGCTGTTGGCCCTGAGGATAAGGAAGCGGCCTCAGCAACACTCCATGCACCACGCTGAATATCGCCGTATTCGCTCCGATCCCCAGCGCAAGCGTAAGCACCGCAAGGCACGTGAATCCGATGTTCTTGCGCATCGTCCGCAAAGCGTATCCCGTGTCCTGCTGGAGCATTTCCCAGTGCTCGCGCGGGGCCGTCGTGAAAATTCCCGCCAGCGTTTCCCACCACACGCGAACCACGCCCACCGCTCCGGACCGGTCCCGCGCCTCCCGTTCCTGATCGTCGAACGCGTGCTCCATCTCGCGCCCATAGTCCGAGCGGAAATCCGCCGGCAGAATGCGCAATAGCGCTCGAAACATCCGTTTCGAAAACGGAAGCTGGGTCGCGTTCATCGAAGCACTCCTCCTCGCACAAAAATGGTCTGTGTCAGCTGCCTCTACGCCAGCTCAGGCTTGCGAAACAGGTTCTTGTTGCGCGCCATCGCGACGAGTTCTTCCAGTCGCCGCGCCTCATTCATCGCCACCCGCCGGCCTCGCTCCGTCAGCCGGTAGTAACGCCGTCTCTCATCGTCCAATCCGGCAACGGGCCGCTTCGTCGATTCCACAATCCAGTCCTCGGCATTCAGCCGCTTGATAATCCCGTAGAGCGTCCCAGCGCTCAGCCGGACTTTGCCTTCGGTCCGACGCGCAACTTCCTTCAAGATGGCATAACCGTGCTTTTCTCCATCCGCAAGGGCCAGCAGCACGTGAAACATCGCCGGCGTCAAAGGTTCCTGCATCGGAGTTTCAGCGGCATCGCGCGAACGGCCCATAGATTTCCTCCCGACCAGCATTTCGCTTCTATAGCGAGCGACTGGATACTATAACGTATTGCGATATAGCGTCAACGAACGGGTTTGACGAGCCCGCCCCACAAAAGTGAGCAGACGACGTGAATTCAAAACTCCATTTGATAACCGGAGAAAACTGGCTGGATCAACTAGCCTGCGGCTTTTGGGGCTTGTAAATCCGGATAATGTCGTCCGTCACTTCGACCATCCGCCCCGGATATTCGCGCGACACCTTCTCGCGCAGCTCCTCCATCGTCGGATAGTCAGTTCGTCCATCGAACCAACGCGCGTCGTCAATCAGGAGCACGTGGTCGTAGGGAGATTGGTGGTAGATCGCATCGAGTTCCTGCTTGATCGGCGACGAAATGTCGAAGTCGTGCCCGTCCAGCCAGAAAAGACACGGTTCCTTGAGCGCCAGAATCACCTTGGGCAGCACAGCTCCACTATCGCCCTCGAGCACATGAATGCTCGGACGGTCAGCGAACTTTCGACGCGCGCTTTCCGCCCGCCACGGATCGAGCTCGATCGAATAAATCTCCCGAAACCGATCCTTGTTCACATAAATCATGTGCCCGTAATTCGTGCCCGTCTCGATCAGCACCTGCAGGCCATACTCTTGCGCATATCTTTCAATCGCGCGCTGCTTCGTCAGATGAGGCGCTTTCACTCCCGGCGAACCTCGCATCCTCCACCAGGCATACTCGCCAGGCGCGGAGAGCTTTTTGTACCAATGAAACAGCCTGCTGTTTCGAAAAGCTTGTCGCAAGTTAGAAGACATTTCCGCCCTGAAACCGCATGTTGAAGCGCACCCATGATAAGAAGGCGCCGCATGTTCGTGCCAGCAAAATTTTCCCGCGCCTCGGGCCGTCGACTGCTCCGATTCGATACAGGTTTCTCCCTACGTATCTCAAGCCCTGCTTTCTAAAGGGAGAAATGTACGAAACGCTTTTGTTCTTATTTCCATCACCAACGAATTGTTTTCCCGTTGAGTACACATCTGAAATTTAGCGACAGTCGCAAATCATCCAGTTTTATAGCCTTAGGAAATCAGGCTCGACTGGAACCCTGCGTGCAGAAGATTAAATGTCGTGGTAGCAGTCTATTTGCACGCACTCAATCGGGGGCTCTTGTGTTGAAGAAAATCTCACTCTTAACCGCACTTGTATTCGCTGGCACAGTCTTCGCAGTAGCGCCGGCACATGCCGACGGCATCCGCGCCCATGATGCTTCTGGCGGCATGGACCAGGGCTTTTCGAGCGACGCTGACCGGATTCCTGATTATGGACGCGATGTGCGCATCGACAGTTTCATATTGAACCTCGACCACTTTTCCGTCTTCGATCGCGATTCATCCGACGGTCCCGACTCACATTCCAACGATTCAATGCGAGGACGCTCAGGCGTGCCCAATACTGCAGAATGGATTTGGTGGCTGAATCAGTGGGACAAAGACAAAAAGCAAGTCACCGATGATCCTGTCGTACCTGCTCCCGAACCAGCCACTCTGTTCCTGCTCGGCTCGGGCCTGCTTGCGCTCGGCGCCTTGCGGCGACGCACGAATCACTCGACGCCAATCTCATAGCAATTTTTTCTTCAGGCCCGGTACGCAGAAACGCATACCGGGCTTTTTTTCGCATCCGATTGGCTGCTTACTTTATCTTGTCGATTTTCGCCGCAAGAATAAAATCACTTTCAGTAAGCCCGTCGATCTTGTGCGTCCAGGTTGTAATTTCCGCCTTTCCCCACGACAGAAGAATATCCGGATGGTGTCCTTGCTCCTCTGCGATTTCTCCCACTTTGTTCACAAACGCCAGCGCCTGACGAAAATCCGGAAACGTGAATAACCGCATCAGGTGGTGCCCATTCACCACCTTCCACTGCGGCACCTGTTTCGCAAGCGCCTCAAGTTCCTTGCCCGCCAGAGGCGGCACACCGCCTTTGCACGGAACGCATGTCTTGCTCGCGAGATCGCTCATCGATTTTCCGCCCTCCGATCCACCCGAATCAGTGCCCGAACATCCCGACGCACTCCCGGTCTACCATTAGCGCTTGGCCGCCGAAGCCGCCTGCGAATCAAGGTATTTCCGAACGTAGCTTTCGAACACCTTCTCCAGCCGCTCCACCACCGGCGTATTCCCGTCGCCAATTTTTCGCCCGGCGATTTCACTCACAGGCAGCAGATTCCGGTTCGTCGACGAAATGAAAACCTCATCCGCCGCATACAGATCCTGCGGCACCAGCGCCTTTTCTTCCACTGGCACACCCGCCGCCGCCCCGATCTCCAGCAGCACTCCGCGCGTAACTCCTTCGAGGCACCCCGAATTCAACGGCGGCGTCGCCACCCGCCCGCCCTTCACACAAAAAATATTCGCGGCGGTGCATTCAGCCACTTCGCCGCGCTCGTTCAACATCACCACTTCATCGAATCCCTCGCCCTGCGCCTCTTGCAGGCTCCACACATTCGTCAACCACGACGTAACCTTCACCCCAGCCAATGGCGAAGCGGCATGCCGCCCCTGCTGCCGCACTCCAAGCCGCGCGTGATGGCTGTACGCCGGCAAGTCCGACGAGTAAATAATCAGATCCGCCGGCGGAAGCTCTTCTCCGCTGCGCCAAAATCCTGCCTGGTTATAAATCGCATATATTCGCGCGCAGCCTTCCTTCACGTGATTTGCGCGTAGCACCTCGCCCAGTTGCTCCCTCACCCGTTCCGCCTTGAATGAGAACGGACAGCGGATCCGATTCGCATCCCGCTCAAGCCGCTTCCAGTGGCGCTCGAAAGCAAACGGGACCCCTTCGAAGACTCGCACCGTCGTGAAGATCCCCCAGCCGCTTAACAGCCCCGCTTGCCCCGGAGAGAGCCTCACTTCCTCGATAGTCGCCAGGCGCTCATTGTGGAAAACATAACGATGGATCACGCAGTCCTCCCGCCAGCGAAAGCCATTCTAACGCAGAAGGCCGCACCTCGGCCGCATGGAGATAGCCGCCAAACCACGGCTAGGCTAGCCCCTTTGATTCGACGGAATGGGTCCGGGCCGGTTGGCACCTAGCATCCGGATGATCCTGTATCCTATTGACATAGCCCTTTTCTCCGCCTAAATTGGCTAGTGGCCCTCGGAGGACGAAAAGCTATGCGAGTCTGTTTCCGTGCTTGTCTCATAGCTATCTTAGCGGCGGGACTTCTCAATTTGCCCGCATACGCTGCAAACGACACCCCGCTTGGCATGATCATCCAAGCCGAGGGATTGGCCCATTTGGGCCCTACGAAGGCGGCAATCGGCTCCACCGTTTATCCCGGCGACAGCATCTTCACCGAGGCAGGCGGCACCATGCGCATGCGCGTGGGCAGCAGCCAGGTCTACTTGCTCTCTGAGAGCGGAGCCTCTTTGTCCCAGGGCAAAGACATGGTTCACGTCGTCGTAGCTCACGGAACAGTTGGCTTTTCTTCTCCTGCGAACGATCCGATCGGACTCGATACTCCTCTCGGCTTCGTTCATCCAGTTCCAGGTCACGCAGCTTTCGGGCAAGTCGCCCTCAATAGCCGGATCGAAATGATCGTTACCGCTTATCACGGCGATCTCCTCGTCGAAGAGAACGGCAACACTCACACGATTCTTGAGGGCAAGTCTTATCGCATTACCGCGGACCTGGAGCCACCGGCCGCGCAACCGAATTCTTCTTCGCAATCAGGTCAGGGTAGCGGCACTAATAAGAGCGCCATGTCCTCACCGAAAGGTGAAGTAGTCGCGATCGTCGGTACCGCTGCGCTTCTCTCTTGGCTGGCTTGGGCTGAATTCTGCGAAAGCCCTTCTCGGATGGCCTGCATCAACTAGTCTCGCCGCCTTACGGCAGGTGGCAGGATTTCATTCCACGTTTCTCGAAATACTGTTGGTGGTATTTCTCTGCCCGGAAGAACTCCGGAGCCGGCTCGATTCCCGTCACGATCGGCCGCTTGAAGACGCCTGACTTTTCGAGCAGCGCCTTCGAAGCCCTGGCGGACTGCTCTTGCGCCGCATCGTGGATGAAAATCTCCGACCGGTATTGCGTGCCCACGTCGGGGCCCTGGCGGTTCATCGTGGTGGGGTCGTGGCTTTCCCAGAAAATTCCTAACAGTTGTTCGTAGGTCACTTGCGCCGGGTCGTAGTCGATTTCCACCGCCTCCGCATGCCCGGTGCGGCCCGTGCACACATCTTCATAACTCGGGTTTTTCAGCGTGCCGCCCGTGTAACCCACCGTCGTCGAGTTCACTCCCTTGATGTGGCGGAAGGCGTCTTCTACTCCCCAGAAACAGCCTGCAGCGAACGTTGCTTTTGCCATGGCGGAATATCTCCCGGTGATTTACGCCTTGAATTCCCTATGTTGCCACAACAACGTAAAGCGGTCGAGTTCAGAACGGATATCGCCGCGGGAAGGTTCCGACCTACATCGCGAGCGGATGCCCTAATCACCGGGCGAGCGAGTACA
The DNA here is from genome assembly GCA_963736465.1 of uncultured Acidobacteriota bacterium. Taxonomy (GTDB): domain Bacteria; phylum Acidobacteriota; class Terriglobia; order Acidiferrales; family UBA7541; genus Palsa-295. The sequence goes on along the minus strand of CAVTOS010000014.1, from coordinate 25,053 downwards.
AAATCCCTCAGTCGGCAATCACGGCATCGTCACGCGCTTCCGCTTTTGTGTTCGCGTTTGTGTTGGAACGCTCGAAGATCGTCTGCAGGATGTCGGGAATCTCGAAGACGGCTCGGTTTTTCATCGCTACAGCGTTCGCGCGATAGCGGCTCAATGTCGCAGGATCGATGATTCGCGCCACGGCCGGCACAATCTGCCTGAAGCTACTCAGCACCTCGCCCACTTCGTTCTCCAGTATCCAATCCGCGTTATACCGTTCTTGCGGCAAAGTCCACGCGTTGCGCTCCACGATCACCGGCAGGTGCATCGCCAGCGCCTCGCTTACGCTGCCCGGTCCTGGCTTACCGATAAAAAAATCCGCAGTCTGCATGTATTGATTCACGCGAGTCGTAAACCCCTCGACGAAACGTGGCAACCGGGAAGTCCGCTCGCGCAAGGCCTTGGCGAGCTTTTCATTTTCCCCGCAAATGAAGATCAGCTGAAATTCCAGGTTAGACCGGTCCAGGCGCTCCGCGATGTCCAGCATCACACCCGAGCCGTAGCCTCCGAAGAGCACGAGTGCCGTCGGCAAGTCCGGTCGCAATCCCAGCTTTTCTCGTTCAGCCACTTTGTCTTCGATCCGCGCCTCGTAAAAGCGAGGATGCAAAATCATTCCCGAAGTCTGAAAAATATGATCGTCTGCGTGGCCCATGCTGCGCGCCTGCGCCACCGCCCGGTCAGAACCGCAAATGAAATATTGCGTCTGGCGCTCGATCCAGAAATGAGGTGGATAGTCCGCTACATCCGTGAGCACGGTTACAAATGGTCGCGTCGGATATGCACAGCGAAAGCTTTCGCCCATCGCGCGATTGAAATGCGGAACAAAGGAAACAACCATGTCAGACTGCGTTTCTTTCCAGTGCGCCTCGAGCATTCGAATTGTCGGCCCGTGATACGCCCAGATCACCGCTTGCAACACCTTCATCAATTGAATGCTGCCCAGCGTGTAACCCGATCGCAACATCCAGTTGTAAAAATCTTCGATTCGAATGCCCGCATATTTTTTCAGAATATCCAGCTGATTAAGGAGTTCCTGTAGATTGGTTGGGCGTACTAGCCATGGCCGCTGTTGGCCGCGAATTGCGATGTCAAGTGCTGTGGCAGCAGCACGATGGCCGCCGCCGGCGTCGAAAAATACGAACTCGATTCTCAACATGCGACGCGCAGTCTGGCAGTCCAACCTCCGTTCCATACTACAATTTGGTTAAAAGAATGTTTCGCGTGTCTAAACGATTAAGTCCCTGTGTTTTCACAAGTTTAGCGCCACTGTCACATGCGCGTAACCGGCCTGATTCATACTTTCTACCGTGAGATGCGATATGCATGTTCACTCGTACTTCTCCGGTGCTTGCACCACCCCTTTCCTTTCCAAGTTTTGCCGCGAAAGTTATAGCGATCCGGTCGAGGTTTATGAGCTGTTGCGGCGCCGCGGCATGAATCTTTTCACTCTCACCGACCACGATTCGATTGAAGGCGCGGAAAAATTGCGCAGCTTGCCCAATTTTTTCTTGAGCGAAGAGCTCACCTGCCGCATGCCGAGCGGCACGGAAATTCATGTCGGCGTCTACGACATCACAGAGCGCCAGCACACTCATCTGCAGCAGCGCCGCAACGATCTTGTCGCGCTGCTCATGTATCTTTCCGAGCGCCGCCTTCTCTTCAGCATCAATCACGTCTTCTCCAATCTCACCGGTGCGCGCGAGCGCGAAGACTTTGCATGGTTCCGGGAGTACTTTCCCGCGATTGAGACTCGCAACAGCCACATGCTCGAAAGGTCCAATGCGAATGCACAAACCTTGGCACGGCAGTGGGAGAAAATTGCAATCGGTGGAAGCGACGCGCATGCATTGCCGTCCGCGGGGACGGCTTACACGGAAGTTTCGGCCGCGCGAAGCAAAGAAGAATTCTTTGACGGCCTGCGCGGCGGCATGGGCAAGGTTGCCGGTGAGTCCGGCTCTTTCGTAAAGCTGACTCGCGATTGCTTTCTGATTGCTGGAGAAATGATGCGCGAGAAATCATGGACCGCGCTTCTCGCTCCTCTCGGCCTGCTTCTCCCCGCGTTCACATGGTTCAACTATATCGAGGAACGGCAATTCAGCCGACGCTGGGCTGCCGCAGTCCTCGGTGAACCGAAATCTCGCCCACGCCCTCGTTGGATCTCTGTGCCGCAGCCGGCGCTGGAGGAATGGGTATGACTGTCGCACAATCTTTCTGGAACCAGATTCAATCCAACGATCACAGGCTGATGCGTCGCGTCCACCGCTGGCGCGCCCCTCGGTGGTTTCGAATCTTAATGATCGTGGCAACGCGCGGGGGCGACGGCTGGCTCTGGTACGCCCTCGGCGTGATTCTGGTTGTCTTCGGCGGCCCGCATCGTTTTGCGGCCATCGGCGCCGCTACGTCGGCGGCGGTAGCGGGCATTTTCATATTCCGCAGTCTCAAACATGCCAGTCATCGCAAGCGTCCCTGCGAAATTGAGCCGCACTGTTGGGCTTCGATTCTGCCACCAGACAAATACTCGTTTCCGTCAGGTCACTCGATCACCGCATTCGCGGTCGCGATCGCCATCGGCCTCTTCTATCCCGAGCTTCTGGGAACCTTGCTCACCGTTGCAATGTTGATTGCCACCTCCAGGATCATTCTCGGCATGCACTTCCTGAGCGACGTCCTCGTGGGCGCAGCGATAGGCGCCCTCCTTGGGGAAATCGGCTACCACACGTTCATGCTCCTCTAGCAGCGGGCATGGGCCGAAGATTCGGTCCGGAACTCATCACGCTTACTATTGCACCGTAACTTCTCCGATCCAACACCATCCGCTCGCTTCCTGCGTAACAATTGACGAAAATGGACGTGAAGCGGACAATACGTGCCCCGGACTTATGGCGGCACATTGAGCGGGTTCGCGCCACCCGGACAATTGCACATGGCAACCAAACTCACGAATCTCCATCCCTCCATCGAAGAACGCACTGCCGCAGGCAAAGCGCTGCGCGATCGCGTCTCGCGCAAATCGCAGGGAAAGTGGAAACCGGCGTCCAAGCGTCCCGATCCCATCGAGCTGCTGAAACACGCTGATGAGGGACGCCTGCCGGAACTTCTTCCCATTCGCTACGGACGAATGAGCCAATCACCCTTTGCATTCTTTCGAGGCGCCGCGGCTTTGATGGCGTTTGACCTCTCAAGCACACCGGCCACGGGACTTCGCGTGCAGGCCTGCGGTGATTGTCACATCGGCAATTTCGGAGGTTTCGGCTCGCCCGAACGCCGGCTTGTTTTTGACATTAACGACTTCGACGAGACGTCCCCGGCTCCATGGGAGTGGGACGTAAAGCGGCTTGCCACAAGCGTGGTTCTCGCCGCAAGGCAGAACAACTTTCGAGAACGCCGCTGCCGGGACGCGGCGCGCCACGTAGTGCAAAGCTACCGCGAACACATGCGGAAATACGCTCGCATGCGCGCGATCGATGCATGGTATTCGCATCTCGAAGCTAATATTCTCGTTCGAGAGGCGAAAACCGCGGCCGAAAAGAAACGCTGGCAGGAAATCGAGAAAAAGGCGAGGCGGCAGTCAGCCACGCAACTCCTTCCTCAAATTACCTATATTCACAATGGCAATCGCCGCATCGTCGATCGGCCGCCGCTTGTTTATCATCCGCGGGACTACGCCAATACCGGAAAGCACGTCACCGCTATGTTTCACCGCTATCTCCACACGCTTCCCGAGGATCGCAAAGTTTTGCTGCAGCGATACCAGATCGCGGACATTGCGCGAAAGGTGGTCGGAGTCGGCAGCGTTGGCACTCGTTGCGCCGTTATGTTGCTGTTGGCGAGCGCCGACGATCCGCTTTTTCTCCAGTTCAAAGAGGCGTTCCCTTCCGTGCTCGAACCCTACGCCAGCAAGAGCAAGTTTAGCAATTATGGCGAACGCGTAGTCACGGGACAGCGCATGCTGCAGTCGGCCAGCGACGCCTTTCTTGGCTGGACACGCGATGACGAAAATCGTTGCTACTATTTTCGCCAGCTTCGCGATATGAAAATGAAAATCGACCTGTCCACGATGTCGCAGACTGACTTCGAAGAATACATCGAGCTTTGCGGCTGGGCTCTGGCGCGGGGGCACGCTCGAACGGGCGATCCCGTTAAAATCGGCGCCTATCTCGGAAAGGGCGATTCATTCGATGATGCAATTGAAAAATTCGCAGTTGAATATGCGGACCAGACCGAGCACGACTACCGCCTGCTGAAAAAGGCCATCCGCGCTCGCCGGCTTCCGGCTCGTACTGACGTCCCCTCGTGACGTCACAGATCCAGCGGCAATAAATTCTTGCCTGTAATCAGCCGGGCGGCGCGATCAAACGTCAGGTAGAGCCACATCCACTGCAGGAAGACGAGCAGCCGGTTCTGAAATTCGACGATATACATCAGGTGAACGAAGAGCCAGACCAGCCATGCCGGCAGACCTGCAAGAGTGATGAAGTTCAAATCAGCGACTGCGGCGCCGCGCCCGATTGTCGCCAGGTTTCCTTTGTCGAAATAGTGGAACGGCGGCGTTTTCTCGCCGCGCAATCTTCGCTCGATTACCTTCGCGACGTAGCGGCCCTGCTGAATCGCCGGTTGCGCAACACCGGGCAGCGGCTTGCCGGTTTGATGCGTAAAACTCGAAAGATCGCCAATCACAAAAATTTCAGGATGGCCCGGAATCGTCATGTCCGGATCGACGATCACGCGCCCGGCCCTGTCTGTCTTCGCGCCTGCTCTTTTCGCCAGCGCTAATCCGAGCGGAGACGCCAGCACGCCCGCCGCCCAAAGAACTGTGCGCGTGGGAATGATTTCGTTGTGATCGCCGCACTTGATCGTGACCGCGTGCGCTTTGATATCGGTGACCATTGCGCCTGTTCGAACCATAACCTTCAAGCGCTCCAGCATTTTTCGCGCGGCTTCCGAAAGCTTCGGCGGATATGAAGGCAGAACCCGGCCACTGCCTTCCACAAGAATGATTCGCGCTTCGGTTGGATTAATGCGGCGAAAGTCGTGCTTCAAAGTGTCGTTCGCGATTTCGCCGAGTGCGCCCGCGAGCTCAGCTCCCGTAGGACCGGCGCCGACAATCACAAACGTCATCCACTCCTTGAGCTTCTCCGGATCTGTTTCGCGCTCGGCCGCTTCGAACGCCAGCAGAATTCGCGCACGCATGTCCGTGGCGTCTTCGATTGTTTTGAGTCCCGGCGCGAATTGCTCCCAATCGTCGTGGCCGAAGTATTGATGGCTCGAGCCAGTGGCGACGATGAGCGTGTCGTAGCCGATCACGCCGTCACTCAAAATCACTTGATGAGTGGCGGGATCAATGTCAATCGCTTCGCCGAGAAGCACCGTCGTGTTTTTGTTGTGTTTCAGGACCTGGCGCAATGGCCCGCTGATATTCGCGGGCGAGAGCGAGCCGGTGGCGACCTGATAAAGCAACGGCTGAAATAAGTGGAAGTTGCAGCGATCGATCAGCGTGACGTCGACCGGGGCGCGCTTGAGTTTCTGCGCGGCGCCGAGGCCGCCGAAGCCACCGCCCAGAATCACCACTCGTTGCCGCGTCATCATTTTGCCTCTTCAAATTTGCTTTCCAGGGGCCCGTTTACCGCCGATTAGAATTTCGTAAGGTTCTAATTTTAAACAAGTTACGCTGACTCTTAATCGCGTCACCGTATATTAACTTTGGCGCGCCGGAAGCCCCCACGCGCGCGCGACGGGCCTCGGTTCGCCCAATCTTCGCCAGACCCTCATTCATTAGATGCTGTCGCTTCAGCCAAGGTAACTCTACGCAGGCTAGCACGCGAGCGGAGATTTGTCCGGTTCGACTTGGGCTGAAAACGCTGATTCGAACGTGTTTGGCTCCAGTCATCCGTCGGAATCCTTCAGGTTTCTGGCGCGGCGAATACTTACGAAATCTTTATGCGTCCCTTATGCCTTCCTGATGCGCGAAGGCCTAATCTCGATTCGTTTGCCTTTCCCACGTTGCTGTGCAATCGGTAATGGCGAAGGAGGCGGAAATGCTCGCCGTCACATTTATCGTCAGTTCCCTCTCAGTGCTTGGTTTCTACGCGTACGTGTTCGCGCAGCTCCGGCGCGAGCAAAAGCGCGGAGACCGTCACAAGAAGCACTTGGCAGAGCACTTGTACGAAATGGAGTCCGATCCTCGCCAGAGCGACGCTGAAAATCCCGAGGATCCCGGTTTTTTAAGTTCCGGGGCCGGCATTCGCTTCGGTTCCATTGCAGGAGCAATGTCCCATCAAGAGGCCATAGTTCGCGCCGGCCTCACGCTGGGAGGTTTGGCGGCAACCCTCGGCGAAATCAAGTTCTTCAATTCACTGGTGAGCTGGCTTCACTGGTACTGAAAAATCGGGCAAAACAACGGGATAGGAAAAGCCACAGCGGCTTGTGACGGAAGTCACGTCGCGCTTGTTGGGTAAGGTTTGTAATCGGGCAGTTCCAAAGGTGGCTTGGAGAGAACGGTTTACGGACCTGGCTGAAGGAACATGGAACGAAGTAATTCAGAGGGGAGACGAAGTTCATGACGAAATTTCTGATGCAGAACGGATGGCGCGCCGCTTTGTGCGGACTTGTTTTCACGATGATGCAGGCTCCCTGCTTCGCGCAGACCGCGAGCGAAGGGGCAAACCAACAAGCCAGCGCAAGCGATCAGCCGATATCGCCGGCAATATTGAAAGAGCTGGAGGCGATGCGGCACCGGATCGATGAACTCGAAGCCGAACTGAAAGCTCAAAAAACCGCGCAGGCATCCACGGAAAAGCCGGGGCTAGTAACGGCTGCCTTCCCAGTGAAAACGGCGGAAGCTGCCGCTAACGGCTCTGCGGTGAGCTCTTCATCGCAGGAAGCAGCGATGGCTTCCGATCAAAAGACGCCAATCATCCCCGCCAAGCAGGAACCGTTCTCAGATGCGGATTGGACATGGTTGAACGGCAATCCACGCACCAAAGAGATCTTCTGGGACACCAAGTTCTTTACTCCCGAAATCCGAGCGGACATGAACTACGTGGTGGATTTCAATCACCCGACGGACCACTCGATCGGCGGGTCGAGCGAACTCTTTCGCTCGAGTGAAGTGCAGCTCGAACAGTTTGGAGTGGGCGGCGACTTTCATTACGACAATGTTCGCGCGCGGTTGATGACGCAGTTCGGCATGTATTCTGCGACGACACCGCGAAATGACCCCAGCCCGGGCCACGGGCAATGGGACCTCGTGAGCGCTTATCGCTACATTTCCGAAGCATACGGCGGATACCACTTCGACTTGATGCACGGGGTGAACGTGGATGCGGGGATCTTTCTCTCGTACATCGGCCTGTTCAGCTACTACAACTTTGACAACTGGGCCTACCAGCCGTCTTATGTTTCCTCCAACACGCCGTGGTTTTTCAATGGTGTGCGCGTACAGATTTTCCCGACGGCTCACCTGAAGATTGAGCCGTGGTTCATCAATGGATGGCAGGCGTATGCATCCGCCAATCATAGGCCCGGGCTCGGCGGACAGATCAAATGGACTCCGGCGCCATGGATCAATATCATCTCGAACAACTATGGGCTGGGCCGGGACGACCTTTTCATACCCAATCGCAGGCGTATCCACACCGACGACAGCATCGAGGTGAAATACTTCGATCGACCGGAAGAAACCGGTCTGGACAAGATGGCGTTTTCGCTGACCGCCGACGCTGGATGCGAGTACGGAGGCGGTGTGAGCTGCTACGGCAACAAAGCGGGCGGACCAAAACAGAGCTTCCTGGGTTTCATGTTGTACAACCGGTTCTGGTTTCATCGAGACCTGTTCGGGCTAACGATTGGAGGCGGCAAAATTAACAATCCGGGACGGTACCTGGTGCTGCTACCGCCTATCAATGGCGAAACCGCCGTTACGGCCGCGACGAATTCTCCATACTTCACAGAGAATCCGGGCGATCCATATAAAGCTTGGGACTCGTCCATTACGTTCGACTACATGCCCAAGCAGTACGTTACGTTCCGTTGGGAATACGACTACCGCCACGCGAACGTCCCTTATTGGACGGGCCGGGGCGGGATTACGCCTCCCGGCGGTAACACCGGTTTCCCGACGCAGTTTGTCTGTCAGAGCGGAGTCACGTCGGGAGAGACCACGCTGCCTGCGGCACAAACCGCTTGTACTTCGATTGGATCAACCGTGTGGACGCCAGACCTTCGCAGGGATGAGTCGTTCATCGACATGTCGATCATGGTGAAGTTCTAGGGTGATTCGATGCGAGATATAGCGTTCTTCATTTGTACGGTTGGGTTTTTTGTAGTGGCGATCGCATACGTCTGGGCCTGTGATTGGTTGAAGTAAGGAGCGTTCGAGATGCTTGGCAACATTTTGCTTTTGGGAATTTCGGCATTGCTGCTGGTGTATCTGTTAGCGGCGCTGCTGTGGCCGGAGAGGTTCTGAACATGACGGCGAACGGATGGTTTCAAATTGGTTTGTACTTGATTTTACTGCTGGCGATCACGAAGCCGATGGGCGTGTATATGGCGCGCGTGTTCAGCGGCGAGAAGACGTTCATGGATCCGGTGCTGCGGCCCGTTGAGCGTCTGCTGTATCGCCTGACAAGTGTGGACGAAACGCACGAGATGCGCTGGACGGAGTACGCGATCGCAATGCTGCTATTGAGCGTGGTTTCGATGATTTTGCTTTATGTGACTTTGCGCGTCCAGCAGTGGTTGCCGTGGAACCCGCAGCACTTCGGAGCGGTGGCGGCCGATTCGGCGTTTAATACGGCAGCTTCGTTTACCACCAACACGAACTGGCAGGCATACTCCGGCGAATCGACGATGAGTTACTTCACGCAGATGGCCGGGCTCGCGTATCACAATTTTTTGTCGGCAGCGGTGGGGATTGCGCTGGCGATCGCGGTGATTCGCGGAATTGCGCGGAAGGAGATGCAAACAATCGGAAACTTCTGGGTCGACTTGACCCGGACGATTCTGTGGGTGCTTCTGCCGGCATGCATTGTGATCGCGCTGTTTCTTGTTTCGCAGGGGACGGTGCAGAGCCTGAAACCATATGTGACCGCGAAGCTGGTGGATCCTCAAACCGTGCAGGTGACCGGCAGCGATGGAAAAACAACCACGCAACATGTGACCGACCAGTTGATTACGCTCGGCCCGGTGGCTTCGCAGGAAGCGATCAAAATGTACGGCACGAATGGAGGCGGCTTTTTCAACGCTAATAGCGCGCATCCATTCGAAAATCCCACCCCCTTGACGAATTTCGTCCAGATGCTGCTGATTTTTTCGATTGGATCAGGGCTGACGTACACGCTGGGGCGCATGACCGGCTCGCAGAAGCATGGCTGGGCGGTGTGGAGCGCGATGGCAGCGCTCTTTCTGGCTGGAGTGTTTTTCGCTTACCGGGCGGAAGCGCGGGGCAATCCCGAATTGCATGGTCTCGATCAGCATGTGAGCGCGACGCAGCCGGGCGGAAACATGGAGGGCAAGGAGGTGAGGTTCGGAATCGCCGACTCGGCGCTCTTTGCCACGATTACGACGGATGCGAGCTGCGGCGCAGTGAATGGCGTGCACGATTCCTACACACCACTGGGCGGCATGATTCCGATGATCAACATGATGCTTGGCGAGATCGTGTTTGGCGGCGTGGGTGCGGGGCTTTACGGGATTGTGGTGTTCATCATTCTGACTGTGTTCATCGCCGGGCTGATGGTGGGAAGGACGCCTGAGTATCTGGGAAAGAAGATCGAAGCATATGACGTGAAGATGGCGATGCTGGCTGTTCTGATTTTTTCGCTGCTGATTTTGAGTTTCACGGCGGTGGTCTCGGTGACGGCCGATGGAAAAGCTGGGATTACAAATCCGGGACCGCACGGGCTGTCGCAGATTTTATACGCGTACACATCCGGGGCGGCGAACAATGGTTCGGCTTTTGCAGGACTTAGCGCGAACACGGTCTGGTACAACGTGACGCTCGCGTTTGACATGCTGTTGGGAAGGTTTTTTATGGTGCTTCCGGTGCTGGCGATTGCCGGCAACCTGGCGAAGAAAAAGATCGCGCCAGAAACTGCGGGCACGTTTCCAGTGACTACTCCGCTCTTCGCGACGCTGCTTGTTTCAGTGATTTTGATCGTGGGGGCGCTGACATTCTTTCCGGCGCTGAGTCTGGGACCGATTCTGGAGCACCTGCTGCTGCATGCGGGGAAGGTATTCGGAGGATAGCGATGGGTGCGGGGATGACGATGACTTCTGAAGTGATCAAGATACCCGGCGCGGGGAGCGATAGCCCGAAGAGGTCGAAGAAATCGCTGTGGACCGGGGGAATAGTCAGCGGGGCATTGTGGGATTCGGTGAAGAAACTGAATCCACGCACGCTGATGAAGAATCCGGTGATGTTCGTGGTGGAAGTGGGCGCGGTGGTGACGACTGTGGATTTGCTGCGGGAGATTCCCCATCACTCGAATGAATTTGGGTTCGCGCTGCAAATCACCCTGTGGCTGTGGTTCACGGTGCTGTTTGCGAATTTCGCGGAAGCGATGGCAGAAGGGCGCGGGAAGGCGCAGGCGGAGACGCTGCGCAAGGCGCGTTCGGAGACGCATGCGCGGCGGATGAAAGCGGACGGCACGTTTGAGGAAGTGCCGGGATCGAAATTGCGCGCGGAGGATATGGTGGTGGTGAGCGCCGGAGAGTTCATTCCTGGCGATGGCGAAGTGGTGGTGGGCGTGGCGTCAGTGGATGAATCGGCGATTACGGGGGAATCGGCGCCGGTGATTCGCGAGTCGGGCGGCGACCGTTCGGCGGTGACGGGCGGGACGCGGGTGCTGTCTGATGAAATAACGGTGAAGATCACTTCGAATCCGGGCGAAACATTTCTCGACCGGATGATCAAGCTGGTGGAAGGGGCCGAGCGACAGAAAACGCCGAATGAGATTGCGCTGAATATTCTGCTGGCCGGGCTGACGATTATTTTTCTTTTGGCGGTGGTGACTTTGCAGCCGATGGCGATTTATTCGGGCGCGCCGCAATCGATTTACGTGTTGATCTCGCTGCTGGTGTGCCTGATACCGACGACGATTGGCGGATTGCTTTCGGCGATCGGCATTGCGGGGATGGATCGAGTGGTGCAGCGAAATGTGCTGGCGATGTCGGGACGCGCGGTGGAAGCTGCGGGCGATGTGGATACGTTGCTGCTCGACAAGACCGGTACGATCACGCTGGGCAATCGGCGCGCGACGGAATTTATTGCCGCGCCCGGAGTGGCAGAAGGAGATTTGGCTGATGCGGCGCAGCTTGCTTCGCTGGCGGACGAGACGCCGGAGGGGCGGTCGATCGTGGTGCTAGCCAAGGAGAAATACGGATTGCGCGGGCGGGAGCTCGCGTCGGTGGCGACGAATTTTATTCCGTTTTCAGCGACGACACGAATGTCGGGCGTTGATCTCGACGGGCGCGAGATACGGAAGGGCGCATTTGACGCGATTGCACGATACGCGGCGGACGGAGGGAATCGCGTGCCGTCCGAGGTGGAAGACGCTGTGAAGGCGATCGCAGGTGCCGGGGGTACTCCGTTGCTGGTTGCGGAGGATCGGCGCGTGCTGGGAACGATTTATTTGAAGGACATCGTGAAGGGAGGGATGCGCGAGCGCTTCGATCAGCTGCGCGCGATGGGAATTCGGACCGTGATGATCACGGGCGACAATCCGTTGACGGCGGCGGCGATTGCGCGCGAGGCGGGTGTGGATGATTTTCTGGCGCAGGCCAAGCCCGAAGACAAACTTGCGCTGATTCGGCGTGAGCAAGCCAAGGGGAAACTCGTCGCGATGACGGGCGATGGAACAAATGACGCGCCGGCGCTGGCGCAGGCGGATGTGGGCGTGGCGATGAATGCCGGCACGCAGGCCGCGAAAGAGGCCGGCAACATGGTGGATCTGGACTCGAATCCGACGAAGCTCATCGAGATTGTCGAGATCGGCAAACAGCTGCTGATTACCCGCGGGTCGTTGACTACATTTTCGGTGGCGAACGATGTGGCGAAATATTTCGCGATTATTCCGGCGATGTTCGCGGCGGCGTTTCCACAGCTCGAGCTGCTGAACATCATGCACTTGAAGACGCCGCATTCGGCGGTGCTGTCGGCCGTGATTTTCAACGCGCTGATTATCATCGCACTGGTACCGCTGGCGTTGCGTGGCGTGCGATATCGGCCTCTTGGGGCTGAGGCGCTATTGCGGCGCAATCTCTTAATTTATGGAATCGGAGGAATCATCGCGCCATTTCTCGGGATTAAGTTGATCGACATGATTATTACGCGCATTGGTTTGGCGTGAGGACACAATGAAGCGAAACTTTCTGATTTCAATCTGGATGACGCTGGCTACGACGGTGCTGCTGGGGATTGCTTATCCGCTTGTGGTCACAGTGCTCGCGCAGCTGCTCTATCCGCGGCAGGCGAATGGCGAACTGATTCGGCGGCTTGACGGAACAGTGGTGGGTTCGACGCTACTCGGGCAGCCGTTTACGTCAGCGGGATATTTTCATTCGAGGCCATCCGCTGCCGGACCTGCTGGATATGATCCGATGGCTTCGGGGGGATCGAATCTTGGGCCGACGAACAAAGCGCTGGTGGATCGCGTCGCTGGAAGCGTGCAATCGCTTTCGGCAGAAAACACCAGTGCACCAATCCCGGCAGATCTCGCTACCGCATCGGGCTCTGGACTCGATCCGCACATTTCGCCGGCGTCGGCGGAATTTCAAATCGTGCGGGTGGCACGGGAGCGCAGAATAAAAGAAGATGAAGTTCGTGCCCTGGTCGCGAAACACACCGAGCCGCGGCAACTGGAATTTCTCGGCGAGCCGCGCGTGAACGTGCTCGAGCTCAATCTCGAACTGGATGCCACACATCCGCTTCGCTAGCGCGCCGCGAAAATCTATTTTCCCGCGTGGGAGCCGCGAGTTTTCTTGGGTGAGGGCTCGAAGCGATACCCAATCCACGGATCAGTGTGGATGTAGCGTGGGCGGCGCGGGTCCGGCTCGATTTTCTTTCGCAGTTGATTGATGAAGACACGCAAATATTCGGTCTCCTCGCCGTAATCAGGGCCCCAGACCGCCTGCAGCAACCGGCGATGACTCAGCGACACTCCTTGATTCGAGACGAGCTGGCGCAGCAGCTCAAATTCCTTGGGAGTAAGGCGCATCGCGATTCCCTTCACCGTTACGCTTCGCTTCGCAAAATCAATCACCAGGTCATCGGATCTAAACGCGGGAGTCGTTTCGCCGGTCGCAACGCGGCGAAGGGCGGCGCGGATGCGCGCCATCAATTCCTCGGCGCCGAATGGCTTTACGACGTAATCATCGGCGCCGGCATCGAGAGCCTGCACCTTATCTTTTTCCGTATTGCGAACGGTGAGCATGATAATGGGCACATCGCCCGTACGCCGAATCGCGCGACAGGTATCGAGGCCGGACATTCCGGGCATGTTCACGTCGAGAAGAATCAGGTCGGCACGCTCAGTGCGAAGTTTTTCCAGGGCTTCGTCGCCGGATTTCGCTTCGATCGCGCCATAACCCTGTGAAGTGAGCGCGGTTCGCATCACGCGTCGAATCTGCGGTTCGTCATCCACGATCAAAATCGTTGGCGAGCTCATGTTCAGGCTGCCGACCGGCTGCGATCGATTGGCAGCGTGAAAGAAAAAACGGAGCCGTGACCACGCTGGCTGGTGAGGCTCATCGTGCCGCCGTGCGCCTCGACGATTGCCTTGGCGATCGGCAGCCCCATGCCTGTGCCCTCGACACGATAGCGCTGGTCGCGGCCGCGATAAAATTTCTCGAAAATCAAATTCTGCTCGGGATCGTCGATTCCCGCGCCCCGATCCGCCACGCTGGTGATCACGAAATCGCCATTCTGTTCGGCGGTAATCGTGATCGGCTCATTGGGAGGCGAATACTGGTTCGCATTTTCCACCAGGTGAACCAGGGCTTCGCGAGCGCGCGCCAGATCGACGCGAACGCGCGGCAACTCTGCCGGCACGCGCAAATCGACCCGTCGATTGCCGAGCACGCTTTTGGTTTGCGCGAGTGCTGCGCTAATCACGTCCGAAAGCGGGTGCGGCTCGAGTTTCAGCACCACCTCGCCGGCGTCAAGCTGTGCCATCTCGGCGGCTTCGCCAACGAGCCGGTTCAACCTATCGCTCTCCTCATTGATGATAGTTAGAAGCTCGCTTCGTTGCTCATCGCTGAGGGCAGGATTCGAAAGCAAATTGGTCACTGACGCTTTGATGGACGTGAGCGGTGTGCGAAGCGCGTGCGTAACAGAATCAAGCAACGCCGTTCGTAGCCGCTCGCCTTCGCGCGCCGCCTCGGTCTGCCCAAGCTGCTCCACCGCGCGAGCGCGCTCCATCGCCACGGCTATCAAAGTGCCGATGGCTTCGAGCGTCTGCCGCGACAAAATCGTGCCCGAAATTCCCAGGCTTCCGATGGGACGCACACCCATGCGCACGGGGACGAAGCAGATACTGTTGGCCACATCAATTACCGGCTCTTCGCGCACGACAATGGCTTTGAGGCTTTCCAAATCGAGCAGTGGCATCACTGGACCGGAGCGATAGATCTTCTGCTTATCGGCGAGAAATAGAGCGGCAGCGCCCACCTCAAATGTATCCACAATTTGCGCGGGAATTCGATTCAGCAGCTGAATCACGTTGCCAGACTCAAGCAATCCGCGGCTGAACGAGTAGAGCCGTTCCACTTCGCGGCGGCGAGCCGAAAGATCCTCAGACTGCTTCCGCGCGCGATTGGACATCTGGCTGGCAAGCACGGAAACCACCAGGAACGCAAAAAGCGCCACCCAATTCTGGGGATCGGCGATTGTTAACGTGCCTACCGGCGGAAGAAAGTAATAGTTGAATGCAAGCATCGCCGCGACGGACATAAAAACTGACACGGCAATACCCCAAAAAGTTGACACTGCCAAGATGGCAAGCAGAAAAGTGAGTGCGACAGTGGTGGCGTTGACGGGGAGCACCTTGCGGTAAAAAATGGTGATCCCAAGCACGATGCCAAATGCCGCCGCAAATTGAAGGGCACGGCTAACGGCATTTTCGCGCATCGCGCCATTCTATCGTAGCTTTCTATGCGCTCGTAAAAGAGAATACCCGGAATGCCCAAGACGCCAGAGCAATGGCTCGCGGAGTCAAAACCGCCTGATAAACCCAAGGGTGTGCTGAAGCTCTTTCTCGGCTACGCACCAGGCGTCGGCAAAACCTATGGAATGTTGAGCGAGGCTATTCGCCGGAAGACTCGCGGCGAAGACGTGGTGATTGGAATCGTCGAAAATCACGGACGTAAAGGAATCGTCGAGCTTTCCGAGCAGGTGGAGACCGTCCCGCGGAAGAAGATCGACTACAAAGGCACGATCTTCGAAGAAATGGACACCGACGGCATTCTGGCACGCCGGGCGGCCGTGGTCCTGGTAGACGAACTTGCGCACACGAATATCCCCGGAAGCAAGCATCGCAAGCGATATGAAGATGTGCTCGAACTCCTCGAAGCGAAGATCGACGTGATTTCCACCGTCAACATCCAGCACATCGAAAGCATCGCACCAACCGTCCGCGCCATCACAGGCGTCGCGGTGCGCGAAACCGTTCCGGATTGGGTGCTGCAGGTGGCAGACGAAACGGTGATGGTGGACTTGACGCCCGAAGCTTTACAAAATCGCATGAAGCGTGGCGATGTGTACAACCGGGATAAAGTGGAGCAGGCGCTCAAGAATTTCTTCCGCCGCGGAAATCTGATCGCGTTGCGTGAACTGGCTTTGCGGCAGGTGGCTGAACAAGTGGACCGCAGCCTCGAATCGTACATGGTGGAGAAAGACATCCGCGAGAGTTGGGCGGTGCGCGAGCGCATTGCTGTGCTGATCAGCGCGAATCCCAAAGCGCAATACCTGGTGGCAAGAGCGGCGCGCATGGCCCGGCGAATGGATGCCGATCTCTACGCTGTGCACATCGATATAGACCACGGCACTTCCAGCGAACAGGATCAGAAATTGCTGGCCGCCAACATGCAGTTCGCAGAGAGCCTGGGCGCGAAGACAGTGCGGTTAAAAGGTGACAATGTAGCTGATGCGACAGCGCAATTCGTCCGCGAGAAACACATCACGCAGGTGATCTTCGGGCGCACTGCCGTAGAAGGCTTGCGGAAACTATTGTTTCTGAACGCGATCAACCGATTTCTGCGAGACGCGCCTGCCGTGGATGTACACATTGTGACGCAGGAGCCAGACTGATCGCGAACTCGGCTGGAGCTTGCGAGAGCGACACTAAACGCGCGGAATCTGCGAAATGTTCCAGCCGCCGCCGATCGCCTTCACCAGCAGCACGCTGGCCTGCATGCGGCGTGTTTGAATGCTTACCTCGGTGACTTCGTCGGCGAGCGCGGCATTCTGCGCCGTGATCACTTCGAGATAATTTACAATGCCGCCCTTGTAGCGATTGATCGAAAGCGCCAGTGAATGTTCAGCGGAAGCGACCGCGGATTGCTGGACCACTTCTTCATCGTTGAGGATTCGCAGAGCTGCAAGATTGTCTTCCACCTCCTGAAATGCGCTCAGCACGGTCTGCCGGTAGGTATCAATCGATTCGCGGTACGCGGATTGCGCTTGCCGCGTTACGGCGTGGCGCTTTCCCGCGTCAAAAAGAGTTTCGGTCGCAGCAGCGCCTACAGACCAAAGTCCGGAAGGACCTTGAATCAGCGTGGTAAACACGCCGCTTTCAAATCCTCCCGCACCACTCAAAGTAACGAGCGGATAGTAGGCGGATTTTGCTACACCGATTTGCGCATTCGATTCCTGCATCCGGCGTTCGGACGCGGCGACGTCCGGCCTGCGCTCGAGCAAATCCGAAGGAAGCCCTGGCGGGATCGCGGGCGGCACCGCACGCAAAGGCGAACTCGGCAAACTGAATTGCGCAGGCGGCTTGCCGATCAACACTGCAATCGCGTGCTCGAATGCGGCACGGTTTACGCCTACGTCGATGGCTTGCGCGCGGGTGGTTCGAAGCTGCGTCTCGGCCTGGGCCACATCCACCGCCGACGCGAGGCCTGCTTTGTAACGATTCTGGGTAAGTTCCAGCGCTTTTTCATATGCGACGACGGTTGATTGGAGAAGATCTTCTTGCGCATCCAGCCCGCGCAACTGGAAATAATCCATCGCCAGCTCGCCATGCAGGCTCAGGCTCACATTCGCAACATCGGCAGCGGTGGCTTGAGCTTCCGAGCGGCTCGCTTCCACCGTCCGTCGCACGCGCCCCCACAAATCTGGTTCCCACGACGCATCGATCGGGATCGTGTAATCGGAGTAGTTGTTTTTTGAGGTGCCCGTGCTAAAAAGTGGGGAGTTCGAAGAAATGTGATTTTGCGTCACAGACGCCCCGCCCGTGATTGTCGGATAGTAATTCGACTTCGAGATTCGAATCGCCGCTCGCGCCTGTTCAAATCTTTCCTGCGCGGCCTTCAGGTTCTGGTTTGATACATCAATTTGCCCTTCCAGTGCATTCAGTTGTGGGTCTTCGTAAACATCCCACCAATTGCCCTTCGCGACTTGGTCGCTCGGCTGTACAGGTTTCCAGTTGCCAAGTTCCTTGTAGCTCACGGGAACATCTGCCGGAGGCCGCACGTAATTTGGCCCGACCGTGCAGCCAAAAAGGGACAACGCGGCAGCGAGCTGCGCCGCAACTCGAACCCGGCGCGTGAGAACAGATCCGCCAGCGAACTTCAATCGAAAGGAACGCTTCACTGCTAACGCCCTCCTGACGGAGGCTTTTGGCTGGGCGGATTTTGTCCCGGCGCCTGGCCATTTCCTTGATTCTGATTGGGAGGTTGTGCCACCCGAACTTCCTCGCCCGATATCAGCGAGTCCGGCGGATTGATGATCACATGATCGTCCGCTTGCAAACCGGATACCACCTCCACTTCACTGCCGAAATCACGCCCCAGGATGATGTTTGCGAGCTCGGCGTGTTGTCCATCTCTCACCACCCCCACTTGCAATCCTTGTGCACGAAAAATAAGCGCGCTTACCGGCAATATAAAAGTCGGCGCGCCGGACGGTACGGCAAGATGCACTTCGGCAAACGCGCCGGGCAATAATTCGCCTGTGGGATTTTCCACATCCACTTCTACGAGCAGTGTGCGCGTCGCCAGGTCGATCGCGTTCGCGGTGCGGACAAGCGTTCCCTTGAATTTCCGCCCCGGAAATTCCTGCAGCGTCAAAGTGGCGGTCAATCCAGGCTTGGCGGCGGGAGAAAACTGCTGCGGCACGTTGATATAGACGCGAAGCGTGTGGATGGCAGCAATGTGAAAGAGTTCGGCCGTGGGACTGCCAGCACCCGAATTGATCAAGTGTCCCACATCCGTGTTGCGCACTGTGATGATGCCGTCGAACGGCGCGTAGATTTTGCGGAACGACTCGAGCTGTTCGAGATACTTCACCTGATATTCGGCCGCCGACACCGTGGCGGCATTGGCGCGCTCAGAACCGAGGGCATTATCCACGTCCTGCTGCGCTACCGAATCCGTGTTTTTCAACTCCTGATAGCGGTTGGAGGTAATTTGGGCGAGGTTGTAATTTGCCTTCGCGGTGTTCAATTGTGAACGCGCCTGCTGCAGCTGTTGATCCACTTCCGGCGTCTCGATTTCGGCGAGAAGCTGTCCCGCTTTCACACGTCCGCCAATGTCCACGTACCATTTTTTGAGGTAGCCGCTCGTCCGGGCATAAATCGGAGATTCGATGAATGCCTCCATGTTTCCTGGAAGCACGATTTCTGTTTGCGGCGCCCCCTGCTTCGGGCTAGCAACGTTTACCGTCGGCACCGCAAGGTCGTAGGTTTCCTTCTTGAGCGCCTCTTTCGCGCGAAGACGCGGAACGATTCCGCCGATCACCACCGCGGCAATAATCGCCAGCACGATCACTGTGATCAAAACTCCGTGCTTGGAACCGGACTCGCGCGGCTGCCCGTTTTCTTGCTCTGGTTGCTTCACCACTTCTTCCGTCTGCGCCATATCTCCTCTTCGAATCCCGGCTCCCGAATCACCCGTGTATTTGACGTCCGAGTCTGCTATGCCGCTTCACTTGCTGATTTTTGCTGGCGCCAGCTATGCACGAAGCTGAAAAATACAGGGACGAAGAATAGCGTCGCTACGGTTGCGAACAGGAGTCCTCCAATCACCGCGCGTCCCAGCGGCGCGTTCTGCTCGCCACCTTCGCCGAGGCCGAGCGACATGGGCAGCATTCCGATAATCATCGCCAGGGCCGTCATCAACACCGGCCGGAACCGAGTGAACCCCGCGTTTAACGCCGCTTCGCCCGGATCTTCGCCTTCTTCAAGGCGTTCTTTCGAGAAGCTGATGACCAGAATGCTGTTCGAAGTCGCTACGCCCATGCACATGATGGCTCCCGTCAGCGCCGGAACGCTCACCGTCGTTCCGGTGACGAACAGCATCCAGACGATTCCCGCGAGAGCCGCTGGCAAAGCCATCAAAATAATGAAAGGGTCGAGCCACGACTGAAAGTTCACCACGATAAGCAGATACACAAGAACAATTGAGAACGCCAGCCCCGCCAGCAATCCGATGAATGATGACCGCATGGTGAGCACCTGCCCGCGCTCAATGATCTGCGAACCTTGCGGCAAATCCTTCTTCGAAGCTTCAATGATCTTGGCTATGTCGCGCGAGACGCCGCCGAGATCGCGTCCGTCTACCGATCCAAAAATATCGATTACCGGCTGAATGTTGTAATGAGAGACGACTGCCATCTCCGATCCGCGCGTGAAACTACTCAGGCTCGCGAGAATCTGCGGCGGCGCCGTGCCATTCGTGATCGGAATATTTTGGAGATCCTGCAACGACTCGATCCGATATTGCGGCGTTTGCGTCGCGATGTTGTAGCTCACGCCGGTTTTCGGATCCAGCCAGAATGTCGGTGTGGTCTGCGAACTGCCGCTCAGCGAAATCAGCAAGTTGTTCGCCACGTCTTTCTGAGTGAACCCTACCTGGCTGGTCTTCGTCCTGTCTACATCAATGTGAAATTTCGGGTAGTTGAACGGCTGCTGAATCCTCAAATCCACCGCGCCGGGAACAAATTTCAGTTTGTTGATCAAGCTTTCCGCAAAAGCGCGGTTCGCCGTCAGATTGCGGCCTACGATCTGAATGTCGAGCGGCGCCGGCAACCCGAAATTGAGAATCTGGGTGACGATATCAACCGGCAGGTCGTAGAAGACAACTCCCGGAAAGTCGTGCGCAAGCTTCAAACGCAATTCCCGAACGTATTCTTTCGTCGGCCGGTGATCCTTCGATAGCTCCACTTGAATATCAGCGTCGGCCGGCCCGATCGGAGCTGACGTGCTGTATGACAAATTGATTCCGCTGTAAGGCAGCCCGATGTTGTCGATGATGGTGACCAATTCTTTCGGCGGGATCTGCTGCCGGATTTCGGATTCGACGCGGTCGCAAAGAGCCGCTGTATCCTCGATGCGCGTTCCTGTCGGCGCGCGCAAGTGCAGTTTGAATTCACCGCTATCCACGCTGGGGAAGAAATCCTGTCCGACGAAGGGAATTAGCCCGAAAGAAAGCACGCAAGCCAGCAGAAAAATCACGATAAACGCCTTGCGGTGTCGAATCGAGGCGTCCAGCATCCGGTGATAACGTCCGCGGAATTTCTCGAAGCCCACTTCGAACTTTTCCTGCATTCGCACGAACGGATTGCGCGAAGCGCGCGACGCCTCGCGCCGTTCATCCTCCGTCCGCGCCACGAGCAGATACCGTGCCATCGTCGGCACAAGAGTTCTCGACAGCAAATACGACGCGAGCATCGCGAAGACCACCGCCTCAGCGAGCGGGACGAACAAATATTTCGCGACGCCTGACAGGAAAAACATCGGCACGAACACGATGCAGATCGAAAGCGTGGACACCAGCGCCGGCACCGCAATCTGCGAAGCGCCGTCCAGGATCGCCTGCACGATTTCCTTGCCCTGGTCGAAGTTGCGATTGATGTTCTCCACTTCCACCGTCGCGTCATCTACAAGGATTCCCACGGCCAGCGCCAAGCCGCCCAGGGTCATAATGTTGATCGTCTCGCCGAGCGAGCTCAACACGATCAGCGACGTGAGAATCGACAAAGGAATCGAAACCGCGATGATGATCGTGCTCCGCCAACTCCCCAGGAAAATCAAAATCATCAAACCCGTAAGACCCGCTGCGATGGCGCCTTCGCGAATCACTCCTTGAATCGACGCGCGCACGAACAGCGATTGATCCGACACCGGATGAATATCCACGTGCGCCGGCAGCGAATTCTGAATCACTGGAATCTTCTGTTTGATCCCATTAATGATGTCGAGCGTCGAAGCGTCGCCCGATTTCAACACCGACATCAACACCGACCGCGAACCATCCACACGCACGATGTTCGTCTGCGGGGGATATCCGTCTCGCACGAATCCCACGTCGTGAATGTATATCGTCGAATCGCCTACACTCTTGATGGGCAGGTCGTTCAGTTCTGTCACGTTTGTGGGCGCGCCGTTCATGTCCACCTGATATTCAAACGTGCCGATCTTTGCGGTGCCGCCAGGCAGAATCAGGTTTTGATTTGTGATGGTGTTCACCACGTCGCTCGGCGACAAGCCTTTCGACTGCAGCGCCGCAGTATTCAGATCCACCATAATCTGCCGCTGCTTCCCTCCGTAAGGATAAGGAATCGCTACTCCGGGCACCGTGATCAATCCGGTGCGAATGAAGTTCACGCCCATATCGAAGAGCTGCTGTTCGTTGAGCCCCTTACCCGAAAGCGCCAGCTGCAGAATCGGCACCGTCGACGCGTTGTACTGAATCACCAGCGGCGGCGTAGTGCCCTGCGGAAACTGCCGCACAATCGTCTGAGAAATCGCGGTCACTTGTGCGACAGCATTGCCAATCTGCACGCCAGGATGAAAGAAAACCTTCGTGATCCCGATTCCATTGAATGATTGCGATTCGATATGTTCGATGTCGTTCACCGTCGTGGTCAACACGCGCTCGTAGATGTACGTGATCCGGTTTGACATCTCCTCCGGCTCAAGCCCGCCGTAGTTCCAGATCACGCTGACCACCGGAATATTAATGTTTGGAAAAATGTCCGTCGGAGTGCGCAGAATTGCTACTGGTCCCAAAATGAGAAGTAAAATCGCAGCCACCACGAATGTATACGGCCGCCGCAGCGCAAGTCGAACTATCCACATCGATTACACCTGTCCCATTGGACCAATCTACAGAGGTTATGCTGCACAGCGTTGTCCCGTCGTCCCGCGCTATCCGATCTTCGCGGTTGAGTCCAGCCACGCGCCAGACCTCATCAAGACTTAGACTCCTATAGATGTGTTTGGCATTCAACCGGTTTCAATTTTTGCCCGGCCGGTTCAATGAGGCAGTTTGCATCTCGAGGGATTGAGAAAGCAGCTCGCTCTAGATTCCCAGCAGATTCGTTTGAATTTTTGTGTAGCCGTGTTCTTCGGCCCAAAGATTCAGCGCGATCGTTGCAATTTCGTCTACCACCGGCACCGCATTCCCATCCTTCGTCATGTCCACCGTCTTGATGTAATGATGACAAATGTCGCACGCTTCCACGCGCACGCTCGCAATTTCGTTCGCGCTGTAAACCGGCAGTTTGTGCACGTCTTCCGATTCGCAGTTCGGGCACACCAGCCGTCGGTACCCCCATTCGTACGCACACAGCGAGCAGATCAGCCAGCGCTTGCCTCCGTCACCTTCCGGCCGCAGCGCTCCCACTACCGGATGCGATGAACAAAGCGGGCAAATCGCAGGTGTCGCGTGCAACGGCGCATGGGCGGTGTAATCGGCCAGATATTCCGCGTAAGGCTGAAGGAACATCCACGCAAGAAGCGCCTTCGAAGCGTCCATATCGCCGCCCGATTGCAAATCGGCTTGCCAGTAATCGGTCAGCACTTGCTGCCAGCGCGCTCCACCGCTCGTTCGCAGCGATGCGGCATTCTGGGCCAAGGGGGCAGGCCCGTTTTTTTCTACAACCGATAGAAATCCCGCGAAGCGCGGCAGCAGAATGAAAAGATCGAGTTCTTGACGCAGCATGCCGGGAAGCCGCGCCACCGGCTCCTTGCCACACTCGATTTCCAAGTCTTCGTACAGTGATTTCTGAAATTGGGCGATGTGCCCGTAGAAACGCAGTCCTTCAGCCGCGGCTGGATATTTCAGCGCTAAGTCTCGCGAGCGGGAAATCCGAGCGTCCCACTTCTCACTTCTCATTTCCTCGCCGCGCTTCCGCGCGTAATCTGGTCGTACCAGATGCCGTGGTATCGCTTCGCCCAGTTCGCCGACACATCCCCGCGAATCACCGAACCAAACGACCCTCGCTCCAGCAACACGCCCATGTACACGTGAATGATGAAGAGCCCGATCGTGATCAGCGCCGTGGACGCGTGCACCAGCACCGCGATATATCGCAGATATCGCAGATTCCAAGGAATCAAATGCGGAAACCACAAAACCAACCCGCTCAGAAACAGCAGGATTCCGCCCCAGAAAAATCCCCAGAAAAGCAGCTTTTGTCCGCCGTTGAAACGTCCTACGGTTGGCACCTTATCCTCTTCGTTCCGGATGTAGTGCCCTACCGCGTCCCACCATTCTTTGTCGACGGCCGTCTCGTGCATCTGCGTGGACCACATCCAAAACATCAGCGACACAGAGACCACAAATATCAAGCCGATCCAGGGATGCAACTCGCGCGCGATCGTTCCCCCGCCAAAAATCACTGCGATCCAGAAGAGCCACGGAGACCAGAATGCCAGCCCGGTAAGCAGCAGGTACACATAGGACAGACCTGCCATCCAGTGAATGAATCGCTCGTGGAACGTGTAGCGAAGCACCCGGCCCTTGGGAAGAATATAGGCGTCGCTCATGCGTGTCCTCCCGGTCTGGGCCCAGGCTCCTGGCCCGGCCTCGGCGTAGGTGTCAGCACCTCAGGCTCATCCTCTTGAATCACTTTCGGGCCGAATCGCAAGTAGTGAATCGCCACACCAAGCACGCCGCCGATCATCGCTATATTACCGAGCCATTTCAGCGGCTTCTTCCAGAGCTGCACGCTCCACGGAACGTGCGGATCGGAAGGCAATCCGCCATAGAGTTCAGGTTTCTTCGCATCATGCAACACATAGATCACGTGCGTGCCGTCCACGCCAGCCGGATCGTACACCCCAGCATCCTTGAATCCTGAAACGTCGCGGAGCTGCTTCGCCCGTTTCTCGGCCAGGAACTTCATATCGTCCTTCGTGCCGAAGTGCAGACAGCCAGTCGGGCACGACTTGATGCAAGCAGGTTCCAAGCCGGCGCTCACACGATCCACGCACAGCGTGCATTTGAATACTTTCCGCGCCCCCGGACTAAACTTCGGGATGTTGAACGGGCAGCCCGTCATACAGTATCCGCAGCCGATGCAGTGCTCCTGCTGGAAATCGACGATTCCGTTCACGTACTGCACGATCGCGCCGTCCGCCGGACACGCTGCCAGGCAGCCCGGATCTTCGCAATGCATGCACTGATCTTTTCGCATCAGCAGCATCATGCCGTGTTCGGGATGCTCGTACTCGTTGAACCGGATCAGGTTCCAGTAATTCCACGCCGTGTTCGGCATGGTCTGATAGGAATTGTCGAATACGGTTTCGCTGAACGAATATCCGTTCCATTCCAGGCACGCCACCTCGCACGCTTTGCATCCGATGCAAGTGGTTGTGTCAATCAGCTTGCAGACTTCAAACTCGCGTTTGAGTCCCGTGCCCGGTGCCGGACCGGCATGGCCGGAGATTGCGCGGACTTCAAGGTTTACTTGCGTCATGCCTTTTCTACCTTTACAAGGAATCCCTTCGATTCAGGGGTGTAGGCATTCGGATCGACCACCGTCGGCGTCAGCAAGTTTGCCGGCGTGCGGGC
>CAVTOS010000013.1:0-40642 GCA_963736465.1 uncultured Acidobacteriota bacterium | reverse complement strand
GCCAGTTTGTTGCCATTGCGTGTCTGCTGCTGAACCTGGGTGAGGTAGTCCTCCGCCACGCTGAAAATCACCGTGATCGGCGCAAGTTGGGTGACGACCACTAGCGGAGTGGTTCCGTTCGCCTGCACCATATTCCCGGGATCGACCAGACGCAGACCAACGCGGCCGTCTATGGGCGACGTGATGTGCGTATACGCAAGATTTACCTGCGCATTGGCCACTTGCCCCTGATGATTTTTCACCGTCCCTTCGTCCTGCTTCACCAGTTGGGTCTGGTCATCGAGCTGTTGCTTCGCGATTGCATTCCGATTGAATGCCTGCTGGTAACGGTCCAAATCAATGCGCGCTTCCGCAAGCAACGCCTGATCGTGCTCCAGCTGTCCTTCCACCTGCGTAAGTGCCGCTTGGAACGGTCTGGGGTCAATCTCCAGAAGGGGCTGGCCTTTGCGGACCATCTGGCCTTCCTTGTAATACACGTTCATCACTTGCCCTTGCACGCGGCTCGTAACGTTTACCGTGTAGACAGGCGTTACAGCTCCAAGAGCTTCGACGTAGACTCCGATGTCGCCCTTTTTCGCCGTCGCCGCGACCGATGGGAACAGCTCGAGGTTGCTGCGCCGCCTTCGCTTTTGCTGCAGCTTCTGCAGCGGCTTGCCGGTGCCTGTAGTAGACAAAGCCGCCAAGCAGCAGAATCGCGGTCATCAGCACCCAAACCCACCAATGGCTCTTGGGCTGCTCGTCAGGGCTGGAAGAATATCGTCGCTCGGGCGAGCGTGAACTGGCCGGACTGGGTACCGCAGTTGTGGTGGTCGTGTTTGTATCCATTTACCGTAATTTCAGCATATCGACACCGGTTCGGCAATCAGAACAGGCTCTACAAGACTATATGAGGCTCATCTCGGATGCGCCACTAGAAAGTGCAGTGGTGCCGATGCAGAAAGTTGCTCCCCTTTCACGCAGCAAACTTACGCTTATCCTTTGACGAAGCGGCGGTAGCTTCGGTTACGCACTGAACTTAAAATGGTGCTCAAAGACGACCAAGGTTGACTTCGGCGCACGGGCAGTCACTTATGACTAAGGCGGTTCACAAGGAGTTCGATGAATCGGCTCGACCAGACGCCA
This sequence comes from uncultured Acidobacteriota bacterium, assembly GCA_963736465.1. Classification (GTDB taxonomy): domain Bacteria; phylum Acidobacteriota; class Terriglobia; order Acidiferrales; family UBA7541; genus Palsa-295. Next base: position 39,520 of record CAVTOS010000013.1, on the reverse strand, counting down.
ACAGCCACCTGCACGTTCGGCTGCACCGCATCTACCCCGACCGTTTCAAGCCGATCGCCTCTCGGGACGACGCGATCGACGGCGTTGCCACGATTGCCGACCGTCTCGCCGCGCGTGAATCTGCCATCCGTCTCGATGTCAACGCGCATATCTTGCGTCTTCAAGAACGAGCGATCGATCACGGCGCCGACGGCCAGCGCGTCATGTACAGCACCGCCACCAAAACCGGTGCCTTGATAGGTTCCGATTTGAAAGCGGGCGACCGCCGCTGCAAAATTCGCCTCCGGACCCGCTGCCACCTTCAGTCGCGCGACATCTGCATCCGTGATGAGCGTGTGTTCCGTTACATCCAAACCCACCATCGTGATTGGCCAACCGGCATTAAACACGAGCGCGGCCGCTTCAGGCTCGCCGGTTATTGAATTCGCTCGCTGCGTTCACATTCCCGCCTGTGATCGAGCCGCCCATCAGCACTACTTCTCTTACGAGCGCAACGATGGACGGATCTTTCGCAATCGCCAGAGCAATGTTCGTCAGCGGGCCAATTGACACCAGCGTGATTTCATGTGGATAACGATGAACTGTTTCGATGATCAAGTCAGGACCGAACTGCGAAGAGGCATCGCAGGTGGACGGCGGCAATTCGGCCCCGCCCAAACCATTCTTTCCATTCCAGAACTCTTCCGTATTCAATTTCTGAAATAGAGGATGCGCCGCTCCCTTCGCGACGGGAATATCGCAGCGGCCCGCCAGGCTCATCACTTTGAGAGCGTTTTCGAGTCCCAGCTCAGAAGTAACATTGCCCGCGACGATCGTGATCGCTCGCACATCTATTTCCGGGGAATTCAAGGCCAAGAGAATCGCCAAAGCGTCGTCCGTGCCAGGGTCCGTGTCGATTAGAATTTTTTTCACAGCTGTCAGCGATTGACCATCTGCCGGCAAAACGGCGCCCGCTAACAAAAGAGCGAGCGACATCATTGCCGTACCTTTCAGGAGCCATTTGATCTGAACGCTTGCCAAGCTTGGCCGCATCGCATCCCCCACTCGCAGTCCAAAGAAGAAAGTGACAGCTAAATTGCGCGCAAATCCTAGCACGATCCTCGAATCGAAGATTCTTCGCGGCTTGTCCGACAGCTTGCGGCCCCAATTTGACGATAATCGAACAGCTTCCTCAAGAATGCGAGGCGATTGCGTTCTAAGTTTTCTTTTGTGCTAGCATCCTCCGCCTCGAAACTGCGAAACTGCGCTAAGAACTCGCAAGGAGGCCTTATGCCGATCGATACGCATTCCAGCATTACCGACATCGTTCGACAATATTCGCGTCCGGATGTACACATTGGCGCTGGAGAGGACGAATCCCCATGGGTTCCGTTTATTGAGAACGTCTACATTCGTCATCTTGCTTTCGATGTTCGCGGAAGTTCGTTCGCAAATATCCTGTGGGTCAAAAAGGGCGGCAAGCTAGGACGGCATCGCCATCGCGGGCCAGTATTCGCATGCACGCTGGAGGGCAGCTGGCGATACCTGGAATATAACTGGGTTGCGCGGCCGGGCAGCTACGTTCATGAAAGTCCCGGCGCGATTCACACCTTGGTCTCAGACGACCCGAACGGAATGAAAACGTTTTTCTGGCTGAACGCCTCGCTTGAGTTCTATGACGATAACGATGTGCTTCTTGAAACGCTCGATGTCTTTTGGTTCATCAATCACTATGTGAGCTATTGCCGCGAGCACGGATTGAAGCTCAACGAAAAACTCTGGGTTTAACTGGAACCAAGGGGAACATCAAAACATGTCCGGAACGTATCGCGCTGACCAGGTAGGAAGTTTGCTGAGGCCGGCTGAATTGCTCGAAGCACGGCGCACCGCGGAACCCAAGACCCTGACTGAAATAGAGGATCGGGAGATCCGGCGCGTTCTTGCCAAGCAGGAGGAACTCGGATTCGAAATCTTTACCGATGGCGAACTGCGCCGGCGCAACTTCATGTCCGATTTCACCGATGCCGTGGAAGGATTCGACCTAGGCGATTCCGTGGCGCGCACATGGAAAGCGGGAGAAGCCAAAGACACCCACGCCAGCAGCGTCACCGGCATCGTAACGTCCAAGCTCCGCGCCATACGTCCTCTCACAGGCCACGAACTCGCATTCCTAAAAGCCAATTGCAAAGGCGCGATCAAAATCACTCTTCCAAGCGCCACGCAATTCCCGGCAATTTCGTACAAGCGAGGCGTCACCGACAAAATTTACCCGGACCATTCGGCTTTACTCTGGGACGTCGTCGAGATCATGAAGAAGGAATTAGCACGCCTGGCTGCCGAAGGTGTTGCTTACATCCAGATTGACGCTCCGCGCTACAGCTATTACATGGATCCAAAATGGCGCGACTGGATTCGCACCGAGATGAATTCCGATCCGGACACTCTTCTCGATGAGGCGATTCGCGCGGACAACGCCTGCTTCGCAGCGGCACGCAAACCTGGCGTCACTCTCGCGATTCATCTCTGCCGCGGGAATAATCGCAGCCACTGGTATGCGGAGGGTGGTTACGACGCGATCGCCGAGAAGCTCTTTAAAACGATGGACGTGGACCGCTTCCTGCTCGAATACGACGATGCGCGGTCAGGAACATTCGAACCGCTTCGCTTCATACCGCGCAACAAGACTGTCGTCCTTGGACTCGTCAGCTCAAAGCGCCCGCAACTCGAGAGCCAACCGCAGCTGGTCGAACGGATCAACGAAGCCGCACGTCACTTCCCCCTCGAGAGTATGGCCCTGAGTCCGCAGTGCGGCTTTGCTTCCACGATGGAAGGAAATCTTTTAACCGAAGACGAGCAGTGGGCCAAGCTCCGACTTGTCGCGGAAACGGCGCGCCAGGTGTGGAGTTAACGAGCCGCCCGCGCAGCATCGCCAGATTCTTAAATCTCAAACATCAAAAAAAACAGTCTCGCCATTACCCTGCAGCACGACGTTCCACTCGAGCGAACCAGGCCTTGCAGTCTTTTTCGCAATGAGCGTGCCACGCCGTTCCGGTTCCACAAGCTTTAGCACATAGTCTTCGGAATTTCCGCTCTCATCTGGGAAATAGATTCGCGTCACGAGTCGCCGCAGCAAACCTCGCGCAAACACCGACACCGCTAGGTGCGGCGCCTGAGCCTTCCCATCTGGCCCCGGCACCGGACCGGGCTTGATTGTAGTAAAGCGAAATTTCCCGTCGTCATCTGTCGGAATTCTGCCGAATCCCTGAAAATGCGCTTCGCTCAGCTTGTTCTGGGCGTCGTCCGGATGCGCGTATTTTCCCTGCGAATTTGCCTGCCAGATTTCGAGCAGAGCGTCCGGCACAGGTTTGCCGTCGCCGTCCACCACGCGCCCTTCGATGGTCACTCGTTCACCGGCAACACCTTCACCCGCGATTTCATTTCGGTTGAGCCAGGCACATCCGATAACAAAAAACGGGCCAACAGTCTGCGGTGTGCTCGCCTGAAGGCTCATTTGTGCTCCATCGGCGTTTCCTCGCGTCCACCCAGCACGATATCAAAACGATACCCGAGCGCTTGCACCGGAACAGTGCTTTCCCAATCGAATTGCGAAATCAAGCGGTTGCGCGCTTTTTCGTCCGCCGTGCAATTAAAAATTGGATCGTAAGGTATGAGTGGGTCGCCTGGGAAATACATCTGCGTCACAAGACGAGTAGCAAATGCAGGCCCAAACAAAGAAAAATGAATGTGCGCCGGCCGCCACGCATTATGGTGATTACCCCAGGGATATTCTCCGGGCCGAATCGTCACGAAACGGTAGCGGCCTTCTGAATCGGTCATCGTGTGACCGCAGCCACTGAAGTTCGGATCGAGCGGCGCGTCGTGCTGGTCACGCTTGTGAAGATAGCGTCCCGCGGCATTGGCCTGCCAGATTTCGATAAGCGTGTCTCGAACCGGCCGCCCGTTTTCATCCAGCACTCGGCCGCCTACGACAATGCGCTCTCCCACCGGCTCGCCGGAATGTTGTTTCGTTAAGTCGAATGCTTTCACATCGACAATCTTTCGCTCGAACACAGGCCCCGTAACTTCGGTAAGCGTGTGCGGCATATAGATGAGTGGTTTCTTTGGTGCCCGTTTGATCGAAGAAACATACGAAGGATGGAGAAAATTCGGTTGCGTGCCCGGAAACGGTCGCCTGTATCCACTGATTTTCCCCATCTCTAGTGATTCTCCTCGCGAGAGTTGCAGCTCAATTCCCCCCTCAACAACTATTCCGCAACGGACGCATTTCCATGCGCCGCAGCTGTTCGCGAATGCAAATCGCGAAGCGCGCTCAATTCCTGATCGCTTGGGAGTGACGTTGTCTCAAGCTGCGCCGCCACTTTCAATGTCCATCCAGTTGCCTCTCTTACCTGTTCCACCGTAGTGCCTGGGTGAATCGCCGTGAGAATCAATTCCCTGCTCGCCGGGTCGGAGCGCATCACGCCCAGATCTGTAATCACAGTCGTGGGGCCGCGACCGCGTGGCCCCGGCCGTCCATTGCCGCCGGCGTTCGGGTAATACCCCGAAGAAGTCACGAAATCCAATTTCTCCACGAACGTCCGCTTGCTCTGCTTCAGAATTATCGCCACTTCTTTCGCTGCCGTGGCGATCTCCGGCGCTCCCCCCGCTCCCGGCAATCTCACTTTCGGCTTTTCGTAAGAACCAATCACCGTCGTATTGATGTTACCGAATTTGTCGATTTGCGCCGCCCCAAGAAATCCGATGTCAACGCGCCCGCCCTGCAGCCAATATCGAAAAATTTCCGGAACCGAAACCACTGCATCCGCCGTTTCCGCCAGTTCGCCGTCCCCGATGGAAAGCGGGAGCACGTCCGGCTTTGCGCCGATCGTCCCCGATTCGTAGATCAGAACAAGCTCAGGAGCGTGAGTGATTCGCGCCAGGTTTGCTGCGGCGCTGGGTAATCCGATTCCGACAAAGCAGACAGTCCCGTTCTTCAACTTCCGCGCCGCCGCCACTGTCATGATTTCCGCGGGAGTATAGCCCGGCTCAGGCATGTCCGACCCTCATCTCCGATTCGATGCTGCGGCGGTACTCGGCAAAATCCTTCGTCCCCAGGACGTGCCGGTTCATCCATGCACGAAACTGTTCCCGATCGCGGGAGATGCCGTCCCACGCCTTGCAAAACAAATTGTCTCGCTTGTAGTATCCGTGCGCATAGGAAGGATGCGCGCCACCCGGCACCGCACTGATGCACGAAATCACCCAAGCCGGCAGGATGCACGCGTTTACGGGAGCATTCAAATCATCGACGATTTCTTCCACCGTGACGATCACTTTCTTGGCCGCCAGCGCCGCTTCCTTCTGGATTCCGACGATTCCGAAAATCGCGACATTTCCTCTGCGGTCGGCCTTTTGAGCGTGAATGATCGTCACATCCGGATTGAGCGCAGGCGTCGCCGTCAAAACTTCTCCTGTGAATGGGCACGTAATCGGCTGAATTTTCTCGTTGAACTTTGGCAGGTCGGACCCGACGTATCCTCGCATCACAGCGAACGGCAAGCCTGAAGCGCCCGCCTGGTAGCTCGCGGCCATGTCCGCATGGCTGTGCTCTTCGATTTCGACTGGCGCCGGCCAGCCATTCTCGATCGCATCGCGAAACCGATGGAGCGATCCGACGCCTGGATTGCCTCCCCAGGAAAACACGATCCGCGACGCACATCCCATGCCGATCATCTGATCGTAAATGATGTCCGGGGTCATCCGCATCAAGGTCAAGCCTCGGCGCTCTTGCCGCACCAATTCGTGCCCCGCGGCAAATGGGATCAGATGCGTGAATCCCTCCAGCGCCACGGCATCGCCATCGCGTACCAGACCTCTCACGGCTTCGCGCAATGATGAGAACTCTGCCAAGGCCTTGCTCCGCAGTCTCCTAAAGGGCTGAACTGCCCTGGGCGTGCTTTACGGCGAATCTAGTCAACGGGTCTCCGCCTTGTCAAGGCCGATTATCGAAATAGCGTGCGCCTATCGGCCAAGTTGTGTATCCTCGTTTTCTGCACCACCCGGAGGGCTTCCCTTGCCCGAACTCAACCCGCGAAAGGCACCCGCGTCAGAACCCCCTGCCGCACCTTCCAAGCCTTCGGACGATAGCGACGCCTTCACCGGCGATCCAAATTTCATGACTTCTCTCGCCCGTGGCCTCGCCGTGATCCAAGCATTCTCCCAGCGGCGCCGCCACCTGACCATCTCCCAAGTCAGCACCACTACCGGTCTCTCACGCGCCGCCGTTCGCCGCTGTCTCTACACGCTCGCCAAACTCGGCTTTGCAGGCTCTGACGACAACAGGCATTTCTTCTTGCGTCCCAGAATTCTGGCACTTGGGCATTCCTACATTTCCTCGATGCCTCTTGCAACGGCGGCCCAGCCGGTGCTCGAACATATCAGCCACCTGCTTCACGAATCTTGCTCCATCGCGACGCTCGATGGCATCGAGATCGTCTACATCGCGCGCGCCAATGTGACCCGCATCATGTCGATCGACCTCGGTGTTGGCAGTAGGCTGCCGGCATTTTGCACTTCGATGGGACGCGCGATTTTGGCCAACCTTCCGCCAGAAGAACTCGAATCGGTCCTGGCTCGTGTCGAGTTCAAGCGCTACACTGAACGCACCATCACCAATCCCGCCAAACTCACGCAAGCCCTGCGTCTAATTCGCCGCGACGGCTACTCGATCATCGATCAGGAACTCGAGCACGGACTGCGCTCCATGGCCGTCCCAATTCAGAATCCCAGCGGCAAAGTAGTGGCCGCGCTGAATATCGGCGCGCATGCTCAACGAGTCTCCATCCAGGAAATGCAAACCAAATTCCTTCCGCATTTGCGCGCTGCAGCTCAAGAGCTTTGTTTGCTCCTAAAATGAAGGTTCTCAACTTTTCGCTTCGCCGTGCCGAACACGATGTCTCTTGCCCCAGGAAGACATCAGCACCAGGATCGGTTTCAAGCTCTGTCCATGCCGCGTCAATGAGTACTCAACTCGAGGTGGCACCTGGGCGTACACCTTTCGACGAATGATCTCGTCGCGTTCAAGCTCTCGCAGCCGTTGCGTCAGCATTTTTTTTGTTGTTCCCGGAAGCAGCTTCCTTAATTGGCCGAAGCGGCGCGTTCCGTCTTGCAAATAGAACAGAATCAGCGGCTTCCATTTTCCACCTATAATTTCAGTAGTGATTCGCACGGGGCAATCGGAATCTTGCATTGCGGTTTCTCCTCGGGTACCGGGTTACAAAAAGGTGCCTTCTGGCGCGAAGGAGACTTTAGCCTAATATTCCCGGACAGACCACCCGTTTCTGAATTGAATACGAACAGGTGTGGGTTCAAATCTCGCTTCAATATGAGTGAGCGACACGCGAGAACCGAGGAGCGGTCGTGAGCGCCAAGAAGCCTGTCGTCCTATACGGAGCAAGTGGATTTTCGGGCCGCCTCGTCGCCGAATTCCTCCGCGAGTACAACGTGCCCTTCATCGCGGCTGGCAGAAATCGCAAGAAGATCGAAGAAGTGATGAGTCGGGTCCCAGGAATCGAGACTGCCGACTACGAAGCGGCCGAAATCGGCAATTCGGCTGCCGAACTCGCGGATCTATTTTCTGGCGCCAAGGTGGTTTGCAACACCGTAGGGCCTTTTCTCTATCACGGGCCTCGCGTCGTCGAGGCGTGCCTTTTGGCGGGCTGCCATTATCTAGATATCAGTGGCGAACAGGCATGGATTCGCGATGTCGCGGAGAATTGGGGCCCGAAATTTGCGCAGCGTGGCCTTCTCGTTGCTCCCGCCACAGCGTACATGTCCGCAACAAGCGACATCGCAGCCCATTTCTGCATCGACGCCGGCGGAATCGACACCCTCGAGGTCGTATCTCTGTTCAAAGGCATTCCAACCTTCGGTTCGACTCAAACAATTTTCGCGGTGATTCAGACAGAAGCCTTCTACCTCGAACAGAACCGCTACAAGCCGTGGCAGCGCGCCACAGGACACGAAGCGGTCATACCGGGCTCAATCGAAACGCAGCTCGCATTGCCTTGGGGCGGATTTCCGCACCCGGTCTGGTTCAAGAATCATCCCCAGATTGCGAATGTTAAAACTATCGGCGGAATTCTCGACCGCGCTCTGATGACCAATGTGCTGGCAACAGAAAAGCACTACGAAGACCAGATTCGCCCGCTGCTGAAGGCCGAGCAGGAAAAGAAGCTCGCAGAAATGGCCAGCTCGGTACAAGCCGGAACTCCCCCTCGCGAAAACGCGCGCGAGCAGCGAACAATCGACGTGGTTGTCGGGCGAGGCACCACAGCTTCCGCCCAATGCGTCATATTCGGCGCCTGCTGTTACAGGCAGACGGGCCTTATTCAGGCCTTCGCAGCTCACCATCTGGTGCAAGCGCCGCCGCGCAAAGTGGGTTTCGCATCGCCAGCTGCCGCTTTCGGACATCGCGAACTCCTCCACGCCCTCGAGGGCTATGGACTGGCGAAGCTAAAAATGTTGTCCTAACGTAGACGTTTCGTTTGCCCAAACCGCGCAGTACAGCTAGCGGAGCCTTCAGGAATTGCATCGAATGCGAGCGATCGACTATTTCGACAAAGGCGCGGAAGCTTACCCCGATCGAACCGCCATCATCGACGGCGAGTCTCGTTACTCCTACCGCGAACTGAAAGACGCGAGCGAAAGTATCGCCGGAGCAATGTCTGCGGCTGGAATTCAGCCTGAATCCCCAGTCGCCATCTATTCACCGAACGACGCGCGCGTTCTCTTCTGCATGCTCGGCCAGTTGCGCGCTGGCGGCGTTTGGGTCCCAATCAATTCCAGAAACGCAGCCGACGCCAACATCGAATACCTGAACTACGTCGAGGCCTCCTGGCTTTTCTACCACAGCTCATTTCTCGATTCGGTTCGCGAAATCAAAATCCGCGTCCCCAGCTTGCGGCATTGTATCTGCATCGACGCCGAATGCGATGGCGACGAATCACTCGAAAGATTCATGCGCCGCGCCCCGGCGCGTCAGATACCCGACTCCGCAAACGCCCACGGCAATCCCGACGATCTCATGGGCCTCGTCCCCACAGGCGGCACCACCGGCCCTGCAAAAGGCGTGATGGTCACCAACGCCGCATGGGGCACGATGGTGGAATTGGCCAGCCACTACTGGCGCATCGGCGATACGAATCCGGTTTGCCTGAGCACGGCTCCGCTGTCGCACGCTGCCGGAACCGTCGCATTCGCAATGTTCCCGCTCGGCGCAACGAACGTCGTCCTGCCCAAATTCGACGCCCTCGAAGTTTTGAAAAGCATCGAGCGCTTCGGCGTCACGCACATATTCCTCCCGCCGACCGCCTTCTACGCCTTACTCGCCCACCCCGATCTCGAAAGGTTCAACTACTCAAGCCTGCGAGTGTTTCTTCTTGCCGCCGCGCCAGTCTCACCCGACAAACTGAAAAGAGGCATCGAGGTCTTCGGCCCTTGCCTTTGCCAGTGCTACGGACAAACCGAAGCTCCCATGTTGCTAACCTGGCTCGATCAGCGAACGCTCGCCGCTGCCGCCGCCGGAGATCATCCAGAACGCCTGCGAAGCTGTGGGCGCGCCAGCTCCGCCGTCCGCCTCGCACTGATGGATGACGAAGGACGCATCCTCCCCCCGCATCAACCCGGAGAAATCGTAGCTCGCGGCTCGCTGGTTACCCTCGGCTATTACAAGCTACCGGAAGCTACGAATGAGATTCGCGCCTTCGGTTGGCACCACACCGGCGACATCGGCTATCGAGACGAGTTCGGCTTCTTCTACATTGTTGACAGGAAAAAAGACATGATCATCAGCGGAGGCTTCAACGTCTACTGCGCCGAAGTCGAAGCCGCCGTCATGGAACTTCCCGAGGTCCGCGAATGCGCGGTGATTGGCGTTCCTGACGACAAATGGGGCGAAGCGGTAAAAGCAATCGTGGTTCTGCGCGACGGCGATGCAATCTCCGAAGATCTAATCATTGCGCATTGCAAGACGCGCCTCGGAGGCGTGAAAGCTCCGAAGTCCATTGAGTTTCGTGCAGAAATTCCGAAAACAGCCGCAGCAAAAACGGACAAGAAAGCGCTTCGCAGGCCATATTGGGCCAAAGCAGAGCGAAGCGTGAACTGACGTGACCAGCACAGCTCTAAATTACGACGCGCACTCTTCGATAGAGGACACATGACAGGAAAGCGGCGCAATTCAATCGTAGTTCTCGCCCTCCTCACTCTCCCTTTCGCCGCTTCTGCCCAAACCGGCCCCACGCAAAAAGAACTCAACGAAGCCGCCCACAGCAAAGAAAACTGGCTGCACCCCAATCACGATTACGCCGGTTTGCGATTCGCAGACACAAAACAGATCACAGCCGCGAACGCGGCAAGCCTCCGCCCAGCCTGCCTCTACCAAACGAAAGAGCGAGTCCCCGCGCAATCGAGTCCCCTCGTCTATAACGCAGTCCTGTACTTCACCACCACCCATTACACGATCGCCATCGATGCCACCAATTGCCGTCTCCGCTGGGAACACGTCTGGCAGCCGCGTTCCAAAGAAGTCTTTCCTCCCAATCGCGGCGCTGCCATCAAAGACGGCAAGCTCGTCCGCGGCACCTCCGACGGCTATCTTCTCGCGCTCGACTCTCAAACCGGCACCCTCCTCTGGAGCCGGCAGATTGCCGATTCGAAGCAAGGACATTTCCTCAGTATGCCCCCGCTGATCTACGAAGATCTCGTCGTCATCGGAACCGCCGGCGCAGAATGGGCTGCGAAAGGTTGGGTCGGCGCATTTCGCCTCTCGGATGGCGCGCCCGTCTGGAAATTCAACACGATTCCCGATCCCGGCCAGCCCGGCTCCGAAACGTGGGGAAAAGATCCCCAAATCCTCGCGCACGGCGGCGGCGCCATCTGGACGCCTTTGTCATTCGACACAGAACGCGGCGAAATCTACGTCCCAGTCGGAAATCCCGCTCCCGATTTCTACGACGAAGCTCGGCCGGGCGCGAATCTCTACACCAGCTCAATCATCGCGCTCGATATTCACACCGGAAAAATGAAGTGGTACCACCAGACAGTTCCGCACGACATTCACGATTGGGATCTGCCGCAGGTGAGTCCCATATTTTCGATCACGATCAAAGGAAAGAATCGCAACGTCCTCGCCGCCTCCGGCAAAGACGGCCTCCTCAAGTTGATCGACCGCGATACCCACGAACAGCTTTACTCGGTCCCATTCGTCACCCGCGAAAATGTCGATGTTCCCCTCGGCGATGCGGTTCGCGTTTGCCCCGGCCCCCTCGGCGGCGCCGAATGGAGCAGCCCTCCCTACGATGCCGCCACCAACACGCTGTTCGAACCGGCGAATGATTGGTGCGCCGTCATCCAAAAAGACAAAGAGCCTCCTCATTTCGACGCGGATTTCTATCTCGGTGGCCTCCCGCATTTTGATTCATGGGAGAAAGCCCGCGGCCGCCTCACAGCCTTCGACGCTTCCACTGGAAAAGAACGCTGGCGCTACAACGCATCGAAACCCATGCTTGCCGGAGTCACCGTCACCTCTGCGGGGCTGCTTTTCACAGGTGAAAGCTCCGGAGATTTCATCGCCCTCGATGCCTCCAACGGAAAAGTGCTTTACCGCTTCAATGTCGGCGGCCCTATCGCGGGCGGCATGGTTACTTACGAAATTCGCGGTAAGCAATATGTGGCAGTGGTTTCGGGATTCATGTCCAAGTTTTTTGAATTGAATGGCGCGGACCAGGGGGGCACTCCCACGGTGATTCTGTTTTCTTTGCCTTAACGTTTAGATCGGCGCGTGAAGCGAGAGCGTTCAAAAATTTGACAGGCTCTGCCCCGTGGATTATGAAATTGGAAGAGTCGTCTCCCTGGCAGTTGTTCGAGGGGTGAAGGCCATCGTAACCATTCTAAGAGTTCCGAAGTCGGGTGGCATCGGCACCACGAAAGTGAAGCTGGTGCGCTGGCTCAAACAAGAAGGCGATCGAGTGAAGCGCGGCGAGCCTGTCGTCGAACTCGAAACCGAAAAAGTAAATTACGAGTTGGACTCGCCGTTCGAGGGCATTCTGCTAAAGATTATGGTGCGCGAAGCGGATGACGTGCCGGTGGGCGACCCGCTTTGTCAAATCGACCATGAGGCCGACGGTGAGGTCACAAACGAAAAGGCACCGAGCGATAGTGCCTGAAGGAGCGAGCGATGCAGACGGCAAGCGACCTCGGAAAAGACAGGCTCATCTGGATCTACACGCAGATGGTCCGCATTCGCGAGTTTGAAGAACGAGTAAAACGCACATTCGTCGAGCATCCTGGCGTAATTCGCGGACACACGCATCTTGCTGACGGCGCGGAAGCCTCCATTTTCGGCGCGCTCGCCACCCGTGACGAAAAGGACCTGGCTATGCCGAGCTACCGTTGCCACGGCTATCCAATCGTACTGGGTACATCCGTTCGAAAAATGATGGCAGAGATTTATGGCCGGCGAGACGGCTTGTGCAAAGGCTTCGGCGGCTCGATGCACCTCGCTGATCCTGCCCATAATTTCCCCGGCACTTCGGCAATCATTGGCGCGAGCATCGCCCACGCCACCGGCGCGGCACTGACCGCGCAGGTCAAGAATCCCGGACAAGTGGTTTACTGCTTTTTTGGTGACGGTTCCTCGAAGCAAGGCGCATTTTACGAATCGCTGAATCTTGCAGCCCTCTGGAAGTTGCCGATCGTTTACGTCCTCGAGAACAACGAATACCAGGCCTACACCCACATCAGCCTTGAGGACGCAAATCACGCCGCCGGCCATCCCCTCTCGAAGAAAGCGGAAGCCTTCAGCATCCCCGGTGTCACCGTCGACGGCACCGATCCGCTCAAAGTCTTTGATGAAGTAGCAAAAGCCGCCGAGCGGGCGCGAAACGGCAACGGTCCGACCTTAATCGAATCGAAATTCTATCGCTTGAGCGCCCACGGTAACGCCATCACCGTGCCTCCCGTTCCCACCCAGTTTCCCGAGCATGAATCAATCGAAGTCTATGGACGCCGAGCTGAATTTGAAGCGGCTCGCGCGAATGACCCGATCCCCAAATTCCGCGCGAAGCTGACTCGCGAAAATGTGCTGACGGAACTCGCCGCAAGCAAAATTAATGACGAAGCCCGCGCCGAAATGGAAGACGCCGTTCAATTCGCGCTGGCAAGCCCGTTCCCCGCTCCTGAAGAAGGGGTGAATTACGTGTACGCGTAGGAGGAAGCCCATGGCTCGCGAAATGATGTTTGGCGAAGCGATGGTCACGGCCATTGCCGAAGAGATGCAGCGCGATTCTGACGTCGTTTTCTACGGCCAGAACATGGCGATGACCGAACGCGATCCGATGCTGAAAAAATTCCGCAAAGAGCGCGTTCGCATTACGCCTATTTCAGAAACCGCGGAACTCGGGGCTGCCATCGGAGCGGCAATTACCGGCCTGCGTCCGATCGTCGAACTGTATATGAACGAATTTATGCTCGTGGCGTTCGATCAGGTTCTCAACGAAGCGCCAAAGCTTCGTTACATGTCCGGTGGACAGGTGAAAGTACCAGTCGTCTTCAAGGCTGGTTTCGGTTTCGCCGCCGGCTGGGCCGGTCAGCATTCCAACTGCATCTACAATACGATGATGGGCTGCGCCGGTCTGAAGGTAGCGATTCCTTCGACGCCTGCGGATGCGAAAGGCCTGATGAAGTCCGCCATCCGGGACGACAATCCTGTGGTCTATCTCCACCACTACATGCTGACTCTTGATAAAGGAGAAGTGCCGGAAGGCGATTACGTGATTCCCTTCGGCGTCGCAGATATCAAGCGAGCCGGAACGGATGTCACCATCGTGGCGACAGCCTGGATGGTGAAGAAATCGCTCGCCGCCGCCGAAATCTTGACAAAAGAAGGCATCAACGCGGAAGTCATCGATCCCAGAACTCTGGCTCCTCTCGACGTAAACACGATTCTCAATTCCGTGAAGAAGACCGGTCGGCTCGTTTTGGTTGATCAGGCGCCGCGCCACGCATCTGCGGCCGCAATTATCGCGGCAGAGGTAGCCGAGCACGGCTTTCATCACTTGAAAGCGCCGATCAAGCTCGTCACCGCGCTCGATACTCCGATACCGTACAGCGAGCCGCTGGAAAGTTTCGTTCTGCCAAACGAGGCGAAAATCGTTCAGGCCGTGAAGTCCGTGCTCACGAAACAAGCCGCAACAGTGTAAGGCGGCAGACAGGAACGGTTCGCCGTTCGCGCGCCTGTTCGAAAACCGTTAGCAAACAATGATCCTGCAACTGAATCATCTCCAGGGAAAGCAGGCCGGTGCCAGCGCACAAGACGTGGTTAGCGCTGTGTATTCCCTCCTTCAAGATGGCTATCTCGACGATAGCCAGTTCGCGAATCTGCATGTCCATCTGGATTGGGTTCAGTATCGCCAGAATTTTCGGGAAGTGGTAGCCGTCACCCCGTGCGTGAACGACCGCGGCGAGAATTCGCCCTTGATGGAAATTCGAATCGATGCTCGCCAGGTGGTGCCGGGCGCTTTGCGCGAGCAGTTGCTTTGCGCCGTGGCGGGTGCGAATCCTGGCGCACACGCAGAATCAGGACGAACGCCGGACCGAATTTACCTGGAAGAATTTGGTTCCTTTCGTAACAGCATCGCCTGGCAATTCAACAAACTTTACTGGCATCGCCTTGCCGATTGGGAAAAGGCAACCGGCAAAGGCTACGAACAAGCTCTTCCGGGCGGCAAGTCCGATGCGAATCACCCCGAGGCCATCGCCGACTGCGTCGCCGATTTCTGGACGTTGTTGCGAGACCTCGAAACCAAGAATCAGCTGCCCCCTGAAATCTTCGCGCTCGAAATCGGTGTCGGCTTGGGAACCCGCTCCCAAATCTGGCTCGACCGTTTTCGCGCGCTCGATGCGGAGCGCGGCACAAAATACTATTCGCGAGTAAAGTTTCTGCTCGGCGATTATTCGCTCGCCACCCTCGATCGTTCCCGCCCCGCTCTTCGCGACCATCTCGATCTCTGCAGCTTCATCGTTCTCGATGCGCTCGACCCAGGAAAAACACTCTCCTTTCTTCGCCACAAAATTCTTCATATTCATCTGACCAACGTTTACGACAATTTGCCCGATGAAGAATTCGCGCGGCGTGACGGACGGCTCCATCTCGTTCAGGTTCGAGCGTATCTCCCGCAATCGGAAGCCGCGCGCATCGGCAAGGCTTGTGATGTGCCTATCCGAGAAATCAACGCGACGATTCGGCGCTTGCTTGATGCGGGGCCGGAGTTTCTAGGTGATCGTGCTCGCGGAGTTTCATTCTGGCAGGAGATTTGGAAAGCGGTTCGCCTCGAAGAGCGTCTTATCCCCGTCGAGGATCTGCCCGATGTCGAGCTCCCTGCCGGCTTGAATCCCACGCACCTCGAAGAAATTCTTGAAGACGCCCCCAGCGATTTTCGTTTTCACATGAGTTCCGGTGCGCTCGAAAGCTTTCGCAACACGCTTCCTCTCCTCCATCCGCGCGGCTTCCTTCAGGTCCAGGACATTTTCGTCACCAGCCTGCAGGACTACCGGCTCGGATTTCACGGCCCGGGAAAACTCGATGGTTCGATCGTCAACTGGGTGAATGGCGTCCTGCTTCGAGAAGTGGGAGAGCGTGCCGGCTACGACGTTCACTTCGCCCCATTCCGCTACCGCGAAGGATCGCGCACCTCGATTCTCTACACGACGCAACGGGAGTGACCTCGATGACTCTACCAATTCTTCCAACAACCGTAGTTGGCAGCTACTCGATGCCGGGCTGGCTCGAGCGCCTCAAAACGGAATACTTCGCCCGGCGCATCAGCCGCCACGATCTCGACGAAGTTCACGACACCGCCGTGAAAGCCGCCATCAAAGATCAGGAAGTGGCCGGGCTCGACATCGTAACCGACGGCGAACTGCGTCGCGACAACCTGATCGATTATTTCGTCGAACGCCTCCCCGGCGTCGATATCGATCGCTCCTCAAAAAAATTCTATTACGATTTTTACGACAGCTCCGTCTCCGGAAAGCTCCCCATGGCCCCGCTCGGCCTCGCCGATGATTTCCGCTTCCTTCGAAAATTCACCGAACGCGAAGCAAAATTCTGCGTCACCGGCCCGCACTCGCTCACAAAACGCATCCGCAACGAGTTTTACCCGAGCGAAGAAGCCCTCGCCATGGACATCGCCCGCGTAATGAATCTCGAACTCAAGGAATTAGTCAAAGCCGGCGCCAAAATCATTCAAATTGACGAGCCATATTTCTCGGGCTTCCCCGACGATATTTCCTGGGGCGTAAACGCCCTGAACGCCATGGTCGAAGGCGTCGGCGCCACAATCGCGGTTCACATCTGTTACGGCAATCGCTACGGCAAGCCTTCCTGGGAAGGAAGCTACCGCTATCTGTTTCCAAAAATTCTCGACGCAAAAATCCACCAGCTCACCCTCGAATTCGCGCGCCGGGGCGGCGAAGATCTCGACGTCTTCAAGCAGCTCCCGGCCCCATTCCAACTGGGCGTCGGCGTAATCGACGTGAAAACGCAAGCCGTCGAAACTCCCGACGTGGTAGCCGAACGCATCCGCAAAGCGCTCGAAGTAGTCCCAGCCGAGCGCATGTTCATACTTCCCGACTGCGGCTGCTTCCATCTACCCCGCGACGTGGCTTTCGCAAAGCTCTGCGCAATGGTCGAAGGAACAAAAATCGTCCGCAAAGAACTGGGAAAATAAATGCCGTCGCCGAATCCGCTGCGCGAATCGCTCACCAGCGGAAAATTCTGCTACGTAGTCGAACTCGTCGCCAGCCGCCTCAAGCGCGAAGCCCTGCTTCTCGACGTCGCCTCGCAACTCGCCCGCGTCCCAGGCGTCGCAGCCGGCAGCATCACCAGTTACGCCGGTGGAGCGTTAGGACACGACCCCATCCGCGTCGGCACCGCCGCCCGCGCCCGCGGCCTCACTCCCAATATCCACCTCACCTGCGCCAGCCTCGACCGCCTCGCCCTCCGCAAATCCCTCGAAGATCTCAACGCCCTCGCCATCGAAAACGTCTTCGCCATCACCGGCGACTATCCAAAATCCTCCGACGCCGCCACCTCGCCCCCGGTCTTCGATCTCGACTCCGTGCAACTTGTCCGCCTGATCGCCGAAATGCGCAAAACCGCCGGAATGCCATTCTGGATCGGAGTCGCCGTCTCCCCGTTCAAATACACCGAACCCGATTGCGCCTATCAGTATCTGAAGCTCGAAAAGAAAATCGCCGCCGGCGCCGACTACGCCGTCACCCAACTCGGCTACGACGTCAAAAAATTCCGCGAGCTGAAGCGTTACCTCGACGATCACTCGTTGACCACTCCAGTTCTCGGCAACGTCTACGTCCTCGGCCCCAAAGCCGCCGAAAAAATGAACAAAGGCCAGCCCCCCGGCTGCTGGGTAGCTCCCGAGCTGCTCGAAAAAATTCAATCGGAGAGCACCGCGCCCGACGAAGGCCAAGCCCTCCGCCTCGAACGCGCCGCACAAATGGCCGCCATCCTTCGTGGACTCGGCTACGCCGGCGTCTACATCGGCGGAGATCACCAAGCCGACCACATTCGCTGGATCATGAAACGCGCCGAAACCCTCGCCCCGCGTTGGGAAGCGCTCGCCGAAGAATTTCCATACGCCCCCAAGCGCGCCTTCTATCTTTACTCCTCGCCATCGGCTCCAGCCGCGAAGCGATCCTTTATCCCGCAGCTGCTCGACGCATTGGGCCGCCTCTTCCCCGTAGATCGCGACGGAAAACTCCGCCGCTCGCTCACATCAATTTTCAGCTCGATCGACAAACACCCCGCAGTATCCCACGCCCTCGAACGCGCCGAATTCGCCATCAAGTCGCCCCTCTTCGGCTGCCAGGCCTGCGGCAATTGCGTCCTCGGCCATATGCAATACGTCTGCCCGCAGACCTGCCCAAAAAATCTGCGTAATGGCCCGTGCGGCGGCACCTCCATGGGCCAATGCGAAGTGGTGGACAAGCCCTGCATCTGGATTTCCGTATACGAGCGCGCGAAATCCGAAGGGCGAGTTGTCGAACTGACAACCTACATCCCTCCGCCCAATCGAGCGCTGAAAGGAACGAGTTCCTGGATCAATTATTTCCTCAATCGCGATAGTCGCCCCGGACGCCCTGCGCAAGCAGACCCCGCGTCCAGCAATCAAACGGCCGGTCAAACGGCGGCGAGAAGCGCTGCGCTCATTTCCGATGCGGAAGGCATCGCAGCAACAAGCGCGAGCCCTGAACAGAAAGCGAATCGAAGCGCAAATAACAAAACTGGATAAGCAGCAGCCGAAATTTAAATGGCAGCCGATATTCGCACAATCGGACGATTAAAGGCTTGACAAAGAACTTTCCCGGCGTTAGACCTTCTCCACAATTGGGGTTTCTCGGGCTCTTGTTTTCGGATTCGGCTTTCGGCACTCGAATTCAAGCCTCAGAGGGGTGGCTGATGAAGGTACGTTCTGGTTTTCTGATCGCTCTCGCAATTCTTTCCTTCTTCGCGTACAGCAGCCCGGCTTATCCGCAGGGCACCACGGTCGCGCAACTCACTGGCACTGTCCTCGACGAGAGCGGCGGAGCCGTCAAAGGTGCCTCCATAACTCTGCTCCAACCGGAAACGAATCGCACGTATCAAACCACTTCGAACGACTCCGGGTACTACGCCATCCCCAACATTCAGCCGGCAAAATACGAACTAACTGTCTCCTTCAAGGGGTTTGCCACAAGTATTCGCAAGGGCCTCGAACTAACCGTCGGCCAATCAGCCACGATTGACGTCACACTGAAAGTCGCCACCACCGCCGAGCAAGTAATCGTCACCACCGAGGCTCCCATCATCGAGCCTACAAAAACCGAAATCAGCCAGGTAATCGGCACGCAGGAAATCAATTCGCTTCCTATTAGCGGCCGTTTGTTTACAGACTTCGCCTTACTCACGCCTGGTGTCGCCACGGGCCGCACCAGCCTGCAATCCACGATCACCGAATTCGAAGTCACGCGCGTTTCGTTCGGAGGCATGCGCGATCTCAGTAACCTCGTCACAGTCGACGGCGCGGACAACATCAATACCGCCACTGGTTCGCAGCGCTCCACACCGCCCCAGGAAGCAGTCGCTGAATTTCGCGTTGTGAACAGCAGTTTCGGCGCTGAATACGGCCGCGCTCTGGGCGGCATCGTCAATATCGTCACAAAATCAGGCACCAATGATTTTCATGGCTCGGTGTACGACTACCTTCAAAATAATGCCACCGACGCCCGCTCCCTCCTGCAGCCGGCACCGGATGCCAATACTCTTCGACAGAATCAATTCGGAGCAACCCTGGGCGGCCCGATCAAAAAGGATAAGACGTTCTTCTTTACGAATTACGAAGGGCAGCGCAGAGGCGAATCCCCCACCTTTCCGGCGACTCTAACGCAGCCCGTCATGGTATTTTCGAACACACCTCCCTTCGCACCGACGGTGGCGACGACCAACCTCGATCTCATCGATGCCGCTAAAGAAGCCATCGGGCTTGCGCCGGAAGGTTGCAATGTCCCGCTTCCACAGTGCCCCCCGAATCGCACCAATCAGCAGCTGTTGAATTCGGTCCTGAAAACGAAAGACAACGATTACGGCATCATCAAAGTGGACCACCAGATTAACGCCGCGAATCATCTCGCGCTGCGCTACAACGTCGAGGACGGCCGCGACCTCAACCAGTTGGTCGGCAGCACTCTCGACGGTGGCGGCATCGGCGCTCCGAGCAGCGGACACGATGTTTTCCTGCGCGATCAATCGCTCGTTGGCACGGTTGCCACCACTATAAATCCCGATCTGGTCAACAGCGTTCTCGTTCAATACGCACGGCGCCATTACAATTTTCCTGGCGTAACCGGGGAGCCGAACCTCGACATCCCCAACACCCTTTTGTTCGGACACAACTTCGGCGTCCTCGACGCCATCTATGAAAGCCGCTTCCAGATTGCGGATTCTCTCTCATGGGTAAAGAACAACCATGTCATGAAGTTCGGCGCGGATTTTAACTACGTGGATAATTTTGTGATTTGGCCCGGGTTTACGCCCATGCGCATCGTCCTCCCGGGCATCAACTGCCTCGTCGACTTCGTGAACTTCGTAAATCCCGCCGCGGATATTCCCTCGGCACCGGCCAACGGCCCTTGCCCTCTTGCGGCCGCGCCATTCTTTCCTGCTCAACCAGGACCGAACCCGACTCTCGATCCTTTGAGCGGTGTCCCCATCGCATTCTGGGGCGCTCCTGTCGGGACTGTGCCACCGGCTGCGAACGGCCAATTGCCCACACCGCCTCCCATTCCCACCACTTGGACGAACGCGTACCTGCCGTCTGAAACCAAGAATTTCTCGGAAACACTCGCTCACAAGTATTACGGCCTCTACTTCCAGGATCAATGGCGTATCCGGCACGATCTCACTTTGAATTACGGACTACGCTGGGACTTCGAGCAGGGTTTGTGGAAACAAATCAATCCCCATTACACGGGCTTTCAACCGCGTGTCGGCCTTGCGTGGTCACCCGATACCAAAACGGTTGTCCGTGCCGGCTTCGGACTCTTCGACGACCGCTACAATCTCTCCTTCCTATTCATCACCCAGCCTCAGCGTCCTGTCATCCTTCCCGGAGAAACGGTCAGGGGCATTCGTAAGCGATCTGAAAATGCCACCTGGGTCTTGAACCAGTTCACTCCTGGCCCTCTCGGTTTGCCGTCGATGGCGGCCTCCACCTTGGTCACCACAGGACAAGTACCCGACCAGTTCATCACCGGACCCTGCCCTCCCTCCTGTACCGCTGGAGACGGCTTGGTCGATCCACACAGCCCGATTCCCTACTCCGAGCAAGCCAACCTCGAAATCGATCGCGAAATCGGACACGGCCTTACCGTGAGCGCCGGCTACATGTTTGTCGCCGCGCACCATTTGGTTCGCGCTGCCAATCTCAACGTCTGTCCGCCATATCCCTTCGGCACCAGCGAACCCCAGATCACCGTTCCTTTTATCTCTCCCGGTAATCCCTCCTGCATTCCCGCACCTGCACCGCCGGCTGGCTGGCCGGCAGACAAGGCCTTTTTCGGAGCCTCAGGTTTGCCTCAAGGTGGGCCCGCTTACAACAATGCCGGCCTTCTCTACTACACTGACGACACTGGCAATTCGGCCTATAACGGTCTAACTCTTCAAGTCATTGAACGATTCCGCCGGAATTTCAGCCTCGACGCCAACTACACCTTCTCGCATACCCTCGACGACGGCACCTTCACCACCTTCGTCAGCACCCCTCAGGATCTTTACAATCGCTCGCTTGAGCGCGCCAACTCAAATCAGGATGTTCGCCACCGTTTCATCACCAACTTTACGGCCACGGCTCCCGACGATAGCTTCCTCCGTCATTTCCAACTGAGCAGCATCATCACCCTCCAATCAGGCCGTCCTTTCACGGAATTCGTCGGTTTCGATGCCAATGGAGATACCAACCCTGTCACCGACCGCGTCGGTGACCTTGGCAGGAACACTTACTACGGCGACCATCTCTACTCTTGGGATTTGCGCATCTCACGTTATTTCCAGATTCGCGAACATTATCGTCTCGATTTGATCGTGGATGCCTTCAACCTGCTCAATCGGCCAAACGTGGACGAAGTAACGTCGGTGTACGGCGCGGCAGTGGTTTGCGGCGGGACGGCCACTCCCCGGAACTACAAGGACCGAGCAACCATCGAGACTCAGCAGCAAGCGATCGCTTTTGATACCGGAACGGGGCCTCCGACGTGTCCGAACCTTGCTCCCGTCCCGAGTCCACCCGTGCCCAATGCCCTCTTCGGCACGCCGAGAACCATGCTCAACCCACGCCAGTTCCAGTTTGCGGCGAAGTTCTCGTTCTAGTTTCCAGCCGGCCGGTCCTCGAACTTGGTCTTCGGGACCGGCCGGCGATTCGAAAATGTTTGGGGCCCGCGTTGTCCCACCGATTCTAAAAGCGTGGCCGTTGTCCTTCAGCCGTTATCGGGAGTGCGCGAATCCGGCTCGCAGGGCTTGAATTTTCCGCGGCCTCGCAATCCCTTCAGGAGAACCAGGATTGGAAACCTTCGTATTGGTGCACGGTTCCTGGCATGATGGCTCTGCCTGGGATCCTACGATTCTCGAACTCGCAAAGAGTGAACACAAAGCGTATGCCCCCACTATCGCGGGCCATGGCAAGGGCGTCAGTAAGCGCGTAAATCATGCGGAGTGCACGAAGTCGATCGTGGATTACATCGTCGCCAGGAATCTTTCAAACTTCGTTCTCGTTGGACATAGCTTCGGCGGCACCGTAATCTCCAAAGTCGCGGAAGCGATTCCAGAACGCATCAAGCGCTTGGTGTTCTTGAATGGCTTCGTTCTCCGCGATGGTCATAGTCTCAATGACGAAACACCGCCACATTACCAGGCTCTCTTTGATAAGCTCGCCACCGAATCCTCCGACGACACGGTGATGATTCCTTTTCCAATCTGGCGCGAGGCCTTCATCAACGACGCGGACATGGAAGTCGCCAAATGGACCCATTCGCAGCTCTCGCCCGAACCCTATCAGCCCCTCCAAGACAAACTCGACCTGAAAAAGTTCTACTCGCTCGCGACGCCCAAGAGTTATATCAACTGCACCGAAGACACCGCGTTACCGCAGGGCGAATGGGGCTGGCATCCGCGCATGTCGAATCGGCTCGGGCTTTACCGCCTCGTGCAAATGCCAGGCAGCCACGAAGTGATTTATACGAATCCAAAAGCCCTGGCCGCAAAAATCATGGAAGCAGGACGCGACTAGAGAACGGGCCGAGAGAAGTGGATAAGCCATCTGAGGCCGGGAACGACCCAGATCTCAATGTCGAAAAGAAGCAAAGCTGCTATTCCGTAACGCCGGTTCACCCTGAGCGTCGAAGGGCTTGCCCTGGGCCGCGAAGGGCGTCCAGCCGGCTCTTTTGAATTAGGTTAAGCGACGTTCCAATATTTTCGCAGCTGAACAGGAACCCATGTGGATAGTTGACATCGACGTCGGCGGCACTCTCACCGACGGAATCTTCACCAGCGGCGAGCAAGTCTTCTCCGCCAAAGTCAACACGACTCCGCACGACTTAACCGTCTGCCTGTTCGATTGCCTCGCACAAGGCGCCGCGAAACTCGGCTTTGCCGATACGCCCGCCTTCCTTGAACATATCGATCTGATTCGCTGGTCCACCACGATCACGTCCAACGTCCTCGCCGAACTTCGCGGCCCCAGGATCGGACTCCTCGTCTCAAAGAACCACGAGAGAGATCTCTACGGCTCGGAACGCAGCTCCATCCTCAACCGCCTTCTCGCCGACAAGGACGTCATCGGCCTCAACGGTTCATTCGACGGCCCTCAGGTCACCAACGCGGCTCGCGCTCTTCTCGAAGGGGGCGTCCGCCGAATCTGCGTCAGCCTGAAAGACAGCCATCGAAATCCAACCGCGGAACTCGAAGTAAAATCCGCGATCGATCTGCAATACCCCGACCATTTTCTCGGCTCGGTTCCTGTGCTCGCCGGCAGCGATATCTCCAAAAGCTCCGACGACCGCACACGCACCTATTGCGCCGTGATCAACGCCTACACGCACGGCGCTCTCGCCGCCACCCTCTTCAAAGCCGAAGACGAACTGCGCCAATCCTCTCAATACGCCGGAACTTTTCTCGTTAGCCACATCAACGGCGGAGTCGCAGGCATCGCCAAGACCAAAGCGATCGACACAATCGAATCCGGCCCCATTCTCGGTATTCACGCCAGTGTTTTTTTCGCTCAGCTCTACGGCCTGAAGGATGTCGTCGCCATGGACATCGGCGGCACCACCGCAAAAATCAGCGTCCTGAAAAATGGCCTGCCGATCAACCGCAAGCCCTCCGACTTTTTCGGCATCCCCGTCGAAATCTCGCTTCCCGACCTGCGCTCCATCGCCCTCGGTGGCGGCAGCGTTGTGAAACCAAGCAGTGCCGGAAATCCAAGAATCGAACTGGGTCCTGAAAGCACGGGCTCGTTTCCGGGTCCCGCGTGTTACGCACTCGGCGGCGATCAACCCACACTCACCGATGCGTTCGTCACCGCTGGCCTGATCAACCCGGAGTTTTTCCTCGGCGGCGCAAAACCGCTCGACCGCGATCTGGCGCAATCCGTCATCGAGAATCAAGTAGCAAAGCCAATGAACATTTCGGTGGACGAAGCCTGTCGCTTGATTATCAGCCGCGCTTTCGAACTGGTAGCAGATTTAATCGCCACCTCGGCCAAAGATTTAAAACAGGATCTCTCGAAGCACACGCTTTTCGCGTATGGCGGCAACGGAAGCCTCTTCGCCTGCGGTGTAGCGGAAAAAGCTGGAATCAAAAACGTACAGCTCTTCGCGCTCGGACCAGTCTTCAGTGCATTCGGCTCGTCAGTTTCCGATATTTGCCACGTCTATGAACGCGGCCTTGCGCACATCGCAACCTCCGCTGAAAATGCCGGGAGTTTGCAAACAATCCTCCAAGAAATAAAAGCCGAAGGCACAAAAGATTTGCTGGGCGAAGGAATTCGTCCCGAAGGTCTCACATACGAGATCGAAATCGAAGCCTCCGGAAGCAAGGGCCATGCGATTGTAATTCCGTGCTCGGAATCGATCCTTGCCAACCCGAAAGAATTACAAACCGCATTTGCATCAGCGCCCGGAAGCGCGGCGAGCATCAGCGCCAAAGACATCGCCCTCGAATTGCTCCGAGTACGCGTGAAGAAGCCGATGTCGAAACCTCATGTAGCAGAACGCGCGCTGAAATCCGAAGACTCGGCGCACGCGAAAACTGGAACTCGAAAGATTCTTGGGGGCAGCAGCAACGGCGAAGCGCAAGTCTATCGCTGGGAATCACTTGAGCCGGGCAATCGCGTGGCGGGTCCGGCGATTCTTGAGGGAATCAACACAACTTATTTTGTTCCTGAAGGTTGGACGATTTTTGTAGATCGGTTTGGCAATGGCGCGCTGACCAAACGCTGAACAGTGAATCGCGATTGAGAGTTGATTTTCTAGTCTCTGGAGCCGTTTTACCGCCTATTAGAATTTCGTATGTTTATGATTCTTTGAGGCTTGCGCGGAGTTTTAATCGCGGTACCGTAGATTAACAATGGTCCAAAAACTGCAACCTCCGGCGAGAGGAGATCGCACATGTCTTTAGATGCCAAAAACCGGCTGCGGGTCACTGAGTATCTTGACCTGGATCTGGACCGCGAACAGTGGCTGTGCAATCGTTGCGGGCATGTGATTGGGCCGGCGCGCGAAAACTACAAGCGCGGGTGCTTGCTGTACGATCGCGACCCGCGCGAGATTCATCCGCCGTTGGTGCCGGGGTCGTTCAGTTTTTCGCCTGATCCGCTCTGGGTGCGCATCGTGGAATTTTATTGTCCGGGTTGCGGGACTCAGGTGGAAACCGAGTATCTGCCTCCTGGTCACCCCATCACGCATGACATTGAAATCGATTTGGATAGTTTGAAAGAACGCCTTGGCAAGGGCGAGTTTGTGATTCGCGAGCAGAGGATCGAGGTAGCCGAATGAATTCGATTGATATCGACGTCGGCGGGACCTTCACCGATCTCGTTCTCAATTTCGAGGGCAAGGCGCTGATCAAGAAGACGCCTACGACTCCTTACGATCTTTCCGTGTGCTTTTCGCGCGTGATTGAAGAAGGGGCGGGAGCTTTGGGCCTGAAGATCAATGAGCTTCTTCCGGCGATCGACATGATCCGCTACTCGACGACGATTGCGATGAATCGGTTGATCGAGAAGAAGGGGCCGCGGCTTGGATTAATCACAACGGAAGGACATGAGGACGTGGTTCTGATTGGGCGCGGCGCGCAGTGGATTGATGGGACGCGCGTACAGGAACGCCGCAACCTTGCGATTCAGAAAAAGCCGGAGCCGCTGATCCCTCGCGACATGATCGTGGGCGTGAAGGAGCGGGTGGATTCGCGCGGCAAAATCATTCGGCCGCTCGACGAGAATGACGTTCGCGAAAAGGTTCGCTATCTCGTGAGCCGTGGCGCACGTGGCTTCGTCGTTTCGCTTCTCTGGGGCTTTCTCAATTCCGCTCACGAGCGACGCGTGAAGGAAATCATCCGCGACGAATATAAGGAATTTCACATCGGGTATTTGCCTGTGGTGCTTGCGGGACAAGTGGTCGGCAAGCTCGGCGAGTACGAACGCACTCTCGCGGCAATTCTCGATGCCTATTTGCAGCGGTCGATGCAGATCGAGCTTTCGGCGATGTGGGACAAGCTGCGCGAGCGAGGTTACAAAAAACCGCTCCTGATGATTCAGAGTTCCGGGGGCATCGCGGAAGTTTTTCGCACGACCGCTTGCCGCACGTTCAACAGCGGCCCGGTTTCCGGCCTGATGGGCGCGCATCACGTGGCGAAATCGCTTGGCTACCAGAACGTGGTGATGACGGACATGGGCGGGACAAGCTTTGACGTCGGGCTCGTGGTGAAAGACAGCGTGCGGAGCTACGACTTCCGCCCGATCATCGACCGCTGGATGGTGGGCATCACGATGATCAAGACGCTTTCGGTGGGTGCCGGCGGCGGATCGATCGCGTCAATCAATCCCCTGCTGCAAAATCAGCTGCAAGTGGGTCCGCGCAGCGCCGGATCGATGCCCGGGCCTGCGTGCTTCAGCCTGGGCGGCACGGAGCCTACTGTTACCGATGCGGACGTCGTGCTTGGTTATATCAATCCCGGGTATTACTCGGGCGGCCGGATGAAGCTGGACAAGAATCGCGCGATCGCCGCCGTGCGCGACAAAATCGCGAAGCCTTTCGGCATTTCGGTAGAAGAAGCCGCGACGCTGATCCGCAAGATCGTCAACGGCAACATGGCCTCCGCGATCATGAAAGAGGTTCATCTGCGCGGGTACAGCCCCGAAGATTTTATTTTGTTCGTTGGCGGCGGGGCCGGTGCGACACATGCGGAAGGCTATAAGGCCGACATCAAGAAGGCCGTGACGTTTCCATTTTCGCCGGTGTTCTGCGCGTTTGGCTCATCGACGATGGACATCATGCATGTGTATGAAGTGTCGAAGAAGCTGACATTGATGTCGCCGGGCACGCAGGAGCTGACGCAGGAATTTACCGCGTTCAATCGCACGGTGGAAGAATTGCTCGAACAGGCGCGCAAGGATCTGGTGGCGGACGGGTTGAATCCGAGCACGGCGTCGTTTGTGCTCGAACTCGACATGCTTTACGGCGGGCAATTCCACGTAAAGCGGGCACTTTCGCCGCGTCTGGCGCTGCACTCAACCGAGGATGTCGCAGCAATTTGCGAGGCGTTCAAAAAAGAGTTTAGCGAAGCGTTCAGCCCGTTTGTGGTGAATCCTGAGGGCGGAGTTTTTGTCGATAGTTTCATTCTGAAAGCGATTGTTCCGGTGCAGCAGATCAATCTACCCAAGATGGCGCGTGAGGGCCACGATGCATCGGGCGCGCGAAAAGGTGAACGGCCGGCATATTGGGCGGACGCGAAGGATTTTCGTCCCACGCCCATTTACGCGTACGAAATGCTGAAGCCGGGAAACCGGCTGGAAGGCCCGGCAATTCTCGAAGGCGAATACACCACGGTTGTGGTGCCGCCGGCGATGAACTTTTCGATTGATGAGCGAGGGCTCGGCATTCTGGAAAGCTGAGCCCTCGGCAGTTTTGAAAAGACTGGAAGGAGATTCTATGCCGATTCCGAGTACGGCTGAAAAGCTCGCATGGCTGAAGCCGACGCCCGCTACCGCCTTTGAGAAAGAATGCACCGCGAAGGTGCAGGCCGGCGACTATGAAATTGGCGTGCAGATCACCAACGACATTCTCGACGAGGCGATGGAAGTATTCGTCCGATCGTCCCGCAGTTATTTCGGCGTTTCGGGCGATTCGATGGTGGCCATTTTTACCGCGAACGGCGATCTGGTGAACGCTTCGTGCGGAACTTATCTGCACGCTATTATTCAGCCGATCGTGATCAAATTTATTCAGAAGTATTACGCGGAAAACCCCGGAGTGCGCGAAGGAGACATCTGGTACACAAATGACGCGCTTTACGGGGGCATTCACAACCCCGACCAGGTGGCGTTGATGCCGATTTTTCACAAAGGCAGGCTCTTGGCCTGGGCGTCGGCTGCTTTGCATACCACTGAGACCGGAGCCATTGAGCCGGGCGGGATGCCCGTAAGTGCGAAATCGCGATTCGATGAGGGCCTGAACATGCCGCCGATCAAAATCGGCGAGAATTTCGAGCTGCGTAATGATTTTCTCGAGTTCTACACCGTTTACGGACTGCGCGCGCCCGCGATGTTTATTTCCGATCTTCGCGCGCGCTGTACGACTGCTGACCGAGTGCGAGTGCGACTGCTCGAACTTGCCGAGAAGCGCGGCGGCGAATTCGTGGTGGGGCTGTTGCGCAAAATGTCAGACACCGCGGAAGCCGGCGCGCGGCAGAAAATCAAGGCGCTGCCTGACGGCAAGTTCCGCACGGTTGTCTTCAATGACGCGATCGGCTGGACGCCTGCATTAGTCCGCGCCTGTTATCTGACGCTGATCAAGAACGGCGAGACGCTGACGTTCGATTTTGAAGGCACGTCGCCGGAAAATCCGTCGTCGTACAACGTGCATCCGCAAGCCGTGGTGGGCCATATCGCGAATTTCATGTACGAATATGTGTTTCACGATTTGCCTATTTGCAGCTCGACGTTTGCGCCGATCGATTTCGTTTTCCCGGAAGGAATTATTTTGAATCCGGGAAGAATGGCGGCGACGAGTTGCTGCGTCTATATCGGGATGCAGTGCCGCTGCGCCACGCACAATAGTTTCGCCAAGATGACTTTTTCAAGCGCGGGGCTTTGGCGCCAAGTGGCGGCTTCACCCGGGAACCAGCACACGGCGCAGATTTGTGCGGGCCATTCGCAATGGAACCTCGCGGTATCGGACGTGCTTTCGTTTTCGCTCAACACGCAGGGGCAGGGCGGCCGCGCCGCGAACGACGGAATGGATGCGTACGGTTTTGCGTGGTGCGCATTTGGACGCGCGCCGGATTCCGAGCAGGTGGAAAGCGAATTGCCCGTTACGGTGACGCTGTCACAACACTGGAAGGATTCGTCGGGACATGGACGGCATCGCGGCGGATCGGGCGGCGTGCAGCAATGGATGATTCATAAGGTGCCGAACCTTGTGTCGCTGTGCATGGGTAACGGGAGCAAAGTGCCGCTGGGCCAGCCGCTTTTCGGAGGCTACGCGTCTGCACCGATTCCGGGCATCAGCGTTCGCAAGGCGGATCTGCTGAAGCAAATGCAGGAGGGGAACGCAAAGCTTTCGATGGACAGCCGCGACATCCTTGAGAACAAGACCGTGCATGGCGACTGGACGTTTGAATTAATTGCTCGCACGCCAAAGCTTTACGACGAGGGGGATCTGCTTTTCGGGTTCAGCGGAGGCGGCCCTGGCTATGGCGATCCTCTCGAACGCGATGCCGCCGAAGTGCTGGAAGATCTGAAGAAGAAAATCATTTCCGACTGGACGGCTCGCAACATTTATCACATCGCGTATGATCCGGAGCGCAACAAGCTCGACGCGGAAAAAACGAAGCAGCTACGAGAAAATGAGCGCAAGAATCGCCTGGCACGCGGGAAGAATTTCGACGAGTTTCAGAAGGAGTGGAGCAAGCTGAGCCCGCCGCAGGATATTTTGCAGTTTTACGGGCGCTGGCCGGATGCCAAATCGCTGGGGCCGATTTTCAGGCAATAGCCGACCTCCGAAATCGAGAGTGTTTGCGGGCCTTCTTTTAACCACTTGAGAACGACAGGTCCTCACGTGAACGAACAACTCACCCCGCGGAAAATGATGAAGGGCCTGCTGCAAGGAAATCGGCTGGCACGCCCTCTGATTGTGCCTATCGTATTTGCTCTGGGCGCGAAAATTGAAAACCTCTCGTTTCGCGCATATCTTGACAATCCGACGAAAATTTCCAATGCCCTTCGGCAGATTCGCTCGCAATTGAGAACGGATAGCGTGTCGTGCTATTTCGATCCGCTTCTCGAAACGGAAGCGCTTGGCGGCGCGCCGCATTGGGACGAGACGAATCAGACGCGCTGTATTCGATGGCCCGAGTCTGCGCCGATAGGAGAAGTGCCCGCACGTTTACAATCTCCTGAAGAGGCTGCGAGTAGTCCGCGGGTGAGAGCTGCCGTGGAGGTGATTCGCCGCCTAAATTCTCTGCTTCGCGACGAACCGATACTTATGGCAGGCGTATCGGGGCCATTCACGCTTGCTGCGCGGCTTACGGGGATCGATGCTGATGCGATGCGTCAGGGGCAGGAGCCGCCTGAACCCGCGCTGGAAGTGGCTGCGGCTGCGATCACCAGAATCACCTCTGCTTTAGTGGAAGCGGGTGCGAATTTGATTTTTATTCGCGAGGAAGCGCTGCCACCACTTTCTTCTGACAAATGTCAGAATTGGGCATCGCTGCTCGCGCCGCTGTTCAACATCGTGCGCTTTTATGAAGCACTGCCTGTGCTGCACATTTCGGGTGAGTCTGCGACGGCGGAAAATGTCGAAGTGATGTTGGAGCAGTCCTGGGATGCGGTTCTCTGTTCGGCTTCTGAACAATTCATCGCGCGGGCGCGCGGGCGTGATGAGAATCTCACGTTCGGCTGCTCGGTACCGCTCGAAGCCTTGGAAGCGAGCGATTCCAGCGGAGAGCGTTCTCTGGAACTTTCAGGTATCAAGGCGGCATTGGTGACGACTGATGGAGACGTGCCGGCGACGACGGATTTGAAACGCTTGATGAGTGTTTTTGATTCGATTGCTCGTCGTGGTTAGTGTCGAGGTCTTGCGTTTGCGGCCCGTAAGGCGCGTATTAGAATTGAAATGATGAAAATCGTGTGTCGAGGCCAATCGTGAGCGACACCCGTCCGGCCACGGGTGCTCTGGAAAAACCGAGCAGCGGTGTGAGGCACGTGCGGCTTCGCACTTCCGGTGCTTCCGTGGAGCGCCATCCGGACGGCTCACTACTGGTGCGCCCCGATGAGCCTCTTGGCGCTTATCCGAAGATTCTCACCGATCGCGTTGCCGAGTGGGCGAAAATCGCGCCGGATCGGATTTGCGCGGCCAAGCGCGATCGAGATGGCGGCTGGCGGTCGCTTACGTATTCGCAGGTCTATGCGGCGGTGCGGAGTATCGCGCAGGCGCTGATCGATCGCGGGCTGAGCGTCGAGCGGCCTGTCGCAATGCTTTCCGAAAATGATCTCGAACATCTGCTGCTGATGCTCGCAGGGCAGCACGCGGGAATTCCTACCGCGCATATTTCTCCGGTGTATTCGCTGGTGTCGAAGGATCTCGCGCAACTGCGGCATTGTCTCGGGCTGCTCACACCTGGAATGGTGTTCGTATCGGATGGCGAGAAATATCGGCGTGCGATTGAAGTTGCGCTGGGCGATGAAGTCGAGCTTGTCGTTGCGTCATCACCACCGGAATTTCGCAACGCGACACGATTCGCGGAGCTTCTTGCAACGAATCCGACGAACACGCTCGCGGCGGCGCACCAGCGGATTGATCCTGACAGTCCCGCTAAATTTCTATTCACCTCCGGCTCGACGGGAATGCCGAAGGCGGTGATCAACACGCATCGCATGATTTGTTGCAACCAGCAGATGATCGCGCAAGTGTTTGGATTTCTGCAGGACGAGCCGCCGGTGCTGGTGGACTGGCTGCCGTGGAACCACACATTTGGCGGAAATCACAATATCGGCATCGCGCTTTACAATGGCGGCAGCTTTTACATTGACGAAGGCAAGCCAGGGCCAGGATTTATTTCTGAGACGATCCGGAATCTGCGCGAGATTGCTCCTACCGTTTATTTCAATGTGCCCAAGGGCTATGAGGATTTGCTGCCGGCGCTGCGCGCGGAGGGCGAGCTTCGCGCGAATTTTTTCAGCCGGCTGAAGCTGCTGTTCTATGCAGGCGCGGGACTCTCGCAGCCGGTGTGGGACGCGTATCGCGAGTTGGCGCGGGAAACTTGCGGCGAGCGCGTGGTGATGGTGACGGGGCTGGGTTCGACGGAGACGGCGCCGATGGCGATTCAGACGACGTGGGAGACGGATCGGGCGGGAGTGATTGGGATTCCGATTCCCGGCGTCGAGGCAAAATTGGTGCCGCAAGCCGGCAAATTGGAAGCGCGCGTGCGCGGGCCGAATATTACGCCGGGATACTGGCGGCAGCCGGAGCTTACGCGGAAGGCGTTCGACGAAGATGGATTTTATAAATTTGGCGACGCGGTGCGGTTTGTTGATGCGGCGGATGTGAATAAGGGTTTTCTTTTCGATGGGCGTTTTTCTGAGGATTTCAAGCTGGCGACTGGGACTTGGGTGAGCGTGGGACTGCTGCGGGCGCGGATTTTGAGTTTTTTTGCGCCGTTTGTGCGGGATGTGGTGATCACCGGGCACGATCGAGATGATGTGGGAATGATGATTTTCGCGGATGTGGAGGCTTGTTGTTCACTGTGCCCGGACCTCTCGGTGCGATCGGGCTTGGCGGCTTCGGATATTTTGCGGCATGAGGGGGTGCGTGGGCGTTTTCGCGATTTGTTGGCGGCGTTTGCAGCGGAGGCGACGGGGAGTTCGAATCGCGTGAGCCGTGCGATACTTCTTGAGGAGCCGCCGTCGCTGGATGCGCGTGAAATTACGGACAAGGGTTCGTTGAATCAGCGCGCGGTGCTTGAACATCGGGCGGCGCTTGTTGAGGAATTATATGGTGAGGCGGATTCGGAAGTGATTTTTAGACTCGAGGGGAAAAATGACGGGAAGAGATAGCGGCGGGCTTTTTATCGCGTATGACGACGTGTGGCTGCTCGACGGGGTGCGAACGCCGTTCGTGGATTACAACGGTGCGCTGGGACTCGTGTCGCCGACCGATCTTGGCATCAAGACTGCGCGGGCGGTTTTTGAGCGCGCGAAAGTTTCGCCTGGCGACGTGGGTGCCGTGATTGCCGGGTGCGTGGCGCAGGCTAGTTTTGATGCTTACTTGCTGCCGCGGCACATTGGGCTGTATTCGGGCGTGCCGATTGATCGGCCGGCGATTCTGGTGCAGCGCGTTTGCGGCACTGGAATGGAAGCGATCGGGCAGGCTGCCGATGCGATTACTTTGAAGAAGATTGATCTGGGGCTTTGCGTTGGGGCCGAATCGATGAGCCGGAATCCGATTGCGGCGTATACGCATCGAGGCGGATTCAAGATGGGGCAGGTGGAGTTCAAGGATTTTCTTTGGGAGGCCCTGCTTGATCCGGCGGCGGACGTGACGATGGGCGACACGGCGGAGAAAACTGCGCGTGAATATAACATTACGCGAGAGGAGGTGGATCGTTTCGCGGAGCTGAGTTTCGCGCGCGCTGTGGCGGCGCAGAAGGCTTGCTTTTTGTCGGGCGAGATTGTTCCAGTTGTGAGCGAGGAATTCCGGCTTGAAGGCTACAAGTCGCGCGGAATCCAGCTGCCGAAAGGCGTCGAAACACTTGCAGCCGATACGCACATTCGTCCGTCCACTTATGAGGCGCTGGCAAAGATTCGGCCGGCGTTTGGTGGCGTGCAAACGGGAGGGAACAGTTCGGCGATTGTTGATGGCGCGGCCGCGGCGCTGGTCGCCTCCGGCGATTACGCCAAGTCTCGGGCCAGCAAGCCGCTCGCGCGTGTCGCGGCTGTTGCGACTGTGGGCGTTCCGCCGGAAATTATGAGTATTGGTCCGGCACCCGCGATTCGAAAGCTTCTCGATGGCGCTGGGCTCTCACTCGATGCAGTCGATCGCTTCGAAATCAACGAGGCGTTTGGAGCGCAGGTGATGGGCGTGGAACGCGAGCTGAAACTCGATCGCAATAAGCTCAATGTGAACGGCGGTGCGATTGCCATTGGCCATCCGCTGGCCGCGACGGGTGTACGCCTTGCGATCACCCTGGCGCGTGAGTTGAAGCGTTCACAGAAGAGATATGGGGTCGCATCGGCGTGTATTGGAGGCGGCCAAGGCATTGCGGTGCTTCTCGAAAATCCGAATTAGAAAAAACAATGCGCCTTCGACACTCGCGGTGACAATCAGTGGCCGAGATAAATTTCGAAGGGCGCCCAATAAAAAGGCTTCTGATAGACCGTGCTGGAATTTAGTAATTTCAACTTGGCATGATGCAGAGCGGCATCCGGAGCTGAGCCTTTCTGGATTTCAGCATACAAGTCGTCCATCAATTCCGGTGTGGAATTGTCGTTCACTTCCCACAACGCAGCGATCACGCCGTGCGCGCCCGCGCGTAAGAATGCCCATGTGAGCCCTACAAGTCCTTCGCCCGAATAGGTGCGCTCGCCCGCGCCATGACACGCGGAGATCGTCACGAGGTTCGCATGCAGCGGCTGCGTGACGATATCGCGCGCATACAGTTTGTAGGAATCACCTTGCTTCGAGAGAATCACCGCCGAATCGAGTGGGCTCGCGCGACTTGCAGTCCCGTGCGCCACAAAATGAATAAACGAATATTGCGCCGGCTTACTTTCGAGGTAAGCGGCTGCCGTGGCCTGCTGTCGCGAAAGCACCGTGCGCTCCGGCGCCGCAAAATATCGCTCTACGTCCGTCATCTCGGCGCCTGCTTGCGGCAAATCCGGAAACTCCGCGCTCGGCGAGATCGGATTGCCCACAAGCAGTAGTTTCTTCACTCTGGTCACCGGTTGGTTCGCAGACGCCGCCAGCAGAACGAGCGAATTCGCATATGCGACGACTGCGTCCTCGATCCAGTAATGGAGTTGCGGTTTCGGATTGAGAAGTGTTTCGAAATTCAGGCCGTACAATCCCGCATCCGGCAAGATAAGCACGCGTGAGCCGGGCGCTATCAGCTTCTGCGCAGGAGCGACCAACGTGTCGTACAACTTGCTCCCTTGTGCGCTCGACGTTTCGAGTACGTCACGCGGCCCGAGCAGCGCTTCGCGATAGGATCTCAAAGCCAATTCGATTTCGGATGAGGGAGGCAAAGTAAAGAGTGACACGTTCGAACTTGTGACAGCCCAGAGGTACGAGTGTTTCTCGCCCAGCCAGTAGAACAACAACGTCGCGCCAAACCGCTGCGCAATCGCTCTCGGTTGAAAGTTTGGAATTGGAAAGAGAATTTTCGACCTGAGTCCGAGCCCCTCAGCGAGAGTTTGCGCTCTGCTCACCTCAGCAACCTGCAGCGCGTCACCAGCCCGCCCCTGCGAAGTCAGAAAATCGATGTAGTCGTCATAAAACGTAATCGCGTTCGAAAGGAATGAAAGTCGCAGCTCCTCCGTCTTGATCGAGGCACGCGCCGTTGTAATGGTGGCGAGAGCGCTGCGGAATTGGCGCTCCGCTTCCGCCCGATTGCCCTCAGACGCATATACCTCTGCGAGATCCGATTGCGCTTCCCATCGCAGCGGGGTCGGAGCGTTCGAATCGCGAATCACAGTCTCGAAGGCTTCCCGCGCCTCTTTGTGGTTGTGTCTCAGCTCCTCGATGCGGCCATGAATTACCACCGATAGGACCTGGTCTGAATGTGCATGAACAGACGAAGCAACTTGTTCGTTGTAGTGCTGAGCGGCGTCAACCTGTCCCGTTTCGAGGGACACGAGAGCAAGGTTCTCGAGACATTGCGCTATCGAGTCTTCATCGTGGAGACTCTTCGCGACATCCAGTGCGCCCTGATATGCGCGTTCGGCTGAACCATAATCCCGGCGAGCAAGATGAATGTTGCCGATACTGAGTCGCCATTGTATTTGCGCTCCGAGCGAACCGGCCTTTCCGGAAGCAGCGTCCGCCTGTTGGAAAAGCGCGAGGGCGTTTTCGTAGTCCCCTAAATCCAGATAGCTCCAGCCCATGTTCCCAAGAATATTGGCTTGCGCACCGGGGGCGTTTGTCGATTGCATCACTTGAAGTGCGGTACGGTTCCAATCAATGGACTCATCGAAGTGTTCTTGTCTAGTAGCGACGTTCCCCAGATTGGTGAGTGAATTTGCTTCAAGGTAAGAATCATGAATGCTTCGAGCAATGCTCAGCGAAGCCAGATACTCGGATCGCGCGACATCCGTATCGCCGCGTAGCCACGCCAGAGTGCCTTTCTTGATTGCTACTTCTCCGAGCAAATCGGGCTGGTTCTGCTTGGCAAGGGTTTCAGCCTCTGTTAGCGACTTCTCCGCAAGGTCATATTGGCCAAGGAAGGCTTCGGCCGTGCCCTGGGTAATCTTTCGCCACACCGCAATATCAGATTTGGCGAATTGTTCAGGAAGGGGCGCTTCGAGAAGTGCCACGGCGTCAGCAAACTTACCCTGACGGCGCAGGATTTCTGCCTTCAGAACGCGAAATCGCGAGGCCCATTCGACGCTAACAGCGGATTTGCTGGCACCAAACGCATCTACGTCGGCGCTTGCCCCGATCAGATCTCCGCGCTTTACCTTTGACCAGGCATCGGCATAAAGAGTCTGGGGATTTAGCGGGGCCTTGCGAGTGCAATTTGTCGCAGTCGCCGCAAGGCTTAACCATAAAATCCAGGTTAGCCCGCGGGATAACCGTTTCCTGCGGCTTGGGCGCAAAGGATGGTCCCAATGACGGGACAACCCAACTCCAGGCGCAACATTGTCAGAGTGCGCTTGCGATGTTGTGCAAACAGTTCCCCCACGTAGACTCTGCCAAACTCCGGAACCTCGAAGGCGTGGCCTATGCGCTCCACTCCGGGGCACTTCTCGATCGTCATGTCCTTTACGAGCGAGCAAACCACTACTCCGTGAGCATCGATTGACTTCTTGGTCTGGCCCGTGAGAAAGGGATCGGCTGCTATTTTGCGGAATTTGGCGTTGGAATCAAACTCTTTTCTGATTGATTCAAACGTCGTGAGCCGCAAGAACAGTTTGTCCTCGAACTCGATGTGAGTGAGGCAGCCGGCAATTTTCAGGTTCTCGATCTTGCTTCCAAACACGGTAATCTGCGGCTCCTTATCATGGAGCTTGCTTCGCGAGGCTAAGCGAGTCACAACTCGATCTGCGGTTACGATGTCCAGGACGTTCAGGTTTTCGACCGTGGATGTAACCAGGGACGTGTGGACTTCGCTATCGCTCATACTTCCTGCCACATGCGTGTACGCAGCTTTGAAGGAAACAAAATCCCTGAAGCGAAAATCTTCGACGCGCGAGTTTCCGATTCCGCCGATGCTCGGCAACGACATCCCTGCCTGGACTTCGATAATGTGATCGAGCGGTCTTGTGATACGCCCGCTCAGCGCATGGCCGTACGCACTATAGACGTGTGACTGGGGAATGGTTTCCTTCTGCATTGGCGCTGCCTCCTGCGTCAATAAAATATGGGGTTACTTGGTGTAATCGAGAGAGAACGGGTAGCTAGCGACGCCTATCTTATCCGCATCGGGCTTTCCTTGCGAGTCCAATCCTCGCACGACGAGCACGTGCTTCCCCGATGCCAGGCGCCCGGCAGGAATCAAGAGTTGAACTGTTCGTTTCGCCTCATCCGCGGAGACGTTCAACGACAATTCGGGCGTTCCAGATTCGGTTTGAAACTCACAAACGTAAGAGCTGTAGCTGCCGTTCGGGGGGATGTCCACAAAAAAGCTGAAAGGCTTACCCGCCGGAACCGAAATCGCAAGCGGAGCACCGCCTCGCGAATTCTCAGAGATCAGGGAAAACGATGGCAGGGTTTGTGCGGTCTCGGATTGCGTTACAGCCATTTTCAAATGCGGAATCGTCACCACATTCTGATATCCGGCGACAAGGAGCAATAGCGCGAGCGCCGGAACTGCAAATGCTGGCTGCAACAGCGTCGTCCACCAGCCACCGGAACGCGCAGGCTGATGCTTGGCGCCTAACTCAGCGACAGAGGGTGGGATCAAAACATCTCGCGCATTATCAATGAAGACCGCGCCCGTTCGAATGTCTTGCGCGCATTCCGCACAGCCGAAATAGTGGTCTTCATACTGATCGCGAAGTTCGACGCTTAACTCGCCCAGGAGGTATTTCTCAGCCGCTTTGAGCCGAATGGCTTCGTCGTGGTTCATTATTTGCATACTCCCTATAGTGTCGGGGGAGGGTAAATCGTTTCACACGTGCTTCGATTGTCCGGCACCGGCTTGCTTGCCGTGCTCCGCCTGCTCGTAAAGCGTTCGAAAGCTCAGCTTTGCGCGGTGCAAAAGTACCCGCAAATAGTCCCGATCCACTCCGAAATCATTGCAAATCTCATCTTTATTCTTTTCCTCGAAGAATAGGGCTCGCAAGAGGCGCCGATCCTTCTCGGAAAGCATTGAAAGAGTGTGGTTTACCTGCTCGCGGGTCTGTTTTGCCACGAGCATGCCGTCCAAATCGATGCTGGTGTCCGGCGGATCCAGCGGTTTCTCATCTTGCTGGATGGAACGAGCAGAACTCCGGTAATATTCCTGTAAGACGTTGTTACATATAGAGTTAACGAAAGACCCGAGGCCCTCCGCGCTCCTTACCCCGCCGGTCCGCACGGCCTTCAAGACGCGTACAAACGTCTCCTGCCGGATGTCATCTACCGATTGGGAAGAGCGAAGGCGGGAGCGCAGCTTTATTAGCAGCAATTGACCAAAATAGTCGACAAAATGTTGCTCGGTCGGGAAGTCCCCGCCCCGAAGCCGCTGAAGATAGGACTCGTCAAACGAGAAGAATTCCACATACCCCTCAAATGGACAGGGAGTATAACCCCCTAAGAATCAGGCGCAACGACGTGCCCTCTCGTTCAGGAACTACGGAAGCACCCGCAGGACTATTACTTATTTCACACAGCGTATAAATCTTGTCCCGAAGTGAAACGATTTCCGCCTTGGCTTCACTATTCTGCAGCGATGGTGACGCGCTGACAATGCAGCCCCAAACTCTGATTCTGCGAAACACTATTTCTAAAGCTCCTCATGCCCCCGGCGCATCCCGGGGCGTCCCTACCCCGAACGAACCGGGATGCGCTTCCCCCCATCGCGATGAAAACGAACTGAGGAGAGTTACCCATATGAGGGATCTGATCGAAACCGCATTCGTGCAAATCGAAGACGTGGGCTGCAACTCCACTCCATGGGAACGAGGACCTCGTTGTCGCCAAACAGCGCTTTGGGAATTCAAACGCTGCATGCACGGTCAGTGGAATTGGTGGCTCAGCCCGGCAAAATTCGCGAATTGGGAAGTTGTGTCCGAGGCGCGTTGATGGAATACCTGAAAAAGCAAAGGGGATTCGCGGGCGTGATCGTTTTGAGTTCTGTGAAAGAACCGCGGCTGATTCTGGTGATGAGTTTCTGGAAGGCGGAGAAAGATGCTGCAAATCGGTGGGAGTCCTCGGCGGCTGTTTTGAAGATGGTCACGCCGTTGATCGACGTATGCACGAGAGTTCATACATATCAGGCGGCGATGCCCAGCTTTCCGGATGC
>CAVTOS010000012.1:0-228003 GCA_963736465.1 uncultured Acidobacteriota bacterium | reverse complement strand
GAGGACGGGTGCGTGACGATTGCGCGCGCGGCACTTTCCGTAAGCTTTCCGTCACGGTTTATGCTTGCAGCGGCAATGAATCCTTGTCCCTGCGGTTTTTTTGGTGACCCGACGCGCGAGTGCCATTGCTCGCCGGTGCAGATTCAGCGCTACGTATCTAAAATTTCCGGGCCGCTGCTTGATCGCATCGATATCCATATTGAAGTACCCGCCGTGAAATACAAGGAACTGCGCGGAAATGCGGAAGTGGAATGTTCAGGCGCAGTGCGAGAGCGAGTGTTGCGCGCGCGAGAATTGCAGCTTGATCGCTACCGTGTAGAAAAAGGACTGTACGCGAACTCGCAGATGCCTTCGCGCTTGCTCCGGAAACACTGCGCGATTTCTGCAGACGGTGAGAAGCTGCTCGAAACGGCTATCCAGCGGCTCGGCTTGTCAGCGCGGGCGCACGACCGTATCCTGAAAGTGTCGCGCACCATTGCGGATCTCGAGGGCGTTGAATGTATTCGGCCCAAACATTTGAGCGAAGCGATTCAATATCGCACTCTGGATCGCACCTACTGGGCATGAAAGATCCTATCGCAGGCTTTCGAACGATTGTGACTCATGAAGTGCATCAGTCGTCTGAGTAGAAGCACGGCCTTGCGGCGCGTGGCCGTACGTAGTTAATCCCAGGGCGATGGATTGACTTGCGCGCGCGCGGTGTGTTACGCATACTGCTCTTTTAAGGTGCCCCTCGGCGTCGGATGGCGGCTAAAACCCAACGAATCGAGATTACGCTGGAGACACTGCTCGAGAGCGTCGATCTCGCCGAAGTGATTGTGATGCGCATCGCGGAAGCCGCAGGTTTCAGCGAAGAAGACATTCACAAAATGGGAATGGCTGTTCGCGAGGGCGTGATCAACGCGTATAACTACGGAAATCAGCAGATTCGCGATAAAAAGATTTTCATGACTGTGGAACTTGAACCGGACAAGATGATTGTCCGCGTTCTCGATCAGGGCAAAGGTTTCGAGCTCACTGAAGTACCCGATCCCCTGGCGGAGGAGAATCTGCTGCGCACCTCGGGGCGAGGCCTGTTTCTGATGCGCGCATTCATGGACGAGTTCAACGTGCACACCGCCCCGGGCGGCGGTGCCGAGCTGGTGATGGTGAAGAAACTCCCCGAACCGGTTTCCGGCAACGGAAGCTGACAACCGGAGTAGAATTAGAGCAACGAGGTTCTACCGTGGCCCTACAAGGCACATGCCGTGAGATTGAAGATGTCGCAATCATAGACTTCAGCGGAAAGATCACTTTAGGCGAGGGTAGCTCCACACTTCGCCGCACCATCAAAGAATTGATCGACAAGGGCCACCGCAAAATCGTTCTGAATCTCTACGACGTGGACTACATCGACAGCTCGGGAATCGGCGAGCTCGTGAGCGGCTACACCACGGTTCGGAATGCGAGTGGCGAGCTGAAACTTCTTCACCTGACGAAGCGTGTGCACGACCTGTTGCAGATTACCCGGCTTTTCACGGTGTTTGACGTGCAGTCGGACGAAGATACTGCGCTTCGCAGCTTCCGCTAGACCGAAGTCGTCCGCTGAAAAACGCAGCTGTGAGCAGCTCGTAAGCGTCTTTGTGGTACCATTCTTTTTCCAGAATTTACACACAGGGAGCGGCTTTGGCGCATATTTCGCGGAAAGAACTGAAGACGGACGAACTGAGGGACACGCTGGCGCAGGGAGCCGAAGCCGTACTCTCTCATCAGGCTCTTACGCTGTACATCGTGATGGTGGCGGCGGTGATTGCGCTGGGCTTTTTTGGCTGGCGGTCCTATACCGAGCGGCAAACGATAAAAGCAGCAGCGGCATACAATGACGCGATGAAGGTGTTCCAGGCGCGCGTGCGCGCACCGGGCGAGCCATCCGAGCCGAATGAAGTGAGCT
Source organism: uncultured Acidobacteriota bacterium (assembly GCA_963736465.1). Classification (GTDB taxonomy): domain Bacteria; phylum Acidobacteriota; class Terriglobia; order Acidiferrales; family UBA7541; genus Palsa-295. The sequence goes on along the minus strand of CAVTOS010000012.1, from coordinate 226,073 downwards.
ACGTTGACGAGAAAAACAAATACACCGACGCGGCCAAGAAATTTCAGGATGTAGCGACGAAGTACGCGCATACGCGGCCGGGCCAGCTCTCGGCTTACTACGCTGCGCTCAGCCTCGAAAAACTGGGTAAGAATGACGATGCGAAGAGATTGCTCAAAGGGCTCGCCGACACAGATTCTGATTTCGCAGCAATGGCAAAATTCGAGCTCGCGCAATTGGCGGATCGTAATGGTCAGGGCGACGAAGCCGTCAGTCTTTATCAGCAGTTGATCGCCAAACCCGGTGTGCTGGTGCCGAAGCCGGTGGTGATGCTGGCGCTCGCCGGACACTACAGCCAGAAGAATCCGGCCGAAGCTGCAAAGCTTTACGCGCAGATCAAGTCTGAGTATCCCGATACTCCGATCGCTAATGAGGCGGACCAGGAACTGGCGTTGCTGCCGGGCAAGTCATAAGCAACTTCCTGTCAATTCCCGCCGTACGCGTTGTTTCCGAAGGCAAGCCGACACGCTAAACTGACCGTAATGCAACTCGCTCCTTACGCGATGGACGTGCGCCAATCGCGCGGACGGCGCTACCCGGAAACCGCGCATTCCTATCGTAATGACTACGCTCGCGACCGCGACCGCGTCGTCCATTCCCGCGCTTTCCGCCGGCTGGAGGCGAAGACGCAGGTTTTCACCACGCGCTTCTCCGACCATTTTCGCAATCGCCTCACGCACACTTTGGAAGTCACGCAGATCGCTCGCACCGTAGCTGGTGCGCTGGGGCTCAATACGGATCTAACCGAGGCGCTGGCGCTGGTCCACGATATTGGACATTCGCCCTTCGGCCATGCAGGCGAAAAGCAGCTCGACAAGCGAATGCGCGAACACGGCGGCCGGTTCAATCACAATCTGCACGCACTGCGCATCGTTGAGCAGTTCGAACAGCGTTACCTGGATCATCCGGGCCTAAATCTTACCTTCGAAGTACGCGAAGGCATCGTCAAGCATTCGCGAGATTATTCGGCTGCGGAATTTCCAGAATTGGCCGAGTACTTACTCGAAGAGCGGCCTCCCCTCGAGGCGCAGCTCATTGATCTCGTTGATGAGATCGCCTACAACACAGCTGATCTCGATGACGGTTTCGAAGCTCGCCTGCTCGATCTCGAGCAACTGCGCGAGGAAGTACCGATTTTCGGAGCGGCCTATCGCGAGGTGGACCGCACGCACCCGGAAGGACTGCAGAAGCTAAAATTCAATGAAGGTCTAAAACGCGTACTCGACCGGCTTGCTACGGATCTTATCGAGCACACGCGCGGGCAACTGGAAGCGAGTGGCGCGAAATCCGTGGACGACATTCGCCGACAGCCGAAACGCCTCGCATCGTTCTCGCCGCAAATCGCCGACCAGAATGCACGCTTGAAGCGCTTTCTCTTCTCGCGCCTCTACTCTCATCCGGCAATCGCAGAAGACCGCACCCGCTCCATCGCGGCACTTGATCAGCTGTTCCGGTTCTTCTTGGAACATCCCGAGCGCATGCCGGAACATTATGCGCGCCTGGCAAAAGAAGAACCGGCGCATGTTGTTATATGCGACTACGTTGCGGGCATGACAGACCATTTCCTGCTCCGCCAATGCCACGAATTCCTTAGTACTCCAATCAGTTCCACCGCGCCCGCTCCGTAGACCCAGAGCAAGTGTGTCATTGCCCGTTAAGCGTCACGCATGGAATCTTCCACAGGTGGCTTCCTTGACATCGCGCTCGCCAGACATATAATGGAATTTCGCTGCAAATTGCGGGGAAAACGATGTTTTTGGACGTTAACGAACTCGCCCTCCGTAAGACCCGAATCCGCAAGAGCTATTCGCCGGGTACGCTTGATTTTCACTCCGGGGAGTTCCGCCAGGTGGAGCCGCTCGAGGTGCGCGCGACGGCCGAGTTGGTGGAAGGGCAGATTCGAGCATACGGTAACTTACACACCCGCGTGGAGTTAGTGTGCGCCCGGTGCCTGGACACGGTGGTGGAAGAAATCAGCCGTGACTTTGATTTGTACTACCGGCCCATGACCTCCATCGCAGCCGACGACGAATTTCACCTGAACCTCGACGACACCGAAATCGCGTTCTTCGAGGGAGACGGGCTTTTCCTCGCCGACGTGCTGGCCGAGCAAGTGAATCTCGCGATCCCCATGAAGATCATCTGCCGCAGCGATTGCCGCGGCCTTTGCCCACACTGCGGTGCGAACCTCAACAACGAAGAATGCCGCTGCGAAAAGCACGGGTCTGATCCCAGGCTCGCGCCCCTCGCCCGCCTGAAGCAGGACTGGTTCAAAAAGCAATAAAACGCTACACTATCCCTTTCCATTTTGGCCGCTTTCGTCGCGGCCTGCCAAGAGGAGCTGTAATGCCGAATCCGAAACGACGTCACTCTAAGCGGCGCACGAGCAACCGGCGCGCGCACGATCATCTGCACAAATTGCCGCTCACGGAGTGTCCGAACTGCCACGAGAAGAAGCTGCCCCATCAGCTATGCCGCGCCTGCGGTTATTACAAGGGCCGTGAAGTGATTGACACTAAGGGCAAGACAGCCTAAGTTTCCCTCGCCTGTATTTCCAAGCTGGCACATTGATGACTACCATCGCTCTGGATGCAATGGGAGGAGACCACGCGCCTCGCGCGGAAGTGGAAGGCGCTGTGCTGGCGGCGCGCGAGTTGGGAACGCGGATTTTTCTGGTAGGCATTGAGGGCACTTTAAAGCAGGAGCTCGGCCGTCACCGGCATCGCGGGCTGCCGATCGAGATCGTCAACGCCACGGAAGTGGTGACAATGAGCGATTCTCCCGCGCACGCCTTCCGCCGGAAGAAAGACAGCTCTTTGCATGTGGCCGCGAGGCTGGTGCGCGACGGCAAAGCGGATGCCCTGGTCAGCACGGGCAATACGGGCGCGGTGATGACCGTCGCGCGATTCGTGCTGGGAACGCTGCCTTCCGTGGATCGTCCGGCGCTGGCTGGCGCGTTTCCGAATATGAAGGAAAAGTTCTGCGTGATTCTGGACGTGGGCGCGAACGTGGATTCCAAAGCCGAACAGATCGCGCAGTTCGCTGTAATGGGCGAGATTTACCATCGCACGATTTTTGGCACCAAGCATCCTCGTGTCGCGCTGCTGTCGATCGGCGAAGAAGAGATGAAAGGCAACGAAGTGACGCGAGAGACTTTCAATATTCTGAAGCACTCGCCGCTGAACTTTACGGGCAACGTCGAGGGGCGCGACGTGTTTCGCGGCGATGTGGACGTAATCGTCTGCGACGGTTTCATCGGCAATATCGCGCTGAAAATCAGCGAGGGCTTGGTCGAGTACATCGGCGGCACGCTGAAGAAGGCGATCAAGAGCAGCCTGAAATCTCAAATTGGCTATGCGCTTTCGAAAGAGGCGTTCGACGACTTCCGCAGCCGCACGAACTACTCGGAAGTGGGCGGCGCGCCGCTGCTCGGCGTTCGCGGGATTACCGTGATTGGCCACGGACGTTCGAATCCCGTCGCCATCAAGAATGCGATGCGCGTCGCAGCTGAGTTGTACCGCAATCGCGTGAATGAAAAGATCGATCAGGAGCTTTCCGCTGTAGTTACGGCCGCTAGCGCCGCGCGCGGCTGAGCACTGCGGACACCGCACGACATGGGCAAACTCGCATTTTTATTTCCCGGACAGGCGTCGCAATATCCCGGCATGGGACGCGACCTCGCCGAAAAATATCCGGAATCGCGCGCCGTCTTCGACGAAGCGGATGCCGCGCTGGGCTTTTCGCTCTTCAAACTCTGCTGCGAAGGCACCGAAGAAGCGCTGAAGCAGACGGAAAACACGCAGCCCGCTATTCTGACCGTCTCCATTGCGGCATATCGCGCGCTCGAGAAGCGAGGCGTTACGCCCGATTTCGCGGCGGGGCATAGCCTTGGCGAATATTCCGCGGTGGTCGCTGCCGGCGGACTCGATTTTGCGGAGGCAGTGAAAATTGTGCGCGGGCGCGGTCGCTACATGCAGGAAGCTGTGCCGGCCGGTGAAGGCGCGATGGCTGCGATTCTCGGCCTTCCGCCCTCGGAAGTGGCGGAAGTCTGCAAGAAGGCGGCTGATCACGAGGTCGTCTCGCCCGCTAATTTGAATTCGCCCGAACAGACCGTAATCTCGGGTGCCGCAGCAGCCGTGAAGCGCGCCGTTGAAATTGCGTCGCAGAGCGGAGCAAAGCGTGCGGTGATGCTTCCCGTTTCCGCGCCGTTTCACTGCGCGATGATGGCTCCCGCGCAGCAGCGGCTCGAAGCGGACCTGCGTGCTGCGCATTTTCACGCCTTAAAATTCCCCGTCGTCACGAATGTGGACGCCGAGGCAGTCACAACGGGTGACGAGGCGCGCGATGCGCTGATTCGCCAGGTCACACAGCCGGTTCGCTGGCTCGATTCGATCCACGAAATGATCGAAGCGGGCGTCTCGGTTTTCGTCGAGGTCGGGCCGGGAAAAGTCCTCAGCGGCCTCTTGCGGCAGATCGATCGCTCCATTCGTGCTTTCAACGTCGAGGATTCAGCCAGCCTCGAAGCCGCGATCGAGAAAATCGCGCAAGCCCGCGCGCAAGCGGCGGAAGGATAATTCAAGTCTGATGTTTTCACTCAAGGACAAAGTAGCCCTCGTCACCGGTGCGTCGCAAGGAATCGGACGAGCCACCGCGTTGGCGTTGGCCGAGACAGGTGCGAGAGTCGGCGTCGCGGCCAGAAGCGCTGACAAATTGGCGTCGCTGGTCTCTGAGATCGAAGGTGCGGGCGGCGCGGCTCTGGCCATCCCTATGGATGTGGCCGATGCCGCGCAGGTGAAGGCTGGTTTTCAGCAGGTTCTTACAAAATTCGGCCGGCTCGATATTCTCGTCAACAACGCAGCCATCACACGCGACACGCTTGCCCTGCGCATGAAGCTCGAAGACTGGGACGCCGTGTTGCGCACGAATCTAACCGGCGCGCACCTGTGCATTCAACAAGCATTGGGCGCGATGCTCAAGCAGCGCTCCGGTCGCATCATTAATCTCTCGTCGGTGGTCGCGCAGACGGGCAACGCCGGTCAGGCGAATTACGTGGCATCGAAAGCGGGCCTGATCGGTCTCACGCGCGCAATTGCTGTCGAAGTGGCTTCGCGCAACATCACAGTGAACGCCGTAGCGCCGGGATTTATCGCGACGCCGATGACCGACGTCCTGTCGCAAGAGATCAAAGACAAAATGAAAGCGATGATTCCGCTCGGACGCCTTGGTTCGGATAAGGATATCGCCGCCGCAATCGTCTTCCTCGCAAGCGACGAAGCAAGCTACATTACAGGACAAGTGCTGGAAGTAAACGGCGGCTTACACATGGGCTAAGGCACGGCGCCCGGCGTGTTACTTTGAAGCTACGCGTAAGCTGATGGCGAATAGAATTTAGGTCTCATGCGGCACAAAGGTTGACCCCAGCATTGGGCCGCGCATAGAATGGGCGGTACATTTTGGGCGCTGCCCCGGCCGTCGTGGCGGCTCAAGGGTTAGACGAATACCGATACCGGAGGAAAAATCAGAATGGCCAGCGTTGAAGAACGCGTGAAGCAGATTATTGTCGAGCAACTCGGTGTGGACGAAGGCGAAGTCACTCCGACGGCTTCGTTTGTGGACGACCTGGGCGCCGATTCGCTCGACACAGTCGAGCTGGTCATGGCTTTCGAGGAATCTTTCGGCATCGAGATCCCGGACGAAGACGCCGAGAAAATCGCCACGGTGAAAGACGCCGTTGACTACATCGAGAAGCATGCCAAGGCTAGTAAGTAGTCCGCCCGGCCGTCCCATTCCGAACAGGAGAATGCAGGTTTGAACCGCCGAGTTGTCGTGACGGGCGTAGGGCTGGTCTGCGGGTGCGGCATTGGGACCGATGAGGTCTGGCGCAATCTGCTGGCCGGCAAAAGTGGTATCGGCCCAATTACCCATTTTGACGCAACTGCGTTTGACTGCCGCATCGCCGGTGAAGTCCGCAATTTCGATCCGCTCGTCTGGGTAGAAAAAAAAGAACTGAAAAAAATGGGCCGGTTCATTCAACTGGCTCTGGCAGCTTCCGAATTCGCGATGCAGATGGCTCGCCTCGAGTTGAAGCCGGAATCGGCGGATGCCGCCGGCGTCTATATCGCATCCGGTATCGGCGGATTCGACGTGATTGAACGCGAGCATTCGAAATATCTCCAGGGCGGACCCGGCAAGATTTCTCCCTTTTTCATTCCAGCTTCGATTGTCAATCTCGCGTCCGGGCATGTCTCGATTCGCTACGGCGCGAAAGGTCCGAATAGTGCCACAGCCACCGCATGCTCGGCGTCCGCTCATTCCATCGGCGACGCCTACAAAATTATTCAGCGCTGCGCCGCCGAAGTGATGATTGCAGGTGGTGCGGAAGCCGCAATTACGCCTATGGGCGTGGGCGGCTTTGCTGCCATGCGCGCGCTTTCCACGCGCAACAACGAACCCGAGCGCGCCAGCCGTCCATTCGATGCGCAGCGCGATGGCTTCATCGTGGGCGAAGGCGCGGGCGTGCTGATTCTCGAATCGCTCGAATTCGCGCAAGAGCGCGGAGCGCCAATCTTCGCGGAAATTGTCGGCTACGGAATGTCCGGCGACGCGTATCACATCACCCAGCCGGCCGAAGGCGGCGATGGCGGCTACCGCGTCACGATGGCGGCGCTGAAGGACGCGAAAATTTCGGCGAACGATGTGAGCTACGTGAACGCTCACGGCACTTCGACTCCCATCGGCGACGCGATTGAGACCACCGCGTTGAAGCGCGTCTTCGGCGAACGCGCCCAAAAAGTTCCCATCAGCTCGACGAAATCGATGACCGGCCATTTGCTAGGTGGCGCAGGAGGCCTCGAAGCCGGCATCAGCGTGCTCGCGCTGCGCGATCAGATTCTGCCGCCCACAGTGAACTACGAAAATCCCGATCCGGAGTGCGATCTGGACTACGTACCCAACCAAGCGCGCAAAGCACCGGTCGAATATGCCCTCTCGAATTCGTTCGGTTTCGGCGGCACAAACGCATCCCTGATCTTCAAGCGTTGGAATGAAAAGTAATGTAGCTCAGGTCTTTAGACCTGAGGCCTTTGCGCGCTGGCGAGGCCGCATTTGAAAGAGGCACAATGAAAATCGGAGTCTGCGTCAAACAAGTTCCCGCGAAAGATGCCCCCCTCGCCATCGTCGAAGGCGGCGCGTGGATTCGCGAATCCGACATAGGATTCGAAACGAACGAGCCCGATAGCTACGCGCTCGAAGAAGCGTTGCGCCTGAAGGAAAAACACGGCGGCGAAGTGGTTGCGATTTCAATGGGCCCCGAGCGCGCCAAGCAAACAATCAAAGAAGCCCTCGCGAAAGGCGCCGATCGCGGCATTCACGTGTCCGACGATCAATTCTACAAGCTCGACCCACTCGGCTCCGCGCGTTCCATGGCCGCCGCGCTCAAAGCAGAAAATTTCGACCTCATCCTCACCGGCCTCCAGAGTGATGACCAGGGCTTCGGACAAACCGGCGTCCTTCTCGCCGAATTGCTGGGCCGCCCGCACGCCACCATCATCATGGCGATCGAGGTGACCGATTCGCGAATGAGACTCAAGCGCGAACTCGAAGCGGGCTGGTTCCAATGGGTCGAGCTACCCCTTCCCGCCGTCCTCTCAATTCAATCGGGCATCAACAAGCCTCGCTATGCCACGCTGAAAGGCATTATGGCGGCCAAGAAAAAAGAAATCGCCATAGTCCAGCGCGCGTCGCTCGGTGTGCCCGATGCTTCTACGCAGCACGTGGAACGCATCTACGTCCCGCACAAAGCGAAACAAACCGAATTCATCACCGGGCAGCCCAAAGAAATCGCAGCGAAGCTCATCGAAAAGCTCAAGCACGAAGCGCGGGTTTTATAAAAGCTTGTATGGATTGGATCGACGAAACGCGGCGCAAAGTATTTGAAAAACATGTTCACGGTACGACTGTTCGTGGCCAGGAACAAGCTTTGAACCGTGTCCTGCCGGACGATGTGAAAGAACGCGCTGTCACGACAGGGAATGAACTGATCCTTAGCTACGAGGATGCATTGAATGCAGTTTCGTTAGCCAACGAGCACAAGATAGCTGTCCTGGGTTTTGATGCTGGTGAAGTACTAGAAGACGGCTTTCAGGCGTCTGAGTATACAGGGTACGACTGCGAGATTGAGTTTAGCGGCGATTGGAATTCCTATGTGGCCTCAATGAACGCCCTGGCTGAACGTTGGCTCAAGGAGCATCCATTGCCCAAGAATCACGGCTACATTCTGACCTTTACATCTTAAGAAGAATTTCTACAACTAGAGAGATACCGACGATCATGAAAATTCTTCTTATCACCGAGCAGCGCGAAGGCAAGTTCAACAAAGTCAGCTTCGAAACGCTGGCAGCCGCGCAGCAAATCGTTCAGCACACGAAGGGCAGTCTCACAGGCCTTGTCATCAGCAAGGGGGTGGCATCCCTTGCCGACGAACTCGCGGCCACACAGCTCGACGAAGTTCTGCTCGTCGAGCACGACCTACTCGAAAAATACACGCCGGACGGATTCTCGCTCGCCCTGCGTCAGGTAATCGAAAGCACGAAACCCGACCTCGTCCTGCTCCCACACACATACCAGGTCCGCGACTTCGCTCCCAAGCTGGCCGCTGCGATGGGCAAAGGCATGATCGGCGATTGCATCGGCTACCGTTACGAAAACGGCAAACTCATCTTCGTGCGCCAAATGTTTCAAGGCCGCACCGCAGCGGACGTCGTGTTCGCGGGCGATCCGCCCTGGATCGCATCGTTCCAAGCCAGCGCCTTTCGCGCCGACCTCGTCACCAAACACGCCAGCGGAAAAGCCCCGGTGAAACCTGCCCCCGTCGATCTGAAACCCGAACAAATCCGCACCAAGCCACTCGAGCTGTTCCGCGAAGCCAAACAAGCCGTCGACTTGACGCAAGCCCCCATCCTCGTCTCCATCGGCCGCGGCATCAAAGCCCCCGAAAATATTCCCATGGCCGAAAAACTCGCCAAACTTCTCGGCGGCGAAATCTGCGCCTCACGTCCCATCTGCGACGAAGGCTGGCTCCCCATGGAGCGCCAGATCGGCAGCTCCGGCCAGACAGTCGCGCCCAAACTCTACTTCGCGCTGGGCATCAGCGGCGCCATCCAGCACGTGGTAGGCATGAAAGGCTCGCGCACCATCGCCGCCATCAACAAAGACCAGAACGCGCCTATCTTCGAAGTAGCCGATTACGGAATCGTCGGCGACCTCTTCGAAATCGTCCCCGCCATCATCGAGGAACTCGAAAAGACAAAATAATGCGCGCGGGCTGTGTCCGCTTTCGAGATGCCCCCTCCCACGTTCGAGCATCGACCTGCATGAGGACCGCGGCACCTTCCTCCAAATAGCTGTCCTGGCGATACTTACTAGCCAGTCTGACTGGCAATCGAACTGCGACGCCGGAGCAAACTAGGGGCGAGGTGTGTTCTCATGCCCCTCATCAACTGACGACCGGTAAGCCGAGCGAATACGCGGAAAGGATCCGCTGATGCAAACGCTGCTTCAGGACTTGAAGTATGGCCTGCGAATGCTCGCGAAATCGCCGGGCTTCACAATCATCGCGGTGCTCACCCTCGCTCTCGGCATCGGCGCGAACACCGCGATTTTCAGCGTCATCAACGCGACGCTCCTCGCGCGCCTCCCCTATAGCCACCCCGACCGCCTCGTGATGGTCTGGGAACATCATCCCTCGCGCGGTTTTCCCCACAATTCCGTTTCTCCCGGCAATTTCCTCCGCTGGCAGGATGCCAATACAGTTTTCGACCAGATGGCCGCGTTCGTCGATATCCGCGCCGACCTCACGGGAACCGGCGAGCCTGAGCAGATGCCCGGACAAGCAGTGACGCCAAACCTTTTCCCGCTTCTTGGCATCAATGCCCGGCTCGGCCGCACTTTCGTCACGGAAGAAGGTAGACCCGGAAACGATGGCGTCGTGGTCCTAAGCGATGGACTCTGGCAACGCCGATTCGGCGGCGCTCCAGATATTGTAGGCAAGAAAATCATGCTGGGAGGAAAGAGCGCCATTGTTGTCGGCGTGATGCCGTCCGGCTTCCAACTCTTGATCCAGAGAGGCTCTTTTATCGGCGAACACGCGCAGTTCTGGTCGCCACTTGCGTTTAAACCGGAGGACCGCACTCCCATCGGGCGCTACCTCATGGTTGTTGCAAGGCTCAAACCAGGCGTCGCTCTAGCTCAGGCGCAGTCCCAAATGGATTCCATCTCAGCAGATCTGGCGAAACAATTTCCCGAGATCGACACGGGCTGGGGCACCCAACTCGTCGGTCTCCACGATCAATTTTTCGGTTCGATTCGGCCGGCGTTACTTGTTCTGCTGGGGGCGGTGGGATTTGTACTCTTGATCGCTTGCGCGAACGTTGCCAATCTCCTCCTCGGCCGAGCGGCGCGGCGGAGACGCGAGTTGGCCATTCGATTCACCATGGGCGCAAGCCGCGCCCGCATCGCGCGCCAACTGCTTACCGAAACGATGATCCTTGCTGTTGCAGGCGGCTCCGCTGGCGCGCTTCTCGCTTTCTGGGGCGCCGATTTGCTCCTGGCCTTAAGCCCGAAGGGACTGATTGACTCACACGCCTTAAAAGTAGATTTCCGAGTTCTCGCGTTCCTCACTGCCCTTACGGTTCTAACGGGCCTTCTCTTCGGCCTGCTCCCTGCGCTGTTCGCGACGCGCACGAGCCCGGGTGACTCGCTGAAGGAAGGAGAGCGCAACTTCGGCGTGCCGGTTCGCGGAAAGCGGGCGCGAAATTTCTTCGTCATCGGAGAAATCGGCTTAGCCCTGGTGCTTCTCACCGGATCGGGCCTCCTGGTCAAAAGCTTTCTTCGCCTTCTGAACGTAAGCCCGGGATTCGATCCACACAATCTTCTAATGCTCAAAGTAGACCTTCCCTCCACGCGCTATAGCAAAGATCCCGAAGTCATCGCATTCTTCGCGGACCTGCTCCAGCGAATCAAAGCGTTGCCAGGTGTTGAATCGGCCAGCGCCAGCAGTTCGTTGCCGTTTACAGGGATTGGCTCTGGAACAAGTTTCACGATCGAAGGGCGTCCCGCCTCGCCTGGAAACGAACTCAACACTGAAGTCCGCGTGGTCGAACCGGATTATTTTCGCACCATGCAAATCCCGCTTCAGCAAGGTCGCTTGTTCACTTCTCAGGAGGACGCTCGAGAGTCCCATGTTGTGATCGTCAGCGAGGCGCTGGTCCGAAAGTATTTTCCGAATCAGAACCCGCTTGGAAAGAAAATCACCATAGATATGAAAGACCAAAACGTACCCAGCGAAATCGTCGGACTCGTGGGCGACGTCAAGCATCACGGCCTGGATTCAACTCCACGCCCTACGATTTACTGGCCTCATCCCGAACTCGTCTACAATTCGATGACGCTTGTCGTTCGCAGCGAAACGGACCCGATACCCCTCACCAGATCTATTCGCGCGATTGTGCAGTCGCTCGATCCTGACCTGCCGGTCTCCGAAGTTCGAACCATGGAGCAATGGATGTCGGACAACGTCGCGCAAGCTCGTTTCAATACGCTGCTGCTTGGAATTTTCTCGGCTGTGGCGTTGCTGCTGGCCGTGATCGGGATTTACGGCGTTATGTCCGCCACAATCACTGAACGAACTCACGACATCGGCGTCCGCATGGCGCTCGGTGCCACGCCTCGCGATATCTGGCGCCACACTCTCGCCGCTGGCGCAATCATCACGCTCGCTGGAGTAAGCGCCGGCCTCGCCGCTTCGCTCATGTTAACGAGGCTGCTCGCCAGCCTCCTGTACGAAGTAAAGCCTGGCGATCCAGCGACATTTGCGCTGGTTACGATCGTGCTGGCGTCGGTCGCGCTGCTCGCCTGCTATCTTCCAGCTCGCCGAGCGCTGCGTGTCGATCCGATGATCGCGTTGCGCTACGAATAGATTCGCAAGGCTGGTCAAATTCTGTCTATCGAAACCGCGAATTCATAGTCTAAGCAGTGGGCGCGATTCGCTCGGAGAAAGATGCAAACACTCCTTCAGGATTTGAAGTATGGCCTGCGAATGCTCGCGAAATCACCGGGCTTCACGACCGTAGCGGTACTTACACTCGCCCTCGGTATCGGCGCCAGTACCGCTGTCTTCAGCATCGTCAACGCTGTGCTCCTCAAGCCGCTGCCGTATCCGCACGCCGACCGTATCGTCTTCCCCTGGCGCCAGACGCCGCCCGGTATCGACCTCGGCTACAACGAAATTCCCTGGGGCGCACGCACATTTCAGGGTTTTCAGCGCGACGCAAAAGCTTTCCAGGATGTCGGCCTATTTGAAGCCGCTGGTTTCAATCTCACCGGCGCGGGCGATCCGGTTCGCATTGACGGCATCCGCGCCTCCGCCGGATTTTTCCGCACGATGGGAGTCGCGCCGCTCCTCGGCCGCACATTTCTCGACGAAGAAGACCACCCAGGACATGACCGCGAAGTGCTCCTCGGCTACGGCCTGTGGCAAAGAAAATTCGGCGGCGATCCCGGCGTCGTCGGCCGCACTCTCGAATTGAACGGCGAGTCCTACTCCGTCGTCGGCGTGATGCCCAGTGGTTTCGCGTTTCCTCGCGGCGAAGAGATGCCCGGCAGCTTTCAATTCCCGCGCCTCCCGGAAATGTGGGTCCCCGCGATCACAGATATTCCCGCTGACTCCACTGCCCCGGACGAATTCGCAGTCATCGCGCGCTTGAAGCCCGACGTCTCGATCGTCCAATCGCAGTCGGAAATGAACGTACTTGCCAAGGAATGGGAGAAGATTCCGCATGGCGCTGGCTGGTTCAGTTCCAAAATCACGCCGCTCGCCTCGCAAGTCGCCGGTGACACGCGCCGTCCGCTCTTGCTTCTCCTCGGTGCCGTCGGCGTGGTCCTTCTCATCGCCTGCGCGAACGTAGCCAATCTTCTCCTCGCCCGTTCACTCGGGCGTCGCAGGGAATTCACTCTCCGTGCCGCGTTGGGTGCCGCACAAGGCCGGCTCGTTCGCCAACTTCTCACAGAGAGCGTTCTGCTCGCGTTCCTCGGCGGAGTCGCCGGGCTGTTTCTCGGCGAGCTCGCGATTCAATTCGTAAAAACCTTCGGCCCGCTGAATATTCCCCGGCTCCATGAAATCCGGCTCGATCCCGGCGTATTTGCATTCACGCTTGCCATCACTCTTGTCACCGGCCTGCTTTTCGGCCTAGCTCCCGCGCTCGGCGCCACGCGCGAAAGTCTCGTCGAGACTCTAAAGGAAGGCGGCCAACGCTCCGGCTCCGGGCCAGCCCGCCAGAAAATCCGCAGCGCGTTGCTCGTCTCCGAGGTTGCGCTCGCCCTCGTTCTCGTCATCGCCGCTGGCCTGCTCGTCCGCACATTTTTCCACCTGCTCAAAGTCGATCCCGGCTTCAATACCACCCGCGTCCTTATGTTCGAACTCACGCTCCCCGGCGCGCGCTATCCAGACAAAGACAGCCTCGCAGCCGTCTATCGAAAAGTTCTCAACCGCCTGAACGACATTCCCGGAGTGCAAGCTGCCGGCCTCGGAAGCCCTATGCCGATGAGCGGGGGCCAGGAGTCCTCCGCGTTTGCAATCCCCGGCCGCGCTTTCGACAAAAACTCCGGCCGCAATCCGATTGCGTCTTACACGATTGCCTCGCCCGGCTATTTCTCCGCGATTGGCACGCCCATTCTCCGCGGCCGCCCCTTTCTTGATTCCGACACCGCCAATTCGCAGCCCGTAGCAATCATCAGCAAGACGCTCGCTGACCAGTTCTACCCAGGCGAAGACCCCATCGGCAAATCAATCAAGCTTCCTCCCGCAAAATATCCCACCCTGACCATCGTCGGCATCGCCGCAGACCTAAAACATTTCACCGTGCGCGAATCCACCGGCCCCGAGTTTTACGTCGCCTACACGCAAAAGCCCTATCCCGACATGCTCACGATGCAAGTCGCGCTGCGCACGCAAGCGGACCCCCGTGCCATTATCGGCAGCGCCCGCGAAGCGATTCGCTCCGTCGATCCCACGTTGCCCATCGCGAAAGTCTCCACCCTCGCCAGCCTCGTCGACGACTCCATGACCCAGCCCCGTTTTTCGATGCTGCTCCTCGCCGCATTCGCCGCCCTCGCCCTGCTGCTCGCCTCGATTGGAATCTACGGCGTGATTTCCTATGCGGTCGCGCAACGCACTCAGGAATTTGGCATCCGTCTCGCCCTCGGCGCCCAGCCGCGCAACGTGTTCTCGATGGTTCTCGGCCAGGGCGCGCGTCTCGCGCTACTCGGTGTCGCGTTGGGATTCATCGCCGCATTTGCAGTCACGCGGCTGATGACCAGCCTTCTCTTCGGCGTTCAGCCCACCGACCCCGTCACGTTTATCGCCGTGCCTGCTCTGCTGATGGGCGTCGCGCTGCTCGCCTGTTACATCCCCGCCCGCCGCGCCACCCGCGTCGACCCAATCATCGCGCTGCGCTATGAATAGCTTCTAAAAGCGCCGCGATCTTGTTTGCCCAAGGTCGCCTGTTATACCGAAATCCCCAAAACTGATACGATACGAACGGTCGGCTTGGCATTCGTCGCGCCGTTTTCGCTCTCTCAGCCCTGCCGAAACGGACCTCATGGCCAAACCCGTCAAAGTTTTCCGCGAGCCTCGCTGGCCCGCTTTCGTCGCGATGTTCGCCGCCGCTCTCGTTCACCGTTCGATGCCCGAGCGGCTCTCCGTCGGCCCCAGTTGGGGCCTCCTCGTCATCACCGTGATTCTGCTCATCCCGCTCGTCTACTCCAATCATCGAGGCCATTACAACGTCTCCCGAATCCTCACTTTCGTGGCCACTGGCATCATCACCGCCGCCATGATTGCGTCTCTCGCTCTTCTGATTACGGGCATACCGAAGCACCTTGATTCTCCACAGACGCTCCTCCGCTCGGCCGTCTCGCTTTGGCTCACCAATGTGGTCGTCTTCGCTTTGTGGTACTGGAAAATCGATGCGGGCGGCCCACTCGGCCGCGACACGGCCCGGGGCGACTTCGACAGCTCATTTCTCTTCCCGCAGATGATCATGCGCGAGGAACCCGAAGAAATCTGGTCGCCGCAGTTTATCGACTATCTTTTTCTTGCCTTCAACACTAGCACGGCCTTCTCGCCCACTGATACCGCTGTCCTCTCTCGCTGGGCCAAAGTGGTCATGATGGTGCAGTCGATCATTTCGCTGATGATCGTCACCCTGCTCGCAGCTCGCGCCGTGGGTATCCTCTAAGCTTAAGTGGAACTGCTCGCCGCAACTCCATGTGGAGTGCGGCGTGTCCTGAGCGGAGCCGAAGGGGGCTTGCCCCGGCTCTCGTAGTCCGGGCTCGCCGGGACGGTTTTTGGCTAAAGCATCCCGCAGAAGGCAGGTCCACCAGCATCTTCAGATGGATATCAACAGAGCGGTTTGATTTCTTAATTCGATCGATGGAGGGTCAGCCCACTCGAAAACGCCTGCTTCACATCGGGCTTCGCGAGATATGCAATCGACCAGCCCGCCGCGCCAATCACAAGCGCATGAACAAAAATCATCGGGCCGAGCGGAACTACAGGGTATCCGATAAAAGTAAGAATGCTGACGATCGTGCACAAAATTCCAATTCCGATACAGCTGATCGCCAGAATTCGCGCCCATTCACACAATTGCAGCACTCCCAGCGCAAGGCATCCCGTCACTCCCGCCAGCACCAGAAGCGAAAATCCTCCAGCCACTCCCATCCCAGCAATCGACGCGGAAACCGGATCGCCTCCGTCTCCTCCGCTGACTGCCATCACCGCCACAAAAAAGAACGCGATAGCGCCCAGAGCCAGAATCGCTGCCCCACCGAATGTCGCGATCGCGATGACTGTCACTCCGGCAGGTCGTTTCATGCTCGGCTCGGCTGAGATTTCTTCCGACGGTCGCGCTGTAAGCCCGCGTCGGATATCAGCCCACGAATCCCGTGCTTCGGATCGGCGGCGAGACACTGCACTTCTCTGGATATATGAGCGCAGGTTTTCTAGCTTTAACGGTTTGATTCGCTGTGGCGCCATCGCCATGAATTGTTCTGCCCTTTTTCGTTGAGCTTCCATTACCTGCAATATTCCCCGCGACGCTCGGCTAAGCAACGCAATAAGCGCGATCTTCGCGTTTATCGCCGACGTAATAACCCGATTGGCCCGATTGGAATGTTCTGTCATTTTTGTCTTTGTCGCGAAGCAGCTTGCGCCAACCTTGCCGTTCGCAATGATGATGGCGTATTTAACGGCTCTCGGGAATACAGCGCAACCTGTAGGTCACCACGCGGTTCTTCAACCGTCGAACTCCGAAAAAACATGCCGCACCGCCCATCCGACCCCGGCATTATAACCTTCAGACGAGCGGCGCGACGTTATCGCCCTGTGAATATTTATCCGCCAAAGCCTCCGGCCTAACTTCACTAATCCGGATGGCTGTGCCGCCAGTTCCAATAATCCCGCTGCTCTTTTTCCTTCATCTTGTCGTACTTCCGGTATTGCTCGTGCCGCTCTTCAAGATAATGACGATAGGCACGATCCTCGCGTTCATCCCAATTGTGATAATCCTTGTGGCCCGGATCGTACACTCGCACCTGCACATCCTGCGGTTTCGGCGTCGCAGCCACCACAGAACCGGTGGTCGCAAGAGCCGCCGTCAAGACGAACGCGCTAAGGCATCGCCGTGCTGCATGCATCGGTGTTTCCTCCAAGCCGCAATTCATGCCCGAGGTTGCGAATTGCGGCATTCATTTGAATTAAAGGCCATCGTGCTGATTGCTGAAGTGATGCGGCGGGAAACGCACCACGATCTACTTCTCCACAATGGTGCTGCGCGCAGCTTTTTTCGTGAATACAGCGCACCCTGTAGATGACGCAGGCAACTCCATCAACGGGAGGTGAAAAGGTTTGTAGGGGCGGGTTTCAGACCCGCCCGCGTTACTAAGGCTCTTAGCCGGCTATTCTGCACTCCGTTCCAAGTGGTAGCCACGACGGCGCTCTCATCGTCGTGGGTCTTTGCTACTGAGATGTAGTAGTATCGCGCCGAGCAAATCCCGCCGCGCCGCACGAGAAAAGCAACGGTAACCGCTTCCAATTCGAGCCTTCATCCGCGCATCGCAGTAACAACGAAACGTGGCGGCCTCCTCGATCGATATTTCTACTTCTTCATGTCGCTCCTGATTCCCGCGGTGGTGGTGTACGCCTTCAGCTTCACCGTGGGCGCCAACCTGATTCACCCAGCCATTCCGCGGCCCCCAATTCTGTATCTTCACGCGGCGGTCTTTTCCGGTTGGCTGCTCTTTTTCCTGCTGCAGTCCGCGCTGGTGCGCACGCACAACGTGCGATTGCATCGCCGCATCGGCTGGTTTGGAGCCGCGCTGGGTGCACTGGTTCTCGTGCTCGGCGTCTCTACCGTCGTCGTCATGGGACGCTTCAACACCTTACAAATGCATGCCACCGACGCGGAATCCTTCTTGATGATTCCGCTCTTTGACATGGTCTGTTTCTCCAGTACCTTCGCGCTGGCGATTTACTGGCGCAAAAAACCGGAGTTCCATCGCCGCCTGATGTTCATCGCCACCTGCGCGCTGACCGCTGCGTCTTTCGGACGCTTTCCGGAGCGCCTGCTACCCCACGATTTTTTTTATGCCGGCGTAGACCTCCTGATTCTTCTCGGTGTCGTCCGCGACATGATCGTCAACCGCAGAGTGCACCGAATTTATCTTTACGTTCTGCCCGCCTTCCTCGTGGGCCAAACAATCGTCATGTACACCACCATCCACAACCTGCCGTACTGGACCAGCATCGCCCACTCGATCCTCTGGTAACAGTTACAAAACTCCTTCCGTCGCACACGTCACAAGCTCTCAAATCAGCTTTGCCTACTCCGCTTTGCCTTCCTGCGCCGAGGGATTTATCACGAGCGCCGGAGCTAGCTACCGCGGATGAAATTTGGGCCAACCGAGCCACGAATATTGCCAAGCCACGGATACATTCTGATAGTTGCCGCCAAAACGGACGTAGGTTCCATTGCTGTAGCTGGCCTTAATGGTCTGGTGCTTGCCCACCGGAAAGGCTGCGGTGGCTCCAACGCGCGAGCTGGTCTGCCGGGTTCCAGCATTGGAAACGCCATTCAGGCTGGTTGCTCCGCCATACCAGAAATTTCCGTCGACCGACACCCAACAACGTTGCTTTGTGAAGTCGTAACTCAGGTGACCCTCGAATGACCCGATAGGCTGTTCCGTTTGAGGCTGTGGGTTAGGCATCGAATAGAAAGCGTTATTTGTCGTGTAGAACCACACTCCGGCGTACCCATCGAGAAGCCAGTTACCCCAGCGTCGCGAATAGCCTAACTCCGGCTTGATTGCCCATCGATGAATGCTCCAGTTGACGAGATGCAGCGGGTTGTATTGACCAGTCGGCGGGATCACTGACAGGCTCGCTCCCAGCAAAGTCTTTTGTTTCCACGAGGCCATTTCCTGCGCCGACATCGCGCGTCCGCCTTTGAGATTCACTGAGAAGCGAAATTCGAGATCGAGGAGCCCGGAGCGATAGATCTGCTGGTGGGTGCCAAGGACCGATCCCTGAAAGGTGCCGACACCATAGGGCAGGAAACCGGTGATGTTCGCCGAGCGCCGAAACAGGCTGAACGAATGATAGTAACTGATGGTCGGAACATGATAGACGCCAGTGGCACCTGTGACGGGAAGCGTCCCGTTGAGGTTCACGCCGCCGTCAAAAAAGGACCAAGACAACGTGACCGCATTGCCGCCTACCGGCGTGATGACGTAGGCACGGGGGGCCAGCGTCTGCGCCGCCGCGAGGTGTGCACAAGACACAACCACGCCAACAAGAAACACGAAACGGGCAACTGTTCTCACGCACGCTCCCGCGATACCGCCGAGCCATAACTCAAACTGCTCAGTCCGCCCTCGGCCGAATTCACCTCAGGCTGCCTGCCTGAATCACTATCTGCGTGTCGCTATGAGGCCACGAAACTATCCGGTGTGCAAAGAATTTTCAATGGTCAGAAGTAACGCCACGACTGGACCGCAACCTGAAGCTAACTCTTCTGTCCTGCACCGGTTCTGTGTCGGCTCAGTTGCATGTAGTGGTACAGTTCAGCATCTGCGCGGAAGAATGGTGCCCCATGCCGCGATCTCCGGAGGCGCAAATGCGAGCATCCATCTTTTACCGAATCGCTGCCGTTCTTCTGCTTCTCTTCGCAGCAGGACACACACTCGGCTTTCGCCAGTCGGATCCCGCCTGGGGAGTCGATGCGCTCCTCGCCTCCATGCGCTCAATTCACTTTGACGTGCAGGGCTTCAACCGCAGCTATTGGGACCTCTTCCAGGCGGCCGGATTCTCCGTCGGCGTGTTTTATCTCTTCGCAGCGATTTTGGCCTGGCAGCTAGGCGGTCTTCCGGCAGCAAGCTTGGCGCTCATGCGCGGCACCGCATGGGCGTTCGCTCTTTGCTTTGCGGCCATCACAGTTGTGAGCTGGAAGTACCTCTTCATCTTACCCATCGTCTTCTCAATCGTAATTACACTCTGCTTGGCCGCGGCAGCATGGCTTTCAGCAAAGCCAGTCACCACCGCTCCCTCGCGATAAGTATTTTCAATCGTTAGAAATCGCAGTGGCTCGCGGCAACCCGGCCTCAGAACTAGATTGAGCGACGCAAACGGCACAGCACTCCTCCGCCTCGTTAATTATAAAAATTGACAGTAGACAGAAAGAAAGCCCTGCATTAGGCTCCGTCGCGGGTATTCGCCCGGTAACACAAACGCTCCCACAAGCGCTCCCAACCAAACCGCAAATAACAAGTTCTAGAGGTTCCTAGTACCGAGCGTTTTCATCGCTGGCTCCGAAGCCACAGGAGGTTGAGATGGGCGGGAATAAGATTACGGCAACGTCGATTGCGATTCTTGGGCTGCTGGTCGCGCTCTCAGTTCCAGCTCTGGCGATAGCCCAGGAACCGGCGCCACCAGCGCAGGAACTCGAGAAGACCTTTCCGAAGAAGCCTCCATACTCTCCGTATGCAGGCCGCCACTTTCCGGAGCGTGTCTATTGGGGCGACACGCATCTGCACACGTCGTTTTCAATGGATGCAGGTGCTTTCGGCTGCCGTCTCGGCCCCAGAGACGCTTACCGCTTTGCCAAAGGCCATGAAGTCACCGCTTCCAGCGGCCAGCCCGCCAGGCTTGCGCGGCCCCTGGATTTCCTCGTCGTCGCAGATCACTCCGACGGGTTCGGTTTTTTTCCGCTGATGCTGAATGGTGACCCGGCAATTCTGGCCGATCCTCAGGGCCGGCGCTGGTACGACATGGTTCGCAGCGGCCAGGGCGCGTCCGCTGCGATTGAGATCATCCAAAACTTCGGCACAGGAACGATCTCAAAAGCGATTTTTCCTGTGCCCGGAACAACGGCCTATCAGAACGCCTGGCAGGAGATTATCAAGGCAGCCGAAGAGGCCAATGACCCAGGCCATTTCACGGCGTTCATCGGTTTCGAATGGACGTCCAATACCGGGGGCAACAACCTGCATCGAAACATTCTCTTCCGAGACGATGCGAGTAAGGCAAGCATGGTTGAGCCATACACAACCCAGAAACCACTGGGCAGTGATAATCCACGGGACCTATGGAAATGGATGAGCGCCTACGAGGACAAAACCGGCGGTCACGTGCTGGCCATCGCTCACAATGGCAACCTTAGCAATGGCCGGATGTTTCCACTCATCGAGTCGTTCACCGGCAAACCGATCGACAGGGAATACGCCGAAACGCGTGCTCTGCGCGAACGAATTTACGAGGCCACGCAGATCAAGGGCGACGGCGAAACCCACCCCTTCCTGTCACCCAATGACGAGTTCGCCAACTACGAGCGTTGGGATAAAGGGAACCTCGATCTCTCAGAAAAGAAAAAACCCGAGATGCTGGAATTCGAATACGCACGCGCCGCTCTTCGCAATGGCTTGAAGTTAGAACAAGAACTTGGCGTCAATCCCTACAAATTCGGAATGATCGGCTCCACCGATGCTCACACCGGGTTGACTGCCATCGACGAAGATAACTTCTGGGGAAAAAGCTCCAACGTCGAGCCCAGCGCCACCCGTGCTACGCATCCTTGGGTCAAGACACCAGACGCCGTAATCATGGGCTGGGAACAGACGGCTTCCGGCTATGCAGGAGTTTGGGCTACGGAGAACACTCGCGAAGCGCTCTTTGACGCGATGCAACGCAAAGAAGTTTACGCGACAACCGGCCCTAGAATGATCGTTCGCTTCTTCGGTGGCTGGGAATTCGCCCCGGGCGACGCCAACACGCGCAATCCGGCCGTGGTCGGTTACGACAAAGGAGTCCCCATGGGAGGAGATCTCGCCAACGCGCCTGCCGGAAAGGCACCCACCTTTCTTGTCGCTGCACTCAAAGATCCCATTGGCGCCAACCTTGACCGCATCCAGATCATTAAGGGTTGGCTGGATGCGAAAAACGAAACTCACGAAAAAATCTACGACGTCGTTTGGTCCGGCGACCGCAAACCGGACGCAAAAGGCAAACTTCCGTCCGTGGGCGACACCGTGGATGTCCCTAACGCAACCTACACCAACAGCATCGGTGCCTCGGAATTAATCAAAGGTGGAAGGATCCCGAATTCGATGCCTCGCAGCGGGCTTTCTATTACGTGCGCGTCCTCGAGATTCCTACGCCGCGCTGGACAGCCTACGACGCTAAATATTTCGGAATCACCATGCCTCCCGAAGTGCCAATGAAAGGCCAGGAGCGCGCCTACACCTCGCCAATCTGGTATACGCCACCAAGCTCAAAATGACATTGATGGTGATGAACCCTATTTCGACACCTACTCTGGAAGTCTCCGGCTCCCATTAGCGTTTACACGCCCGAGCGGATTATTTCGGCAGTGCTCGACACGTGGGTTCAATTTGTATCCGTCGCTTGCAAGTTGCTGTAAATTGCCTCCGCAGTCAGGAGGTAATAGATGAACCAAATAGTTAGGTTTCCGTTGCTTGTCTTGGCGCTGGCTTTCGTCACGCTGTGGCTCTCGGCAAAGGTTGGTGCTTCTCTTCGTAGGAAGCGGCATCCAGAAGACATCGAGCGCGAAGACTTTGACGTTGTCGCGGCTGGAACCATGACGTTGCTCGCCCTGATCATTGGATTTAGCTTCTCAATGGCTGGCAGCCGATTCGATCAGCGCAAGAACCTCGAGGAGTTAGAGGCCGACGCAATCGGTACGGAGTACGCCCGGACAGACTTCCTGCCCGCAGACAATGCGGCAAAAGTGCGCAGCTTGCTGAGGAACTATCTCGATCAGCGCATCTCTTTCTATGAAACTCGGAATGACCGTCAGCTTCGGCAGATCGCCGCCACCACTGCTCAACTCGAAGCCGATCTGTGGTCCACTGTGCGTGTCCCCGCTGAGGCGCAGCCGACACCCGTGATCACCACTGCGGTCACAGGCATGAACGATGTCTTGAACTCCAAAGGACATACCCAAGCCGCCTGGTTGAACCGCATCCCGCTTGCGGCTTGGGGTCTCATGACAGCAATCGCAATCTGCTGCAACCTGTTAATAGGATACGGCGCGCGTCGAGGTGAAGCGAAAGCCTTACTGCTTCTCGTTCTACCACTTATCGTGTCCATCTCATTCGCTTTGATAGCGAACATCGACAGTCCTCGCGGTGGGATGGTCCGCGTGCATCCGCAAAACCTAATGAGCCTTTCTTAGTCGTTGCATGAGACTAATTGAGACAAGTACCCGAGGGAAGGTCTTGACCGCAGTTGAGTGTTGGTATAACTATCGTTGCCGCCAAGCAGATAGTTTCCCAAGGAAGAACCAAGCCGTCTTACCTTGACCGCTGTTTTTTTTTCGCCGATCTGGTATTCGCCGGCGGCAAAATGAAACGGACACCTATGAAACTCTTTCGCGAGCCGCTATTCCGCTTCCTCATTTTAGGGGCCGTCATCTTTGCGGCCCATGGCTTGATCACACGACACAAAACAGATAAACCGGGCGAAATCGTTGTCACGCAAGGCACGGTTGAGAACCTCGTAACTGGCTTCACCCGCACTTGGCAGCGCCCTCCCACGGAAGATGAACTGCGCGGTCTGGTGAGCGATTACATTCGTGAGGAAGCCGCATACCGCGAAGCGCTTGCCTTGGGACTCGACCGCGATGACATGATTGTGCGCCGCCGGCTCCAGCAAAAGCTTGAATTCCTTTCCGACGATCTGGCTACCCGGATACAGCCCAGCGACGCGGACTTGCAGAGTTTTCTGCAGGCACATAAAGAAATGTTCCAGACTGAGCCGCTCTTCTCGTTGCGCCAAATTTACTTCAATCCCCAACTGCATGGAGCGAATCTTGGTCGGGACGCAGCTCGCGTGCTCGAGCGCTTGCGAACACCGGGTTCGCACAAGTCCGAAATTGACGCCGGGGATCCTTTTCTTCTGCAGGAGAACTTCGACCATATTTCCCCGGCGGATTTGAAGAACACATTTGGTGAAAAGTTTGCGTCTGCGGTCAGCGCTCTGCCAGTTGGCTCCTGGCAAGGACCAATCGATTCCGGGTATGGGGTTCACCTCGTGTATGTCGTTCAATACACACCTGGGCGTCTCCCGGATCTCGCTGAAGTGCGAGAACAGGTCCGCCGCGACTATTTCGACGCTAGACGCAGGGAAGCGACGGACAAGTTTTATAACGCTCTTTTACACCGGTACAGGGTGAGAATCGAACCGCCTCAAGAGACGAAAGAAGAAAAGAAATTGGGACAACTGCGGTGATGCGCCTCCGGTTCGCTCTGCTTCTTTTTGTCCTCGTCGCCGTGTGGCCGGCTGCCACATTGGCCCATGAAGTGCGCCCCGCCTACCTGCAACTCCATCAGACAGGCGCAGACACCTACGACGTGTTCTGGAAAGTGCCGGCCGTGGGCGATGTCATGCGCTTGAGCCTCTTCGTAGAGTTCCCGCAAACCTGCTCCAACCTCAAACCGCCTCACGGGTTTTTTGCCGACAATGCTTACACCGAACAGTGGAGCGTCAAGTGTCAGGGAGGTCTGTCCGGTTCCACGATCCGCATTGAGGGACTCACCGCCACCCTCACCGACGTGCTTGTGCGCGTTGAACGTCTCGACGGCTCTTCCCAAGTGACTCGGGTTATGTCTTCCTCGCCTTCGTTCGTTGTAGAAGCGATGCCGCGTCCTTTGGAGGTTGTCCGCACTTACCTCGTGCTTGGCATTGAGCACATTCTCACCGGTATTGATCATCTTCTCTTTGTTTCGGGACTTTTGCTGCTGGTGAACGGGACAAGGCGCCTGCTTCTGACGGTCAGTGCTTTTACGCTCTCGCACACGGTTACGCTAACGCTCGCAACCTTGGGTTTTGTGCATGTATCTCCCGCCCCCGTCGAGGCGGTAATTGCACTCAGCATACAGTTTGTCGCCTCGGAGATACTTCGGAAACAGTCGAATCCATCTGGACTCGCGCAGCGCAAGCCCTGGCTGGTGGCTTTCTCATTCGGCTTGTTGCACGGACTCGGGTTTGCGGGCGGACTCAGTGCCGCCGGTCTGCCTGCAGCCCATATCCCGCTCGCTCTCGGCTTCTTTAGCGCCGGAGTGGAGGTTGGTCACTTTTCATTTGTTGCAGCGGCGCTCTTGATCATAATGGCGCTCAGAAGCAGGATGTCCCGATTGCCTTCTTGGTCCTGGCAAATCGCGCCCTATACGATCGGCGGTTTTGCGTGTTACTGGCTCATCGGACGTCTCGCAGCGTTCTACTAGAACCCACCGCGTCGACATATCAATTCAATTGAAAACGACCGAGTTTTCATGCTACCGTGACCTCGGAGCTATGAAGACTAGCCACAGGACGCGCAGTGAGACCTCAAAGAGGATAACCGTCGAGCCTCGCCTCCTCGCGAGGCCCACTCGAGACTTTTTAATCTACGGTTCCGCGATTAAATATTCTCCTAAATCACCTGAAATCAATGACATATAATTTTCTAATCGGCGGTAAACGGCCCCTTGGCAGCGAAGCCCACAGGCCTGTTTCACCCGCGGTTCGGATAGGATAACGCGTGCCAATCGAACGCGAACAGCTCGAAGCCGACGTTCTCATCATCGGCGCAGGCCCCGGAGGCCTCGCGTGCGCGCTGCATCTCGCCAACCTGATTGAAAAGCACACCGCCGCGAGTAAGACTCCCGCGCTCTCCACCGAAAATATCTATGTCCTCGAAAAGGCCCGCGAACTCGGCGCGCACCAACTCTCCGGCGCGATCATGGACCCGCGCGGCATCGCCGAACTGGTTCCCGATTTTCTGAAATCCGCACCGCTCGATACGCCCGTCACCGGTGACGCGGCTTACTATTTCACCGAATCCTCCGCGCACAAATTGCCGATCACGCCTCCGCCCCTTGCCAATCACGGAAACTACATCGTTTCGCTCAACAAGATCGTGAAGTGGCTGGGCGGCCTCGTCGAAAAAAAAGGCGTCAATGTCTTCACTCAGTTCGCCGGCAGGGAACTGCTCTACGACAAAAACGGAATCGCCGGCGTCCTCACCGAAGACAAAGGCGTAGATAAATTCGGCAAGCCAAAAGACAACTTCACGCCCGGTTACGAGTTGCGCGCAAAAGTCACAGTGCTCGCCGAGGGTCCGCGCGGCTCATTGACCAAAGAACTGGTCAATCGTCTGAAGCTTGACGGCCTCAACCCGCAAGTCTACGGCATTGGAATCAAGGAACTCTGGGACGTCCAGCCCGGACGGATCGACACCGGATACGTGGCCCACACCCTCGGCTGGCCGCTCAGTTCTGATCTCTATGGCGGAGGATGGATTTACGGCATGCAGAATAATCGCGTGTCGCTCGGCATGGTTGTCGCGCTCGAATATCACGACCCGCTCTTCGATCCGCACGCCGCGTTTCAAAAATTCAAAACGCATCCCTACGTTAAGACAATTCTGGAAGGCGGCAAGCTCGTCCGCTACGGCGCGAAGACCGTTCCCTACGGCGGCTGGTATTCGATGCCGAAAAGTTTCATCGATGGCGGCCTGATCATCGGCGATTCCGCCAGCCTGCTGAATTCGCAGCGCCTCAAAGGCATTCACACCGCAATCAAAAGTGGGATGCTCGCCGCTGAAACAATCTACGAAGCGCTCTGTGCGGGCGATACTTCAGCCGCGAAACTCGCCGCCTACCAGCAGAAACTCGATGACAGCTGGGTCAAAAAAGAATTGTGGGCCGTGCGAAATTTCCATCAGGCATTTCACGGCGGCCTATATCCCGGTTTGGTGCAAGCGGGCTTGCAGTTCGTCACCGGCGGCCGCGGCCTCGTGGATCCGATGCATTCCGAAGCCGGCTACAAGGAATATCACAAGCTCAATCGCGACCGTGTTCTGGTAGACCAATCGACGCGGTACAAAGGCGACGGCAAAATCACCTTCGACCGCCTCACAGACGTCTATCACTCCGGCACGCGCCATGAAGAAGACCAACCGTGCCACCTCATCGTTCTCGATCCGAGCATTTGCGTCGACCGCTGCGTCCGCGAATATGGAAACCCCTGCCAGTATTTTTGCCCCGCCGCAGTGTACGAAATGGCGATGGAAAAAGATCAGCCAAAACTCAAAATCAATTTCTCGAATTGCGTCCACTGCAAGACGTGCGACATCGCCGACCCCTACCAGATCATCAACTGGGTTCCCCCCGAAGGCGGCGGCGGCCCGAACTACGAAGGCATGTAAAACGCGCACGCTCGCGCCTCGCGATTTTAAAATTATCGTGAATGGAAATTAACGCGGCGGCGGAGAAATTCTAAAAATCGTTTCCGATTGCACCGGCGTGCCGCGGCATGTCGCAGGCTGATTTCGAAACGCGCTCAATTTATCGAGCATCAAAAATGCCGCTTTGAAATCCGAGCTTTCGAGCACGCTCAAATCGCTCCAGTAGCCATCCTTTCCGATCACTCCGTAAACAATCGCGCCAATAATTGGCGTCGCTCCAGCCGGCGCGTTCGGATCGGGCAGCGCTGCGTTCTCGATCGCATCGCTCAACTGCGCCGGTCGCATTTCCGCGCACCATTCGCGCTGCGTCGACTCCGCGGGAGGAGCAATCCATTTCGCTTCCGGCGGGGCACTGATTACAGTCGCGATCTCGATCTGCATCACCGCTTCCGTTCCCGAGAGCCCTTTGATCGTTCGCGGATACCAGTGATTGCCCCATTGAGCCCAATTGGCAAACAGATACTGAATGTGCAGCGTCGAATCGTACTGCAGCAGCGGCAAACCGGTCCTCGTATCGAGGCAGAGCTGCTGCGTCACGCGGACTCCTCCATTGGTTGCGCACACCACGTTGCGTCCGCTCACCTGCGAGATCTCGATGCGAGTCCGTGAGTCGAAGTGATAGACGACGCCGCGCGTAATCTTCATGGCATTGTGCGTCCACCAGTAACTGAAAGAGGGATACGGAGCGTTGCGCTTCGTCCACAGCGTATTGCCGTTGGCGATCTCGGTTTGTTTCAGGTGCAGCAGTTCGGCGTCCTCGCGCCACTCCTCAGCAGATTGCCACGTGAGCACGTAGCTGCCACGCGCGGGCGGAACGCGCGGGTCGCCGCTGGGGTCGTTGAAGGATAGCGACGCGCGAAGGATGAAAGGTGCGCTTCCAATCGCGGTGAGGTCGGTCAGTTCGTGTGATTTCGCAGCGAGCCTTTCCGTATCGGTTTCGTCGTCGAACGACGCGTCAGCGTTTGCTGCAGGGTGCGACGGTTGTGGCCGGCGCGTGGCACGCCGCGCGAACGAAGCACGAGGCGCGCGGTCTGTTATTGTCGCGCGAACGTGAGCGTGACCGCTGCCGTGGATTGTGGCCGCCGCGAGAAACGCCGCCAGTGTGATTGAAAGGTACATCCGAAGCGGCGCAAGACGCCGTGGCGCCGCGTGAATTATAGAGGCGGGAATTCAAAAGCGAAAGCACCGGGATAAATTCCGTTCAGATGGGAAGCCGCACTTGCGCCGGAGCTCGCAGCGATCAGTTCTGGGTTTCGTCACCGCCGCCGCCGAAGGCGCGTTTCAAGGCTGCCCAGAATCCGCCCTTCTTCTTTTGCGAAGAGTGCGGCGCTGAGGGGCTTCGGCTCGGCTCGCGCGCAGAGACCTGCTCGAGCTGGGGAGCTTCAACGCGGCCTTTGAACTGCCACTCCGGCTGCACATGCGCGATGCGCACGAGAAGGATCATGTCGGTAGAAGGTTCGCCGGGAGGAGCCGGTGCATTGGCAGAAAACGTAAGCGGCGGCATCACGACTTTGTAGATGGGAATCGAGACGGCAGGCGCATCGGGAACTTCGTTCGCTGGTGCCTGCGGATTGGGATGAAGCTCGTTGGCAGCGGCAAGCTGCCGGATTTGAATTGCGGGAGGCGCAGCATGAACTTCAGCGGGAGCCAGCGGTTCCGGCTGCGGCAGCGCTGGCGGATTTGAAGCGACGTCAGAAACAGGCGGTGGTTCAGGTTGCGGCTTTGACGTGAGGCCCATTTCAGGCGATCGAGGAAGCGGCTGCGATGCCGATGGCGGCGCCGAGTTTCGAGCTTGTACCGAGACGCACTGGCAACTGCCCGACACTCCGGCCACCGGCAGAAGCTTTCCGGCAGCAAGAAAGAATTCGCCCGACTGCGGCACGATAAGGCCTTCACCTGTGAACTGATGTTCGAGGCGAAGTGCGCCGCTTGTGGCGACGACGCAGAGCGAATCGCTCAAATCGAGCCCGACGGTGAAATCGCGCGGCGCGCCGCCGATGTCGATGGGCGTGGCGACGATGGTGGGCGTAAAGATTCGCAGTTGCGCGGCGGCCGGTAATTGCACGCGCATGCGGCCAAAATTCAATGCCAGTGTAATCGCAGGTCCGGATTGCAGCAGGGTAAATTTTGCCGGGCCGCAGATATCAATTTCGCCGCCTCCAGCCAGAGTCATGTGGGCCTGACCGGAGTGGACGGTGATCACGCTGCCATTTACAACGAACATGCTCGGCGCGCTCGTTGCGGTTCCGTTCGACGCAGCCGAGCCACCCTCGATCGAAACGTCGTTGCCTTCCACGCGGCCGATTGTGCCAGGTGGCGCAGATTGCTGAGCGCTGAGCGGCGCGAGGCAAGGAATCAGACAAGCGAACAGCACGAGGAGGAGCGGCAGGCACCGGCGAGCGCGCGAATACGCGGCGTTTCTCTCACAAGCGGATTGGGGATTAGCTGCCAACTGACGTGTTCCCGGTTCGCCTATACTATACAGCAGTGAATAACGCCACGAAATCCGCCCCCGCCGAAATGGCGCCGAATTCAAACGTCTTGTCCGCGATTGAGATGCCAAAACTCTCGCGGTGGCGACGAATGCAAATTCCTGTGATTGCGTGGGCGGCATATTGGTTGGTCAGGCTGCTGGGTCCGACGCTGCGCCTCGAAATTCTGGGAGTGCAAAACGCGGTGCAGATCCGGAATTCGGGAGAGCAGGCAATCGGGGCGTTCTGGCATCGCAGTATTTTCCCGGCGATTTGGATTTGGCGGAATCGCGGGATCGTGGTGATGAACACGGTGAACTTCGACGGTCAGTGGACGCGGCGGGTGATCGAGAGACTGGGATTTGGCACAGCGCAGGGGAGTTCGTCGCGAGGCGCAATCGAAGGGCTGACGGTGATGGCGCAGCGGCTCGAGGACGGGAAGCATGTGGCGTTCACGATTGACGGGCCGCGCGGGCCGCGCTATGTGGCGAAGCCGGGGCCAGTGATCCTGGCGCGGCGGACAGGAAGACCGATATCCGTTTTTCACGTCGGGCTCAAATCGGCGCATACGTTTAAGAAATCCTGGGATCTGTTTCAGATTCCCTATCCGTTTTCTCCGGCGGTGATGTTCGTAGCGCCGCCAATCTATGTGCCGATCGACGCGGATAGCGAAGTGATTCATGCGAAGCAGCGAGAAATGCAAAGCGCGCTCGAGCGCGTGCGCGACGCGGCGGAATCGTGGTTCAGTTTGAGTTCAGAGGAGCAGGACCGTATACGCGAAGAGTGGAGTGATAGAGGTCGCGCCTGCGACAAGGCGGCGAAGCATTCAGCGGAATCAGCACCCGGGGCCAAGATATAGCGCGTTTGTGCGAGGCACGCCGATGCAGATTTCGACCGCAGCTCGCGAGCTTCTAAAACTTTGAACATATTGCGCAACGAAAGGGAAGGCTGTCTCCGCTCCCGGGGATGGAAAGACTTGATTTTTGTATGTGTCGTCGCAGTGCTCGCTCTTGTAGTAAGGCACTACCTACCAGCGGAACTCACCGACTACGAAAAGTGGAAGGCCAGACCGAAGCTAGAAACTGGCTCAACCCCGATTCCTGCGATACCAGGTCAGCGCGGCTTGCCACCATGCCTGTTTATCGTGCCCCCAAACTCTGCGAACCAACCTGTTATTTCGGGGGAGATAGGCGATTGTCTCCAGCTGATTCCGGACGGCAGAAATCTAAATTTGATCGAAATTGCTCCCGAATTTGGAGTCATCCCCGTTGAGACCGATCTTTATGTCGCTGATACGATTCCTGTCGCGTTCACGCGGACGTACATGCCATTGAGCGACTGGTCGAACCGCTTTCAAGTTTATCTTCCCAATGTATACGACCCGTTCTTAACGGGAAGCCGCCGTCCTTATACATATTTGGATTGGAGGCTGCCGGATCAACAGTCCATCCATTACAAGCGCGTCTCGGCCGGTACCGGTTTTAGCGACGCAGTCTATGAAGACGTATCTCATACACCCGCTTTCATAGGGTCGCGGATTAATTGGAACGGTTTTGGATGGGATCTAGTACTGAGGGATGAAACGACCTATCTATCGCCGGAAGCGTATAACGCAACGCGGCCACAGCAGGGATCTCTTGTTGGAATTTTTGACAGGGACGGCAACGAAGTTCGACTGTCGCGGAAAGACAACGGCGATCTAACGGAGATCAAATCTCCCAATGGCAAGTGGATTCGGCTTCGATATAGCGACGGCCGAATGATTGAAGCCAAAGATTCTTTGGGGAATGTAGTTGAGTATGGCTTTGACGGCGCAAATCGGCCTGAAACAGTTAGATACCCCGATGGCCACGTAACGAAATACGATTACGATTCGTTGAACCGGATCAGAAGAATCGAGGATCCGTCGGAGGGTTTCGTCCTCGAGTGCAAGTATGGTTCAGAAGGGGAACTAACCGAGGCGACGGTCAACGATCATCTAACCTATCGTTTTCGTCATGCAATTATTGACAGACTGTCGAAGACTGTGGATGTCGGCATCACCGATCCACAGGGAGAAGAATATCGGATCGTGATTAGAGTAGAAGAGGGCATCTCCTACACAATCGAAAATCCGAAGGGCGAATCCACGCCTCGCTAGCGAAGCGTCGCAAAAGTCATCCTCAATTGAATTTCTGAATCAGGTAACGGAGCCCTCCTAGGGCAATCTTGTGACTCAAGTCACATCGGGGTGTGACCGATGGTACATACGGCGAACTGCGCCGGGGCTAGATTTGCTGCCGACACATTTTCCAAGGAGGAAGCAATCATGGCAAAGATGATGAAGGCGGCGGTGGTGGAGAAGTTTGGGCAACCGCTGGTAGTTCGAGAGGTTCCGGTTCCGACGCCCGGGCCCGGGCAAGCGCTTGTGAAGGTGGTAGCTTCGGGGGTTTGTCACACCGATTTGCATGCGGCGGATGGCGACTGGCCGATTCAACCGACGCTGCCTTTCATTCCCGGTCATGAAGGAGCGGGAATTGTGGAGGCGCTCGGTGCAGGGGTAACGCATTTGAAGGAAGGCGACCGCGTGGGGATCGCGTGGCTGCACAGCGCGTGCGGACATTGTGAATTTTGCCTGGCGGGATGGGAAACGCTGTGTCTCGAACAGAAGAACTCCGGGTACTCGGTGAACGGGAGTTTTGCGGAGTATGCGCCGGGGCAGGCCGACTATCTTGGACGCATTCCGAAGAGTCTTTCGTTCGTGGATGCCGCGCCGATTTTGTGCGCTGGCGTGACGACCTACAAAGGTTTGAAGCAAACGATGGCACGTCCCGGAGAGTGGGTGGTGATTTCCGGAGCAGGCGGCTTGGGACACGTTGCGATTCAGTATGCAAAGGCGATGGGTCTTCATGTGGCAGCGGTGGATTTGGGTCCGGAGAAAATGGCGCTGGCGCGAAAGCTTGGAGCCGAAATTACGATTGACGCCTTGACGCAGGACCCACCGAAGGAAGTCCAGAAGCAGATTGGCGGAGCGCATGGTGTGCTGGTGACGGCAGTGTCGCCGATCGCATTCAAGCAGGCGGTGGGAATGTTGCGGCGCGGCGGAACGTGCGTGCTGAATGGATTGCCGCCGGGAGATTTTCCGGTGTCGATCTTTGACGTGGTGCTGAATGGATACACGATTCGCGGGTCGATCGTGGGAACCAGGCTCGATCTGGAAGAATCGCTTGCGTTTGCGGCGGATGGAAAGGTGAAAGCGACGATTGAGACGCAGCCGCTTGGATCGATCAACGATATTTTCGGGCGGTTGAAGAAGGGGAAGGTGAATGGGCGGGTGGTGATCGATTTCGACGGGAATGCACGGCCGGCATCCGTGGCCGGACGGGAAGGGGAATTGGTTGGGGCGTCGGGGAAGGCTTGGCGGCATTAGGAGCGGGAAGAGGCTAGCGGTTCGACACTAGGGGCACGGCATGCCGTGCCCAGGCAGAAGAGCTTGGCGTTATGTGGGCATTTGTCGCGGGTGGGGACTTGAAGCCAAATACCGGAGGCGCGGTTTCGATGGATCGCGTGCGGTCGCTTCTAGCGCGTTCGGGCACGGCATGCCGTGCCCCTACTGAGGAAACGGCGACAGAACGATGTGGTGATACGCGCCAAGCATTGTGAGTTGTGGCATGTTTTTACGTTGGCACAGGCAGGAATGCCTGTGCTAACTACTGCGTTAGGGTGTCGTGGCCTTCGCCTAATTTCACTGGGACTGTGATTTTTTTTCCGTCGCGGATTAGGGTGAGGGTTACGGAGTCGCCGGGCCAGACGCGATTCAGTAAGAGAGTCAAATCTGTTTGGCTGGCGAGGGGCTTGTCGTCCCAGGCTACGAGGACATCGCCGCCCGTGCGCAGTTCTTGCAGGCCTGCCACCATCGAATGAGTGCCGCCGCGGATGCCCGCTTGCGCGGCGGGGCCGCCGGGGGTAACGCGTTCCACGAGGATTCCCTGCTGCACGGAGAGATGCAGCGCTTCTGCAAGACCGGGCCACAACCCACGGCCTTCGATACCCAGTGTGGCGCGGCGGACGCGGCCGGTTTTGATGAGATCTTCGGCGACGCGGCGCGCCGTGTTGACCGGAATTGCGAAGCCGATTCCGGCTGTGGTTCCTGTGGGCGCATAAATCGCGCTATTGATGCCGATTACTTCGCCGTGCGAATTCAGCAATGGTCCGCCGGAATTTCCTCGATTGATTGCAGCGTCCGTTTGAATGGCTTCGTCAATGAAAGTGTTTTCGCCGGTTTGGACGGTGCGGCCGAGCGAGCTGACGACGCCGGTGGTGAGCGTGCTTTGAAAACCGAAGGGATTGCCGATGGCGAGAACGCGCTGGCCGACGAGGAGATTGCGCGAATCGCCAAGCGGGAGCGTGGTGAGCTTGCGTCCAGCGGGATCGATCTTGATCAGGGCGAGATCATTGCGCGTGTCGACGCCGATGAGTTTGGCTTTGAAGCGGGAACGATCGCCGAGAGTGACTTCAATCGTCTGCGCGCCTTGAATCACATGGTAGTTCGTGAGGATGTGGCCTTCGGTATCGATGACGAAGCCTGAGCCGGCGCCTTCGACGGGGACCGGATTGAAGAAGAAATCATATTCGACTGTGCGCGTGACTACGTTGGCGACAGCGGGTGAGGCCTGGCGGTAGATGCGGACGTTTTCCGCTTCGAAGGCGTCGAGCGTGTTGTCGGATGGGGCTGCGTTGAGCCGGAGGGCGTCGACCGAGCGAGGAGAAGGCTTGCCGTAACGGGAACCGAGCCAGTAGGCGCCGAGGCCGATGATCAGGCCGATGGCGAGGAGGCGGATGGCGCTTCGGTCATTTTTTCCGGTGGTCATGAATCAACCTTCAGTTTGGCTCTCAGCCGCGCGAATGTAGGTCGAATCATCTCACATATTTTCGGCTTCACGTGAGAGGCTGTCTCGAATTAGTACGCGCTGAGGATGGAGAAAGTTTCTTCAGGGCGCGGATAATTGCTTGAGATGCTCGACCAGGTTTTTCACCTGGCGTTCGGTTTCTTCCATCGAGCCCGAACAGTCGACCACTTCATCGGCGAGCGCGCGCTTTTCCTCCGCCGGCATTTGCGAGGAGATGCGAAGCTGGGCTTGCTCGAGAGTGAGGCCGCGCGCGATGAGGCGTTCCATTTGCTGTGCGGGTGTGGCCCAGCAGACGATCAGGTTGTCGAGCTGTTTGTGGAAACCGGTCTCGACGATGAGCGCGGCTTCGACGACGGCGAATTCCGGGCCGCCGGGACGGTCGAGAGCGGCAAACCATTTGAGGACGACGTCGAGGATGCGCGGGTGGAGGATGTGGTTAAGGCGGGCGCGTTTTGTGGGGTCGGCGAAAACGACGGCGCCGAGTTTGGAGCGATCAATTGCGTCACCCGGGCCGAGGATGGATTTGCCGAACTCGCGAACTATTTCGTCGTAAGCGGCCTGGCCGGGCTCGAGCAGTTCGTGGCCGAGCGGGTCCATTTCGAGGACCATGCAATCCTGGTCGCGGAGCAGGGAGGCCACGGTGGATTTGCCGGAGGCGATGCCGCCAGTAAGACCGACTTTAAGCATGTTCGTGCGCGCGGCGCGGCATCTCGTTTAGCTGCGGGCTGCTGCAGAGATTCGGGCGCCGCGGCGCAGACGCGCGGCTCGCACTGTGTTGCTCATGAGCATAGCGATGGTGAGCGGACCGACGCCGCCGGGAACGGGCGTGATGGCGCCGGCGATATTTGCAACGTCGGGATGCACGTCACCTACGACTGCGAAGCCTCTTGCGCGGAATGATGCGAGGCGCTCCGGGAGATGCGCGAATATGCTTTCGGCTTGGGCGGCGTCGGTGATGCGGTTGATGCCGACGTCAATTACGGTGGCGCCGGGCGCGATGTAATCGGGAGTGACCATGGCGGTGCGTCCCATGGCGGCGATCACGATATCGGCGCGGCGGACGGCTTCGGGAAGGTTGCGAGTTTTTGAATGGCAGACGGTGACGGTGGCGTTCGCGTGCATGAGGAGAAGCGCCATGGGCTTGCCGACGATGTCACTGCGGCCGAGGACGGCTGCATTTGCGCCTTCGATTTGAATTTCGCTGCGGCGGAGGATTTCCATTACGCCGAGCGGGGTGCAGGCGACGAGATTGGGGCGTCCGGCGACGAGGCGGCCGATGTTGAGGGGATGGAAGCCGTCGACATCTTTGGCGGGGTCGACTGCTTCGAGGATTTTCTTTGCGTCAATTTGCGCAGGAAGCGGGAGCTGGACGAGGATGCCGTCCACGTCGTCACGGCGATTCAGATCCTCGACGATCGCGAGCAGTTCGCTGGTGCTGATTGTGGCTGGAGGCGCGATGTTGAAACTGGCGAGGCCGAGTTTTTCGCTGGCGGCGATTTTGCTGGAGACGTAGATTTTGGAGGCGGGATTTTCACCGACGAGGACGGCGGCCAGGCCGGGACGGATTCCGGCGTCGCGGAGGGCGGAGATTTCGCCGGTGAGCTCCGAGTAGATTTGATCGCGGATGGAGTTGCCGTTGAGGATGCGAGCGGGCAATCTGGCTCCCTGTGCGGCATATTAGGCCGCGGAAGCGACATGATAGCACACGCGTTTGCAGTCAAATGGCGGGGACGCTGCGCGCGTCGTGGTGCAATGTGGTGCATGATGGTGTAGAATGCATATTATGGCTAAGACAGAAAAATCCGTTCGGCAGAGTGTCTCGCTCCCGCACCGCATTGCCAAGCACGTGCAGGCAATAGCAAAGGTGCGAAAAACCAGCGCGAATCGTGTTCTCGTCGATTTGATTGAAGCGGGGCTGGAATCTAAGGAAAGCGAGAAGGAAAGATTTTTCGCGCTCGCGAACCGGCTCTCTGAGACGACGGAGCCGCGCGAGCGAGAGCGCCTGAAGAAAGAGTTGGCTCGCATGACGTTCGGTGATTAGTGCCGAAGATTCGATGGACGAATCTTCCGCCGGCGCTGCGGGAACACCTTTTTGACCGGCTCGTTGAACGCCAGATCACCGCTGAAGACCTTTATCAACTGAAAATCTGGCGCGAGTCTGAACCGGATGCGCCGGAAGGCGAGTGGTTTAAGGATTTTGGATCGTTCAAGATTTGCGGTGAGGGCAAGTTCCCGAAGACATTTTTGATGAAGGGACAGGTTGCAAGAGGGCGAGCCCTCTAGCGAGAGGGTAAGGAGATGACGGTGTTCGGCG
This sequence comes from uncultured Acidobacteriota bacterium, assembly GCA_963736465.1. Taxonomy (GTDB): domain Bacteria; phylum Acidobacteriota; class Terriglobia; order Acidiferrales; family UBA7541; genus Palsa-295. The sequence goes on along the minus strand of CAVTOS010000012.1, from coordinate 189,505 downwards.
AAGGAAGCGAGCGAAAGATTCAGGAACGGGCGATGCGGGAGGCGGGGCGATTGCCGCCGGGGCAGTCATTGACGTTGAAATGGCCGGTGCTGCACGAAGGGACCGTGCCTCGATTCGATCCGAAGACTTGGGATTTTCGCGTGACGGGACTGGTGAACAAGCCGCTGCGGCTGAGTTGGGATGAGTTTACGCGGCTGCCGATGAAGCAAGTGACTGCGGACATGCATTGCGTGACGCGATGGAGCCGGTTTGACGTGCGATGGGAAGGCGTGCCATTTACGGAAGTGATGAAGCTGATTGATGCGAAGCCGGAAGCGAAATATGTGATGGTGCTGGCGGAGCAGGGATACACGGCGAATGTGCCGCTCGAGAATTTGATGCATCCCACGACGCTATTCGCTTTGAAGCACAATGGCGAGCCGCTGCCGGCGGAGCATGGATATCCGGTGCGGCTGGTGGTGCCGGAGCTGTATGCGTGGAAGAGCGTGAAATGGGTGCAGGGTTTGGAATTTATGGAGAAGGACGAGCCGGGATTCTGGGAGCAGAACGGGTATCACATTTACGGGGATCCGTTTAAAGAGCAGAGATTCGATACGGATTGAGGCGGCACGCGATTTATCGTTCTAGTTCTGGCCCATGACGATGTGCTCTTCGGTGACGAAGTAGGCGACCTTCGAGTGATCTACGAAGTTGGCTTCGTCCGCGTTGGAGGCTTGCCATTCGGGGGATTGGCGGGCGGCGAGTAGGTCTTCCACATTGTCGAACCAGAGTTCTGCCATGCCATCGTAGGCGGGCGGGTGATTGTCTTCTGGGATGTTGATGCGACGGCTCTGGATGAGTCTGCGGAGGCGGGGAATTCTCGCACCGATTGGGCCGTGGATATTTTTCCAGTAACGGAAGAATTCTTCGTCGGACAGGTTCGGCTGTTTGGTGATGCAATAAACAAGTTTAATCATGATCTGTTATTTCCCACCTATTCGTAATCCGGGAGTTTGATTTTATCGGCGAGATCGCGGCCCATGGCAAGGTCCGCCACCCAGGGAATTCTGAGGAGTTTGAAGATCTGGTTGCGCAGGAACAGACTGAGCTCGGACCGCGGCGCGAACGTCCCGGCAAAGCGAAGAGCGGCTTTTTGTTTGCGAGCCATAAAAGGCGCGAATAAATTTTGATAGCGCTCGAACGCTTCGCCGTAGTTGTCCTTCGAACGGTAAAGCTCGCCGGCCAGAACATACGCGGCTACCATGGCGAGGCTTGAACCTTGCCCGGCGAGGAGCGAGACGCAGAAGGCCGCATCGCCGACCAGGGTCACTCGATTCCGCGTCCACAGGCCGCGTTGCGGATTCATCTGGATCTGGCTGACGCGATCGAAGTAAAGGTCGGACACGCCATCAAGCGCATCGAGAATCCTGGGGCACTCCCAGCCGCTATTTTCGAAGCGTTTCCTCAAGATCGCCTTCTGGGAATGGATATTATCGGCACCTGAAGGATCGCTGTCGGCGAATATGAACAGAAACATAGTGCGGTCGCCGCGCAAGGCAAAGCGCCCTACCTGCTGGCCGAGCTCGGTGTACATCACGTAGCTGAGTTCGTCACGAGGCTGGTAGCCTTCCACCTCGAATGCCGCCACTTTGTATCCCAGGTATTTCTCGAAATTGCTTTCGGGACCAAAAACGAGCTCTCTGACGCGCGAGTGAAGGCCATCGGCGCCCACGACGAGATCGAAGTCGCGTTTCGAGCCGCTTTCGAAAGTGATATGAACCGGTCTTCCGGGCTGCGCGTTTTCAGGCTGCTCAACCTGCGCTACGCTGTCGCCGAAGATCCTTTCGATGTTGGGTCCAAGTTTTTCAAAGATGATTGCGGCTAGATCGCTTCGAGCAATGCTGGCATAGCGTCCCTGGGTCGTACGGATAAACGCGGCGGCAGGAAAACCGGAAACGCGCTTTCCGTTTCGATTTACGACGCGGACTTCCTGGACCGCGTAGCCTCGTTCCTTAATCGCCGGCACCAGTCCCATGCGATCGGCGATATCGAAGCCGGCACCCCAGAAATCGATTACATAGCCGCCGGTGCGAAGATGAGGCGCTTTTTCGACAAGGGTGACCTCGAATCCGTAGCGAAGCAGCCAGTAGGCGAGTGTGGGGCCGGCAATTCCGGCGCCTGAAATCAGAACACGCATACATCAATAGAATACGCCAGACGCGACGGGCTGCGGCTGTGAAGTGCCTGGCCAGGATTTTCGCAAAGCACGATGGCGCGTGCTTCACGCCGCGCCAAGATCGATTGGAGGATGATTTAAGATCAGCTTCGCTGCAGCGGGCGGCGGCCTTGAGTTGAAGCGGCGAGGATGAGCGAAGCGCCGCCCATGCCCATCGCCACGAAAAGGCTGCTCCATTGGTTTCCGTTGTTGAGGTTGGTGGCGACGAGTGGGGCGTGAAGGACCAAGACCCAGAGGACGAACATGGCTGCCAGCATGAGGCAGGCGAAGGGCGTGTAAATTCCGGTGATGATGGCGAGAGCGACTGCGATCATGCCGACGCCGGTGAGATAGGTCCAGAAAAGCTTGAAGGGGATCCAGGACGTGATGAGAGTGGCGATGAATTCCGCGTACATGAAATGCTGAATGCCGAAGACGATCAGTGCGAACGCAAAAACGCAGCGTCCGATTTTGGCGAGAATGCGATGAGATTTTCTCATCCGCGAAAGCTGGAAGCTCCTTCGGGGATGGCTCCGGCGAGCACCCAGGCTGCAGCGGCGAGGGCCAGCGGCTCGACTGCGCGAGTGCGATCGTTTCCGCGGTGGATTATGTCGTGCAGATGAAGGGAGTGAAGAAACAGGACGCAGAAAAATAAAAACGCGCCCAGGAGGATCGCGGACAGGCGGGCGTATTTCTTGGTCAGGAGTCCTGCGCTGAGAGCGAGCAGGATTGCGCCGGCGACGTAGGCGAGAACGGAACCGCCTGGAATCCAGGGAGGGACGACAGGCAAGCCTCCCTCGAGATGTCCGTAGATAAAATATTGAACGCCAAACGCCGCGATGGGAATTGCGAGAAAGACGCGGCCGAAATCGAGCAAAGTGTTCACGCTTGCCTCTTGGTGGTCGCCTTGAAGAAGGCGAGATTTGCCGCGCGCGATGGTTAGACGCTCAAAATGGAAAAACGGGTTGCGATGGGAGCGAGAGGTGTCGTGAGGGGCGTTGTCTGGATTACAATGCGCGCAGGGCACACAGGAGGCACCATGCGGGCAGACGAGGTGGAAGTGTCGTGGGACTCGGCGAAGTCGAAGTGGCTGGTGCGAATTGTGGTGGGCGAAGAGGTGGTGAGGCGGCATTGCGACGCGGGGAAAAATGCGGACGACGCCTCGCTGCGGTCGGCGGCGATGAAGACGCTGCAGGATGAAGGGTATGAGGCGGATGCGTCTATCGTCGTGATTAAACGTTGACGGGCGCTAGTGAGCGCTGAAGGCAGTGACCTCAAATTCGTGAGACATCCATCCCTTAAGTTCTTGTGTGCATTTGTGTGCACGGTGGTGGCGATGTCGGCATTCGGAGCCGGCGCGCAGAACACGTCGCAGAAATCCGCTTCGAAGCCGTCAGGTGCGTCCGCGGCGGAAGAGCGGACGGCGAAATATCTGTCCTCGGTGCGAGAAAAGCCGCTGGAGCTGATGGGTTTTCTCGATCGCATGCCGAAGGGCGGCGATCTGCACAATCACCTGACGGGCGCCGTGTATGCGGAGAGCTACATCAATTACGCGGTAGAAGATGGGGATTGTATCGACCGAGCGACGTTCAAGATATTGCCGCCGCCGTGCGATCCGGCTCGTGGATTGTTGCCGGCGTCGCAGGCGATCAGCGATTTTGTGTTTCGCAACCTGGTGATTGACGCGTTATCGATCCGGAATTTTCATCCGACGGCTGAAGACCGCGACGTGCGTCTGCATTTTTTCGCGGCCTTCGGGGAATTCGATTTGGTGACGAACAAGCACTGGGGAGAAATGCTGGCGGAGGTGAGGCATCGGGCGGGGGCGCAGAACGAGGTGTACCTCGAGACGATGCTTACGCCAGATCAGGGCGAGGCGATCCAACTTGGTAAGCAAGTGGGCTGGAACGATGACTTTGGCGCGATTCGTTCGCAGATGCTGGCCGGCGGAATGGCGAAAGTAGTGGCCGATGGACGGAAGAATCTGGACGACGCCGAAACGAAAATGCGGCAGGTGCTGGGCTGCGACGGGGCACAGTCGGACGTTGGATGCGGGGTGACGCTTCGCTATTTGAATCAGGTGCTGCGCGCTTTTCCCAAGGAGCAGGTGTTCGCGCAGATGGTCGCGGGATTTGAGATCGCGAGCGCCGATCCGCGGGTGGTGGGAATTAATCTGGTGCAGTCGCAGGACGAGTTTAATGCGCTGAACGATTTCGATTTGCAGATGAGGATGCTGGACTACCTGCATGGCGTCTACCCGAAGGTGCATATCACGCTGCACGCGGGCGAATTGACGCCGGGCGAGGTGAAGCCGGAGGAGTTGTACGCGTCGCACATTCGAAAATCGATTGAGATCGGGCACGCAGAGCGAATCGGGCACGGCCTCGATGTGATTTACGAGCAGGATCCGGTTGGCCTTGTCGCGCTGATGGCGCGGAAGCACATTCTGGTGGAGGACTGCCTGTACAGCCATGAACTGGTGCGCGATATGAAGGGATCGGAGAACGTGCTGCCGACATATTTGCGCGGAGGCGTGCCGGTGTCGCTGGCGACGGATGATGAGGCGATTGTGCGGTCGGAGCTGACCTGGTATTTCCGGCGCGCGGTGGAGGGCTACAACGTCAACTACCACACGTTGAAGCGGATGGTGCGCGACAGCTTAGAGCATGCGTTTTTGGCGGGCGCGAGTTTGTGGGTAGCGCCGGAGGATTTCACGATGGTGGCCGCTTGCGCGAAAGAGAAGTTGGGTGATAAACCCGCGAGTGCGCCGTGCCGGGAGTTTCTGGCGGGAAGCGAGAAGGCGCGATTGCAATGGAAGGAAGAGAACGAGTTCGCGCGATTCGAATCAAAGTTTTAGCCGGCGGGCGCGGCGTTGGGAACTCACTGGGAACTAGCGAGCGACTGATTCGCCAAGGCCTGCATGTCCTTGAACAGGTAGATGTGGCGACCGGGCGCGGCGCGTTTTGCCGCTGCGATCATAGCTGCACCAACAATGGAAGCTGGAATCGGGCGATACTTGCTTGAGCCGCCGATGAACGCGAATTGTAGTGCTTTCGCGAGAGCAAGGCCGATGCCCTCACCGGCGCGTTGTTCGGTGCGCGAGCCCATCAGGAAGCTGGGCTGAAAGATGTGAAGGGAATGGAAGGGCATCGCTGTGATCACTTCTTCGATCTCGCCTTTCGTACGAAGATAAAAAGTCCGCGAACGAGCGTTTGCGCCCACCGACGACACCAGTGCGAATTGTTGCGCGCCTCCTGCCAGAGCAAATTCCGCGAAGGCTTTCGAATAGCCGAAGTCGATCTTGCGATACGCCTCATGGGAACCGGCTTTAGCATTTGTGGTGCCGATGGCGCAGAAGGCGTCGTTCGCGGCAATCGGAGCCAGCTGGTTGAGATTGTCGAAGTCGACGAGTTTCTGGACGAGCTTGGGGTGCGATTCGGATGCTGGCCGGCGCGAGATAGAAATGACTTGCCCGTAAGCGGGATCATCGAGCAGCTGCTTCAGGCAGAGGGAGCCAACGAGGCCAGTTGTTCCGGCGATCAGAACGGTTCGCTGCGGCATGATTCGAGCGTATCGAAGCTGCGGGAGAAATTCTAGCGCTTGCCGCGACGGACGAAGGGCGTGTGCTCGTTATCGAGTTCGCGGGGGATGCGTTTGGGACCGGGCTTGGCGGCGACGAATTTTACTTCGCGAATCAGCTTACCGCCCCAGGCTTCATTGATACGAGCGCAGAATTCCGGCTTCATGTCTTCGAGCTGTTTGCGCCAGGCTTTGTTGTCGGCGGCGATTTCGAGGCAGCCCTTTTCGCAGCGCAGCGGACGGGTGCGAGCAGCGAGAGCTTTGCCGACGATTTTGGGCCACGAGCTTACGAGCCATGCGAGGGCGGCTTCGGGGCGATGAAGGCGTCGTAGTGCACCGCCGAGAACTTGTCCGGCCTTGTCCATAGAGTTTGCGGATTCTAGCACAAGTGTGCGTGGAAAATTTTCCCGTGATTACTTTTGCTCGACGAGGCTCAATCGATGCGACGGGCGGAATAGACAAGAGCGGGGGAACCATCGGCGATAAATGCGGAGCGCGGTTGCCGCGAGAGGATGCTGCCGAAGTCAGATTCGTAGAGTGCGGCGCCGTCGCCTTCAAATGTGGCGTTCGACGCGCGCCAGATTCGCCACGGCTTGTGAGCGACATGATATTCGAGTGAGCCGCCGTCGCGGTGGCGCGAATAGCCCCAGTAATGTTCAGAGATAAATTGCTCAAGACTGCCTTCGGCCGCGAGAGACGCGCTGCCTTCCGTTTGACCGTGAAGACGAAACCGCTGGCGATTCAGCTCCCAGCTGTATTCGATAGAACCACCTGAATTAGTGAGATGGATCGCGTGGCGCAGCGGCATCGTTCTGTAATTTTCTGCGTATGTTAGGCGCGCCACGAACGCGACGGCGGGAAGCGAAACGATTTCACGAATGAACATTACGCCGCGGCGGATTTCGCTGCCTTCGCGGCGGCGGACGTAGATGCGGAGATTGACCTCGTCGAAATCTGAGTGGAAGGGAACTGAGATTAAACCGAAAAGCTTTGTGCGGGCGAAGCGAAGGCCGACGAGGCTGACGTATGTCTTACCTTCGAAGGAATCGAGTTTGGTGCCGCGCGGGACGAATGGCTGGAGCAGAGCCGGATCGATCTCGAAATTGAGCATCAGGAGATCGCGCCACTCGGTGGACAAGAATATGCGACCCCGAGTATGGGGGGCTGCCTCTGCGGCAGGCTGCAATTCAGGAACTGGCGGGACCATTGAGGCCGAGCTGTGGAGCGACGCCGCGAAGGGCTTCGATGCAGAACGCGATGTGATCGTCGAGGGGGACGCCGAGCTCTTGAGCGCCATTGTAGACGTCGTCGCGACTGACTCCGCGGGCGAACGCTTTATCTTTCAGTTTTTTCTTCACGGATGCTGTTTCTACTTCGTGGATGCTTTTGGAGGGCTTGATGAGCGCGCAGGCGGTGAGGAAGCCGGCGAGCTCGTCGCAGGCGAAGAGGGTGTGATCGAGGGGCGAGACGCGCGCCACGCCGGAATAGCTGGCGTGGCCGAGGATTGCGTGAATGATTTCTTCGGAGTAGCCGCGCTCGCGGAGAATTTGCGAGCCTTCGTAGGGATGCTCTTTCGTCGGGTGATGTTCGGCATTGGGCCAGCGCTCGTAGTCGAAATCGTGGAGAAGACCGGCGAGGCTCCAAGTGTTCGCATCGCCGCCAAGCTTTTGGGCGTAGGCGCGAACGCAGGCTTCGACAGCTAGGGCGTGCTTTCGCAGGCTTTCGCTTTGGGTGTATTCGCAGAGAAGGTTCCAGGCGTCATCTCGATTCGGCATTTCTTTCCTCAAGAAACATATTAATGCAACTGCGAGTGGTGTAGTAGGCGGATTGGGTATGCGGCGAGAGCTAATTTGGCGGGAATCGTACGGCGACGAGAGAACGGCTGACAAAATGGCAATTAGAAAGACCTAAGAAAAAAGGCTCACGACGAGGTACGGCGTCGTCGCGGCTACCGGCGCACATTGTGTCTGATGTTTGGGTGATTTCGGACGATAGACAACACGTCGGGCGTCGCAATCTGAGTTCGGCCGCTGTTCTCGTCATTGATTGAGCACGGAATCGGGATGGCCGGGTTTTGAGACTGCTGCGACGGGAAACCGGCGCGTGAGGTCGCGAATTTGACGAAAATGACCACACCACCGGTGGACGCTTCCGAGCAAGCGGTTAGAGGGGCGGCAGCGATCGTCGGGACCGCGGCGGAACGCAAGATGAGACGCCGAAGCGCCCAGCGAGACGCGGCGTACCATTTTGAGACGGAATCTGAGGGAAGCGTCGCAAAATGATTTTCGGCGTTTGTTCTCGTCATGTATTGAACACAGGGGGTTTGGTAAGCGATTTGGGGGCTATCGAACGGAAAATGCAGGGCAAACTGGGGCGAAGCGGCCGAAAAAAGCAGGGTGAGGGATTCACAAAATTGCGTGGCATGACGATTGCAATAAGTGGACGAGCAAGGCCGATGTCGAATGAGTTTCGTTACGGAAATTGTCACACAGGAAAGAAATAGTCAGTTTTTGGCTGGGATGGGAAGACGCGAAATGTCAGGCGAAGAAATTTAGAACCGGTCCAAGCACGGCGAGCAGGTTCGAAGTCATTTTGTTTGTGCGCCGTGGGTGGGATGACTAGACTGTATGGGCAGTCCGGGGAATAAATATCGCTTGACAAGAAGTGGCACGATGGGGAGAATCACTCCCGCGCCGGTCCTGCCTTCCCCCTGTTGTGACGTTCCTCCCTTTCGCATCGCCGGAATAGTGTGCGAGGAGATCCGGTGGCAGATAAAGATGCAGTGGCAACCAGCATGGAACTCGATCGAGAAGTGATTCGCTGTCAGGTATGCGGACTGGTGCAATACCGCACACGCACAGGCAACTGCCGTCGTTGCCTGCGCTTAATGCCTCCTAAGGTGGCGTTTGTCATTCCGACGCCGTCACCGCAGGATCTACCTGGTGATGACCGCCAGCTGTTTGAGAACTGGCCGAATCGCGAGACTGTCGAGAACATCGGCCAGCGAATCCGGCAGTTGCGGGAATCGCGCGGGATGACGCAGAGCCAGTTGCAAGCGCGCTCTCGCGTATCGCGCTCGTATTTGTCCCGAATCGAGAGCGGGCAGATGACGCCCAGCCTCGGCACGCTAGAGAAGATTGCCGAAGCGCTGGGGGTTGGTCTGAACCGGTTCTTCGTTCCGGAGACGAATGGCGAGACGGTGCTCGAGGATCCGTTCATTCAGGGTCTTCGGCCGTTCCTGCGGCAGCTCGATTGGGCACAGTGGCAGGGGATTCTGAAGAGGCTGCAAGCGATCAGCGAGCACGTGAATACGAACCACTCGCGCCCGCTTGTGGCCCAGGCTTCGGACCGAATGGCGGCGCACACGGCGCATTCGATGCCCCGAAGACAGAACCCTGGACTTGGCCACCTTGCGGCAGCGATTCATCGGTAGTTGAGAATCGCAGAGGACTAGAAGCACACAACGAGATCTGGGTCAGCCCGGCCCAACCCGTACGGCGGACAACGTGGCTCCGCTGGCGACAAGCCGGGCGACTCGAATCGCCGGGACGAGTTTCGAACGGCGAATCCCCGCAGTTCACTCCTAAGAGAATCTAATCTGGCAAATTTTATTGGACTTCTTTTTTCCCGATGCGGAGGAGCTCGACTTCGACTCCTTCAGGCTTTTTCGTCAGCGCTACCAGGCGCGTGGTGTCGCCCTTCTCGTAAACGTAGGCAACGTCTGCATCGGAGCTGACGTGCTCTCGATGCGTTGCTGAGCCGTGGTTTTCGCGTTTGTAGCCTGGACCGAGTTGCTGCTTATACCACTCGGAGACTTCGTCGAGGTCGTCGGACGTGACGTACTTTTCTGTAGCGAGTCCCAGGCCTGCGCCGCTGATGGCTGAGAGCTCTACTGTCGAGCCTTCTGATTTATCGGGTTGCGCGCCGGGATAGACGGGCAGGCCGGTGGCATGAACCTGGTCACCATTCACTCGCAACGCGCCGGCAGGCGTTTCGATTTCGACTTGCTTGCCGGTCTGGCTCACGTGGACGTGGCGGAGAAACATGCTGGCGACTAGCAAGCCGCCGAGAACGAGAACAACGAAGCCGCAGCCGACGATGGCAAGAATCCAGAGGACTGCGTCATTGCGTCTTGGAGGAGGTGGTTGTGGCGGTAGAGGCGCGCCGCTGGGCGGGCCGATTGGTGCGGTTGACATACTTCACCCCTTGCGTGTTTCTCGTTTAAAGATACGCGAAATGGGGGCAAAAAGTTTCCTTCGATGAGCGCGGTATCAGGTTCCCGATCTGCGCTAGCAATCTGTCGCGCACAAATGCCTCAGGTCATCCCGATCCATCGATCTTGAGGGACCTGAGCTATGGCGGTTTAGTAGAAGACGGCCTTGATGTCGAACCGTCATATCAGAGAATGCGTGCGGGAGCCCTTGCCGAAAAAAAAACGCACGCCACACAGTTAATAGAAGACCACCTTGATGTCGTCGCGCTTGTAGAGATGCACCGTATCGATAAACCGCACCTGCCGGTCATCATAGGTGAGAATTAACGAGTGCGTGCGAGTGCCCTCGCCGAAGAAACGCACGCCGCGCAACAGGCCGCCGCCCGTCACTCCTGTGCACGCAAAAATAATCTTCTTGCCGGGCGCCAGTTCGTCGGTTTTGTAGATCCTTTTCGGGTCCTTGATTCCCATCTGTGCGATGCGTTCGTGGTGCTCGGGCTTGGAAACCACGAGCCGCGCAAGAATTTCGCCATTCAGGCAGCGCAGTGCCGCGGCGGTGAGTACCCCTTCGGGCGCGCCGCCGGTTCCCATCACAGCATGAACCCCTGTGCCGATGACGGCAGCGCTGATCCCGGCGGAAAGGTCACCATCGGAAATCAGGCGGATGCGGGCGCCAGCGGCGCGGATGTCTGTAATCAGTTTCTCGTGGCGCGGGCGGTCGAGAACGATGATGACGAGATCCTCGACTCTCCGCTTCAGCCGCTTCGCGATGGCATGGAGGTTATCGGCCACGGGGGCATCGAGGTCGACGGCGCCTTTACACGACGGGCCGACGATAATTTTTTCCATGTAGAGATCGGGTGCGTGCAACAAGCCGCCGGGCTCGCTCGCGGCGAGGACGACAATTGCGTTCGGTTCGCCGGTGGCGCACAGGTTCGTGCCTTCCAGCGGATCGACGGCGATTACGACTTCGGGATATTTGCCGTTTTTGCTCTTCACAGCCGCGCCGACTTTTTCTCCGATGAAGAGCATAGGCGCTTCGTCGCGTTCGCCTTCGCCGATCACGATCGTGCCGTCCATGTGGACGGTGTCCATCTCCGAGCGCATCGCTTCGACAGCCATCTGATCGGATTTGTGACGATCGCCTAGGCCCATGGTGTGGGCGGAGGCGATGGCAGCGCGTTCGACAACGCGCAAAAATTCCAGGCTAAGTTCTTTTTCCATGATGGCTCCTGAGTTCGAGGCTAGCTCGGGGCGAGGGCGCGTCCCGCTGCCGCTATCTTATATCCAAAGGCAGCGATGATTGTCGAGCGCAGAGTCATCATATCGTCATGGCAGCGGTTGGATTTTTGCGTTGACGAGGAATGGGTCGTCGAGTTCAGTCATCTCGCCAGCTTTTTTTCCTGCGATCGGCAGCAGGCGCGCTGAAAGCGGTTTGTGCCATTTGACGGAGAGGCTGGCGACATCGCCCAGGATTCTGACGAGCTGCTCTTCTGAAATATCGCCGGGGAGCGGGATCGTGTCGAGGCCTGTGCCGCAGACCGCGGAATAGGAGAGCAGGGAATCCATTGTGAGGCGGCCTTCGCTCCAGCGTTGCGCGATTACGGAATCTTCGAGGACGGGAATCATGAGACCGGAATAGCCGGCGTGAGTGACCGGGATTTCTTTCAGGGCGCGAGTGATCATCGCTGCCACTGTGAGAGTGCCACTGGAACCGAGCGGAGCGCCGTAGAATTTTTCGATGGCGCCGCCGACAGAGACTTCTTTGAGCGGGGCGGGTGAGAGATCGATGCCGCCGTATTTCCAGCCTGTTTGTGCATCGATCTGTTTTGCGGTGGCCTCGATTGCCTGCGCGTAACGGCCGAGCGTGTCGCGGAGGCTTGATATGGCTTCGTCGGGCGAGTGGACCGAGCCGAAAACGTCCGCGACGACGTTCGCGGATTGCAGCGCGATCGCGAAATGCTTTTCTTCACCGGTGAAGGAAGCCGGGTAAAAGGGCGTATTGGGCGGCACGAGCGCGGCGGCGGTGAAATTGAAATTGCCCTGGCTGTGGGCCGTGTGTGCTGCGAGGTATTCGATGATGCCCGCGGTGGCGTGAATTGATTTCCAGTGGATTCCATCTTCCCCGGCGATGCTGACGCTGCCTTCGAGGATTTTGGAATTGGCGATAATTTGGGCGAGCAGGTCCGCGTTGCGCGGGTCGTCGGAGTCTTTCGTCATCGCAGGGCCGATGGAGGCGTCGAAGCTTTCTTTGACGGCGAGCGCGTCGTAGGCGCGGAAAAATGCAAGGGCATCGGCGGTGGACATGCCTTGCGTGTATTCAGGGAATGGTTGGGTGGTGATGCGGATGCCTTCCACTTCGTAGCCGGATTTTTCGAAGGCGGATTTCGCGGTCCTGAGGAATTTCAGGGTTTCTTGAATCTGGGATTCGTAGTGGGCGCGGTCCATGCGGATGAAGGCCGTGACGGCGCGGATTTTGGGTTTGTTTGCGAGAGCTTGTGGATAGGCGGTTTTGGCGGTGATTGCCGCTGTGAGTAAGAGCACAGGCAGGAGTGCCTGTGCCACTAGAACCGTGCGCCGATAGTTGCGCGTAGCGCTCGACTCGAAAGTGAGTTGATTCTTGGCTGATTGGATTCTCATGCGAAGGCCGCGATTCCAGTGATGCGTTCACCGATGATGAGTTTGTGGATGTCGTGCGTGCCTTCGTAGGTGATTACGGATTCGAGGTTGTTCATGTGGCGCATGATGGGGTAATCGTCGACGATGCCGTTGGCTCCGAGGATTGAGCGCGCGCTGCGGGCGGTTTCGAGTGCCATCCAGACGTTGTTCATCTTGAGCATGGAAATGTGCGATGGGTGGACCTTGCCTAGATCTTTCAGGCGGCCTACTTGCAATGCGAGGAATTGCGCCTTGGTGATTTCCGTGATCATCCAGACGAGTTTCTCTTGCACGAGCTGGTGCGAGGCGATGGGCTTGTTGTCGAATTGCTTGCGCTGCTTGGAGTAGTTGAGCGCGCAGTCGTAGCAGGCCATGGCCGCGCCGATGGCGCCCCAGCCGATTCCGTAGCGCGCTTGATTCAGGCAGGAGAGAGGCCCCTTCAGGCCTTCGACGTTGGGGAGCAGATTCGTTGCCGGGATTTTGCAATCGTTCATCGCCAAGCCTGAAGTGACCGAAGCGCGCAGCGAATATTTACCGTGAACGTCCCAGGCCTTGAATCCCGGCGTTCCTTTTTCGACGAGGAAACCGCGGATCTTATCGTCCTCACATTTCGCCCAGACGACCGCGACGTCAGCAAGCGAGCCGCTAGTGATCCACATTTTTTCGCCGTTGAGGATGTACTCATTTCCTTTTTTCACGGCGCGGGTGAGCATAGCGCCGGGGTTGGAACCGAATTGCGGTTCGGTGAGGCCGAAACAGCCGATGGCTTTGCCCTGCTGCAAGAGCGGTAGCCATTTATCTTTCTGCGCGTCCGAGCCAAAGGCGTGAATCGGATACATCACGAGCGCCGATTGCACGGAAACGAAGCTGCGCAAACCGGAATCGCCTCGTTCGAGCTCCTGCGTAACGAGTCCGTACTCGACGTTGGACATTCCAGCACAGCCGTAGCCTTTCAGGCTCGCGCCGAAAAGCCCGAGCTCGGCCATCTGCGGGACGAGTTGGACAGGGAACTTTCCTTCGCGATTGTACTGCTCGATGATCGGCATGATTTCAGCGTCGACGAACTGTCGCGCGGTATTGCGAGCGAGTCTTTCTTCGTCGCTGAGAACCGAGTCGAAGTCGAGGTAATCGACTCCGGGGAATGATGGCATCCGAATTCTCCTTGCTTGAAAGTTGCGTGCGGCCGAAAGATGCGATGCCAGACAGGAAGCAGTTCGCCGGACCGTAAACCGGCCTATTCTATCGGAGATAACCCTCGCCGCGCCAGTTTACCCAAGTTGACGGACGCGCGGAGTGGATGCGATAATCACGGGCTTTGTTTGCAGTCCTAGAAGTGTGTTCCGTTGGGGAAACGGAATAGCCAGGGTAGATTGACCCGGAGCGCGGCGCCCAGCAGCAGAATAATCGGAAATGGAAATTCTTCATCAACTCGGCGAGTTGTTTCTCCAAGCTGTGCCTACCGTTATCATTGTTTTTCTCTTCTATTTTTTCATGCGCTGGGCTTTTTTCACCCCAATCCTGAAGGCGATGGATGAGCGAAAGGCCCGCATCGAAGGGGCTCAAGCCGAGGCGGCCAAGGCGCGGGAAGATGCGAAGAAGGAGCTTGAGAGCTACAACCATGCCATTCGAACCGCGCGTGGTGCGATTTATGCCGAGCAGGAAGCCGCGCGCCAAGCTGTGCTCGAGGAGCGCCAGCGTTTCCTGAAAGCGATGCGTTCGCGCGCGCAAGAAGATGTGGCGAACGCCAAAAAGAAAATCGCCGGCGAAAGCGACGCAGCACTGGCGGAGCTCGAGCTCACCGTTCCGACGATCGCCGCCGAAATCGCGCACATGATTCTGGAGAAGCCGGCGCCGCCTGCGGGAGGCTGGCCACGGTAATGCGACTCTTTCAGCGAGTAAGCTTCCTTGCGGTGTTTCTGCTGATCGCGGCATCCCCCATGCTGGCGCAAGAAGGAGAGAATTCTCCGGCTGACACTCCAACTGGTTGGGCGTTCCGATGGCTGAATTTCGCGATCGTGTTCGGCGCGATCGGGTACCTCGCCGTGAGGTACGGCGGCCCGGCGTTCCGCGCTACTGCCGAAGAGACCGCTAAGAAAATTGAAGAAGGGGCGCGGGCGCGCGAAGAGGCCGAGAAACAGAAGAAGGAAATAGAAGCCAAGCTTGCCAACCTGCCTCAAGAAATCGAAGTGATGAAAGCGGAGGCCAAACGCGATACCGCGGCGGAAGGCCAGCGCCTGCGAGACCAAGCCAAGGAAGAAGCTCAAAAGATAGAAAAATCGGCGCTGGCAGAAATTGCCGCGGCAGAGCGGGCTGCACGGCTCGAAGTGAAAGCCCTGGCTGCGCGAATGGCAGTGGACAAGGCTGAGGTGCTGTTGCGACAGCAACTGACGGCAAAAGCGGAACAAAAGTTATTTGAGACGTTCGTGGCTGAGCTGGAGAGGAGCGTCAATTGAGCGTTGTGGCAGAACGATACGCGGCCGCCCTCGCCGATGTTGCGGTAGAGCGCAAAAATAGCGAGACCATAAAACGGAATCTTGCGGCGTTCGTCGAGGCTTTCTCTTCGGTGGCGGATTTGCGAAACGCGCTGCAAAGTCCCGCGCTCAATGCCGAAGTAAAGCGCAAAGTGATCGCCGAGATAGCGGGGAAGATGGGCCTCGACGACGCCGTGCGAAACTTCATTTACCTTGTGGTGGACCACCGTCGGACGGAAATCCTTCCCGAAATGGAGGAGGTGTTTCTTGCGGAACTGAATGAGCGGTTGGGAATCGTAGAGGCGGAAGTGACTTCGGCACACGAACTAAACGATGATGAGAAGCGGCAGTTGCGTACTGTCCTCGAGCAACGCACCGGGAAAAAAGTGGAAGCGCAGTTTCAAATCGACGGCGCTCTGCTGGGCGGCGCAGTGGTGCGGTTGGGCTCGACGATTTACGACGGTTCGGTGCGGGATCAGCTGAAACGGTTGCGCGAACAGCTTGAAACGGAATAGGAGCCGTAATGGCGAATATCAAAGCGGACGAGATCACAAAGATACTGAAAGAGCAGATTGAGAACTACCAGCAGACCGTCGAGGTGGACGAGATCGGCTCGGTGATTTCGGTGGGCGACGGCATCGCGCGCGTTCACGGCCTCGAGAAATGCATGGAAGGCGAGATGCTTACGTTCCCGCACGGCGTGACCGGGATCGCGCTGAATCTCGAAGAGGATCAGGTTGGCGTGGTGCTGCTCGGCGACTACACAGAAATCAAGGAAGGCGACATCGTCAAGCGGACGAACCAGATTATGTCCGTGCCCGTTGGCGACGCGCTCATTGGGCGCGTGGTTGACCCGCTGGGGAATCCGCTCGATGACAAGGGGCCGATTCAAACGAGCGAGCGGCTACCACTCGAACGGCTGGCGCCCGGCGTAGTGGACAGGCAGCCGGTGCGCGAGCCGATTCAGACGGGAATTAAATCGATCGACTCGATGATTCCGGTGGGTCGTGGACAGCGCGAATTGATCATCGGCGACCGGCAAACCGGCAAAACCGCGATTATTCTCGACACGATTATCAATCAGCGCGGCGGCGACATGATTTGCATCTACTGTGCGATCGGGCAGAAGAGGTCGACGATCGCGCAGGTGGTGAAGACGCTGACCGACTACGGAGCGATGGAGTACACGATTGTGGTGGCGGCATCCGCCACCGAACCGGCGACGATGCAGTACATTGCGCCTTTTGCGGCCTGTGCGATGGGCGAATTCTTCCGCGATTCGAAGCGGCACGCCGTGTGTTTTTACGATGACCTCTCGAAGCACGCGCAATCGTACCGTGAAATTTCTTTGTTGTTGCGGCGGCCACCGGGGCGCGAGGCGTTTCCGGGGGACGTTTTCTTTTTGCATTCGCGCTTGCTCGAACGCGCGGCGAAATTGAACGACAAGCTGGGCGCTGGTTCGCTGACCGCGTTGCCTGTGATTGAGACGCAGGCGGGCGACGTGTCCGCTTACATTCCGACGAACGTGATTTCGATTACAGACGGACAGATTTATCTCGAAGCGGATTTGTTCAACGCCGGAATCCGGCCCGCGATCAACGCTGGTATTTCGGTGAGCCGCGTCGGCGGCAACGCGCAGATTAAGGCGATGCGTCAGGTGGCTGGAACCTTGCGGTTGGACATGGCGCAGTATCGCGATTTGGCGGCGTTCGCGCAGTTCGGGACCGAACAGCTCGATAAAGCGACGCAGGCACAGCTCGCTCGTGGCCAGCGGCTCGTGGAAGTTTTGAAACAGGATCAATACCAGCCACTGACGGTGGAGCAGCAGGTGTTGATCATTTTTGCCGCGTCGAATCGCTACCTAGACGATATTGAAGTCGCGGAAGTGGGGCGTTTCGAGAAGGAGCTGTATCCCTTTATCGAAACGAATTATCCCAACGTGATGAAGACGCTGCGCGAGAAGAAGGCCATCGACGACGGCTTGCGCGGTGAGATGAAAAAAGCGCTCGACGCTTTCAAGGAAACTTTCGTGGCCACTCTGGAGGCGGCGAAGGCTGATAAGGCCGCAGCCGGAAAGACCGCCGCTGACGTGGCAGAAGCCCCACCTGCCCCCAAGGCTCCGGAGAAGGTGGCTGCGCACTAACCGCAACCCTCGATGCCCACACTTCTCGACTATCGGCGGCGCATTCGTTCCGTGAAAAGCACACAGCAGATCACGCGCGCCATGAAATTTGTGGCGGCGGCGAAACTGCGTAGGGCGCAGGAAGGCGTGTTTGCGGCGCGGCCGTACGCGCGGGAAATCAAGCGCGTGCTGCGTTCGGCTGCGGCGCGGATGGAAACGCCGGCGCACCCATTGCTCGAACGGCGGCCCGAAGAGAGAATTTTGGTTGTGGTGCTGACGGGCGACCGGAGCCTGGCTGGCGCGTTCAATACGAACGTATTGCGGCGAGCCATGGAGTTTTTGCGCGAGCATTCTTCGAAAAAATTACAAGTTGCTGTGGTGGGCAAAAAAGGCCGCGAGACGCTGCGGAAGCGTGGCTGGAAATTTGCGGCTGAGTATCTGAACGTGTCGAACGCGGTGGAGTTCTCGAAGGCGAAAGAAATTGCGGCTAAGATGGCCGAGATGTATATGACCGATGAAGTAGATGCGGTCTACGCGATTTACAACGAATTCAAGAATGTGATGGTGCAGAGGTTGTGCGTCGAGAAGCTCCTGCCGATTGATCCCGCGGTGCTGAAGGAAGGTATGACGGAGAATGGCGAGCGTTCGGACGTCGTCCACGACCCGGCAAGCGGATCGTTGCCGATGAAGCCGTCCCCCGATGGGACCGTGAACCTGGTGGACTACATCTATGAGCAACCGGTAGCGGAGCTTTTTGGCGGGCTCGTACCGCGGTATCTGGAATCGGAAGTTTTTCGAATCCTGCTTGAGTCGGCTGCCGCTGAGCACGCGGCCCGCATGACGGCGATGGATTCGGCCACAAGGAATGCCTCGGAATTGATCGACAAGCTGACCTTGCAGATGAACAAGATTCGGCAGGCGGCTATCACGAAGGAAATTATTGAGATTGTGAGCGGTGCGTCGTCAGCAATGTCATAGCGCTAACGCTCGGTAGTTAATAAGGGGAACAGACATGGCAACGGATCAAACGAAAATCGGGCACGTCGTTGAAGTGATCGGGCCCGTGGTGGACGTGCTTTTTCAGGAGCACCATCTGCCGGCAATCCACAGCGCGGTGCGGATCACGAGCGAGGGATTCAATGTCCCGGAACCGCTCGACGTGGTGGCTGAAGTGGAGCAGCATCTCGGCGAGGGGCGCGTGCGCTGCGTGGCGATGAAGCCGACCGAGGGCATGGTGCGCGGCATGAATGCGGAAGATCTCGGTGAACCGATTACGGTGCCCGTGGGGCGCGCGACGCTCGGGCGCGTGCTGAATGTGTTGGGCGAGCCGGTGGACAATCTCGGGCCGGTGAAATCCGAGAAACGCTATCCGATTCATCGGCCGGCGCCGAGTCTCGAAGATCAGTCAACCACGCTCGAGATGTTCGAGACGGGAATTAAAGTCGTAGATTTGATCGAGCCCTATCTGAAGGGCGGGAAAATCGGGCTCTTCGGAGGAGCGGGCGTCGGCAAGACGGTGCTGATTCAGGAATTGATTCACAACGTGGCCATGAAGCATGGCGGCGTTTCGGTCTTCGCAGGTGTGGGCGAGCGCACGCGCGAAGGGAACGACCTGTGGCTCGAAATGCAGGAGTCAGGCGTCGTGGTCCCGGGCAATTCGGAAAAATCGCGTTGCGCGCTGATCTACGGGCAGATGACGGAACCACCCGGCGCTCGACTGCGCGTGGGTTTGACCGGCTTAACGGTGGCCGAATATTTCCGCGACGAAGAACATCTCGACGTTTTGCTTTTCATCGACAATATTTTCCGATTCGTACAAGCCGGTTCGGAAGTATCGGCGCTGCTCGGACGAATGCCCTCTGCGGTAGGTTATCAGCCGAACCTCAACACAGAGATCGGCGAGTTGCAGGAACGAATTACGTCGACAAAGCATGGCTCGATCACATCAGTACAAGCAATTTACGTTCCGGCGGACGATTACACCGATCCGGCGCCGGCTGCGACATTCGCTCACCTCGACGCCACAACGAACTTGAGCCGGCAAATCGTCGAACGCGGAATTTATCCTGCGGTCGATCCGCTGGCGAGCTTCTCGCGCATTTTGGATCCCCGCACGGTGGGACAAGAGCACTACACGGTAGCGCGGGCGGTAAAGTCGGTCCTTCAGCGCTATAAGGAACTGCAAGACATTATCGCGATTCTCGGAATCGAAGAGCTTTCGGACGATGACAAGCAGACCGTGGCCCGCGCCCGGAAAATCGAGAAGTTCCTATCGCAGCCGATGTTCGTTGCCGAGCAGTTTACCGGCCTGGCTGGGAAATACGTAAAGATCGAAGACACAGTGCGCGGCTTCAAGGAAATCGTCGAAGGAAAGCACGACGATCTTCCCGAGCAGGCGTTCTACATGGTAGGCGGAATCGAAGAAGTGCGCGAGAAGGCGGAAAAGATGGCGGCCACAGCGTAGTCGCCGCGCCGCACTCGCGATTCACGGCTCGAAACAAAAATGCTACCTGAAAAAATCGAACTCGAAGTGGTAACGCCCCAGCGTCATGTGCTCGACGAGAAGGTTGAATCCGTCGAGATGCCGGGCAAAGATGGCTACCTGGGGATTTTGCCGGGTCACGCGCCGCTGCTCACCGAACTCGGCCTCGGAATTCTCACGTACCACAAAGGCTCGGAGGTTCGCAGGCTCACGGTGCTGAACGGCTATGCAGAAGTGCTGCCCGACCGGGTAATCGTCCTGGCGGAAGCTTCTGAGCGCGCTGAAGAAATTGACGTGCAGCGCGCGCGAACGGCAGCGGATCGGGCCCAGGCTGAGCTTGCGAAAGCCACAGGAGCGCCAGAGACGGATTGGGAGAGCGCGTCGGCGGCCTTGCAGCGAGCATTGGTACGTGTTGACGCTGCCTCTAAGCGTTAGATATTAAGGGAGATAACTACCAGCGCACATGGCATCGTCACGCGTTTTGTCGCATCGAATAACTAAGGTACAAAGATAAGGGCTCATGGCTGAAATCACAGTTTATTCCACTTCCTGGTGCTGCGATTGCCGGCGCGTGAAGCAGTTTTTGCGCGAACGCGGACTCGCTTTCAAGGAAGTCAACATTGACGACAAGCCGGACGCAGAAGAATTGGTGCTCCGTGCAAACAACGGGCTTCGGAAAGTGCCCACGCTCGAAATCGACGGGCATTATGTAGCATGCAGCCCGTTTAATCCTTACCTACTCGCCGAAGAATTGAAAATCCCGCTCAACAAGTAAACGTCAGTTCCTCGCGGTGCCCAATTAAATTGCTCAGGAAAGCCCCGCACCGCGCGTCATCACGCCCGCAAGTCGCAAGTCAGAATTCAGAATCACGATGTCGGCGTCCGCGCCCACCGCGATAACGCCTTTCTTGCCGCCAAGCCCGAGCCGCCGAGCAGGGAGCAACGTGACCATGCGCACCGCCTCTAGAAGCGGCACACCGAGCGCGACGATATGTTGTAGTGCTCGATCGAGACTGAGAGTGCTGCCAGCGAGTTTTCCTTCCGAATTGCGAACGACGCCATCTGTGACGCTTACTTCAAAATTTCCAAGCCTGTAATTCCCATTGCGCATACCCGTGGCAGCCGTTCCATCGCTGACCAGCAGCACGCCCTCGAGTCCCTTGGCCCGCAAGAGAATCTCGACAGCAGGAGAATCGACATGGTGCCCATCAGCGATCAGTTCGGCGGTCACGGAAGAGTTCGTCAGCACCGCACCGATAACGCCCGTATCCCGGTGCAAAAACGGCCGCATGGCGTTGAACACGTGAGCAGCGTGGGTTACGCCGTGTTCAATTGCCGCGACTGCCTGTTCGTATGTCGCATCCGTGTGGCCCATAGAAGCAACGATGCCACTGGCTACGGCGCGTTCCACCAGTTTGAGCGCGCCGGGAAGTTCCGGCGCAAGCGTGACGATGCGGATGAACCCATCCGCAGCGGCGATAAATTCTTCGAAAAGTTCCTTCGAGGGTGGCGTGATGGCATCGAGCGGATGTACTCCACGCCGCGTCGGGTTGATGAAAGGCCCCTCCAGGTGGATTCCCAGCACTTCGGCGACGAATCGCGAATCAGTATTCCGTGCGCTGCGAATATACCGGGCGATGCCATGCAGGCTCTTGCAGGTTTCCTCTGGCGGTGCGCTCACTGTCGTTGCTACCAGGGAAGTAGTCCCGCGTCGCGCGACCGTGGACGCGACCTTTGCGATCGCCTCGGCCGTACCTTCCATCACGTCATGGCCACCGGCGCCGTGAATGTGCACGTCAACGAAGCCGGGAATGACGATTTTATCGCCCGCGGCGAAGTGTTCAGAATCGTCGGGGATGCGAACTTCGTCGCGATGCCCCATCTGCGTGATCTTGCCGTCTTCCACGACAATCACGCTGTCGAGAATTTCTTCATGAGGAGTGAGAATACGGCTGGCGTAAATGGCGGTCGGGGCCATAGCTCGTTCATGCTACCCGAACTCAGAGCGAAAAACACAAGCGAGCCTTGCATCCTTTTCCTTCTCCGCTACAATCATGGTGCCCGAAAAATTCAATTAAAATGGAACGGCAGCAGGTTTGGAGGAATTTGCATGGCATATGACAAGCGTTATGTAGCGCAGAAACGGCAGCGGCGTCGCCGTAAGACCGCCAAGGCCAAGATGCATCTCTACGAGCAGGGGAAGCTCCCGCACGACAAGCTTCCTGCCCTTGCGAAAAAGTTCC
The DNA here is from genome assembly GCA_963736465.1 of uncultured Acidobacteriota bacterium. Classification (GTDB taxonomy): domain Bacteria; phylum Acidobacteriota; class Terriglobia; order Acidiferrales; family UBA7541; genus Palsa-295. Next base: position 167,543 of record CAVTOS010000012.1, on the reverse strand, counting down.
TGAGCCGCAAGACACGAGCCCTGAAGCGCGCCAGCTAGTTTTTCCTAGCCAAAAAAAGGGCGTCCGCTAGGACGCCCTTTCTTGCGCCGCGCCCGCCAGCTCGCGGCTGATTTTGTTCCGGACTAGTTACCAGACGCCTGCGCGTGTGTGTTGGAAGCCGACTTCGGCACGCTCAGATAACCGGCAATCTTGTCCTTGCCTACCTGATTCACCGTCAACTCCATCGGTGCACGCGTGCCACGTGAAAAGAAGTAGATCGGCTCGTTCACAGAGCGGTTCTTCTTCTCGTAGCGCGCATCGTCGATGTACATCGCGATGGTGTAGACGTTCTTCTTGGGATTCACGCTGCGGAGTTCGATCATCAGATCGCCGACCTTCTGCCGCTGATCCTTCTTATCGATCGTGAACTCGTAGTAGTCGCGCTCGCCAAGACGCCGCAGTTCTTCCACTTCGTCATGGTTCTTCGCGATTAGCGTGCCGAATTCACCCCGCGTCATGTTCAGGCTGTTCTTCGTGGTTTCAAGGTCGGACTTCACGCCGTTGACGTCCGTGCCGAGCTTGTTCACGTCGTCCACGCCGGCCTTGGTCGCGAGCTCTCCGTTCACATTGTTTTGGAGATCCGCAAGCTGTTTGGCGTCTTCTTCCTTGATCTTATTCGCCTGCGCGCGCGCTCTGGTAAGCTCGCCCTGAGTCAATTTCATCTTGTCAGTGACGATGCTCAACTCACCCTGAAGCTGCGCATTCGTGTCCTCTGCCTTCGCGAGACGCTGGCTCAGCACCTCTTGTTGCTGCTTTTCCTGTTGCTGCGAAGTTATGAGGTTCTGCGCCAACTCCTTAGAGTGGTTCGACGCGCTCCACCCGGTTCCCAAAGCTGCGAGCGAGACGATCGCGAGCGCTATGACCACAATTCCAACCCAACGCGGTGCTGCGGCCTCGGCCGCTACGTATTCCTGGTTGCCATCATCAATACTCATATTGCTATTCCTCCGTGGACGCCCTTGCGAAGATGGGAAAGAGCAAAAGCAACGCCAATCGTGCCAAACTGGCATGGTTCCCATATGTATAAGAAAAATAGCGGCTTCAGCTCTGTCAGGGGGAGGGGTATTTGCGAATAGTCTATCCAAGGACCTGCAATTTTTACCCTATTTCATGGATTTCTTCGCGGTACTACTTACACACTCCGTGGGCCGTTACCTGAAGGCAAATGCCACCAAATACTTCCCGCCACGAAGCCCACCACGAAGGCGAAATCAGCGGGTAACCGTCATGGCGCGGAGCTGGGCGATTCGATCAGCGAGTGGCGGATGCGTGCTGAAGAGGCTCGAGAAAATCTGACCTGCCGACAGCGGCTGCACGATCATCAGAGCCGATGTTGTAGGCGGAACATCCATGGGAATGCGCTTGTTGTAAGCGCCAAGTTTTTCGAGCGCGCGGATTAGGCCGTAAGGATGGCCCACCATTCTTGCACCGGAGGCGTCCGCCTGATATTCGCGTTGCCGCGAAATACCCATCTGCAGCAGGAGCGCAGCGAACGGGGCGAGAATCAACATCAGTATTCCTGTGAGACCGCTGCCTCGCTCCCGGCTGTCGCCACCGCCGCCGAACCAAAAGCCCATTCTGGCGACCCATGTGATCGCGCCTGCGATGGTGGCCGCAATCGAGGATGTCAGGATGTCGTAGTTACGGACGTGCGAGAGTTCGTGCGCGATTACTCCTTCCAGTTCCTCGTCGTCCATCAATTCCAGGAGGCCTTGCGTCACAGCGACCGAAGCATGACTCGGATTGCGGCCTGTGGCGAACGCGTTGGGCGCGGCCTGAGGAATCAGGTACATCTTCGGCATGGGCAGGTTCGATTTCGCAGCCAGACGCTCCATCACCTCATAAAGCCGTGGCGCCTGTTCTTTACTGATGGGTTGGGCCCCGCTGGACATCAGCGCAATCTTGTCTGAGAAGAAGTAGGCAGTGCCGTTCATCAGGACCGCGAAAACGAGCGCAAGCGTCATGCCGCGCTCGCCGCCAAACGCCAATCCAAGAAAAAGCAGTAGCAATGTAAGAGCGGTAAGCAAAAAAGCAGTTTTAAGTGTTTTCATTTTCGATATTCCCCGAGCGCGATTTTTTAAGCGACGCCCGCTTTTGCCGTTTCCGTGGCGAACTTCATTTCATCGCTTCGTGGGTCGGCGTCAACAATCACCGTGTCGCCCGGCTTCACCTCGCCGTCGAGAAGCTTGAGGGCCAGCGGATCTTGAATCAGCCGCTGAATTGCGCGCTTCATCGGACGTGCTCCGTAGGCCGGATCGAATCCTTCGCGGAACAAAAGAGTCTTAGCCGGCGGCTTAAGCTTCAGCGTGATTTTTCTTTCGCTCAGCAGCTTCACCACGTTTTGCATCTGCAGCTCGATGATGTGCTCGATTTGGTCCTTGCCGAGCGGTTGGAACATCACGATGTCGTCAATGCGGTTCAAAAATTCCGGCCGGAAGAGTTCGCGAAGCGCCGCCATGGCTTGCTCGCGCGCTTTCTTCGGATCCTTTGCGGCGAGCTCGAAAATCGCAGTCGAGCCGATGTTCGACGTCATGATGATCACCGTATTGCGAAAATCCACAGTGCGGCCTTTTCCATCTGTGAGCCGTCCTTCATCGAGAATCTGCAGTAGGACGTTGAACACATCCGGGTGCGCTTTTTCAATTTCATCGAGCAACACCACGGAATAGGGGCGCCGGCGAACCTGCTCGGTAAGCTGGCCGCCCTCTTCGTAGCCCACGTAACCCGGAGGCGCTCCAATCATGCGCGCCACCGAGTGCTTCTCCATGTATTCGGACATATCGAGGCGGATGATGGCGCGCTCGTCATCAAACAGAAATTCTGCGAGGGCACGCGCGAGCTCCGTCTTTCCCACGCCTGTAGGGCCGAAAAATAGGAACGAACCAATCGGGCGATTCGGGTCGCTCAAGCCCGAGCGGTTGCGGCGGATTGCATTCGCGACGATGGCTAAAGCCGCCTCCTGGCCTACCACGCGCTGGCGCAGCCGTTCCTCCATGTGAATCAGCTTTTCAACTTCGCCTTCGAGTAGACGTCCCACGGGAATACCAGTCCATTTGCTGACGATTTTCGCGATCTCTTCCTCGCCGACTTCTTCCTTCAGCATCGGGTGATCTTTTTGCAATTCGGCGAGGCGGTCCTGTGCGGTTTTCAAATCTTTTTCAGCGGCGGACAATTTGCCGTAGCGAATTTCCGCCACGCGGGCGAGATCGCCGGCGCGTTCGTATCGCTGTTCTTCCGTTTTAAGCTGATCGATCTGCTCTTTGATTTTGCGAATCTTGCCGATGGCTTCTTTTTCTGTTTGCCAGTGCGCCTTGAGCGTATTGGACTGCTCGCGCAAGCCGCTCAGTTCTTTTTCAATTTGCCCCAGCCGCTCGCGCGAATGCGCATCTGACTCTTTCTTCAGAGCCTGCCGCTCGATTTCAAGCTGCATGATGCGACGTTCGATTTCGTCGATCTCGGAGGGCAGGGAATCAATTTCCATACGGAGACCGGCGGCGGCTTCGTCGATAAGGTCGATGGCTTTGTCGGGCAGGAACCGGTCGGTGATATAGCGTTGCGAGAGCATCGCCGCCGCAACGATTGCGGAGTCCTTGATGCGCACGCCGTGGTGCACTTCGTAGCGTTCTTTTAGGCCGCGCAAAATCGCGATCGTGTCTTCCACCGATGGTTCGCCGACAAATACGGGCTGGAAGCGGCGTTCGAGCGCGGGGTCTTTCTCGATGTATTTACGATACTCGTTGAGAGTAGTTGCTCCAATCGCCCGAAGCTCACCACGCGCAAGGGCCGGCTTAAGCATGTTCGAAGCGTCCATCGAGCCTTCGGCGGCGCCAGCGCCGACCAGTGTGTGCAGCTCGTCGATAAAAAGAATCACCTGGCCTTCGGATTCCGTGACTTCCTTCAGGACGGCTTTCAGGCGATCCTCGAATTCGCCGCGATACTTTGCACCGGCAACTAGCGCTGAAAGATCGAGCGTTACGATGCGCTTCGGTCGCAGAACTTCCGGCACGTCACCCGCCACGATTCGCTGAGCAAGGCCCTCCACGATGGCGGTCTTGCCCACGCCCGGCTCGCCAATAAGGACAGGATTGTTCTTCGTGCGGCGCGCGAGAATCTGCATCACACGGCGAATTTCCTCATCGCGGCCAATCACAGGGTCCAGCTTGCCGCGGCGGGCCAAATCGGTCAGATCGCGTCCGTACTGTTCCAGCGCGCGATAAGTCGATTCCGGGTTTTGCGACGTGACGCGGTGGCTGCCTCGAATCGCGGCCATGGCCTGCAGGATGGTTTCGTGCGTCACACCCTGCTTCGCGAGAATTTCACCGGCTGAGTCGCGCTTCGCGGCGGCGATGCCCAACAAGATGTGCTCGGTTGAGACGTATTCGTCTTTGAGGCGCTGCGCTTCTTCGAACGCGCGCTCCAAAACCTTGTTTGCTTCTGGGCTCAGATATTGTTCCGAGCCTCCGGAAACCTTCGGCAAGCGTTCCACTTGTTTCTCAACTTCACCTGCGAGTTGCGTGGGCGACACACCCAGCTTTTCGAGCAAGGGAGGCACCACGCCGTCACCTTGCGCAAGCAGCGCCCAAAGCACGTGCAGCGGCTGAACCTGCTGCTGCCCAAAGCGAGCAGCCATTTCCTGCGCGGCTTGCATCGCCTCCTGGGCCTTTAGAGTCAGTTTGTCAAATCTTGGCATTTCGCAATCTTCTCACTTTCGTAGGGTAACAAAAAGGTGCCCGCAATCCCCGCCCCGACTCTCTTCTCGCGGCCGCAAGCTTCTGCCGGGTGGGTATCGAGCGCTCAATCATAAGCGCACAGCAATAATAAAATATGCGCGTCCAGTTGTCAAGTATGCGCTACTCTTGCGAAGCTATATATGCCAGCTATGTATTTAATTATAATACCCTTACTATCAGGCACTTAAGATAGTGCGTTTCTGGCATAGTCAGAAGAATAGGGTGATCTTGCGCTTGCGTGCGCCGATCAACCACTATCACGCTTCGACGGGCGTCGATAGCTGCTTCTGCCAGGATCTGCAGGAATAGCGCCTCCGGAATGTGGTAAGAACAGGAACACGTTACGAGGAAGCCGCCAGGCTTCAGCAGCTTCAAGGCGCGAAGATTGATCTCCTTGTAGCCGCGCTGAGCCGCGGCGATGCTATCGCGATTCTTGGCGAAGGCAGGTGGGTCGAGGATGACCATCTGGAATTTGCGGCCCACATCGTCGTACTCCTTCAGGATGTCGAAGGAATTGCCTTCGCGAAAAGTGACGTTGGAGATGGAATTGAGTTCCTGATTCCGGCGCGCGGCTGCGATCGCGTTGGGAGCCATGTCAGTGGCTTCCACGTGCTCGCAGTGGGCTGCCACCGTGAGAGCGAAGCCGCCGTTGTAACTGAAGCAGTCGAGCACTTCGCCGGATGCGTAGCGGCGAGCGGCCAGGTGGTTCTCGCGCTGGTCGAGGAACGCGCCGGTCTTCTGTCCTCGGCGCAGGTCGTACACAAAACTGATTCCGTTTTCCTTGGCGATAATTTCTTCAGGAACTTCGCCTTGTAGCACGCTTACGCCTTGGTTGAGGCCTTCGAGCAAGCGCACCTTTGGATCGTTCCTTTCGAGGATGCCTTTGGGCGAACAGAGTTCGACCAGAATCTGTACGAAGAGGTCCTTCAGGCGCTCGGTTGATTGGCTCAGCGTTTGTACAACGAGATAATCACCGTAGCTATCGACGACGAGCGACGGCAGATGGTCCGCTTCGCCGTAGATGAGCCGAAAAGCATCGGTGTTCTCGACAACGATCTTGCGGTAGGCGGCGGCGCTGCGAATGCGCTGGGTGAAGAATGCGCGGTCAATGGGCACGTCTTCGCGTGTGAGCAACCGGATGGCGATTTGGGATTTGTCGCTGTAGAAGGCGCGACCTTGGAAGCGCCCGCGTTCGTCGGCGAGACGTACGACGGCTCCGGCTTCGGCGTTGGCGCTGCGGACGTCACTTCGATAGACCCAAAGGTGGCCCGAGCGAAGCCGTTCTATACCGCGCGGGCTGATAACGGCGGAACCTTCTGCCACAGTATTCCTTTCTTAAGCGTGCTTATGCGAATGCGTCCGGATACGAGGTCTCAACCAATCAAATCGCCGCTCATCCGCTACAATGTTGACAAAGATACAGCAGAAATACACATGCCAAAGACTAGCCGATGAATTTGAGCGATTTCAATTACGAGCTTCCGGCGGGAAGTATAGCCCAGCGGCCACTCGCGGAACGCGACGCATCGCGAATGCTGCTGCTTAACCGCGCGTCCGGCGCGTGGGAGGACCGCCAGTTTCGCGAATTGCCGACGCTGCTCAGAGGCGACGAACTTCTCGTGTTAAACGACGCTCGCGTGCTGCCGGCGCGTCTGTTCGGGCATCGTGCGGGTCTTCGCGCCGAACCGCCCGGAGCGAAAAGCCGCTCGCGAGATGAATTCCTCACCTCGCCTATTGAGGTGCTGCTGGTTCGTCAGCTCACGGAGGACACCTGGGAAGCGCTTGTGCGGCCGGGACGCAAAATTCCCGTGGGCGAGCGAATTGTGTTCGGCGAAGGTGAACTGCAGGCCCGGGTAGAAGCGCGTGCGGACTACGGCCTGCGAGTGTTGCGGTTCGAATCGAAGAACGGCTTCCACGAGGCGCTCAACCGGCTTGGCCACATTCCGCTCCCGCCGTATATCAAGCGCGCCGATGAGCCGCTCGACCGTGAGCGTTACCAGACCGTTTACGCTCAACAGGGAAGTGCAGTAGCAGCCCCCACCGCAGGATTACATTTCACGCCGGCGATACTCGACTCGCTGCGCCAGCGCGGCATTGAAATCGCGAAGGTGACCTTGGATGTTGGCCTCGGGACGTTTGAGCCGATTCGCACCGAGTCACTCGAAGAGCATAAAATTCACGTGGAGTCTTACGAGATTCCGGAGGCTACTCTTGAGTCGATCGCTCGCGCGAAACGAGAACAACGCCCTGTCCTTGCCGTCGGGACTACGGTCGTGCGCGCGCTGGAAGACGCAGCCGAAAAAGCGGCCGGCAGCAACACACTTCTGCGCCCAGGTCGATTTGAAGCAAGCATCTTCTTACTTCCCGGCAAGCCGTTTCGCGTTGTCGATCAACTGCTCACGAACTTCCATCTTCCGCGATCGAGTTTGCTGGCGCTCGTCGCCGCATTCGCGGGGCTCGAAAACACGCTCGCAGCCTATCGCCATGCAGTCGCGAACGGCTATCGCTTTTACAGTTACGGCGATTGTATGCTGATCCGCTGAAGAGACTCGTCGAGCAGAATTTCCAGGCGAGATTCGTGCATCAGGCCCCGCGTTCGACTATAATCCGCAACCTGCCGATGAAGGGCAGGTTTAAATGCGCTATCTGATCCTAAGCGATATTCACGCCAACCTCACGGCGCTCGACACCGCGCTCGCTGCCGCCAAAGGCAAATGGGACAAAGCGGTATGCCTGGGTGACGTGGTCGGTTACGGGCCCGACCCGAATGAAGTAATCGACCGTATCCGCGAAATTGATGCGGTCACGATTCGTGGCAATCACGATAAAGCGGGAAGCGGCCTGGCCAATGCTGAGGATTTCAATCCGGTCGCGCGCAATGCTGCACTCTGGACGCGTGATAAGCTGCGCCCGGAGCTTCGAGAATACTTGGAAAAATTACCGACTGGGCCGGCCACCATTAACGGCTTCACTATCGTTCACGGCGCGTCGCGTGACGAGGACGAATACGTGTTCGCCCCGGCACAGGCCCTGGACAGCCTGATCGACGCTGCGACCCCGATTACTTTTTTTGGTCATACGCATCTGCAAGGTGGGTTCACGCTGGGGGGCGAGGATGACAAGGTTGGCGTCCTGCATTTCAAACCGGCAGGCGAAAATAAATTCGCGCCGCTGACCATCGAACCGGGCACCACCTACCTTCTGAATCCGGGCTCCATCGGCCAGCCGCGCGACGGAGACACGCGCGCTGCATTCGCGATCGCAGACGTCGACAACAAGGTTGTGGAATTCTGGCGCGTTCCCTACGATATAGAAGCAGTGCAGAAGCGCATGGCCGCGGCGGGCCTCCCCGAACCGCTGATCCTCCGATTGCAATTCGGCCGCTAAGGCAGGCTCCTTCGATGTCTCCCGAAGAAATTCCCCAGCGAGAGCAACGCAGCCAGTTTCCCATCGCGTTCGCGGCTGGGGCAGTTGTTGTTCTATTGCTGCTGGGTGGCGTGATTTTACTGTCGCGTGGATCTCATCCCAACGGACCGGGCGCCGCTGTGAAGTTGCCTTTTGGTCCCACAGAGCAGGCGTATGCCGAGCACATCCACTTCAAAGACATCCAGATGGCGAAGGCCAACAATTTCCTGAATCAGGAATTCACTTACATAGCGGGAACGCTTTGGAATGATGGCGCGCATACCATCCGCGCGCTCGACGTGACGCTGGAATTCCACGACCCATTTAATCAGGTAATCCTGCGTGAGAATGAATCGGTCGTCGGCCCGAAAGATGCCGCCATACAGGGCGGCCAGCCGCGCGACTTTCAAATAACGCTGGAACATGTTCCCGTAGAATGGAATCAGCAGTATCCTTCTATCCGAGTGACAGGCCTTGTCTTGGGCGACTGACGCTCACCCCTTACAGCTAAATCTGATTGCTCGGTGATTCGATGGACGATTGGGCAGAACTCGATCGTGCATTAGGCGAATTTGTGCGCTCTGGCGCCGTGGAAGTTCGTGAAGACGGCCAATGGCTCGCCGGGCTCGTCGATCTTCAATATGAAATGCGGCGCGCGGGAAAAGAGCCGCTCGTTCACTTGTGGTCCGACGAGAAAAATCTGACGCGGCGAGTGATACGCCTCAAGGAACAAGCTGCGGACAGGATCGTTCTAGAAGTACATCGTCTAGGTAAATCAAAACCAGGGCGGCTTGAATTTCTGCGGACGGATTCACCGCGTCCCGCAGGCCGGATCACGCGAGAGCAATTTCGCGCGCGCTTTGACCGCATCCTCGCTGAGGCGTTTCCTGACGCCCACTCCGAATCGTTATCCGCGGCCCCGGACCTGGAGCATTCGTTTTCAGGCATGTATGTCCGCGGGCGCATGCATGAAGGCGCAAGCGATTGGGCGTTCCTGGCTGCATCGCCCTCCGAAAATGCCACGGCCATCGATGGAATGCTGGCTTTCGGTCTTCTCTGGCTGGATTGGACCCGAAATCACTCCGATAGGCGCGCCGTCGAGGGATTAAGGCTGTTCGTACCGGAAGGCGCCAGGCGAATTTTGCGCGAACGCGTTCTCGCGCTTTCAACGATTGCCCGTACTGAGATCTACGAATTCAGCGAATCGGATTCGCAAATGAAAAAGCTTGATCCGGCAGACGCGGGAAACCTGGGCAGTTCCCTAGTCTCGCGGCGAGATGTGGAGTCAAATTTGGCGGCTGCTCGCGATTGGCTGGCAAGAATCCGGGCGATGATTCCGGGCACCGCCGGCGCCATTGAAACGCGCGTTCCGGGAAAAACGAGTGAACTCGTGTTCAGTTTCCGCGGCCTGGAATTCGCGCGCTGGACGCGCGAGGGTCTCCTTTTCGGCATAGGCGAAGCCACCGAGAAATTGACGACCATGAAGATCCCCGCGCTCGAATGCAACATTCGGCAACTGGACCTGCATCGCAACTCGCTCGCTACGGACACGAAGAACTATTTTTATCGCGCAGCTCCCGAACGCTGGCTGGAGACTCTTGTACTCGAAGATCCATCATGCCTGGATGCGCAATTGGATCCCAAATTCCTCTATTCGCAGGTTCCTGCCTTAAGCGGCGGAGATCGGGGCGTACTGGACCTGCTGGGAGTTACGCGGCGCGGCCGGCTCGTGATAATCGAATTGAAAGCTTCGGAAGATATTCAGATGCCGATCCAAGCCGTGGATTATTGGCTGCGAGTGCGCCGCCATCAGGGCGAGGGCGATTTTCAGCGCTTCGGATATTTCAGCGGAATCGATTTGGACCCGAAGCCGCCATTGGTCTGGCTCGTCGCGCCCGGTCTGCGGTTCCATTCCGCCACGGAAATTCTTTTGAAATATATTTCGCCCAAAATTCAAATCAGCAGGATCGGCGTCAACGAAAACTGGCGGCGCGGAATCAAGATCGTGTTCCGTCAATAGAACTGGTGCAGGCAAAAAAGAAGGGAAGCGGTCCGGATTAGATCCGGTGCCACTTCCCGGGGTGTGTCCTAGAAGTGATTTGTAAGGTTAGACGGCACGGCGCCGAAAAAGGTTGCAGCGAAAAAATAGCTGCGGAGAAAATCAGTAGAAGAGATACTTGCGCCACTTCTCGTCGCGATGGCCGATCAGGCGCATCAGTTGGCGCGAAGTGTGAAGCGTGAACGGGCGCGGACGCCGCTGCAGCTTCAGGCCAGCCTCTTCGGGCGTGCGGTCGCCTTTGTTGTTGTTGCAGGAATAGCAGCAGGCTACCAGATTCTCCCACGACGAACGCCCACCGCGCGAACGCGGCATCACGTGGTCAAGTGTCAGCTCGGCAGCCGGGAACGCGCTCCCGCAAAACTGGCAAGTATTCCGGTCGCGCAGCAAAATATTCTTGCGTGAAAGCGCGCGGCTCTGCTGCGGGATGTGGCGATAGGTGAGAAGCCGGATCACGGACGGCACCTGAATCGCTTTTGAAGTGGAGTGCACTTCGGTGTGATTGGTCTCTTCCGCCTGCGCGACGCCTTTGAGCATAAGCACCAGCGCGCGACGAACCGCAGTGACATTGATGGGCTCGAACGTCGCGTTCAGCACGAGCACGGGAGCCTGCATCAGCGAAGGGCGCTTCGTAGCGGGGAGTTGCGAATTGGGCGAACCAGCTCCCGCAGTCTTGGCCAGGCCAAGATTAGGCCGCGGACGTAACACGTTCTTTAGCCGGTTTTCCATCTGCGCCGCCTTTGCGTCGCTCGACGAGTTTCCCTGTTACTAAGGATGCCAACCGCACCCCGTTGGTTTCAAGGGGTTTGTGACTTTGTTCGCTGCTTAGAAGCCGTGAGCGACGAGCGCAGAACGACCCGCGCCACCGTCAGCCCCAAGACGCTTGCGGCTCCAGCCTTCTTCAGCACCCGCGAGCACGCATCTAACGTCGCGCCAGTCGTCAATACATCATCTACCAGCAAGATGCGCAGCTTGTCAACTCGCACCCCTCGCCTGGTCGCGTAGGCGCCACGTACGGACTTCCAGTGCTCGCTGCGCGAGAGGACCAGCTGCGCAGGGCGGGGCTTCGTGCGCATCAGCAGGTATGACCCGAGCTCGAGTCCCAGGCGTCTGGCGAGGGGCCTCGCGATCAGCTCAGCTTGGTTGTAACCGCGTTCGCGCTGGCGGTCAGGATGCAAAGGGACGGGCACCACTGCGTCAGCTTGAAATTCCTCACCTGCATTTCGAATCACCTGGGCGAGGCGCTCGGCGAACCAGTGTCCCAACCGGGTGACCTCCTCGTATTTCAAGAGCACGATTGCGCCAGCGAGCGCGTCGTTGTAGTAGGCGAAGCTACGGGCCCGCTCGAAAGCATAGAAATTTGTGCGGCAAAGGCGGCAAAGTCCCGGAGCCTTCTCAACTTGCGGCGCGAGCTCAAAGGGCCGTCCGCAGCATGAGCACATGGGATCAACAATCGGTTCTATCGAGGCAAAGCATGCAGCGCAGATGGGAATTCGATTCGCATCGGTGAGCGTAGTGCCGCAAATCCGGCAGGGTGCCGGCAAGAGCACAGACACAACGGCATCGATTGCGCCTCGAAGGGACACAATTCGCTCTTTTGGCTGTAAGGGGTAAAGCGAAAGTACTTCAATTCAGGCAGAGAGCAAAGAAAAATCGATAGCGGCATTATCAGCGCGCGTCTTCTTGAGGCCGTGGAGACCTCGCACACCTCTATTCACGCCGTTTAGACCGAGGCCCTTTTGGCTTTCGCGTAGACGTCTCGATGGCTAACGAGGGGACGAAACGGGGCTACAGAAGCCCCTGTTCCATTTTTTCCTGGCAGGTGATGCAGTAGCGAGTCCACGGCACTGCTTCGAGACGCTTTTGCTGAAGTTCCTCATGGCAGGAGACGCATTCGCCAAAGCCGTTGTCCTTGTTGATCCGGGCCAGCGCGTCATCCACTAATTGGAGCAGCGAACGGTCATTGTGCGTCTGCCCGAAGAGGAACTCCTTGGTGTAGGAGTTGGCGGCCTTGTCCGCGAGATCCACTGTGGGATCTTCATCGGCCTCGCGGCCCTCTTGCTCTGTGCGGGCGATGCCGCGCACGAGTTCCTCGCGTCGCGTCACGAGTTTCTTCTTGTAGTAATCGAGTCGCTTCTTGTCCATTGTTTTGGTCCCATTGTGAGGCGCAAAGCCTCACCTAGAGCCGGAGAGTTTACCGGCATGCCCTTTCGTTGTCAATTAAGGCAACTACCCGAGGGCGGACAGGTTTGATGCTGTAGGCATGAAGAAGATGCAAGCTGCAAGCGAGGGTCGCGGAGAAACGCCCCTCTCTAGAATTCAGGACGCGCTGCGAAGGCTTTGCCGGTGTCAGTTTCAGTCTGTCCGACTACGGCGGGTTTCGCGGGAAAAAGAAAATGAATGGCGATCACCCAGAGAATCATAACGAGAAACACGAACCAGCTGCCTTCTGGCCCGACGCTTCCCCCTGTCAACCATTCCGGTCCGCGGAACGATGAGTTGAGGAAATGCCCCTGTGCCAGAGTTCCGCTGTCCGGAGTACCGTAAAAATACGTTTCTCCCCAATCCCAGGAAGCATGCATTCCAATGGGATACCAGATGTTTCCGGTTCGACGCAGTGCAAAAGCGGCGACAAGTCCGAAGCATCCGGCCATGAATGCGCCAATCTTCGCTTCGCCGCTATTTCCGAGGTGGATGGCGCCGAAACCAATCGAGAGAATGATTGCCGCCGGCCAGAATCCGATACCTGACTGGAGAGTTGATTGCATGTATCCGCGAAACGAGAATTCCTCGAACATCCCGACGAAGATGAAGCCGATGAAATATAAAAGGGCGAGGCTGAGCGCAGCGGCCCCGCCCACTGCCACTCCGTCCAAAGAAAATCCGTGGAGCGCACCGATGAGCAGGAGAAGGAGCGACAGCATGATGAAGCCGATGGGAACTCCCTGCCAGAACCGCTTGCCGAGCGTCTCGTTCCACGGCATTCCATAGTCGGCGAAGGACCGTTTCTCGATGAAGGTCATCACTGCGGCAGCCAAAAGTAAAGGCAGTAAATTGAGCAAGCCCTCGCTGAAAAGCAAACCCTTTGCGGTGAAAATTTGTTGAGAGGGCAGAAGCGACCGAACCCCGGGAATGTGCACGATCCCGTAAACGAATGCAAAATCCAGCGCTAGGAAAATTACGAGTCGCCATCCTGCGCGAATTCCGTTGGGCCCGACGAAAATGTTGTGAGCAGCGGGTGGCTTCGTTGGGATCGGATTCGAAGGTGCCGATTGCCGCAACGGATCAGAGGCACTAAGGTCGTCGGCCATCTTGAGTCCTCCTGAGTTTTTGCGTCTTAGACTGTGGAACTCAGCAAAAAGAGTATCCGAACTCTGCTCCTGCCGAAACCCAATATTAATTCGCGGACTTTTTTGCTGGATAAGCCCAGTTGAGAGCTAGAAATGCGATTACCATTACGACGAAAGCCAGCGCGCTGCCTTCCGGGCCGATCGTTCCTCCGGTGAGCCAACGCGGTCCGTGAAACGATGAATTCAGCATGTGGCCCTGCGCGAGCATGCCGCTGTCGGGCGTTGAGTAGATGAAAGTTTCCGCGTAGTCGCTCGACGCATGGAATCCCACCATGAACCAGAGATTGCCGGTTCGTCGCAGCATCATGCATCCCAGCATTCCGAACGCGAAGACCGCGAGTGCTCCCACCCAGCCTTCACCTGGATTCGAAAGGTGAACCGCGCCGAATGCCGCCGAAAGTAGAAATGCGGCCGGCCAAAAACCGATTCCGCTTCCCAGTGTAAATTGCGCGTAGCCGCGAAACAGAAATTCTTCAAAAATCCCGACCAGCACAAATCCGACCGCCCAAAGAACCGCATATTTCAAAAACGCTCCACCCGCCAGAGCGAATCCTCCGGAGGAATATCCGCCGAGCGCGAAGATCGCCAGCATCTCGAGCGATTCGAAACCCAGTCCCCACAGAGCTCCCTGCCAGAATAATTTTCCGAAGGCGCCATCGGCGGGTAGGCCATATACACCGAGTGAACGCTTTTCAATGCGGCTCATAATCCCCGCTGCGAGAAAAACGATCAGGATCGCGGTGCTCTCGAAGATGAGTTCGAATCGCGGAGTGAGGACTCCGCTGCTCTGGGCCTGCTTCATGACTTCTGCGACTCCCGGAATCAATCGCAGGCCGCGCTGGATAATCAGGTATTGAAGGCCGATCACAAAAGCGAGGTAGATGGCGAGTCGCCACCCGGCCCGGAGCCCGCCCGAGCCGAAGAAGACCTTATGGACGCCGTTCGGCTCGCTGGGAGCTTGCGTGGATTCGACGGCTGGTAATATCGCTGCGCCTGGAGGCGGCTCGTTGTTCATGTGTCCCTCTGGCATCTATACGATTTGCAGCCCGATTTAGTTGCGTCACTTCGAGCTATTTCCTGCGAAACGGGCTTAGCGAGTGAGACGTGCCCCCCTGCGATTCGATAGCGCGCCCCTCTTGTGCATAGTGCTTAACCGCGGGTTGCGGCGGCTGGAAACGGCTGCTAAACTCTTTAGTCTGCGCACTTGGAAGAGTCGCAGTCGTAACCACCCTTCCATGCATCTATTGGTTCCGGCTGAAATACCAACCGAAGGGGAGAACCAGTTTGGCTAAATACGATCTCGCGATCATCGGGAGCGGACCGGGCGGCTACGTCGCCGCGATTCGCGCCGCACAGTGGGGATTGAAGACGGTCGTCATCGAGAAAGACTCATTTCTCGGCGGCACGTGCCTCCATGTGGGCTGCATCCCTACCAAAGTTTTTCTGCACCATGCCGACATTTACGACCATTTCAAACGCGCCGAAGAATTCGGCTTCGAAGTGAAGGAGGTGAAAATTAATTGGCCGGCGATCCTGGCGCGCAAGGACAAGATCGTAAAGAAGCATGCAGGCGGTATTGGGGCCTTGTTCAAGAAGAACAAGGTGGAGTCCATCACCGGATGGGGACGCATCGCCGGACCGGGGCGCGTTTCTGTGGAGAAAGACGGCAAGACCTCAGAAATCGAAACCACTTACACGATGCTCGCCACCGGGTCTGAAGCGCGCTCGCTGCCTAATGTTGAAATCGACGGCAAGATAGTTCTTACAAATCGCGAAATTCTGGGGCTTCAGGAAATTCCCAAATCGATGATTGTGGTCGGCTGCGGCGCCGTCGGCGTCGAGTTCGCTTCTATTTTTAAGACGTTCGGCTCGGACGTGACGCTACTCGAAGCGTTGCCGCGTGTGGTGCCGCTCGAGGACGAGGAGATTTCCGCCGAACTCGAAAAGATTCTTCGCAAGAAGGGCATGAAGATCGAGCTCGAAGCGAAAGTCGAATCCGTGAAGAAGGACGCCAAGGGCGGAACGGTCACATACAAAGACAAAGCAGGGAACTCGCAAACCATCAGCGCGGAGAAAGTTCTGATTGCCGTCGGCCGCCGCCCGCTCACTGAAAATATCGGCCTCGAGAAAACCAAAGCTAAAGTGGACCGCGGTTTCATCGAGACAAATGCGTTTCTCGAAACGGCCGAGCCGAAGCTTTACGCCATCGGTGACATCGTTGCGGGTCAACCACAACTCGCACACGCCGCTTCGATGGAGGGCATCATCGCCGTGGGCCGCATGGCAGGCAAAGAGGTGCTGCCGTTCGATCGCAAGCGCTGCCCCAACGCCACCTACTGCGAGCCGCAGGTCGGGTCGATTGGTTATACAGAGAAGCAGGCGCGCGAAGCCGGTTTCGACGTGAAGGTGGGCAAATTCCCGTTCCTGGGCAACAGCAAAGCCACGATCCTCGGCCAGCACGAAGGCTTCATCAAAGTGGTGGCCGACGCGAAATACGGCGAAATACTTGGCGTCCATGCGATTGGCCCGCTCGCGACGGAAATTATTGCCGAGCCGGTAGCCGCGCTCGGCCTTGAAGCCACGCTCGACGATATGGCCGCCACGATTCACGCTCACCCGACCGTTTGGGAAGCGATGGGCGATGCGTTCAACGCCGTCCGCGGCCTTGCGATTAACTACTAGCGGCGATCAATTATTAGCGCCGCTATTAGCGCCGCGCGTCGCTGTCGATGAATATTTCGAAGGATTTGTGAATCGAGTCACGAAAAACTGCTGGATGATTGACCTGGGGTTGGTGCCCTACGGACCGGCGTGCGATTTGCAGCGCGAACTCGTCGAAGCGCGAAAAGCGAACGCAATTCCAGACGTTCTGCTCTTCTGCGAGCATCCGCACGTGATCACGCTCGGGCGCAACGGCAAGCGCGAGCACTTGCGCGCGAGCGATCGTTTGCTCGCACAGATGCAGGTGGAGTTTCACGCCACCGATCGCGGCGGCGACATCACCTACCATGGCCCCGGGCAGATCGTCGGTTATCCGATCCTCGATTTGGCCGAGCATCGCCGCGACATTCGCTGGTACGTGGAACAACTCGAAGAAACCATGATTCGCGCGACCCGTGATTTTGGCATCGAAGCGCATCGCGTTTCAGGCAAGCATGGAATCTGGGTCGGCTCAGTGAATGGCACCGCTGCGGTAGAAGAGAAACTTGCGGCGCTCGGTGTCCATTTGAGCCGCTGGGTCACGTCCCATGGCTTCGCGTACAATGTTTCGACCGACTTGCGCTATTTTGACTTGATCGTTCCGTGCGGGATTCAGGACGCGCGCGCCACATCGCTCGAGCGCATTCTTGGCCGCGACGTCGAAACCGCCGAAGCGAAGGCGCGCCTGAGCGCACATTTTGCCGACGTCTTTGGATTTAGCCTAACGCCTGTATCGCGCGGGGAGCTGGAAGCAACGCTCGCTGGCGGCCGTCGCGTGGTAACGGAATCAGTCGCCGCCGCGGTCTGAGATTCCTCGGCTGCTTTATAAGCCTTTATAAGCATAGTGGAGACCATCGTATGCACGTCGCAAACTCAGTGAAGGAAACAGGAATCACGGCCGCTAAGCTCACGCGCGCGCAGTATCTCGACCTCTACTACTACATGCAGCTCAATCGCCAGCTCGAAGACCGCATGGTCCGGCTCTTTCGGCAAAATAAAATCGTCGGCGGACTTTATTCCAGCCTCGGCCAAGAAGCGGTTTCGGTAGGCACGGCCTACGCGCTCGAGCCGAAAGACTGGCTCGCTCCCATGATCCGAAATATCGGGGCTCTTCTTGTGAAAGGTTTCAAGCCGCGCGATATCTTCACCCAGCACATGGCCAAATATACTTCGCCCACCTTCGGCAAAGACGGCACCAGCCACTTCGGCGATTTGAAGGTGCATCACACCATTTCACCCATTTCGATGCTCGGAGATCTGATTCCGGTGATGACGGGAGTCGCGATGGCCGGCCGCTACCTGGGCCAGAACATTGTCGCGCTCACATGGATCGGCGATGGCGGCTCTTCCACCGGGGCATTTCACGAAGGCCTCAATCTCGCGGCCTCGCAGCGCGCGCCGTTTGTGCTCATCGTCGAAAACAACCAGTGGGCATATTCGACGCCGGTTGCGCGCCAAGTGCCCGTCAAGAATCTCGCCGACCGCGCTGTGGCTTACGGCATCACTAGCAAAATAACGGATGGCAACGACGTCCTCGCCGTCTACGCGACGACGAAAGAAGCGGTCGAAGAGTGCCGTGCTGGTCACGGTCCGGTGCTGATCGAGGTCAAGACGCATCGCATGAAAGGTCATGCGCAGCACGATCCCGCCGAGTATGTGCCGAAGGAGATGGTCGAATATTGGAAGGCGCGCGATCCGATCGCGCGTTACGAAAAATTCCTCACCGAAAATAAGATCTGGGACGCCAAAACGAAATCCGAAATCGATTCGCGCATCGAGCGCGAATTGGATGAGGACCAGAAGTTCGCCGAGGAGTCGCCTCTCCCGCCGCCCGAGCTTGCCGAGCAGGGCGTCTATTGCGACGGCTGCCACACGATTGAAGCCGATTGGCAGCGCTCGAAAGCGGAACTGACGCCTCCGAACTGCAGCGTCGATGCGATGTGGGAAGTAAAATCCTTCGGCTCGCTCGATCCCGATGCCGACGCCGAAGTGAAAGCGGCTGCGCAGACGAAACCGCCACAGCAAAATTCCGGAAACGGCGCGCCGACGGCGGGCACGGAGAAAACTGCTTCCAAATCGCCGCCGAAGGCATCCGCAAATCTGCCAGCAGCAAAAACCGCCGCTGAAGAAAAAGAGGCCCTCGAGACAGCCGCCGCCTTGCGAGTCCCGTTCGGCCGCGGGCCCAAGGATCGAGCTTTCCGCGAAGAGCGCGCGCAGAAAGAAAAAAGCCGGCGCGGCAAGCGAGGACGACGCTGATGGCCGCCATCACCATGCTCGAAGGAATCCGCCAGGCGATTTTCGAGGAGATGGACCGCGATCCGGCCGTCGTCGCGCTCGGCGAGGACATCGGCGTCTACGGCGGCGCGTTCAAAGTCACCGAAGGCCTGCTCGCGCGATTCGGGCCTGAGCGCGTGATCGATGCGCCGATCAGCGAGACGGCCATCGTCGGCGCAGCCTGCGGCATGGGTTATCTCGGGTTGCGCCCCATTGTCGAAATGCAATTCATCGATTTCATCGCCTGCTGCTTCAATCAGGTGACGAATTTCGCCGCCAAGTCCCACTATCGCTGGGGCGCGCCGGTGCCGATGGTATTGAGAGGGCCGTCGGGTGGCGGCGTGCACGGCGGCCCGTTCCACTCCGCGAATCCGGAAATGTATTTCATGCACACGCCGGGACTGAAGATTATTTATCCCTCCACCGCCTACGACGCGAAGGGGCTCCTGAAATCCGCGGTGCGCGACAATAATCCCGTGCTCTTCTTCGAGCACAAATATCTCTATCGCCGCATCAAGGAAGAAATTCCGGCGGAGGAATACACGGTTCCGATCGGCAAAGCAGCAGTGCGGCGCGAAGGCAAGGACCTCACCATCCTGAGCTACGCGGCGATGGTGCATACTTCACTCGAAGCCGCCGAAATGCTGGCGAAAGAGGGCATCGACGCCGAAGTGATCGACCTGCGCACGCTTCTGCCGCTCGACCGCGATGCCATTCTCGCGTCGGTGAAGAAGACCAACAAGCTCCTGATCGTTCACGAAGACACGCGCACGGGCGGGATCGCCGGAGAAATCGCGGCGCTGGTCTGCGAAGACGCGTTCGAAGATTTGGATGGACCGATCGCGCGCGTCACGTCGCTCGATACGCCCGTGCCTTATTCGCCGCCGCTCGAAGAGCGCTTTCTGCCCAACGCGGAAAAAGTTGCCGCCGCCGCTCGCGACTTGGCAAAATACTGACGGGCAGATATTGGGCACGAAGAAATCGATTTGAACAGCTTGACTCGAAGATTGATTTGAAGAGTTGACCACGGAGAGTGCCATGGCTGACGTCATCATGCCACAAATGGGCGAAAGCATTTTCGAAGGAACCATCACGAAGTGGCTGAAAAAGCCCGGCGACAAGATCGAGCGCGACGAGCCGCTCTTTGAAATCTCGACTGACAAAGTCGACGCCGAGATTCCGTCGCCCTCTGCCGGCGTGCTGAAGGAAATCAAAGTCAATGAAGGCCAGACAGTGCCGATTCAGACGGTTGTCGCGGTGATCGACGCCGGTGGCGCAGGCGCATCCGCTGGCGCTTCGCCTCCCGCGTCGGTCCCGGCAAGAGCAGAAGCGCCCGTGCAAGCCTCAGCACCACCAAAAACCGAGGCTCCTGCGAAACCGGCTCCGTCACCCGCCCCGAGCGCGCCCCGCGCCGCCGCTGCGGCCTCACCGGCGCCACAGCAACGCCCCAACGGCCAGAAAATTCGCAGCTCTCCACTTGTCCGTCGCATCGCGCGCGAAAATAACGTAGACCTCTCGCAGATTCCCGGCACCGGCGCCGGTGGCCGCATCAGCAAACACGATATTCGCGCCGCGATCGAAGGCGGCGGCGCGTCGCTAAGTTCATCCGGCATTTCCGCAGCGGGTGCCGCCCCGGAGCGCGCAGGCTCAGCTCCGCCGCCTGCCGCGGGAGGCGCCGCTGCATCCGCGGTTCTCGAAACGGCCGTCCCGCGCGAAAAGATGTACTTCGGCCACTACGGAGTCCAACCCATGTCGGTAATGCGCCAGCGCATCGCGGAGCACATGGTACTGTCGAAGCGCGTTTCTCCGCATGTGTACTCAGTCGATGAAGTGAACGTCTCCGGCATCGCCGCCCTGCGCTCGAAAATGAAAGACAAGTTCGAGCAGTCCAGCGGCACGAAGCTCACCTTCATGCCCTTCTTCGTGCGCGCCGCGGTCGAAGG
This sequence comes from uncultured Acidobacteriota bacterium, assembly GCA_963736465.1. Taxonomy (GTDB): domain Bacteria; phylum Acidobacteriota; class Terriglobia; order Acidiferrales; family UBA7541; genus Palsa-295. The sequence continues at coordinate 147,046 of CAVTOS010000012.1, read as the reverse complement.
CTTGCGCGCGTTTCCTACGGTGAATTCTTCCGTCGACGGTACGAACATCGTCCTGCACAAGGAATGCAACATCGGCATCGCCGTCGCGCTCGACTGGGGCCTGATCGTCCCGGTGATCAAGAATGCCGAAGAGAAAAATTTCCTGGGCATCGCTCGCGCGCTTAACGATCTCGCCGAGCGCGCCCGCGCGAAAAAACTCAAGCCCGAGGAAGTGGCCGAAAGCACCTTCTCGATCACGAATCCCGGCGTCTTCGGTGGCCTCTTCGGCCTGCCGGTCATCAACCAGCCCAATGTCGCCATCCTCGGCCTCGGCACGATCGAGAAGCGCCCGGTCGTTGTCGACGATGCGATTGCGATCCGCTCGATGGTCTACCTCACGCTCTCCTACGATCATCGCGTGGTGGACGGCGCGGTCGCGCATCAGTTCATGGGCAAGGTGAAGCACACGCTCGAAAACTGGACCGAGTCGATTCTGTAGCGGGCGGCGCGCAATCGCCGGCACCAACTAGATGCAAGAATGCGCGGTCGCTCATTGTTTGCAACCGTGCCGAGTCGCAACCGCGCCAAATCCCGTAGCTCAAGTCCCATTTCGTCCCGCCTTTGGACGGAATTGACCTGAGGCCTTTCGGCCATCTTCCGCGTTTATGCCCACTCCAAAACCACATTCGCCGCAGCCGCCTAATTCTCATTCGACTCCGCACCCAAGAAACTGGGGCGCTCCACCCTGGCACATCGACTTCGCTGTTCGCAGCAAATCGGTTCCTCCGTCGGTCGATTTTGCGATCGTGGGCGGCGGTTTCACGGGCCTGGCCGCGGCTGCCTGGCTGCGCCGTCTCGCGCCGGGAAAATCCGTCGCTATATTCGAGGCAGACCGCATCGGCGCAGGTGCCAGCGGCCGCACCGGCGGGATGGCCCTAGCGGAATCAGCCGCGGGCGATCTGCCCGGCCTCGGAAATGTTCTGGGCGGGCTCGAGCGCATTCTCGCCGAGCTCGACATCGATTGCCATCTCTCGCTGCCCGACGCTTTTGAAATTGGCCGCGGCAAGGCCCTGAAAAACTCGCCGATTCAATGGAACGATTCAGGAACCTTGCGCGTGGCGAAAAAAGTTCCGGGAGGAACGCTCGATCCCGGAAAGCTCGTGGCCGGCCTCGCCCAAGCTGCAGACGAACGCGGCGCCACCATCATCGAGAGCCATCCCGTCACACAGATCGAATGGCGGCAGCGCCCTGTCGTTCACCCTGCGGTTCACGCCGGCGGCTCGCAATGCTCCGCTGGGAAAATCCTCTTCGCCACGAACGCGCTCGCGCTTGAACTCACATCTCTCGCCGGGCGCGCCGAGCCGAAGCTCGCGCTCGCCGTTCTCACCGAGCCGATGGATGAAAAGCGGCTCGAAGCCATCGGCCTTGCCGGAGGAAATCCCTTCTACACGGTCGATCTGCCGTACCTCTGGGGCCGCTGCCTGCGCGACGGAAGCGTCGTCTTCGGCGCTGGCCTGGTGGACGCGGACGACTCGCGCGATCTCAGGCGGCTTGACATCACGACAGGCGATGCGAGAAATCTCTTCGAGTCGATCGAACGGCGGATTCACAATCTGCATCCCGAGTTGCGCGAAATCAAGATCACGCAGAGGTGGGGCGGCCCCATTCTTTTCCGCGGGAACTGGCGCCCGGTCTTCATGCCGCATCCGCAGAGTAAAAACGCGATCGTGCTCGGAGCGTACGCCGGACACGGTGTGGCTCTTTCGGTGTATCTCGGGGCGTGGGCGGCGGAAGCGCTATTGGGCCGGCGGAAACTCCCCTCCTGGGGTTCGCTCCGGAAGTAATGTGTGGCGCGTACGGCGCTTCGTCCTCTCAAAAAAACCGCCCGGCTCCCGTAAGCTCAGGTCCCGTCGCGGCCATCAGGCCGCAACTGACCTAAGGCTTCGATGATTGCCCCGCGCCGCTACTGCAATCGCGCCCGCAAATCCTCCGCAAATCTCTCCACCCGATTGAGCGGCACCACCGCAATCCGCTGTTCATCGAACAGCTTCACCATAAACTGGTGCCGGGAATTATCCCGCGCGGGCTCAATCTCCGTGATCGCGGTAAACTCCACGTCCGGGACGCGCGCGCGAATTCTTTCCGCCGTATAGGCCAGAACTTTGGCCTGCGCTGTGTCGCGGCCGAGGGCCACCGCCTGAATGTACCCTTGCATGCCGTTCCGGTAGCCATAGTCGAGGCGCAAGGGATCGCCCGGCTGGGTGAACTCTTCGACGCGAATCGCGCGCGCCAGCTGCGGCACACGCCGCCTGCGGAACACGTCGTTCAGACGCGCCTTGATCCAGGCACGGGTACTTTCCATGATCCCGCCACGGGCCCGAGCCGGCGGCGCCACTTGATCTTGATAGAGCCGGTCGAGTTCGGCGTCGAAATCCTCCGCGTAAACCCCTTTCACCGGGCTGAACTGCACGGCGTTCGACAGGGTCTGGTCGAGTTTCTCAAGGTAGGCCGCCACGGCCTCGTTCGGTTTGCGAAGCTCGGCGTCGAATGTTCCGGCCAGCCCCCGCAACAGGGAATCGTCCATCGCCGGATTCAGCCGCCGCACGCGCGCGAATTCGGAGTCTTCCTCGATCAGCTTGATGGCGCGCTGCGCGTCCGGGCCGTCTTCGAGTAGCACCCCGATATTCACCCACTCATCGCGCATGAGATTCGGCACATAACGCAGGATTCTATACCTCAGCATCTTTCGTTGATCATTTCGGCCGTCATTCCGTTCGTCATTTCGCTCGCCATTCTCGTTGCCATTCCGTTCGTCGTTCATGGTTCAATCACTCCCGCAACCGTGGCTTTGACGCGCGTTACACGCCACAGCCCGCTCGCTACGTCGTTTCGGTCGCCGCTCTCCATCCCGCCCGCTTCTCCCTCTGCGACGAGCCGTCACTCAAACTCACTTCCAATTCGGAAACGGCAGCGCCGACGATTTCTTCGCCGCCACGATCAGGTCGGCCACGAGTTTGCGCCTGCGCAGCAGCTGTTCCAGCATCTTCTCGAGCGCGTCCGCTTTGTCTTCGTACCACTCCGGCGGAATTTCGCTCGCCGCTTCCTCCACTACTGCTTCGTCGATGCGTTCCTCGAGCCGCGAAAGCCAGGGCTCGAATGCTTCCATCCCGCGCACGCCTTGGTACACACGGTGCCGAGCATAGATTCCCCGCAGCGGCGCGTCCGGGAAATTCCACTCTCCGGCATTGAAACAGAAACCGTTGTCGATCATCAGCGCCCGGTAGTGCGCCTCTCCTCTACCGCGAAAAAAAAATCGCCTGCCGCCCATTCGTGTTGCAGGTCCATTTGTCGAATACAAGCATGCCGCAGAAATCGCCCAGGTTTTGGACTTCGCGCAGTTGTTCGTCGGGAAGGAAGTCGTACACGACAGTTTCGGCCGGTGAGCCCGGGTAGCGCGACCCGAACTGCAACCCGGCCCGGCAGAGTGCGCGCCCGCGCCCCAATTGCATCACCAGATCGGCCGTGTGAGCGACCAGTTCTTCGCGCACCTCGACCACAGCCACCGGCGGCGCGGGCAATCCAATCCTCGCCGCCAGCCTCGTAGCCAGCAATTCGTTCGCCAGGATCCTCGCTCCCTGTGGGTTGTTCTGAAACTTCACGACGTAATAGTCGTATTCCTCGCGTTTGCGAGTGCTCGATACGCCACCAGAGCTGGAAGAAGGAATGGGACTCGACGCTGGGCTTGACCCTGCTCTAGACAATACGGAACTCGTCGCCACGCAACGCATCAGATGCGACTGCGCTCCGCCCCGCATTCGCCGAATCTGCTCCAGAGCAAGCGCCATCGGTAGCCTATGCTAGCCACCAACCTGCGTTTATCGCAAGTGGAACATATCAAATCGGGAACGCCGCGGGATTTTTCGACGTCAACTCAAATATGCAAAGTGGTAGCAGTTTCGGAGCGAAACGACAGGTTGAGAAGAATTGCCAGTGTGCTCGAAGAGAAACGCCGAACGGCTTGCGCGGAGTATTTCTGATCGAATTTCCGGCACGATTCAAAACGAAAGAGAGAAGAAACGAGGACTACGCCCCCAATCGCGCGAACGCAATCCCCGTTCACAATCTTATTGAATTCGGAAAACAGCCTTACCGCCGCCTGCGCTTCGCCGGTTTCTTCTTGGCCGCTTTCTTGGGTTTCTTGGCTGCCTTCTTCGGCTTCGACTTCTTCCGGGCCGGAGCCTTCTTGGCTTTCTTAGCCTTCTTCGCAGGCTTCGACGGCCGTGCGGGCGCCGAACGCGGCGCAGCCGCCGGAGTCGGCTCGCTCTCATCTTCGCCCGGCTCTTCCTCAATCGTAATCTCTTCTACCTCGACCGCGCCGCCCAGGGGTTGCTCGCTCTCCTCTTCTTCCTCTTCGAACCGGGGCAGTTCGTCGTCTTCCTCGTCATGCGATTTCGAATAGAACATGGGACCTCCCTGGATGTCTTTCAGGATTGCCGGACGGCTTTAGCTCCTTCGCGCATATAAACGGAGTCTCGGAAGTTTGTCAAGGAGCAAGCGGCTGAAAATGTTGCGCGCACGGAAAGAATCCACAGGACAGGCTGGTCTCCGCGCGTGAATTATACGTATCTATAAGTAAATAAGATAGTTGCTTATATTCAGGGCGGGGAATCCGTCCAGTATTTGGAGGCGTTATCGCTGGATGGTAAGCACGTCTCCGGCTGCCAGAGGCCGGTCTGCCAGAAAAGGGTTGGAGCTCTTCAAGGCCGTCACGGTAGTCCCATACGCCCGCGCAATGGAGTACAGCGTCTCGCCCTTCTTCACCCGATGCTGCACCGCTTCGCTCTTTTCCGCATGCGCGTTTGAGACGTTCTGTACGCCTGCATGGCTCGCGCCCGGGTCGCCTTCAGCCGTCCCCTTTTGCGCTGATTTTGACTTGCCGTGCGAAGTTGCCACAGGTTCCCCGCCCGCATAGATTCGCAAACGCGCCCCCCGCGGCGCCTTCGCCCCGCTGATGTGATTCCAGCGCCTGATCTCGGCCACCGTCACGTCAAACCGCTCCGCGATTCCTTCCAGCGTGTCGCCCCGCTGAACGCGGTAATGAACCAGCTTCACGACCGGCGGCGCCGTCGGCACATTCAAGAGAAACCCGGCCGGTAAAGTGGCGTGCGCCTCCAGATGATTCGCATTCTCGATGGCCGGCACCGTCACGCGATAGTGCCGCGCCACATCCGCTAGCGTCTCGCCACCTTCCACGGAGTGCAGCCGCCAGCTCGTCCATTTGTTGACCGGCACGCGCTGGATGTTATCCGTGAATTTCTGCCCCGTGCCCTTCGGCAAAGCCAAAATGAAAACAGGATCGCTCGGCGTCACGCTGCGCAGCAGGGCCGGATTCAAGAGGCGCAGATCTTCCAGGTCCGCTCCGGTCGCATCCGCAACGAGGTGCAGATCCACCGGATGCCCCGGTTTCACCGTCTCCACCGCCGGCGGCTTTTCCGGCACCACCTGCACGCCGTAGAGCACCGGATCCTTGGCTACGAGCGCAAGCGCGATAATAATCGGCACGTAGTTCTGCGTCTGCTTGGGCAGCGCATGGCGCTTCTGCAACTCCCAAAAATCCGCATACCCCGTCCGCTCCACCGCCTTCGTAACATTGCCGGGCCCGGAGTTGTAGGCCGCCATCACCAGGTACCAGTCGCCGAACATCGCGTACAAATCCTTCATGTGCTGCGCGGCTGCATGCGTCGCTTTTTCGGGATCGCTGCGCTCGTCAATCCAGTAGGTGCGCTCGAGCCCGTACTCCATCCCGCGATAGGGCATGAACTGCCAGATCCCCCGCGCCCCCGCCCGCGAAACCGCTTGCGGCAGGAAAGCGCTCTCCGCCTGCGCCAGATAGATCAAATCCTGCGGAACACCCTCCGCCTTCAAGGTTCGCCGGATCATTTCGTTGTAGCGTCCCGCCCGCTCGAGCCCATGCTCCACCACTGCCCGGCCGCGCGATGTCGAGAAATAGCTCAAGTACTGCAGCACCGAATCATTCACCGTGAGCGGCAAATCGTGCGGCACCACAATCAATTCCTGCTCGACCTTCGAATACAGGCGCGGGTCGCCCGGAGGCAGCGTCAAATCAGCAATCTCTTCAATCGGTGCGGGAATCCCCGGATTTTCCTCTTCCTCTTCGGCATTGTTCTGAGCCTGCGCCTGCTCGTAGACCTGCGTCGCATCCCCGATCTGGTCAACCAGCTTCGAAAGCCGCGGGTCCGATTCCATCTGGAAGCCGCTGGCCTGAATCAGATCCACGGCCCGGTCGAACTCCGCGCGCGCCTTTTCCGGATCGCCGGCCTTCAGGTACTTTTGCCCCGTGTTGTAAGCCGCCTCCACTTTCTCCACCAGGATGTCGATGGCAGGCCGTGCCATGGGCTGCAAAGCGGCATAGTCAGGCAACGGGCGATCGAACGGGAGCGGTTCGCGAGGGAACCCCGGAGCAACCGCTTGAGCGGCCGGGGTCGCCGCAGGTGGGCGAACCTTCGCCTGTTTCGTCGAGCTGTCGTTGCATCCGGAAAATCCAAGCGAAATGGCGACGGGGAGCCCTAACAGTCCCACTGCGATAACGGCCCGGCTTGCAAGGTTTCGTGTCATCGTACCTTCACGTTGTGCCCATCCAATTCCGCCATAGATGCTAGCCACACGGCTTCTATCGGCGCTTCCAGGCCAGGTTTCAAAACTCTATCAGCCTGCCCTCGGCTCAGATGTCCCAAAAATCTTACGAGTTACCCGAGGCTCGGTCAATGGAACTCGCCCCGCCGACGTTTACGAAAAGAGGACACAGATCGCATGACGGATTCTGTCACTGTTTGGCGCAATGCATTCCGACGGGAGTCATGCCAACCAAGTCCCGTTTGTCACAAGCTTAGTCAGCAGAATGATCCAGGAGGTTTACGTGAAAAGCCCATGGCTCGCCTTTCTACTCAGTTTTCTCCTCGCCGGTGCAGGATTCGCCTATCTGGGCAAGTGGACCTGGGCCATCCTCAATTTAGCCGCCGCCATCGCAGTAGGCTTGCTGGTCTATCGCTTCAGCCCGGACTCGCTCAGCATCGCTTCCACCGCCGTCGCCGCGGCCAGCGGTAGCCTCGCCATGACCGCCGCCAAGACCATGAACGCAAAGTTCATTCAGCAATCCCCTGCGTCGCCTTCGAGCCGCTAAAGAGACCGAAGTCGACAGCGCTCGCATCATCCGAACGGTCGCTTCGTTCCTGCGGCGCCCAAACTACTTTTGCACTTGCACCTGGTTCGGCGCGGTAGCCACAATTTCCGGAATCCCCAGGTAGCTGGTGATCTTACCGGTCACGCATAGCTCTTTGTTTCGATAAATCTCTTCCGGGCGCCCGAATTTCGGCCGGTCGCTTCCCCAAATCACCAGCGTAAATATCTGATCCGGATACGGCTCATCGAAGTGAACGAACGTCGGCTGCCCCTTGCCGCTCGAAACAAAATGGATCCCCACTACCTTCCCGCAAACCGTCGCCTTCTCCCCCACATGATTCTTCGCTTCTCGCGCCGTGAGATGCGCAGCCTGCGCGGCAGCCGTGCTTGCGGTAGCCAGCCAAAGTGTGACGAACATCACAAATCGAAACGTTCGCACCATCTCGTCCTCTCGACGACCATCGTTCGTGCGCACACCCACTCTTACGAGCGATCGTGCACACCATGACAGTTTTATCGGCGAAGCCCGAGACCGGCTTTAGGAGAGAACCTGCTCGTGCGGACTCAACGCGGCAAGACACATCCTCAAATCAAAAGGCAGCGAATCTAAATCGTCAATCAGCCCAACGAACTCACACCACTACTCGTAACGCAGCGCCTCCGTCGGCGCAATCCGCGACGCCCGTCGCGCCGGCACGTAAGCCGCCAGCATAGTCACCACCAGTAGCGTCGGCACCACCACCACATAAGCCAAAATATCGACGCCTCCCGAATCGAACAGCATCGAATTCATCAGCCTGTCAACCGCGAACCCCATCGCCAGCCCCACCCCCGTTCCAATCCCTACCAGCACGAACCCTTTGCCCATCACCAGCCGCAACACATCCGATCTTCCCGCTCCCAGCGCGACACGAATCCCGATCTCGCGCGTCCGGCGAATCACGTTGTACGCCACCAGCCCGTACAACCCGGCCACGGCCAGCAAAAGTCCCACCAAACCCATACTGCCGACCAGATCGATGGCAATCCGCGGCCCGTACACTGCCTGGTTGAGGTAGAACTCCTCATACGCCCGCGTCTGCAGCACCGGTAGATTCGGATCGAGTGAACGAACCACATCCTTCACGGGAGGGATCAATTGCCGTGGATCGCCGCTCGTCCGCAACATCAAAACCATTCGCGCCACAGGATGCTGAGCCAGCGGCATGTACACAAAATCCATCGCGCTTTCCATCGACTGATACTTGATGGTCTCCGCCACTCCCACGATCTCCACCGGCGTCCCCATGCTGCTATCGAGGCGGATGCGTTTGCCCACGGCGTCGCCCCCCGGCCAAAAGTGCTTCGCGAAGCGCATGTTCACAATAGCGACCCGGGGCGCATCGGCAGTATCGGACGCCAGAAAAGCGCGGCCGCGCAAGATCGGAATCCCCATCGTCTCGAAGTATCCCTGGTCCACCGTATCCATGATCGAACTGAAATTCGCGCGATTAGGCGGCATCTGGAAACCGTCCGGCACGAAGGTCACGCCGTCAAAGTCGGTCTGCCCCAGCGGCACGTTCTGCGTCAGAGCCACGCTTTGTACTCCGGGAGTTCCGCGCATGCGCTCGGCCAGCAGCTTGTAGAACTGCTGCGTCTGACCCGCGTTGTACTGAATCAGGCGCGGATCGAAACTCGTCATCAGCAGATGGTCTTTCGTGAAATTGCTATCCTGCATCAAGTCGTGTTGAAAACCCCGAGCCATCAGGAACGACGCGGTCAACAGCATCAGCGACATGGCCACCTGCGCCACCACCAGCATATTGCGGCCCCACAAGCGCTTGCGCCCGGGCACGTCCACATCAGCCGACTTCAACGCGTTTACAAGGTCGACGCGCGTGCTCTGCAGCGCGGGCGCCAAGCCGCAAAGCAGCGCGCACAGCACCGACAATGCGACGCAGGCCAGCAACACGCGCTGGTCCATATGAAATGGCACGGCATTCGGCAAGTCGGTCATAAAAACGATGCTTTGCTTGCTGTGGAACCACTCAATCACGCCATATCCAATCGCGACGCCCGCCAATCCTCCGAGCGTCGCCAGTATCAGGCTCTCCGTTAACAGCAGCCGAATAAGCCGCAATCGTCCTGCACCCAGCGCCAATCGCACCGCAATTTCGCGTGCTCTCGCCCGGGCACGGCTCAGAAGAAGGCCGGCAACGTTAGTGCAAGCCACCAGCAGAACCGCCAGCGCCAGGATCACGAACACCACGCCAAATTTCCAATTCTCGTCTTCTATCGTCCGCGCCTGGAATTGGGTGTACACGGCTGCGCCACGCCCGCGGCTCACATTTGCATACTCGCTCTCGAAATTTTTTGCGATTACCGCCAACTCACTGCGCGCCTGCTCGAGCGTCGTCCCCGCTTTCAGGCGCCCCTTTACGTTCAACTCACGATCGTCGCGGTCCTCGAAAAAATTCTTTTGCAGGTTGGTCGAAAACACGGGCGCCATCGCCAGCGGCACGTAAAGGTCGGGATGCCCGAACGTCAGCAGTCCCGGGAACGTTTCCGGCGCCACACCAATTACGGTGAAATCTTTTCCGTTCAGCCGAACAGTCCTGCCCACCACCGATGGGTCGCTCGCGAATTGATGCCTCCAGAAGTCCGACCCCAGCACGACAACCGCATCGCGGCCCGGCACCTTGTCTTCGTCCTCGCGAAATGCGCGCCCGAATCGCGGCGTCACGCCCAGCGCATCGAAGTAGTTCCCCGAAACCATCATTCCGCCTCTCACCTGCGGCGTCGCTCCCGGTTGGGCACTGAAGCCGACCGCCTCCATATCGGTGTAGGCAATCACTCCGTCATAACTCGTCGTTTTGTCGCGGATGTCCCGATATTCGCGATAGGAGAAAGCATCGAACGGGGTGTCGCGCGTCGTGCTCACCAACGTAACTACATTTCCCGGATGCGGCACAGGATAGGGGCGGAAGATCAGCGCATCCACCATGCTGAAAGTCGCCGACGTCATCCCGATTCCCAGCGCCAGCGTGACTACGACAAACGCGGTCAGTCCGGGCGTGCGGCGCAACCCACGGATCGCGAAGCGCACATCCTGCAGAAGATTCTCCACCAACGGCAGCCCGCGCTTGGCTCGATAGTCCTGTTTGATCGCCTCCACTCCGCCAAATTTGAGAATCGCTTGGCGTCGCGCCTCGACCGGCGACAAGCCCGCGCGAATATTTTCTTGAGTCTGCAGCGCGATATGTCCCTCGATCTCCTCCCTCAATCGTTCGTCCTGCGCCCGCGCACTCCCCAGGTTCAACACTCGCGCGAAAAACCGCCTCAGCGATTTCATGGCAAATCCTCCGCCTTCACTTCGAAGAACCGGGCAAAACTATTCATAACGCAAAGCCACAATCGGATCGACACGCATTGCCCGCCGCGCGGGGATATAACAGGCCGCAAGCGCCACACCTGTGAGCACCAGGGTGACGCCAACAAATGTAAGAGGATCGGTCGGCATTACGCCATAGAGCAGCCCTACCATCAGCTGCGACACGATCACCGATCCCACCAGTCCCAGCGCTGCGCCGGCCATCGCCAGTCCCAGCCCCTGACGCAGAACCATCTGCAGGATCGTCCCCCTCTGCGCCCCCAGCGCCAGGCGAATGCCGATCTCCTGCGTGCGCTCGCTCACGATGTACGAAATCACTCCGTAAATTCCCAGCGCCGCAAGCAGCAGCGCCGTTATCGCGAAGGCCACCACAATATCCATCGAGAATCGTCTCTGCTCCAGCGAGGCCGACACCGCATCGTCCAGCGTCTGCGCTCCGTAAACGGGCAGTTCCGGATTCACTGACTGCACCATCGCCCGCACCTCTTCCGGGATCGCGCTCGCATTCAGGTCTCCACGCAGAAAGATGGCCAGCTCCTTCGGCGTCTCCTGGTACAGGCTCAGATAGATTTGCGGAACGCTCGCGTTCGCCAGCGACTCGGTTCGAGCATCCGCGATCACCCCGACGATCGTGATCCAGGTCTTGCTCGCGCGTTGGCCAACCCCAGCTCTCCCAGGGCCAACCTTCAGCCGCTTCCCAAGCGGATCCTCGCCGCGCCAGTAAGTCTCCGCCATCGCCTGATTGATCACGGCAACCAGCGGCGCATTCTCGTCGTCGCCGTCGTTGAACAGACGGCCCCGCAGCACCGGAATCTCCAGCAAATGAAAATATTCCGGCGTAACCTGCGACCGCTCCACCAAAGGCGGCTGCTTGCTCTGTGTCTGGCGTCCTTCCACGATCAGCGCGCTCCGGTTGCCGTCGTGGTGCAGCGGAATCGACGGCTCCGCTCCCAGCGCTGCCTCCTGCACTCCCGGCAGCAACCGGCTGCGCCGCAGCAATTCGCGCGCAAACAATGCCTCCTGAGCAGCCGTTCCATAAATGTCCGTCTTCGGATCGTTCGGGCTCGGCAGCCACAATTGAACCGACATTACACGCTGCGGATTGAATCCCAGCGGTGCCTTGTACAAATCCCAAAAACTGCGCAGCAGCAGGCCCGCAGCCACCATCAGCACCAGCGACAGCGCAAACTCCGTCACCACCAGCACTCGCCGCGTGCGCATCTGCTCCGTGGAACCCTTCGACCCACGCCCCTCCACCCTCAGCGTACTTGCCAGATTCAACCGCCCTGCCTGCCTCGCGGGCGCCAGCCCGAAAATTAACCCGGCAGCGATCGAAGCCGCCAGCGCGATCAGCATCACGGTCCAGTTGATCGACAGATCGCTCAGCCGAGGCAGGCTCTCCGGGATCAGCCGCAGCAAGAATCCCTTCATGCCGAACAGAATCACCAACCCCGCCACTCCGCCCAGCAGCGAAAGCAGCAGGCTCTCCGTCAGCAATTGCCCCACCAGCCGCTTGCGTGCCGCTCCCAGCGCCTGGCGCACCGCCATCTCCCGTGATCGCGCGCTGGCCCGCGCCAGCAGCAGATTCGCTACATTCACGCAGCCGATCAGTAGCACCAGCGCCACTGCGCCCAACAGCAGGATCAGCGACTGCCGAACGTTGCCCACCAGGTTTTCCTTCAGAGGCACCAACCGCACCGTCCACTTGCTGTCGGCCGGATAATCGCCCGGAAATTGCTTCCGCAACGAAGCAACCAACGCGTCCAGATGGCTCTGCGCCGCTGCAACCGTCAGCCCCGGCTTCAGACGCCCGACCGTTTCCAGGGGCAACCGCACACTGCGGCTCGGGGCCTGAGCCGGATCATCCGAAAAATTCAACGCCGCCCACTGTTCCGTATTCCTCTCGCCCACGGTTCGCCCCGGGTCGTGAAAACCCGGCGGCATCACCCCGATCACCCGATACAAATCGTTGTCCGCCCGCAAACTTCTTCCCTCAATGTGCGGATCGCTCCCGAAAGCCCGCTTCCACAACCCGTCACTGATCACCACATCCAGCGTGAACCCCGGCGTTTGATCCTGAGGATCGAACGTCTGCCCCAGCTCCGGTTTCACCCCCAGCATCGCAAAATACGCCGGCGACACCCCCTCATACTGCATCCGCGATGGCTGCGATGCACCCGTCAGGTTCGCCGACCCGAAAATCTCCAGCACAACGTACCGAAAAATTCCTGAACGCTGCAGATCTTTAAACTCCGGAATCGAGATGCCCGCGTCGGTAGCGCCCGCACCAGGCAGATCGTCCTCGATGCGTACCAGCTCCTCCGGGTGCCGATAGGGCAGCGGATGCAGCAGCGTCGCATCGACCAGGCTGAAAATCGCCGTGGTCGCGCCGATCCCCAGGGCCATCGTCAGAACCGCGATAGCCGTAAACCCCGGCGACTTGGCCAGCATGCGGATCGCGAAGCGCGAGTCCTGCAGCAGATTTTCAAAAAACGGCAGCCCCTGCTCTGCGTGGTAATCCTCTCTCACTGTCCCCGCCCCTCCGAACTTCATCACCGCCTGCCGCCGTGCCTCTTCCGCATTCATCCCCGCGCGCAGATTCTCCTCTGTCTGCAGGGCGATATGCTCTTTCATCTCCTCCCGCAGTCGTTTGTCGTCTCGCCGCCCGGTGGCAAAGTTCTTGAGCCGCGCCAGAAACCTTCTCAGAAATCTCATGTCAAGTCCTCCGCCTTCACCTCGAAGAATCGAGCAAGCTACTCATATCGCAGAGCCACCGTAGGATCGATCCGCATTGCCCGGCGCGCCGGCACGTACGAGGCCAGAAGCGCGGCCAGTGCAAGCAGCGCAGCCACGCTCACAAAAGTCAGCGGGTCTGTAGCGCTAATGCCGAAAAGCAGACTTGAGATAAGCCGCGTCAACGCGAACGACCCGGCAAGTCCGATTGCTACGCCCAGAATCGCGAGCCGGGCTCCTTCACCCACCACAAGGCGCAGCACGTTGGTGCGCTGCGCTCCGAGCGCCATGCGAACACCGATTTCCTGCGTGCGGCGCGCAACCGAAAACGCCACCACTCCGTAGATGCCGATAGCGGCAAGAGCCAGCGCCGCGGCTGCAAAAAAGCCCACCACGAGAAGTAGAAATCGGCGGCTTGCAAGCCATCCGTTCATTTCATCTCCGAAAGTGGAGAATTTCACGGGGACGTCGGGAGCAAGATCGTGAAAAATGCCCCGCGCAACTGCAACGATCTGTCCCTCCGGTGCGTTCGCGCGCATAACGATTGTCGGCGACGAATTCGCTTTCATCCCACGCTGGCGGTAGTTAACGTAAATAATAGGACTCGGCGGAAGATCGAGACCGCTGGCGCGAACATCGCCCACGATGCCAACGACTGTAACCGGTTTCAAATTTGCGTCCATGTTGCCGAACTCGATCACTTGACCGATAGCGTCCTGATTTGGCCAGCGCTGGCGGGCCAGTGATTCGCTGATCACCGTGACATTCGTCGAATTCCAATCATCTTGTTCACCGAACATCCGCCCGCGAATCAGGGGAATTCCCATCGTGCGGAAATACGACTCTCCGGCCACGCAGTAAAAGGCGCGTCCCACTTGCGCCGGGTTTTGGGCGATGCGGTCAAACTCGCTGAAATCGGAGGGCGCCTTTTGTCCATTCAGTATCAGGAAATTTCCGTCAGCGAGATTGTCGCCGGCCGCGACGGGCAGCGCCCCGGCCACGCCCACCGTCTCCGCACCCGGAATTGCTCGAAGCTTGGTTACGATGTCTTCCACAAGATGGATCTGCCGCACCACCTCGGACTCTTCCATCCCTTGTTGCCATTGCGGAGTGGGAAGCGAAAACTCCATCGTGACCAGGTTCTGCTGGCTGAATCCGGGATTTGTCGAAATGAGCCGCAAGAAGCTGCGTCCGAGAAGGCCTGCTCCCGTTAAAATCACCAGAGTCGCCGCAATTTCGCTGATCACCAGAAATCCGCGAAGCCGATGGCTTGTGCCCGCGCCTGTGTAACTGCGGGACCCGGCCGTCAACGCCCCTTGCAGATCACCTGTAGCGGCGCGCCAAGCGGCAAAGAGCCCCAGCGAAACGGCCACACCCACAATGGCCGCGAAAGCAAACAGCAGAACCGGCGCGTTCACCGCCATGCTTTCCTGCCGCGGGAAATTCGTCGGCAGAATCGCGGGAAGCGCTTTTACCGCAGCAGTTGCTATCAACACGCCCAGTGCGCCCTCCGCAAAGGCCAGCGAAAATGACTCAACGAGGAACTGCTGAATAAGCCTCCTGTGCCTGGCTCCCAGCGCCACTCGCATTGCCAATTCTTTGCGCCGGGCGGAAGTTCGCGCTATGAGCAATCCGGCAACATTGGCGCACGCGACGAGTAGGAGGAGGCCTACGGCTCCGAGAAGGGTCAGAAGCTCCGTCCGCGCGTCTCCCACTGTTGCGTCGGCAAGAGGCATCACCGCAATGTCATCCAGATCCGCCTTTTTCCCATATTGCTCTTTGATTCTGCGAGCGATCGCGCTGAGATTCGCGCGCGCCTGGGCTATAGTCACACCGTCTCGGACGCGGCCCAGACCTCGCCAGTTGTGGGCTGTGCGGCCGGGAAGCTCCGGATACAGCTCGCGCGGAATCCATACGGCGACTCCAGGAGGGTAGTCAAAACCTGTGGGCATTACTCCGACCACGGAGTAGACGGCTCCTTCCATTTTCAGGTGGAACCCGGAGAGGTCTGCGGCGCCACCCAGAAATCGTTGCCAGTAGCCATAACTGACGATCGCTGTCGGCGCTCCATGCAGTTGCAGCTCGTCGGGTGCAAACTCCCGGCCGTGAAAAGGTCCCACGCCAAGCGCTTGAAAGAAGCCGCTGGAGACCGACGCGATGTTCACACGTACAGGCTCGCTGCCACCGGAAACGGACGACAACCAGTATTCGTATGCAGCCAAATCCGTGAAGGTGTCGTTCTGCCTGACGAAGTCGTCCAAGTTCGGGTCCGCCAGATTCATTCGGTGGCCGTCAGGAGCCTGTTCCCAAACGCGCACGAGTTTTTGCGGATTCGGATAGGGAAGCGCCCGCAGTAGAACAGCCTCCACCACGGAAAAAATCGCTGTGGATGCGCCAATGCCCAGAGCTAAGGTGAGGATGGCGACCGCGCTGAAGCCGGGATTCTTGCGCAGCATGCGCAGCGCATAACGCAAATCTTGCAGGAGAGTTTCGATGAAAGGCAATCCTCGTTCGGCTTGATAATCCTCCGTGACCGTCTCCGTGCTGCCAAACTTCAGCTTGGCTTGCCGGCGTGCTTCCGACTGTGTTAAACCCGCACGAAGATTTTCCTCAATTTGCAGAGCGAGATGTTCTTCAATCTCTGCTTTCAGTCGCGCGTCATCTCGCCGCCTCGTCGCGAAGTTGCTCAGCCGAGCGAGAAATCGCCTCAGCGATTTCACGGCAAATCCTCCGCCTTCACTTCGAAGAACCGCCCAATGATCGCCGCCGTTTGCTCCCAATCCTGGGTCTCCACCTGCAGCTGCTTGCGTCCTTCCTTCGTCAGCCGATAGAAACGAGCCCTGCGATTATTTTCAGACGCGCCCCAGTCCGACGCGATCGCTCCTTCCTGCTCCAGCTTCAACAGCACGGGATACAGCGTCCCTTGATTCACCGCCAGCAGATCCCCGCTGATCTGCTCGATGCGCCGCGCAATCCCATACCCGTGCTGCGCTCCCAATACATCGAGAGTCTTGAGCACCATCAACGCCAGCGTTCCTTGCAGGACATCCGTTTTTTGTTTCATAGCACCTTCATTTTGGTTTCCAACAGGAATATCACACACTTCCTTTGGGAAAGCAACAGGTAAAGTTCAGGCAGAGAACGGCTGCTGGCTTGGAGTGGAAAGCGGCTTTGAATGGCTCATGCGAGCGGTCTACTTTCAGGTCCCATTCTGGCCCGATTTTGGCCAGCATTGACCTGAGGCCGTCGGGCAACGGCACCCGACGAATCGCCACTTCGAAGAATCCTATGCCGCGTCGCGAACCGGCTTTCTCGGCAAAGGTTTCCCCCGATGCTCCCAAATTACCCAATGCACGGAAGAATGAAACACCGGAACCCCGCCCACTTGCTGCGCCGGCAGATGAAATTGCACGTTGATAAAAACTTCCTGCTGAAATCCCGTCGCATGGAACGACGTGCTTCTCACCAGCTCAAGCGCGGCGCGGCTCAAGTCCTGATTGGAATTCTGCAGCGCCTCGGCGTCCATCACGCGCCCTTCCTGCGCATCGAGCGTTGCGTGAACAATCACAGGCTGAAAGTAAGTCGAGGTCGGCGCATCGGAAGGATCCACGCGCATTGGAAACCGGCGCGGTCCGGAGAGCGTGAATGACTCGCCCGCATCCGTCATTTCCGGCCCCGGCTTGAAAGCGTTAGGATCAATCTCGCCCGGATCGCCAAAACTTTCCACGCGCGCTTGAACGACTAACGCGCCGCCCTCGAAGATGGAAATCTGTCGGGGCAGTGTGTGCCCTTTGAATTCCGCAGCGCCCTCATAATCGTACTCCGTGTAAATTCCAGGCGCTGCCGACCACATCTGCAATAATCCTGTCGCCGGATCGATGCAGTACTCTTCCTCCACCCACGCGCGCGGCGCCGGATTGTCCGGCACACCCGAACTGAGCAACAGGCACGTTACCGGTTTGCCGTTCAGTTGCGCGTTTGCCGATCGAATCACGCTCTGCGCTCCGGCATTTCGGAAGATTGGCCAATGTAACGCCGCGCGAATTTCTTGAATCCGCATCGGAACCGGCTCGTTGGGATTCGCTCCGTACGCGTGCCCGTTACCCCCCACGCGAATCACGCTCGCGCCCTGCATCTGCGCCGTCCATCGCCATTCCAGCCCATTCGACAGCTCCTCCATCGTCCCATCGCCTTCGTTCTGCGTCGCACCGTTCGTCTGAAACGCAGCCTTCAATTCGTACGCGCCGAACGTGTGCATGTTCAAATCTTCCCGCGCATGTTCCAAAAGATCGATCGCCGCTGAGCGCTCGGCGGGACTCGAAAGCGTATGCGGCTGATGAATCACCACTTCATGCGGATCGGAGGGCGGAGGATTCGTCTGCGCGAAAATCGAAGAAACCAGAAACAAAGAAGAAGCCAGCAACCCGGAAATCCGGATGGAAGCTCGCATGAGGACCTCCTAAACGACGCGGAAATAAGACGGGGACCGGCCCAATTTTACCTAGGAATTCCCGTGCAGCGCAATCCTCCCGCAGATCCTCTACCCGGATGCGGCGGGCGCGAAATTCAGCGGGTTTGCACTCGTTGTATTCGCACGCGTCGCGCCGTCAGCGCAATCAGGATAACCATCGCTCCCGCGATCACCAGTGATGAAGTAATTCTCCCAAGCGCCAGACCGCCCTCGTCATGCGGCTTCGTCAGCGTGTCGCCGAGCGTCGCGCCCAGCGGCCGCGTCAACACGTAAGCTGCCCAGAAGGCCACACTCTCGGGAATCTTTAGGAAAAAGTACGCGGCGGCAACCACTGCGATCAGCCCAGCGAAAATGAGCGCGCTGCGCTCGAAGCCCAGGCCCGTGTCGGTAGCCACAAAATCGCCCAGCGCAGTTCCCAGCGTGTTGGAAACAAGAATCGTCACCCAATAAAAAATCTCGTTCGTCCTCGTGGTGATTTGATCCACCGCGATCGCGCCCGTCGTGTAGCGCCAAATCGCCAGCACGATGAGCACAGCCGTAAACAACATCACCGAAGATTTTATGTATCCAAGTCCTAGAGTCCGATCGAGGTAATCGGACGTCGTCGTTCCTACGGTTGTCGTTGCCACCACCACCGCCCAGTAAAAAACCGGATGATACCGCCTCGACGTGATCTGCGCCGCGAGCGTGACGACAAAAAATCCCAGAAAGATCAGGCTGCTCACGGCGTAGCCAAGATTCAGCGTCATGGAGAGCGCATCGCCCCCAGTCTCCCCCACCGTGGTCGCCAGAATCTTGATAATCCAAAACCCAAGCGTCACCCGCGGGACTTTGCTCAGAATTTCTGCTTCGGAATCACCGGCCTTGTCGTGCTGCAACGCCGCACCTCCGAGATTTTTTCTGGCGAACTTTCTGGCTGTTCCGCGGCCGATAAAGCTGGTTTTAATCTACGGTTCCGCGATTAAAAGTTTGCGCAAATCACGCAGAATGAGCAAGTTGTAATTTTCTAATCGGCGGTAAAACCAATCTTAAGAAGTCTAGTTTTCTGCTGGGGTTTTTCGAAACTGTGGCGAATTATGATAGAGCTTGACGCAGATCTTCGAGCAAGTCAACCGAATCTTCCAGGCCGACCGAAACGCGCACGGTTCCCGCGCCAACTCCCGCAGCGCGAAGCTCCGCTTCAGACATATTGTAATGCGAAGTGTAAATCGGCAGCACAACAAGAGACTCGAGGCTGCCGAGGCTCGCCGCCAGCAGAAAGACTCGCACGCGATCGCAGAATCGCCGCGCGGCTGGAAGGCCGCCTTTCAAGTCGAAGGCGAGCATCGCGCCGAATCCTTTCATCTGGCGTTTGGCGAGTTTGTGATCAGGGTGCGAAGCGAGTCCCGGATAATGCACTTTGGCGACTTTGGGATGCCTGGCGAGATATTTCGCGACGATCATCGCGTTCCCGCACTGGCGCTCCATTCGGACGCCGAGTGTTTTCATTCCGCGAATCAGCAGGTAGGCGGCTTCGGGATCGAGCGAGCCGCCGAGATTGATGATGTTGTGGCGCACTTCGTTGATGATGGCGCGGCTTCCCGCCGCGGCGCCTGCGATCAGATCGGAATGCCCGGAAAGATATTTGGTGGCGCTGTGCAGGACGACGTTGAAGCCAAGCTCGATCGGCTTCTGCAGCGCGGGGCTCGCGAATGTGTTGTCGATCAGCGAAATCAGGCCCCACTCTTTCGCGAAGGCAACTGCTTTCTGCAAATCCACGAGCCGCAGCGTGGGATTCGTTGGCGTCTCGATGTAGAGCGCTTTCGTGCGTGGATTCACCAGCTGCTCGATTCCTGCGAGATCGGTTTCCACGTGGCGCACGACGATGCCGAAGCGCGGGAAATTGTCGCGCATCAGGCGATACGTGCCGCCGTAGGTTTGCCGCGTGGAAATCACTTCGTCGCCTGCTTTCAGCACCGCGAGGAGAGCACTAGAAATCGCGGCCATGCCGGAGGCAGTAACGATGGCTGCTTCCGCTCCTTCTAGAGCGGCGAGCTTTTCTTCCGCGATGGTGAGAGTGGGGTTGCCGTAGCGCGTGTAGATGTAAGCCGAACTTTTCCCTTCGGCCCAGCGCTTCATCTCTTCGGTGCTCTCGAAGGTGAAATTCGCGGTACGCGCGATGGTGGTGCCGACTGGCGCGCCTACGTGAAAATGCTCGGCGCCCTGGTGAATGGCAATCGTCGCGTCGCGCCAGCGTTTCTGCTTTTCCGGTTTTTTCATGGCCGAAGAAGCTTCAGGCATTTGGTTGCTGAATCGCAAGCGCCAAATTGGTTAGGCAGAGATGCAAGGCGCTGCGGTTGACAGAGCTATTTCAGTGCGACAAAGTGTGCGCTTTACGGGACTAACGGAAAGAGGGAAGGAGCGGCGCCGCCTGTTTTCGGCCCGACTTTATCTCGCGATGCCTGCGACAGATCTGATTATTCAAGCGGCATGGATTGCGTTTTGCGTTTACTGGATATGGGCTGCGCGCAATCAGAAACGAGAGCAAAAGCGGGAGCCGCCGCTCGCGCGTCTGATTCATGTCGCCTACATGGCGTGCGGGTTCGTTCTGCTCTATGCGCAGGATCCGCGTTTCGGCGTCCTGAATCGCAGATTTCTTCCCGCGCGAGAATGGATTGCAGTGCTGGGGGCGGTTCTGACGGTCGCAGGGGTGGCTTTTGCAATCTGGGCGCGACGGCACATCGGAAAAAACTGGAGCGCCCAGGTAACGATTCGCAAAGAGCACGAGCTCGTCCGCAGCGGCCCTTACACGCGAATCCGTCATCCGATTTATACCGGACTTTTATTGGCGGTGGCCGGAACAGCAATCGCGATTGGCGAGTACCGCGCGATTGTCGCCTTTGTGGTAATCGCGATCGGCTTCACAGTAAAAGCCAAACGCGAAGAGTCGTTTCTCGCAACGCAGTTCGGCCCGGCATTTGACGAACATCGCCGGCAGACTGGATTTTTTCTTCCGCGCTAGAAGCCTACGCTTCGCCTTCTATTCTCTGTTACTCATGCGAGTGAGGCCCGGACAATACTGCTGGCCCGCGCAGGATTGTGTGCAACTATAGAATCAGGAATCGGCCTGTCTAGAGCGCACGTCTGCCATCTGAGGGAGCGCATCACATGAAGAAGAACGCCCTGCTCGCGTTACTGCTGTCTTCGGCAGTGTGGATTGGAGGCTGCTCGCTTATGCGGGTGGCTGGACCTCCCTGCGTGGGCACTTCTTGTCCAACGGGGGCCGGAGGTACCCTTCCAGGCGTAGCGAATACGGCGAATGCGCAGGCGGCAGCTCCGGCTGATACTCAGGCGAAGAATGCGGATGCGCCTCCGCAGCACCGCAGCATAGCCAGCCGGTTGCATCTCACCCACGGCAGCTAATTTCGTGTTGATTTCACGGCTACGCTTCCTACCTCAGCGGCTAAAGCCGCCTCTCTTTGCAATTCTTACGGCACGGCTAAAGCCGTGCCCTGACGAAGTGCGACCGACTCCGCGTTGATTTCACGGCTACGATTCCTACCTCAGCGGCTAAAGCCGCCTCTCTTTGCAATTCTTGCGGCACGGCTAAAGCCGTGCCCTGACGAAGTGCGATCGACGTCGGACGAAATGCGGCTGGGGAATCACTCGTGCTTCATTAGGGCTCGGATTGTTGGAGCCTCGACTACGCCGAGGCGGCTTCGCCTTCTTCTGCTGTGTGATGCGGTTTGTGGGCCGCGATTACTTTTTCTGCCAGCTCACCCGGGACGTAGTCGTAGTGCGAAAATTCCATCGAGTAGCTGCCGCGGCCTTGCGTCATTGACGTCAATTCGTTTGCATAGCTGAGCATTTCTGAGAGCGGCACCTGGGCTTTGATCACTACGCTTCCCGCGCGGGATTCGCTGCCGCTGATTTTTCCGCGGCGGCTGCTCAGGTTGCCCATTAAATCGCCAGAGTATTGATCGGGCGCGTAAATCTCGACGTGCATCACCGGCTCGAGCAGCGCGGGGCGGGCCTGTTTCATCGCTTCTTTGAAAGCGAGCGAGCCTGCGATGCGGAAGGCCATATCGCTTGAGTCCACGTCGTGATATTTGCCGTCGTAGAGGGTCGCGCGGAAATCGGTGACCGGGAATCCGGCGAGATAGCCACGCTCGGCCGATTCGCGAATGCCGCGCTCGACAGAGGGAATCCAGTTCTTGGGGATTGCGCCGCCGAATAAATCGTCCACAAATTCGATACCCTTGCCGCGCGGAAGAGGCTCCATCTTGACTCGGCATAGACCGAATTGACCGTGCCCGCCGGTTTGCTTCTTATGTTTGCCTTCGGCGTCGGCCTTCGCGCGAATTGTCTCGCGATAGGGAACTTTCGGCGGATGCAAGGTGAGGTCCACGTGGTAGCGCTTGCGGAGCTTGGCAACGACGACCTCGATATGCTGCTGTCCTGCGCCGGAAAGTAGAAATTCCTTCGTCTGCGGATCGCGTCCGAAACGCAGGGCAAGATCCTCTTCGAGAATGCGGTGAATCGCGACGCCGATGCGATCTTCGTCCGCGCGCGTCTTTGGTTCGATCGCGAAGGTGATGGAGGGTTCGGGGATGCGGGCGGGAGGGTAGAAGATTGTTGCGCTCTTATCGCCGAGCGTTTCTCCGGTGGTGGTTTCCTTCAGCTTCGCGATCGCGCCCACGTCGCCTGCGTGCAAATCATTCACGGCGACAGCCGTCTTGCCCTGCATCACTTGAACGTGTTGGAGGCGCTCCTGCGTTCCGCGATTAAAGTTTGTGAGCGTCGCGTCATTCTTCAGGACGCCGGAAAGGACTTTGAAATACGTGATGCGCCCGGCGAAGGGGTCGGCGAGAGTTTTGAACACAAAAATCGAGAGCGGTTCGGAATCGGCCACTTTGCGCTCGACGGTTTCGCCCTTGTGGTCTGAAGTCTTGTGGCCGCTCGCTTTCCCGCGCGAGGATGGCGCCGGGAAAATGTCGCACAGGAAATTCAGGATCGCGTCAGCACCGATATTGTGGAGCGCGGAGCTGAGCAGCACGGGAAAAATGCGTTTGGCGAGGACGGCCTCGCGCAGGCCTTTCTTCAAATCGTCGATGGGAAGTGTTCCTTCGTCAAAAAACTCCTGCATCAGAGCGTCATCGCCTTCGGCGACGAGTTCCACGAGCGCTTCGTGAGCTGTTTTTGCTTCTTCCGCGAGATCGGCGGGAATGTCTTCGACTTTGGCTTTGCCGTCACCGTCGGGCGTATACAACAGCGCTTTCATGGCGATGAGATCAATCACGCCGCGGAAGCTCTTCTCGGAGCCAATCGGAAGTTCGATGGGCACGACGCCGCGGCCGAAAACGTGCTGCAGCGAGTCGAGCGCGCGCTCAAAACTCGCCAGCTCGCGGTCCATCCAATTCAGGATGAAGGCCCGAGGCTGATCGTATTCGGTGGCGTAATCCCAGGTTTTCTCGGTGACTACCTGAACGCCTGCGGCCGCGTCTACGACGATGAGAGAAGCGTCAGCCGCGATGAGCGAGGATTTTGTTTCGTTGATAAAGGTGGAATAGCCGGGCGTATCGAGGAAATTGATTTTTGTTTTGTCAACCTGGCCTGCGGCTTGCCATTCGGCGTAGGCGAGGCCGGTATTGATGGAGATTTTGCGGGCAACTTCTTCTTCGTCCCAATCGGTGACGGTGGAACCGTCGGAGACTTTACCCAGCCGCGGCGTCATGCCGGCGGTGAAGAGCAACGACGACACGAGCTGGGTTTTCCCCGTGTCGCCGTGGCCTACAATGCCAACGTTGCGTATCCATTCGGTTGTATAGGATTTCATGTTGCACCTCGGTTGGAGAAGTTGGAATCAGCACTGAAAAAACGGGATTTGCATCTGGGCCGGGCGGAACAGGCATTTCGTGGAGGGAAAATCTGAGGCGCGAATCCGAGCTGTGCGAAAAGGGAAACTTCACGACGCCGCCCCCCGGCGGTTGCGCGTGACCCTGCGGAACGGGGATGCTATCACACGGATCGGTTTAGGTTCAACAGAGGAAGGAGGGTGGTGGGTCCGACGCTAAGGAGGCACTATCGGAAAGTAGGGTACATACAGGAAATGAAATAAGGATTATTGACGCAGAGCGGCGCGAGTTTCGGCCACTTTTTTCTGTCACTGCTTCAGGTAATGAAGCGCAACACATCCTGACTTAAAAATCTTTGACTCAATAAGTTTCAATTGCAATTTCTCGGGGAGGCTAATGCCTTCAAACAACCGCCTCCCTTCTCCTAAAACGATCGGGTGAACCACAAAATAATATTCATCGATCAGACCAAGCTCCACAAGTTGTGAAGGGATGGTTACACCACCGGTAAGAATATTTTTGCCTTGTTCTTGCTTCAATTTAAGTATCTCGTTGTGAAGGCTCGTACGAACAATTCTCGTTTTTGTTCCTTCAGGGCTGTCTAATGATTTTGAGAAAACAATAATCTTGTTGATGGCGTCAAATGCCTGGGCAAATTCGTAATCTGCTTTTGTCTGCCCGGAAGGGTCTTTCGCCACATCGGGCCAATAAGGAACCATCAATTGATAAGTTTTACGCCCGTAGAGGAAGGTGTCAGCATCTCGCGTGAGGTGCGTAAAATACTCAAGCGTTTCGTCATCGGGATTGAATTTGGTGTGGTCGCAGCAGCCATCCAGGGTGATGTTGATTGCGAAGATTAGATTTCTCATTTCGCCTCCGATCGGGCAGCGCGGTCTTCGAGATAAAAAATAACTTTGAACCGCGGGTCATTGCAACATAAAGACCATGGAAGAGTGGAAGAACGCATCGATCGCCGGAACAATGATCGCCTTAACAATGAGGACGTGGTTTGGAAAAGGTGTCGTGAAGACTGATTTTGCCGCCGGTTAAGCGTGGTTGAAAAGCAGCAGAGGCGGTGGTTGGCAGCCAAAATTCGAGTTGCGCCTTTTATGTCATTATTCTCCTATATTACTGATTTAGAGACGCTTAGCGGACGGACTGGGTTTGGCACGCGTCTTGCATTTTGTGACTGGCGTGATGGCTTTAAAGGGCAGTAGCGGAGCTGGAAGCGAAGTCGGAATGAGACAGCGCCAACCAGCCGGGAGGCCTCAGATGCGTTATCTAAAATATGTGGGATATGCGGCAGTTCTTGGAATTCTAGTGCTCTCAATGAGCTCTATTGCGAGCGCGCAGGTACGAGTGGGAATCGGAGTAGGTCCGGTTGGCATCGCGATCGGAGCGCCTCCGGTGTGCGCCTACGGCTACTATTCGTATGCTCCGTACGCTTGCGCGCCCTACGGATATTGGGGCCCTGACTACTTCGTGAACGGAGTATTCATCGGGGCCGGTCCCTGGTTCCATGGATTCTACGGTCGCGGTTACTATGGACACGGCTACTATGGCCGGCCGGGCTGGGGTCATCCGGGGTATGGACCTGGTCGCCCTGGCGTCTGGAATCATGGCGGCGCAGAAGTGCACGGTAACTCCGGTTTCCGCGGTGGCAGCGCAGGTGGTGGCTTCCACGGTGGAGGCGCGGTGCGAGGTGGTGGTGGCAGCTTCCACGGTGGTGGCGGCGCAGGTCATGGAGGCGGACACCGGTAAAACGTAGTTTCTTTGCCTGAGAGTGAAAGGGCTGGCAGCGTAAGCTGCCAGCCTTTTTTTTGGGGGTTAGTTCTGTTCGTCGGCTGATGGACCGTAGATTGAGGGAACGGGGACGTTGTTCAGGCGCAGATAGACTGAGAGCTGGCCGCGGTGATGGATGATGTGATTCAGGATGAAGCCGCGAAGGGCTGCTGTGCGCGGGAGCGAGAAGATGGTTTTGCCGCCGGCTTGCAGGGTGAAGACCTTTTTCAAATCCTCGTCGCTCGATTGAGCGATGGCGGCGCGGGCGGCGGCGACGTTCTTGTCGAAATCTTCGAGAAGCTGTTTGCGTGTGGACATGAGGTTGGGTTGCCGCGGAGGCGCGCCGGGCGGGCGAAAGTCGAGCGATTCGCGCTCGAGGGCGAGCGGGACGAGCGTCGGCAATTCGACGAGGTGCCCGGCGAGCCGGCCCATGGTCATGGATTTGTCGTGCGGCTTCCAATCGGTGTTGTTTTCGGGCACGCGTTCGAGAGTTTTTCGGGTGGTGCCCATTTCGTGATCGAATTCCGGTAAGAAAGCGTCGCGGATTGCCATTGGTGATCTCCTTGTGTGGATTGGACGTGGATATTATACGCCGAGGGTTTGATGAGGCAGCAGTAACAAAAATGTGGCGCGGGTTACGGCGCGATGGTGATGGAATCGTCGGGATTTATGAAGCCGTAGGCCATGCGGGAGGTGTTGAAGGCGGCGGCTGGATTGCCGTTACGATCAAGGAGGATGAGGCCGCCGGTGGTGTGGGCGCGGTGATCGAGTTTGCGGACGCAGGCATCGGCAACGGATTGGGCGTCGCCTCCGGCGGAGGTTGTCGGGATTGTCGCGCGCGGGCCCCAGCCGATTCCCCAGCGGCAGTCATCGGATTTTGTCGCTGGATTCTCCGGTGCCGCGAGCAGGTCGGTGGCCATTTTTGCCATCACAATTTTCATGATGCCTTCGCCGTGGCCTGTGCAGGAGACGCCGCCGGAATCCGCGTCGGCATAGCAGCCGCAGCCGATGAGCGGCGAATCGCCGACGCGCCCGGGGAATTTGCAGCAGGTGCCGCCGGTGGAGGTGCCGGCGATGAGGCGATTCTGCTTGTCGAGGGCTACGGCGCCGACCGTGCCGAACTCGTGGTCCAGGTGATGCTCGGCTGCGTGCGAGTCTTCGAGACAGCGGCCCCAGGCGGAGCGCTCGCGATCGATGACGAGATCTTCGGGCGCGCAGAGGGAAATGCCGTTTTCGGAGGCGAATTTTTCGGCGCCGGCAGCGACTAGCATCATGTGCTCGCTTTTCTCGAGGACGGCGCGGGCCAGGCGGATTGGATTGCGGATGCGTTCGACGGCTGCGACTGAGCCTGCTTTCAGAGTTGCACCGTCCATGAGGATCGCATCGAGCTGCACGCGGCCATCGCGATTCAGATGCGAGCCGAGGCCGGCGTCAAAGGTGGGATCGTCCTCAAGAATGACGATTGCGGCTTCGACGGCATCAATAGCTGCGCCGCCTGCTGAGAGAATTTTCCAGCCTGCTTTCAGAGCGCGACGAATGCCGTCGCGGCAATCTTCGACGGCTTCATCGGGGATGTTCCAGGCGCCGCCGTGAATGATTAGGGAGGGTTTCATCTCGCGCGAGGCGTCAGAGATTTGTGTAGAGCAGGAGCGTGACGCTGATGGCGATCAGCATGGGGCCCAGAAGGAATGCAAATCCTACGCCGAGGAGAAAGCGGACGGCGTGTTTGCGTTTGGCGGCTGGGACAGCGGCGGGGAGCACCCGGGCGGCGCTGATGTTTTCCTGGCGGCGAAGGATGGAGCGGAAGACGTTGATGTAGGCGGCCAGCCAGAATTTGATTTCGTTGCGGGACTGCCACAGCAGGTCGATACCAGCGCAGATCACGAGGGCGCCGATGATGCCGAGAAGCTTGGGCATAGCTAGCGTCCGCGTCCTGCGGTGCGCGAGAAGAATTGGGGAGAGGGGCGTTGCGCTCCGTGCGAGAGATTCGCTTCGAGTGGGGACGGCGCTGGAGCAGGGATGGAAACGGGTTTCGGGGCGGCGACTTCTTTCGTCTGCTTCCAGGTGTGCACGATTCGGTGGATTACGGTGATGTTGGGGCCGATCGCGAGGATCCAGAGGACGGGCGGCATGCGATTTGCGAGTGCGCCGATAATCATCAGGACGAGGCGCTCGGGACGGTCCCAGAAGCCGACGTCTTCATTAGGGACGAGCGATTCCGCGCGGGCTTTCGCATAGCTCACCATAACCGCGCCTGCCATTGCTGCGCCGGCGAGAAACGCATAGCCGAAGCGGTTGACGCTGGCGTAGTAGACGAGCAAACCGAGAAACAGGATCAGGTCGGCGTAGCGGTCGAAGATCGAATCGAGGAAGCCGCCGAAAATGGAAACGCGATTCTGGATGCGCGCCACGGGGCCGTCGAGAAGATCGCAGAGTCCTGCGAGGATCATCATTCCGCCGCCTGCTGCGAAGCGGCCTTGCGCAAACAGGATGCCCGCCCAGAGGTTCAGGCCAAGAGCTGCCCAGGTGATGACGTTTGGGGGAATGCGGGTGGGGGCGATAAGGCGAGCGAGCCCGTTGATGGGCCAGGACAGATAGCGACCGATGGTGCGGCTCAGCATGAGGCGGGAATCACCCAGTTATTCCTCGTCGTAAATCGTCGCCAGGCGGACGACTTCGTAGTCTTTTATGCCCGCCGGCGTGGTTACTTGTACTTCGTCGCCGACTTTCTTGCCCAGCAGCGCGCGGCCGATTGGAGAACTGGTGGAGATCAGGCCTTTTGGCGCGTCCGCTTCTTCCACTGTGACCAGTTTGTACTCGATTTCGGAGCCCTTCGCAACGTCCAGTACGACAATTCGCGAACCATAGGCTGCGCGGTCCTTCGGGAGGTTGTTGAGGTTGAGCATCGAGAGGTCGGCCATGCGCTGGTGGAGCTGGGCGAGGCGCGTGGAGACGAACGACTGACGCTCTTTGGCGTATTTGTACTCGGCGTTTTCGGAGAGGTCGCCGTGCGCGCGTGCTACTTTGATTTCTTTGGGGAGCTCGTCGTGGAGCTCGTGTTCGAGAGCGGCGATCTCGTCTTTCAGCTTCTGCTTAATTTTTTCGGCTAGATCGATCATTTGAGGTCTTTTTTGGCGCTTGGGAGCGCGTCGTGATGGGGGCGGACTCCCTTTTCGTTTCGACACAATTACTCAGCAATTATAGAGGATTCGCGCGGAATACCGCAAATAGGCTCTGGAGCCGTGGTGCCGCTTTGCATTCGCCCGGGCTTCACCATCTCTCGATTACCTTTGAAACAGGGTAATGCTAGGATTCGGCGCTATGAAAACCGTTCTCCTTCTAATTTGCTCCAACGTTTTTATGACGATCGCCTGGTATGGCCATCTGAAGTACAAAAAGGCGCCGCTGATCGCTGTGATTGTCGTGAGCTGGCTGATCGCATTCTTCGAATATTGTTTCCAAGTTCCGGCGAACCGCATCGGCTATGGCGAGTTCACGGCGTTTCAGCTGAAAATCATTCAGGAAGTGATCACGCTGTGCGTGTTCGTTGCGTTTGCGTGGATCTATCTCGGCGAGCATGTGAGATGGAATCATGTTGTCTCGTTTCTTTTCATTATCGGTGCGGTGGTATTCGGCTTCTGGGGCAAACTGTAGGCTCGAGTGATTCGAGCCGATGTTCGATAGACTTCGAGGCAATTCCAGATAAAATACCCGGTTCGAAGACGATCGGCGATGTGCCTACTGCAGTGGGTGCGTTTGGCCGATGATATTTTCGGACTTCACAGAGGATACCGGGGGGCTTGATGATCGTCGGTGTTCCGCGCGAAACCTTTCCGGGAGAGCGCCGGGTGGCGCTGGTGCCAGCGGTGGTGCCGACGCTTGCGAAATCCGGGCTGGAAGTGGTGGTAGAAGCGGGCGCGGGGATCGAAGCAGGATATCCGGACGCCGATTACACCGCGAAAGGCGCAAAAATTGTCGCCGAGCGTGCCGAGGTTTTTCGCACTTCTGACATTATCGTGCAGGTACTAGCGCATGGCTCGAATGACAAAACGGGCGACGCGGACTTGCCGCTGTTTCACCGCGAGCAGGTGCTGATCGGATTTTTGCGGCCATTGGGCGAGTTGAAAACAATTCAGCAGATCGCGGCGACCGGAGTGATTTCCTTCTCTGTGGAGTTGATTCCGCGAACGACGCGAGCGCAGGCCATGGATGCGCTGTCCTCGATGGGCACGATCTGCGGCTACAAAGCGGTGCTGATTGCGGCTGACACGCTGCCGCGTATTTTCCCGATGTTGACTACAGCGGCGGGGACGATTACGCCGGCGCGGGTGCTCATCATCGGTGCGGGCGTCGCTGGCCTGCAAGCAATCGCGACCGCCCGCCGCCTCGGTGCGGTTACGTCCGCGTACGACATGCGGCCCGCGGCAAAGGAACAAGTGCAGAGCCTCGGGGGGCGTTTCGTCGAGCTGCCGATCGAAGCGAAAGATGCGCAGGATGCAGGTGGATACGCAAAAGCGCAAGGTGAGGAATTTTACGGAAAGCAGCGAGAGCTGCTGGGCCGCGTGGTGGGCGAAAGCGACGTGGTGATCACGGCGGCGGTGATTCCGGGAAAGAAATCGCCGGTGCTGGTGACCAAAGACATGGTAGCCAGGATGGCGCCCGGATCGGTGATTGTGGATTTGGCGTCGGAACGCGGCGGGAATTGTGAGCTGACGCGACCCGGAGAGAAAGTAGTGGCCAATGGCGTGACGATCATCGGCCGAATCAACCTTGCGAGCACCGTGCCCTATCACGCGAGCCAGATGTACGCGCGCAACATCACCGCGTTCCTACAGTACCTGGTTCACGATGGCAAGCTCGAATTAAAGCTCGACGACGAAATCGTTCGCAGCACGCTGCTCACGCGCGGCGGCGAAATCGTGAACGAGCGGGTGCGTGAATTCCTGTCGCTGCCGGCACTGACGAGTGCGGGAAAGGGGGCAAGCTGATGGTGCAATCGGACCTTCTGACCGATTTGTACGTTTTCATTTTGGCAGCGTTTATCGGATTTGAAGTGATTCGCCGTGTCTCGCCGCTGCTGCACACGCCGCTGATGTCGCTCACGAATGCGCTCGACGCGATCGCTGTAGTGGGCGCGATCATTCTTGCCGGGGAAGGGAAGAGCACTCTCGCCACAATTCTCGGTACGATCGCAATCGTCGCAGCGACGAGCAATATCGTGGGCGGCTTCTTGATTACCGACCGCATGCTGAAAATGTTCAGGACCAGCCGTCCCACGAAATCATGAATTCCTTCGCGGGTTCTGACGTACTCCTACAGGTCACCTATCTGGTAGCGGCGGTTCTTTTCATTCTCTCGCTCAAATTGATGAGCTCGCCGAAAACGGCACGGCAGGGAGTGTGGGCCGGCGAACTGGGAATGCTTCTCGCGATCATCGGGACCCTGCTGCATCACGGGATCGTCGATTATCGCTGGATCGCGATCGGCCTGGTGCTTGGCTCGATCATCGGCGTGCCACTGGGCCTGGTGCAGATGACAGCCGTTCCGCAAAGGACGGCGTTGAGCCACGCGTTTGGCGCGCTTTGCGTGACGTTGGTGGGCACATCGGAATTTTATTTGCGCGCGCCCAATGTGCCGCCGTTCATGATGGCGGTACTCTCGGCGGAAGTGATTCTCGGTTCGCTTACTTTCACGGGAAGCTTGATGGCGGCGGGAAAGCTCGAGGAAGTGTTGCCGCAGCGGCCAATCACATATAAAGGGCAGAATTTCGTCAATCTTTCGGTGCTGGGTCTCGCGATTGTGGGCGCTGTGGTGCTGATACTGCATCCCGAGCACATGCACCTTTTTCCGGCGATTCTCGCAATCTCGCTGCTCTTCGGCGTGCTGATGATTGTTCCGATTGGCGGCGCGGACATGCCGACGGTGATGTCGCTGCTCAATTCCTACGCGGGCCTTTCGGCTGCAGCGATGGGTTTTGTGCTCGATAGCAAGTTGCTGATTATAGCCGGCGCGCTTGATGGAGCTTCCGGATTCATTCTGTCGGTGAACATGTCGAAGGCGATGAATCGGTCTTTCTCCAACGTGCTGTTTGGCGCGTTTGGCCAGGAGCAGGCAGCGAAAGGCGCAGTCGGGCAAGAGGCGAGATCGGTGAAAAGCGCAACGCCCGAAGAGGCGGCCGCAATTCTGCGGGCGGCGAGCAAGGTGGTGATTGTGCCGGGCTACGGAATGGCGGTTGCGCAAGCGCAGCACAAGGTGCGCGAATTGTATGACTCGCTTACGAAGCGAGGCGTGGACGTGAAATTCGGAATTCATCCAGTGGCCGGACGCATGCCGGGGCACATGAACGTTCTGCTTGCTGAGGCGGATATTCCCTACGACAAACTCCTCGATATGGAAGACGTCAATCCGGAATTTCCGCAGACGGACGTGGCGCTTGTGATCGGCGCAAACGACGTGACGAATCCTGCCGCGCGCAACGAACCGAGCAGTCCCATTTACGGGATGCCGATTCTTGATGTGGACAAGGCTCGGACGGTGATGGTGATCAAGCGCGGCATGAGTCCTGGCTTTGCGGGAATCGATAATCCTCTGTATTACCTGGATCGGACGCTCATGCTTTTCGGAGACGCGAAATCATTCGTCGGCGATATCGTGCGCGAACTCGGCGGCGGGCACAGCTAGTCCCTGTCGTCCTGGAGTGCCTCCTCGTCAGCTGGAAAGGCCCAACTGCCCTTCGCGCGGGCGCTAACTTTATGTTACAAAGTACTTTACACTTTCAATTGATTTTGGCAAGCTTTGAGTGCGGCGGACGGAAGTGTGTTCCGATTTCAAGGAGAGATTTGAAATGGGCAAACGTATCGCCGCAATCGGTTTCATCTTCTTCTGCACCGCAGTCGCCTGGGCCGTTCTAGCCAGCACGATCTTCTACCGTACCTATTCGTCCGATACACAGCTTCGCGGCAAAGTGGCGTCGTCGTGGGGCGCGCCGCAGGAACAGTGTCCGCCGACGGCCACTTACGTCGAGGGATCGTGGCGCCAGGTTCCCGCCGTTGAGAACGGCAAAGAAATTATGAGAACGATTGACGACCGGCGCTACATTCCGCTCACTTTGCAAAAGAGCCGCGTGAATGCGGCGCTGCATGCCGATTACCGTCGAAAGGGCCTTCTCTGGTACAGCACCTATCAGGTGCAATTCGCGGGCGCGTACGAATTCGTGAATCCCGACGATCGGCCTCGCAACGTGACGTTCACCCTCCATTCGCCGGCAGAGCAGGCTATTTACGACGACATGGTTTTCACCGTGAACGGCACGCCTCTTGTGCTGGAAAATCAAAAGACTGAAACGTACGGAAGCGCGACGGTGCTGCCGCATCAGACGGCGGTGCTCAATGTCGGTTACCGTTCGCAAGGATTGGATACCTGGCAGTACAGCTTTGGCGACCAGGTGAGCCAAGTCCGCGATTTCGAGCTGAGGCTCACCACGGATTTCAAGGGTTTCGATTTTCCAGGGAACACGCTTTCGCCGACGCAGGAGAACCGAAGCGGTCGCGGCTCGGAACTAGTCTGGAGTTACAAGAACCTGGTATCGGGCTACAAAATCGGCCTCGCGCTTCCGCAAAAACTGCAGCCCGGTCCGCTGGCTGGTCGGATCAGCGCTTTCGCTCCGGTATCGCTGCTGTTTTTCTTTTTCGTGCTGTTCGTGCTCACGACGATTCGGGGCATCAACCTGCATCCCATGAATTATTTCTTTCTTGCATGCGCCTTTTTTTCTTTTCACTTGCTGATGGCCTACCTGGTGGACCACATCTCGATTCACCTTGCGTTCGCGATCTGCTCGGCGGTTTCGGTGATTTTGCTCGTGAGCTATTTACGATTGGTGGTGGGGATGCGCTTCGCGGCGCTCGAAGCGGGGCTCGCCCAGGTGATTTATCTGATTCTGTTTTCGTACGCGTTCTTCTTTGAAGGATTCACCGGACTCGCGATTACGATCGGCGCGATTCTTACCCTGTTCATCACTATGCAGATGACGGCGCGAGTGCGCTGGTCGGAAAAGTTCGCAACGGGTCCGGTACTGGGATGAAATCGAGCAGAAATCGCTAGCGAACCTGAACGGTAAGCGCGGAGGTTTTCGAGTCACCGTTGCCGTCTTCGATGGTGAGTGTGTACTCCGTAGTTTTCTTTGGGGTCACGTCGACGCAACGGCTTACCGACGGCCAGACGGGATTTGTTTGCGGTTCGAGCTTCACGGTCTTCGCATTGGAGACGCCGTAACACAGCTGCACTGCTTCGCCCGCGTGGACGACCGGGGGCGTGGCGTAAAAATTCAGGATCTTGAATTCGTTCCCGCCGAGTTGTTCGACGGTGAGCGCGTCGTTCGCACGCTCTTTCGCGGCGGTTGCATGGGCGGCTCGCTGCTCGATCTCGCGATTCTGTTGCCGGCTGACGTAAAAAGTGCCGGCGACGTAGATGAGCGCGACCAGAAGGAGCGTCGAAGTGTAGAGAAGGGGATTGCGAAAACCGGAAAAAGGTTTGCGCCCCGGATCTTCGGACATCGCATTCACCGCCGAATTCAGTATAACCCACTGACTCGAATACCCTTAAAGCGCCGCTCAAAAACACGGCATATTTTAACAAAGTAGTAGTTGCTAAAATAATATTTATATAGATAATGAGCGCCACGATTTCAGCGTTGTTTATCGCCTTCCTCTTGCACGGAGGCTCCGATGCCTATCAGCTCAAGCGCCCTCACTCTCACGGCGTATCCGGGTGACGGCGCTGTCCTGCTTGGATTTAGTTTAGATCCCGCCGAGCTGAAAACGCACGATCTCGTTGGGTTCTCGATACAATGCACGCCGCCCGCTGGAAAACCGTTCTTTCTGGAGAATCGCCTCAATTTCGAAAATCCCGTCACTTCCAGCACGACCGCGGCTCAAACTCCCTGGACGTCGTCCGAAAACGCGCCATTTCAGAAATTTCACTGGGTGCATTTCCCGGCCGATACTCTTCCCGGAACTTTTCACTACGAAGTTACCGCTCGCTATTGCCAAGGGTCGAATATCGTGGACGGACCAAAGGCCACCGTCGCGGTGGAGTTGGCTCCTCAAGCCGGCGGCAATTTCGAGCTCGGACTCACGAGGGCCTACATCAGCTCACAGGCCTACGCGGCAAAATTTGGGAACAAGCCCATTCGTCCTTTGCCCAAGAGCCTCGACCACAACACGCAGCCGTTCCAGCCGCAATATGAATGGCTGGGCTATCACGCGCGCAAGATGATTTTTGATTTGCTGGGCGAATGCGTGGCCGATCCTTCGATCACGGTGGATTTATTTGCGTACGATCTCGATGAGCCGGACATTGTTGACAAGCTCGAAGCGCTCGGCACGCGGCTGCGCGCCGTGCTCGATAACGCACCGCTGCACCTGGGAGCGGCTTTGGAGGTGATCGCTCACGCGCGGCTGGTGAAGTCCGCCGGCGCCGGAAATATCATCCAGGGGATTTCAAGAGGTTCGCGCACGACAAGATCATCATTGCAAAGAAGAACGGCAAGGCGGTGAAAGTGCTCACGGGTTCGGCGAACTTTTCCGTGCGCGGGCTCTACGTACAGGCGAACGATGTGTTGCTCTTTAGCGATCCCAAAGTTGCCGATCAATACGAGCAGGTATTTCAGTCTGTCTTCACCAACATGGCGAAATTTTCAAGCTCGCCGCTCGCCTCGAAGTGGTTCGATTTTCCGAATGAAGGCGGAGGCGTGCCGAATTTCTCTGTAAGCTTTGCGCCACACAAGGTTGCGTCCGTATCGCTGGCGCAGGTGCAGCAGGCGCTCAACAATGCGAAATCTTCTGTCATGTTCGCCATTATGGAGCTGCAAGGCGGCGGAACGGTGCTGAAGACGGTCGAGAATTTGCATACGAGTGGCAAAGTTTTTTCATATGGCATGACGCAATCCGTGAAAGGCTTCACCGTTTACAAACCTGGACAGCCAGGCGTTCTGGTTCCGTTCGCAGCGCTTATCAAGAATGTGCCGCCGCCCTTCAATCAGGAATTTACCGGGGGACCTGGTCAGGTGATTCACGACAAGTTCATCGTCATCGATTTCAACGACAAGAACCCTGTAGTTTTCACCGGCTCCTCGAACCTGGCGGAGGGCGGCGAGCAGAGCAATGGAGACAACCTGCTTGCCATTCACGATGCGCGAGTTGCCGAAGTCTTTGCCGTGGAAGCGATTCGCTTGGTCGATCACTACCAGTTTCGTGCAGCCGCGCAGGCTGCTACGCAGGTGCATCCTCTGATGTTGAGTCCATGCGGCAGTCCAAAGAAATGGTGGGCGCGCGATTACGATTTGAACGACATGTACAACGTGCAGAGAGAACTTTTTGCGCTGGGGCCTTCGGCGATAACTAAGATGCCAAAATAAAGTTGCGAGTAAGCCGGTGCGAGACTCTTCTTCGGGCACTCCAACCAGAGGCCGCGGTGGCGCTGCAAAAAGAAGTCGTGTTAAGAAGAAAAACTCTCGCCCCGCTTCGCCGCAAGCCCAGCAGGTAGCTGAACATCCAAAGGAAATTCAAAGAAGATTGACAGTTAAGCGCGCATCACGTTGCGGGCTGCAGCCTGCCCGGTGTCCAAGGCGCCGTCCATGAAGCCCTGCTCATCTGCGAGATGCTCCCCTGCGAAATAAACGCGCCGGAAGGGCTGGCCGAGTAGTTCGCGAACCGTAAACCATTGCCCGGGACGGTAAAGCGCGTAAGCGCCCTGCGTGATCGGATTTGCCTGCCAGGCCTGTTTTTGTATGGCCAGGATTCGGACCGTTTCATCGGGGAAAATGTGTTTAATGTCGGTGTGAATCCGTTTTTTCAGATCCTTAGTCAACGATCCATTCAGGTCATCCGCTTTGTCCCCGATTGCATAGCTGCAAAGAATGCCTTTCTCTCCGGGTTGCCCCAATGTCGCATCAAACAAGAAGTCCGACGAGGCATCCGTAAAGACGGAGAATTTCGTGTTTCCGTTTTTCATCCAAAAACGTTTTTCACAGAGAATTGCGGTTTTCATGATGCGCGCGTACTGAAGTTGCTTCGCCGAATCCCATTGCTTGTCCGGGAGCTTGGGATGAAATTGGATCCGGTCGAGCGAGCGGGCTGGGCTTGTGCAGATACAGTATTTCGCTCTAAAGGCGCCGGAGTTTGTGGTCTTCACTTCAACGTCTTTGCCATTTTGAACAACGGTGCTTACAGAGTGCGAGGTCAGAATCTTGCCCCCGCGAGATATGATTGCTTTCTCGAGCGCGCGAACCAGCCGCGCATTGCCTCCTTCCACCTTGGTGTCCATTTCGTCGAAGCGGTCGGAGTAGAAATATTCTGCCGCTGCTGAGTATCCTCCAACGCCTCGGATCGACTCGCCGAAATCCGTACTGTCCATCAAATCCCGTCGAAGGAGATCGCATTCGTCGAAGCCGCGGTCGCGCAGGATCGTCCACCAATCTTTCTTGTCGAGCACGATCCTTTGTTTGCGATTCCAGCCGGCCACCTGCTTCTTGAGGTGCTTGAAATCGCGCGTCGCTGTGGGTGGAAAGGGCCACTGGCCGGCGCGGTATTGCCGGCCTTTCTTGCCCTTTTCGAAAAAGAAATAGTCGAACTGGTGAAAAATTCTCTTCAGGCCGAATTCGTCGCAGAGCTTGATTACATTGTGGTGATCCTTGCCGATCCATTCTCCGCCGAGCTCACACACCAGCTCTGGAGCTTGCCGAAACTGGAAAGAATACACGCGCCCGCCCGTAAAACTCTCTGCCTCGAGAATCGTCACCTCCCAATTCTCCTTCGTCAGTACGTGAGCAGCTGCGAGCCCGGAAAGGCCGGCTCCGATGATGATGCAGCTTTTTGAATTCAAGTTTCACCGTTCGGTGCGTCTTGTAGACTGCCCGCTTATTCTCCGAGGGCGTATTTGACGAAGTCTCGCAGCTTGTAGTCGGGATTCTTGTCGTTTGAGTCCGGTTTTTTCTCCGGCTGCCAGTCCGGTTCAAGATTCAGCAGCGAATGATTGTCGCCAAACTGAAGGCCGAGGAAAACTTCAGCCACGATCCGTCCTCCTACGGGTCCCAACTGCGGAGTTGTGATCGTCTTTTTCTCTGTGACCGGAATCGTCACGGTTTCCTGGTGGTGCATCGCTTCCGCCAGAATGTAGGTCCACAGCGGGCAGTTGTTGGCGAAGACTTTGTTCACATCAACCACGCTCCCGAGCGGCGCGTCCGGCTTGTCGACCCCCTCTCCAATCAAGATGTCCTTGTCTGCGAGTGGCTCAATGCCCATCGCTCGCGCCACATTCTGTCCGGATGGAAGACCTAGCCGCCAACCGCGCAGCAAGTTCCGCTTTGCCAAGGAGTCCGGCGGATCTTTCGGGTCCACGACGGACGCAGGAAGATGCGACAACGGATTCACAATCGAAGTGTCGATACGATAGGCAAACTGGAGACGCCTTTTCTTGATCGCCTCAGGGCCGTCATAACCGCGGACATCAATATCAATGAATCGTCCCCAGTCGATTCCCCAATGAGGATTCATCGCGCGAAATCCAGTGAGGCCTTCGTTGAGGTGGTGAGAAGGAACCGGGAAAATCGGCAGCAGCGTCTCGTCGTTCAAGCGATAGCCGGGACGAATCATCGAATGGCCCAGCCGGTATGCAGCCACCGAAAATTCCACAGGCATGAACGGGCCATTTTTCCAACGAAAGAATTCAAGCTTCTTGCGATCGTACTTTTTCGCCGTCTTCAAATCGTTCAAGACGCTCGCGGTGACGATCCGTGGCAAGAAATCGTTCAATATCACGTATTGGTAGTGAAATCGCACCAGGCGCTGAATATGCGCAAAGTCGCTGTGCGGATGGTCATGCACCATTCGATTGTGAAATCGCAGAACCAGACCCTGCAGTTGGGAGACGATACTGTTCTCATCATTCCGGGGATCTCCGATCAGAGCGCGACTCGGATTCGCACCATTGCGGGCCAAGTCCCTCGCTCCGCCGCTGCCGCCGTGCAGCGCGCTTCCAAGCAGGAACGACTTGCCTTGATACATGTAGGGTTGATCGTCGGGGCCGCGACCATAGACGTTGTCCATATCGAACGCGGGGCTTCGATAGTCGGTCAGCGCGTCGGGGTCATCCTGTTTCTGCAAGCTGCTCGAAGGGTCGAAAGTAATATCGTGATCGATGAATTGGCCGAAGTATGTGTAAAGAGCCGGTATGCCGCTCTCCTCGTCGTCTTGTCCATCTTTGGGAGCATCGAAGCTGTTGGACATTTTGGCGCCCAGCTCGCCCAGATGTTTGTGATTCGCGTCTTCGTCGGCACCAAAGGTAGCGGGAGTTAACGAACGGAACAATCGTCCGAAGCGCCCTTCGAATATCTGCGATCGATTCGTGGCCATCAGGCCGCGCAATGGCTCGCCGTGTTTTCCACTCATTGGATAACCTCCCCTGCCAGCACCCGGTGGTCGCGAATTCAAAGAAATGTCGCCCGGTCCTTCGGCTCGGACCGTCGAAAGCCTGCGTCTGGGTGTTTGTTTTACCGGTAAGTAGTGAAGCCAAACGGCAAATCGTTTCAGTCAGCAGTGGGACCCAAAAACAGAGTTTTCAGCGAATGCCAGCCTGTCGATTTCGTCATCCCTCGTTCGACGTGTAAGTAGAAGGAACAACAAACGTGATTCCGGAGGCGGTCATGGCAAGGCAGCACGCAGTCTTTCAGAATCGTAGGTCAATCGTGGGAGCGGCCCTCATCGGCCTCGGGGTTTTCATCCTGCTTCGGAACGTAGCTGAGGCGGCTAGCCTGATCCGCTCTCTTCGGATGGTTGGACACGAAGCTGATTCTTTAGGGATCCTGGCAACCGCGGCTATTGCGGTCCGGCGAACCTTGCAGGCCTATCTCTTCAATCACGCGGAGTTCTTGCGAGCCGTCTATCAGGTATTGGTATCATTTTCAGCGCTGTTTCTTATCGTCACGGGAACGATATTTTTTGCAGGCGTGTTCGAGGTGGGGCAGGGACCTAAAAAAAAGAATAAGGCATGTCGATTTGGCTGCCTCTCATTCGACGCTTAGATGGAAGCAAACTCAGCCAAGCCCGAGCAGCAGGAAGTCTCGTTGTTGAATCTAAATCATTTAGGAGATGAAACGATGCGAGTGATGGTGATAATCAAAGCAGACAAGAATTCGGAAGCAGGAATTCAACCGACCAAGGAGACAAGGGAAATGTTTGTCGCCATGGGGAAGTTCAACGAGGAACTGGTGAAGGCCGGCATGATGCTCGCAGGCGACGGGCTTCAACCGAGCTCGAAGGGCAAGCGAGTGAAATTTTCAGGCCAGCAGCGCACCGTGACAGACGGCCCATTTACCGAAGCCAAGGAACTCATCGCGGGCTTTTGGCTGTGGCAAGTGAAGTCAATGGATGAGGCGGTGGAATGGCTTAAGCGCGCTCCCTTCGATGGCACCGAGGTCGAGATCCGGCAGGTATACGAAGTGCAGGATATCCCCGCGGACGCCATTACTCCCGAACATGCCGCGCGTATGCGGGCTCTTCGGGAGGAATTGAAGCAGAAGGCTGCGAAATCGTAATC
Source organism: uncultured Acidobacteriota bacterium (assembly GCA_963736465.1). Lineage (GTDB taxonomy): Bacteria > Acidobacteriota > Terriglobia > Acidiferrales > UBA7541 > Palsa-295. The sequence continues at coordinate 107,085 of CAVTOS010000012.1, read as the reverse complement.
GCGGCGTGGGCATTTTTCGCAGCGCTTTGAACCACGGTCCAACAGACCAATCTTTCGATTTGTCGAATTCAACGCCCCTCGCGCGACGCGTAATTAGAGAGCGAGGTCGGCAGGTTGCGAAGATTTAGAGATTCGATCTCTTTCATACCGAACCCCAAGAGGAGATATGACGATGCGATTCATGATGTTGGTGAAACACGGTGAAATTCAAGCTCCTCCGCCCAAGGAATTCCTGGATGCGATGGCGAAGCTTGGTGAAGAGGCGGAGAAATCCGGCACGATGATCGCAAGCGGAGGCCTGTCTCCGATTGCAAAGAGCGCGCGCGTCCGGCTTTCGCGCGGGCAGGTAAACGCGGTGGACGGTCCTTTCGCCGAGGCCAAGGAAGTGGTGGGCGGTTTTGCGATTTTTGAATTGAAATCGAAGGAAGAGGCGATCGAGGGCGCCAAGCGTTTCATGGAGCTTCACAACAAATACTGGCCAGGCTGGGAGGGCGAGACCGAAGTTCGCCAGGTGCTCGGGCCCGAAGCCTTCGATTGCAAAGCGTAAGAGCTGAGCTTGCGCCCGCGGATTGAAGATGGTGTGATGGGTAGCCATGACGGCTACCGACACACATAGCGCCATCGATGCGGTCTGGAGAATTGAGTCCGCCAGAATCATCGCGGGACTCACGCGGATTGTGCGCGACGTTGGCCTCGCCGAGGAACTCGCTCAGGACGCTCTCGTCTCCGCGCTCGAGCAGTGGCCGCAATCCGGAATTCCAGACAATCCGGGCGCGTGGCTGATGGCCGCCGCCAAGAATCGTGCCATCGATCTCTGGCGTCGCAACAAGCGCCTCGAGCTCAAGCACGCGGAGCTCGGTCGCGAACTTCAGGCGCAGCAGGAGATGGCCGTGCCGAATTTCGAAGCCGCGCTCGATGAGGATATTGGCGACGATCTCCTGCGCCTCGTCTTCATATCTTGTCATCCGGTTCTACCGACCGAGGCGCGCGTGGCTCTCACGCTTCGCTTGCTCGGGGGACTCACGACCGACGAAATCGCGCGCGCTTTCCTCGCACCCGAGCCGACCGTCGCTCAGCGCATCGTTCGCGCCAAGCGAACACTCGCCGATGAGCACGTTCCCTTTGAGGTCCCGCGTGGATCGGAACTTGCTTCGCGCCTTTCGTCCGTGCTCGAGGTCATCTACCTCATTTTTAATGAGGGTTACTCGGCCACTGCCGGTGACGACTGGATGCGCCCCGGGCTCTGTGAGGATGCGCTCCGTCTCGGGCGCATTCTGACTGAGCTCGCTCCCAAGGAGCCGGAAGTTCATGCACTCGTCGCGTTGATGGAAATCCAGGCATCGCGATCGGCCGCGCGAACCGGACCGTCAGGCGAGCCTGTTCTGCTGCTCGATCAAAATCGCGGGCTATGGGATCAACTGCTCATCCGTCGCGGCCTCGCAGCCCTCGATCGTGCAGAGAAACTCGGAGGCGCGCGTGGCCCCTACGCGCTTCAGGCCGCCATCGCCGCATGTCATGCGCGAGCGCGGACGCCGGAAGACACCGACTGGCCGCGCATTGTGGAGGTTTATGAGCAGTTGGGTCGGCTCGCGCCGTCACCTGTCGTGGAGCTGAATCGTGCAGTCGCGGTGTCGATGGCATCCGGTCCTGCTGCGGGCCTCGAGATTGTTGAAGCGCTCGTCTCGGAGCCGTCACTCAAGGCCTATCACCTCTTGCCCAGTGTTCGCGGCGATTTTCTTTTCAAGCTCGGCCGTCATGCAGAGGCACAAACGGAGTTCCAGCGCGCCGCCTCGCTCACGCGCAACACTCGTGAACGTGACCTTCTCCTAGACCGGGCAAAAGCCTGTGAAGAAGGCCTTGCAGCGGGCCGTGCTAAAGATCCGACGCAGACAACTCACTGAAGGCACACAACGGGAAGACAAGAATTGCGTTAGCGGAAATTAGAAACGGCTGGCGGAGAGGGGGGGATTCGAACCCCCGTCACCCTTTTGGGGTGAAACTGCTTAGCAGGCAGCCCTGTTCGGCCACTCCAGCACCTCTCCGTTATCTACTAAGCCTTTTTGGTACCGTTCAATATGAGCAATTCTGCTTCCGTGTCTGGCTTCCCCAGCTTGCTGCCGGCGAGTCTCAAGCATATCACGAACGCGCGGAGTCATCGGCACCGGACGAGCGGCTGCGCTGGACTCGCAGTCGGTATGTTCGCCGACGATCTGCCAGCCTTGTTTCGCGGCAAAATCGCGCAGCTGACAGAATTCCGACTCGAGCAGCCGAAGCAGCGATTGTTCCTGGATCATCCGAGAGACCTTCAGCGCTGTCGTCCTTATCCAGTTCCTAAGGCACGACCGCAACCGAGGGTTCGGGCGTCATTTCTGGAGAATTGTTACCTTCGCTGCGAGGCCGACTTACGATTTCGCCTGCGTCGGAGCACTTTGTCCCCGCCAAACGCGATCCTTGGGGCGAGAGTATTTGCATTGTGACGATGACAGCTGGAACGAGAAGAATGATCGTTATGCAGATCCACATCAGGGATGCGGCGAGCTGCTGATCTTCGAGGGGCGGAATATTGATAAGCCGGGGCGCGGAGCTATAAGAGACATACACGACTCGATCGCAGAAGGCGAGAAAACCAGAGAGCGCGTCACAGGGCAACGTGGCAGCAAAAAGATACAAAGGCACGGACCACCGGGGCCAGCGTGCGATGCTAGGCCACGGCTGGATTATAGGCCACCAGAAAAGGAGCCCCGTGCCTAAGAAGGATGCGTGCTCCAGATCGTGTAGCCAGCTCCAACGCAACGCCGCCTCAAATGCCGCAGGAACGTGCCATACGATCAACGCAAGCGTGGCCGCGAGCCAGCAGATCGCAGGATTTGTGATCAGATGGCCCAACCTTCTAAGAGGAGCCCATCTGAAAAAAGGTCCCAGGACTCTTTGAGCGATCAACTGCGGAAGCCCTTGAAGCAACGGGAGTGCGGGAGCCCCAAGGAGAACGAAGTAAGGGGTGATGGCCATGAGCAAGAGATGCTGCACCATGTGAACGGTGAGGGAAATATCGTCAAACGCAGCCAAAGGGGAGCCGATAGCGATCCAAATTGAAATGATTCCGGTAAGAAATGCAGCGAGCCTCCACGCCGAAAACAGCTTCGGAAACGTGGCGTGCAAACGAAGCCAACCCCGCACGTAGACAACGACGGTAAGGCCCAGAGCCAAGTTGACACCCAGTGGAGGTGACCATGATTGCAAGATAGCTTGGGCGTCAGAGGTCATGGCAATTTCATTGATGGCTCGAAGAGGGCGCAGCGGCACCAGGTTCGATTGCGAGCGCACGCGAGGCATTCCGTGCAGGCTGTTGTCCAGAGGGATGCAACGTCTCGAGAAATGCCACCAGCGCCGTGGTCTCTGCGGGGCTGAGATTCTTTCCATACGCAGGCATGTTTCCGCCACCTTGGATCACCTGCCGGATGAGTTGATCTTGCGTCAGTCGCACGGCCACCGCGTCTAGAGCCGGGCCACGTTTTCCGCCTTGGTCGCCTAGCGAATGGCAGTTGTGGCACTGCTTTAACTGAAACACTAGAGCGCCTTGCCGCTCGAGTGCCGAGCGGCTGTGGAGAAATTCGGGCGGGATCGGGTCACCGCTCCACGCGTCCATGATAGGACTCCACGGCGTATGTTGAGCCAGGTGTGTAAACGTTCCCAACGCAACCGCCGCCAACAGAATCGTGAGCACCGCGACTGGCCTGCGCCGCCAACTCTTCTCGCCTTCGCCGAAAAGAAATGGCAAGAGAACCAACGCGAGAATACCAACCACGGGACCGATGAGCAGGGCGGGAGTTTCCATGGATGGCGGTAAGAACGAGAGTACAGCGTAGAGCCAAAGGAAAAAGAAGTCCGGGCGCGGCGAGGTTTGAATAATTGTTGGATCAGGCGGCCCCGACGGGCCGTAAGGGCCGAACCAGGCGGCGCAGACAGCGACCGAAAGCAAAATGAGGGCGGCGAAAAACATATCCTTCCAGATCGCGTCAGGAACGAACGGAATTCCGTCGGCTTTTGTGAGCGCGTGGTACTCCTTGAGATAGGTAGCCTTGCGAACTACCCGCCCCGGCATAGGCCACTCGTTGATGCCGAGTTTCAAAACCATCAAAAGATGAACGCTCACGAATGCGATGAGAAGTCCGGGGATGACGAACACGTGAAGCGCGAAGAATCGCGAGAGTGTGGCACCGGCGATGATCGGGCCACCGAGCATCAAGTTGACGGCCCACGGTCCGATCCCGGGAACACGGCTTGCGATCGACGCGCCGATCCCGAGACCCCAGTACGCGTCCTGATCAAATCTCAACACCTGCCCGGTGAAAGCCATGCCGAGAGTGACGAGCAACAGAAAGACGCCCACCACCCATGTGAGTTCGCGCGGGTATTTGTAGGCGCCAAATAGAAAAACCTGAACCATGTGGATCAGAACGATCGCCACCATGAAGTTCGAACCCCAACCGTGAAGGGCTCGAATGTACCAACCTAGCGCAACGTTATGATTGAGGGCCTGAAGGCTGTTCCAAGCTTCACCCGCAGACGGCACATAGAGAAGAGCCAGCATGATGCCGGTAACGATTTGAAGTATGAACACGACGAAGGCTGCGCTGCCGAATACGTAAAACCAGCTGGAGGTTTCGCGAGGTATCCGATGCTCCATCGTGTCGCGGATAGACGTACCAATCTGAAGGCGCGCGTCCAGCCACTCGCCGATGGAGTCGATCAGACGCATGGTCGTATCTCGGTGACGATATTTGAAGCAGTGGGACTGCCTGGCGTGGGCATTTCACCAGCATTGATGAACAACCGCCCGTTTTCGATCCTGTAGTGATATTCGAACAATCCGCGTTCTGGAGGGCCTGACGCTCGGGAACCGTCCTGATAGTAAGCGCCACCATGACATGGACACATGAAAAGGCTCGATTGCGGGAACCAGCGAACGGGACATCCGAGGTGCGCGCAGTTGATCGCGAAGACCTGAAAGTTTTGCCCGTCCACATTGCGAACCCAGCAGGCGATATCTGCGGTATCGCCATCGGTTGGATTCACTACCGGATTACGATAAGTGGCGAGGCGAGTCTGGCCGGAAGGGAATTGTTCGAGGCTACCAAGTGGAATCCACGACTCGTAACCTCCCTTACGTCCGCGCGCAACAGGAGAGAGAAGATAACGAACAATCGGAACGGCGAGAACAGCGGCAACGATTCCATTGAGCAGGATTCCGATCTTCATCAGCACGTCGCGTCTGGTAAAGCCGCCTGGGAGCGTCATCGAGCTTCTCCTGCCGTCTTTGCAACACTCGGATAGGGTTGACCGGGGAATTTTGGCCGCTGGGAGGCGAGCCAGGCCACGACATCGGAGACATCCTGCGTTGACATCGGCTTTCCCTGGACATCGTTTCGCCAGTCGGGAGCGCCGAGTTCAGGGCGTCCCACGATTACTATTGTCCGCAATTCTTGGTCGTTCAGTAGAGCCAGAAACGACCCATTTACGATTGAGCTCGCCTTTTCTCCGCCTCGGCCCCCAGCACCATGACAGGAAGAACAGTAGTTGGCGTACACCTCCGATCCGCGCGAGGGATTCCCAATCACGGACGAAGAATACGGAGGCGGACTTGCGCCCTGCAAAGCATCCGGTTTCGACCAGCGGTCGCGAATGCCGCTAACGATCAAATCGATCTGTTTGCTGGTGAGCATACCGCCGGCGCTTTGCGCGAAAGCAGGCATCGCCGTGCCTGCGATTCCATTCGCCGCCGCCCGCCGAACAACTGAGTCATCTGCAACCGCGAGGTACACCGGATCGGCGAGAGCGATGGCAGCTCCACCCTTTCCTTCCGGGCCGTGGCAACCCGAGCAGTTCTGCGCATAGAGGATTTTGAAATCTGAAATGGCGCCCGGAACGATTGGAACTTCGATTGTAGCCGCTCGCCTGGGTATGCCAGTGCATCCACACAAAACAAGAGCAGCGAGGCTCGCGATCCCGAAGACGAGATGCCGGGACCTCATTTTGATCCACCCGGCCCTGGCTTTTCCCTCGTCATTCCCGGAGCCTCAATTCCCGCACGCACTGAAAACGGCACGAACTGTTCAGTCGGCACGCGCTCTTGGCGCATAACCACCAATCCGGCCACGATGCCGAAAGCAAACTGCGAAGCAATGAACCACACCCAGTCGATATGCTTGTTCAGCAGGGGATTCAAGAGCTCAAGTATGCTGTAGAGCAAGCCCGTCCAAAGGATCGGCGCGATAATCCCTCCCAGGAGAATTGGGCGCCGTGGAAACATCGGGAGCATCGCTCCATACAGCAGCCCCACTAACAGAGACGTGAGCAGATGGATCACGACCGCAATAGAAAAGCTACCCAAATGGAAAGTATCGAGTGACGCTGTTCCGAACCGGAGAAATTCAGAATAGGCCGTCGCTGCCAGCAGATTGATCGGATACCAGATGCTTCCTTGTTTAATCAATCCGTAGAGGCACGCGAGCACTGCCATGGCTACGCTTCCAGCGAGGCCACCTTTGATTCCCGCCGAAACCGGATACGTTTCCAGTGGAAGCAGAGCACGAGAGAGTTCTGGCGCCACCGCGAGCCGCTCGACTACGCGCCGGGAAGTGGTAGCGACGAATGGTATTTCCGCGGTGACTCGAATCGTCTCCTCCTTCTCTTGAGGGAGGACATCACGAAACCAGCCAACGCACCCGGTCACCGCCAGGATTGCGCCCAGAATACTGAGTGAAGCGTTCGTCACCAGGCCTGCGAACAGCAACGTGATGCCGAACGCAAGAATGATCGGCCACGCCGTCGGCGCGGGCAGTGTGACCGTGCCTGGCGCGGTGTCAGCCGCTTCTGTTCGTGAATTAGAAGAATCCATGTGACTATGCTTCCTTCAGCGACCGATGACGTAAACAACCGTGAAAACGACGACCCAAACCGCATCAACAAAATGCCAATACATCGAAAAGACATCGACGCGCTCGCTGTGCACCGGCTCCACTTTGCCTAAGAGAGTAAAAATCATCGCTAGCACAATCCCAATCAATCCTACAGTGACGTGAAAGGCGTGCAGGCCGACGAGCGAGTAATACGTCGTGCCAAAAAGATTCGTGCTGATGGTCAGCCCTTTGTCGAAAATCAGGTGCCACCATTCGCGGCCTGTTCCGACCAGAAAAATAGCGCCAAGAACCATTGTGATGAACCACCAAAGTCCAAACGCGTTGACTCGTGCATTGCGCAGTGCTCTCCCGGCCAGATGAATCGTCAGGCTGCTCGAAAGCAGGCAAATGGTGTTGAAGATAGGAGTCTCGAGTACATCTTTCGGCATGGGCCCGGACAAGCTCTTGCCGATATAAAAAATGTACGCGACCACGAAAATCGTGAAGATCGCGCATTCAGCGACAAGCAGTGAAATCATCCCAACTCGTCCGCGCGAGGGAAGAATCCGCTCAGGCTCAGTCCTTGTTGGCGCAACCGTTGCGGAGCTCAATCGAGTTGTCCTCTATTCATATTTCCAATCCGGATCTTCCGGATGCTTGAGGTCCCAGAGCGGACGCCGGCTATCGACAACCGGAATTGTCGCGAAATTGTAATCAGGCGGAGGTGAAGTTGTGGACCATTCAAGCGTCCAAGCGTCCCACGGATCGTTCCCAGCCGGCTCGCCCTTGAAAACTGACCAGAGCAGGTTCACAACGAATACCAGCACGCCGGCTGCTTGAAACACCACTCCGATTGTCACGATCAGGTTCCAGATTTCCCATCCGCGCCCCGGTTCATACGTGTAGATCCGGCGAGGCATACCTAGGATTCCCGGAATGTGCATAAAATCAAAAGTCATATGGAAACCGATTAAGAAAAGCCAGAAGTGGCATTTCGCAAGAACCTCGTCGTACATCCGGCCGCTCATCTTCGGAAACCAGTAATAAAAGGCTCCGAAGAGTGCAAAAAGAATTCCTCCCACGATGACGTAGTGAAAATGCGCGACCACAAAATACGAGCCGCTGAGCTGCCAGTTGAACGGCGACGCGCCTAGCATGATTCCCGTAAGGCCGGCGATCAGGAATTGAAACAAAAAGCCAACGCAGAAAAGCATCGGTGCCCGGAACTGAATCTTCCCGCCCCACATCGTCCCCAGCCAATTGAAGATCTTAATTCCGGTGGGAACACCAACGGCCATGGTGGTGATGGTGAAGAAACTGTTTGCGTAGGAATTCATTCCGACCGTGAACATATGGTGAGCCCAGACACTAAGGCTCACGAAGCCGATACAAACCGTCGCCGCCACCATCACCGGATAACCAAATATCGGTTTGCGCGAGAAAACAGGGACAATTTCAGATAAGAAAGCGAACGCGGGAATAATCAGGACGTATACCTCTGGGTGGCCAAAAATCCAGAAGAAGTGCATCCAAAGAACTGCCGACCCTCCCGCCTGCGTATCAAAGAAGTGCCCGCCGAGATACCGGTCAATGCAAAGCATGGCCTGAGCTGCCGTGAGCGGCGATACGGCCAGAATAACCATCCCTCCCATTACGAGGTTTAGCCACGCCAGGAGCGGCATTTTCCCAAGCGTCATCCCGGGGCAGCGCATGCACAAAATAGTGGTTATGAAATTCACAGCCGTACCAATGCTGCCGACACCCGACACGAGCAAGGCCAGCGTCCAGAAATCAGTACTGTGCCCGACTGAGAATGCACGCGAAGTAAGCGGCGCATAAGCCCACCATCCAACATCGGGTGCATTCCCCGCTCCGTAAAGCCCATTGCCTCCGACGAAACTGAAGTAAAGAAGCAGCCCTCCAAAAGCAGTCATCCAAAAACTGAAAGCGTTCAGCCGTGGAAAGGCCATATCCCGGGCGCCAATCATCAAGGGAATCAAATAGGTGCCGAAACCAAAGAGAATAGGCATGGCCACAAAAAAGATCATCGTAGTGCCATGCATCGTCATCATGCGGTTGAAAACTTCGGGAGAAACAAAATGATTGTGCGGGACGATCAGCTGTATCCGGATGATCGTGGCTTCAATACCGCCAATTACGAGAAATATAAGCGAGTAGACGATGTAGAGAATACCCAGCTTCTTGTGATCGACGGTGATGATCCAATCGTGCAGCCGTTCGCTGATTGGCCGGCCAATCTCGGCCGCTCCCGTAATCGCAATTGTTTCAGAGGCCATCGCTATTCTCTTCTCGTCTCTCTTCTCATCGGAGCGTCTCGAGGTATGCGGTGAGTGCGTCGAGATCTTTTTCGCTAAGCTGCATGGCTGGCATCAACGAGCCGGGTTTAATTGCGTCGGGATTTCGAATCCACAGTTTGAGTTCTTCAGCAGTATTCGGAGCGGCTCCGGAAGCAATCGTGTCTCGGCTCATCAGATGGGTAAGGTCCGGACCGAATCGCCCGTCCGCCACTGTCCCCGAGATAGCGTGACAATTCACACAGGCCGTGGTTTCAAACACCTGTCGTCCTTGCTCCACAGAACCACTAACCAGGACCGGGCACTTTTGTTCCTGAACCCACTGGTCAAACTTTTCCGGCGAATCAACGTAAACCCGCAAGAGCATCTTGGCGTGCTGTATGCCGCAGTACTGAGCGCATTGCCCGACATACACTCCCGTTTCATGAGGCTCGATCCACATATGGTTCACACGATTGGGAATCAAATCCGTTTTTCCGGCGAGGCGCGGCACCCAGAAGCTGTGGTCCGTATCCGCGGAACTCAGGGTCATAAAAGTCGGGGTGGGATGCGCCGGGTCGCTTACAGGTACATGCAGTTCGTTGGCTGTGACCACACCCAGCGTGGGATAACGAAATTCCCACCAGAATTGATGGCCGATGGCGACAACTTCAATCGCACCAGGCGGCTGAGGAGCATCCTGGATTGAATGAATCACCCGCGCCGTGATGAGGAAAAGCACGAGCACGATCAGGACAGGAATCACAATCCAAGCGATTTCCACCTGATTGCTACCGTAGACTTGCGGCGGCTCGCGGCCGTCGTCGTCGCCGCGCCTGCGATATTTGGCAATGGCATACACAAGCAGGCAGAAAACAACCGCAAAAATCGCGCCTGTGATTGTCAGCACTAACATCGACAGCCGAAAGATCGAATCTGCGGGCGTAGACTGCGGTTTGAATATGTTTGGAATCTGGGAAGAATCCGCCGGCCCGCCGAAACAAAGTGTTGCAGCAAGCAGAAAGCCGATAAGCAAGACAGCGATGCCGGCGATCTTGCTTACCAGCCCCCGAGTTTGCCCACCATCTCTCATTTGTGTGGAGCCGCCGCTTTAATTCGGGTATGGCACACGCAGCAGGGTACCCGAGGTCGACGGCAAAACGTAACGCAGCCCGAAATATACCATGTTGAGATGCGCGTTTTTGGGAGCGTCTGGAGCTACGAACCAGGGCGCGCGGGTCAAATAGGAATACTGAATGTACGACTGCAGCGCCCCATATCTCGTATCCTTCCAGAACGTGTTCAGCCAATCAAAAGTAGCCTGCTGAATCGCCCGGTTATTTGTGTTAGGCGAGCCGGGTCCGCCATATCCGATAATCGTTCCAGGTGCCGCAGTATTTGTGGTATCGGGGAAGAAATTCCGTCCAAAGTAATCCGCGCCATAGTAAACCGCAAAGGCTTCTTTCTCGCTCGCTCTCCATTCGATGCCCGCGGAGCCGGCCCCCGCGTGTACCAGGGATAAGCTGATATCAGTCCCGGCTTCATTCGGACGAACCACAAGCTGCGGCCCCGTGGCTACCAGATAGTGAGCGCCGCCGTCACTCCAAAAAATGTTGCCCAGCAGCACAAACTTTGGCAGTAATTCATAGTTCGCAGCGATCTGGCCGCCACCGCCGACCGTCGAGTGTCGCTTGAACGAATCTTCCCCAACCGGCTTCACCGAAGCGTGCGCGCCGGTGACGAACCCGGCGGCTTCCGCATGGAAATGTCTGCCCGACAAGTCGTGATCGTAGGTAACTTTGGAAAGAATGTCTGGGAAAGCATTCGCGGCGCCGACTTGCGAGCCGTTGTCGAACTGCGGCCCAATGGAAGTGAAGGCCGCCGGCAGAGCGACGAATGTGCCGATGAACTGATTCGGGTTCTCGATGCCCACTCCCATGGCCCAATGTTCGTTGGCGTGGTAGGCGACGCGAAACTCGGCCGCCCGCGTATACGCCAGGCCAACTCCGATGTTCTGATCCTCGTTGTAGGTAATCGCGAGATCTGCAGGGATCGGTCCTATCCCAGTACGATTAGGGGTCAGCCAACTCCACGTTTGCCCGCCAAGGAACTCCCATTTGCCCCGCCTGGAGTCCCCGAAATACAGCCGCAGCCGGTTAGTATGCTGGTTCACGCTTTGATAGACGCCGGGAGCGTCGTTGCCGCTGAAATCGCCCTCAACATAGCCGATTATTTCGGCGCCCCGATATTTGTCCTTTACCGTCAGGTTGAGGCGCGAATACTGCGCGGTGGTGCGAAATTCGCTGATATTTCCCTGCGGGGTGTTGCTGAAGGGTATCGAGGCAAACGATGTGGCGATGTTGCTCTGCGTGTTGGTTGTGCGGAAGATATTCTCGAAATCGACGAATCCTCCCGGAGTCAAGACTGCGTCACCGATCTTGAATCCTTGGATCGGCGACTGCGCCTTTTCTTGATCTTGCTGAACTGGCTGCTGCCGGACATAGGCGGCCGTGTTTACCGAAGCAGGTTGAATCGAGGCTGATGCCGAATCAGAGGCGCTTGCGTCACCCTCCACTGGCGACAGCCGGTTCGAAGCCGAAAACGAGCCGGAGTTCGATCGGGCTTTTAAAGTTTCAATTTCCTGCTGTTGAGCAGCCACCTGCTTTTGCGTTTGCAATAAAGCTTCGCGCAACGCTTTCACCTCGCCGGCCAATTCTGTATTGTTCGCCGGTGAATCCTCTCGGCTGCTCTGAGCCCAGACGACCGTTGGTGCTATCAACAACAGACACAGAATGCGTAACGAAATCATTGCCCGTAGTCCCTCTCCCGATAGCCATTCCGAAAAATCGAACGGAGAAACCATTTGTAGACGTCAATTCACTTTTGCCTCAAGCGGCGGAAGTTCCTTCTCCGGCCATATCACCGCGAAAATCAAAGCGACCGCAATTCCCACGGAAACCTCAGCGAACCGATGAAACGCGATCTCCCATCCGGGTTCCGTCCGCGGCACTAGCAGCACAATCGCCAGCGTAATTCCTCCGAACCGAAAGGCGCTTCGATCCGAACGGACGGCTGCGCTGAGCAGCCCCAGCACGAACACGCAAGCGCCAAAAACGATTGCGTGCGGCCCAAAGTAAATCGTCACAAGCGCGCCAAGTAGCGCTCCCAGTGCAGTTCCCACAAAACGCTGCCCGGAAACAGATAGCGCCGCACCCAACGATGACTGCGTAATCACGAGCGTTGTAATCGGCGCCCAGTACGCTTGTGGCAGCCGGAGCAACCGGGCCGCCAAAAGCGATGCCACAGCCGCGACTGCTGTCCGCGCGGAATGAACTACAACCGGCCACACTTTCAACCGGACTCGAGAGCCAGCCTTTTCTATCGCCACTGTAGCAATTACCTCGAAGGCTGTTTTGCCACACGGGCTCAAATTTGTCGAATGTCGATCTAAATCGCTTCCAACGCCCCGCCCATATGGCGAATATTGTTCTCAACAGTGTCCAGCACCTCGTCTATATGACCGCCGAGCACCAGTTTCCCCAAGGCTAGCCCGAATCCCACGGCCATTTCCGGCACCACATGCGAAGGTATGGAAAGCGCATTTGGATCGGTCACCACATCAATTAACGCAGGACCAGAATGCTGAAGCGCCTTCTTGATTCCCGACGAGATATCCGCCGGGTTTTCGATTCTTACTCCCATGATGCCGATGGCCTCGGCGAATTTTGCGAAGTTAGGATTCTTCAAGTCCGTCTGATAGTCGGGTATCCCCGCCACCTCCATCTCGACTTTCACCATTCCCAGAGCTCCGTTGTTGAACACCATGAGCTTGATGGGGAGGTTGTACTGCGTGATCGTCAATATATCGCCCATGCTCATGGCAAATCCGCCGTCGCCGCACATTGCGACAACCTGTCTTCCGGGATAGGCGAATTGGGCGCCAATGGACTGGGGAAGTGCGTTTGCCATGGAGCCGTGCGTGAAGGAGCCGATCAGCCGGCGGTCCTTGGTTGGACGGATATACCGAGAAGACCAGACGTTGCACATCCCAGTGTCAGCCGTGAAAATCGCATCGGGAGCCGCAAATTCACTCAAGGCAGCCGCTACAGGCTCCGGGTGCATGGGAGTCTTCTTGCTAATGTGGTCCACGTAAACATTCAATCCCCGGACTGCTTCTTTCTGTCGCGCAAGCATCGCATCCAGGAACGTGCGATCTGATTTTGCAGACACCATCGGCAGAAGCGCGCGGAGCGTTTCGCCCACATCGCCCCACAATCCGAGGTCCAGTTTGCTCCGCCGGCCGAGATGGTCCACACGAATGTCCACCTGGACGATCTTGGGCTTCGTCGGCAGGAACTTGTCGTAAGGAAAATCCGTGCCCAGCATCAACAGAAGATCGCATTCATGCATCGCCCGGTAGGCTGCTCCATAGCCAAGCAGCCCGCTCATTCCCACGTCGAATGGATTGTCGTATTGCACGAACGACTTTCCACGGTAGGAATGTCCGACTGGGGATTTCAATTTATCCGCGAGAGCCATCACCTCGTCGTGCGCGTCAGCGCATCCAAATCCGCAGAAAAGAACCACCTTCTTTGCAGAATTAATCATTTCCGCCAATTCCGCCAAGTCCTTTTCACTCGGACGAATGATCGGCCGCTGCGAGACCACCGAGCGACGCGATCCATCGACGGGCAGCTCCGCCCCGGCTACATCGCCCGGCAGCACGATCACTCCTACTCCGCCTTTTCCGAGGGCGCTCTGCATCGCGATGTGCAGCACACGCTCAAACTGTTTCGGGTTCCAGATCGCCTCACAATAGTGGCTGCACTCCTTGAAGAGGATTTCGGGGTGGGTTTCCTGGAAGTATCCAGTGCCGACTTCGCTGCTCGGAATGTGCGACGCGATCGCAAGCACCGGAGCATTGCTTCGATGAGCATCGAATAAGCCGTTGATCAAATGAAGGTTGCCGGGACCGCAGCTGCCCCCGCACGCCCCAAGCTTGCCGGTCAGTTGACCTTCGGCGCCGGCTGAATAGGCGCCGGCCTCCTCGTGGCGTACGTGGATCCATTTCACTTTGTTGTTCAGGCGTAGAGCATCGGTGACAGGATTCAAGCTGTCACCCACTACCCCGTAAATCCGTTCAACCCCAGCTTCTGCCAGCCTTTTCACCAACTCATCCGCAACCCTATGTGGCGCCATTGTTTCAATCCTCCTGTGAAATCTCATTGTTACTGCGCTGAATCCGACTCAATCCGGTTCCAAAACGGCCGCAACAAACCGGAGAAATTCGTATCTACTTCGCTGTGGGCTGAGGCTGCGCGGCGCGTCCCGTCTCGCGAAGAAAGAAACTCACCACAATCGCCGCCGCGCAACACCCAATCCAGAAAATCGCGCCCTTCTGAAAGTGTTGGTTCAAATCCGCCGCTTTCCCAAAGTCTCTGCCCACATGACTTGCGAAGATCGGACCCAGGAAAGCTGTCAATGCGAAAACCAGGAAATTGATTCCGCCGGTCGCACTACCCTTCACGCTATCGGGATTCACTTCCTTGATGATGCTGTAGGGAATCATGGCTGCGCCCGACCCAATCCCGAAGATGAACATTCCTACCTTCGCGGAAATTGGCAGCGGCTTGAACGCGATTTGAGCGGCCGCCAGGATCATTACGGCAGCGCTCCCTATGATCACGGGTTTTCGCCGTCCGATACGGTCAGAAAGCCAACCGACTAGCGGGCATCCCACAACCCAGCCAAGGGGGACCATGGAAGCGGTGACCACCGCGTTGTGGTAGGAAAGTTGAAGATCCTTTTGAAATGCGGCAACTCCCCAAATCATGTCTCCAATCGTCGTAGGCGCAAAGAGAAGCCCGGCCACGGCTCCGCAAAGGTACGACTGAGGATTTGAGAAAACGATCTTGTACGGCTTCAGAAGCGCACCGAAACCACCTTCCTGAATGTGCGCGCCCAATTGTTCCCGAGGGGTCGCGACAAACAGAAGAACCGCAACCGCTAGAATCACCGCCCCAATCCCCACCCAGAAAACGTGAACGCTCAGTCCACGCTCCATCATCGGCCCTACGACAAACTGTCCAGCCGACCCGCCGAGCATTCCGACGCATTGCGTTACGCCAATTGCGGTCGCAAGGTAGCGAGCGGAGAACCCGTGTGCTGCCAGGTAGACGGCGCCAGTGAAGGCGAATGCCGAACCGGCTCCCTGCAACAGGCGCCCGGTGCTGCCTGCGACGACAGCCGGTACGCTGAACAGCAGGCACCCAATACCTAAAACCAGAACTCCGATAGGGACTGTCAGTTTCGCGCCGAAGTGATCAAGCGCAGCACCCGCCACCAAGCTCATCGACGAATAGGTGTAGTAATACACGGCGAGAATCGCACTGATTCCCAATGCCGTCGTCGCAAACGAAGCCTCCAGTTCTGGAATCATCACGGAGGGACTCGACCTCACCGCATATTCGAGGAAATAGAAAATAACGGTGAACGCCCACGCGATGATGAATCCTCGCGTTTGAGCCTCGCTCTTCACCTGCGCTGCGAGAGTTGGCTTCGGTGAAGTAGCTGCTGAAAGAGAGTTGCCGGATGCCATTGCCGTGCCTCCATGCTGGCCAAGTGCATTCCGCCGGCCACTCGGCGCAATCTCCAGGTTGCTGAAGCAAAACGGTTTATTTTTTCTTTGCGGACTGGCGATCAAGCGCGGGTGTCAGCATGCGCGCAACTGCGCAGATGCTGACAGGAGGCAATTTGGAGAGAATCGCTGGTCGTAATTCTTGCGAGATAATTTATGAGGTGTTTTAAAAACGGTGAGCTATTGGGGCGTAATTCCCATCGCTTCCGTCATTTCATCGTGTGCCTGAACGTAATCGAGCTGAGCCTGGAGCAGCGAGGTCTGCGCATCGAACTTCTGCGCCACGGCGTTCGCCGCTTGCGATTGCAGGGCCTCACCCTTCTCGAGTTGTTGCCCCGAGACGCGACTTACTTCCGTTCGCAGATCGAGCAGTTCCTTTGAGACGTTCACCAGTTCCCGTGTACGCTGCAATTTGTTGTACGCAATCTGCACCTGTAGCTCCACTTCGTCCGTCACGCGAGCGAGGTTTTCTCTGGCTTGTGCAAGTTGAGTATTGCTCTCGGCAAGCGCCGCGCGGCGCCGTCCTCCATCGAACAGCTCATACGTGAACTCAACTCCGAACGAGCCAAAGTTGCGGGCGAGGAAGGGAACCTGATCCGAGTAGCTGTAGCGAGCGAAGGCCGAAAGGTCCGGGATGTAATCCGCCTTGCTCAATTTCACGTTCGCCGAAGCCTTGTGCACCTCTTCACGCGCCGCAACCACCTCGGGATGCGATTCCAATGCGATCTTTACGCACTCCTCCTGCTTGCAGCTTTCCAGCTCCTCCGACGGCACCGCTTCAAGCTCGAGGCGTGTCGTTAGCGGCAGCCCCACCACGTCGTCTAGCTGCATGGTCAAGTTTGTCAGCAGCAACTCAGTCGTCAGCAATTCCTGCTTTGCCTGTAGATATTGTGCAGTGCTTTCGATCAGCTCCTGATCAAGGGCGCTGCCGTACTTTACTTGTTGCACGCGTTCGCTCTTCAGCGCTTCTGTCGCTTTGATCCTCGCCTCGGACGCGCTCAGGTGAAGCTGCGCGATCAAGACGCTGTAGTAAAGCTGATGGACTTTCAGCGCAATCTCATTCTCGGTTTGCTTGGCTTTTGCTCGGGTCGCATCCAGCTCCGCGCGCGCGATATCATTCTCGGGCTTAACTTTCGTGAAAAGCTGTGTGAGCGGCTGCACCAGGCCCGTTCCACTCGTTATAAGCGTGCGCCCGCCCTGGCTAAGCGTCACGGGCTGCGTGGGAATCGGTGTGCCAGACACGGTACCCAGGCTGCCCGCGGCAATCTGAATAAACTGGGTGTCGGTCACGTGGAGAACAGTGCTCTGATTGCTGATTGTTGGAAAATAGGCGCTCCTCGCCACGTCCTTCGCGTGCTGCTTCTCCTCAATCTTCATTTCTGAAATCCGAACCATGTGGTTCTGCTTCAGCGCCATTTGCACCGCCTCATGCAGAGTCAGGCGGCGGACATTCTGCGTGCCGGTCTGGGCTCGAATCGTGCTCGAAGCCAAGAAGAAAAAGAGTCCCGCTGCGAGAAACTTAGTGCGCGCGTTCATGATTTTGCCTCCTGAGGGACGAGCGCCTGAGGCGTGGCCAATGGCTGCTGAAAGGTGCTCAGCTCGCCATAATTCATCGGCGATCTGCGTAATAAGGCAACCAGCAGCAGAGCAATAACGCAGGTCCAGGCCACCAAATAGAATCCATCGATAATGGAGAGCGTGTATGCCTGAAGACGAAGCCGCCCGCTCAAAATTCCCACCGCGCGGCCCGTGGCCGCCGCCATCCCCGAAGATTTTGCATACACACCCGCGGCAAGCTCCCGGATGTTGGCGTCTGTGATCCAGTTTCCCGATTGCACGTGCAATCCAAGCAGGTTCGAGTGCAGCTTCTCGCGCTCCGCAAGAAAGTGGCCCATGTACACGGCACCCGTGGTCCCACCAAACAAGCGAATCACATGAAAGAACGCAGAAAATGTGAGGATCCACTGAGGCTTCATCAAGCCCCCAGAGAAGACTCCCTGCAGGATGATGCATCCCACCAGACCTATCAGAGCAACCGACTGTCCCACTCCTGTGAGCAACTCCGTGCGATAGTAGTTCGCCGCCGACCAGGCCGCAGTTAAATCAGCATTCAGCCATACCGCGAAGGCTGTACAGGTCAATCCCGCTGCTAGCAAGAGACGCGGATCCAGGTTGCGAATCAGCAGGAGCCCAGCGATAAACGTAATCAGCAACAGCGGAACAGCGCTCCAGATCACAGCCGGCCCGATCTGATCTGCCTCAAAACCGTGAATGGCCAGCGACTGCGGGATCAGGATGATGGTTCCGGTGAGAGTAAACCGAAACCAGAAGAGCAGAGCGCCCAGCAGGACGGTGTTCCGTTGCCACAGATAAGGGAGCGCCACCAGCGGGTTCGGACCGCGCAATCGCCGTATGAGTGCGCAAAGCGTCAAAAATGCTCCGGACCAAAACAACGCGTTGAATACTCCGGAGCGCCACCAGTCGAGCCTCTCACCTTGTTGGATGGCAGCAAACATTAGGGCTAAACCGGCGCTCAGATACAGGAATCCGGCGAAGCTGGGCACAGGGCCGCCCTTTTTGCGCGGAGGGGCTGCCGGTATCCCGAAGTAGATAAGGATGATCATCAGCGGAGTGATCAGCGCTGAATTCCAGAACATCCAGTGCCAGGAAAGATGATCTCGATACCAGCCATAGAACGATGGCGCAATGTTCACTGCTCCATCGATGAAAGTCGCGTAGAAAGCCATCGTGAAAGGCAGGTATCGCACGGGACTAATGCGCAGCGCAAAAGTGAGGGTGAGCGGATAAAACGTGCCTGACGTGAGCCCGGCAACGATCAGTGCCGTAACCAGCAGACTATAATTGTGTATAAGCGGCAAGAAGGCGCAAGTCACGGTGAATACTCCTGCCGCAAACAGAAGGATGCGCCGCGGTCCGAGTAAGCCGCCGAGGTAGACGCTAAAGGGCCCGATAAACATCAGCGACGCGTTATAGGCGCTGTCGAGCCATGCCGCTTGGTCGTAACTAATGCCGACGTGGCCCCTCAAATCCGCCATTCCCAGCGAAAGCATGCGACCAGTGAGTGTCACCAGCCCGGCGCCGATGAGCACCCCGAGGATCCCCAACAGAGGTCGGGTCGAGATTCCCAAGGGGATCGCCGCTGCCGTCGTACGGGCAATCTCTACCGGCGTGAGCGGACGAGTTTTAACAGTGGTAGCAGCCATCGCGCGCTCCAATCAGTGTCTGGTGCGGACGGTGGCGATAACCGAGAGGCCTGGTTGCAATGAAGTCGCAACGCCCTGATCGTCGAACGCGATCTTCACGGGAATTCGTTGCACCACTTTCGTGTAATTGCCGGTGGCGTTGTCAGGTGGCAGAAGAGCGAATTGTGAACCGCTTGCCGGCGCAATCTCGATCACTTTACCGCGAAAGGTTTTTCCGGGATACGCGTCTATGCGTATCTCCACGGGATCGCCCACCTTCATGTTAGTGAGCTGCGTCTCGCGATAATTGGCCACCACCCATTTGATTTTGTTGACGAAGGGGATCACTTGGGTTCCGGGTGAGACCAACTGCCCGCTCCGGACTTGCCTTTCACCTACCGTCCCATCGCCGGGCGCTTCGATCGTTGTGTAGCCAAGGGTCACTTTCGCGGCAGTAAGCCCAGCCTCTTTCGCATGGAGATCGGCGACGAGTTGCAAATCCTGCGACTGCAGCACCGCCTTGCCCCTCCGTTCAGCCTCGGCCGCCAATTCGTTGCTGCGCAGCATCGTTTTCGCCTGCTCCAGGTCCGCCTTGCGGCTCGCCGATTGAGCCGCAAAACGCTGCTCGTCGGCCACCGCCTGCTCCACCTTCTGCTGCGTAGTTGAATGCGTTTGAAAAAGACCCTCCTGTCGCGCGCGCTCGTCCTGCGTGCGCACCACATCCGCTTGTACCGCTGCAATTCCGGCCTCCGCCGCCGTGATTTGCGCCTTGGCCTGATCGATTCCCGCGAGTGCTCGCTCGATCTTCGAATCCTGAAGTTCGCGCTGGCGCCGGTTATTCTCTATCGCGGCTTTCCCTGCCTCAACCGCCGCCGTTGCCTGCGCCACTTGCGCCTTGTAATCGTCGTCTTCTAGTTCAACGATTAAGTCTCCCTTATGCACCTGCTGGTAATCGGAAACCTTCACATCCCGAACGATTCCGGCGACCTTGGTGCTCAGGGGCGTAAGATTGCCGCGGACGTAAGCATCGTCCGTCACCTGCTCGATTCGGCCACCCTCCCAGGAATTCCAGTTGCGAGTGATCGTGAATACAACCGCGGCAGCCAGCAGGACGACGAGCAGTGGTGTTCCGTACTTCTGCCAAGCCGGCTTGGGTGCCGGCGGGGGTGGACTGTGCTCAGGCTCCGCGGCTCTCGCCGGAGCCGGCGTACTCGCGGACGCCGTCATTAGTTCGCTTCTCCATTTCTAAGCTGCCGAACAGCTACGGTATTCGTTCTCTAACAAACTCCCGCCGAAAGAGCAAGCGCGAACGGCTCCATCGAGGGATTGCATCTGAGTGACCACGCCCGGCAGCCGACAAAAATGGGTTATCATCTTTGTTTGCAGCGGACTATTTGATAAGAATTGGCGGCAACTCTGTCAATCGGTGTGCAATTGTCAATTAGTGGGCACAAGGGGCCGCTAGAACAATAGACCGCCGAGAGGTTCCACTCTGATAGCCTAGAGAGGAATTATGATCGAAATCAAACTCATCCTTTGCCCCGTTGATTTCTCGGAGTTCTCCATAAGGGCTATCGGCATGCTCTGTCGCTGGCCGAGCACTATCGAGCCAAGTTAGTCGCGCAGCACATCGTAGAAGTATGGCGGCACCCTTCCGCCAGCTTTGCCGTTACTGCAAATCTCTATGACGAGTATTGTCAAGTCCTTCGCGGGAACGGCAAAGAGCAGCTCGAGGAATTCGTGAAGAAGCACACATACAATGAAATTCAGCCGGAGCTCGTTGTGGACGAAGGGACCGCTGCGGACGTGATTGTATCCCTTGCACAAGAACGGGCAGCGGATCTGATCGTCATGGGAACGCACGGCCTGCGAGGATTCGATCGCCTGATGCTGGGGTCGGTCACCGACCGGGCTATGCGCGCGGCTTCTTGCCCCGTGCTGGCTGTACGTGAGCCGCCGCATGATCTTGTGGCCGCAGGCCAAGAGAGGCACGACCCCCACCGCCTGAACCGAATTCTTGCTTGCACCGATTTCTCCGAGGATTCAGACCTGGCTTTGAACTATGCATTTTCTGCAGCGGCGGAGTACGACGCCGAGCTTACTCTGCTCCACGTATTAGAAAACTCACCAAGTCGGGCAAAAGCCGACGAGGCAACAGCTGATACGACAGAGCGGCTTGATAGGCTGATTCCACCCACTGGGCCTAAGACCCTAAAGATTAAGACCGCGGTGCGTATCGGGAACCCTTACCAGCAAATCATCCAATTTGCTCAGGAGGCGCAAATTGACCTAGTGTGCATGGGAATACGCGGCCGAGGCGCTCTGGATATTGCGGTCTTCGGCTCAACCACGTATCGGGTTATGCAGTTGGGGCCCTGCCCCGTTCTTACCGTCGGCGAGACAAAAGCCGCTCCGAAAAGAATATAATGTACCGCATGGCTTCCGCCGCCCACGACTCCGATAGTCCCGGGCCGGCCCCGGACTTTCAGCGCCTCATCGATTCGGCTCCCGCCCTGATCCACACCAGTCTCCCTGACGGCTACCTCGATTTTTTCAATCAAAGCTGGCTGGAGTACGTCGGGCTCCCGCTCGAAGATTTGCAAGGCTGGAAATGGACGGCTGCAATTCATCCCGATGATGTCGAAGGAATCGTCGCCGTCTGGCGCGATTCATTGGCCAGTGGAAAACCCTTCCTTTACGAAGCTCGTGTCCGCCGCGCTGACGGCGAATTTCGTTGGATGCTCCACCACAAGGTCGCGATCCGCGACGAAAGCGGAAAAATTATCAAGTGGCACGGCTCGAGTATCGACATCGAGGACCGCAAGCAGGCGGAAGAACAGGTCCGCCGCAACTCCCAGGAGCTGCAAAGAAGCGAGTTTTATCTTGCCGAAGGGCAACGCCTTGGACACATGGGAAGCTGGGCGTTCGATGCCGACGGTTTCTATTATTGGTCTCCCGAATTATTTCGGATCCACGGTCTCGATCCGGCTAGCAAGCCGCCAAGCCTTCAGGAATACCTGGACGGCGTCCACCCACAGGACCGCGAGTCCATGGCAGGTCTGATCAAGGGAATCTTGGAGAATGCTTCGCCCTTCGATGCCACCAAGCGCATCGTGTGTCCCAATGGTGAGGTCCGCTACGTTCGCTGCGTCGGTGTTCCTCTTGTGGATAACAAAGGCTTGAAAAAGTATGTTGGCAGCGCCATAGACGTTACGGAGCAGGAGCTCCTGACCCAGGAACTCCGGCGCCGCGAAGCGTACCTGGCCGAAGCTCAGAGGCTCAGCCACACGGGCAGTTGGGCATGGAACCTGCGTGAAGGCACTCTGTTCTGGTCGGAAGAAATTTATCGCATCTATGGTTTTAACTCGCAGGAAACGGGACCCACTTGGGAGCAATTCCTGGAGCGGGTTCATCCAGACGATCGAGCACAGATCGAGCAGAGAGCCACAATCGAAACTACGAGGAAGGAGTGGATAGACTCGCACGGGGATTTTCGAATCGTGCTTCCAGACGGAACGATAAAGCACCTCCATTCCGTTGCGCACCCCGCGAGGGACGCTTCTGGCGAAATTACGGAAATCATCGGCACTGTCATGGACGTTACGCAGCACCAGCTCCTAACTCAGGAACTGCGGCGCCGCGAAGCCTACCTGACCGAAGCTCAAAGGCTCAGTCACACGGGCAGCTTCGGATGGAGACCTGACACTGGCGAGATTGTCTGGTCAGATGAAACGTACCGTATCTTCGAGTACGACCGCTCTGCCAAGCCAACAATAGATTCAGTGGAACAGCTCGTCCATCCCGAGGACCGCACCGACTTCGCAGAGGTCATTAGTCGCGCCTTTGCGGGAGCACCAGAATTCGAGCATACCTATCGCTTGCGGCCGCCTGATGGGCGAGTCAAGCACGTCCACGCCTTAGCTCACGTTTTGCGGGATGCATCTGGCAAGCGTGAGTTTGTCGGGGCGGTGACTGACGTCACCGGGCGCAAGGAGTCGGAAGACAAAATCCGCGGACAAGAGGCAGAACTCCGGCAAATCCTCGATCTCGCGCCGTGGCATGTGGCTGTGCTGGGGGCGGATGGGAAGGCTATTTATCTGAACAAGGCCGGTCTCGACTATCACGGTCTTACGCGTGAAGCATGGCAAGATTATGACCCGCACAGGTTAATTCACCCGGATGATCATGACCGCATCTTGACCGGCGCGGGTCAAGCTAAACTCCTCAGCGACCAGCCGTTCGAAATCGAAGCGCGCTTGCTAAAAAAGAACGGGGAGTTTCGTTGGTTTCTTTTCCGATTTAACCCACTCCTAGACGAGGAAGGACGCATCACGCGCTGGTACGTCACCTCAACAGATATCGAGGATCGCAAGCAGACAGAAGAGAGGCTTCAAAACGAAAACGTCGCTCTGCGAGAAGAAATTGACAAAGCCTCGATGTTTGAAGAGATCGTCGGAACGTCTCCGGCTTTGAAAAGCGTGCTCTCGCGCATTTCCAAAGTCGCGCCGAGTGATTCTACGGTTCTCATCACGGGCGAAACAGGAACGGGAAAAGAGCTTGTTGCACGCGCCATCCATCGACGATCGGGTCGTGCCTCGCGTGCATTCGTCAGTGTGAACTGTGCGGCTATTCCACGCGACTTGATTGCCTCTGAGTTATTCGGTCATGAGAAGGGAGCTTTCACGGGGGCATTACAGCGGCGCATCGGCCGCTTCGAGCTTGCTGAAGGCGGCACTATCTTTCTCGACGAAGTCGGCGATCTCCCGGCGGAAACCCAGGTTGCCCTGCTCCGTGTATTGCAGGAGCGGGAGTTTGAACGTGTGGGTGGCAACCAGCTTATTCGAGCCGATGTCCGTGTGATTTCTGCCACGAATCGAGAACTGGAGGCCGCCATCGCGGCCGGATCCTTCCGAAGGGATCTCTTTTACCGCCTCAGCGTGTTCCCGATCGAGAGTCCCCCTCTCCGGGAGCGTAAAGCAGACATCCCCATGCTGGTCGAATACTTCATTGACCGTTACGCAAGGAAAGTCGGAAAGAGGATACGCAATGTAGAAAAGAGCACAATGCAACTCCTGTCGGCATACTCCTGGCCGGGCAATATTCGAGAGCTGCAAAATGTCATCGAGCGTTCGGTCATACTCTGCGAAGGCGACACCATTTCCGTCGATCCGAGCTGGCTCTCTCTCGAATCCACCACGGCGCAGCAGAAAAGCCAGCCCTTCGGCAGGAAACCTGCCGCTCAAGAGAAAGAGACAATCGAGGCGGCGTTAGCGAAAACGGGAGGAAGAGTGTCCGGTCCCGCGGGCGCCGCCGCTGCATTGGAAATTCCTGCTTCGACCCTAGAGTCAAAAATCCGATCATTGGGCATCAACAAGTTTCGCTTCAAACACGCCAGCCAATAAGTTCCTCTTCGTAAAATTCTCTATTCCTTCGTGAAAACTTCGCGAATTCGCGAAGTCCGCGAATTTATTAAAATTAAAAGTCATACTTTTCAGTGGCTTACCACTGGTGTGTGAATTGCTTCCAGTCGAGCTGAGCATGGGGCGTTGAGAGAAACACGATGCTGAAGATCAGGCGATCGGCCAACGGGAAGATCGTCTTTACTCTAAGCGGCCGGATCGAGATCGAGGATGTTGCGGAGTTGCAGCGGTTGCTCGCCTTGGAGCTAGCCGATCGCAATCTAGCCTTCGATTTGGCGGACGTCACACTTGTAGATCGAGAGGCCGTAAAGTTCCTGGCGGATTGCGAAGCGGACTGCATCGAGCTGGAGAACTGTCCGCCCTACATTCGAGAGTGGATTCAACGAGAGACAAGTAGAAACAGCCGGCGAAGACGGCAGTGAACGCTCAAAGCTGTTCGCTACAACGGGCAGCCATTCGTAGCACTGGAGTTTTGCAATGAGCTTAAATAGTTTTGCTTTGCTCGAAATCGATGGCTCGAACCCGGATCATTCAAAACGCAATCCAACCTCTGTGAATCTGGAAATCCTGGAAGACAGCTTCCACGAAAATGAATACGAAGGCATCGTCGGCCACAGTGCATCTCTTCGGCAGGTGTTGCAGCTCGTGGAAACAGTCGCAAAAGGGAATTCAACCGTCCTCTTGCTGGGAGAGACCGGCACCGGAAAAGAACTAGTCGCGCGCGCAATTCACAATCGCAGCAGGCGAAGGGACCGCGCATTCGTAAAGCTCAACTGTGCTGCCATTCCCGGCGGTCTGCTCGAGAGCGAGCTTTTTGGCCACGAGCGAGGCGCTTTCACGGGCGCGATCGCGCAAAAGATTGGCCGGCTCGAGTTGGCCGATAACGGGTCGTTGTTTCTCGATGAAATTGGAGACATTCCTCTCGATCTGCAGCCAAAACTGCTGCGCGTCTTGCAAGAGCGGGAATTTGAGCGACTGGGAAGCACGCGAACGACGAAGGTCGACGCCCGGGTCGTCGCCGCAACCCATCGCAACTTGGAAGAGATGATCTCGAAAGCTCAATTTCGCAGCGATCTCTACTACCGCCTCAACGTGTTTCCCATCGTCATTCCGCCACTACGCGAGCGGCCCGAAGATATTCCTCTCCTCGTTCAACATTTTGTGGAAGCGGCATCGCAAAAGATGGACAAGACGATCGAGACGATTTCGTCGAGAACCATGGACGCGCTGGTTGAATACCGATGGCCAGGCAACATACGCGAACTGGAGAATGTGATCGAACGCGCCGTAATTCTGTCTACAGGTTCCGTGTTGCATGTGCCCTACCGCGATCTTCAGTCCCGAGTTGCGCCCGGGCACGACGGCGAGAAGCCGCAAACTCTCGCAGACGTCGAGCGCGAGCACATTCGCACGATCCTCAAAGAGACGAGGTGGATTCTCTCAGGGCCAAGGGGTGCTGCAACCCGGCTTGGCATGAACCGCTCAACGCTGTATTTCCGGATGAAGAAGCTTGGAATCGTCCGCCCCTGGTCGTGACGCCAATCAGAGTCCCGATCCTTGTCCCCCTGGCGGTGGGCGCAATCCCCACCGTATGTACGATCCTTATCCATGCGCTCGCCGTAATGGCAACCGTAAGCTTTGTTCGCCGTGAAAGAAGGCTCGGCCGGGCGGGCGTCAGCTTTTGGAACGATGTTGGGATCGTTATGCTGGCGATATCATTCGCACTCGCAGCGCACTTGGTTGATATTGCCTTGTGGGCAGTGTTGTTCAGAATCTGCGGAGAATTCCCCGGGCTCGGAACGGCTTACTATCATTCAGCGGTCAACTACACCACGTTGGGTTATGGCGATCTGGTTATGACGCCGTCGTGGAGAATGCTGGGGCCACTCGAGGCCGCAGATGGAATGCTCATGTTCGGTGTTTCGACCGCCATCATTTTCGCTCTCACGCAACGCTTGCTTCAAGACAGGTTCGTGGATCTCAAGGATTGATGCCCCGTCCGCTTCGTCGCAGGTCCTTTCCTAATCATTCGGGCGCTTCATCAAGCTATTTCGACTTCTCCGATGGAATCGCGCGGAAGCGGACGAACACCAGCACGCCCATCGTGTTCGTCCCGTAGATGGGATTCAGAAAAGATGGCTTTGTGTACAGCGTATATTGCCCGCCGAACGCGCTCGACACGTGCGGAATGAAATTGAACTCGCGATCGTAGCCGAATGTGTATGCCTGTACGCGTGCCAGAAATTTCTCCTCGAATCCCGGCGGTATCGGATTTTCCCCGAGCAGAAGTTCATTCGTGCGATCCACGTTTTCGATTCGCGTCCAGGCGTAGTTGTGCTTCGCGAACCGCACCGTGCTTTCCGCGAGGTAGCTGTTGAAAACTTGCCCGTCGGGAATGTCGCGATTGCGGCCCCAGAGCAGCAGCGTCGCCCAATTTCCATTTTCAAACGGCCGGTTGTATGCAACCGACGCGGTCATGCGCAGCGTGTCTTCCGTGGGGAAAAGCTGCTCTGGGCTTTTCAACCGCGTGATCGAATATTGACCGCTCCAGTTGGCAGCCGGATTTATGGTCAGTCGCGCCGACCATGAATCGAGCGGGCCGGTGTCGATATTCCAGCGGAACTCGTCCGGCTCGCGCCCGTGAAACCCTGATGCCTCGATCCGCGCGATTTTATACGTGAGTCCCACTGTGACCACGTCGTTCGCGATGTGCGTTGAGTCCTGCAAATGGTGACCAAGCGGCGCCAGATCGTCCTCGCTCGCGGACGTGCGATGCGCGAATGCCGTTGGTCCCATCGCCGGATCGCCCACCGGCGCGCCGTAAAACGAAAGCAGCGTATTTTCGCCAAGCTTCAAATCGTAGAGCAGCGCCAGCTCCATGAAAAAATCGTGCGGATGCTGCCCATCCACGATCGGATTTCCGTAAGCCGTTTCGCCTACCTGGAAGAGTTCGGGATATCGCCGATTGGTAATTGTCGCGGGATCGAGGCTCAGCATCACGCGTCCGGTAAAAGTGCCCGGGCCGAGCGAGCGTCGCAACATCGGCATGAACCAGCTCGTCCCAAAAACTTTGTCGCCGCCGCGCGGGCCCGTCTGCTGCTGCGAATTCACGAAAGCAACGCCATGAAACATAAGCATCCACGCGCCTGCATGTTTCATGAGCATGTCATGCGGCGTAGAGATTGGCTCGACGCTCGTGCCGGAGCTCGCGTGCATGAGAATCGTGTCGATCAACGATTCCGGGTGGCTCATGTCCATGCCGGCCATCGAATGCGCAGATCCGTGCTGCATGGTCTGAGAGTCTGGCGGCGCGTCGGCAGTAGCGAATGGCAAATATTCGAAGGAGACACAGCTGCAGCAATCAGCGGGTTCGCAAAGCCGCCCCGGAATCTCGCCGGCAAGAATCGGCGAACAGAAAAGAAGCGCCGCAATCAAAACCGAAGATCTGCCTGAAGAAATGGCTATTCCTTTAGCGCTCACGACGTCCTGTTAGAGTCATCGGCAAGCTGAATCGTTGCTGCGATTTCAGTCGCGGTCAAAGATTCGGCTGGATGGGCATGTCCTGAACCGTTGCGGCACGATCCTCCGCGGTAGCTCGAAGCACGCCGGATTCGTCCGTGTAGTAACTCCGAAAACCGAAATTTCCCGGCCGCGCTATGAGAGTGTAACTCGTCACGCGGCCTTCGGCGTCAGGTTTCCCAGGCGAGTATTGCAGGTTGTAGTGCCCGAGTTGCGCTTTCTGCGCAGCGATTCGCGCTGTGTCTCCGAGCGCCTCGAGAGACGAAGGATAAGCAGCTTCAGCCGATTCGTACGTCGCGAGCGCCGCCTGAACGGTGGCAATGGCATCGCGAGCGCGCGCTTCCGATTCCGACCCCGACATGTGCCACGGCACCGCGAACCAGCCCACGGCTCCGAGCGTCACTAGCAGAATGCCGCAGGCGATGAGGATTCGTTTAGCGGTCGGCTTTTTCGCAACGGGCGCCGGCTCGCCGAACACGTCCGCAGCCGGCGAAGTCAGGTCCGCGCCGCAATACGGGCACACCTCGCTCCCCGAATTAATCGCCGCATCGCATTCCCGGCAGGTGTACATCGAACGACAATCTTAGCAGGGAAGATGACTCCGTATCTCTTTCAAGCAACCAACGCAAAGCTTGTCATTCTGAGCGAAGCGAAGAATCCCACCCGCTAATCCTTGGCTCCGTCGCGCATCAACGCATCGCTTTGGCCCGCGCGCGACGCTCACTTGAATTCGTTCTTGTAAACCACGCCTTCCTTCATCACGAACTTCACGTTCAGCAGCTCATCAATATTCGCCAGCGGATCGCCGGACACCGCGACCATATCGGCCAGCTTCCCGGGCTCAATCGTCCCCGAGCGATCGCTCCAACCCAGCATCTCCGCAGCAACAGTCGTCGCTGAGCGAATCGCCTGCATCGGCGTCATTCCGTAATCAACGTAGTAATGAAATTCGCGCGCCTCATTCAAATCCGGATCGGTCCACGGAAAACCGCCCGCATCCGTTCCCATCACAATCTTCACGCCCTTCTTCACGCCCAGCCCGAAAGCCTTCTTCTCGAGTGCAACCATCGGCTCCCAGTTTCCGCCGCGCCCCGGCGCCACGTACGCGCCCACCATCACGGTCGGACACCAGTACGCGCCTTGCTTCACGGCCTGATCGAGCAGCGCCTCCGTGAATCCGTCGCCATGCTCGATCGAATCAACGCCCGCGCGCAACGACGCCGCGATCCCATCCGACCCAATCGAATGCGCGGCCACTTTGTGCCCCAGCCGGTGCGTCTCCTCAACAATCGCTCGCGCTTCTTCATCTGTAAAATTCACATGGCTGTGCAGCACACCATCAGGCCCAAAATAATACGCGCGGTCCGAGTAATACTTTATCCAATCCGCGCCGCGCGAAATCTGCTCGCGCACCGCCAGCCGCGCATTATCAACGCCGTCTACAAACTGCACTCCGTGTGGCACCTCAATCTCCCACGAGTAGCCGAGCAACGGGTACATACCCGTCGGCGTCATCGCCCGCGTCGAAACGAACATATGCGGACCAGGCACTTCTCCGCGATTGATCGCTTTCTTAACATCCACGTCCGCATACATCGCACCCTCAGTTTCCAGGTCGCGCAACGTTGTGAAGCCGTGATCCAGTGCAATCTTCGCATTGCGTGCGGCGAGAATCGCGCGATAGGGAATCGATTGCTTCAGAAGCTGCTCGTCATAATCGGCGGCGGTCACGTCGCCCTGTAGCAGCACGTGCGTGTGCGCGTCAGTGAGTCCTGAGAGCACCGTCGCGTGCGAAAGATCGATCACCTCAACGCCCGCGGGCGCGCTCCCACCCGGCGTAACCGACGCGATCTTGCCGTCCTCCACCACGATCATCGCGTTCAAAATCGGCTGTTCGCTCTTTCCATTAATCAATCTCCCGGCGCGCACAGCGATTCTTTTCTTGGGCGCCTCCTTCGGCGCCTGCGCATTCAACGAAACGCAGCAAAGAATCAAACTCACTAACATTGCAACTCGACGCGCCATCGATCCTCCCGGACAAATCTCAATTTGCAGAATTCGAGTGCGACTATAGGCGAACTCGCCGCCACATTACAAGGAGCCGTGGCACGGAGGTTTGTAGGCCGCGGTTTCAACCGCGGCATCTCAATCGTCCTCGAACGTCGGGCTTCAGTCCCTGAAGTGCGATGTGAAGAGAAGCCACCCTGCGCCCTAAGCACGGGAAAGCGACTATGCGCTCGCCTTAAGTGGCACAGGCACTCTTGCCTGTGCGCCGTTGCATCTCTCAGACGGAAAAGCCTGCACTGTCGACCGATCGCTCCCGTGCAACTCACGCCCCCGATTCTAGTATCATTCCTCTCCAGAGGCGGCCCAGCGAAGATGCCAGCCGACAAACCGCATCGCTTTCCCCCCGCGCTCAACTCCGTCGTTGCGCGCTGCTGGCAAACCGCTGCCGTCCCTCCCGGCTGGAGCCTCACGCGCGACCAATTCCAGCGTGCACTTGAACGCAGCGCCGCTCGCCGTTTCTCGGATTCGCTTCCAGACGACCGTATCGTCGCCGGATATCTCGAAAGCCTTCATTTAAGCGATCTCGCCCTCGCATGCGCCTGCAGCGCCGGCGACAGCGTTGCCTGGGAATATTTCATCGCGCACTACCGCCCGGAACTCCAGCGCGCCGCCCGCATGATTCTCTCGAAATCGGGCGGCAACGATTCGAAAGCGCGCGAGATGGCCGACTCGCTCTACGGCGATCTCTACGGGCTGCGCGAGTCATCCGACGGCTCGCGCCGTTCGCTTTTCGACTATTTCCACGGCCGCAGCAAGTTGTCCACGTGGCTGCACGCGATTCTCGCGCAACGCCATATCGACGAAATCCGCCGCACGCAAAAAATGGATTCGCTCGACGACGCTGGCAACGGTGACTCAGACGCTCGCGAATTGCCCGAGATGAAAACCGCGCCGCCGGACCCAGAACGCGACGCCTACCTCGCGATCATGCAGGCCTGTATCACCGCGGCCCTTGGTGATCTCGCCCCTCGCGATCGTCTGCGTCTCGCGTACTGCTACGTGGACGACCTGACGCTCGCTCAAATCGGCAAACTGCTCGGTGAACACGAAGCCACCGTCTCGCGCAAACTCGAGCGGACACGCACGGACTTAAAGCGTTGCGTTGAAGTCGCGCTCCGCGAAGAAAAAAAACTAACCGAAGCGCAATTGAAGCTGTGCTTCGAATACGCGCGCCAGCAATGGCCATTCGATTTGACGCGCGCATTGTCGGCGCGTGATTGACCGTGGCAGCAGCGACGCGAATCGTGCTGCATTTTTGCAAGAATTTCGGCCTGGCCCGTTCTAAAGAAGGAGAATAGCGCGATGCCTTCGCAGGACAACGAAAACGCAATGGACGGCCTGCTCCGGCGAAGCCTCGCGCGCGATTCCGTCGCGGCCGGCGATTGCCCCGATGCCGAACTCCTCGCTGCGTATTTCGACCAATCGCTAGGCGCTGGCGAAGCCGCCGGATACGAACTTCATTTCTCCACCTGCCCGCGCTGCCGCGAACAACTCGCCGCAATGGTGCGCGCAAATACAGGCCAGCAGCTTCATCCTGCCGATCTTGCGCTCGAACCAGTTCTCGCGGGTGCACGGCCAGTCCCAGCAATTGCCTTGGACGCGGCACGCATTTCCGCGCAAGCAAAACCCGCTGCATCCGGCGCGCGTTCAGAAATCAAGTTCCCTGAGCGCAAATCCCCTGACGCCCGATGGCTGGATCTTCGCTGGTTGATTCCAGTAGCCGCGATGCTAGTTCTCGGCACCTTCGTTTTCATGCGTTTCGCGTCGCGCGAAACAACCGTCGGGCCTAATCAGGTCGCGATATCGACACCAACTTCGCCGCCGCAAGACCAGACCCCGCTCGAACCCGAAAAGAAAGCCAGCGACGCTGCAACACCAGAGAAGTCCGCGCCGAAAAACAAATCATCCGCAACAAGTGCACCGGGCCGCTCGCCATCTTCTGCAAGCGCAGATGCAAATGGTCAATCCAGTCCAAAGGCAACGCAGAAGCAAACGGAAGAAGTTTCGTCTCTAGGAGGCTCCACGGCATCAGGAAGCAGTGGCTCAACCGGCTCCAGGTCCGCCCGTGCGGCTCACAACGCAATGCCTGCACCCGGCAGCAAGGGAGCTGTTAGGCCATCGATGGTTGGTACGATCGTTGCGCCGAGAACTCCATCCGAGCCCGCGCCCGCTGCGCCGGCCCCGGAATTGAACGCTTCACTTCCGTCGATCGTAGTCGCGACAAGTTCAGCCGACGCTGTGAAATCTCCCGCACCTGCGCCGCCTCCAGCTGCAGAACACAAATCGCAGGCTTTCGGATTGGCAGCCCGAAGCAATCTCCACAGCTCAACCGCAGAAAAATCTCTCGCAAAAACAAAACAAGCCGAGGAGCGTTACACGGAAACAGTGATTTCCACGCCCGATTCGGACATTTTCTACCGCATCACCAAAGGCGGCTTCGTCGAGATTTCCGAAGACGGCGGCGCCACCTGGCAAGGCCAGCTCTTGAATCCCTCCGCCGAATTCACCGCGGGATCCGCACCAGAACCGCGAATCTGCTGGCTC
This sequence comes from uncultured Acidobacteriota bacterium, assembly GCA_963736465.1. GTDB lineage: Bacteria > Acidobacteriota > Terriglobia > Acidiferrales > UBA7541 > Palsa-295. The sequence continues at coordinate 74,502 of CAVTOS010000012.1, read as the reverse complement.
GTCGGCCGTTCGGGCATCGTCTTCCTCACCGAAGACGGCAAAAATTGGCGAAAGCTTCCATCACCTACATCAGAAGATTTGGTTGTTGTGGTAGCAAAAAGCGCTTCCAACGCCACAGTCACGGCGACCGACGATCAAAGATGGTCAACGGACGATGCTGGCAAGAACTGGCGCCCCGTGAAATAACTCAGCAAGACTTTCGAGCTCGGCCGTTCTAACCAGAAGAGTAGTTTCGCTACAAGGAGACAGCCCATGCACCCGCTTTCCAACAAAAACATTCGCGCCGGCATCGCCCTTACATTTCTCGCGTTTCTGCCGCTCGTCGGAACTCTTGCGCAAGCCGGAGGTCCGCAAGCGCAGAAAGAAGACGCCGCGCGCAAGCAGCCCGCTATTACCACAGAAAAAGATCAGGTCGATCTCGCCGTCACCGTCTACAACTCCAATATCGCCCTCGTTCGCGACGTCCGCCAGATCCACCTCCCCGCCGGTCTGTTCCCGCTGCATTTCGAAGACGTCGCCGCTTCCATCAATCCCGCCACAGTTCATTTTCGTTCGCTTGTCGATCCCGCGAAGCTCAACGTCATCGAGCAAAACTACGAATTCGATCTCCTCGATCCCCAAAAGCTGCTCCAGAAATATGTCGGCAAGGAAGTCACGCTCGTGCGCGCTGAGAAAGACGCCGGTTCCACGCGCTGGGTCGAAACGAAAGCTTTGCTTCTTGCCAATAACAATGGCCCGGTCTGGAAAATCGGCAACGAGATCGTCACGGGCATGCCCGCCGATTCCTATCGCTTTCCGGATCTGCCCGAAAATCTCTACAGCCGACCAACTCTCGTCTGGACGCTCGAAAATCGCGGCGCAGAATCGCAACGCGTCGAAGCCTCCTACCTCACGAGCAACATGAATTGGAACGCCGACTATGTTCTCACTGTCGGTCGCGATGAAAAAAGCGCCGACCTCGATGGCTGGGTCACGCTCGTTAACAACAGCGGCGTGGCTTACTCCAACGCCAAGCTCCAGCTCGTCGCCGGCCAACTAAATCGCGTCGAGCCACCGATAGCAAGAGCCAAAGCGTATGCAGGGGCGCTGGAAACAAACGCTGCCGCGCCGCCGCAATTCGGCCAGGAAGCTTTCTCCGAATATCACCTCTACACGCTCGGCCGCCGCACATCGATTCAGAATAACGAATCGAAGCAGATCAGCCTGCTATCCGGCAGCAACGTGCCCGTCGAAAAATATCTCCTCGTCGAAGGCCAGCAATACTGGTTCCGCAATTCGCAGGGAATCGGCAATCCAATTTCGCAACCGGTAAAAGTTCTCTATCGCTTCAAGAACGACGAAAAGAGCAGCCTCGGCATGCCGCTTCCCGCCGGAACCGTTCGCGTCTATCAAGCCGATTCGAAAGGCGGCATCCAGTTCGTCGGCGAAGACCACATCGACCACACGCCCAAGGACGAAACCCTCAAAATTCACGTCGGCAACGCCTTTGACGTTGTCTGCGAGCGCAAAGAAACCGACTACAAGAAAATTTCGAGCAACACCATCGAACTCGAATATCAGATCACGCTGCGTAATCACAAAGACAGCGCCGTCACCGTCGAAGTCCGCGAACCAATCGGCGGCGATTGGGAAGTGCTGAACTCGAATTTCAAATGGACGAAGCTCGACGCCACCACGCTCGGCTTTTCGATTCCAGTCGAGAAGGACGGAACAGCAACGCTCGATTATCGCGTCCGCGTGAAATGGTAAGCAGCAGGCTGGAACCGCAGTGAGAAAAGTTCAGTCAGAGAAGTTTCGCGGAGAGATGTTCAACGCTTGCAGCAAGTCTGCTTCTGATCGACCAGCACCAGCTCGCGCGCAAAAATCCGGTTCGAAGGGAATTGCGCCGAAAGCTCGCTTAGAAGCAAGCGCGCTTTCTCGGGCTGGTGCTCCCGCTCATAAGCAAGCGCCAGCATGATCTTTGCAAACGGGCTCAGGTAGCGCCCGTGCTCGGCGGCGGTTGACATCAGTTCCATTCCCTTTACCTTGTCACCATGCACGCCGCCAAACCACAAAAAAGCGCGCTTATAGCTTGGCAATGATCCGATCACGTAATTGGCCATGCCCAGGGCCACGTATGCATCCTGCGACGCAGGATCAACCGAAAGCACCGTATTCGCTTCCGCCTCGCCCTGTTTCATAAAGCTCAGCGCTTGCATCTGTTTTTTCTGTATGAACGCGTCGTAATTCGATTCCATCCCGTCAGCGATCGTAAGGACCAGCAAGCCCTGTACGTCGTGCGAGTTCGCCTTCACGCGTTTCTTCGCCATCTCGCGCGACTCATGCACGGCTGCTTCAAAAGGTGCATTCCGATTCTGCGACGGACTTCCTTCCGCGCCGCCGAGAAACCGGTCGTCGTTCAAAAAGAACTCCGACGACAAAATGCCTTTCGTATCGAACTGCTGATACAGGTAACTCGCGGCTTCAGCCGCTTTCCCCATCGGATCGTCGGGGCGGATTCTTTGATACTCCCTAAAATCCACGCGCGCCCCGTCGAAGTCCAGCTCGTAAAGTTTTTTGAATCCGGTGTCGAGAAACTTCGACGACGTGTCCGCTTCGAGCACCGGCTCGTGCTTCGCCGTCGGACCCTCTTGAGCTCTCGCACGTGCCGCAGGCCACACCACCACAGCGAGACTCAAAACGACACACTGACTAAAGTGATATTTCGATCGGAAGCTCAAAGTTCTCCGAACCCGCGCGGCAGCAGCTGATACCGAACCGGCGTTACCCGCGAGTATATTGGAATATCTCCACCCGCGGCAGGTTGTATGCATTTGTGTTTCCGAATCTATCATCGTCTAAAGATTCTTCAGAAAGAATTCCGTAATTCGCTCAAAAAGCTGAATCCGCGCCGGCGCGTCTCCGATCGGATGCCCGCGCCCGGGAAAAATCATCAGCGCCGCAGGGTAACGGTTGTTGTCGATCATCTGGTTTAGCACTTCCGTCGTATTGGCGAAGTGCACGTTGTCGTCACCTGTCCCATGCGCCAGCATCAACTGCCCCTTCAGCTTTGCCGAGTCATAGCCAGGTGACGCCTGCCTGTAGCCTTCTTCGTTCTCCTGCGGCCTGCCCATGTATCGCTCGGTGTAAGTTGTGTCGTACAGGCGCCAATCGCTCACAGGCGCCACAGCCACGCCGGTTTTGAAAACATCCGCCGCATTGAACATCGCATCCAGCGTCATGAAGCCGCCGTAACTCCAGCCCCAGATCCCGATCCGCGAGCCGTCCACATACGGCAGCGACTTCAGGTATTTCACGCCCGTCACCTGATCTTCGAGTTCCACTTTGCCGAGGTGGTGGTACACCGGCGTCTCAAACGCATGCCCGCGATTGTAGGAGCCGCGATTATCGAGCGCGAAAACAATAAATCCTTTCTGCGCCATCAAATCGAGCCACAGCCCCTCCACGTCGCCCCACAGGTTGCGCACCGTCTGCGCTTGCGGCCCGCCGTACACGTAAACGAGAACCGGATATTTTCGCGCCGGGTCGAAATTTGCCGGCTTCATCATCATCGCGTAAAGCTTCGTTCCGTCGTTCGCGGCCACATTCAGAAATTCCAGCGGCGAAAAATGGTATTCTGCAAGCTCCGCCACATTATTTTCATCGATCTCCGCCACGCTCTTACCGTCAATCCGCACCAGGCCTTGCCGCGGCGGCGTCATCACCGTTGAAAATACGTCAACGAACGCAGAGCTATCCGCCGCAAATGTCGGCTGATGAGTTCCAGCCTCGCGCGTAATCCGCGTCACGCTCTTATTTCCCAACGAAACGCGGTACACCTGCGTCTCCACCACATTGTCTTTGTTTGATATGAAATAAATACAGTCGTGCGCTTCGTCCACTTGCGGATGGCTCGCCGTTCCCGGACCAAATGCGCCGGTGCCGTTGATGCCCCAGTCGCCGCTCGTCACCTGCTCCAGCTGTTTACCTGCGAGATCATAAAGGTAGTAGTGCCGAAAACCGGTGCGCTCGCTCGACCACAGAAATCGCTTGCCGTCAGAGAAAAAATAAAGATCGTCGCTGATGTTGACCCAGTATTTGTCCGTCTCGCTCAAAATCGCGCGCGACGCTCCCGTTCCCGCATCCGCGAAAAGCAAATCGAGCCTGTCCTGCGCCCGATTCACTCGCTGAATCGCGATGCGTCGCCCATCGGGCAGCCAGTTCACGCGCGCCAGGTACACATCCGTGTTCGCACCCGTGTCCATCCATTTCGTTTCGCCACCCATCACCGCCACCACGCCCACGCGCACGATCGGATTCGCCTCGCCCGCCTGCGGAAATCGTGTGTACTGCATCGCGCCCGTCACCGAACTCATGTCCATAATCGGATAGCGCGTCACCGGCCGCTCATCCATTTCGTAGTAAGCGATCTTCGTCGAGTCGGGCGACCACCAATATGCAGTCGAAGCGCTCAATTCTTCGGGATATACCCAGTCGAGTTTGCCCTTCAGAATTTCTTCGCTTCCGCCGCTGGTCAGCTCCTTCGTCTCGCCGCTCGCAATGTTCGCGACCCACAGATTCGAATCGCGCACGAAGCTGATCCATTTTCCATCGGGCGAAAATTTGGGGTCTTCCACATCCTGCTCCCCGCCCACAATCGTCCTCGGTTTCATCGTCGCAAGATCGAGCAATACGAGCCGGCTGCTACCCGCGAACAAAATCGCTTTGCCGTCCGGCGCCCACATGTAGCTTTCCGCGCTCACCCGCCCCAGCCCCGTGGATTGAATCGTCTGCTGCTTTTCAGGCTGCGTCACCGCTTTCAGCGCATCCGTTCCAACAAGCACCTTGCGCTCGCCGGTTGCCCCATCCATCGTCCAAAGCTCCGCCGGCGCATCCGGTCCCGATCCATTGCGCACGATGTACGAAATGCGCTTGCTGTCCGGCGTCCACTCAATTCCATCCGTAAGATGCCCGCTCAAACTCGGCGCGCTGTAGATTCGCTCGACAGTGAGTTCTCTCGCCGCCGATGCAGATGACTGCGCCCGTATCGGCCCCGCCACGATGAAAACGGCAAGCGCAACAAACAACGTGCAGCGAATCTTAGCGTGAAGAAACCGTCTCATTGCGTCTCCTGGAGAAAGCGCAAAAGTTTATCATCCCCGAACCGGGAAACGAGCGGACTCAGTAGATGCGCTAACCGACGAGCGAAGCCAAGGTGTCACTGGGGTACAGGGGACATGGCCGTAGAGCCGGGTGAACCTCTATTCGTAGAATGCATCTCGAACCACCGAGCGAAGAACTTTCGTTATGCCACCCGCTTCCCGCCGGCCATCAGCAGAACGATTCCTCCCACCAGCGCCAGACCGCCGAGTATCGGAGGAATGGGAACAGTTTCCTGCGTGTCTTTTGTGGCGTGGATCGGCCCCACATCGAGAACCTTTTCCCGGTGCGTATACGTGAATCCTTGATACGCGAGCGCCAGCACGCCCAGAATCACTAACAAAATTCCTGCAATCGAAATTGGCTTCATGATTGTGACTCCGCGAGTTCGTTCTGATACTTACGTCGGACGTTAGCTCGGTTTTCTGAGTTCATTCACCAGTTTCCGAGCTTCCCGCATTCTTTCCTTGTAGTACGTAGAACTGATCACGACCTTCTTGTCTCCCACCTGCACGCGTTCTTTGATTCCTTCTTTCGACAAAAACAACGCCAGCGCTATATATGTCTTGATTTCCTTTTCGAGAAACTGAACTGCCAGTCGTTTTGAATCATCCATTTTTCACCTCGAGTTGCCGCCTATGAAGATGCGTGAGAGTCGAAGGAAAACCCGGCCGCCGGCCGGGCGCCTTTTGTTCCGAACGCCCTTTCCTGCACGATGACGAACGCGATGACGAAGATAGCTGGTATTCAGTCATCCACATCACCGACTCAAGCGCCTAGATGCGTCCCAGGATTAGGAGGACCAGGACGATCACCAGCACCAGTCCTATCCCTCCCGATGGGGCGTAGCCCCACTCTCGGCTGTGAGACCACCTGGGCAAAACACCAAGAAGCGCCATCACCAGAACTACGATCAAGATTGTTCCCAACATCGTGTCCTCCGAATTTCGCTATTCTTTTGTCGATCCGATCCCGCGACTTTGCCGTTCTTCCACCATTTCGGGGCGACTCAATTCGCTCGCCGAATCGCAGTCGCCCCGAAAGCTGAATTGGTTAGAGCACCACGCTGATAGCAACGCGATCGCCGGGATAGTACGGGTTGCACAAGTAATAGCCGCCGTCGATGAAATCTACATAGACGTCGTCCGTGTAGTACCACGCAACTGGCCAGGGCTGGACGAATCCGAACCAAAAGCCACCGTATTGGAAGCGAGAGTATCCATCAACCAGCCTCGGACTTCCGATGCGGAACTCGTGTTCACGCCCAAAATTGGACCGGAAGCGCTCGTCTGGAATGCGTCCTTCGCCGCGCGCACTCAGTCGCAGTGCCGGCTCCGCATGTTGTCGCTTCTCCTCGGCCGGAGTTCGCTGAGCATGTTGCTGTCCCGCAGCCTTGCCGCCCTCTTCCTGCTTTACCTGCTTGGCTTGCTGCTGCTTCTGTTGCTGCTCTTGTTGACCCTTCGCTTGCTTCTGCTCTTCCTGTTTCGTGGAGTCGGCCTGTTCCTGTTTCTTCTGCTGTTGTTCTTGCTGACCCTTCGCTTGCTTCTGCTCTTCCTGTTTTGCGGAGTTGGCTTGCTCCTGCTTCTTTTGCTGCTGTTCCTGTTGCCCCTTCGCCTGCTCCTCTTGTTTTGCCGGCTTCGCCTTTTCCTCTTGCTGCGCCGGTTTAGCCTCTTGCTGCTTTTCCGGCTTAGCTGCTTCCTCGTGACGTTCCTCCTGCGCGAACGCGGGAATACTCGCTCCGAGAAATAGAAACAGTGCCGTAGTGCTGATGACTCCTAGTGCTTTCATGAGTGTTGCCTCCATTTCCTGCGAATCCGTGTGCCGTACGTTGAGTCGCCCGGCATATTTTGTTGCATGCGTTCAATCACAGACTGCTCATCGCAGTTGACCCACAATTGATCGCTCGCACCTGGTTGCTTACGCCCCAATTCGAATGTGGGAAAGCGAATGAAACAGTCCAAAAATGTTCAGAAGCCACAAGACCACGGCGATCACTACGACCCCGTTCAAGATCGACTTGATCTGTCCCTGCATCGGAATAAAGCTATTCACCAGCCAAAGCAGAACCCCGACCACCACCAAAACCATCAGTATTTGAAGTAGAGGCATTTCGATATCTCCAGTCTCTTTGCAGGTAGATACTCCGGCCCGTTCGAGGCATTCACCCTATTTCAGTCTGAAGCCACGAACTGCGAATGGCGGGCAGAGTAGGAAGGAACCTGCGATTACTCTTGCTCTTTAACGGTGAGAAACGCTTGGACCTGCTTTCGCCCGATCCCAATGCTTCAACCGCAAACTCATCCTAGAGCATCCTGCGGCGGGTATCTGTTCACTTGTGCACACATTTGAGCTCTCTTGCGAATTTATTGTCGCGTGCTACCATGCTCGTCAAGAACCGTGGTTGCCAAGCGTCCAAAGCGCGCAAAAGCCGCCCCCAAGGCGCTATTCAATGCCCAGCAATTTCTTGATTCGGCAGGTGTGGCCCGGCAGGTCGCTGAATTCAAGAAAAAAGAAACGATCTTTTCGCAGGGTGATCCGTGCAGGAGTGTCTTCTACATTCAGAAAGGCGGAGTAAGGCTCTCCGTCGTCAATGAATCGGGCAAAGAGGCGGTCGTGGCCATCTTGGGGCCAGGGGATTTCGTGGGCGAAGGATGCCTCGCTGGTCAGCCGATTCGGATCGGTACGGCGACCGCCGTTGCGCCAACCACCGCGCTCGTGATCGAAAAATCCGAGATGGTTCGCGTCCTCCACTCGGAACATGAGTTCTCCGACCGCTTCATCACCTTCATGCTGGCGAGGAACATCCGAATTGAGGAGGATCTGGTCGATCAACTCTTCAATTCCAGCGAGAAGCGTCTGGCGCGTACGCTGCTGCTTCTCGCGCGCTACGGCAAGGAAGACAAACTCCAACGGGTTCTTCCCAAAGTCTCGCAAGAAATGCTCGCAGAAATGGTCGGCACCACCCGCTCCCGCGTAAATTTCTTCATGAACAAGTTCCGCAAGCTCGGTTTCATCAAGTACAACGGCGGCCTGCAAATCGACAATTCGCTCCTCAGCGTCGTCCTCCACGAATAATGCAATTATTCAAACCACTCGACTCTCAGACCCACGAATTTACGCGCCCTTGGCTCGCGCCATCTCTGGCTCTCGAACCAGTTCCTCAAAGAGCGTTCGGTAGTGAATCATAGCCTGACGCAAATCTTCCGTGCTGGCCTTGCCCTGCGTTTGAAGGAGCGCGCTTTTGTGGGCTGCACGGTAGTTTTCGAGAACCAGCGGATGATCCACCGAGATATCCGCGGCCCGCTGTTCGAAGTCTCCTACCGGATAACCTCGCGTGGACATCACGTCGCCCAGCAGTTGGTCGGCATCCGTTACGGCGCCGCCGGGGCTGTCAACGAATCGCGCCTGTACCTTCGCCCAAGAGTTGACAAATCGCGTACGATCGCCCTGAGCCAGCTCTCGGATGTGCAAGTTCTCCACCCGATCGGCTCGCTCGTCGAGGATCGCTTCCGCCTGCCGCTGGCTCCCGCCTTCTTTCACTGCACGGGTGTACTCAGCGCTGCCAAACTGAGTGCGAAGTCTTTCGGTTCGACGCTTACGACTGGAGAACCAAGTGAGAACGCCGACGACCACTATAACCGCCACAGCAACGACGATCGAGATTTGTGCCGTGCTTGCATTTGTTAGATTCATGATCTGCCTCCCCTTTTCGATAGAATTCATCTTGCTTTCAGACCGGAAGCACGCAGCGTTTCTCCCGGCGAGCTAACGCTAATCTTGCTGAGTACGCCCAAATCCGTTTTGCACACTCGTACAAACCCATCGCGATGGCAAAGCAAACGGAGAGAGTTCCAAAAAGCGCGGCATAGCCAACCGCAAATATCACCAACGCGGCGATCGTTTGTAACGCGACATTAAACGCAAGAAGCACTGACACCGGCGGCCTCTCCAGTTGGCTGCTACGTCGAATTGAATTGAAAAGGCCGGCGTGCCTTCCCCAAACTAAGTGCGCCACGCCGCTCTCTCCCCCAGCCCTCGTGAGCGGTTCCCACATTGTTATGGAGTCTGATCAATGGACTTCACGGGCGCTCTATATGCTTGCAGTACTTCCCCTCATAAAATGCACCACGAGTAAAACTAAGCCCACAACCAGGGCCACGTGAATGAAGGCGCCGGTTACATGAAATGCGAAAAATCCGAGCAACCAGAGGACAATCAGGACTGCCGCGATGATCCCAAGCATGTTTTCATCTCCTTGTTTCTAAATGCGAGAACGGCTGTGGTGTCGTGTGCCGCACTGTGCGGTGCCCGTTCGCTAGCGGGGAACGCTACACGGAAAGCAGTCTACTCACTGAGAAGAGGTACTTCTGTCCTCTTGTGCACACTTTGGCATTTTGATCTCAAATTTTCTCGACACGCTTGAAGTAACTCGATAGAAGCGGCAAGATTCCCAAAGGGAGCTTTGCAACTGTGCAAAAGTGAACAGTTTCAATCGGACGCCCGCCGTAATCTCCTCTGTAGATGGCGGGGCTACGGCGACGCTGTGCAGCCAGGGCTGGGGCCGGCGATCCCGTTTCCTCGTCATTCTTGAACTTTCGATTCTCGGAACCATTCGCAGTGAAAAGCAGATCCTGCTCGAGTTTGGACAAAGGAGCTTGCTATGAAAGATGATAAGAGCGGAACGATTTTAGCGTTCGTCGTTGGTATAGGTATCGGAGCGGTTGCTGCGCTTTTACTCGCGCCTAAGGCCGGAGCCGAATTGCGCGACGATATTTCGGGAGCTGTCGGCGATCGCGTTGGCCAGCTGCGGGATCAGGGCAAGGACTTGACGCGGCGTTCAAAAAAGTTTGTTGAAACCGCGAGCGAACGCCTACAAGACGCTCTCGACCAAGGCGCCGATGCATTCAAACAAGCCAAGAAAGCCGGGGCGTAGCCAGGAATGTGTCACAGCAGTCAGTTAACCTGCGACTGGGTAACCTGCGACTGGGTTGCAGCGAGCGGTTCTCCTTGCGATGTTTTGAATTCAACGGTTTCTCTCCTGAGAAAAGTCAAAGCTCTCAGCGCATCTTCGATTGCCTGCTCCTCCGCGCGTCTTTTAAAGCTGCTTTGAATTTCCTTTAAGCGCAAAAAAATCGTCTTTTCAACGAGATTAACTCGCCCGACAAGCTTCCGCTGGTCGGTCTCCATCAGAGCTTCGAGGTAAGGTTCTTGCCATTCTGGGAATTCTAGGTCGCTCATCGTCAATCCTTTCCACTGCTAGCTGCCTCGCCCTGCTTTTACGGTTGAGGCCCGCATTGTAGAAGAAGCCGTTGCGCGCATCTGTTCACTTTTGCACACCCTCTCCAATCCACATTCTCGGTTTATAGGTCGAGGCCGCCGACTCGACCCGTGGAAAAGCTGCGGCTTCCCCAACCTTCCAAAAATTTGTCGGAATGTGTATCGGATTGAACATTCATCGTGAAGCCGCACGGTGCAAACTGGCTCATCAATATTTCCAAATCCGAGGATGTTGCTCACGGAGGCTACAATGTTTGGTTACGGACTGATCGGAACCATAGTCCTTGTCTGTGTGATCGTTTGGGTCCTGCGCAGCTTATAAAAGCGGAACCGCATTCCCACAAAATCCGACAGATGTAAGGCAAATCGCCATCTGTTCACCACGATGCAATGCGTCGTCCTTCGGTTTTGCACCCACCGTGTCGAGGCGAGGTAAACAAATGATACTCGAAGCGAAACAGCAGTATCGCGGAGTTCTCTGTCATCGTTGCCGTCAACCAATTCCGCTTTCACCCTTTGCAGCCGGCAAAGAATGTGGTTTCAAGCAACTGGAAGCGAGCGGTCGCGATGAGTCTGCCGTGCGCTCGTTTACCGTTAGCTCTTTTACGCTGCGCTGCCGAGTGTGTGAAGGCGAAGGCCTCTACACTGCCTTGGATGTGATCGACTGCAATGGAACTCCGAGGATACGGAGTTCGCAGGCACGCAAACCCCTCCCGATTCTGCCGATTTGACAACGATAGAGGCCATCGGTTCGTTCTGCACGAATAAAAAGCCTGTGTGAGACCTCGTCTCACACAGGCTCACTTCATTCAACCAAGTTACGATGTTTATCTCGCTCTAGTGGCCGTTCCCGCCACCATTCCCACCGCCGTTTCCGCCGCCTCCGTCACCATCATGACCATGTCCGAACTGGAAAAGATCGAACAGATCGCTGATCGCCGGGCTATTCAACGGCACGTAAGGATTAAACGGCAGCGAAAACGGATTCGGGAAATTGTCCCGGCTCCGAGCCGTCAACGGTTGCAAATTCCAATTCCGCTCGATGAACTTCAATATCGAAACGTGATCGGCGTAATTGTGGCTGATATGTCCGCCCTTGGTGAACGGTGAAACGATGATCAGCGGAATCCGCGGCCCATCGCCGAAGAAATCGAGCGGTTGAATGTAACCGGAATCGTAAAATCCGCCGCCCTCATCCACCGTGATGATTAGCGCGGTGCTGGCGAATAGCTCAGGGTTCGCATTCAGTGCGTCGATGGTCTTTTTCACCATACCTTCGAAGAGATCGAACTTCGAAGACGCCGGATGTCCGTCTAGCAGTCCGTCGGGCTTCACGAACGCCACGGCAGGCAGCGTGCTGTTGCCGATCGCCGCGAAGAAGTCCGTCGCATCCTTGATGTGGGCTGTGCGCTGTGCCGTCACGCCCATGATCGCGTTCGCGTAGGATTCGAAGTTGCAGATGTTGCAGTACGCCTTCCCGATCTCCACAGTCGGATCCGTGCTCGTGGGATCGTGCTGCAGGGCGACAGCGGCGTTGTATGCTCCCCCGTAGTAAGCCCACGAAATGTTCTTCTCGTTAAGAGCTTCGCCGATCGTTCGCACGTTTGTCGGAGGCACCGAAGCACCCTTCGCGATCCCAGCGGTGTCCACCGTGCCATCCGGCAGGAAGCCCGGATTGTCGTTGTTCACCATGTAGTAGCGATTCGGCAGGCAATTCGGCTTGGGGTGATAGAACAGCGTGGCCAGATAATTCGTTACTGCCGCTACGCCGGGTTGCGAGGGATTCCCGCACTCCGTGAAGTTTCCGTCGAAACCGATGTCCACGGTGTACTGATTGTTCGAGCCTGGCAGCGGATCGGGGTTGGCAATGTGAGATGGCGGCACTGTCGGATTGCCCTTGCCATCGCTCCAGAAAATGGCGTCGCCTGTGCCCATCATCACGTGATTCGCGCCCGTGCCGCCCATCACCGCCTGATGGTAGTTGTCGCTCATCGAGTGCTGGTCGGCGAGGCTCTTCAGAACCGGCACGTCTCCCGCCTGCATGTTGTAGAACGCCATCGAATTCCCGCCGCCGTTGTCATCCACTTCGTTGGCAATGGGAAAACTGAATGGATCCGGCTCGCTGGTGTAGCTCGTGATCACGAAAGGATAAAGATCATTCAAGCAACCCGACGGATTCTGCGAGGTTGCGTTGCGGAAATTGCAATCCGACTGTTGCCACATCTCGTACAACCGGTGTGTCGTGTCTCCGGTGTAGGAATCATACGGAAGATTCGCGCCCTTCAGCGAAAACGGCCCGTTCGGCAGATGGCTGAAGTTCTGTATGCGCGAATCGAAATCGGGAAGCTCAGCTGTTTGTGCCGCCCCGGACGCCCCAGTTGTCAGCAGGACGAGATCGGTGCTTTCGAGCGACGGCTCGATGAGTCCCAGGAAAGGAAGGTCTGCGGCTGGAAACGGAGGAGGCTCGCCCGTCGCGGGGCTGGGTGAAAAGTTCAGCGTAGGCTCGGGAAGAATGCTGTAGGGAGCCTTATCGTCGCTGTCGAGGCTGATGTAATACTTCGTTTTGAATGGTGCGATGGCCTGAAATTGCGCCGCTTTCCCGAAGTTCTTTCCCGGCGTGCCGTCCGCTTTGATGATCCCTTCGGAAAGCAGGTTCTTCACCGAATCTCTGCTCTGTGGAACGTATGTGGCGAACAAATGATCGAAGGTGCGATTCTCTCCGATGAGTACGATCACGTGCTTGATGGGCGTTTCGGTCTGCTGATGAACATTTTTGCCGTCGTTCTTCCCGAGCTCTTGAGCGGAAACTGGACCGGCTGCGAACGGCGTAAGCGTGACAAAGAGCATGCCTGCAACCGCGCGCTCTTGCCACGTCCTTCGTACGGACACACGTGCCATGTATTTCCTCCATTGTGTTAGTGAATGGGCAGGGCTTTTGCTAACGCTGCGCGAGAGACTGATGTAAGGTTGTTACATTTCAATTACAGAACGATGGACATATGGTTTTTTTTGACAAGTCGCATCACAAAATTCCCGGGGAGTCTGGCTCCGCTCTCGACGTCTCCAAAATATTGTAACCAAGGGCACCTCGCGCTACACCGGTGCAACCTGAAACACCTTCCTGCAGTCAAACCTTGCTGGATCCGAGGCCAAAGGCGATAAAATCGGAATGGTGAGCTCAACGAGTTCAGGCGTGTGCGTAAAATCCTTCTGTCGCCTCCGCGGCCAATTCTCGCAGCTCTGCTCTCTGGCGTTTTTCTGCCTCTGCCTCTCGCTTTTGTCCGCTTCCTCTGTCGCATTCGCTCAGTCTCAGCCACAAGCCAATCAACCATCGCAGGACGGACACGGCGCCGATGCGGTCGCTCCGCCAGGCACGATCAGCGGCCAGATCGCCGATAAAAGCGGATCCGCCATCGTCGGCGCGCACGTGACGCTCAAGCTCGACGACCGGCCAGCGACGCAGGAAGCTGTCGCGGACAACAACGGCCAATTCACTTTCACCGATATTCCTCCCGGTCCGTTTCAGCTCACAGTTTCGTCGCCGGGTTTCAAGACGCAAACATTTTCGGGCGTGCTGCACGCAGGTGAAGTTGACGTCCTCCCGATGATCCAGTTGCCGCTCGCCACCGCCGTCACTGAAGTGCATGTGGCTGCTCCTACGGAAGAATTGGCGGAAGTGCAGATTCAAGAACAGGAGAAGCAGCGCGTCCTCGGCGTCTTCCCGAATTTTTACGTCAGCTACGATCCAAATGCCGTCGCGCTCCGCCCCAAGCAAAAGTTCGAGCTGGCCTGGAAGTCCACCATCGACCCCGTCACGTTCGTCTTGATCGGCGCGGTGGCCGGCATCCAGCAATCGCAAAACACATTCGGCGGATATGGCCAGGGCGCGCAGGGTTACGCCAAGCGCTACGGCGCCGGCTTTGCCGACTACGTCACCGGCACCTTCATCGGCGGCGCGATTCTGCCCTCGCTCCTGAAACAGGATCCGCGCTACTTCTATAAAGGTACCGGCAGCAAGACTTCCCGCGCTCTTTACGCCATTTCCATGGCCGTGATCTGCAAGGGCGACAACGGCCACTGGCAGTTCAACTATTCCGCCATTCTCGGCAGCCTAATCTCCGGCGGTATTTCCAACTCCTACTATCCGCAGCACGATCGTGGCGCCGCGCTCACCTTCGAAAACACGGCCATGGGCATCGGCACCGCCGCCGCCGCCAACCTCTTCCAGGAATTCATCGTCAAGAAAATCACCCCCAACCTCCCCAAGCACGATCCCGCCAGCCAGAACTCCGCCACGCCCTAGCCGGGTTTCAATGTAGCTCGCCTCTTCAGAGGCGAGGATTTCCTCCCCGAAACGCAGCCCAACTCCAAATTGCGTTATATTCGAGCGCAGCTGCCGTGATGCCTGTGCGCGGAATTTAAATACGGTGCCCCGGTTTTGAATCTTGCGGGAGGAACTTCCTTGCTCAACCTCGTTGCATGGATCTCGCTCGGGCTTGCTTTCGCAAGCGCAGCACTAATCATCTTTGACGAAATCAAACATCCTCAGCAGATGTGGGTGATGAACATCGTCTGGCCGGTAACGGCGCTCTACTTCAGCGTGATCGCTGTGTGGTTCTATTTTCGCGCGGGCCGCCGCATGACGCGCGAATCCATGCACGCGTCCATGCACGGGATGGACACAGAGCACAAGCGCGAAACATCGGCGCAAGCTCCGCGAAATCCCTCCGGCGCGCCCAATCCCACGTTCACCCAGGTGGCGATTTCCGCCAGCCACTGCGGTGCTGGCTGCGTAATCGGCGACGTGATCGCTGAGTTCGCGGTTTTCTTCCTGGGACTGACGCTTCTGGGCGTCGGCCTTTATGCCAGTTATGCGGCCGACTTCACGCTCGCATGGATCTTCGGCATCGCCTTCCAATATTTCGTCATCAAGCCGATGAAACACCTCACGCCCGCGCAAGGCCTGATCGCCGCCATCAAAGCGGACACCCTCACCATCATCGCATTTGAGATCGGCATGTTCGCTTGGATGGCTTTGGTTTTCTTCGTTCTCTTCCCGCATCCGCACCTGATGCCCACTGAAGCGCGTTACTGGCTGATGATGCAGATCGCCATGGTCATCGGGTTCATTACCTCTCTCCCTGTAAATCGCTGGCTACTGAAAGCCAGACTGAAAGAAGTGATGGGATGAGCTCGTACGGTTTTGCGCGGCTTGCATTGTTTCGGGGGTGGGGCGGAGAATCGCGGCGAGCTTCGAGGAGGAATGATGCCGCTCCCTACCAACACGATCGAGGGAACACTCAGATTTCTCCGAAGGATTCACGGTGTTATTTTGCTCGCAATGTTTCTCTATGTTTATGGGGCAGAAGTTGTGATCGCTCACCAAACGAAGGAAGTCAACAACGTCTTCCCATTGGCGTTCGGGTGCATCAGTCTCATGGTAATCGGAGTGGCTCAGTATTTCCGCATGACGAAGATTCGGCCTGCCTTCGAAACGCTGCAATCAACGCCGGACGATGTGACGGCATTGCAGCGGTGGAGATTCGGCGGAATATTGACGGTCGTGCTGATGGAGACGGTTGCACTTTTTGGATTCGCCCTGCAGATGCTGGGAGCGCCACTCAAGACGGCGTTGCCGTTTTACGCTGTGGGAATTGGTTTGATGTTGTTCTGGTGGCCGCGGCGGCCGTAGCGCCTTGGCAATCGTGAGGCATTACAACGCCTCGACATGCGACGCGGGAATCCATCCACGTTCGCCCCGGACGTTCCGGACCAGCAACCATTCGTGGCGTGCATCTTCCACTGTGACCTCCTCGCCCGGCTGTACCGCGAGTTCGCGCGAGGAGTAGTCGCAGAGGACGGTTGTCTCCGTCGCAGTTGCGTCCGAGAGCAGCTCAACAGGTACCCAACCTTCACCGCCGCTCGACGCCCTACACCCTACACCATTTCCAGCCGGGGAACTCGTTGCCCTCGCGACCCACGGCGACCTTCTCGCGGGCCACGACGCAAAGCGGATCTGTGTATTGGATTCGGTACTCGCGAATTATGCGGGCCGAGCGCACGGTCAGAGGATGAAACGCAATCAAGCCATTGCGAGGTTTCAGGTAGCCACGACCAGCGAATTTTTCGTCGTGGGATTTTTTGCGCAAAACGCGCCCGGCTCTGCAGCAAAAAGCGGAGCGCCCTTCGCGCCCCGCTTTTCTTTGCGCGAATCGCGCGCTCAGCCTGCTGCCTTGCTCGCTGCGCCTTTCAGGTAAGCGAGCAGATCGGCGTTAATCGTGTCGGCGTGGGTCGTGGGCATGCCGTGCGGAAAGTCCTTGTAGGATTTGAATGTGCTGTTCCTCAGCAACTTTGCCGAGAGCGGTCCAGCATCCGCATAGGGCACGATCTGATCGTCCTCGCTATGCATCACCAACACCGGCACCGTGATTTTCTTCAGGTCTTCGGTGAAGTCCGTCTGCGAGAAAGCGACGACGCCATCCGAGTGCGCCTTCACTCCTCCCATCATCCCCTGGCGCCACCAATTCCAGATAATGCCCTGGGAAGGTTTCGCGCCCGGCCGGTTGTAACCGTAGAACGGCCCGGACGCCACGTCGAGATAAAATTGCCCGCGGTTGTAGGCTGTCTGCTGCTGAAAATTATCAAACACCTCCTTCGGCAGCCCGCCCGGATTGGCCGCAGTCTTCAGCATCAACGGCGGCACCGCGCTGATGATCGCCGCTTTCGCCACGCGGCTTTCACCGTGGCGAGCGATGTAGTGCACCACTTCGCCGCCGCCCGTCGAATGGCCCACGTGTATCGCATCCTTGAGGTCGAGATGCGCGGTGAGCGCCGCCAGGTCGTCGGCGTAATGATCCATGTCGTGGCCGTCGCTGGTCTGTGACGAGCGGCCATGTCCGCGCCGGTCGTGGGCTATCACGCGATAGCCGTGGTTGACGAAGAACATCATCTGGTTGTCCCAATCATCGGCTGAGAGCGGCCAGCCGTGGCTGAAAACGATGGGCTGACCTTTGCCCCAGTCCTTGTAATAAATTTCGATGCCGTCTTTCGTTGTAATCGTGGCCATGTGATGACCTCCTTTGGTGGCTGGAAATTCGTGGGCCGCCATTATGCACCAATCGCTCCAATTTTTTTGTGAACGAGCGATGACTAACGCGGGCGATCCGTCCAGTGAACGATGGTGGCGTTGGGGCCGACGGCCCAGACGGCGCCGTCGAGGACGGCGATCGCGTTGAGGTCAATGTCGTCGGTGCGCGTCCAGTGCACGCCCTGGTCGGTGCTGATATCTTCGCCGCCAGTCCCGGCGCTGAGAAGCGTATTGCGATTCAGAAACGCCACCGCCGAGCGGAATCCTGTCGGCGGACGTGTGGCCAGACTCCAGGTGGCGCCGCCGTCGAGCGAGTAGGCGGCGCTGCGTTTTGCGTCCGCGTCATCCTTGAAATCCCCGCCGACCACAACGAGCATGCTTTCCAATCGAGCGATCGAGAATGCGCCCCAGGATGCATTGCCTTTTAAGATGGGCGTGTCAGTCACCGTCCAGGTGCGGCCCAGGTCGGGTGAATGAAACACGCGCGCGGCGCTGCCGCCGGTGACGAAGTAGATTTCGCGTTTGTCGTAGATAGCGAGGCAGGAATTGCTCGCGGCGAACGCGCCTTCGCCGGGAAGCGCTGCGGGCATCGAGTCGCGCGGAAGTTCTTTCCAGTTTTGACCATCGGTGGTGCTGATCAGGACGAATTTCCCGTCAACGGGATCGCTGAGAGCGAAGCACTCCGTTTCGGAGATGCAGGCGAGCGCGTCGAGAAAAAACTGCTGCCCCGTGCCGGAAAATTCGAGCTTCCAGGTCTCGCCGCCGTTGTGCGTCTTGTAGATGCGCGACATTTTTCCCGTGCCGCTCGCCATCACGTAGGCCAGCTTTTCATTGAAGGCCTGGATTCCGCGCAGGTCGAGCGAGTGCGGCTGGGGGGCATTGATGAGCCCGCGCTTATAGTGTTCGCCGCCGTCAGTGGATCGAAGCGTGCGCCCATTCGACCCCGAGGCCCAGATCACCGGCGCAGGATGGCGCTCGGGATTGCTTGAGTGAATGGCGATCACGGCGCGCAAATTCGAATCCCAGCCGGTGGTCTCGACCGTCCAGGATTGAGCCGCGGCGGGCGAAGCAAAAAGAATCACAAGCAGAAGGGTTCGCACGGGGGCGCATTCTACCAGCAATTCCGGGAGTCCGAGCGCAAAGAGTATGGTTGACTTACCCCCGGTTTGGCGCCGATTAGAAATTTGCATGTGATTGAAATAGTGCAGGTTGGCGCGAGTTTTAATCGCGGAACCGTGTATTAGAAATGCAGTGGCTAGTGACGAGTGACTAGTGGCTAGTGAGAGGCGACGGCGTGAAATTCGAAGCGGCGCCAGAGATGAAGTCGAAGGCTTGCGCGGGAAAATCAGCGCAAGCGAACTGGAATTCCCGTTTTGGGAAGTTGATGTGCCGGTGTACGAAGGGAGATGAAAAATCGTCAAAAATTTGCGATTAGAAATTTTTAGAGGGCTGAGTTTTCTATGAGTTGAGTGGAATTCTAATTCCAGATTTGCGATTAGGATTTGAAACGGTAGCGATAGGGCGGCGGTCGCCATTTGTTGAGGCGTCAGCATGGCAACGGCGCACAGGCAGGAGTGCCTGTGCCACTGAAATCGTCCGGCGACGGCGTGGTGGGTGGCGGCGCACCTGTGCGCCGGCGTGGGGAGTTTTTCTCCCCGTCGAGTGCTTCTGGGCGCCGATAGTGACGTTTGCGTCATCATATAAAAACGGCAAATGGTAGCACGATTTGGGGCGATCGTATAGCTGAATAACGGGTCAGGGCTGAGGAAAATTCGAGAATCGGTTGGCGAGTGATGAGTGACAGGTGACGAGCGGCAAAAGCGTTAGGCGAGAAATTCGGCGCAAATGGTGTCGGACTACGTCCGAGTCATTTCTTAACTATAAGACGAAAGCTTGCGCGGGTTCAGCGCAGGTGGGGCGGGACCGTGTCCCGAGTTATTTCTCAACGATAAGGCCGAAAGCTTGCTCGGATGAAACAGCGCAAGTGGTAGTGATTTAGTTTCGCAGGCATTTAATTACCCCATAAAGCTTGCGCGGATGAAACAGCGCAAGTGGCATGTGATTCAGTTTTTGCAGGCATTTAATCACCCCATAAAGCTTGCGCGGGTGGGTCAGCGCAAGTGGGGCGGGACTGCGTCCCGAGTCATTTCTTAACGATAAGGCCGAAAGATTGCGCGGATGAGGCAGCGCCCTTCATGCCTCAGGACAAGCAAGTGGTGGTGATTTAGTTTTGCGGACATTCAGATTCACTGAGACTTGCGCGGGTAATTGCAGCGCCCTTCGTACCTGAGGACGAGCAACAGGAATGTGGTTTCGATAAGCGGCGACGATTCGGGAGTTCGAAAAGAAAAAAATCCTAAAGCGTCCCACCCTTCACAAATCCCGTGAAGCGCGGGGCACCCGAAAAATCTAAGGCGACTTCGGAATTCAATCGGTGGAGCGCGGCGGGCGGGATCTTAGTCCGTGGGTGGCGTCGCGCTGGCGAGGGCCAGGATTACGCCGGCGAAGAGGAGGGTGTCGAAGAAGTAGTTGATTCCTTCGACTTTGATTTCGGTGCTTGGGTTGGACAGGGCGGAGATCAGGATCGGGCCGTAGATGACGACGACGAGCAGCACGATCCAGGCGCCGAGGTAGGTTGCGGCGAGGCGCGTCTTTTTGGCCAGCAGGATGGCTGCGCCGGAAACGACGAGAATTGCGCCCGTCAGGTAATTTATGAGCAGGTGCGCGGGAATCCAATCGGGAATCATTTTCTCGAGCGGGACTCCGGGGACTTGCTGTGGGTGCAGGAAATGCTCGACGCCGTAAAATATGGCGGTGATCCCGACCACCACGCGGCCTATGGTCAGGAACGTGGTTTTGAGTTGCCCGGTCGTCGTGCTGGTCGTCGTTCCAGTTGTCGACTTGGTGATCGCGCCTGAGACGGCGCCGGTCATGTTCCCGGACATCGCACCCGCCGCGAGAAGCCAGGCGCCGGCGCCGAAGGCCAATTCGCGGATGGCCAGGATCCATCCAAACCTGTCTCGGGGGTTTTGGAGAGCGCCCGGGATGTCCATCATGGCCACAAAACAAAACATCGCGATGCCGAACAGCAGGCCGGACCAGCGCACCAGAATTTTTGTGGCGATGCTCAGCGACGCGGCCAGCAGCGCAAAGCCGAAGAAATAGGCCCAAAACAACGGCCACGGCATGTACGAGGGCACCATGGTCATAAGGGCTTTTGCGGCCGCGAGATGCAGAGCGCCGAAGACCGCCAAGGGCGCGGCGAAACACAAATTGCTCAAGGCTACGACTTTGTCGAGACTGCGGGCCCGCGCGATATCGCCCCTGGCAGCCAACAGCGCGACGAAGAAAATCAGAATGCCGGCGCCGCACATCGAAAGCACCGTGTGGGAGATTTCAAAGAACATGGCGAGAATGGTCAGTTGCATGTGGGCGGCAAGCATGAGTTGGCGTGCTCCTGAGACACGTTTCCCCGGTCAGTGCAGCATCAGACTATACAACGAGGAGTAGGTGAGCATATTTTCGCAGAGTGCGGGAAGGAGGGGGCACCCGGCACCCTCCCATCAGCCGAGCAGAACCTTTTCGATAAAGGAGAGTGCTGACTTTGGTATGCCAGCGAGACCAATAAAAGCTACACCAATCATGAGGAACAGCTTCCGACGCCGAACTATGCCGCGGGATGCAAGGGCGTATACCGGATGCTGAACGGTTGGCCAAAGCAGCCGATGTAACAGAAGAACTAAAAGCAGTATGAAAAACGTACACGCGACTAATCCGTCGAAGATGTTCGACGCAGCCACGCTTGCTAAGAAGCTTTGATTCGGATCGTCGAAGTATACGTAGTGATTTACAGCGCTGACAATGTCCCTGCTCCGAATGATTTTCGCTACGCTGCCCAAGCCCCACGCTAACGACAGCGGAACAATCACCAAGAGACACGCGAGAGAAACGTTGCCGAACATCAAGCCTAAGATCTTGGCTCTGCTATTGAACTTTGAGCTTATCCGCAGCAACCATCGCGTTGCCGCAATAAAAAGCGAGTCCGATGCAACCGTAACGGTCACAAAAATCAGATAGTAAAGAACCTCAGCTGGGGCGAATCCTCCTCCCAGAAAACGGTAGGGCAGGTCGAACCAATTAACGATATCCATACCAATGAAACACACAAATGCAAGCACAAGGACACCAACTAGCCACAATTTCGTAGGCCAACCGGGCCGGAGAATGGATGACAACACACCCATTGCAAGTAAGAGGATTACAACTGAGAAGTACAGGAAACCTGGAATGTCGGTCAAAAATACAGACAAGCCTGGCGCGCAAACAAGGCCGAGGGACGCCAGTGAGAAGCACGTTGACACGGCGATGGAGCGAAGAGAGAAAAGCTTTTTTCCGAAGAGTCGATCGAACAATCGGGTTCCAAGCCCAGCCACCCCGGATACAAATGCAGCGTGCTTGTTAACCGCACGCGATTCTGTATCAGAGAGTACAACCCACGACTCTTCAAGCTTGTTCTGTATTATCCCTTCTTCTGTTTCGTAGAGTGTCGATGACATCAGAACTAGAAATAGTCCGGCGGCTGCGCTTGCAATCCTCACAAGAGTCGAACCCACCAAGACCATAGGTTGTATAAACATGTTTCCTTACTACGTACTATGGCTTCTCGATGCGGCAGGCGTCGAGAAGCAGCGCTGCAAAAAATGCATCGGGATCATACGAAAATTGATAAGTAAACACATGCATCCCAGTTGTGTACTGAATCTGGTCGTAGAAATAAGCGTCCTTGAACCCGAAGGGAACTACGGTGCTTGGAGTGATACCGAATCTTCCGACGATTTTTCGTGGGTCCGCCAACGCCATTACGCTTACTTCGCAGACTGCCCAACGTCCGTAAAGGTCGTCGGCCGTTTGCCGTAAGAGCACGAGATTGGCGCTCCGGCCGTTTTGAAGTCCGATCCACCCACCGCCGATCACTGTACCTTCTCGTATTTTTATTCCGGTGTCCGGCGGTCTAAAGAAGCTGACATTTATCCGGCTGCCTTGCGGCACATTGTAAGCGATGCCCCAACCACTCTCCCCCCGCGCAATCTTACCGTGCTGAAACTGCTGATTGAACTCTTCGACAAGCGCGTCAAATCGTTCTAGCAATGCTTCGGAAGAATATCGAGATCGAGCTAACCATTCTTCGATTTCACTTTGTTGAGCATTCGCCGCCAACTTCCTTTTCTGTTCTTGCTGCTCGCGAGCAACCGCAGCCTCAACGGCGGCTTCAACTGCGGCAGCAACGGACGCATGCAGGACAGAGGTAGCGTTACTCGCGTTCGGCGCACTCAGTATTTTTAGAACCGCGTCCCAATCTGGGCGGTCATCAGCCCTTTTAGCAACCATTCGCGCGAGAAGTTGCGCGATTGAGAGCGGCACTTCAGAACGAAGGGTGCGAACGTCCGGACATTGCTGGTAGAGGTGAGCATTCCGCCAATCAAGGAAGCTCGTATGGTCTTTGACCTTTTCCGAGAGGGGATGTTTCAAGGTCAAGATCTCGTAAAACACGAGCCCTGTGCTGTACACGTTGACCTTGGGAGTATTTTTGAGATTTTCCCATCCTTCGGGAGCCATAAAAGCCATGTGCTGCGCGCCCTTGAACGTGTGGAGGCGCGTGCTCTCATCGACAAACTTGGAAATTCCAAAGTCTCCGATCTTCAGTACACTGCCCTCGATCAGAATGTTGTCCGGCTTTATGTCTCGATGAATGAGCTTTTGATTGATAGCCCTTGAGCCTTGGGCCAGCTCAATCATCATTTCGATAGTGCGCCCCATTGGAATCAGCGTTCCCGCTTGCGCGTTCGAACGGATCAGTTTTGCGAGGTTTCCACCTGAAGCATATTCCATGACGACGTAGGGACCGATATCAGACGAGGTTCCATCGTTGACGAACAATACCTGCACGACATTAGGATGTTTTACTTCTAGTGCGGCTCGTACCTCGTTCAACAACGCAGCTTTGGAAGTTGTGGACGAAAGCTCACCCATTGGAAGGAGTTTTATAGCGACAACTGTGCCCGAAACTTGACCGCTAGCACGATACACTTCTCCGAAGGCGCCTCGACCTAGGAAATCAGAAATTGCGAACACCTCGCCATTCGGCCCTGCGAAGGTCGCTCCAATTGATACCGAAGGCATATGCCGGGAAGTCTATCAGGCGCCTATGATTTAGGCCAAAGCCGAATGGCCTATTGGAAGCCAAAATGGGGTCCAGGAGTTCGTCCTGAAGTGATATCGTATCGGGCCGGTGGCCGTCGAATGTTGCTGCTGGCGCGAGGCGTGAGAACACCTCTCCTCATGCGCAGCGAGGTTGCCAAGCATCGCGTTCGGGCACGGCATGCCGTGCCCTTACTGAGGGAAGCGGATTGTGAAAGGATGACGATGAACTTTTCGAGATGGATTTTCAGCTTTGTTTTCGCCGTGATTGGATTCGCGGTGGCGACTGGAACGGCGCGGGCGCAATCGAGCGGGCAGGGGGAGAAGCGAGCGCAGACGAGCGCAAAAGATAACGAAGCGCGGGTGAACGATATGGCGGCGCAGTGGAAGGCGCCGGAGACGGGGTTCGATTATGTGAAGCGCGTGGAGATGATTCCGATGCGCGATGGAGTGAAGCTCTACACGGTGATCGTGGTCCCGAATGGGGCGAAGAATGCGCCGATGATTTTGACGCGGACGCCTTACAACGCGGCGGGGCGAGCGCAACGGCCGCACAATGCGGATTCGCCGTACATGGTGGACGAGCTGCCGCAGGGCGATGAGGTGTTCGTGAGGGCGGGGTACATCCGCGTGTTTCAGGATGTGCGCGGGAAGTATGGGTCGGAGGGAAATTATTTGATGGTGCCGCCGCCGATGGGGCCGTTGAATACGACGGGGACGGACGACACGACGGATGCGTACGACACGATCGACTGGCTGGTGAAAAATGTGCCGGAGTCGAATGGCAGGGTGGGAATGCTGGGCTCGTCATATGAAGGATTCACGGTGGTGATGGCGCTGATTCATCCGCATGCGGCGTTGAAGGTGGCGGCGCCGGAGAGTCCGATGGTGGACGGATGGATGGGCGATGACTGGTTTCACTACGGCGCGTTTCGGCAGAACAATCTCGATTATTTGACGGAGCAGACGACCGTGCGCGGAGAAGGCAAGCCGATTCCGCGCATGAGCTACGACGATTACACGAATTATCTGGCGATTGGGTCGGCGGGAGATTTCGCGCGATATGGCGGGTGCGAACAGCTGGGGTTCTGGAAGTTGATGGAGGAGCATCCGGCGTATGACGCGTTTTGGCAAGGGCAGGCGCTGGACAAAATTATGGCGAAGACGCCGTTGACGGTCCCGGTGATGTGGGAGCAGGGACTCTGGGACCAGGAAGATATGTGGGGCGGGATTCACGCGTGGGCGGCGATGGAGCCGAAGGACACGTCGAACGACAGGAATTTTCTGGTGATGGGGCCGTGGCGGCATAGCGGGGCGAATTACAACGGGTCGTCACTGGGGCCGCTGATGTTTGATGGGGATACGGGGTTGCAATGGCGTCGCGATGTGCTGCTGCCATTTTTCAATCAGTATTTGGTTCCAGGCGCGCCGAAGGCCGATACGCCGCCTGTGTTGATTTACAACACGGGGGAAAATCATTGGGACAGATTTAAGTCGTGGCCGCTGGCGTGCGCGGAGGGTTGCGCGAATAAATCGAAGCCGCTTTATTTCTCGGCGAATGGTGCGCTTTCGTTTGACGCGCCCGGTGGCGGGACGCAGGGGCCGGCTGTCGCGATGCATGAATATGACGAGTACGTTTCCGATCCGGCGAATCCGGTGCCTTATCGGACGCGTCCTGTGACGGAGGATGGCGACGGGTGGCGTACTTGGCTGGTGATGGACCAGCGATTCGTGGACGGGCGCACGGATGTGCTGACGTATGTGAGCGCGCCGCTGACGAAGCCGTTGCGCGTGAGCGGAGTGCCGGAGGTGAATCTGTACGCGTCGACGAGCGGGACGGATAGCGATTGGGCGGTGAAATTGATTGACGTGTATCCGGGGACGGTGGAAACGCAGCCGGGGATGGGCGGATATGAGCTCGCGATTTCGTTGGATATTTTTCGCGGGCGATATCGGACGAGCTTCGAGCATGCGGAGGCGATCGCGTCGAATCAGCCGCTGCTGTATCGCTTCGGGCTGCCCACGGTGAATCACGTGTTTTTGCCGGGGCATCGCGTGATGGTGCAGGTGCAGTTGACGCTGTTTCCGCTGTACGACCGGAACCCGCAGAGTTTCGTGCCGAATATTTTCGATGCGAAGCCGGGGGATTATCAGAAGGCGACGCAGCGGGTGTGGCGAGCGCCGGGCACGGCAAGTTTTATCAACTTGCCGGTGGTGCCTTAGCGAGCGTGTGTGACGATGACGAGGAGCAGTAGAGCGTAGAGGTGATTATGACGCACGCGGAGGCGGGTTCGTCAGGCGGTGTGCACGGTAGTGCGGATCGTGGCGCGAATTGGCTGACGACGATTGCTTCGCTCTGCGTGGGCGCCGGATTTTTGGCGCTTTGGTTCTGGCTGCTGCCGGGGTGGCTTGGTTTTCGCGGCGAGTACGCGAGCGGCACGCCGGGCTGGCGGCTGATTTTTGCGATTCCGGCGGCGCTCGGATTCGCGGTGGCGATCAAGTGTATCTGGGATTTTGGCTGGACTGGGCAGGAACGCCGGTGCCGATTGCTCCGCCACAGAGGCTCGTGGTGGTGGGGTTTTATCGCTACGTGCGGAATCCGATGTATGTGGGATTTTTTGCGGGCTGGTTCAGTTTGTGGGCGCTGTATGGCGAGGCGAATCGCGGGTCGTTGATTGTGGCGCTGGTTGCGCTGGCGATTGCGGAATTGTTTGTGCGGCTGTATGAGGAGCCGATTCTGCGAGCGAAATTCGGCGCGGATTATGAGGAGTATTGCCGCAATGTGCCGCGCTGGATTCCGCGACTGCGCGCGTGGAATCCAGCGGTGCGCTGAGCGCGAGCGTTGTTAGCGGCGGCGACCGCCGCCACCGCCGCCTGACGCTCCGGCGCCGCCACCTCCGCCGCCGAAGCGACCTCGGCCACCACCGCTGCTGCCTGCGTTGCGATTTTGTTGATCGAGTTGATCGCCTCGAGCGCGGGAGTTAGCGTCGTTGTTGAGTTGATTGCCGAGATTGGAGTTGCCCGAGTTGCCGGGCTCGCTCTGGCGATTGCGTGCTTCGGGCGTTTGCTGCGTCTGGTTCAGGTCGCCGCTGCCGTTGTTGGCGTTGTTGCCGCGTGAATTGGCACTCGGCTGCTGGCTGCCGCTGCCGGTTCCGTTGTTGGCGTTGCTGCCGCGCGAATTGGCGCTTGGTTGCTGGGTTCCGTTCGAGCCGGACTGGTTCTTATTGGTTGCGCCGCTTAGATTCTGGTTGTTGTTGTTCTTTGCGTTCTTCGTTTGCTGGGCGCCGGTGGAGGGATCGACTGGTTGCCAGCCGCCATCGCTCCACTTGCTCCAGTCGCCATTGGAATCTTTTTTGTAGACGTTGCCATCGGCGCCCGCGTAGACGTTGTTGTTGTTCGCGTCTTTCGCGACGAAGCCGCTGTTGCCGTTCTTGGTGTTGAAGCCAGCGCCTTCGCTGCCTTTGGAGGTTTGGAATCCCGCTACGGCGCCGTTGGCGTTCGAGTAGTGGCCTGCTTGCGCCCAGTCGTTGCCGTTGGTCACAACGCTGCTGCCCCACTGCGCATACTGATTGTGACCTTGCGAAGTGGCCGCGTACGTTCCCGTCCACGGATTGTAGGCTTGGGCGTAGGTGTGTCCGCCGTAGGCGTTTTGATAGGTGACTGCGCGACCGTACGTTCCGGTGGTTGGATTGTACCAAGCAGCCGTGCCCGCGGAAGCGTACGGGCCGTAGACGGCGTGAGCGACGCCGTACGTTCCCGTGTACGGATTGTAAAAGCTCGCGACGCCGTACGTGTATGGATATGGATAGTAGATCGGATAGCGCTGGCCGTAATAAATGTAGGGCGGATAGTAGTAGCCGGTGCCGTAGACGACGCAGGCGCCGACCGCCATGCCGAGCACGAAAACGCCGAGGTAGCCGCTGGTGTAACTCGTCTGCACTGTGGTGGGAGTTGGATTCGAGACGACGACGTAGGTGACGTTGTAGACGGGCGAGCTCGGCGGAATTGTGTAAATCACGGCGGGAACTGTGTCGGCGGTCTTCCATGGACCGCTTGCGTTCACGGAGATAAACCAGATTCCCTGATAGCAGAGATAGTAGGCGCTGCCGACGCGGATCACCCGGTTCTGCGTGTTCACCGCGTAATACATCGTGGTGCCTTCGATCACGACGAATTGCGGCTCGCCTGCATAGATGACTTTGACGCTGGCTTCTGCTGCGGCGCGATTTACGACGGCGGTGGTAGGAACTTGCGCGAGAAGGACTGCGTCGCTGGCTTCCTGCGTTCCGGGGACTGAGACGAGAACGTTGGAATACGGCTTGCCGGTGGAAATTTTAGCGAAGTCAGCGGGGAGTTCATTGCCCGCGTAGAGCCAGGGCGCATTGATATTTCCGGCGCGGAACCATCGTCCGGAGAGAAGCGCGTAGATTTGATTATCCGGTTTGTGAAGGAAGACGCTGTCCTCGGTGTTCGTCGCGTAGGAAAGGCTGGTGCCGGCGATGGGCGCGTAGACGGGCGCGCCGCGAAAGACGATCAATTCTGCGGGACGTTCGGTGAAGAAGACTTTCGGCGCGGGCGGTGCGCCGGCAGGCGGCGGGACCTGTTTCAATACGCCATCCCAATTTTGTCCTTTGGGCAGCTTGGCCATTTCGGCGGGAAGCTTTGTGGTTGCGGTCCACGGACCCGAAGGCTCTTTCGATTTCAGCCACGTCTTGCCGCTGAGAAGAAAATATTCGCTGCCGTCGTAAAAAAGATCCCAATTCGTATTCACTACGTATTGGAGGTTCGTGCCTTCGATGGAAACGAGAACGGGTTTACCGTCAACCATCAGAACAATCGCCGGGGTGGTGCTGGCGAAAATTGTCGGAACCTGCGTGCTGACCGCGGCGGAGTTGACCGGCTCTTTGACTTTCTCGAGGCTGGCGATCATGTGATTGAGCGAGACGTTGAACGTCATGGTCGGGTAGATCTGGCTGACTCTCTGCTCGGCTTCGGCTTCGTGCTGGGGATCGAGGGTTGGGAAACGCGAGCTGATGACCTGGATGTCGCTGACGTAGACGCTTCGGGCGCTCACGTTGGCAACAGTGTTGGCGCGCCAGGAAATTACGCCCAGAAACTGTTTGCCTCCGGCGGGCGTAACCGAAATCGCGGTGTCGGCTACGAGCGTGCGGTATTTGTCCCAGGATTTTAGCTGCGGCTGGTAGACGATGATGTGGTTGCCGTCTCGGTCGATTACTTTCGGCCAAGCGGGGGCGACAGGGGCGGAAGCCGCGGGTGAAGTGACGCTTGGTGTTGAAGCGCTAAGTGGTGCGAGGGGATAAGTGCCGATTAGAAGTGTGACGGCGACAACGACTGACAAGGCTGCTTTCATTCTTTGCATTTCGTGTCCTCGAGGGGAAATTTTTCGAATGCGATTGGCGGTGATGGTCTGCGCGCAGGATGAGGCGGGTGCGCTGTCAGGGCCAGCAGCCGTGGTTCCTTAATTTCTTTGGGTTGAGAGCGGGCCGGATTTTACATCAAGTCGAGAAGGGGGAGGGAGTAGAAAACGCCGGGTAGCGAAGTTGGACGTTGAGATCCTTCACTTCGTTCAGGATGACAAGCGGGCGGCTGGGAAGGAGTTTCTAGAATGGTTGCGCGGTGCCTTTTGGGCGTTCGGGCACGGCCCACCTAGGGGGTCTTCGACATGCCGTGTCCCTACCGTAAGCAGGTCATTGCGTTAGTCGTGAAGCGGAGTGTAATAACTTTCGCCGGCGCAGGCACGGCAGAGGGTGCGGCCGTTGACGGCGACTTCGCGTTTGAAATTTATGCCTTCGCCGCATTGGGCGCAGACGACGCGGGGGCCTTTGAAGCCGGGGAGATCTTCGGGATGAATTTCGACGCGCACCCATTGCTTGTCGAATAGCTCGTTGTCGGGAATCACGCGGTAGGCTTGCTGCTGGCCTTTTTCTTTGTCGATTCCCGGAAACATTTCGTTGGCGCGTTTTTTGGAATCTTCGCGGGCGACAATGCGGATGGCGCGTCCGCTTTCGAGATCGACGAAGGTGGCGGCTACTTTTCCCCAGTCGAGAAATTTGAGAGCGCGCTTGCCGAGGCGGCAATTGGCGACGAGGGCGACGGCGTCCGTCATGCAGCGGTCGATTTCGACATAGGTGACGATGCGCTTGCGTTCGCGGATGGGATCTTCGATGCCGAGTTCGCGAAGGCCGAGCATGGCGAGGCGGACGCCGAGGACTTGTCCGGCGCAGATGTGGCCGTGGGCGACGGTGGCGTCTTCGAGGTATTGGTCGAGGGTTTTCATTTTGGTGCTTGGTGATTATAGGACGGATTCGCGTGGGGGCGTGGGGAGCGTTGATTTGGGCGGGTGCTTGGGGGCTAGGTTGAGATCCTTCAGGGCGGGCATCCTGGTCGGATGCCTTCCCTTCCTGCGTCAGGGCAAGCAGGATGCCAGGCAAACGACAAGTCAAAAACGAAATGCCACGTCAAAAGAGCCGGCGGGAGGCCGGCCCACCATTAAGATTGGCGGGCAGGCGTTACGGAATGGCAGCGGAGCTGTTGGCAAGTGCGGGGTCTGAGGCGTTGGTGCGGCGGTGGATTAGGAATGCACCCACTGTGACTGCGATTGCCAGGGCTAAGAGTGAGCCGTCGCGTAAGAGGGTCATTGGGCCTAGGCGCTCGCCTGGGCCGAAGCAGCCGCAATTTATTTCGAGGCCTAGGAAATAGGAGCGAACCATTACGGCGAAGAAAACTGTGAGGAGCAGGGTGGTGACGAGTGAGGCGTAGCGCAGGGCGATGCCGCTTAGGAGCCAGAGGCCTACGAAAAGTTCGAAGGGCGGGAGGAAGTGGGCTGCTGGGCTGACGATGGCGGGCGGGAGGAGTTGGTAGGAGTCGACCTGCATGGCGAACATCGAGAGTGAGACGCGCATTGAGCCCATGGACCAGGGGACTGGGGCTTGGGGTTTTAGTTTTGCGTAGGCGGCGACGATGAAGATGGCGGCGAGCGCGATGCGGCCGATGGTTAGGAGGATTTTGGCGGTTGTTTGTCGGGACGCGTCAGTCATGTTTGGTTGGGAGAAGCGTTTTATTTGGATGCGTCGGGAACTTCAGGGGCTAAAGCCCCTGCTCCTCGTATTAAGTTTAGGTCGCCCCTGAAGGGGCGACCTACAAAGCTCTCGTGTTGGGCAAGTCGAACCGCCAATTCCTCAAGAGCCCTCAGCGGCTAAAGCCGCATCGCCTTCGCGAAATTTCGGCACGGCTGAAGCCGTGCCCTGACGTAAGGCGTGTGGCCTGACGTGAACCCTACGTCCGAAGAGAGATCCCTCCGCTTCGGTCGGGATGACCGAAAACGCTCGAACGTAAAACATGTGCCCAGACATAAACCAGAACCTTAAACCAAAGATTGTTCGACGTGCGCAACGAGCTACTGGGCCATCAGGGAATCTAGATATTGCTTCATGATGGGCCAGGTGAAGATGCCGGACATTGGCGGGTAGCGCTGGCCTTTATAGGTGATGACTATGGTCGGCGTGGAATTGACTGGCACCTGTTTGCCCAGGGCTTGATCTTGCTGGATGAAGGTGTCGAGCTCGCAGGCGTGGCCGGTTTGAGCGCTGGCCGTGTTGCCGGGAGTTTGGGTGAGGCAGCCCGATACTAATTTTTGCACGCGCTTGAAATCTGTGGGGCCGAGGGCTGTGGAGATGTATTGCTCCATGCTTCCGTCTTTCGTCCATTTGTCCTGATTGTCGAAGAGAGCCGCGTCGACGGTTTCAAATCTCCCGATGCGGGCGGCGGCGTTGGCCCAGCGAGCAGCGTCCATCGAATAAGGGTGCATGGGAAGAGGGAAGTCGCGATGAACGAGGTAGACCTTTCCGGAGGCTACATAGTCGTTGATCATGTAGCGCAGGGTGTTTTCGAAGAACCCGCGGCAGGCGGGGCATTGATAGTCGCTGAAAACTTCCATGGTGATCGGGGCGGATTTGGTGCCGATGGCTTTCATTGGCGCCGGGAGGGATTCGGCAGCTACGGGCTTTGCGTGCGCTTTGGTGCTGACGGATTTGGTTTGCGCATGGCTGGCGGGCGCGAGGATCAGCGCGAGGGCGAGTAGCGACAGCGCGTGTAATGGGATACGTCGCGCTGGATGAATTGGAAGATTCAACTGTGCCTCCCGAGCGTGGTCTGCGTATGACGCTAATCGCTTCAAAATTTAATTCGGATGAGTATTGTAGCCCGAATTAGTTCAGCTTTGAACCGAGCGATGCGGTGGCGGTGCTTAGGTGCAAAGTCGGCGGCCAATTTGACCGGGTAGTGTGATGCTGAGGTTGGCGGGTTGGTTCGATTTGGAACTGGGGGTGACTGTAATGCAGTCCGGGGAGGCAGAATTACTGGAGAGACTTCGTTGTTACGTGGGCACAGGCAGGAATGCCTGTGCTACCTGAAGAAAAGCCAAAAGAGTCGGCGGGATGCCCTTCGCAGCTTAGGACAAGCTGGCGGCACGGAAGGGCAACTGTGCAGTCGAAGTGATGTGGGGTCTATCTGTGTTATTCGGCCTTGGTGTGATGTAAGGCTATTATATACAGTAGCATGCGGGCGCATAGATAACTTGACAACCCAACACTCAACGTGTATTATGTGGGCTGCTTTGGCTGGCAATGCTTGAGATTTCAGGCGAGCGGAAAGCGCTAGGAGCGATTTTATGAGCAAGATTATAGGTATTGACCTGGGCACGACCAACTCGGTGGTGGCCGTGATGCAGGGAGGCGAACCAACCGTCATCCCGAACCAGGAAGGGGCGCGAACGACCCCGTCGGTGGTGGCGATCACGAAGAGCGGCGAGCGCCTGGTGGGTCAGGTGGCGAAGCGGCAAGCGATCACGAACCCCGAAAACACCGTGTATTCAATCAAGCGGTTTATGGGCCGGCGCTTTGACGAAGTGACGGAAGAAGCGAAGCGCGTGCCTTACAAAGTGGTGAAAGGGCCGAATGACGACGTGCGCATCGACATTTCCGGCAAGGTGTACACCCCGCCGGAAATCTCGGCGATGATTCTTCAAAAGCTGAAGACCGCCGCGGAGGATTTTCTGGGCGAGAAGGTGACGAAAGTCGTCATCACCGTTCCGGCATATTTCAACGACAGCCAGCGGCAAGCGACCAAACAAGCCGGCGAGATCGCGGGCATGGAAGTGGCGCGGATCATCAATGAGCCGACGGCGGCTGCGCTCGCGTACGGATTGGATAAGAAGAAGGATGAAACGATCGCGGTGTATGACCTGGGCGGCGGAACGTTCGACATTTCGATTTTGGAAGTGGGCGAAGGCGTGGTGGAAGTGAAGTCGACGAACGGGGATACGCACCTGGGCGGCGACGACATCGACCAGAAGATCGTCGATTGGATTATTTCTGAGTTCAAGAAGGAGCAGGGCATCGATCTGAGCAAAGATCGCATGGCGATCCAGCGGCTGAAGGAAGCGGCAGAGAAGGCCAAAATCGAGCTCTCGCAAGTGATGGAGACGGAGATTAATCTGCCGTTCGTCACCGCGAATGAATCCGGGCCGAAGCACCTGCAATTGAAGCTGACGCGCGCAAAGCTCGAGCAGTTGATGGAAGACTTGCTGCAGCGGACGGTTGGTCCGGTGAAGCAAGCTTTGACCGATGCGGGAATTACGGCGGACAAAATCGACGAGGTGGTGCTGGTTGGCGGTTCGACGCGAATTCCGCGCGTGGTGGACATCGTCAAGAACCTTTTCAACGGGAAAGAGCCGCACAAGGGCGTGAACCCGGATGAAGTGGTGGCGGTGGGCGCTGCGATTCAAGGTGGCGTGCTGGCGGGCGAAGTGAAGGACATCCTCCTGCTGGACGTGACACCGCTTTCGCTGGGCGTTGAGACGCTGGGCGGAGTGATGACGCCGCTGATTCAGCGAAACACGACGATTCCGACGCGCAAGTCGGAGACGTTTTCGACGGCGGCGGATAACCAGACGTCGGTTGAAATCCATGTGCTGCAGGGCGAACGCCCGGTGGCGAGCGGTAACCGGTCGCTTGGAAAATTCCATCTGATTGGGATTCCGCCGGCGCCGCGTGGCGTTCCGCAGGTGGAGGTGACGTTTGACATTGATGCGAACGGCATCTTGAACGTTTCCGCCAAGGACATGGCCACGAACAAAGAACAGAAGATCACGATTACCGCTTCGACCGGATTGAGCAAGGAAGAGGCGGAGCGCATGAAGAAGGAAGCGGATGCGCACGCAACTGAGGACAAGGCGCGGCTTTCGGAAGTGGAGGCGCGGAACCGGCTGGACAACCTTGTTTATCAGACCGAGAAACTCGTGAAGGAGAACCGCGAGAAGCTGGGCGAGACGGATGCGAAGTCGGCTGAGGAGGCCATCGAAGAGGCGCGACGAGCGTTGAACGAGGGCGGACTCGACCGGTTGAATGCGGCGGCGGACAAGCTGACGAAGATCTCGCACACGATGGCGGAGACGATGTACAAGTCGCAGCAAGCGTCGGCGGGAAGCGCGGCTGGCGCGGGTGCTGGAGCTCCGGGCGCGGGGCACGATAGCGGCGGCGGAGCGAGCGGGCAAGCGGGTTCGTCGGGCGGCGGACAAGGCGATGTGGTGGATGCCGAGTTCGTGGATGTGGACGACTCGAAGAAGCCGAATTAAGACCCGGCTCTACGCGGCGATTGAAGTTGTGCGGACAAACTGAATGCAGCAAATGGGGCGGGAGCTAGCGCGAGCAAGCCCCGCCCATTTTGCTGTGAAGCGTCACAAAGGCGGACGAATTAGCGGAAGGCGAAATTCAGGAGAGCGCGTTGACGACGAGCGGGATTCGGCGGGCGAGTGCGCCGCAGGCGGTTACGAAGGTTCGCGATAATTATTTTCTGATTCAGGTGTCGATAACGGAGACGCCGAGCGCGGATTGGCGGCGGTTGTTTTACGACGCGCAGGGGCAGGATGTGCCGGCGGATTTTGCACCGCGGTCGATTGAGATTACGGGGACTTTTTTGAGATTCAAGACGGACCCCGCCACAGTGGAAGAGAAGATCGCGGTGCTGGATCGCTGGATTGGGAAAGCGAGCCAGAAAGAAGCGGCGATGGCGGGGCGCACGGAAGTGCAGAGACAAAAAGCGGAAGAGGCCGCGCGCGAGGCGCAAGAATTGGGTGAGTGGAACGCGCGCTGGGCGAAACTTTAAGGATTAGCGAAAGTTAGAATGGCTACGACAACCAAACAAGATTATTACGAATTGCTGGGAGTGCCGCGCAAGGCGTCGGTGAAGGAACTTCGCGGGGCGTATCGCAAACTCGCGCGCAAATACCATCCCGATCTGAATCCGGGCGACAAATCCGCAGAAGAAAAATTCAAGCAGATACAGGAAGCGTACGACGTTCTGTCGGACACGAAGAAGCGGCAGATGTACGACCAGTTTGGATTCAACGTGCCGGGGCAGGGAGGGGTGCCGCCGCAAGGAGCGGGTTATGGCGGCGCGCCGGAAGATATTCATTTCGATTTCGGCGGATTCGATTTTGGCGGAGGCGCTGGCGGCGGAGCGGGCCCGGGTGGCGGAGGAACGAGTTTCCGCGATTTGTTCAGCCAATTTTTCCGCAGCCAGAATGCGGCGCAGCAGGGAGTGGAAGAGGAGCCCGGGACCGATCTGGAATATCAGATCGACATCACGTTTGCAGAGGCGATGCGCGGGACGGTGAAGAAGTTGAGTTTCACCCGGCTGGATGTGTGCAATGTGTGTCACGGAAGCGGCGTGGAGCCGGGCGAGGCGAAGGTCTGTCCCGCGTGCGGCGGGACGGGGCACGTGACGCAGACGAGCGGAAAGATGCGTTTTCAGGTGAACTGCTCGCGGTGCGGAGGGTCGGGGCGTCTGCATACGATTTGCAAGAACTGCGGCGGGGAAGGGCGCGTGCCGAAGATGGAGACGATTGACGTGCGGATTCCGCCGGGCGCGCATACGGGTTCGCGGGTGCGAGTGGCCGGGTATGGAAACGCGGGCACGAGTGGCGGGCCTCCGGGCGATCTCTACATCATTACGCGCGTGCAGCCGCATCCGTTTTTCGATCGGCGCGGCGATGATTTGTATACGGCGGTGCCGGTGACGGTGACGGAAGCGTCGCTTGGAGCGAAGGTAGAGGTGCCGACGATTGACGGACGCGCGCAGGTACGTATTCCGCCGGGGACGAATAGCGGGAAGAAATTGCGGCTGCGCGAGAAGGGTGCGCCGTCCTCACGCCAACCGGGGAAGCGCGGGGATCAGATTATTGAAGTGCAGGTGGTGGTGCCGAAGCCGGAAGACGAGCGCGTGCGGAATTTATTGAAGGAGTTGAGCAAGATCGATCCTGAGGATCCGCGCAAGGAATTGTTTGCGAAGGCGGCGGTGTAAGAGGGAATCGCAGGAGCAAGGAGAAGTGAAATGGCAGGGCGGGCTAGAAAGAAAGCGAAAGCCGGTTACATGATCAGTGCGGTGGCGGAGCTGTACCGGTTGCATCCGCAGACGCTGCGGCTGTATGAGCGCGTAGGATTGCTCAAGCCGTCGCGTTCGCAGGGGAATACGCGGCTTTACACCGATAGCGATCTGGAGCGGCTGGAAGTGATTTTGAATTTGACGCGCGAGCTGGGCGTGAACCTGGCGGGCATCGAGATCATTCTGAATATGCGGGACAAGATGGGCGAGATGCAGGCGCAGATGGAAGCGTTCATACAATTTGTGCGGGGCGAGATGGCGCGGGGATTTGCGGCGCCAGATGAACGGAAGGTTCGCAATGCGCTTGTGCGATTGTCGCCGCGGCCGGCGATCAAAGTGGAGAAGTAGCGGTCACAAGCAGCATCCGCGAAGTGCAGCGTCAATTCTCCCACAGTTCTTTCCACAGGTTTGATTTCTTCCACAGGGGCGAGTGTGCTTGCGTGAAGCGGACGCGGCGCATATTCTTCTTAGCGATGGCACAAGCGGATTGTTCGGATTGTCAGGGAAGCGGTTGGAAAGTTGTCGAGCGTACTGCGCCGGGAGCGCAGCCAGTGGCGGCGGATCGGCCCGGCTCCGGTGTTGGCGAGCCGAAAATGGTGTGGGCGGTTCCGTGCGATTGCACGAAGAGTGAGCAGCCCGACCGGGCGCTGACGCGTGCGCGCATCCCTGAACGTTACCGGCATTGCGATTTCGAAAATTTCGAAACGGACAACGACATTGAAAATGTAGCGCGCGAGCAACTGCAGGTTTGGAATCGCAGCCTCGCACAGGCAAAGCTCGTGGTGCAGCGTTTTGCGCAGGAATTTCCGTACCCCTCTGGCAATGAGAATGGCCTGCTGCTGATGGGTCCATGCGGCGCGGGCAAGACGCATCTAGCTGTATCCGCGCTGAAGCAAATCGTTTCGCGCGGCCACGCGGGAATTTTTTTCGATTACCGCGATCTGCTGAAGCAGATTCAGGACAGTTACAACGGCGAGAGCCAATCGACGGAATTGAGCGTGCTTGAACCCGTGTTGAAGGCGGAACTTCTGGTGCTCGACGATGTGGGTTCGAGCAAGCCGTCGCTTTGGGCGCTCGAGACGGTGGGGCATGTGCTCAACACGCGATACAACGAAAAGCGCGTGACAGTGCTCACCACGAATTACCTGGATACCGATCCGACAGTGGGAGCAGGGCCGCGTGTGGCTGGGATGCGTACGCCGTCGATCGAAGATACGCTTACGGAACGGGTAGGAAAACGGATTCGTTCACGTCTGTACGAGATGTGTCGCACGGTAGAAATTTCCGCACCCGATTACCGCAAAGAGATTCGCAACATCAGCCGCGCCGGGGCGTGAGCGTCATCAAACCGAACCGCGCGGACGCATTAGGATTTCGTAATAAACCATTCATACAATGTGCGATGGCGGCGATATAGAATTCCAGCGTTTTGTTGACAAGCCGCAAACCGGACGCGTATCATCGCTGCGATACGGCGTTTCTGGCGCGGGCGCTGTTCCCCTTCATTGCTCAAAACCCAGCAGGGTGGAGTAACCGAGGCCAAACTCTCGGCATGCAATGAACGAATCCGTATGGAGGCCGTTCTCAATGTCACCCGAACACGACAATAATCTTCAACCAACTCTGGAAATGTCAGCTGCCGAATCTTCGTCGGATGCGCCACAGACTGCCGCGCCGCAGGCGAAGACGTCCCAGGGAACCGGCGCCGCAACAGCTGCAGCACGCGCGCTGGATCCTGCGCCGAGCGCTCCAGCGGTTGAAGGAGCGAGCGGAACGATCGCTCCGATCGCGCCGGTAAGCGGAACGGAAGAAAATTCCACCCAAGCAACTGATGCACATGATGCATCGCCTGAGGTGTCCGGAGACACCCATCGGGACGGGGTTGGGGCCGAGATTTCCCATGAGATGACCACCGAAGCGGAAATTGCGGAGAGCAGCGAGACGATGGACCAGCTGCTCGATCAGTTCCCGACGCCGGAGCCGGTGGTCACGGAAGGCGAAATTTTTGACGGGCGCGTATTGGCCGTGACGGATGCGGGCGTGATCGTGGATGTGGGCGGGAAGTTTGAAGGATTGGTGCCCGCTCAGGAGTTCGCAGAGTCAGGCTCGGCGATTGAATTTGGCCCGGGGCAGACGATTGAAGTGGAGCGGCTGCACGAGCACAAAGATGGGTACGTGCTGCTGTCGCATGTGCGGGCGCACCGGCGGCGCGTGTGGGAACGCATCGAGAAATCGTACCGCCAACATTCGGATATCAAGGGCAAAGTATCCGAGCGGATCAAGGGCGGCCTGGTAGTTGACATCGGTGTGCGCGCTTTCTTGCCGGCTTCGCAGATTGAATTGCGGCCGGTGCACGACTTGGAAGGATGGAAAGACCGCGAGATCGACGTTCGCGTGCTCAAACTGAACCGCAAGCGCGGCAATGTGGTGGTGAGCCGGCGAGCGATTCTGGAAGAAGAGCAGAAATCGAAGCGCGAAGCTTTGCTGGCGACCATGTCGGACGGCGCGGTGGTTACGGGACGCGTGAAGAACGTGACGGACTACGGTGTGTTCGTTGATTTGGGCGGAATTGATGGTTTGCTGCACGTGAGCGACCTGGTGTGGGGCCGCGTGCCACATCCATCTTCCGTGGTGCAGGCGGGAGAAGAAATTCAGGTTCAGATCCTGAAATTCGATAAGGAAAAGCAGCGCATTTCGCTGGGACGTAAGCAATTGCTGCCTGATCCTTGGGCCACGGTGCCGGAGCGTTTTCCGGTGGGTACGCGAGTGAAAGGCAAGATCGTGGGCGTGACGGACTACGGCGCGTTCGTGCAAATCGAGCCTGGCGTGGAAGGGCTCGTGCACGTGAGCGAGATGAGCTGGTCGAAGCGCGCGAAGCACCCGTCGAAGATCGTGAAAGTGGGAGACGAGGCGGACGTAGTGGTGCTGGAAGTAAAGACGGACCAGCGGCGCATTTCACTCGGATTGAAGCAGACGCAAGCCGACCCATGGGAAGGGGCCGCGGAGAAATATCCGGTGGGAACGATGGTCAGTGGCCGCGTGCGGAATCTTGCGGACTTCGGCGCGTTCGTCGAAATCGAAGAGGGCATGGAGGGGCTGATCCACATCAGCGATGTGAGCTGGACCGAGCGGATCAAGCACCCAAGCGAAAAATTCAAGAAGGGCGACACGATTCAGGCGAAAGTGCTGAAAGTGGATTCGCAGAACCGGCGCCTTTCGCTGGGAATCAAGCAGGTGAACGATATCTGGGCGAACTGGTTTGGCGAGCACAAAATCGGCGACCTGATAAAAGGGAAAGTTGCGCGAGCGACCGATTTTGGCGCGTTTGTCGAGCTGGCCGACGGAATTGAAGCGCTCTGCCACGTTTCGGAGATTGAGGAGCGCCGCCCGAAAGGCGATCGCGACAAGGAACGCGAAAAGGGTTCGCGCGGCGCTCGCGTGACCGCCGTGTTGACGCCCGGCCAGGAATATGAATTCAAGGTTCTGCGACTCGAGCCCGAGCAACACAAGATCAGCCTAAGCTATCGCGCGGCGCAGAAACAGGTGGAGAAGCAAGAGATTGAATCATTTCGAGCGACAAAGTCGCCGAAATCGTCGCCCACAGCGACGATCGGCGATGCGATTCTAGCCAAGCGGCAAGCAAACTAGAATTGAACCCTCAAGGCGCATCACAGGGCAGTAGAAAGTTGGCTCTCCTGGTGGGGTGAGCGGCCATTCTTTTTCCCTAAATGAAATTCGTTTACCTCGACGTAATTTGATGATATGCAAGGGTATGCGGCGCCCCACCCCGGCTCGCAATCGGCCAGTCGCCTAGAGATATCGAAGAGGAGGCTCACGTCCCCATGGCAGAAGCTGCGGGAGTCCACGAAAACAAAGAACATACGATGACGAAGGCGGAGCTCGTGGAAGAGGTGACGCGTGTCACCGAGCTGCCGCGAAAAGAGTCGGAAGCGGTGGTCGAGACGATATTCGACAGCATCATCGCGGCGCTGCAGGCCGACGATAAAATTGAAATTCGGGGCTTTGGAAGCTTTCGGACACGTCAACGGCGGGGCCGGACGGGCCGAAATCCGAAAACGGGCGCGAAAGTGGAAGTGCCGCCGAAGAAAATTCCATACTTCAAACCCAGCAAAGAGCTGAAAGATTACGTGAACCATCCGCGAGCGGCGGGCTCCTCTGAATCTGGCGCGCAGAGCTAAGCGGGATGGATTATCTGTGGACGCCGTGGCGGTATCGCTACATTGCCGACGCGGGGAAGGATACCGGGTGTATCTTTTGCGACGCGGTAGCTGCAAATGACGATGAGAAGAGCCAGATCGTCTTCCGCGGCGCCACTTGTTTCGTAATCCTCAATCGTTATCCCTACACCTCAGGGCACGTGATGGTGGTTCCCTATGCGCACGTCGCCGATCTTGCGGCGGCAGACCCTGAGGCGCTGTCAGAGATGATGCGGATCGCACAGCGCGTTCAGGTGGCTTTGAAGCAGGCGTATCATCCCGATGGATTCAACCTGGGAATGAATCTTGGGCGCGCGGCTGGGGCCGGAGTGACGGGTCATCTGCATATGCACGTATTGCCGCGCTGGTCAGGCGACGCGAATTTCATGACGGTGGTCGGTGAGACACGAATTGAGCCGGAAGATCTGACGACGACGTATGAAAAACTACGAAAGGCCCTGAACGGATAACCTCACATGGAAACTGTAGATCGAGAACAGCTGTTGCGATTGCTTAGTGCGTCACGCAAGAAGCTTTTGGAATCAGCCGAAGGGCTTACGGACGAACAGGCGCGGATGCGTCCTGCGGAGGATCGCTGGTCGATCCTGGAATGCGTCGAGCACGTGGGCTTGGTGGAAGACGGGATGTTCGCTACGGTGACGACGAAGCTGGCGCCGCCGGAGACTCCGATCGATCGGGCGCGCGAGCAGAAAATCATCAGCAGCGTGACGGATCGCAGCCAGAAATTTGGAGCGCCGGAGTTCGTGAAGCCGGCCGGGAAATTCGCGACTTTGGCGGAAGCTCTCGAGCATTTTCAGCAAAGCCGCGCGCGTACGATCGATTATGTCGAGAAATGCGATCAGGATTTGCGGGCGCTGGTCGGTCCGCATCCAGCGCTGGGGAAGGCAACTGGCCAGGAATTGATGATCGTGCTTGCGCTGCATCCGGCGCGGCACGCGTTGCAGATTCTCGAAGCGCGCGAGGCTCTCGGGCTGGATTAAAGCAGAATCTACTTTGCAAACCTTTTTGTCAGCACACCATTACATTTTGGGGCGCGAACTTGAACCTGGAACTTACTGACGAGCAGCAACTGCTGCAGAAGAGCGTGCGCGAATTTGCGGAGGCCGAGGTGAAGCCTCTGGCGAAGGAAATTGACGAAACGGGGCGGTTTCCGCGCGATACGTTCAAGAAAGCGGCCGAGCTGGGGCTCACGGGTGTGGCTTTGCCTGAAAATTATGGCGGCGCGGGGATGGATCACGTCAGCTATACGATCGTGATTGAGGAAATCGCGCGCGTGTGCGCTTCGACAAGCGTGATTTTGTCCGTGCAGAATTCGCTCTACTGCGATCCGATTTATCGTTTTGGGACTGAGGAGCAGAAGCAGAAATTTTTGGTGCCTTTTGCGCGCGGTGAAAAGGTCGGTTGCTATGCGCTTACCGAACCCCAAGCGGGCTCGAATGCGGCGGCGCTTCAGACGAAAGCGGTTCGCAAGGGCGATACGTACGTAATCAACGGAACGAAGGCGTGGATTACGAACGGGGGCGCGGCGGACGCTGCGATCGCGTATGTGAATACACAACCGGAAAAAGGCGAGAAGGGAATTACGGCGCTGGTCGTCGAGAAAGGCACGCGCGGATTCAGCGTCGGCAAGGAAGAGAAAAAACTCGGGATTCACGGGACGGCTTGCACCGAGCTGGTGTTCAGCGATTGCGTGGTGCCGGCGTCGAATCGCATCGGAGAAGAAGGCGAGGGGTACAAGGTGGCGCTGTCAACGCTTGATGGCGGTCGAATCGGGATCGCTGCGCAGGCCACAGGCATAGCGCAAGGAGCATTCGAGGCAGCGCTTTCTTATGCGCAGCAGCGGCAGGCTTTTGGGCACCCAATTGCAGATTTTCAGGCGATTCAGTTCATGCTGGCGGACATGGCTACGGAAATTAACGCGGCGCGGTTGCTGGCGCGACGGGCGGCGTGGAAGCAGGATTCGGGAGCGCGTTTTTCGATGGAAGCGGCGATTGCGAAATTATTCGCGAGCGAAATGTCGACGCGTGTGGCGCACAAAGCGATCCAGATTCACGGGGGTTACGGGTATAGCAGCGAGCATCCCGTCGAACGCGCGTATCGCGATGCGCGCATCACGGAGATTTACGAGGGAACCAGCGAGATTCAGCGCCTCGTGATTGCTGCGTGGGTTTTGAAATCGTACTGACGGCTGCAACTCTCCCGCACTGCCGCCCGGCAGTGTATTCTTTTCTTGATGCTTGAACTTGATTGCGGCCTGGATTTTGAGTCTGGCCATGACGAGACATTCTTCCCAGCGCTGCCTGCTCGCTCCGGTGTTCTGCTGATTGAAATGCGAGAGGCTGGGGCGCAGCCCTACCTGGCGCGTACTGCCGATATTCGTCGCGCTGCTGAGCGGCTGCTGCGAGAACCTGAGGCGGCTTCCAAACGGCTGAATCTGCGGAATGTTGCTGCCGGTGTGCGCTACCGTGTGACCGGTTCGAAATTCGAGCAGACATTAACTCTGTACACGTGTGCTCGCGCTAGATTTCCGAAGCGTTATCGCGATCTGCTGCGTTTGCGGCCGCCGGCCGTACTGAAAGTGAATCTCAGCAACGAGTATCCGCGCTGTTATGTGACGCGGCGGATTTCGGGGGATGGCGGAGCTTATTTCGGTCCGTTTGCCTCGCGGAAGAGCGCGGAGGCGTTTGCCGAGGGATTTCTCGACCTTTTCAAAATCCGGCGCTGCCAGATCAAAATTCGGCGCGACCCGGAATTCCCGGGATGCATTTATTCGGAGATGAAGATGTGCCTGGCACCCTGTTTCGCGGGGTGCACGAAAGAAGAGTACGACATGGAGACGGGGCGCGTCCTTGCGACGCTGGCGAGTTCCGGCGAAGCGCTAACCGAGGA
The DNA here is from genome assembly GCA_963736465.1 of uncultured Acidobacteriota bacterium. Taxonomy (GTDB): domain Bacteria; phylum Acidobacteriota; class Terriglobia; order Acidiferrales; family UBA7541; genus Palsa-295. Next base: position 31,212 of record CAVTOS010000012.1, on the reverse strand, counting down.
ACTTGAGCGCGATCGCGAAGCCGCGAGCGAAGCGCTTGATTTTGAGCGGGCAGCTGCCGTGCACAAGCGGTTGGAAAAAGCCTCGGCGGCGCTACGGGGACTGCCTGATGTGGCGCGGCGCATTGACGAGCTTGATGCCGTGGTGCTGCAACGCGGGGCGGAGGAAAAAACAATCATTGTTTTTCCTGTGCTCGCGGGGCTTCTCGCCGAGCCCATATTTCTGCGATTTGGGGAATTGTCGAGCGAACCGCGGTCGGTGGAAGCGATTCTGAAACAGGGACTCCAGCCGCATGGCCGAGCGGATGAGTCCAAATTAACGGACGATGCGCCACGACCCGAGGCAAATGCCACAGCGGGCGAGCTACCCGAGTCACAAGCCCCTGCGAGCGCGACCTGGCGATCACAATACGGGCTCCGCGACGCGCCTTCGGAACGCTCCGAGCACCTGGCGATACTTGCGCGATGGTTTTACTCGAAACCGCGCGACGGCGAAATTTTCTTCCGGGAAGACGATTGGCCCTACCGGCGCATTCTTCGAGCCTGCGGCCGACTACTTGCTCCCGCGCCTTCGAGTCCTTCCGCAGAATCTTCGTCATAAGCAAAAGTCCCGGATAAACGAAACCGGCAAAGCTGCGCGGCGTCGTACAATTGAAAGAGATGGCGACCCCGCCCCAGAAGCGAAACCGTGCCAATCCAGGACTCGAAGACACGTGGCGAATTCCGCAGATGCTGCGCGCGCTGCGGCATCGCAATTTCCAACTTTTCTTCAGCGGCCAACTGATTTCGTTGGTCGGCACATGGATGGACAATATTGCGGAGGCGTGGCTCGTCTACCGGCTCACTGGCTCGTCGCTGCTGCTTGGCACGGTGGCATTCGCTGGGCAGATTCCCGTTTTCTTACTGGCTCCGATTGGCGGGATGGTAGCGGACCGGTGGAACCGGCACCGAGTGGTAATTGCCACGCAGGCGACCTCGATGGTGTTGGCGGGGATTCTTGCCGTGCTGACTTTGACTGGCCGCGTCAAAGTTTGGGAGGTAGTTGTGCTCGCAGCATTAATGGGCGCGGTGAACGCTTTCGACATACCAGCGCGGCAAGCATTCTTGGTGGATATGGTCGGCCGCGAAGACCTGATGAACGCGATTGCGTTGAATTCGTCGATGTTCAACGGCGCGCGTGTGATCGGCCCTTCGATCGCGGGCATTCTTGTGGCGAGCATCGGGGAGGGATGGTGCTTTGCGGCAAATTCGATCAGCTATATCGCTGTCATCATTGGTCTCCTGTTGATGCACGTGAATCGGGCACCCGTCGAGGTGAGGCGCGTTTCTCCGTTCGAGCATATCGTCGAAGGATTCCGATTTGTTTGGAACACCGGGCCGATACGGGCCCTGCTGATGCTGTTGGGACTCGTGAGCCTGGTGGCAATGCCGTACTCGGTGCTGATGCCGATTTTTGCGGCGAAGATTCTGCACGGGAATGCGCGGACGCTCGGCGTTCTAATGGGTGCAACCGGCGTGGGTGCGCTAGGTGGAGCGCTGACGCTGGCCACACGCTCTGGAGTGAAAGGCCTCGGACGCTGGGTTGCGGTTGCGTGCGCCAGTTTTGGTGCTTTCCTAATTTTGTTTTCGTTTTCGCGCTGGAACGTCTTATCCGTGGCATTGCTGGTTCCAGTGGGGTTCGCGATGATGGTGCAGATGGCGTCGTCGAATACGCTGATTCAAGCGATGGTGCCCGACCGGCTTCGGGGGCGGGCGATGGCGGTGTACTCGATGATGTTTATGGGGATGGCGCCGATGGGTGCGCTGCTATCGGGCTGGTCAGCAGATCACATTGGAGCACAAAGAACACTGGCGATTGGGGGAGTGGGCGCGATCATAGGCGCGGCACTCTTCGCCCGCAATTTGCCTAAGATTCGAGTGGAAGCGCGGGAGTTGATCATCGCGCAGGGCATGGCGGGCGGCGAACCGGCACAGGAAGTAACGGCGCGCAGCGCGCCGTAGAATGTTGTAAATTGGTCGAGAGTGTAGAGGAACGAATGTCATCTCCTGCCGCGCACAATGATGGACGAATCACGGGCTCAGCTACAGCACAAGGAACGCTTCGATACGCTGCGCGGTTCCAGGGGCGCTCTGCGCCAGGGCACTTTCGCGAGATTCCTGGCGGGAAAGTGCTTTCCTCCATCGGAATAGGAACTTATCTCGGCGAGCCCGATCCGGCGACGGACAAGGGGTACGCGCAGGCGGTGGTTGCGGCGGCGGAAGGCGGCATTAATGTAATAGATTCTGCCATTAATTACCGCTTCCAGCGCAGTGAGCGGTCTATCGGCGCGGCATTGCGTGAGCTCACGGCGAAGGGGTACGGCAGAGACGAACTGATGCTTTGCACGAAAGCCGGATTCCTCACGCCTGACGGAGAAATGCCTGCTGATCCGAATGAATATTTTGCCCGCGAATTTCTGGACCGCGGTGTTTTCCAGCCGGAAGAAATTGCAGCGGGATGCCATTGCATGGCGCCGAAGTATCTAGCGGACCAGATGCAGCGAAGCCTGATGAATTTCGGCGTCGAGGCCATCGACGTTTTCTATCTGCACAATCCCGAGACGCAGCTCACCGAAGTGTCCGCTGCGGAATTTCGAAAAAGGATTCGCGACGCTTTTGGATTCCTCGAAACTGCGGTGGCTGACCGGAAGATTGGCGCTTATGGAATGGCCACCTGGAACGCGTTTCGCGAGGATCCCAAATCACCGGGCTATCTTTCGCTCGAAGCGATGGCGGAAATCGCCCGCGAGGTAGGAGGCGCGGAGCATCATTTCCGGTTCGTGCAGTTGCCGTTTAATCTTGCGATGCCGGAAGCTCTCACGCGCCCGAATCAGACGGTGGCTGGAAAAACGATGCCAATGGTGCAGGCGGCGCGCGATCTGGGAATCAGCCTGGTTACCAGCGCGGCGCTATTGCAAGGACAACTAACCAAGAATCTCCCTCCATTTATTCATTCCGCCTTGAAGCTGAAAAAAGAGTTCGAACTCGCTCTTCAATTTGCGCGATCGGTGCCCGGGCTTACCACGGCGCTTGTCGGTATGAGCCGCGTCGAGCACGTGCAAGCGAATCTTGCTCTAGTAGGCGTCGAACCGGCATCGCGCGAGCAATTTATGATGTTGTTCGAATCGAAGGGCTAGGCTGTGCCCCTAGGACGGGTTTGAATCAAGCACTACAATCCGATTCGGGTAACGCTCGTCCATCCACGCGCCAATCGCCGCCGTCATCTGATCGAGCTTGCCGGTGAAAAAATGGTCGGCCCCCTCGACGATCACCAGCTTCTTCGGTTCCGGCAGCGCGTCAAAAAGCTCATTCACGTTTTGCTGCGATCCGAACTGATCGCTCCCACCCTGAATGAATAGCTTCGGCTTGCCGCACTCGTGCAAATAGGAAAGGCTCACGGAATTCACGGGGATCCCGAGGCCAATGAGGTCCGAAACGCGCTCATCCTCGCAGCCCACTGCGAGCCCGACCCACGAACCAAAACTGAATCCTGCGAGCACAATCGGCCGGGCGGGAAATTCTGCGGCAAGAAAATCGAGGCCCGCGCGGACATCGTCTCGCTCACCTCGGCCTTTGTCGTGTTCGCCTTCGCTCTGTCCCGTACCGCGAAAATTAAATCGAAGAACCGGAATCCCGCGCCGGTGAAGTGCTTTCGCTGCCTGAAATACCACTTTGTTGTGCATCGTGCCGCCGAACAGCGGATGCGGATGGCAGACGAGGGCAACAAGATCGGAATTCGCGGACGCAGGAGTCCACAGCATGGCTTCGAGGCGGCCCGCCGGCCCCGGCAAAAACAAGCTGCGATGAAATACTTCAGCCACCGAAAGTCTCTTTGTGAACGTGATGCGAATCAAGTCTAGCCGAGAGCACCCAAGCGGGAAAGTGCGAGCCAGAAATTTAATTGTACCCGCTGCAGCATCTGCGACCGGACGACGGTCTCCAGCGCGAATCGAGTTATGAAGGGCATAAGCTGAAGTCTTGAGTACTACCTGCGAGTACTAAATTCGCTTATATTTCGTGTCTGAAATCCACAGAAGGGCCGGTGAATTCGATTGCACCCGGATGAAAGCGGTGTTAGTTTTGGCTGAAGTGAGTGAATCGGCGGGAGGAGCGATGAACGACGTTGTGGAACGGCGCGCCGCGCGACGTTTCTCGATGATGCTTCCCCTGAAGGTGCGATTCACTGCCGGCGATAGCGTTACAGAAAAAGACGGGGAAACCCGCGACGTCAGCTTCCGCGGTCTGTACTTTTTGATCGAGCCCGCTACTCCCGATGCCGGCAGCTCCATTGAATTTGTCCTCACGCTTCCGCAGCAAATCACGCTTGCCGGTGACGTGCACATCCGCTGCTACGCGCGTGTATTGCGTGTCGAACCGCACAACGGCCGCCGCGGTGTGGCGGCTCGCATTGAGCGCTACGAGTTCCTGCCTGCCTCCGCTTGACGAGATCTTCTGACCCTGTTCTTTAGTGGTTTCGCTGCATCGCTCACAGCATCAAATAATTCGGAGTAGAATGCTGAGTTGAATCACGTCCTGAGCTGACGGAGAAAGCGATGTACCACTACGATCCAAACAGCGCATTAGACGAATTGCGTGACGATGCCGTGCTACCACACCCTGTGCATCTGCGCGATATGATTTTGCGGACCAAGCTTGATCCCACAACCGCACTCGATCTGAACCGCGAGTTCCAAGACTACCTGACGCGTTTCGGCGAGCTGCAGAAAGTGGCGCGCGAAATCCTGGAACGGGTCGCGGCAGGCGCGCGAAAAGCTTCCGCGTAATAGCGCGTAATAGATTGTGGGCTGGCTCCAGAACCGGCGTCTTTTGATTTCGCAGGTATGACGCGAGTGGGGCGTGTGCTCACGTTGGCACAGGCAGGAATGCCTAATGCTACTTAAGGCGACCCAGGTAAGCCTTATTCGACAAGCGGAAGAATCGGAGAAATAGCCGGATGGCGAGAAACACCATCTTGATCGACGCAGACGATACACTCTGGGAAAACAATATTTTCTTCGAGAAGACGATCGAGCACTTTATCACGCAGCTCGAACATCTTGGCTACACGCGCGAATACATACGCCACATCCTCAATGAAACCGAGCGCCGCAATATTCGGCAGCACGGCTACGGAGTGCGAAGCTTTCGGCGTTCGCTGGAAGACACGTATCTCAAGCTGGCCGGGAACGCCGCGCGGCGCGAAATCGTGCAGGAAATTGAACGCATGGCGGTGGAACTGGAAGCCACTCCGCCGCATATTCTCGACGGAGTTCCCGAGACGCTTGCTTACCTCGCAAAGCATCATCGGCTTATTTTGCTGACGAAAGGCGAGCCAGCCGAGCAGGCGGGCAAAGTGGAGCGGTCGGGATTGCAGTCATATTTCGACGCGATCGAGATCGTGCTGGAAAAAGACGCGGGTACTTACGCGCGAATGATCGAGCAGTTCAAAATCGTAAAGACCCACGGTTGGATGGTGGGTAACAGTCCGCGGAGTGACATCAATCCTGCGCTGCACGCCGGCTTGAGCGCCGTGTTTATTCCCCATGCAGCCACATGGGAACTCGAGAAGTGCGAACTTGAAAGTGGCGGTGGGAAGCTTTTGATTCTCACGAGTTTTCGCGAATTGCGCACTCACTTTTAACTGAACCCTCTCAGGAGATTTCATTGGCAACCGACCTTTCCGATACACGCATAGCTGTGATGGGCGCCGGGGCGGTGGGATCCTATTTTGGCGGCATGCTGGCGCGTGCAGGAGCGCGCGTCGCTTTGATTGCGCGCCCAAATCACGTGCAGGCGATCCGGAAGAATGGACTATTGCTGGATACCGTTACATTCAAAGAACACGTCGCGTTGAATGCTTCGACAGACCCTGCGGATGTACGCGATGCGCAGTTTGTTCTTTTTTCCGTTAAGACGCTCGACACCGAAAACGCCGCACGAGCTATCGCACCGCACCTCTCGCCGGATGCGATCGTCATCAGCCTCCAAAATGGCGTGGATAATATTGCTCGGATCCGCGCTGCATCGGGGATCGACGCGCTGCCTGCGGTTGTCTACGTCGCAGCGGCATTGCCTGAGCCCGGGCACGTGAAGCATTCCGGGCGCGGCGAATGGATCGTCGGCGAATATGCCGGCGCAAATCCTCCCGCCGCCGGTGCAAAAAGCAGACCCGAACGAGTAGCTGAGCTGTGCGCGCCTGCTGATGTGCCCTGCCGCGTCTCGCAGAATATCGAGGTGGATCAGTGGACGAAAATGGTGATGAATTGCGCGGGAAATGCCGTCACGGCGATTGCGCAAACCAGCTTCGCTCACATTGCGCGCAATCTCGACACGCGGGAGGTGCTGCGAACCGTGATCAACGAATGCATCGCGGTGGCACGCGCAGCCGGCGTGGCAATGCCGGATGTGGATTGGGCCGAGAGGGGTTTGAAAAACGCGGAGACGCTCGGCGAAGCTACTTCGTCGACGGCGCAGGATATTGCGCGCGGCAAGCCCACTGAAATCGATTCGCTGAACGGCTACATCGTGCGGCGCGGAAAGGAATTAGGCGTGCCGACGCCGGTGAATATGACGCTGTTCGCGCTGATCAAGCTGATCGAAGAGAGTTCCGCACGACGCAGTGGCTGGGCGGGAAGCGCTGCCTAAAGTTCTATCGTGCAACCAGTGAAAGCTTGGTCCTTCGCGCTACTGATCGCTGGGATTGCGGAAGCGGAAGGGAATGTGGACCACCATCTCGACATCAATCGGAACCCCATCGCGCGTGCCCGGCCGGAATTTCCAACGAGCCAGCGCTTCCATTGAGTTCTTGTCCAGCTGGGGATCGAGTTTCCGCACCAATTGGATGCTGTCGATCGAGCCATCCTTGCGGACAATCGCGTAGAGAACTACTTCGCCATCCACATGCTGCTCGATAATCGATTGCGGATATTTAGGGTCTACTTTGTCCAGAGGTGCCGGGCCTGAGAACGCTCCCTGAGGTCTGTAACCTGTTGCATCCCCTTCGTCGAGTTGCGCGCAATTCAAAACCCAGCTTCCAGTGATGCTCGTGAGGTTGGGCATGTTGACGTGCACTGGATAAATTTCTTTGCCGGATAATATTTTTTCCGGCGCAATGCTGGGATCGAGATGAGTCACGTCAATCGGTGCTCGATGAGAAGATCGCGTGGGTTCGGCCGAGGGCGCGAGTTTCAGATTCAATTTACCCGATGGGCGCGAACCTGCAGACCCGATGCCGCCGGAACCGGAACCATTATTCGACCCGCCGGTGATACTTATGGCCGCGGGCAGGGAATTCGCGTTCCCATTACCTCCGCCTCCGCTGCCGTGATTGGCACCGCCTGCGCCATTCGATCCGCCCGCCGAATCTGGATGCCCGCCCGCGCCGCCATCGCCGGCCGCTCCGTGCTCTGATCCGCCGGGAACGCCAGGCTGTTTGCCATCGGGCGAAATCGCAATCCTGGCCGCGGAATTTCCCTGGGGCACGCTCACTTCCGTAGCGGGTGGAGCAGGCGCAGCTGAAAGCGCGATCACGCGGTGCAGATCCGCGTCACCTGACGCTGCTGCGCCGACTTCAGGTGCGGCGCCAGCATCTTGTTTTGTCGGATGCGTATTCATCGGTGCCGCGGCTGCCATCGGGCTGATCGGCATGCGAGGCTGTTCGTTCACGAGCGGCGTTGCGGCGACGTTAAGCGGACCGGGAGTTTTTTCATTGTTTGCGATCTCCGGGGCGGCGACATCGTGAGCGGCTCGCTGCCGAACGTGGGGAGCGGCAGTGGAAGCGGAGAATTGAATCTGAGGTTTTGCAGGCGCGGGTGAAGCCCATTGCACCATATTCGGCATCGGCGCATCGATTTTAGGAGCGGCAGCCGGTGCGTTGGGCTGGATCAGGGTTTGGTGCGGATGCGTCACGTTCACAGGCATTGAAAGTATCGTTTGGCGCGGATGGTAGGCATCAGCGCCAACCTGAGGTAGCGGCTTGGCGGGATCGCCTGGCGGACTCGGTTTCGACGGAGGACCGGGCAACGAGATGGGCGGCAGATCCTGAGTTGGCAAATACGTCAGCTCGATGCGCACCGGAGCGAGGTTATGCTGCGTCGCAGGCAGAAAACCCCAAATTGGTAGAATAAGTAGCACGATGATTGCAACGTGCCATAACGACGATGCCGTAAACGCCCAGCCGGACAGTTTTCCGCGCACCCACTCGACGTGAAAGACCGAATTACGGGAATTCTCGCCATCTTTAGGCGCTCGCGGCCCGGTGAAAAAATCGCGAACGCTGGTACGAAATTCGCGCCAGGGCGATTCCCAATCCACACCCAGGTCGAGCCTGGGGAGACGAGAATGCGGGGAGAGTTCGATGAGCTCGATTTCTTCGTCGGGCGCGCGTCCCGTTAATGTCGGCATTTTCTCGGCCATTATACCTGCGAAATAAAATACGCCTGCGGAAATACTAAGCCAAGGCCGGGGGTGCCAAATGAGATGCGCGGAACTACGCTGCGGCTGCCAGCCGATAAAAACTTAATGCGGCGTCACCCTGCTCCAGTATCCGGGAACATTCCAGCCGGTCGAAACGCTCGGGCAGCTCCATTGAGTTCCGGTGCTCAGCAATCACAAGTCCGCGGGGTGCAATCAGATGCGAGGCGTCGAGAAACTCGAGAACGCGAACGTAGTCGTCCTCATTTTCGTATGGGGGATCGAGAAAGATAAAGTCGGCTGTGACGTGCCGCGCCGAGAGGCTTTCAAGTCCTCGCACTGCATCTGCTTCAATCACCTCCGCGCCGGTGCGAATTCCAAGCGATTCGAGGTTTTGGCGGATGAGCCGCGCTCCTGCCGCGTGCGATTCGATGAAGACCACTTCGCGCGCCCCTCGGCTGATCGCCTCGATACCGACGGCGCCCGTTCCCGCAAAAAGGTCAACAAAAAGCGAATCCTCGACTAGTGCGCCGAGAACGTTGAAAAGCGTTTCGCGCAGGCGGTCGCTCGTCGGACGCAGACGCAGCTTTAGCGCGCTCTTCAATACCCGGCTGCGATATTTGCCTGCGATCACGCGCATAGTTGTTTGGTCGAGCTTCTACGTTGAGCCTAACCGACCGCCGCGAGTTGATACCGCTTTTGCCACGCGGGACTCACGGATTCTACCTTGGCAACAATTTCCTGCGCCGCTGCCGGATCTTCTGCAATCGCGAACGCCTCGCGTCGCGCGAGTTCCAAGAGTTCGTGGTCGCGCAGGGGCTGAGCCACCGAGAATGCAGCATCGCCATGCTGCCGCGTGCCGAAAAATTCGCCTGGGCCGCGCTGCTTCAAATCACGCTCCGCGATTTCGAATCCATTGGACGTTGCAATCATCGCCTCGATCCGATCGCGCGCGTCGCCGGTGATCGCTTTAGGTGCAATCAGAATGCAGTAGGATTTTTCCGCGCCTCGGCCAATTCGTCCGCGCAATTGGTGCAGCTGTGCGAGGCCAAAGCGGTCGGCATGCTCGATCACCATGATCGTGGCGTTGGGCACATCCACGCCCACTTCTATTACCGTTGTGGATACCAGAATTTGCAGCGTGCCGCGACGAAACTCATCCATCACCGCATCTTTCTCCTCGTTCTTCAGCCGGCCGTGAAGCAGACCCACCCGGATGCCGGGAAAGACGCCCTTGGCGAGCCTTTCATATTCTGCCGTTGCGGCCTTCAGTTCCTGTTTCGATTCTTCAATTACCGGGTAGAGGACGAAACCCTGGCGTCCGCGCGACACTTCGCGTCGCATGAATTCCCACACGCCTTTCAGAGACGCTTCATCGCTCCAGCGCGTTTCAACGGGCGTGCGGCCTGGCGGCATTTCGTCGATCACGGAAAGATCGAGGTCGCCATAAAGAGTCAGCGCGAGAGTGCGGGGAATCGGAGTGGCTGTCATCACCAGCACATGCGGCGAGACGCCTTTCTCGATCAACCGCTTTCGCTGGAGAACGCCAAAGCGGTGCTGTTCGTCAACAATTACGAGACCGAGCCGCTTGAACTGAACGGGATTTTCGATTAACGCGTGCGTGCCGACAATGAACTGCGCCGCACCGCTTTCCACGCGCGCGAGAGTATCTGTCCTCTCAAGCCGCTTCTGGCCGCTAACGAGCAATTCGACCTGGTATCCGGTGGCCGTCGCTGGGCCATCACTGTGAAACACGCGCCGCGCAGTAAGGTAGTGCTGAGCAGCGAGAATTTCCGTTGGCGCCATCAAGGCCACCTGATAACCGTTCTCGATTGCGATCGTGGCCGCCTCGAATGCCACAATCGTCTTGCCGCTCCCGACGTCGCCCTCCAGCAACCGATGCATCGGATAAGGCTGTTCGAGATCGGCCGCGATTTCGGCGAGCACTCGTTTTTGCGCCGCCGTCGGTTTGAACGGCAAGATTCGTTTCAATGCCTGGCGGATTTTATCCTCGCGTACCCGCATCGCGATTCCGGTGCGGCAGTGTTCTTGCTGGCGCCGGAGTGCGAGCGCGAGCTGATAGTAAAAAAACTCCTCAAAAATTAGCCGGATTTGCGCCGGGCTGCGCCAGCTGTTGAGCAGCTCGATGCTTTCGTTCTTCGGTGGGAAGTGAGCATAAAGCAGGGCCTCGCGGCGCGTTGGGAACCTGTAGCGTTCGCGAATCGCGGCCGGCAGAGGGTCGGGAACATTGGCGTCGAAGTCGTTCAACACCGAATAAATGATTCTGCGCAGCATCCGCGAGCTGATTGCGCCGATAGCTTCGTAAATTGGAACGATCCGGCCCACTTCGGTAGAATCCGCCGGCGCTCCGTCCGCGTTCCCTATAAGCTCGATCTGCGGGTTCACCATTTCAAGCCGGCCCGGCCTATGCGGATCCGCGTCCACCTTTCCATGCATCACGAGCCTTTGGCCCTGCTTGAATTTGCCCTCGAGATACGAGCCATGAAAAAAGCGTGCGTAGAGCGTCCCGGAACCATCGCGCACGGCGATGTGAAACACGCCGCCCCGCCCGCGCGCGAACCGAATTGTGCCGCCGGCATTGGCCACCTCGACCAAGATCGTGTGCGGCTGCCCGGGAATAATCTCGGCGATGGGTGTAAATCGAATGCGATCTTCATAACGAAACGGTAGGTAGGCCAGCAGGTCTGCCACAGTGAAAATTCCGCGCTCTTCCAGCAGGGCAGCGCGGTGAGGTCCAACCCCGCGCAGGAATTTCACCGGATTTGAGAGTGCGATAGTCACAACAGAAATGTGCAACGCGAGGCTCACACACTCGGCGCGGCAACATGACTCACGTTTATACCATCCCTGCGAGGAAAAAATCGGAGCGGAAGCGAGAGGGGGAGGGGCTACCGGTGGTCGGGCGGCAACCCCTTTGCGGCAGAGAGAGAAGAGTTACTTCAGAAGAAAATCCTTGTACGTCTTTTCGACTGCCTTATTGAACTTGTACACGTTGTTCACGAGATAGAGGGCAATGCAACGGCTGTTTCATTGAGTGCAGAGTCTCGAACACTGGGTCAGAATAGCCGTGCGCTGTGCCCGTTACTATCAGGATGAGTCCCTAAATTGGATAGGAAGAATGCCTTAAGGCGGCGCAAACCGTTAACCGTCTAAACCCGTTGAAAAAAAGGCGATGCACACGACCGAAGCGGGCCGTGTGCATCGTCACGCATTCGTAATACCCTAATCTGCCGCTGTGGTTGTTGTCGTGGTCACGCCAACCTGCTGTCCGAAAAGCACCGGCCCGTTGGAGGTCTGAAAGAGAAGACCTCCCATCGTAACGTTGTTGCCGCTGGCGAGCCCGGAGAAACCAGTCACGCCGGTGAAGGTGGTGCCTGTTCCGGTATCGACAGTAACTTGATTGACGTCATTATTCGTAAACAAGCCGTTCAGTTCGTTCGTCGTGAAAGATTGACTGCCGGTGTTCAATGAATTATGGTACCCGTAAACTGCGTGGGAGCAAGGATCACCTGATCAGCAGTGATTGAGCCGGGTGCACTTCCAGTCCCAGCCGTGAACGCTGTGGAGCTGAGCGCCAACGACTGTCCCACACCCACATCGCTGAGGCTCGCGAAATTCAGGCCGCTGGGCAGTGTCGCACCATTCGACTCGACGCTGAATGTTGTTTGCGGATTCGTGTTAACGGTAACGACCTGTCCCACCTTAACTCCGGAGTTCGCGGTTGCGAAGGCTGGTGTTATGCCCGTTATCACCACTTCCGCAGTATTCGATCCGGAATTGACTCCAAGTACCGTGCCCGTCACACCCTGCGTAATGCCGTTCTGCAGAGAAATGCTCGAAATCGTCGCCGTCGCGCCCGAAGCTCCAGTCGTTCCAAAGTTTAGGCTGACGATTTGGTCTTTCTGCACACACGCAAGCGTATTCGCGGTCGTGCAGGTTGAGGAGGTATTAAAATTGTTAAACACGGTGTTGTTCGTTGTTCCCAACGTCAGTGTCTGGCCCGTCTCCGTATCGGTCACAGTGACTTGATTCGTGCCGACGGCTGTTACTTGGCCTGTAACATTGGTGAAGTCGTTGAAGTTGCCGGTTGTCGCGTTCGTAGTTGTATTGGTCGTCACGGTTACGGTTGGCCCGAGTGACAACGTGCCATTGGAATTCGCGAACGACTCTCAGTGTTAAAGTCGATGTTGATAGGTGTATTGGCTGTCAGCGTGAGCAGGAATGGAGAAGTTGAAATCGTCACCGAGGTCGGATTGAACGCCGGCGCCAGCGTGCACGTTGTCGTATTCGAGGTAGCGGGCGGACAAGAAGTAGTTCCGTCAGTGAATGTAGTGGTCGAGTTGTTTAGAACCGTTGCCGAAGCGTTCCCGAAGGTGATCATCATGCTGCTGTATGTGCCTGCGTCCGCGCTTGTGTTCGCCAGAAGTTCATTCATGGTTTGCAGATTGGAAAGGTTCACGGTCACCGGACTCGACAGAAGCGATGTCGAACTTTGGCTTCCAGTGCTGCCCTGCAAGGTGACGCCGGTGACTTGAACCGAGAGAGAAACGACGGTCAAGCCTGTCGGTGTGGTGGATTGATCCTGGATTGTGAGAACGATTGGAACGCTATTGGCCGTCGTGTGATGACCGGAGCCGCCACAGCCAGCCATGAGTGCCATTAGAAAAGGTACTGCCGTGAATAGTACGAATACCTTGCGCACTGAGAGCCCTCCCCGGGGAAAATGGGTTTTGTGCGACGCCTCATTGTCCACGTGCTCTAGAATGGATGAATCCAGCGAATGGAGTATTCTCACTTACGGAAGACGCTGCAGCCGGGCCGGGAACCTTGTAGAGACAGTTGAAACTCATGACCATGAATGCTTTTTTACTTCTAAGGTATATACGTACTAAGTAAAAGTAGGACTGTCCCTGGGCTCGTAGTTTGCACATCCGCACCGTGGCCCCACTCGCGTTTTCCGGAATCGGTCCGAAGGTCTTAAATCGACAAAGACACTTCCAGGAGTCTCGAACAGCTCGTCAGGGCATTTCGCGCACGCAATCGAGTGGCGCACCCCGTGCATTATTCCCTGTTGTATCGCTTCGAATTTCCGTAATGAGCGGGCGGCATTTTTTGGAAGGCAATAACCCGCTCTGTTACAACAGGATACGAGTTACTTGCATCCTATTGAGAGGCAGTACCGTGGGGCAGCTGTCCGATAGTGGGAAATCCGCGTTCACGGGTGCTCACCAACGGCCACTCAGGCCGTCTATCCATCCGGAACCTGCAGAAAGGGCTAAGGCCGGCACAAGCGGCAATCGCCAGGCTGATCCGACTGATCAGCAAACAGGCGATCCGAAACCGGCCGTTAAAACCATGGGGATGAGCGTCGCACTCGACGGAGATGCGCGCCAGGCAGCAGCGGCGAGGATTGCTGAAGAGCAGGGTCTCGTGCGCAGTGCGCAGGCGGGCGACCGTCTAGCATTTGAGGAGTTGGTGCATCGTTATGATCGAGAGGTTCTACGGCTGGCTCTCAATCTGGTTCATCGTTCCGAGGATGCCCGGGACATCTACCAGGAAAGTTTCATGCGGGTTTACAAGAATCTGCACCGATTCCGGTTTGAGTGCAGCTTCTACACCTGGCTCTATCGCATTGTCACCAACGTGGCGCTCGATCACTTGCGCCGCCGAACCAGCCGTCGCGAAGATCAAGCACCGGTACCGGATGAAGCGGAAGGCGGCACCAGAGATTTCTTTGATCGCCAGCCCGAAGTTAGGGCCGCCGCCAATCCCGAGCGCAGCCTGTTGGGACAGGAGCTCGGACAACACATCTCCGCGGCACTCAAGAGACTCTCACCGCGCGAGCGCATGGTCTTCGAGATGAAACACTATCAGGGCTTGAAACTGAGGGCGATTGGCGACATGCTCGGCACCTCAGAAGAAACGGTAAAGAATTCGCTGTTCCGGGCGACGCGGAAATTGCGCGCGAGCCTGGATTGCATGCGCTAACCAGCGAGATGAATTGACGGGACGGAGAAAATGCAGGAAGGCCAAGACGAAATGTCGAATTCGGCAGCGTGCGAAGAGTTCGATTCACGCCTCATGCTTCTCGCAGCCGGGGGGTTGACGCCGGACGAGGAAGCGGACGTAGCCGACCATTTGAAGCACTGTGGGCGTTGCTGCGAAGCTCTTGAAAGAGAGCGTGAGTTGGTCGAATGTTTCGCGGCAAGCCGCATCGAACCCGATGCCGCTCTTCTGGCAAGCTGCCGGTCCGGTCTTGAAGATGCGCTCGACCGCCAGGAAGAGCGGAGTTGGATTCGCCGCATCGCAAACGTGTTTCTTCCCGCAGGCGGACTGGCCCCGCGCCCCGCTTGGAGCGCAGCGTTGCTTGTGCTCGTGGGATTTTCCGTTGGAATTCTCGGCCCGCGTTTTCTTCAGCGCCCGGCGGTGGCTTCAGGCGATTCGGATGTAGCGGTTTCGAGTGACGCAACCGGTTCTTCCAATTTCGTACCGCAGTTTCCCAGCGGCGGCTCTGCTCCGATAGATATGCACAGCGCGCAAGTGGCTGGTATCAGCGTGATGCCTTCCGGCGGCGGCCAGCCGCCTCAAGTGGAATTGCAGATGCGCGCACAGCAACCCTTCCGCGTGCAGGGCACGGTCAATAACGACAACGTAAAAAACGTGCTTCTGAATATCCTCCGCAACAATGACCGTTTCGATCCCGACGTACGGCTCGATGCCGTGGATCTTCTTCGCGCCAAGAATGACGACCCCGAAGTGCGCGACGTCCTTTGCCACGCCGTCCATACCGATCCAAATGCAGCAGTGCGGCTAAAAGCGCTCGAAGCGCTCAATGGCGCTGAGCCGCAGGATCTGGTCCGAAAGACGCTCCTCGACGCCCTCGTTGACGATCGTAATCCCGGCGTTCGCGTGGAAGCTATCAATGCGCTGCGCAACATGGCGGCACAAGGCAAAGTGGTTTCCGACGACCACATGATTGCAGTGCTGCGCGATCGCATGCAAAAAGATCCCAACACCTACATCCGACTGCAGAGCGCGGCCGCAATTCGCGATCTTGGCCCGCGCGAGAAATTCTAGATCATGCGCCTTCACATTCCGGGCTCTCGTCTCTCGCGATATTGGAATGTCGCTCTGAATGGCGTGATCTGCGCTCTTCCTCTGTTTTATCCCCATACTGGAATCGCCCGCGAAAAGCAGCCAGCGGAGTCAGCGAAATCCGGGCCGCGCATCACTTCGCAATTGAACGGTTCTGTCCCCACCAAGAATGGTCAGCGCCTTCATCTCGTGATCGACCTGGGTAACGTGGTGGTTCACACCCAGGAAACGAACCAGGTTGACTATCGGGTGCGTCTCGAGACTGACTCTTCCCAAAAAGACGCGAAGCTGCTTCTGAAGAGTTTTTCGATGAACGCGCGCCAGACTGCCGATGGTGTCTACCTGCGCGGACAGACTGCCGGGTGCCAGTGCCGCGGCCGTTTGTGGGTCACGGTGGAAGTGAATGTTCCTAAGAACTACAACGTTGACCTATCCACCGGCGGCGGCAACGTTGAAACCGAAGATCTCAACGGGCGGCTTGGAATTTCCACTGCGGGCGGCAACATCCTTGCAGGAAATGTCGGCGGACCGGCGCGTTTGAATACGGACGGCGGTCACATCACGGTGAAGAATGTCGCAGGCGACCTGGTTGCAACAACCGGCGGCGGGCATATCACCACCGGTTCGATCGCCGGGAATGCCACACTGCACACAGTTGGCGGGCACATCCGCGTGGCTTCGGTTGAAAACCTCGCGCGCCTCGATACCGGCGGAGGCAATGTAACTCTCGAGCATTCGGGTGGGGAACTTGTCGCTTCCACGGGAGGCGGCCAGATCGACGTGGGAGAAGCCGCTGGGCTGGTGAAAGCAAAAACTGCAGGCGGCGGCATTCGAGTGGTGCGTGTGTCCGGCCCGACCAATCTTGAAACCGGCGGCGGAAGCATCTACCTCACGGAAGTGGACGGCGCGGTGAAAGCCTCCACAGAAGCAGGCGGAATTACGGCTTGGTTTGTCTCGACCGCAAAGCCCGGTACGTGTGATTTTCAATCGAGCGACGGCGACATCGTCGTCTACCTGCCGCGCAAGCTTCCGATTACGATCGACGCTCAGATTCAAGACGGCGACGATCATCGCGTAATTTTCGATCCGGCTTTCCCGGTGAGGATCACTTACGACGACGTGTCGAACGGAACGCGACGGCTCCGTGCAGCCGGTGAATTGAATGGCGGCGGCGAGGTGTTGCGATTGCGAACCGTGGCGGGAAATATCCGGTTGATGCTCAGCGACGCCGATAAGCAGCTTGTGATGTACAGGCAGCAGATGGAGCAACTGGAGCAGAATCTGCGAATGCAGATGCGCTTGCTGGAACAATCCATGGCGGCCGACAGCCGGCCCTGAAGCGCGCTCGGGATTCGTTTTCAGATTAGTTGATGGGAATGCAGTCGAGGGGGCGTACCGTGAACAAGAAAATGCGGGAAACTCGGCTCCGGTCTCAGACTCTGCGGTTTTGCGAAATCGCAGGCTGCGCTGTTTTGTTGCTTGTGGGCATCGCCGTTTTTGCGGCGCCTGGCTTCGGTGCGGTTACGAATCGCCAGACCTTCGAACACAGCTATCCACTGGCGCCAGGCGGAAGCTTTCTGCTCGAAAACGTGAATGGCTCGGTGCAGGTAGAAGGTTGGGACCGCGACGAAGTGGAAGTGGAAGCGGTGAAGACCGCCGACACGGACGGCCAGGATCTGGAGCGCGTCAAGATCGATGTGGATAGCGTACCCGGACAGGTTTCCGTTCACACGCGATATCCAAAAGGTGAGGGAGTGGAAGTGGCCGTCGAGTATCACGTACACGTTCCGTATCGCGTGCTTCTGGGGAGCATCGGAACCGTCAATGGCAGTGTGCTGGTACGTGGTGTTCACGGCGGCGGCGATCTGCGCTCGGTGAATGGCAACGTGGAAGTTCTGAATAGCGCCGGCCGTTTCAGCGCGAAAACCACCAACGGCGATCTGCGTCTCGAGCTGCACGAAGTGCTCGACGGAGCTCCGATGAATCTCGAAACCGTGAACGGCTCCGTAGTACTCGGCCTTCCCTGCAACGCAAAAGCAAATCTGAAAGTCCTGAGCATGAATGGTGAGTTCCATTCCGAGCTGCCAGTGACTTCAACTGTCGGCGAGCAGGCCGCCAGCGCGTTTCGCGGAAAGCTCGGCACAGGCGGCGGGGAAATTTCAGTGCGCACCATCAATGGTGGCGTCCGCCTGATTTTGCAGCGCCCAGGCGTCTAGCGCTAGGGATTGCATGGTAGCCACGGCGATGCATTTCTCGCCGTGAGCATTTGACTTCCGGTTTTACGGGGCGTAATCCAACCAAGAGGATGAAACCCATGATGCACTTCGCACAGCAGGCTCTTCCGGGCGCTGGAATTCTGCTGCTATTAGTCGTAGGAGTCACCCAGTCCGCGTACAGCCAGCCACAACAGCAAGTTACCCCACCTCAGCAAGCCACCTCTAACGCTGCACCCTCGCCGTCCGACGAAAAGTGTCAGGATTTCGACCGCTGCATGAAACAAATGGAGGTCCAGGTTCGTACCATCGGGAAAGAGATTGAAGCCGGGCTCCCCGAACTGGAGCGCGCCGCCAAGGAGGTGGAGATGAGTTCGCCCGAACTGAGCAGGCTAAGCAGCCTCTCCGCCAAGTTGCAGGCCAGAGGAGATGAACTCGCGTCGCGCGCAGCCGAATTGAGCGCCCACGCTGGAGCATTTGCTCAGCAAGCTCAAGAAGACGCCCAAGAGAAGGTCCAACAGGACCATGATAGTACTCAGGAAAACATCGATCGCGTCTTCAGCATGTCGCCCGGCGTTGTCGTGTCCTCAACAGACGAAGGAGGCTGGCTAGGAGTCGAGATCGCCGAAGTCACGGCCGAGAAAGCCAAGGACTTGAAGCTTTCTGCCGTCCGCGGCGTCATCGTGGACGGCGTCGAGCCCGACAGCCCCGCGGCGAAGGCCGGCATAAAAGAAAAAGATGTCATCACCCAGTATGACGGACAGCCTGTCGAAGGGGCCGTGCAATTCCGCCGACTAATCCGCGAGACGCCGCCAGGCCGCTCCATCACGCTGGAAGTTTCACGCGGCGGTTCGCTCCAAAATATCCCCGTAGAGCTTGGCGATCGCACCGATGTCTACGTAAGAAAAATGAAAGGCAAGATGCGCGACTTCGGCGGCGCGTATTCGTTCTCGATGCCGAACGTCGAGGAGTTGCCTGATATGCCGGAAGTTATGGACCCGCGTACTCCAGTTCTGGGAATCAATGCGGAAGACCTCACGAGCCAGCTCGGTTCTTACTTCGGTGCGCCTAACAATGCCGGAGTCCTCGTCCGCGAAGTTCGCCCTGGTACACCCGCTGACAAAGCAGGCCTGAAGGCCGGCGATGTAATCACAAAAGTGGAAAGCCAAGAAGTTCGCACCCTCGCCGATCTGCGCGCGCATCTGCGCGAGAAGAGCAATCAAGCTTCGGTCAACATGTCTATTCTGCGAAAAGGGTCGGAAATCGCGGTCACCGTTCCAATCGAGAAGCCGCGCCCGATGGAGCAAATGCATTCCGTCCATCGCGCCCAACTCTAAGCCCAACCCTTTCTGTTGATTTCGTCGGGAGCCCGGGAATTTTTCGGGCCTCTCGGTCAAGTTTCCGTGTTTTGCCTCGACGGTCCCTCGGGCATGCGATAGATGTTTTACCGTATGTCAGCGCGTCTGTGGCCTGCTGTAACCTAAACCAAGTACGCTAGCTAGACCGAGGTGCTCGATGGAATCCGTTACAGGAGTCTTTCAATCACGAACCGCCGCCGAAGAAGGCGTAGCAGAGCTTCTGCCTCTCGGAATTCCGAAAGACCGAATCACGATCCTCACGCCTCAAGCCACAGAAGACGAACTCGCGGCCGTTCCCACCGTCGAAGCCGAGCAGCCAGGAATGGGAAAGGCTTTCGGAGCGGCGGTTGGGGGAGCAGTGGGTCTGGCTGGCGGTATGGGCGCGGCGGGGGTAATTATGAGCGCTGTAGTCCCTGGGGTAGGCCCCGTCCTAGCGGTAGGCTTGCGGGAGCTGCTATCTTAGGCACGATCGGAGCTGCCGCGGGCGGCGCGATCGAGAAATCTCTATCTGACGGATTGCCGGCCGACGAAATCTTTATTTACGAGGACGCCCTGCGCCAGGGCCGCAGTGTGGTCGTTGCCGTGGCAGACAGTTCCCAGCAGGCGGAAGCAGCTCGCGGGGCGCTCGAAAACGCCGGCGCAGAAAGTATCGATCGCGCGCGACATATGCGGTGGCTAGGCGTTCGAGACGTCGAAAAGGAAAAATACGAAATAAGCGGCAGTGACTTTGAGAAGGACGAAAAAGACTTCCGCTGTGGTTTTGAAGCCGCTTTGCACGCGGACCACCGGGACCAATCCTACGAAAGCTGTCGCGATGAATTACGCGATCGATATCCGGACAATCATCAGAGCGACGCTTTTCGACGTGGCTACGAACGCGCCTACCTGGAAGCTTTGAAAACCCGCCGCAATTAGGCCCGCCCGTGGATCCTACGATTAAGCGTTAGCGCTCTTGAAGTTTGGAATCTGATAAGACATCGTACGGATGCTTTGCGTCAGCTGTTGCGTCAGTGCGAAGTTTTCCTGCGCTACCTGGGCAAGCTTCGGTGAGACTTGTTGGGTTTCCAGCAGCATTGCCTGCATGTTCATCCCCAGCGCTGCCAGCACTTGCCCCGCGCTATCGTGCAGCTCCCGCGCGATTCTGCGCCGCTCGCTGTCCTGGATTTGCATCAAGCGCCGAGACAAGTCTCTGAGCTGTTCGGTCCGGTGCTCGAGTTCTTCGGTTCGCCCCTGCACCTGATCTTCGAGAGTCGAAGTGAGCTGGCGATACTTTTTCTCCACATTCTTAAGGTCGGTGATATCCACGCCGGTCGGATGAAGGAAGATGACTTTGCCCTGATCGTCGCGAATGGGATGAAGCGCGAAATCCACCACATGCTCGGTGCCGTCTGCCCATAGATATGGCAGCACTTCGCGAAATGCTTCTCCCCTCGCCGCTTGCAGCGCCGCCGCGCGGATTTGCGCCTGTGCCTCCTCCGAACCTCGCCACCAGGCCGTCTCCCAAAAAGGCCGACCGATAATATCTTCCGTAAGGTAACCGCACATATCCAGGCTCAATCGGTTTGCATCGAGCACAATTCCATCCAGGCTCATCACTCCGGCGAATACCGTGGTTTGTTCAAAGACTGCCTTGAACTTCGCAGTCGCAGCGCGTGCCTCGCCCGCATAGACCTGCTCTCGTAACCTTGCCCGGCGATTCGATTCCCCGATACCGATAATCAGACCGGACACGATCAAAAAGCCCACGAAGCTCGTAAATTCGACGTTTGTGTGACCAGACCACACGGAATGGCCGGTGTGGGGCAAGAACCAAAACCAGACGCCTGCTGAGCCGACTGCACTTGCCGCTATCGCCGGCCCAACTCCGCAATACCACACAGCAAAAACCACGGCCGGACACAGCGCCAGATAAAGAATTTGGTTCCCTAAGAGAGGCGCTAACAACTGGCGGAGCCCGAGAGCAAGCACGGCCGACAGGACACCGATAGCGTATGCTCTCAGCGCGATTTGCCCTTTTCGACCGTCAGCGTTCAAAGCGCCTGCATCCATAGGCAACGAGCCTTCTCTCGGTTGTGGGAGGGGCATGAATCATATGCCATCTAGTCAAGGCATACTAGCTGCAAGGGGATTCAGGAATGCGGCGGTTTAAGTCTTTTTTCTTCACAGTTGATTCATGTAACGCCGAACCGCCTTTTTGGTTAGGACTTTTCTCTCACGCCTGCCACTGCATCAAGATTACAATAGGCATCGTTCACCACGATTCCGCAAAGTGGGAGGTCCGCATGCCACCAGCACCAGCAATCACCTCCAAGGGTTTTGGCCCGCCTGTGTTTGCCACCGCGGCGGAAGAACGACTGCACCGCAAACGAATGCTAGCCGCCGCGTTCCGTCTTTTCTCGCGTTTCGGGTTCGATGAAGGTGTCGCCGGACACATCACCGCGCGCGATCCCGAAAAGCTCGATCATTTTTGGGTCAACCCGTTCGGCATGCACTTCGGGCAGATTCACGCCTCGGACTTGATTCTCGTGAATCATCAGGGCGAAGTCGTCGAGGGAAAATACCCCGTGAATGGAGCGGCCTTCGCCATTCATTCCCGCGTGCACAGCGCTCGTCCCGATGTGATTGCCGCCGCGCACGCCCATTCGATGTACGGAAAATCTTGGGCTTCGCTGGGACGCTTGCTTGATCCCATCACGCAGGACGCCTGTGCGTTTTACGAAGACCACGCCGTTTTCGCTGATTTTACCGGCGTCGTCTATGAAACATCAGAGGGCGAGCGCATCGCCCAAGCCCTCGGCCAGCGCAAAGCCGCCATTCTCCAGAATCACGGCCTGCTGACGGTGGGCCATTGCGTCGAGGAAGCCGCCTGGTGGTTCATCACGATGGATCGCAGCTGTCAGGCTCAACTGCTGGCAGAAGGGGTCGGCACTCCGAAAAAGATCGATCACGCCACCGCCATCGCCACCAGAGAACAGGTCGGAAGCCACCTGGCAGGCTGGTTCCAGTTTCAGCCGCTCTTCGCGCGTATCACCCGCGAAGAACCCGACCTGCTCGAATAGGATCTGGATCTAATTCTTCTTGCCGAAGATCGATTTGGTCGTCCGTCCGAAGATTCCGCCCACGTCTGCCGTTATCGAAGGATCGTCCGGTGTGCCGGTAATGCGGATCGGTACGCCCGATTTGCCGCCTGTGCCGCCATTTAGCGTCGATAGCAAACCCACGCCCACTTTGCCGATTCCTTTCGCCGACGCGCCCTTCAGTATGAGATTGAAATCCAGTTGATCGGCAGGCGACACAGTTCCGCTTCCCGTCAGCTCGCCCATCCCGCCGATGACGGCATCAATATTTTCGGCCACCACGCCTGCGTTGGTCATCCGGACATTCAGCCGCAGTCTTTCAAACTCCGTCGTGTCTCCCGTTTTCACTCCGCTCAGCGCGGCAATCCCATGAATCTTGGTTCCAACATCAAAGCCAACCAGGCGCGTGTTCGCGAGAGCGATGGGACCGGAGATCGCGAGCGCTTTAGCCTGGCCGTGGACAGCGAGATTGAGTGACAGCGTCCCGCCCTTCAGCACCGATCCATTCGGCATCCGGACCGCCGCCGCCGTCATTAGTGGCTGCAGCTCGTTAATCGGTAGATTTTCCCCGGAGAGTTTTAGGCTCAGCAGGGGATCCTCCACCCCGGACGCACTCGGTTGATAGGTTCCGTTTGCATGGGTTGCGGAGTCGCCCAGCTTTATGCTGACGTCCTCGATCTGCCCGGAATTTTCCTTCAGTTGATGGGTTAAGACATAGGCGACATCAATCGGCTTGCCTGCAGCGGCAGCGCCTTTGCGCAGTTTCAAGTCTTGCAGCTCCGCGGTCCCATTAGCAGTCAGTGCTTTCCCATCTGAGACCGCGTGCGTTTCAACGTCCGCAACAAACGAAATACCCGCTGCTGCATTGAGAAACCCCGCTGCCACAGGATCTAGATGTTTCAACGAGATCTGCGCTTGTGCTGGAGTGGTCGCGGCATCGTCGCCATTGATGGGCCCCAATTGGCCTTTCACGTTCACCGTTCCCTCGCCAGGCAGGTTCGCACTTAGCTCAAATGGAAACTGCGATCCGAACGAAAAATCACGCACCATAATGTTCACATGCTCGTAGATGCTCGGCTCGGCTTGCGCCGGAAGTGTCGTGACCGCCACGCGCGCGTTCTCAACTTCGATCAAGGCGACGGAGAGTTTAGGAAGTGCTGAAGCCGGAGTTCTTGAGCCCGTCGATGCCGGATTGGAAGCGACGCTTGCATTCCGTGTGCCGGATCCGCTGGCGCGTCCGATGCTCGAGATGTTCCACGTGCCGTTTGCTGCTCGAATCAGATTGACTTCTGGCGACTCGATTTCGAAGCCGCGGAGTTCAAGCTCATGCGAGAAAACCAACGCTCTCAGCGAGACACGAATCCGAAGAGTTTTCGCGGTCAGAAAAGGCGCAGCGCTGAAGTTCGGATCGTCTGCCACGCTAAGGTCTTTGCTGAGGATGCTTCCCGAAAAAGCCGACAGGCTTAGATCGCCCATCTTCACGCTGCGCCCAAGTGTGCGCTGCAGCTCTTTCTCGACGGTCGGACGAAACGTGTCTGCGTTCACGAACAGGGGAATAGCAGCGATCGCCGCAACAATGACAGCTCCAGCCACAAGGAGAATCTTCGCCCAGCGTTTCAAGTAATCCTCGGTAGGGGGGCCTTCGGTTGACCAAAATAAGAGAACTCGAGTATATGCCCGGTGAAGGAGCAACGACAGCGGTTGGACCGGCGAGCTCAAATAAGAAAACCGAGAGAACCTGGGGCAAGGCCACAGGATCTCTCGGCGACAGGCTGGGCAGACTCTAAATTTGACTATCTCGAGTTGGGCCTAGTTTGCTTGCGGTTTCCGCCGGAGCAGCACAATGCCGCCCAAAGCCAATAGACCCGAACCGACAAGAATGCCAATTCCCGGCTCTGGAACGGTGGCTGCATCTTTCTTATCCTTCCACCCATCCCCCCACTGTTTCGAGCCTTCGCCGCAGCCGTCAGCTTTCTCGCCACTGCTCTTACAGCCCTGCTCGCTAGCGTCGGCGCGCGCCATTGCAGGCGCCAGCAGCGTCACGCCCAGAATCGCCGCAAGTAGAAGGTTCTTCATGGTTACCCCCGTTGGACATGTTGCAAAGAGCAAAACAACCTACTCCCTCTGCAATACCGTTGCATTTTAGGGCCCACTGGTACTCCCGGGCGTAATTGCTTTAGAATCTTCACGTCGCTCGATAGATACTCGGCCCTTCGCGCCCACAGCTTACCCAAAGGTTGCACATTCTCGCCTAAGATGTTCCTTTGGAATGAATGACTTATCTGATTGCGCAAGTCTTCAGCATAGGCCTAGGGTTTGGACCGTGTTGACATCGGCCTTGATTCAGGCGGAAACTTATCGAGTGCTAGCTCTGTATTTTTCCCCGATGCCCTGTCGGGAACCCCAGCTTTCCGCGAAACTAAACCGCCAGAGAGAGGTGCCGAAAGATGCCTGGTAGCCAAGACCATTTCGGCAGCATCAGTGACACACGTGACCGCCGGCGCCATTCCCGGCAGATCACGGCGCTGAACTACATCAAATTGGACGAAGGCAATGGCGGGATACTGCTCAACGTCAGCGAAGATGGACTGGCTTTCACCGCCGCCGAACCCCTCTCCGGGGAGTTCGTCCCTCGATTGCGCTTTCAACTTGCTGACAAGACTGAGTGGATCGAAGCCAGCGGGCGAATCGTCTGGTTGAACGATTCGAAAAAGGGAGCCGGTATCCAGTTCGTTCAAATTTCAGATGCGCATCGGCAGCAAATAAGGCAATGGATCGAATCGAAGATGCCTTTGTCCGAGATTCAGGAAGCGGTTGGCATTCGTCGTAAAGCTAAGCGAGAAACGGAAGCAACGCCGTTTTCAGCGCCGCATAACGACACCCAAAAAATCGAGGCCCAATACGAGATCCCCGAATCTCTTCGAAAGATGTTCCCGTCCGAAAGCGTCCTCGGGGTGGAAGCCGAGCGTCCTGCTCCGGCGCCGCAAGTTCAGGCATTCAGCGAGACGCAGCACCCACTGCAAGTTCAGATAGCGGAGCCGCAGTTTTCCCAGGCAGTACAAGTGGAAACGCTGCCCGAGATACATCAGGCCCGCGAACAACAGGAAGAAGTAACCGCCCCGCTCGAACGTACCTCAACCGAGCAGTCAGACGCTCCTCTTGAGTCGACCCCTGATTCCGCCGCCCAAACGAGTCCATTTCAGCCAAGTAGTTTGGCCGGCCGAACCGTCCGAGTCCCTAACTTCGGCTATCAAACCGCCCCTTCCAGTCACCAGCAACAGGAAGACTGGACCAATTGGGTTGATCCCGCTGCCACCAGGCACCGAGGCAAGCTCGGGTTTGTAGTGTTGGGCGTCCTCCTTGTTGTGGCTGCGTTCGCGATCGGATTGGCTCTTGGCCACGGATCATTCGATGGGCTTGTCGAGAACATCAAGCAGCATCTACCGGACAAGTACCAACAAGCGCTGAGTCCAAGTGATTCCAGCGATGAGCCGGCGGCGACGTCGAGTTCATCTGGGGCCAATACCGGCGCGAATGCCACCCCGAATAGCGACGTCCCTGCATCATCGCAGAGCCAGACTCCCGCACTCCAAGTCTCCGAGACACCGGCTACCTCGAGCGCGGCGACGCCGACGAGTGAGCCAGTCACCCCGCGCACCGACAGCAAGGAAACGCCCGCCGGAGCTTCATCCGGGTCGGAAACCGATGCTAGCGTGAAAAGCGAATCGGCGGCTACTGGGTCGGATAGCACTCCGGTCCTGGTGTCCGTAGCCAGTTCCGGAAACGGGCCATTTCGTCTCACCACCCCGGAAGGCGCAGTCAGCGCTTCCTCCTCCGTTGCTATCAGCTCTCAAGCGACCGTACTCGTGCCGCGTGAGGCGGGCGCGGAAGCAGCGCAACAGGCGAGACGGCTACAGCTCGGAGCTCTTGTCTTCCGCGTCGATCCACAATATCCAAAGAAAATCGGCCGCAACGAAGTGGAAATCGTCAAGCTGCTCGCCACGGTGGGCGAGAGCGGAGAAGTTACCAATGTCCAGCGCATCAGCGGGCCGTTGCCCTTTGCCACGGCAGCAACGAGCGCCATTCGCGAGTGGAAATATTCGCCAACCCTATTCGACGGCCACCCCGTAAAAACCGAAGAAAAAATCGTGATCGCATTTCGCGCCCGCTAAGCTGTGGGCGATAGAAACGCTCCGCTTACCCTGGTTTCTAATCTACGGTGACGCGATTAGATTTTTTTCTAAACTACAGAAAACAGGGCAAATGACAAATTCTAATCAGCAGAAAAATTGCAATCTTGGGACGTAGCGAGGCGCTCTTTTTGCGCCGGTAATCAGTAGAAAAAGCCTGGGGGAAGTTACTCGCGGACGATTTCGGCATTGGCGCTGGGCGAGACGATTCGGACAAGGCGCTGTCCATCGACGAACAAGTCAATCTCGATATCTTCGGTTTTGACGCGAAGCTGTTCGAGCTTTTCTCCGCTGCCGGTATCCTGCTTGCCGAGGGATTCCACCGTTACGCTGCCCGGCGTCATTTCCTGCGGAACGATCACGGAGAAAGTTTGCGCTCCTTTTTTATCCCAATCGTAGAGGCGGGCGAGAATCGCGTATTGATCGTACATGTTGTTGTCGAGCACCACGACGCGATCGGAATTGAATGTGAACTGCTGGGTGTAAGGGCGCGCACCTTCCATGCGGAGCTCCACATTGGCGGTCGCGCCGTTGAAGACAATCGTTGACGAAGCTTTCTTCGCGCCCTGCATCGTCCATTCGTAGCGCACCGGAGCGCCGTCCGGCCGAAGTTCCAGATTGCCGGTGACGTGGGTGGCCCCCTGCGGAGTTTGAATTTCCGCGTTGCCGCGCGCGATCCAATTGCCACCGTTTGCGCTGAGTGAAAACTCCTCCGTGCCGGCTGGCTGACCGTTGACGAGGATCTTGAATTTGCCCCTGTCGGGCGCGAAGGCGAGAGCCGCGGCGATAGCGGTGGCAGCCAGCGCAAAGGCGAGAACAAAGCACGCGGTGCGAATGTCGAATCGCAAAATCGATGCGCGTTGTAGAAAGTGCCTGTTCATGCGGTCACCTTTGGAAAGATGCCGAGCGCGAGAATCTGTTCGACGACGCGCAGGGGTTCGATGTTCGTTTCGACGCGAAAGTCGGCCAGCTCATAAAACGGCAAGCGTTCCTGATAGAGCTTGCGGAAGCTTGCTTCGTCGCGAAATAGCGGGCGATTGGTGATGTGCGCGCAGCGTGAAAGAAGTTCTTCGACCGGGCAATGGAGCCAAATGAGACCCGCGCCGCTTTCGCGGAGCAGTGCAAGGTTGTCAGGCTGCGCC
Organism: uncultured Acidobacteriota bacterium; assembly: GCA_963736465.1. GTDB lineage: Bacteria > Acidobacteriota > Terriglobia > Acidiferrales > UBA7541 > Palsa-295. The sequence goes on along the minus strand of CAVTOS010000012.1, from coordinate 3,668 downwards.
GTAGTGCCGCCGCCGAGAGAAATGATCCGCGGCTTCTGAAGCGCGACCGCTTCGCCGAGGGTTTTCTCGAGTTGTTCGTGCTCGATTTTACGGAAAGCCGGTTCGCCCAGTTTCGCAAAAATTTCGGGAATAGTGGCGCCCGTCGCATCTGCTATCAATTTATCCAGATCGACGTACTGCCAGCCGATCTGGCGAGCCAGAAGTCGTGCAACGGTGGATTTGCCGCTGCCCATAAACCCGGTGAGACCAATGATGCGGCGCGGCCGAGTATCAATCTTCATGTGTGGGATGCGTCGTTGTTGGATAAGCGGTTTTGCAATCGCGAACCGGTTCGATCAATAACCTGAAAATCATCAGGCTGAAAATCAATCGCCCGAAAATCAGGAGGCGAGAATTTACTCCCGCTTCAGGATGTTGATTGTACCATCGAACGAGCTGAGCTCGACTTTTGCGTGCCCGGCATTAAACGTGCCCAGTATCGCATTCCCGAATTTTGAGTAGACGGGATGCGCATGAGCGGGAGGAGTGAGACTGGCCTGGCTGTTCACTTTGCCTTTAAGGGATGTGGCACTCAGATCGAACGAATCGCCAGGCGAAAAGTGGACTTCGATCACGCCGCTGTAATTCTTGAGCCGGTAAATTCCATTGGGAAGAAATTCGCCGTCGAACAAAATGTTGCCCTTGGAGGTTTGCGCGTGTACGTGATAGCTGCGCAGGCTGAGGAGTTTGAAGCTGCCGCTGATTGACGAAACTTCCAATCGCCCCGCGCAACGAATGCACTGGAATGAACCGCCCACGGTTCGCACGGTGAGATACCCGGCGGCATCTTCGAGGTCCACTCCAGCCCCCACTGTTTCGACATTCATGTCACCGAGCACATTGGCGACGGAAACCTCGCCGGAATCGTCGTGAATCTGCAGCTCGGCATCCTCGGGGACGTTGATTTGATAGTCGGCGCGAAGGTCGTCTGGCGAAATGGAATCAGAGATCTGATGGGTCATCACATCCACGCGATTACCGGTTTGTTCGGCATCCACTTCCACCTTATCGCTGGCGTGCGTGGCAATTACCATGACCTCAGATTTCGTCCAAGCCTTAACGACCACTTTCCCATTGGGATTGTGAATCGTCACAACGCTACGAGGCTCCACTTTGAAGTGCTTTTCAATATTGTGAGCAAAGACAGCGGAAGAAGTGACCAGCAGGAGGCCCGGTGCAAGAAGGCCCGTTTTCCAATTGAAACGAAGCGGTGCGAATTGAGCGGTACTCATCGGGCTGGCGCCTCCGGGCTTGGATGGAAACGTTTCTCGCTCATTGTTCGTTCAACTGAGCGAGCAAATCGGCTTTCTGCTGATAGGCTTCGTACAGATATTCACGCGCGAGTTCGTTCTCGGGTTCCTCGCGCACGCTGTTTTCACACAAAGAAATATAGTTGTCAACGATCTCGAGGTTCTGATGAAGGGAAGCAGTCACCGGTGATTCAGATGCGGGGAAAGAGGAGAAAGAGGCTTTTTCCGCGGACATCAGCTGCGCGCTTAGCGGCTCCGTGGAAGACTGCGTTCCATCCAGCCAGCGCTGCCGATTGATCCGCGAATTGATCGGGCCGCTCAGCCCAAAGGCAATGGCCAAGAGCGCAGCCAGATACCCACCGGCGAGGACGGGCCTGGGGAGGGCCGTGAACCGTCCGCTGAAGAGCTCGCGCACCCATGACTTTGAAGAAGTTTTGGAAGGAGTGTCATAGATAAGTCCTTCCTTTTCGAGCTCGGCGCGCAGCGAAAACCAGATTCGAGCCGGCGGCTCCGGATCGGAGGCAACCAACTGTGCCGCCGCGGCACGGATCTTACCGAGGTCTTCGATGAAGCTGCGGCAAGAAGTGCAATCGCGAAGATGGGCCTGGACGCTCAGGTCGCCTTGGGGATTGCTGCGCGGTGAATCCTCAGAGAGCTCAAAGCGCCCCTGAAAATCCTTGCAGGTCACTGTAGCCATTGCATTTAATCCTCACCACCGGCGTTCCCGGCAGCCTTCCGATCTTCGCGGGCTTTATCCCGCATCGATTCGTGAAGCAATTCCCGCAGCCGCATCCGCGCTTTATGAAGCTGCGATTTCGAATTTCCTATCGAACAATCCATAATGTCAGCAATCTCGTTGTGCTCGTAGCCTTGCACGTCGTGGAGCACGAAAACAGCCTTATACCCGGGCGGCAACTGATCCACGGCTCGCTGGAGATTGACGCGGTCAATCGAACCGCTCAACCTCAAATCCGGCATGCCGAAATCGCGCCGCGGTCCTCCGGACTCTTCGTCCGGCTCGGTCATTTCGTCCAAGGAGGACTCGGTGGCCGACTTCTTTCTCAGGCGCATCAGCACCACGTTTACTGCCAGCCGATGCAGCCACGTCGAAAAGGCCGATTCACCGCGGAAGGTAGCAATTTTCCGGAAGAGCTGAAGGAAGGCTTCTTGGGTCAAATCCTCCGCTTCGGCTGTATTCCCAACCATCCGCAGACACAAAGAATACACACGGCGGTTGTGCAACCGGTACAAACGCTCGAAGGCCGCCGCATTTCCCACCTGGGCTAGCCGGATCGCTTCCGATTCCGGCAACTCGCCCGGCGTCTCGATTCGTCTCACGCGGGCCACGCTACCCGCCGGGACGCATCATCCATTGCGATGCGTCACCGGGTCTGGAAGTTGTCCTAGTGGTTCTTTTCACGCAAGTATCCAATTCGGCATTTCGAAATATAGCCTATAACGATGGCCGAAGTGCCTGTTCGATGCTGCTATGAGAATAAGGGCGCACTCATTCTCGCCGCAATTGTGTTAGACGTCCAGTCGGGTCCCAAATCTAATTTTTTTCTTCCATTTATGGGAGCGGTGACGCGCCTTGGAAAATCAAGCCGGGTGGGGAATGACAACTATCAGTCTCAATTTGCTACGCGGTCGCACGTGCGGCGCGCGTCACTGGACGCCGTTTCGGAGCCGTCCGAGGCTGACCCAGCTCTGTACCGAAAACGGCCAGTCGCTCCGCGGGCAATGCATGGAGGAACGATTTCAAGATCACCTCCGACTCGCGAAGACAAGTGTTGAGGTCGTAGTGGAGCGAATCGAGCTGTTTCCAACAGGCGGGGGGATCAACGGACAGCCCGGCGGCAATGTCGTGGGCGTTCTGTTCAAACTCCATTCCGAGCTGCTCGACAGTGTTCGAGAGAATGCGAAGCTTATGAAAAAACCGCGAGCGGTGCCCAAGCAGTACGTTGTGGAGCAGACTGTTCCAGGATGCTGCACTCTGCCCGGTATCTCCTCGGAAAAACTCCGTATGCAACGGCTGCACGAGTGGGAGATTGGTTATGTGCTTTCCGCTTTCTGAAAGAACGGCACATGCATTGGCGAGCGTAGAAGTGAGACGGAGGAGAAGGTCGGAAGTAATAGCCACTTGCTGCTGGGCGCAGACCAACTCGCCGCGAGCGCGCCGAGCGAGCGCCTCATCAAGAGAGACGCTCATCATCGCGTAGGAGCATTCCCAGTCGCGAACGGTATTCTCGAAAACCTGATTTTTCTCCCGTGGCAGCGCGGCGCGCCAATCATCGGATGCGCTACGTCGGACGGGGAGGGGGCCCGCCTTCGCTTGAACAACACGTGTCTCCGAAAGGCAGCGCATTATAGCACCAGTTT
>CAVTOS010000011.1:0-94939 GCA_963736465.1 uncultured Acidobacteriota bacterium | reverse complement strand
ACCCTGAGCGTCGAAGGGCTTGCCCTGGGCCGCGAAGGGCGTCCAGCCGGCTCTTTTGAATTAGGTTAAGCGACGTTCCAATATTTTCGCAGCTGAACGGGAACCCATGTGGATAGTTGACATCGACGTCGGCGGCACACTCACCGACGCAATTTTCACTAGCGGCGAGCAAGTCTTCTCCGCCAAAGTCGACACGACTCCGCACGACCTCACCGTCTGCCTTTTCGATTGCCTCGCACAAGGCGCCGCAAAACTCGGCTTTGCCGATTCGCCCGCTTTCCTCGAACACATCGATCTGATTCGCTGGTCCACCACAATTACATCGAATGTTCTCGCCGAGCTGCGCGGCCCAAGAATCGGCCTGCTCGTCTCAAAGAACCACGAGAAAGGTCTCTACGGAGTGGACCCGCGCAGTTCGATCCTGAATCGCCTCCTCACCGACAAAGACGTCATCGGCCTCAACGGCGCATTCGATGGCGCTCAAGTTACGAACGCCGCCCGCGCTCTACTCGAAGGCGGCGTCCGCCGAATCTGCGTCAGCCTGAAAGACAGCCATCGAAACCCAGCCGCGGAACTCGAAGTAAAATCCGCCATCGATCTGCAATACCCCGATCATTTTCTCGGCTCGGTTCCAGTCTTGGCCGGAAGCGATATTTCGAAAAGCTCCGACGACCGCACGCGCACCTACTGCGCCGTGATCAACGCCTACACGCACGGCGCTCTCGCCGCCACTCTTTTCAAAGCCGAAGACGAACTGCGCCAATCCTCTCAATACGCCGGAACTTTTCTCGTCAGCCACATCAACGGCGGCGTCGCCGGAATTGCCAAGACGAAGGCGATCGACACAATCGAATCGGGCCCCATTCTCGGAATTCACGCCAGCGTATTTTTCGCCCAGCTCTATGGCCTGAAAGATGTCGTCGCCATGGACATCGGCGGCACCACGGCAAAAATCAGCGTCCTGAAAAATGGCCTGCCCATCAATCGCAAGCCCTCCGACTTTTTCGGCATCCCCGTCGAAATCTCACTTCCCGACCTGCGCTCGATCGCCCTCGGCGGAGGCAGCGTAGTGAAACCGGCCGGCAGCGGCGGAAACTCGAAAATAGAACTAGGCCCCGAAAGCATGGGCTCGTTTCCCGGTCCCGCGTGCTACGCGCTCGGCGGCGATCAACCCACACTCACCGATGCATTTGTCACTGCAGGACTCATCAATCCGGAGTTCTTCCTCGGCGGCGCAAAACCACTCGACCGCGAGCTCGCGCATTCCGTCATCGAGAATCAAGTAGCAAAGCCGATGAACATTTCAGTGGTCGAAGCATGTCGCCTGATTATCAGCCGCGCTTTCGAGCTGGTGGCGAATCTTATCGGCACCGCCGCGAAAGATTTAAAACAAGATCTCTCGAAGCACACGCTTTTCGCGTACGGCGGCAACGGGAGCCTATTCGCCTGCGGCGTTGCAGAAAAAGCAGGAATCAAAAACGTGCAACTCTTCGCACTCGGGCCCGTCTTCAGCGCATTCGGCTCGTCAGTCTCCGATATTTGCCACGTCTACGAACGCGGCCTCGCCAACATCGCAATCTCCGATGAAAACACTGGCGATTTGCAAACAATCCTCAAAGAAATAAAAGCGGAAGGTACGAAAGATTTGCTGGGCGAAGGAATCAAACCAGAAGGCCTCACATACGAGATTGAAATCGAAGCTTCCGGAAACGCAGGCCATTCGATTGCAATTCCCTGCTCCGAATCAATTCTCGCCGACTCGAAAGAATTACAAACCGCACTTGCATCAGCCTCAGGAAGCGCGGCGAACATCAGCGCAAAAGGCATCTCCCTCGAATTGATGCGAGTGCGCGTGAAAAAGCCGATGTCAAAACCGCATGTAGCAGAGCGCGCGCTAAAATCCGAAGATTCAGCACACGCGCGAACCGGGACGCGAAAGATTCTGTGGAGCAGCCGCAGCTGCGACGCGCAAGTCTATCGATGGGAAGCACTTGCGCCAGGCAATCGCGTTGTTGGCCCAGCGATTCTTGAGGGGATCAACACGACTTATTTAATTCCTGAAGGTTGGACGGTGTTTGTGGACCGGTTTGGTAACGGCGCGCTGACTAGGCGGTGAAAAAGAAGGAATTGGAGGGATTTTTCTTCAAGGGTCGTTCTACCGCCGATTAAAATTTCGTATGTTTCTGATTCTGCTTGGTTTGTGACGAATTTTAATCGCGCTACCGTAGATTAAAAGTGGCCTGAAACTGCAATCTCCAGCGAGAGGAGATCGCACATGTCTTCAGATGCCAAAAACCGGCTTCGCGTCACTGAGTATCTTGACCTGGATCTTGATCGCGAGCAGTGGCTGTGCAATCGCTGCGGGCATGCGATTGGGCCGGCGCGGGAAAGCTACAAGCGCGGCTGCTTGCTTTACGACCGCGATCCGCGCGAAATCCATCCGCCGCTGGTTCCCGGCTCGTTCAGTTTTTCGCCTGATCCGCTCTGGGTGCGCATCGTGGAATTTTACTGTCCTGGTTGCGGCACTCAGGTGGAGACCGAGTATCTGCCTCCTGGACATCCCATCACTCATGACATTGAAATCGATTTGGACAGTTTGAAGGAACGCTTGCGCAAGGGCGAGTTTGTGATTCGCGAGCAGAGGATCGAGGTAGCCGAATGAACTCGATCGATATCGACGTCGGCGGGACCTTCACCGATCTCGTCCTTAATTTCGAGGGCAAGGCGCTGATCAAGAAGACGCCTACGACTCCCTACGATCTTTCCGTGTGCTTTTCGCGCGTGATTGAGGACGGTGCCGGAGCTCTGGGGCTGAAGATCGATGAGCTTCTTCCGGCGATCGATATGATCCGCTACTCGACGACGATTGCGATGAATCGGCTGATCGAGAAGAAAGGGCCGCGGCTTGGGTTGATCACGACGGAAGGACATGAGGACGTGGTTCTGATTGGGCGCGGCGCGCAGTGGATTGACGGGACGCGCGTGCAGGAACGCCGCAACCTTGCGATCCAGAAAAAGCCGGAGCCTCTCGTACCTCGCGACATGATCGTGGGTGTGAAGGAGCGGGTGGATTCGCGCGGCAAAATCATCCGGCCGCTCGACGAGAATGATGTTCGCGAAAAAGTCCGCTATCTCGTGAGCCGTGGCGCGCGCGGCTTCGTCGTTTCGCTTCTTTGGGGCTTTCTCAATTCCGCCCACGAGCGGCGCGTGAAGGAAATCATTCGCGACGAGTATAAGGAATTTCATATTGGGTATCTGCCTGTAGTGCTGGCGGGGCAAGTGGTCGGAAAGCTCGGCGAGTACGAACGCACTCTCGCAGCAATTCTCGATGCGTATTTGCAGCGTTCGATGCAGATCGAGCTTTCGGCGATGTGGGACAAGCTGCGCGAGCGAGGCTACAAGAAACCGCTGCTGATGATTCAAAGCTCGGGCGGGATCGCGGAAGTTTTTCGCACGACCGCTTGCCGCACGTTCAACAGCGGACCGGTTTCCGGCTTGATGGGCGCGCATCACGTGGCGAAATCGCTTGGCTACCAGAATGTGGTGATGACGGACATGGGCGGGACGAGCTTCGACGTCGGGCTCGTGGTGAAAGACAGCGTGCGGAGCTACGACTTCCGCCCGATCATCGATCGCTGGATGGTGGGCATCACGATGATCAAGACGCTTTCGGTGGGCGCCGGCGGCGGATCGATCGCGTCGATCAATCCCCTGCTGCAAAATCAGCTGCAAGTGGGTCCGCGCAGTGCCGGATCGATACCTGGCCCTGCGTGCTTCAGCCTCGGCGGCACCGAGCCGACCGTTACCGACGCGGACGTGGTGCTTGGCTACATCAATCCGGGGTATTACTCGGGCGGACGGATGAAGCTCGACAAGAATCGCGCGATTGCAGCCGTTCGCGACAAAATTGCGAAGCCTTTCGGCATTTCGGTGGAAGAGGCGGCGATGCTGATCCGCAAGATCGTCAACGGCAACATGGCATCCGCGATCATGAAAGAGGTTCATCTGCGCGGGTACAGCCCTGAAGATTTTATTTTGTTTGTTGGCGGCGGGGCCGGCGCGACACATGCGGAAGGCTATAAGGCCGACATCAAGAAGGCCGTGACGTTTCCTTTTTCGCCGGTGTTCTGCGCGTTTGGCTCTTCGACGATGGACATCATGCATGTGTATGAAGTGTCGAAGAAGCTGACGCTGATGTCGCCGGGCACGCAGGAGCTGACGCAGGAATTTGCCGTGTTCAATCGCACGGTGGAAGAATTGCTCGAACAGGCGCGCAAAGATCTGGTGGCGGACGGGCTGAATCCGAGCACGGCGTCGTTTGTGCTCGAGCTCGATATGCTTTACGGCGGACAATTCCACGTGAAGCGAGCGCTTTCGCCGCGTCTCTCACTGCATTCAACCGAGGATGTTGCCGCAATTTGCGAGGCTTTCAAGAAAGAATTCAGCGAAGCGTTCAGCCCGTTTGTGGTGAATCCTGAGGGCGGAGTTTTCGTCGATAGTTTTATTCTGAAAGCCATTGTTCCGGTGCAGCAGATCGATCTGCCGAAGATGCCGCTCGAAGGCCACGATCCATCGGGCGCGCGAAAAGGCGAGCGGCCGGCATATTGGGCGGACGCGAAGGATTTTCGTCCAACGCCCATTTACGCGTATGAAATGCTGAAGCCGGGAAACCGGCTGGAAGGCCCGGCAATTCTCGAAGGCGAATACACAACTGTTGTGGTGCCGCCGGCGATGAACTTTTCGATTGATGAGCGAGGCCTCGGCATTCTGGAAAGCTGAGCCCCGGCAGTTTGGAAAAGACTGGAAGGAGATCTATGCCGATTCCGAGTACGGCTGAGAAGCTCGCATGGCTGAAGCCGGCGCCCGCCACCGCCTTCGAGAAAGAATGCGCCGCGAAAGTGCAGGCCGGCGACTATGAAATCGGCGTGCAGATCACCAACGACATTCTTGACGAAGCGATGGAGGTTTTCGTCCGGTCGTCGCGAAGCTATTTCGGCGTTTCGGGCGATTCGATGGTGGCCATTTTTACCGCGAACGGCGACCTGGTGAACGCATCGTGCGGAACTTATCTGCACGCCATCATTCAGCCGATCGTGATCAAATTTATTCAGAAGTATTACGCGGAGAATCCCGGAGTGCGCGAAGGAGACATCTGGTACACGAATGACGCGCTTTACGGCGGCATTCACAACCCCGACCAGGTGGCGCTGATGCCGATTTTTCACAAGGGCAGGCTCCTGGCCTGGGCATCGGCTGCTTTGCATACCACTGAAACGGGAGCCATCGAGCCGGGCGGCATGCCTGTGAGCGCGAAATCGCGGTTCGACGAAGGCCTGAACATGCCGCCGATTAAAATCGGCGAGAATTTCGAGCTGCGCAATGATTTTCTCGAGTTCTATACCGTGTATGGACTGCGCGCGCCCGCGATGTTTATCTCCGATCTTCGCGCGCGCTGCACGACTGCCGATCGAGTGCGAGTGCGATTGCTCGAACTTGCCGAAAAGCGCGGCGGCGAATTCGTGGTCGGGCTGCTGCGCAAAATGTCGGACACGGCTGAAGCCGGCGCGCGGCAGAAGATCAAGGCGCTGCCCGACGGGAAGTTCCGCACGGTTGTCTTCAATGACGCGATCGGCTGGACTCCCGCACTGGTCCGCGCCTGCTATCTGACGCTGATCAAGAAGGGCGAGACGCTGACGTTCGATTTCGAAGGCACGTCGCCCGAAAATCCGTCGTCGTACAACGTGCATCCGCAAGCCGTGGTGGGCCACATCGCGAATTTCATGTACGAATATGTATTTCACGATTTGCCGATTTGCAGCTCCACGTTTGCGCCGATCGATTTCACTTTCCCGGAAGGAATTATTTTGAATCCGGGACGAATGGCGGCGACGAGCTGCTGCGTGTATATCGGCATGCAGTGCCGCTGCGCGACGCACAATAGTTTCGCGAAGATGACTTTCTCGAGCGCGGGGCTATGGCGGCAGGTGGCCGCGTCTCCCGGCAGCCAGCACACGGCGCAGATTTGCGCGGGGCATTCGCAATGGAATCTCGCGGTATCGGATGTGCTTTCGTTTTCGCTCAACACGCAGGGGCAGGGCGGCCGCGCGGCGAACGACGGAATGGATGCTTACGGTTTTGCGTGGTGCGCTTTCGGGCGCGCGCCGGATTCCGAGCAGGTGGAGAGCGAATTGCCGGTTACTGTGACGTTGTCGCAACACTGGAAGGATTCGTCGGGACATGGGCGGCATCGCGGCGGATCGGGCGGCGTGCAGCAATGGATGATTCATAAGGTGCCGAACCTTGTGTCGCTGTGCATGGGCAACGGGAGCAAAGTGCCGCTGGGGCAGCCGCTCTTCGGAGGCTACGCGTCTGCGCCGATTCCCGGCATCAGCGTGCGCAAAGCGGATCTGCTGAAGCAAATGCAGGAGGGGAACGCGAAGCTTTCGATGGACAGCCGCGACATTCTCGAGAACAAAACGGTGCACGGCGACTGGACGTTTGAATTAATTGCTCGCACGCCGAAGCTTTATGACGAGGGCGATCTGCTGTTTGGCTTCAGCGGAGGGGGCCCTGGCTATGGCGATCCGCTCGAGCGGGATGCCGCCGAAGTGCTGGAGGATCTGAAGAAGAAAATCGTTTCGGAGTGGACGGCTCGCAACATTTATCACATCGCGTACGATCCGGAGCGCAACAAGCTCGACGCGGAAAAAACGAAGCAGCTACGAGAGAATGAGCGCAAGAGCCGACTGGCGCGCGGGAAGAGTTTCGACGAGTTTCAGAAGGAATGGAGCAAGATGAGCCCGCCGCAGGATATTTTGCAGTTTTACGGGCGCTGGCCGGATGCCAAATCGCTGGGGCCGATTTTCAGGCAATAGCGCGACCTCCGAAATCGAGAGTGTTTGCGGGCCTTCTTTTTGGCGACTTGAGAACGACAGGTCCACACGTGAACGAACAACTCACTCCGCGGCAAATGATGAAGAGCCTGCTGCAAGGAAATCCGCAGCCGCGGCCGCTTGATTGTTCCTATTGTATTTGCTCTCGGCGCGAAAATTGAAAATCTCTCGTTTCGCGCATATCTCGACAATCCGACGAAAATCTCGAATGCGCTTCGGCAGATTCGCACGCAATTGAGAACGGATGGCGTATCGTGCTATTTCGATCCGCTTCTCGAAGCGGAAGCGCTTGGCGGCGCGCCGCAGTGGGACGAAACGAATCAGACGCGCAGTATTCGATGGCCCGAGTCTGCGCAGAAAGGCGAATTGCCCGCACGCTTACGGTCTCCCGAAGAGGCTGCGAATAGTCCGCGGGTTCGAGCCGCCGTGGAAGTGATTCGCAGGCTCAATTCTCTGCTGCGCGATGAACCGTTGCTGATGGCAGGCGTTTCCGGCCCATTCACGCTTGCTGCGCGGCTGACTGGAATCGATGCAGAAGAAATGCGTCAGGGGCACGAACCGCCTGAATCCGCGCTGGAAATGGCAGCGGCTGCGATCACAAAGATTGCCTCCGCTTTCGTGGAAGCGGGTGCGAATTTGATTTTCATTCGGGAGGAAGTCTTCCGCCTCTTTCTTCCGACAAATGCCAGAACTGGGCATCGCTGCTAGCGCCGCTTTTCAACATCGTTCGCTTTTATGAAGCGATGCCCGTGCTTCAAATTTCGGGTGAATCGGCGACGGCGGAAAATGTCGAAGTGATTTTGCAGCAATCATGGGATGCGATTCTCTGTTCGGCTTCTGAAGAATTCCTCGCTCGCGCGCAAGGTCGCGATGAGAATTTCATGTTCGGCTGCTCCGTGCCGCTCGAAGCCTTGGAAGCGAGCGATTCCGGCGGAGCGCATTCTCTGGAACTTTCAGGCACAAGGCGGCGTTGCTGACGACTGATGGAGACGTTCCGGTGGGAACCGATTTGAAACGCCTGATGAGTGTTTTTGATTCGATTGCTCGCCGCACTTAGTCCGTTGGGCCTTGCGTTTGCGGCCCGTAAGGCGCGTATTAGAATTGGAGTGATGAAAATCGCGATGTCGAAGCCAATCGTGAGCGATACCCGGCCGGCCACGGGTGCTCTGGAAAAACCGAGCAGCGGTGTGAGGCATGTGCGGCTTCGCACTTCCGGCGCGTCCGTTGAGCGGCTGCCGGACGGCTCACTGCTGGTCCGCCCCGATGAGCCTCTTGGCGCTTATCCGAAGGTTCTCACCGATCGCGTTGCCCAGTGGGCGGAAATCGCGCCGGATCGGATTTGCGCGGCGAAGCGCGATCGAGATGGCCGCTGGCGGTCGCTTACGTATTCGCAGGTTTATGCGGCGGTGCGGAGTATCGCGCAAGCGCTGATCGATCGCGGGCTGAGCGTCGAGCGGCCCGTCGCAATACTTTCTGAAAATGATCTCGAACATCTGCTGCTGATGCTCGCTGGGCAGCACGCGGGAATTCCTACCGCGCATATTTCTCCGGTGTATTCGCTGGTGTCGAAGGATCTTGCGCAGCTGCGGCATTGTCTCGGGCTGCTCACGCCTGGAATGGTGTTTGTATCGGATGGCGAGAAATATCGGCGTGCGATTGAAGTTGCGGTGGGCGATGAAGTCGAGCTTGTCGTTGCGTCGTCACCGCCGGAATTTCGCAAGGCGACACGATTCGCGGAGCTTCTTGCAACGAATCCGACGAATGCGCTCGCGGCGGCGCACGAACGGATCGATCCTGACAGTCCCGCGAAATTTCTTTTCACGTCCGGCTCGACGGGCATGCCGAAGGCGGTGATCAACACGCATCGGATGATTTGTTGCAATCAGCAGATGATCGCGCAGGTGTTTGGATTTCTGCAGGACGAGCCGCCGGTGCTGGTGGACTGGCTGCCGTGGAATCACACGTTTGGCGGAAATCACAATATCGGCATCGCGCTTTACAATGGCGGCAGCTTTTACATTGACGAAGGCAAGCCAGGGCCGGGATTTATTTCTGAGACGATCCGGAATCTGCGCGAGATTGCTCCGACGGTGTATTTCAATGTGCCCAAGGGCTATGAGGATTTGCTGCCGGCGCTGCGCGCGGATCGCGAGCTTCGCGAGAATTTTTTCAGCCGGCTGAAGCTGCTGTTCTATGCGGGCGCGGGACTTTCGCAGCCGGTGTGGGACGCGTATCGCGAGCTGGCGCGGGAAACTTGCGGCGAGCGCGTGGTGATGGTGACGGGGCTGGGTTCGACGGAGACGGCGCCGATGGCGATTCAGACGACGTGGGAAACGGATCGGGCGGGAGTGATCGGGATTCCGATTCCCGGCGTTGAGGCGAAATTGGTGCCGCAAGACGGCAAATTGGAAGCGCGCGTGCGCGGGCCGAATATTACGCCGGGTTACTGGCGGCAGCCGGAGCTTACGCGGAAGGCTTTCGACGAAGAGGGATTTTATAAATTTGGCGACGCGGTGCGGTTTGTTGATGCCGCGGATGTGAATAAGGGTTTTCTTTTCGATGGGCGTTTTTCTGAGGATTTCAAGCTGGCGACTGGGACTTGGGTGAGCGTGGGACCGCTGCGGGCGCGGATTTTGAGTTTTTTTGCGCCGTTTGTGCGGGATGTGGTGATCACCGGGCACGATCGAGATGATGTGGGGATGATGATTTTCGCGGATGTGGAGGCTTGTTGTGCGTTGTGCCCGCGGCTCGTTGCGCTCGGTGCGGACTCGGGCTTGGCGGCTTCGGATATTTTGCGGCATGAGGCGGTGCGTGGGCGTTTTCGCGATTTGTTGGCGGCGTTTGCGGCGGAGGCGACGGGGAGTTCGAATCGCGTGAGCCGTGCGATACTTCTTGAGGAGCCGCCTTCGCTGGATGCGCGTGAAATTACGGACAAGGGTTCGTTGAATCAGCGCGCGGTGCTTGAACATCGGGCGGCGCTTGTTGAGGAATTGTATGGTGAGGCGGATTCGGAAGTGATTTTTAGGCTCGAGGGGAAAAATGACGGGAAGAGATAAGGGCGGGCTTTTTATCGCGTATGACGACGTGTGGCTGCTCGACGGGGTGCGGACGCCGTTCGTGGATTACAACGGCGCGCTGGGACTCGTGTCGCCGACCGATCTTGGCATCAAGGCTGCGCGGGCGGTTTTTGAGCGCGCGAAAGTTTCGCCTGGCGACGTGGGTGCCGTGATTGCCGGATGCGTGGCGCAGGCTAGTTTTGATGCTTATTTGCTGCCGCGGCACATTGGGCTGTATTCGGGCGTGCCGATTGATCGGCCGGCGATTCTGGTGCAGCGCGTTTGCGGCACTGGAATGGAAGCGATCGGGCAGGCTGCTGATGCGATTGCTTTGAAGAAGATTGATCTGGGGCTTTGCGTTGGGGCCGAATCGATGAGCCGGAATCCGATTGCGGCGTATACGCATCGCGGCGGATTCAAGATGGGGCAGGTGGAGTTCAAGGATTTTCTTTGGGAGGCGCTGCTTGATCCGGCGGCGGACGTGACGATGGGCGACACGGCGGAGAAAACTGCGCGCGAATATAAAATTACGCGAGAGGAAGTGGATCGTTTCGCGGAGCTGAGTTTCGCGCGCGCTGTGGCGGCGCAGAAGGCTTGCTTTTTGTCGGGCGAGATTGTTCCAGTTGTGAGCGAGGAATTCCGGCTTGAAGGTTACAAATCGCGCGGCATCCAGCTGCCGAAGGGCGTCGAAACACTTGCAGCCGATACGCACATTCGTCCGTCCACTTACGAGGCGCTGGCAAAGATTCGGCCGGCGTTTGGTGGCGTGCAGACGGGCGGGAACAGTTCGGCGATTGTTGATGGCGCGGCCGCGGCGCTGGTCGCCTCCGGCGATTACGCCAAGTCTCGGGCCAGCAAGCCGCTCGCGCGTGTCGCGGCTGTTGCGACTGTGGGCGTTCCGCCGGAAATTATGGGTATTGGTCCGGCACCCGCGATTCGAAAACTTCTCGATGGCGCTGGGCTCTCACTCGATGCAGTCGATCGCTTCGAAATCAACGAGGCTTTTGCCGCGCAGGTGATGGGCGTGGAACGCGAGCTGAAGCTCGATCGCAATAAGCTCAATGTGAACGGCGGTGCGATTGCCATTGGCCATCCGCTGGCCGCGACGGGTGTACGCCTTGCCGTCACCCTGGCGCGTGAGTTGCAGCGTTCGCAGAAGAGATATGGGGTCGCATCGGCGTGCATTGGAGGCGGCCAAGGCATCGCGGTGCTTCTCGAAAATCCGAATTAGAAAAAACAATGCGCCTTCGACACTCGCGGTGACAATCAGTGGCCGAGATAAATTTCGAAGGGCGCCCAATAAAAAGGCTTCTGATAGACCGTGCCGGAATTTAGTAATTTCAACTTGGCATGATGCAGAGCGGCATCCGGAGCTGAGCCTTTCTGGATTTCAGCGTACAGATCGTCCATCAATTCCGGTGTGGAATTGTCGTTCACTTCCCACAACGCAGCGATCACGCCGTGCGCGCCCGCGCGTAAGAATGCCCATGTGAGCCCTACAAGTCCTTCGCCCGAATAGGTGCGCTCGCCCGCGCCATGACACGCGGAGATCGTCACGAGATTCGCATGCAGCGGCTGCGTGACGATATCGCGCGCATACAGTTTGTAGGAATCACCTTGCTTCGAGAGAATCACCGCCGAATCGAGTGGGCTCGCGCGACTTGCAGTCCCGTGCGCCACGAAATGAATAAACGAATATTGCGCCGGCTTACTTTCGAGGTAAGCGGCTGCCGTGGCCTGCTGTCGCGAAAGCACCGTGCGCTCCGGCGCCGCAAAATATCGCTCTACGTCCGTCATCTCGGCGCCTGCTTGCGGCAAATCCGGAAACTCCGCGCTCGGCGAGATCGGATTGCCCACAAGCAGTAGTTTCTTCACTCTGGTCACCGGTTGGTTCGCAGACGCCGCCAGCAGAACGAGCGAATTCGCATATGCGACGACTGCGTCCTCGATCCAGTAATGGAGTTGCGGTTTCGGATTGAGAAGTGTTTCGAAATTCAGGCCGTACAATCCCGCATCCGGCAAGATAAGCACGCGTGAGCCGGGCGCTATCAGCTTCTGCGCAGGAGCGACCAACGTGTCGTACAACTTGCTCCCTTGTGCGCTCGACGTTTCGAGTACGTCACGCGGCCCGAGCAGCGCTTCGCGATAGGATCTCAAAGCCAATTCGATTTCGGATGAGGGAGGCAAAGTAAAGAGTGACACGTTCGAACTTGTGACAGCCCAGAGGTACGAGTGTTTCTCGCCCAGCCAGTAGAACAACAACGTCGCGCCAAATCGCTGCGCAATCGCTCTCGGTTGAAAGTTTGGAATTGGAAAGAGAATTTTCGACCTGAGTCCGAGCCCCTCAGCGAGAGTTTGCGCTCTGCTCACCTCAGCAACCTGCAGCGCGTCACCAGCCCGCCCCTGCGAAGTCAGAAAATCGATGTAGTCGTCATAAAACGTAATCGCGTTCGAAAGGAATGAAAGTCGCAGCTCCTCCGTCTTGATCGAGGCACGCGCCGTTGTAATGGTGGCGAGAGCGCTGCGGAATTGGCGCTCCGCTTCCGCCCGATTGCCCTCAGACGCATATACCTCTGCGAGATCCGATTGCGCTTCCCATCGCAGCGGGGTCGGAGCGTTCGAATCGCGAATCACAGTCTCGAAGGCTTCCCGCGCCTCTTTGTGGTTGTGTCTCAGCTCCTCGATGCGGCCATGAATTACCACCGATAGGACCTGGTCTGAATGTGCATGAACAGACGAAGCAACTTGTTCGTTGTAGTGCTGAGCGGCGTCAACCTGTCCCGTTTCGAGGGACACGAGAGCAAGGTTCTCGAGACATTGCGCTATCGAGTCTTCATCGTGGAGACTCTTCGCGACATCCAGTGCGCCCTGATATGCGCGTTCGGCTGAACCATAATCCCGGCGAGCAAGATGAATGTTGCCGATACTGAGTCGCCATTGTATTTGCGCTCCGAGCGAACCGGCCTTTCCGGAAGCAGCGTCCGCCTGTTGGAAAAGCGCGAGGGCGTTTTCGTAGTCCCCTAAATCCAGATAGCTCCAGCCCATGTTCCCAAGAATATTGGCTTGCGCACCGGGGGCGTTTGTCGATTGCATCACTTGAAGTGCGGTACGGTTCCAATCAATGGACTCATCGAAGTGTTCTTGTCTAGTAGCGACGTTCCCCAGATTGGTGAGTGAATTTGCTTCAAGGTAAGAATCATGAATGCTTCGAGCAATGCTCAGCGAAGCCAGATACTCGGATCGCGCGACATCCGTATCGCCGCGTAGCCACGCCAGAGTGCCTTTCTTGATTGCTACTTCTCCGAGCAAATCGGGCTGGTTCTGCTTGGCAAGGGTTTCAGCCTCTGTTAGCGACTTCTCCGCAAGGTCATATTGGCCAAGGAAGGCTTCGGCCGTGCCCTGGGTAATCTTTCGCCACACCGCAATATCAGATTTGGCGAATTGTTCAGGAAGGGGCGCTTCGAGAAGTGCCACGGCGTCAGCAAACTTACCCTGACGGCGCAGGATTTCTGCCTTCAGAACGCGAAATCGCGAGGCCCATTCGACGCTAACAGCGGATTTGCTGGCACCAAACGCATCTACGTCGGCGCTTGCCCCGATCAGATCTCCGCGCTTTACCTTTGACCAGGCATCGGCATAAAGAGTCTGGGGATTTAGCGGGGCCTTGCGAGTGCAATTTGTCGCAGTCGCCGCAAGGCTTAACCATAAAATCCAGGTTAGCCCGCGGGATAACCGTTTCCTGCGGCTTGGGCGCAAAGGATGGTCCCAATGACGGGACAACCCAACTCCAGGCGCAACATTGTCAGAGTGCGCTTGCGATGTTGTGCAAACAGTTCCCCCACGTAGACTCTGCCAAACTCCGGAACCTCGAAGGCGTGGCCTATGCGCTCCACTCCGGGGCACTTCTCGATCGTCATGTCCTTTACGAGCGAGCAAACCACTACTCCGTGAGCATCGATTGACTTCTTGGTCTGGCCCGTGAGAAAGGGATCGGCTGCTATTTTGCGGAATTTGGCGTTGGAATCAAACTCTTTTCTGATTGATTCAAACGTCGTGAGCCGCAAGAACAGTTTGTCCTCGAACTCGATGTGAGTGAGGCAGCCGGCAATTTTCAGGTTCTCGATCTTGCTTCCAAACACGGTAATCTGCGGCTCCTTATCATGGAGCTTGCTTCGCGAGGCTAAGCGAGTCACAACTCGATCTGCGGTTACGATGTCCAGGACGTTCAGGTTTTCGACCGTGGATGTAACCAGGGACGTGTGGACTTCGCTATCGCTCATACTTCCTGCCACATGCGTGTACGCAGCTTTGAAGGAAACAAAATCCCTGAAGCGAAAATCTTCGACGCGCGAGTTTCCGATTCCGCCGATGCTCGGCAACGACATCCCTGCCTGGACTTCGATAATGTGATCGAGCGGTCTTGTGATACGCCCGCTCAGCGCATGGCCGTACGCACTATAGACGTGTGACTGGGGAATGGTTTCCTTCTGCATTGGCGCTGCCTCCTGCGTCAATAAAATATGGGGTTACTTGGTGTAATCGAGAGAGAACGGGTAGCTAGCGACGCCTATCTTATCCGCATCGGGCTTTCCTTGCGAGTCCAATCCTCGCACGACAAGCACGTACTTTCCCGATGCCAGGCGCCCGGCAGGAATCAAGAGTTGAACTGTTCGTTTCGCCTCATCCGCGGAGACGTTCAACGACAATTCGGGCGTTCCAGATTCGGTTTGAAACTCACAAACGTAAGAGCTGTAGCTGCCGTTCGGGGGGATGTCCACAAAAAAGCTGAAAGGCTTACCCGCCGGAACCGAAATCGCAAGCGGAGCACCGCCTCGCGAATTCTCAGAGATCAGGGAAAACGATGGCAGGGTTTGTGCGGTCTCGGATTGCGTTACAGCCATTTTCAAATGCGGAATCGTCACCACATTCTGATATCCGGCGACAAGGAGCAATAGCGCGAGCGCCGGAACTGCAAATGCTGGCTGCAACAGCGTCGTCCACCAGCCACCGGAACGCGCAGGCTGATGCTTGGCGCCTAACTCAGTGACAGAGGGTGGGATCAAAACATCTCGCGCATTATCAATGAAGACCGCGCCCGTTCGAATGTCTTGCGCGCATTCCGCACAGCCGAAATAGTGGTCTTCATACTGATCGCGAAGTTCGACGCTTAACTCGCCCAGGAGGTATTTCTCAGCCGCTTTGAGCCGAATGGCTTCGTCGTGGTTCATTATTTGCATACTCCCTATAGTGTCGGGGGAGGGTAAATCGTTTCACACGTGCTTCGATTGTCCGGCACCGGCTTGCTTGCCGTGCTCCGCCTGCTCGTAAAGCGTTCGAAAGCTCAGCTTTGCGCGGTGCAAAAGTACCCGCAAATAGTCCCGATCCACTCCGAAATCATTGCAAATCTCATCTTTATTCTTTTCCTCGAAGAATAGGGCTCGCAAGAGGCGCCGATCCTTCTCGGAAAGCATTGAAAGAGTGTGGTTTACCTGCTCGCGGGTCTGTTTTGCCACGAGCATGCCGTCCAAATCGATGCTGGTGTCCGGCGGATCCAGCGGTTTCTCATCTTGCTGGATGGAACGAGCAGAACTCCGGTAATGTTCCTGTAAGACGTTGTTACATATAGAGTTAACGAAAGACCCGAGGCCCTCTGCGCTCCTCACCCCGCCCGTCCGCACGGCCTTCAAGACGCGTACAAACGTCTCCTGCCGAATGTCATCTACGGATTGGGAAGAGCGAAGGCGGGAGCGCAGCTTTATTAGCAGCAATTCGCCAAAATAGTCGACAAAATGTTGCTCGGTCGGGAAGTCCCCGCCTCGAAGCCGTTGAAGATAGGATTCGTCAAACGAGAAGAATTCCACATACCCTCAAATGGAGAGGGAGTATAACCCCCTAAGAAATCAGGCGCAACGACGTGCCCTCTCAGTCAGGAACTACGTAAGAACCCGCAGGACTATTACTTATTTCCCACAGCGTATAAATCTTGTCCCGATGTGAAACGATTTCCGCCCTGGCTTCACTATTCTGCAGCGATGGTGACGCGCTGACAATGCAGCCCCAAACTCTTATTCTGCGGAACAGTATTTCTAAGGCTCCTCATGCCCCCGGCGCATCCCGGGGCGTCCCTACCCCGAACGAACCGGGATGCGCTTCCCCCCATCGCGATGAAAACGAACTGAGGAGTGTTACCCATATGAGGGATCCGATCGAAACCGCATTCGTGCAAATCGAAAACGTGGGCTGCAACTCCACTCCATGGGAAGCGAGGACCTCATTGTCGCCAAACAGCGCTTTGGGAATTCAAACGCTGCATGCACGGTCAGTGGAATTGGTGGCTCAGCCCGGCAAAATTCGCGAATTGGGAAGTTGTGTCCGGGGCTCGTTGATTGAATACCTGAAAAAGCAACGAGGATTCGCGGGCGTGATCGTTTTGAGTTCCGTGAAAGAACCTCGGCTCATTCTGGTGATGAGTTTCTGGAAGGCGGAGAAAGATGCTGCAAATCGGTGGGAGTCCTCGGCGGCTGTTTTGAAGATGGTCACGCCGTTGATCGACGTATGCACGAGGGTTCATACATATCAGGCGGCGATGCCCAGCTTCCCGGATGCTCCGTTGCCGATAGCGGCGACGCCAGTTTGTTAGTCGGATCAGAAATGCGAATCGCAACGCGCAGCCAGACCAACCTTTCAGCATCACCACATACCACGGGGATAATGAGGGCCATGAAGGAAGATTCCGGCGAACAAATTAAGGCGACTGAAGGAACCGAACCATCCGCTAGCAAGTGGATCCGCTGCGACACGCCGCACTGCGGGAATGCGGCTGTGGGTTTGCTCGCGCTGCGATTTTATTGCGTGGGTCACTTCATATCGCACTGTTACGAATATCTTGAACGCTGCAATTGCAATCCGCTTCATGACGCGGATGTCGTCACTTCGTTTTCGGTCGATCGTTTCCTGCAACAGTGCGCAGCACAGGCGGGAGAACTGGTGCGGCCGATTCGCGGGTTTGACAATCTTGACCGCGCGCGGCTCTTCGATATCTTTCTGTGGGCTTCGGATCTCATCGCGAAGCGAAGCGTCTTCAAAGAGGAGAGCGCCTCAAGCGCGGGTGTCCGTGCTTATCCCGCCGAACTATCCAAGAAGATGGGCGCGGACTAAGCGGGGGACTTTCACTGCCCGAGGCCGCGCGAGCGGGCAGCGCTCGATTCGATTACAGCTTCTTGACGTGTTGAATCGCTCTTTCAAGCGACTGCCAGCTTCGAAAAAAATCACTCCAAGGATCAGCCTTTCTCGCGCGCTCCGCAAAGTTGCCGATATTAAACTTTGACGGAATCAACGAGGGCTTTATCTCTGTCCAAGCAAGCGGCGTCGACACTGGAGCTTTGGGCTTGCGGCGCACTGAATAAGGTGTCACCACGGTTTGCCCGAATCCATTTCGAAATGGATCGAGATAGACGCGTCCTTTCCGTGCCGCAATCGAATGCTCCGTGGTGAGTTCTTTGGGATGAGCGGCGGCCAGCCTTGCGACAAAATCCTGAGCAAAAGAACGCACGACGTCGACATCCGGACCGGGGCGGAGCGGCACGAAGATGTGGATGCCGCGGCTGCCGGAAGTCTTTGCGAATGATTCGAGCTTCAGAGTATCAAGCCCTTCCTTCACATACAGCGCAGCGCGCGCCGCATCCGAAAATTCGCTGGAATCTGGGTCGAGATCGAAGCAGATCCAGTCTGGCTGGCGCGGCGATGCAGCGCGCCCGCCCATCGCATGGATCGCGATGCAGCCTAGATTCACAAGCGCCAGTTGGGTGTCAAGAGTTCCGCCCACCACGTAATTCGTGAAGGGCCGCTTGCTGTCCTCGTTCTTGATTCGCTTTGTAGGAGTATTCGCCGGCATCCCCTTCGGCATTTCCTTCTGGTAAAAGCACTGGCCCGCCATTCCGTCCGGGCATCGCTCCAGAGTGAGCAAGCGGTCTTTCACGTACGGCTCGAGCTTCGGAAATATCGATTCGTAAAATTCAGCTAGATCGCCTTTGGTGTAGCCCTCTTCAGGCCAGAAGACTTTGTCCGGGTGGGAAATATTCACCGGGAGATCTTTTGTAGTGGTAATGGCGGCTTTCGCCCGCTTGGTTGCTGTAGCTTTCATTTTTGCGGCTCCGGGAGCAGGACTTCCGTGGGCTTTTTGTCGTCGCGCAAGCCTAGAAATACCGGCTGGCGCAATTTCATGTCGGCCGTCCATTCTTGAAATGAGATTTGCGCGACGAGTTTTGGCTGGATGTAGGTGACGTCGCGCTCGCGCGGTGGATCGACGAACGGCGGCCGGGCAATCTCCAAAGGCTTCAACTTTTTTGACAAGGAAGCGAGCAAATCCTCGTCGAAGCCTGTACCCACCTTGCCCACGTAATGCAATTTTCCGCCCCGATAGGCGCCCAGCAGCAAAGCGCCGAAATGTTTGCGAGCGCCCGCGGGCTTCGTAAAGCCGACGATGACGAACTCATCTTCCTGGTGAACTTTTACCTTCAGCCAATTCGTCGAGCGGCCTTCGTAGTAAAGCGATGACGCATCCTTGGCAACTAACCCTTCGAAATCGCGTTTCTTGGCTTCACGGTAGGCTTCGAAACCGTTTGTTGCGAGGCGGCGCGACGGAATTAAAACTCCCGGCCGGCCCAGCGATTTCTCCATTGCAGCTCGTCGCTCTGAAAGCGGTTGCCGCCGCAGATCTTTTCCCTGTTGGTACAAGCAATCGAAGACGGCGTAGATGGCTTCGCCCTTTCCTTGCTGCAGCAGGTGAAAACGCGAAACTTTTTTGCGATCGAATATCACCAGTTCACCGTCCAGCAGCAGCGTCGCAGGTTTCAATGCGCGGATTGCATCTACTACCTCAGGGAAGCCCTTCGTTCGATCGATGTCGTTTCGTGTGAGCAGCTTCACGTCTTTCCCTTCTTTATAGGCGAGGATGCGAATGCCATCATATTTTTCCTCATAAACCCACCCGCGCCGATCGAAAGGCTCGCTCACCAGCGTCGCCAGCATGGGTCTCACGCGAAACGGGATTCGATCGCTCATGCGGGGTGGCGGCTCCTTGGAATTTCAACACGAACAAAACCGAGTAAGATATTCCGGATTATGCTCGCCGCTTGCGAGGAGCTGTTGGAAGCGCTGGCTTCGCAGGTTTGGAAGTTGCCTTTCGTGGGCTTGTCGTAGGAGCCGGATCGCCGGTGGCTGCGAGTTCCACATTGCCGCCGTTATCGCGCGCAATTCCTGCGAGAAGACGCCTGCTGACCGCCGATTTCGGCTGCGCCGCAGTGATATCCTCGGTCGAAGCATATTGATCGCGGTGTTTAATCATCAACCACGAAGGTTTGCTGCCGCTGCCGAAACCGCGCGTCCGAACCAGAACCCACGATCCCTTCAACTTTTTCCCGTGAAGCGTAAATTTCAGATCGCCTTTTTCCAGTGCCGCTTGCGGATCAGGTTGCTCCGGTTCCCAGGTTCCCTTGTCCCAAACCATCACCGTTCCACCGCCGTATTCTCCCGCGGGTATCACACCTTCAAAATTTGCATACTCGATCGGATGATCCTCCACCTGCATCGCCAGCCGTTTCACGGAAGGATCGAGCGAAGGGCCTTTCGGAACAGCCCACGAGAGCAGCGTCCCATTCCACTCCAATCGGAAGTCGTAATGCAGTTGCGTAGCGCGGTGCTTCTGCACAACGAAAATTCGCGAAGGGCTCTTGTGATCTTTTCCGTCTTTTCCGCCAGCTGGCTCCGGAGTCACTCCGAACCGCCGCTTCTTGCGATATTCTTTCAGGCTCATCGGTTAACAAACCTCGCAAACGACGCTTAACAATTCTTCGCACTTTCGGCGGAATTAAGTCAATCACATTCTGCCCGCTACACGGGGATATTCGGGGTCAGTACAGCGAAGGCCTTACCCGTATTTGGGACAGCGTACACCATAGCGGCACCTTGCTAACGTCGGCCTCGCCTTGAAACCGCAGGTCATACCTAGGCGTCTCTTTAATAGGAAAGAATTTCGCGCGACTTTAAAGGCTTTTCTCTCCGATAAAATGAGCAGCGCACGTTCGTGGTTTCGGTTTATTCTGGCACTTAGAACTCAATGATGATCCATAAGACCATCGAATTCGCCAAACCCGCCCATGAAGTTTTTCACTGGCTGCATCACCTCGGCGGTCCCGGTCTGATCGTCCTGGGCCTGATTGACAACTCCGTGGTTCCAGTGCCCGGCAGCATGGACGCGCTGACCATCATCCTCGCGGCGAACCAGCGCAAACTGTGGCCTTACTACGCGCTCATGGCCACGATCGGCTCTGTCATCGGCGGCTACGTCACCTACCGCATCGCATTTCGCCAAGGCAAGGGCGCGATGGAACGCAAATTTTCCCGCAAACGAATGGACAAGGTAACGAAGACGTTCGAAAAGTGGGGTTTCGGTGCAGTTCTGATTCCAGCGATGCTTCCGCCGCCGGCGCCCATGGTTCCATTTCTGATCGCGGCGGGCGCCATGCAATACTCCCGCAATAAATTCCTGGCTGCGCTTGCGGTCGGCCGGGGAATTCGATTTACCATCCTCGCGTGCTTAAGCGCTTTTTACGGCCGGTTAATTCTTACCATCATCACCAATCATGCAAAACCAATTTTGATAACGTTTATCGTTGTGGCGGTGTCCCTGGGTCTTTATATTCTCTATCACTACAGGAAGAGCCTGCATTTTAAGAAAAGCAAAGCCCGCCACGCGGCGTAACTTTCGTTGCGACTCTTAGAGCCCCTTCCAAGCTACAAATGCCGCTCCCATCAACGGGCATTTTTCGTTCAACACGATTACTACCGGGATCTGCTCCAAATAGGTCCCCATCTTTTCCTTATCTTTCACCGCCGCCGCAAACCGCCCATTCGTCATCTTCGGCAATATCTTTACCGCAATTCCGCCCGCTACAAAAATCCCGCCGCGAGCCATAGCTCGCACCGCCAAATTCCCCGCTTCCGATCCGTAGATATCCACCCATAAATCGAGCGTCGCCGCACACACTGGGCATTCCCCCGAAAGCCCGCGCTCCGTGATCGCCGGCGCTGGATCGACTCCGGGCGCGTCGAAGTCATGCCGCACCGACGGATCGAGAAATTCGTGCACACGCTTGAATCCTCCGCCCGACAAAATGATTTCGGCGCTCACAAACTCTTCGCTCTGCTTCAAGAATTCCCAAAGCTTGGCCTGTTGATTTGTGTGTGGCGCAAAATCTGCGTGACCGCTTTCCGTAGCCATTGGGACGTGTTGCGCGCCATCCCAGAAAAGAATGGCTTCGCCCAGTCCCGTCCCGGCCGCAATTACCGCGCGGTTCGCGCTGGGTACGAACACGCCCGGGTGGATTACCTCCAGATCCGGCGGTTCCATCACCCCGATTCCGTACGCCGCAGCCTCCAAATCGTTCAGCAAACGCACGCGGCTTATTCCCAAATGCTGCGCCAGTGCAGCCCCATCCACAATCCACGGAAAATTCGTCGCATGGACGCGATTCTGCACCACCGGTCCCGCGATCCCAAACGATGCCGCCGTCACTTTCTCTTTCGTCTCGTTCAGAAAATCCGTGATCGCTTCTTCAAGGCACTTGTATTCATGCGTCGCGTAACGTTTGCCAGCAACCGCTGCGAGCTTCCCCGCTCGAATTTCGAATAGACCTAGATTGACTTTCGTTCCACCCAGGTCGCCCGCAAGAATCATCGAGGAAATCCTCCGCCGTGAAAAGCGCTTGGAATTGTATCGCTCTAATTGGGTATGGGAGACCTACAACCTACAACGGACGCCAGCGGCGTCCATCAGTCGTAATCAAGTCATCGGCGGCTTTCGGCCCCTGGCTTCCCGCCGGATAATTGGGGAAGGGCGGCGGAGTGCCCTTTTTCCACGCGTCGAGAATCGGATCCACCAGCGACCACGCCGCCTCCACGCTGTCTGCGCGATCGAACAGCGTCGCATCCCCTCGAATGCAATCGTTGATCAAAGTTGCATAAGCATCGCGCGAACCGCCCCCAAACGCCTGCTTGTACCGGAAGTCCATTTCGACCGGGCGTATCTGCATGTGTCCACCGGGAGCTTTCGCGCCAAACGAAAGCGAAATTCCCTCATCCGGCTGAATATTCAGCACCAGCGAATTCGATTCCACGTTTTCGCCCTGAAAAACCATGTGCGGCGCCTTCTTGAATTCAATCGCCACTTCCGTGGTCGGCCGCGCGAGCCGCTTCCCCGTCCGTAAATAAAACGGCACTCCGCTCCACCGCCAGTTGTCCACATACAATTTCAACGCAACAAACGTCTCCGTCGCCGAGTTCGGATTCACGCCCGGCTCCTGCCGGTAACCCGGCACCTGTTTTCCGCCCACGGTTCCCGGCCCGTACTGCCCGCGTATCACCGTTTTCCATATCGATTCCGCGGAAAATGGCCGAATCGATTGCAACACTTTGATTTTTTCGTTTCGCACCGCCGTGGCATCGAATGTCGCCGGGGCTTCCATCGCCACAAGCGACGTCAATTGCAGCACGTGACTTTGAATCATGTCTCGCAACGCGCCCGTGTTCTCGTAAAATCCCCCGCGCCGCTCGACTCCCAGCGATTCCGCCGCCGTAATCTGAATGTTATCGATGTAGTTGCGGTTCCATAGCGGCTCGAAAATTCCATTGCCGAACCGAAAGACCAGCATGTTCTGCACGGTCTCCTTGCCCAGGTAGTGATCGATCCGGTAAACTTGGTTTTCGTTGAATACGCTCAGCACCTTCGCGTTCAAATCCTCCGCCGACGCTTTGTCGTGTCCAAACGGCTTCTCGATAATCACGCGCGTCCACGATTTTTCGCTTTTCGGCTTTGCGAGCCCCGCCTTTCCAATCTGCTCGATAATCTTCAAATAGACGTCCGGCGGCGTCGCCAGATAAAAAAGCCGGTTCCCGTGCAAATCTGCTTCGCGATCGATTTCCTCCAATCGCTGAGACAGCCTCTGAAACGCTGCGGGATCGTCATAGTTGCCGCTGAAATAGTGCAAGTGCTTGACAAATTCATCGAGCTTGTCTTGCCCGCCCGCACCAGCCGCGCCAGCCCCGCCGTCGCCTCCGGATGACTTGGGCAAAAACTCACCAGCCTTCTTACGGAAATCCTCATCACTCATCTCTGTCCGCGCATATCCCAGCAAACGAAACCGCGGTGCCAGGCACGCGTGCACCGCCAGGTCGTAAAGCGCAGGCAGCAGTTTTCGCCGCGCCAAATCGCCGGACGCGCCGAACATCACGATCGCGCAGGGGTCATTGGGAACTTCGCAATAATAAGCATCCGTTTGGGGCACCTCAGCCGTCTCTGTCGCGCGGGTATTCATGATTTATTCTCCGGAAGCCTCAAATGCGTGGAGAAGCGAGTCTATCTTTCTCTCCACACCGTGTCCAGACCGCAAGCTTCGCGCACAGTTCCGTCGGACGTCTCCGCTCGCTCGCTGGCTTCGCGTTCGCCACTGGCTGGAATTCCGCAGGTGAATGCAGTATCTTTGAGGGAGCAACTCTTCGCTACCAGGCTCAGGAGGATTCGTGGCCGACGATAAATGCGCGGACAACGTTCCAGCGCCAGTTCCGCAGCAATCCGCGGGTCACACCGAACGCATCGTGCACTGCGTCAAATTTGGACGCGACCTCCCCGGCCTCGATCGCATTCCCTGGAAAGGCGAAATCGGCAAGCGCGTCTACGAGAATGTCTCCAAAGACGCCTGGAAAATGTGGCTCGAGCACTCGAAAATGGTCATGAACGAGTACCGCCTGAATCCCCTCGATCCCAATTCGCAGAAAATCATGGAAGAGCAAATGGAACAGTTTTTCTTCGGCGAAGGCGCCAAACTCCCCGAAGGCTACGTCCCGCAAAGAGGCAAAGGCTAAGTTAAGGCACAAGTCTGACCGCGGTGGTTCTACCTCGCCAGCCTACCCGTCACCGGGTGTTCCCTGCCCAAAAGGCACGGCTTCAAAAAGAGGAAGCAGCAACTAGCGGCGCAACTGCCCTTCCGTACCGCCGGCGTCCCGCCGGCTCTTTTGACTTTTTTCTTTTTCCGCTTTCAATTTAGGTAGCAATCTTACCGGTAGCCGGATGTTCCACCGGCAATCGAGGCGATAATCGAAAATTCAACCGTCGATGCGCCTCTCGTAGCGCTTTTTCCACTTCCGCCGCAGCCTCCCCCCGCGAAAAAATAAATCCCAAGTAACTCGACCCCTCCGGCCAAGCCGCCACGTAATCGTGCAACCGCGCGGTAATCTGAATCTCCGTTACCCCCGGCACACTCTCGGCCGCTTCAATTCCCTCAACCCCCTCGAAAATCCCGCTCTGTGGCACGGGAATCATCATCACGCCACTCGCAGCGTTCTCGCGCTCCGCATCACCACCAGGCATTCCCAACGCATTACGCAGCAGCAATTCTTCGAGCGAAATTTTATCCACGCCAAATCGCAGCGCCCGCGAACACAACCCGCCAATCGGTCGCGGCGCAACCTCCAGCACCCACGGACCACGTTCCTTCACTCGAAACTCCGCATGCACCGGCCCCGTAGTTAATCCCAGTGCCCGAACCGCCTTCCCCGCGCATTCTTCAATCGCCTTTTGCATCTCGGCGGACAATCGCGACGGCGTCACGTAAATCGTCTCCTCGAAATACGGCCCTTCGAGCGGATCCGGCTTGTCGAAAATCGCGAGCACGCGCAGTCGCCCGCCCTCAATGAGCCCTTCCACCGCTACTTCGCGCCCCGGAATATACGTCTCGACCAGCAGTTGGTCGCCTCCCGGCTCGCGAAGCACTTGAATTTCCGGAGATTCCATCAGCAGCCGAATTCGCCGCACAGCTGCGGCAAATTCATCCGCATTGTTCGCCCGTATCACTCCTTGGCTCGCGGAGAGCGAGAACGGTTTCACCACGCAAGGAAATTTCACCCGCTCAAGCACATCGGCCAAGTCGTTCTGCACCGCAAACGAAAAAAAGTCCGGCACGCGAACACCCGCCGCATGAAGCACTTCGCGCTGCCACAGCTTGCTGCGACAAATTTCTGCGGCTGCCGGCGGATTCCCGGCAATCCCCAGCGCCTCGGCCGCATACGCTGCGGTTACCGTAGGCGGGTCGCCAAGCGCGATTACCGCATCGATCGCTTTCTCGCCTGCCGCCGCGCCGCCGAAAACTCTCGCGATCTCTTGTGCAGCATCTCGCGGCTTCTCAAATTGAAGCGCAAGCGCCGCGTCGCCCCACGGATCATCGAGCTTATGGCAGCGGTCGGTGCCAAACT
The DNA here is from genome assembly GCA_963736465.1 of uncultured Acidobacteriota bacterium. Taxonomy (GTDB): domain Bacteria; phylum Acidobacteriota; class Terriglobia; order Acidiferrales; family UBA7541; genus Palsa-295. The sequence continues at coordinate 69,684 of CAVTOS010000011.1, read as the reverse complement.
GCACTTCGATTCCCAGCTTCTCCGCCGCCTCCGCAAATCCGCGAGTCTGATAACCAAGCTTGCTCGCCAGTATCAACACGCGTTTCGAGCGTGTCCCGTTGGAGCGTCTTGTGTTATTTGCGTCCATCAAGGCAGTCACTCAGCATTCAGCTGCAATCAAATTCGTCATCACAGCTACATCAAACGAACGTGTCGGCCTGCCGCGTCTTCTTTCTCGCCTCCACGATGGGAACCAACTGGTCCCCGGTAGGCTCCGCTCAACAATACCAAGGCTCATTCAAGTACGGCACCGCCGCGCGCGACGCCAGCACAGGCAAAGCGCTCCGCGTTATGCCTCCGCCTGCAACCGCGAACGCCGCGTCCTCGATTCGCTCGAAAATTTGCGCGCGGCCGCGTTTCATCTGCTCGCCCGAATGAACGATTCCCTGAATCTGCTCGCACAGGCGATCCACCCGCGGATCGGCGAGCTTCCACGGATACACGAGCGCCGCTTCATCAAAATCGCCCACGCCTCGCCGAATCTCTTCCAGCTCCAGCAGCCGCGAACCCGCCGGAATCAGCAATCGAATCGCCAGCTGAATCGGCGCCACGTTCTCCACCAGCTCCTCCTCGCGCAACACTTCCAGCAATTCGCAATAACCTTCGAGCGTCGTCCAGGGCGTGAACGGCACAAACGTCGGCTGCAACGCCAAACCAATCTCCCGGAACATCTCGACTACCCGCAAAAAATCAGCGCGTGTGTGATTCTTCTCCAGCCGCTCCAGCACCGCATCATCAACGCTTTCCACAGCGCTCGTCACAAACAAGCATCCCGTACCGCGCAGCTTGCCAATGCAATCCGAATGCTTCAGCAAATGCTCCACTTTGATCGTCGCGTCATACGTGACGCCCGGAAATTCCCGATGCAGCTCCTCGACCAGCGGAATCGCATGCCCAATGCCGTTGAAAAAATCCGGATCACCGAAAGTAACGTGCTGCGCCCCCGCCGCAACTTGCTGCCGAATGTCCGCCATCACCACCTCGCGATCGACAACCCGAAACACCCCGTTGTAAACCGGCACAATCGGACAGTGCCGGCACAAATGCTTGCACCCGCGACTCGCCTCCGTGTATCCCACCGTCCGCGCCTCGCCCGACGGCATCACCAGCCGCGCGCACTTATCGAGCGCGACCATCCCGGTGCGATCGGGCGTAACGAACTTCTGCCGCGCAACCGAAATCACAGGCTCGCCCTGAGGCGCGGATAACGCGCCAAAGGGTTCACCCTGTCCGTTTCTTGCGCCCGCCCCCAGATTCCCTGCGCCAAGCCTCTCCGCAAGTGAACGCAATCCCTCCTCGAATTCCCCGCCAAGAATCGTCTCCACTCCCAGTCCCCGCAGATAGCTCTCGTTCACCGGAGCATACAAGCCGTAAAAACAAAGATGCGCCTTCGGATTCAGCTCGCGCACCGCAGCCAAAGCCGCCACCGCCAACCGCGTCGCCGTGTGCATCGGCACATAAAACGCCACCAAGTCCGCCGCCCTCACCAAATCCTCGGGCCAAGTTTCTCGTGACAGGTCAACGCAAGTCACACCCGCCCCCGCGGCTCGTAGCCAAGCCGCCGGCGAAGCCAGCCCAAACGGCTGCCGCCCCAGCTCGTACGTCGAAATCAGCGCCACTCTCATCTGCACGAAATTATCCCACGCTTTCTCTTCAACTTAGCCATCCGCCGCATTTGCGTCAGGGCACGACTTTAGTTGTGCCGTAAATGACGCAACCTGCATGCGGCTTTAGCCGCTGGGGGGTTCGTGAGTTCCCACTCACCCCGCCGAATTGAACGTAACATTTTGTTACTTTACAACTCGTAACCCATATGTTAACATGGCGTGTGCTAGTTCGACAAAACACGGCCCGCTCGCAACTATCCCAAACAGGATCAGGCCCGGAAAGCATCGAAAATCCTAATCGTTACACCGCGATTAAAAGTTCCAATAACCCTCCCGCTTTCAACAACTTCGAATTTTATAATCGTTACAAAAGTGGCTCTTTACCGATCCATTCTCCGGCGCGCCCGTTACTGTCCTCCCGACAACGGCCCGCCGTCGCTGTTACCTTCCAACCGCCCGTGCGATACAATATCCTGCTATTCACACAGGAGCTTCCAACCCGGCATGAGCCCATCGCACAAAAACTCTTTCGCCACCCGCGCCGCTCTCAAAGTAGGCAGCGAATCCTTCGAAATTTACCGCCTCGACGCGCTCGAGCGCTCCGGAATCGGCAAGCCCTCGTGGCTTCCCTTCTCCCTGAAAGTTCTACTCGAAAATTTACTGCGCCACGAAGACGGCCGTTTCGTTCATGCCGAAGATATTCGCGTCCTCGCCACCTGGGATCCCACCAGCGCCGAAGGCGCCCGCGAAAAAGAAATTTCCTTCATGCCCGCCCGCGTTCTGCTTCAGGATTTCACGGGCGTCCCGGCCGTAGTCGATCTCGCCGCCATGCGCGACGCGATGCGCCACCTCGGCGGCGATCCCAAGAAAATCAATCCCCTATTACCGGCCGAACTCGTCATCGATCATTCCGTGCAAGTGGACCAATTCGGCGCAGCCGGCGCCTTCCTTTTCAATGCCGACCTCGAAATGAAACGCAACATCGAGCGTTACGCCTTCCTGCGCTGGGGCCAAAAAGGATTTCAGAATTTCAAGGTCGTCCCGCCGGACACCGGCATCTGCCACCAGGTGAATCTCGAATATCTCGCCCGCGTAGTTTTCAAAAAGCAGGAAAACGGCGCGTGGCTTACTTTCCCCGATTCGCTCGTCGGCACAGATTCGCATACCACAATGGTTAATGGCCTCGGCGTCTTCGGCTGGGGCGTCGGCGGCATCGAAGCGGAAGCAGCGATGCTCGGCCAGCCCCTCTCGATGCTGATTCCAGCAGTCGTCGGATTCAAACTTCACGGGCGTTTGCCCGAAGGCGCCACAGCCACCGACCTCGTCCTCACCGTCACAGAAATTCTGCGCAAAAAAGGCGTCGTCGGAAAATTCGTCGAGTTCTATGGCACAGGCCTCTCGAGCCTCACTCTTCCCGACCGCGCCACGATCGCCAATATGGCGCCCGAATATGGCGCCACGATGGGCTTCTTCCCCGTCGACGCCGAAACGCTCGCCTATCTCCGCTTCACCAGCCGCAGCGAAGATCAGGTCCGCCTCGTCGAGGCCTACACGAAAGAACAGGGCCTCTTCCGCACCGACCAGACTCCCGATCCCGTTTTCTCGGACCGCCTCGCACTCGATCTTGCAAAAGTGGTCCCCACAATGGCCGGCCCAAAGCGTCCGCAGGACAGCGTCCCGCTCACACAGGCGAAAACGTCATTCGAAAAATCGCTGGCAGGCGCCGCGCCAAAGCACGTCCACGTGAAAAACAACGGCGACAATTTCGATCTCGCCGACGGCTCGGTAGTAATCGCCGCCATCACCAGCTGCACCAACACTTCAAATCCCTCGCTGATGCTCGGCGCAGGCCTGCTCGCGAAAAAAGCTGTGGAACGCGGGCTCAGCTCCAAGCCTTGGGTTAAAACCAGTTTCGCCCCCGGCTCGAAAGTCGTCACCGACTACATCGAAAAAGCCGGCCTCTGGCCGTATCTCGAAAAGCTGCGCTTCCATCTCGTCGGCTACGGCTGCACCACCTGCATCGGCAATAGCGGCCCACTCCCCGAGCCAATTGGAAAAGCGATCAAGGACAATAATCTCGTCGCCGTCTCCGTCCTCAGCGGCAATCGCAATTTTGAAGGGCGCATCAACGCCCTCTGCCGCGCCAATTATCTTGCCTCGCCGCCGCTCGTTGTCGCCTATGCGCTCGCCGGCCGCATGGACATCGACATCGTCAACGAATCGCTCGGCAACGACAAATCCGGCAAGCCCGTCTACCTTCGCGATATCTGGCCCACGCCACAAGAAGTCGAAACCACGATGCGCGATTCAGTCACCACAGAAATGTTCCGCAAAGAATACGCCGATGTTTTCACGGGTGATGAACACTGGCGCGCGCTGCCGATTCCCGAAGGAGATCTCTACGCCTGGGACGAAAAATCCACCTACATCAAGAACCCGCCATACTTCGAAGGAATGCCCAAGAAGCCAGGATCGCTATCCGACCTGCATGGCCTGCGCGCACTCGCAGTCCTCGGCGATAGCGTCACCACCGACCACATTTCTCCCGCCGGCTCAATCCCCCACGATACCCCGGCCGGAAAATATCTGATCGCGCACGGCGTTCAACCCAAAGACTTCAACTCTTACGGCGCCCGCCGCGGCAATCACGAAGTGATGATGCGCGGCACGTTCGCAAACATCCGGCTGAAGAACATGCTCGCCCCCGGTACCGAAGGCGGCTGGACGATTCATCAGCCCAGCGGCGAGAAAATGAGCATCTACGACGCCGCCATGAAATACCGCGACGAGCAGGTCCCGCTAATCGTGATCGCAGGCAAGGAATACGGCTCGGGTTCGTCCCGCGATTGGGCCGCCAAGGGAACGATCCTCCTCGGCGTCCGCGCCGTGCTCGCCGAAAGTTTCGAACGTATCCACCGCTCGAACCTGGTCGGCATGGGTGTCCTGCCGCTCGAATTCCTTCCCGGCGAAACTCCCAAAACGCTCGGCCTCACCGGCCATGAAATCTTCGAAATCGAAGGCCTTGCCAGTAATTTCGAGCCTCGCAAAAAAATGAAAGTGCACGCCCGCGACATCTCGGGCAAAGAAAAACATTTCACCGCCATCGCCCGCATCGACACCCCGTTCGAAGTCGCCTACTACCAGCACGGCGGAATTCTGCAGTACGTCCTTCGCCAAATGCTGTAGTATCCCGCAATTCTGAATCACCGCGAAAGTCCGGCGAAAGAAACACAGATCGAAACTTATCCTCGAATTAGTACTTGATTTCGACTATGAACTTATTATAAATACAGCCACGCTTTTCCCGGTTCAAGACAGGTGAAACGATGAGGCTCCCAGCCCCAGCCAGCGACACCCGAAGTGTCTTCTGCCGTTTTTACGTTCGCTTCGTGCAAGGCGCTTTAGCGCTGCTGTTCGCCGTGCTGTTTCCGGCGTTCAGCCGCGCGCAGACTGCGCCGCCCAAGCCTGCGCTCATCACGCAACCCGTCGAAGAATCGAAGCTCACCGTGTTGCGTGGCAACACCTATCCACTCGCCCTCGCGAAGTATGACCGCGGTGCTGCGCCGGCAAGCCTGCCGATGCAGCGCATGCTGCTCGTCTTGAAGCGCAGCCCGGCACTGGAAGCCTCGCTCGTAGCATTGCTCGACCAGCAGCAGGATAAATCCTCGCCGAACTACCACGCCTGGCTCACTCCCGAACAATTTGGCCAGCAATTCGGTCCCGCCGACGCGGACATTCAGGCCATCACGTCGTGGCTCCAGCTCCAGGGATTCCAGGTAGCAAAAGTCTCGAACGGCCGCACTGTAATCGAATTCTCCGGCACCGCCGCCCAAGTACAAAACTCCTTTCACACCGAGATTCACAAGTATTCGGTCAACGGAGCCGACCACTGGGCCAATGCCAGCGACCCGCAGATTCCGACGGCGCTCGTGCCCGCGGTAGCCGGCGTTCTCACGCTCCACAATTTCCCGCGACACGCGATGAACCACGTCGTCGGCACGTTCAAGCGCACGAAAGGCACAAGCACGCTCACACCGACTGGGCCGCTCTTCACTTTGCCTAATTTCTCCCAGGGGACGACCTTCTACGGAGTCGGCCCTTACGATTTCGCGACTATTTACAACCTGACGCCACTCTGGAACGCAACTCCGGCCCTGGACGGAACCGGCCAAGTGATCGCAATTGTAGGTCAATCGGAAGTGGATCTTTCTGATCTGAGACGCTTCCGTCAAATGTTTGGATTCCCACTCAAAGACCCCACATTCATCTTCGACGGACCTGATCCGGGATTTCAGCCCGACGAAATCGAGTCGGACCTCGACATTGAATGGGCAGGCGCGATTGCTCCAAATGCCACCATCGATTTCGTAATCGCCGCAACGACGGACACGACTCTCGGGGTCGATCTCGCCGCGCAATATATCGTTGACCACAACGTCGCCCCGATCGTCAGCGAGAGTTATGGAATTTGCGAAGCGGCCCTCGGCACCGCCGGAAATCAATTCTTCAATCAACTCTGGCAGCAGGCAGCCGCGCAGGGCATGTCAGTCTTCGTCTCTAGCGGCGACAGCGGCTCGGCCGGATGCGATCGCGATGATCCCGCGCAATTCGGCTTGCAGGTCAGCGGTTTCGCATCCACTCCTTACACGACAACGGTGGGCGGTACCGATTTCAACGACACAAGCAACTTCGTAGTTTATTGGAACCCGACGAACGACTCCCACTTTGCATCGGCAAAATCCTATATCCCGGAAATGACATGGAACGATTCCTGTACTAACGCTGAATGGTCCATCGATACCGGCACCACAAATGCGGAGACCAATTGCAACAACTCTCAGTTGCTGCCCGCGGTTGTGGCCACCGGCGGCAGCGGCGGGAAAAGCTCCTGTACCACCGGCAGCGGTCAGGACATCGTCAGTTGTGCGGGCGGCTACACCAAGCCCTCCTGGCAAACCGGCACCGGTGTGCCAAATGACGGCAAGCGCGACATCCCAGATGTTTCGCTTTTCGCCAGCAATGGCTTCAACCTCAGTTTCTATGTCATCTGCTCCAACCATTTCGCGGGTATCTATTGCGACCCAACCAATGCCGAGGGAACGGTGGTGGGCATTGGTGGCACGTCCGCTTCTACGCCTGCCTTTGCTGCAATCATGACGCTGATTGACCAGAAGACAAATTCGCGTCAAGGAAACGCCAACTACACTCTGTACAAACTGGCTGCACAACAGTCTGCGACGAGTTGCAACTCGAGTTCGAGTCCGGCGAGCACTTGCGTCTTTTACGACGTAACCTCCGGCACGATCGCGATGCCTTGTCTAACCGGCAGCTCAAATGACTGCAAAACAAACGTCAAGTCGGACCAGTTCGGCGTGCTGAACGGTTACGCGACAACCGCCGCATACGATCTCGCCACCGGCCTGGGCACCGTGAACGCGGCCAATCTGGTCAATGCATGGGGCGGCGCTGTTGGATCCAAAGGCAGCGTGACCACGCTTTCGATGACGCCAACACCGCTGACAATTACGCACGGAGCGACGGCGAACGTGAACGTCGCTGTCGCGCCCGCGCCCAGCGGCACGGGCACGCCCAGCGGCGAAGTGGCCCTGCTAACAAGCACGGGCTTGGGCGCCGGAAGCTTCTTGCTGGCAAACGGCACTGTCACCGGAACGACCAACAACCTGCCCGGCGGTTCGTACACAGTAACTGCGCACTATCCGGGAGACGCGACATTCGCCGCAAGCGACTCCACGCCTCCAATTTCGGTGGTGGTTTCTCCGGAGCCAAGCACCACCACCGTGAAGGCCTTGACCGCGGATGCAAGCGGCAATCCGATTCCTTTCACGTCAGGTCCTTACGGAGGTTTCGTCTATTTGCGCGCAGATGTGGCCGGGCAATCCGGCAACGGCACGGCCACGGGCAACGTAACGATCAAAGACAACAGCACTGAGATCACAGGCAGTCCGTTCGCTTTAAACTCGCAAGGGAACACAGCGACGCCCAACGGAATTTTTAACTTGCCTGCCGGACAACACTCAATCACAGCATCTTACGAGGGCGATAACAGCTTCAAACCGAGCGGTGGCTCGCCTGTCTCATTCACCATCAGCCAAGCGTCCACAACCACGGTGCTAGTCAATGAGATTCCGAAAATTACGATCAATACTCCGATCACAATAGATGCACAGCTGCAAGCCACGAGTTGCGGAGATCCGCCTACGGGCAAAATGAATTTTGTCAACCAGGGCAAGGTAATTGGTGGTGACGTGGTTGCCGGTACAGCAACGAACTGCACGTTCAATCAGACCGTGTTCGCCATGGTGATGTTTGATACGCCTGGCATCAACAACGTGACCGCGCAATACGCCGGCGATGTAAATTACGCCCCATCGACTTCGTCTCCATCCGCCTTCGACGTAGCGATACCGACTACGATGACGGTTACTCCTTCCAGCCCTACAATCCAGCAGGGCTCGAGTGTGACAATGACGGCAACGGTCTCTCCCCAACTGAGTGGGGGACCGCCGATGACGGGCACCGTGCAGTTCTTTGACCAGCAGAGCGGCAAGAGTGAAGGGAATCCGGTGTCGATCACCAATGGGCAGGCTCAAATCACAATCAACTCGTTGCCTGCGGGACAGTTCGGGATACAGGCAACCTACAGTGGAGACACGAACTATTTTGGTATCACCGCGCTTGGAGTTGTCACAGTAAATCCTGGTCCGGACTTTTCCGTCGTTGCCAGTCCGAATACGATTACAGTCGCTAAACCCGGGCAAACTGGTAGCACATCGCTCATGCTCACCGCGATGAACGGCCTGACTGGCACCTTCAATCTGGTTCCTCAGTGCGCCAACTTGCCGTCGGAGAGCACCTGCGGCGTATCGCCCGCGAGCGTCACCTTTAGCTCAACCATGACGACGGCTACCGTCATGCTTACGGTCTCGACGCGAGCTCCGTCGAGCGTTCCGGCCGCGCGCCGCGTTGATCCGACAAGCAAGCCGCCGGGAGCATTATTCGTAATTTTGCTTTTCGGTCTTCTGTCGCTGCTGGGCCTGCGGCGTGGGCGTCGCGGAATTCAAATTGCCTTCACTGTCATGGTGTTCGCGGCGCTACTGACATTTGCGGCCTGCGGCGGAGGCAGCGGCGGCGGTGGTGGCGGCGTTCATGATCCCGGGACGCCGGTGGGAGTGGATCCGAACGCGAGCGTCTCGTTCACGATTGGAACCGCAACGCACGCGGTGCCGATCTCGATTAACGTGCAATAGGAAATAAATCGGAGCGCGCGGCATGACTGCGGGAGTTTCGGCGCCAGCTATTTTTTGGTGGTTTCCATTGCGGAGCGAGTTTCGCGCTTCGGCCCGCCCCGCATTTCAGTCGCGGCGCCTTCCGCGAATTCGTTCCACGCCGAAATCTGATCCGTGAGCCCCAGATTCTCGAGATACTCCGGATCGGGCTTCAAGTACGCATTCGAATCCTCTTCGGCGGCAGGACGCACAGGATTCTCGTGCGCCAGATAATTCGCCACGTGCACCACAGCCACCGCGTCCACTGTGTCTTGCGGAACGCGCTCGGGACGGTGATGGTGCGCCACCGCTTCCACCACCGGGCATGGCAATCCCCAGATACCCAACAAATAGGCGCCCACCTCCGCGTGCGACACACCCATCAAGTCCTGCTCCACGGCGAACAGCGGCCGCTTCTCCTCCAGGGCGCCCACTAGCGCGCGAGCGAAATGCTTCGGCGACCGCGTGGCGAGTACCAGCTTGCCAACGTCGTGCAGTAAGCCTGCAACCACTGCCGCGCTGTGCACCGCCGCCGGCACGGGAATGTGCGACGCGATCTTTGCAGTGAGTTGCGAATGCTCGTGCAATTCCTCAAAGGAAAATCCCGGCAGCTTAGCCGCGTTTTCAAAAACGCGAAACACCTCGGCCGATAACACGAGATTCTGCAGCATGTCGATCCCCAGGTAGCTCACGGCGGTATTCAACGTGGAAATTTCGCGCGGCAATCCAAAAAATGCTGAATTCACAAGCTGAAGAATTTTCGCGGAAATCGAAATATCCTGCTCGACGAGCTTCACTACCTCTTTCACCGACGCGTTCGGATCGGCCAGCTTTTCGCGAAGCGCCATGAAGGTGCGCGGTAATACGGGCAGGTCTTTCACCGAGCCCACGATGCTTGCGAGCATCTTGTTGCTGAGAACGTCCGAAAGGCTCGTGGCGCGCTCCACCGCCACCCGCAACATGTGCGGATCGCAAGGCTTGAGCAAGAACTGGTGCGCCACCGGCACAGCCCGCAGCGCGCCATTCATTTCCTCCTGGCTGCAGATCGCGATTCGCACCGCGCCGGGAAAGCGCTCGCAGACAATCTTCAGCAGCGCGGCGCCGTCTATCTCCGGCATTCGAATGTCGGAAATAATCACGTCGAACTGTTTTTCCGTCATCAGATCGAGCGCCGATTTTCCGCTGCCCGCGTAAGCCGCCTCCCACGGAAATTCCTGCACTTGCAACATGACCTTCAGATCTTCCAGAGCCTTGGGCTCGTCGTCTACGAAAAGAACTCGTTTCATTCCCGCTCCATTTCCTTGCTCGTTTGGAACCGCCTGAAATCGAACTACCTAAATTGACCTGGCTGAAATAAACGGCGCCACAAGCGCAGCTCTCAGCGAGAAAACATCGCCTCGCAAATGCGTCAGCGCTCAGCAATCAAATTGGAAGAGGATGTAAATCTAAGGAGAGGGATTTTCGCGGAACGCCAATCGGCAGCAAAACTCCGCGAGCCTGAATACAGCATAGATTATAGTGCATAATTCTCTGCGGCGCAGGCAGCGCGTGCCGCAAGAGTTAAAGGCGGCAATTCGTACGGAGGAATTCAGATCCAGCATGACCGCTTCTGCAGTCTCGCCGTTCATTCCCGACGGTCACACCCTGACCGCCCTGCTGGTCGTCATCTGCTTTTCATCAGGACTAAACGTCTACGCCACAGTCGCAATGCTCGGTCTGCTATCTCGCTTTCACGTCGTAATACTCCCGTCCTCAATCGGTATCGTCGAAAGCTGGTATGTGATTGGCGCGTGCGCAGCCCTGTTTCTTGTGGAGTTTGTGGGCGATAAAATTCCGGTTTTCGATTTGCTATGGAACGCGCTGCAAACCTTCGTTCGCGTGCCGGTGGCGGCCTTGATCACTTTCGCCGCCACGTCGCAGTTACCGCAATGGCAGCAATTGCTCGCAACGCTGGCTGGATCGCTGATTGCGCTCGCGGCCCACGGCGGGAAGACGGCGGCGCGCGCAGCAGTGCTGCATTCGCCTGAACCGATTTCGAATGCAGCGTTAAGTCTTAGCGAGGATGCCGCAGTAGTATTCCTGATCTGGTTTGCGACTAAACATCCTTACGCCGCGGCCACGATCGTCCTTATCGCCACGGTCGTAATCATATTCATGATTCGTATAGTGGTACGCGCATTGCGGAATTTATTCGCGGACACCGAACGAGCGCTCACTTCTTAGGTCTGCTATGGAGTGCGGCTCGTCCTGAGCGGAGCCGAAGGGCGGCTTGCCGCCGCTTTGTTTTGTTCTACATGCACAGGACGGCGACCCGTTGATGGCTTGCGGAACGGTCGGGAACCCGGCACCGGTCTTTGTACCGCTGGCCTCCGGCCGGCGCAGTTGGTTTATCTTATTTTTGCCTTTATCCGACGTCCGACAATCAAATTCAAAAACGCCGGCCGAAGGCCAGCGCTACGAAAGGCAGCGCCCGCCGCTGCGATTCCATGTAGAGCACGCGCGGGCTGGCTACCGTTATTTCTTCTTGCCTAGCAGGCCGCCCAACGCTCCCGCTGCGCCACCGGTGGCTCCGCCTGCTGCACCGCCAAGCGCCTTACCGCCCCCGAGTGCCGCGCCCACTCCGCCTTTCGCAAGTCCTCCAGCCACTCCGGCTACATCGGGAACGAAAATCGGATTTGAAGTGGTGCCGGTGATACGAAACGGAATGCCGCCGCCTTCCCCTTTGCCGCCGCCACCCAACGGCAGCGATGCCACCTGGGACACGCCTCCCAGCGCGCCGCCACTCACGTGCGCCACCATTTTGCAATCGAGTTTTCCGGCGGCGTCAACGTTGGCATCTCCGGTAACCGAGCCGATTCCCTGAATCACCACGTTTAGATCCTGCGCGTGCGTGCCCGCGGGCTCCACGCGCACGTTCGTCGTCAAACTCTCAATCACGGTGTCCGAGCTCTTGTTTCCGCCCAGACCCGCGAAAGAACCGAGCGCTCCCAATTTCGAGCTCACGCTGAAACCCTTAATCGTGCCATTCGCCAACTTGATCGGGCCCGTAATCACCAGCTTGTCCGTCGGCCCAGCAATTGCCAGATTCGCATCGAGTGTGCCGGTGGTGAGCGCCGAGCCGGATGGCAGCGTCACGCCCACGGCGGGCAGCACGCCTTCGAGGTCCGGCACAGACATCGCCTGCCCGTTCAATTTCAATTGCAGCGTCGGCGTCTCGCCCGCGATGTTGTAAGTTCCGGTCAATCGCGCAAGCGCTTTGCCCACGTGAATGTCGCCCTGCTTCAGCACGCCTGACTGCGATTTCAGCTGATAATCCGTGTCGTAATCCACGTTCACCGGAACTGTCGAAGGACTTCCTGAGGCGGACAGCTTGAGCTTTGTCGTCTTCACCGTTCCCTTCGAGCTCATCTGCTTTCCGTCTGACGTGAGCGAACCATTGAAATCAACCAAGCCTGCAATTCCGGCGTTCGGGCTCGCAAGGCCGCCGAAAGTGGCGATATCGAGATGCTGCACGTCGATCGTGGCGTTCAGCGGCGTGAGCGACGCATCGGCCTGATCGATCGGTCCGGCTTTGCCTTCTACTTTCAGCGCGCCATTGCCGGGATCCTTGGCCGTAAGCTTGAACGGAAATTGCGACGTGGTCGAAAGATCGGTCACCGTGAGATTCACGTCCTGATAGACCAAAGGCTTCGCGCGCGAGCCGAGGTTACCCACCGAAATTTTTCCGTTCGTGATTTCGATCTTACCGATAGAAAGTGCGCCGGGACTCGAAGCTGGGGTGGAGGATTTCGCCTCCGTTTTCGACGATCCGCCCATGCTCGAATAGTTCCACACGCCGGCCTTGTTGCGGAGCAGCGTCACCTGCGGATCCTTTATGGTGATCGACTCGACCTCAAGCTGCTTCGAAAAGATCAGCGGAATCAGATGAACGCCAACGGTCAGTTCTTTCGCAGCCAGAAACTGCGAGTTGCTGAAGGCGGGATCGTCGGAAATAGCAACGTCGTCCACCACGACGCCGCCGGAAAAAATAGATAGCTTGATATTGCCGATCTGCACGTTGCGCCCCAGCGCGGTGCCAAGCTTCGATTGGATCTCCGGTTTGAAACGGTTGGCGTCGATCAACGACGGAAGGATGAGGATCACGAGGAGCAGAACGGCGACAATAACGCCGACAATGGTAAGCATCTTCTTGTTCATTTCGTGCCTCCGAGGGGAACCACGAGCCGCGAGGCGGGTCGCAGCTTGAAGCAAACAAATACCACATTTCAGCGTGAATTACTCTCTGAAATAGTTGCCGCAACGGATACGCTCATGCGTCGAGCGCACTCAGATTTCGCTAGGCATCCGCGCCAAACCATGCTATGTTCGTGCTGCGTTTGTTGCTCTTGTAACACCTTTAGATTCGATTGAAGGGGCTGCAAGTTCAAACTTGCGGCCTCTTTTGCTTTACGGCTGGAGGCGGTCGAGAAGCACAAATAGCTTAAGAAAAAGGAAGTACATCAGTGAGAGAACAAGGAACAGTGAAGTGGTTTAATGCCAGCAAGGGTTTTGGGTTCATCCAGCGCCAGTCCGGCGAGGACGTTTTCGTCCACTTTTCCGCCATCCAGGCGGAAGGTTACAAGTCGCTGAACGAAGGCCAGGCGGTTGAATTCGAAGTTACCCGCGGCCCCAAGGGTCTGCAGGCAGCCAACGTCACTAGCCTCTAGTCGAAAAGGGCGGGTCAGCTTAGGCTGATCCGCCTTTTTTTGTCTGCACGCGATTCGAATTCCCTCCGACGGCTTTCCAGATTCGATTTCAAGAGCAAAGCAAAAGCAAACTCCCGCGGAAATCCTGCTGTTAGTCTGAAAATTTGGGTGTGCGGATTTAGCTGTCGAGAATTTTTTCGAGGCCGGCTCGATCGCGGATCACCAGCGTCGAACCCTTAATCTGTAGCAGCTGCTTTTTCTTGAAGTCCGTAAATAGCCGAGTCACCGTCTCGCGCGAAGCTCCAATCATCTGCGCGATTTCTTCATGCGTCAAAGTGAGCTTCACTTTAATCTCGCCATTCCCAGTGTGATGCTCGGCAATCCAGTCCAGCAGGAATCGCGCAAGTTTCTCGCCTGCGGAATGTGAAAGACCGATCGTCCGCATTTCGCTGAGGGCGTGATGGTAGTTTTCAGCCAGCTGTTGTGCCACGCGCAGCGCAGCTTCCCCATGCTCGCTCAAAAACTGAAGAAACTCGCTGCCACTGATGAAATTCGCCTGGGTCGGCTCGAGCACCTCGGCCGTCGCTTGAAAAGCCTTACCCGAAACCACCGCCGCTAATCCGAGAACTTCGCCAATTTCCGATATGCGCAGGATCAACGTCTTTCCATCCGCGGACGAGGTAGAAAGCTTCACCTTGCCGCTGCACAGAATAAAAACGCCCCGCGGCGACTGCCCCTCCACGAAAAGTGTCGCTCCCTTTGGATAAGTAGCCGGAGATGTGATCGCGGCTAGCTTCTGCACAGAAGCAGCCGGAAGGTTACAGAAGAGCCGCTCCTCCCGATGGGGACAGTTCATGCAGCTCTCGATAATTTCGAGTCCGTAAGGAGCTCGCATTGTCTTGTGTGCCGCGATTATAGCCCTCTCGGGTGGTTGCGAGTACCAGAACGATTTGGGTGACATATTTAGGCCTGTGAGCCAATCAATCCGCTCGTGAATATGTTCCCTGAAATCACACATGGAAGCTGTAGCGCGCGTCACGCGACTTCGTGACGTTTGTCACAAAGCACCGCAGCGCTTGGCAAGTCCGGCTTAGAGATTCAGGACTGCGATGACCACAGTTGGATCGGGGTTCGGACGAACAGTAAATTGGAAGCGTCTGGCGAGTGCCATCATTCCATAGTTTTCCGGCAGGATCAGCGCAATGATCCGTTCCAGCTTTTCGTCGCGCGCCACTTCAATCAGGCGCCTGACCAACTCCGCACCCAGGCCCTGCTTCTGCGCTCGATCGCTCACCAGCACTGCGACTTCCGCCTCGGGTGAACCGGGTTCCTTCGTGAGCCGGCCCACTGCAAGTATTTCGTGCTCGCCGCTTGAGGGATCTTGCCTGTCGGCTACCAGCGCCATCTCGCGGTCGTAGTCAATGAAGCACTTCCGCAGCAGCCGATCGTGCGCCACCCGCGAATCCAGTTTCTCCATGTGGAAATATCGCAGGTATACGGATTGCTCGGACAGCGTTTCATGAAACTTCACCATTAGAGGCTCGTCTTCCGGCCGTATGGGACGAATCATCACCTGCGTTCCATCCCTGGTTGTCCACCGGCCGATATATCGGGTCGGATAAGGACGAATGGCCGGCCTTGAGAGCCTTGCGGCGTCCGTGTCGCTGGGATACGTCACAATCCGCGCGTCCAGCGCAATGATCTTTCCTGACGAGGCTAGCAGCGGGTTGACGTCAATCTCCTTGATCCATGGCTGCTCAACCAGCAATTGGCTGAAGCGCACTAGAATTCGCTGTAATTCCGTAATATCGATAGCGGCGCGTCCCCTTACCCCTTTCAACGCCCCAAAAATGTTCGTTTGCTCCATCAACCGCTCGGCAAGCGTGGCGTTAAGCGGCGGCAGCGCGAGTGCCCGATCTTTGTACACCTCCACCAGTTGCCCGCCCGAACCAAATAAAATCACGGGCCCGAACTGCCGGTCCACGCTGCTGCCGAGGATGAGCTCGTATCCTTCCCTGCTTACCATCGGCTGCACCGTAACTCCCCGGAACTTTCCCTCGCCCGCTTTTTCCCGCACCCCTACTTCGATTTTTCGATACGCTTCCGCGACGGCTTCTTCACCGGCAAGATTCAGAATCACTCCGCCGACGTCTGTTTTGTGCGTAATCGTGTCGCTGAATACTTTCAGCACTACTGGGAAAGCGAGCGCCCGCGCTATCTCTGCCGCCTCTTTTTCCGAGGAAGCCACGCGCGTCTCCACCACGGGGATTCCATAGCTGGCGAGAACTTGCTTCGATTCCACTTCGTTCAAGAGCGTGCGCCCGTCCCGTCGCGCACTGGCCAGAATCTTCTCTGCATTGGCGCGCGCACTGGTGCCTTCCTCCACTTCCATCGCCAGGCTCGGTGTCTCATACAGGCCGCGCAGGTTGTACGTATATCGCCACATGTAATCGAACGCGCGTGCCGCCGTGTCGGGATAAGAAAAAGTTGGAATTCCCGCAGCGTTCAGCGCCTCGACGCCGGCCGCAACCATTTTGCCGCCCATCCAGCTCGCCAATACCGGTTTTCCGTATCCCCGCGCATAAGGCTTCAGTCTTTCCGCCACGCGCGCCGGGTCGGTCATTCCTTGCGGAGCTAAAATGGCCAGCAGGCCGTCGCTGTTTGGGTCGCGGATCGCAATTTCCACCGCTCGCGCAAACTCATCGGGCCCGGAATCGCCAAGAATGTCGATCGGATTGGAATGGCTCCAATGCCGCGAAAGGAATTCGCTCAGGGAGTCAATCGTCGCTGCAGAAAGAGGCGCCAATTCGCCGCCGTGCGCGATCAGGGCGTCTGTCGCCAACACGCCCGGCCCTCCTGCATTCGTGATGATTGTCAGCCTTGGGCCGCGCGGCCTCGGCTGGCGCGCAAGCGTTTCCGCCATGTAGAAAAGGTCGGCAATGCTCTGCACGCGCAACACTCCGCAACGGCGTAAGGCGGCGTCAAAAACTTCGTCGCTGCCCGTCAGCGCGCCGGTATGCGACGTGGCAGCTTTGGAAGCCTCTTCGGAACGTCCCGCTTTGATGATGATAATCGGCTTCCTCAGCGCCACTTCCCGCGCCGCGGACAGAAACGATCGCGCGTCGCCCACCGATTCCATATAAATCAAAATACTGTGCGTGTCCGGATCTTCTCCGTAGTAGTCGATCAGGTCTCCCCATCCCACATTCAGCATCGAACCTGTCGAAATAATCCCGCTGAATCCCACTTGCTCTTCAATACTCCAGTCCAGGATTGCTGTTTCGAGCGCGCCGCTCTGGCTCAGAAATGCCACATTCCCAGGGCGCGCGATGTCGTGCGCGAATGTTGCGTTCAGCCCTGCCAGCGGATTCATGATTCCCAGGCAATTCGGGCCGATGAGCCGCATCGTTCCCCGGCTGAGTTGCTCTTGAATCTCCATTTCAAGCTTTGCGCCGGCTTCGCCCATCTCCCTGAATCCGGCGGAAATCACGATCGCAGCTCGCACTTCCGCCGCCACGCATTCGCCCACCACCGCCGGAACTGTGCGCGCCGGCGTGATAATCACCGCGAGGTCAATTTTTTCAGGAATGCTACCGATGTTTTTGTAGCAATGCAGGCCGAGAACTTCTTTGCGCTTCGGATTTATCGCGAACACCTTGCCCTGATACAGGCCATTCAATAGATTCACCAGCAGCGTCCGCCCCACGCTCGATTCGCGATCCGTCGCTCCAATCACCGCCACAGATTGCGGCACGAACATGCATTCGAACGTGGATCTTCGGCTCATAGCGTCTGAATCGGCTCGGTGAGGATTTTACGAGCAGAAGAGTGCCTGCGCCACCTAGAAGTCGGTGAGATGCTTGGTTGGAAGCGCCACACGCACGGCGTTGAGCACCGCTACAAGATCGATAATCTCTTGCGCGATTGCTCCTCCTATCGGTGGCAAGTAGCCGAAAGCTGCCGCCACCATGCCGAGAATGCTTAAAGCCATGCCTCCCACCGCGCTCTCGAGGGCAATAGATCGCATTCGCCGGCCAATGTGAATGAGTTCATCCACCTTACCAAGGGAAGGCTGAAGAATCACGGCGTCAGCCGCTTCGGCCGCTATGTCGCTTGCCTGTCCGAACGCCACGCCCACGGTGGCGGCCTGCATGGCTGGCGCGTCATTGATTCCGTCTCCAAGGAAGAGCGTCTTCTGCTGTTTCGTTTCGGAACGGACGATCTCCACTTTTTCTTCCGGGCTCATGCCGAAATGCAGGTCGTCGATTCCAACCTGTTTGGCGATATAGCGGACTTCGGATTCCCGATCACCAGAGACAAGCATCAGCTTGCGTACGGCATGGCGTGGCGCCAGGTGTTCGAGAAACAGCCGGCTGTCAATTCGAGGCGCGTCATGAAATCGGATGGCAGCAGCGAATGCGCCGTCGACAAATACCAGGCATTCGAGACCACCTGCAACAGGAGGGAGATCCCACTCCTTCGCGTTCACCTTGCCGCGGCCCGTCAGCTGGACGCTTCTGCCCGCGATGATTCCGTGTAGTCCTTCGCCGGGCCGCTCGCTGATTTCCGAAGCTGCTTCCATCGGCAGAAGAGCCTTCTGCGCGGCCTCAATCACTGCGCCGGCCAGAGGATGCTTGGAGTAGCGCTCGAGGCTGGCGGCCAGCATCAGAACGTCCTTTTGCTGAAATGCAGGCGAGCAGACAATCTCAGTTAGGGTCGGCTTGCCGTAGGTAAGCGTGCCGGTCTTGTCGAAGATGACGGCGCGGCAGCGGTCGATCTGCTCCAGCACCGCTGGATTTTTGATGATGATGCCCCGGCGCGCGGCCAATGAAATCGCGCCAATGATGGCGACGGGAATCGCCAAGAGCAGCGGGCACGGAGTGGCAATCACCAATACGGCTAGGAAACGCGCGGAATGTCCGCTCCAGACGGCAGCAAGAATCGCGATGCCCACAGCGAGAGGCGTATACCAGGCGCCAAGTGTGTCCCCGAGGCGCCGTAGACGCGGCCGGCTCTGCTCGGTTTCCTGCATCACTTTCATAATTCGAGCGTAGCGAGAATCCACCGGCAGCTTTTCTGCTCGGATGGTGAGCGCCGTTTCACCGTTGACAGCGCCGGAAAGCACGGCCGAACCAGGTGTCTTGGAAATTTCGAACGGCTCGCCGGTCAAATATGCTTCGTTCATCTTGCCGTGGCCTTCGACGACGACTCCATCCACCGGGCAGATCTCATACGGAAGTATGGCCAGCCGGTTGCCCACCGCAATTTCGGAAAGAGGGATGTCCTCGAGACGATTCCCCGATTTGCGGTGCGCACTGCTGGGCACCCTCTTGGCCAGAGCATCGAGCGCGTATGAAGCGCGTCGGGTGGCATATTTCTCGAGTGCAGTGCCGCCCGACAGCATGAGCACGACGATCACGCCCACGAGAAGCTCGCCGAGAAGCACGGCTGTGACGATGGAAATCCCGGCAAGAAGGTCAGAACCGAATTCACCGCGCAAAAGCTTGCGGGCAAGAGTGAATAACAACGGAACGCCGCCCGCTAGCAGCGCGAACCAGAGAGGCGCGAAAGTCAGGGTTGAAGATACAGCCGAGCCAAACCGCAACAACAGATGGAGACCGATTCCGAGAAGAGAGATAAGCGCTATCCACGTTTCGCCACTCAACCACAGCTGCATGCTCGGTCTTCGAGTGCTTCCTGAAGGAAAAAGGGAGGCGAGGCCCTTGGGTCGCGTCTTGATAGCGGCGAAACGGATAGCTTGTTTCGCCGGAGCCCATGTGCCGCGCCTCCCCTTCCCGACAGGATTCATACAGCTATTCGTCAGCTTCGAACCGTGAGAACCGGGCAACGCGCTTCCGCGATGATCTTGTGCGCGGTCGTCCACGGAATGTGCGTCACTCCCAGTGCGCGATAAACGCGCTTCACTCCCAGCACGATTAAATCAGCTTTGCTCAGTTCGGCGAACTGCAGGATTTTCTGCGCCGGTTCGCCGATTTCAGCCAGATACCGCGGCTTGCACCACGCCTCTGCTTCCATAGGAACAAGCTGCTTCATCTGTCTCACCGTGGCGTCCATCAGCTCGCTCGGATGCACCAGCTCTCCGCTCTTTTGCGGCGGGACTACGCGCAAGACATCTAGCTCAGCCTGGTTCTCCTCCGCCAGCGAGATGGCGTAAGGAAGGGCTGCTAGAGACGCTTCCGAGAAATCCGTCGCGAAAAGAATGCGCTTCATCTGTATCGTCGTTTCCGGCTCAGTCCGAACGTACGGCCCTACCACCAGAACCGGCACGGGTGAGTGGCGCAGAATGTTTTCCGCGTGGGATCCCATTACCATTTTTCCCAATCCTTCGCGGCCATGCGTTCCGGTCACCACCAGATCCACTTTCTTTTCCTCGATCCTTCGTGAGATCACATCCCAGATGCCGCCTTCGGTGACTTCCACTTCGTTCTCGACTCCGCGAAAGAGCTCCTTCAGGTGTCCCGCTTGTTTTTTCGCCTGCAATACAGCGGCCTCGTGAACTGCAGCCCATGATTCTGGAGGAACCATTCCGTTCACTTCCGGAGGCCGAACGTGCAGTGCGATTACCTTGGCGCCGTACCGACGGGCAAGCTCCCATGCATAAGGAGCGGCCGCTTCCGCAGTCGGCGAAAAATCGGTTGTATATAAAATGTTCTTGAGAGAAATTCGGGTGACAGTTTCAAGTGCTTTCACGGCCCACCTCCTTTGCCTTTCTGTTTCTTGTATAGGCCGTTTCCCGGGCGGTCGCGGTAAGCGTCGTCACCTGAAGATGTGACCGGTATCACAACTTCTGATCGCTCCCCAACCTTCGGCCTCGATGGCATGGTATGTTTATTGAACGAAAGGCTTTGTACAGGCTTCTTGATTTGAATCGCTCCGACGTGCTGATCTCCGCTCCTCACAAAAAGCAGGAATCCTCGGTCGAAATCCGGGCGAACCTTCGCGTCTTGCCGGCGACTGCCGCGTTCGTCGCCAAATACCGGGTGCGATTGCTCGCAATCTCGGGGCTGATCCTGATCCCCTGCTTCTGGCATCGCCACATCGAAGCTGGCGATCTTGGCAGCCACGTTTACAATGCGTGGCTCGTTCAATTGATCGAGCAGGGACATGCGCCCGGATTGCGCATCGCTCACCCTTCGACCAACATTTTGTTCGATTACCTGCTGAGCGGCCTCGCGAAAATCTCCGGCTTGCAGATCGCCGAGAAGATTTCGGTCGCCCTTGCGGTTCTGATCTTTTTCTGGGGAGCTTTTGCCCTCATCACGGCGGCGACAAGGCGCGCGCCGTGGCTCTTGATTCCGCTGATCGCCATGGTGGCCTACGGTTGGACATTCGAGATGGGCTTCTTCAATTACTACATCGCGCTCGGATTTTCATTTTTCGCGCTGGCAATTCTCTGGCCAGGAACATCGCGAAGTTCCGCCCGCGAGTGGGCGATTGCCATCGCGCTCATTCCTTTGATTTACGTCGCGCACCCGCTCGGCGTCATCTGGCTCATCGCCGCCGCTGCCTACATTCGCGTCGCGTCGTTTATCCCCCCGCGTTTTCAAGTCTTCCTCGTGGCCGTCGCCGCCGGCGTTGTCTTCTTGCTGCGTCTATATTTATCCCGCAATTTCGTCGTTGATGCAGCATTCGACCCGCTCTACCTGTTCAATGCCGGCGACCAACTCTTGCTGTTCGGCGACGGGTACAAAATTGTCGAAGCGCTGTGCGGGATTTTCATCGTGATTGCGATTGCTGCCGACGTGATTGCTCGCCGCCGCGAGCGCAACTTCTGGCACGCCTACCTCATTCCTCTCGAGCTTTACGTGATCGCAGAAATCGCAGTGTTTTTGCTGCCCGACGGCGTCCGCGTGCCAAACCAGCCGGCAGCGCTCGCACTCATCACCGAACGTCTTACCTCGATTTCAGCCGTGCTCGTCTGCTGTGCGCTGGGCGCGATTCTGCCGCGCAAATGGCACCTAATCGCTCTCGCTGGAATCGCAGCCGTCTTCTTCACCTTCCTCTACCAGGACACGGCGCTGATCAATCGCATGGAAGCAGAGGTGGCAGCCCTGGTGAAAACTCTGCCGCCAAATCAGCGCGTGCTCGCAACGATTCTCAAGCCGGATGAATCGCGCGTCCTGGTGCAGCACATCGTGGACCGCGAATGCATCGGCCGCTGCTTCAGCTATGGAAATTATGAACCGGCTTCGGGCGTGTTTCGGGTTCAAGCGCTGCCGGGAAACAAGTACGCGATGACGGATTTTGAAGACGTGGCCTCGATGGAAGAAGGAGACTACAAAATGCTGCCCGAGGATCTGCCGGCCTACCAGATCTACCAGTGCAACGAGGATTGGACCGAACTCTGCATTCGCCCGCTCGCGGCCGGCGAATTAAACGACCGGCTCGGCGTCCATCCCGAGGACTGAGCACGTCGACGGCTGAACACGGCTGAGGAAGGCCGAGCGGCGCGACCGCTTCACAATTTTAAGGCAGCTCACCGAAAACAATCACGCCTGTGGGAGTGCCTACGAAGACTTTGCCATTGGCTATCATCGGAGTGATGAATTTGTTGCCGGCGAAACTATCGCGGCCGCTTGCAGCCTGGTTGCTGTTGTAAAGTTCAGTGGCGAGATTTCCTGCGTCGTAGGCGTGGAGCACTGCCGTTCCGCCACTCTGCACCGCCCAAACGATTCCATTCGATGTGCCGTTTGCGGAAATGCTCGGCGTTGAGCCGGGGTAACCGAACGAGGCGGAAGAACTGGACGACGCCGACGCTGCGACTTTTGCGTTCGTGATCGGAAAGGCTTTTAGCGGCGCGCCGACGGAGCCGTAGTAAATCGTGCCGTTGAAATATGCAGGCATCGCCCAGACGCCACCAGGCAGGGCGCCACTGAGTTGCTGATAAATCGCGTTGTCGTTCTGGACGTTGAATTTGCCCATCATGTCGCGATTTACGATGTACATGTTCGAATCTTTACCGGCGCCCACTGCGAGATGCCACGTGTTTTGCGCGCTGTCCTGCAAATCGGGAAGGACCATCGCGCCGCCCGAACCGAGATCCGTATCGCCTGACGATTCTGAATCGGTGTTAAACATGTTGAAATAATCGGCGACCGCAAGCTTGTTTCCGGTGGTCGAAAGTTTTATGAAGCCGTTGCCGTAGTCGCCGTTCTCCGGGAAGCCGCTGGAATTTAGAGTGTCGTCGAAAGTGCCATTGCCCGCGAGGAAATAAATGTTGCCGGTGGAATCGGCGGCCAGTCCCGCGCCAGCCATCCAGATGGCGGCGAGCGAACCGTTGGGCGTGATGTCGATCACGCTGGTTTGTTGCAGCGAACTCTGGCTGTATCCCATCACCCAGCCTGTGTAAGGACCAATGTCGCAGTGCGAAGCCCAGCTGGTATAAATCACGCCATTCAGCAACAACAGAGCGGCGCGTTCTTTATATTGCTTGGGAGCGAATGTGGTGGTCCCGCTGTTGTTCGGGAAAGTGGCTTGAATCGTCACAGGACTGCCGGCGAGATCGGCTCCCGTGGTGAGATCCAAGGCGTGCAAGCGCTGGAAGTAAGTGGAACCGTTCTTCGTCATCGCGACGAGGTAGATCGTTCCATTCGGCCCGGCTTTGAGATCGATCACGGGAGTGGAAGTGATTCCGATTTCCGGCGAAACCTGGCCGCAACCATTCACCGGATCGCTGGTGGTCTCGCCCGATGGGGTCATCGAGACTTTCCACAATTGAGTAAAAGTATCGGCATCGAAGGCATAGACAGAATTGTGCTCGCTGACGACGAATACGACGTTGTGAGTGGCGCCGCCAATTTGCAGATTCGAAACATAGAGCGGCTCGGCGTCCACCAGCCCATCGGTGGTGAGAAAAGCTTTCTTGCCGAAGCTGGTTGAATTCACGTTGCTGTGAGTCAGGATGGTTTCGTTTAGATTCTGGCCGGTGCGCCCGACGTCATTGTGATAGGTCAGGACGTTGGCGCTGCTCGGCGGGGACAGAGTGCTTGTCACGGTAAGCGTGACTGTATTGCTTGGCGTGCTGCCGGCCGAATTGCTTACGGTAACTTGAATCTGAGCGCCGTTATCGGACGAAGTAGTCGCGGCCGTGGTGTAGGTCGCTGAGTTCGTTCCGACGTTGGTCCCGTTCTTGGTCCACTGGTAGCTGAGTGGAGCGGTCCCGCTTGCCGCAACGGTGAACGTCGCCGCATTGCCGGCTGACACTGTGGTATTCACCGGCTGCGTCGTGATCGTGGGCTTGGTCGCTGCGGCATTCACAGTAAGCGTAACGATGTTGCTGAAAGCGCTGCCCGCCGAATTGCTAACTTTCACTTGTACCTGCGCGCCGTTGTCGGCCGAGGTGGTCCCGGCAGTCGTGTAGGTCGAGGAGTTCGTTCCGACGTTCGTTCCGTTCTTCGTCCATTGATAAGTTAGAGGAGCTGTGCCCGTCGCAACCGCAGTGAAGGTTGCGGTCTGGCCGACCGTGACGGTGACGTTCACCGGCTGCGTGGTGATTGACGGTTTCGTTGCGGCGGCGTTCACAGTGAGAGTGACGATGCTGCTCGGCGCGCTTCCCTTCGAGTTGCTGACGGTAACTTGAATTTTTGCGTTGTTGTCGGACGAAGCAGTGGCCGCAGTGGTGTATGTCGCGGAGTTCGTTCCGACGTTCATTCCATTCTTGGTCCACTGATAGCTGAGGGGTGCGGTGCCGGTGGCCGCCACTGTGAAGGTGGCCGGCTGACCGACGGTGACTGTGGCGTTGGCAGGCTGCGCGGTGATGACGGGAGCGATGGCAGGGGCACTCGAAGTGCCGGCGCAAGCAGCGAGCATTCCGCACAAAACCAAAAAAATCGAGACAGGTAAAATCGCGAAAAGTGCGCTTTTGTCCCTATTAGGATTTGATGAACTCCCTTGTTTCCAGGAGCTTACGCAAATTTCTAATAATCCATTGTTCCTATTAGAGCGCAATCGGGCTCGGGCATGGATTAGGGCTTGAACGATGCAAGTGTTGCCTTCTGCTCCCGCGCTATGTTTGGTCATGAGCTTGATAAGTTTTGTCTTCAATTTGAGATGATCAACCGCCTGCTATCTATTGTAGAGGAAGGGCCCTTCGCGACACACCTGTACGTGAGACTAGTTGCGGGCCAGCCAACCGTCGAGCAGCGAATTACTGCATAGCGAGGGTTCTAAATCCTGTAGCGAAGGATGACGTAGAAGAGGACCGCAAAATAGTGGCAGGCGCTTCCCGCGATTACGAAGACGTGCCAAATCGCGTGGCCGAAGGGAAGGCGGCGAGCGGCGAAGAATGCGACGCCGACGGAATAGAGGAGGCCACCAGCGAGTAGCCAGTAGATGCCGTGAGCCGGGATCGAAGAGAGCAATGGCTTCACCGCAATCAGGGCGATCCAGCCCATGGCGAGGTATAGGGCGGTGGACAGAATTTTGAAGTGATCAACGAACCAGAACTTGAAGACGATTCCCGCCATGGCGAGCGCCCACACAATCGAGAAGAGCGACCAACCCCAGCCGCCTCGGAGAGTGACCAGTGTGAAAGGCGTGTAGGTGCCGGCGATGAGCAGATAAATCGCGCAGTGGTCGAAGATCTTCAGAGCGCGCTTGGTACGCGGCGACGGCAGCGCGTGGTAGAGAGTGGAAGCAGCGTAGACGCAAACCAGAGTGCTTCCGTATACCGCGCAACTGACGATTTGCAGGGCGCCGCCGCGCAGGATGGCGAAGACCAACAGCACGACGAAACCGGCGATGCTGAGAACCAGGCCGATTCCGTGCGTGATGCTGTTGGCCAATTCCTCGAGTTGCATTGCGGAGCGAGTTGGGCGCATTTCGATGCTCGAATCCATTTTTCGCTGTTGCGACGACCGGCGCAATAGACAAATGGTAATGGGAGACATCAGCAGGATTTATGAACGGTGAGCAAGAAGCTAGGCAGTTTCGGCGGTGGCTGGTTCTTCGTGGCGAAGGGCACCGGGTGCTTGGGCGCCGTGGCGGCGGCCGCTCAACCACGAGCCAAGTCGCCACGCCAGCAGGACTGCAACGATTGCCGCATATTGCAGCGGTTTACGAACGTCGGATTTCACGAGCCAGTAGTAGTGGATTACTCCTGCGATGGCGCTGAGATAAATCGCGCGATGGAGCATTTGCCAGCGGCGGCCACCGAGGCGACGGATCCAGCCGGCTGTGGAGGTGATGGCGAGCGGAATCATGAGGACAAAGCCGGTGAAGCCGACTGTGATGAAGGGGCGCTTGGCGATGTCTTTCAGCATTTCGGGCCAGTTGAAGTAGCGATCGAGCCAGAGCCAGGTGGTGAAATGGAGGCAGGCGTAAAAAAAGGCGAAGAGGCCGAGCATGCGGCGGAAGCGGATCAGTTGCGGCAGATTCAGAATCTTGCGGAGCGGAGTGACGGCGAGCGTGAAAATCAGGAAGCGCAGCGTCCAATCGCCCGTCCAATGCTCGACGAACTGAACGGCGTTGGCTGAGAGATTATTGTGCAGGCCACGCCAGACGAGAATTGCGAGCGGTAGAAGGCAGATGGGGAATACGACGACCTTGGTCCATTTGCTTGTGAGGATCGAGTTCAACGAGCGCTCCTACTGGACTTCGCATCAGGTTTCCCCGTGGTTGAAACCACGGGCTACAAATCGGGATCGAGAGTGCGACGGCTTTTCGATCGTGCTTGCTTCGGACGACGTCAACGGCCTCAGGTCAATTCCGGCTTACGGCGGCCGGAATGGGACCTGAGCTACGGAAAATCTAAACTGGGCCCAGGGCTAAAGCCCATCTAGTGATTGATGCCGTTTTCCGCTGGACTGAAGTCCAGCTCCCCCCTGCTAAAGCAGGGGGCTCCCACCGAACTGCAACGGCCTACGGCAAGAGAGGGTCCCGCCGAACGTCAAGGGCCTCAGGTCAATTCCGGCTGACGGCGGCCGGAATGGGACCTGAGCTACGTCGAACGCAAATCCACGGGACAGGAATCACGTCAAGCGAAAATCCGCGACCTTGAAGCAAAAGCCCGCGTCGAAGAAGACGTTCGGCGTGGCTACCGAGCCGGCGTCGCATGCCGACTAATAGTACTTGCGCAGATCCATGCCGGTGTAGAGGCTGGCGACCTGGTCGCCGTATCCATTAAACATCAGAGTGGGAATCGGCTTATCGAATAATCCTAGGCCGCCTTTCAGGCGGTGCTCGTGGGCTTGGCTCCAGCGTGGGTGGTCCACGGTGGGATTCACGTTGGAATAGAAGCCGTATTCGCGCGGGTTGGCGATGTTCCAGGTAGTGGGGGGCTGATCTTTCACGAAGCGGATTTTCACGAGCGACTTGATGCTCTTGAAGCCGTACTTCCAGGGAATCACCATGCGCACCGGGGCGCCGTCTTGATTCGGCAGAGTTTCGCCGTACATGCCGACGGTGAGAAGCGTGAGTGGATTCATCGCTTCATCTATTCTGAGCCCCTCGACATACGGCAACTCGATGCCGGCCGACGGGCCTTCCGGCATCTGCTTCACGTCGTAGTAACTCTGGAACGCGACGTATTTGGCGTTGGCAGTTGGCTCAACCAGCTTTGCGAGCGCGCTGAAGGAATATCCAATCCACGGTACGACGATGGACCAGGCTTCGACGCAACGGTGGCGATAGATGCGCTCCTCGAGCGGGGCGAGCTTCATGATTTCGTCCATCGAAAATTTGCGCGGCTTTTTTACTTCGCCTTCAACGGATACCGACCAGGGAGCTGTAACGAAATTCTTGGAGTTCTCGGCAGGATCGCCTTTCCCCGTGCCGAATTCGTAGAAGTTGTTGTAGTGAGTGGTTTTTTCGAGCGGGGTCTGTTCTTCGGTGGTGCTGCCCGGCCACTTTGTGTAGCCGGTCAATTTCACAGGGACGTTTCCGCCCGCAGATGCGGACGGAAGATGGGAGAGCTTTTTGTAACCTTCCACCGCGACACCGGTGGCCAGCAAGCCCAGCAGGAAATTGCGCCGCCCCATGTAAACGCCTTTCGGGGTCACATCGGCGTAGGTCAAATCCGAGGTTTTTTTATTCGGCATGAAAGATTCCTGACTCGATTCTATATCCAGTCATTTTCCTGGCCGCATTCCATATGCGGTTAATGTCCTGACTGCATTCCATATGCAGTCAACCTAAGTACGCATTCGCTACAGAGTTGGATGCGCATTCAAGCCACTTGGAACCATTCCCTTTCCCTGCAAGGGGCTGCCTTCATGGGGCTTACAACAGCTCCAGTGGGATCGCACAACTTTACCGGCAAGGCGGTGTTTCATCGGCATACGGTCTTTGTGGTG
The DNA here is from genome assembly GCA_963736465.1 of uncultured Acidobacteriota bacterium. Taxonomy (GTDB): domain Bacteria; phylum Acidobacteriota; class Terriglobia; order Acidiferrales; family UBA7541; genus Palsa-295. The sequence goes on along the minus strand of CAVTOS010000011.1, from coordinate 41,755 downwards.
AAGGCGGAAGGCCAAACGGAAATAACGCACTTATACACGGGGAGGATGAGATGAAAGTGATGAATGCAGTGCTAACCGGTGCAGCGCTCTTCGTGCTGTTGACGCCAGCCATTTTCGCGCAATCGGCAACGACGAACGATCCACCGCAAACGATTCAGCAGCGCAAGGAAAATCAGCAGGATCGGATCGGGCAGGGCGTGCAGAGCGGGCAGCTCACTGCCGGAGAAACGAAGAATCTCGAAACCAAGGAAGCCGGACTGAACAAAGAAGAGCGCACGATGCGCTCGGAAGACGACGGCCACATTACGTCTGCTGACCGATCCAAACTGAACAACCAGCAGAATCACCTGTCGAACCAGATCTACGACGACAAGCACAATGGTGCGGTGCAGAACAGCGGCGCAGGAGAGATCGGCCAGCGCAAAGAGAACCAGCAGGACCGCATCGCGCAGGGAGTGAAGAGCGGCCAGTTGACGCCGGGCGAAACCGCCAAGCTCGAGAAGCAGCAACAGGGCATTAACCGCGAAACGGCGGGAATGCGCGAAGCGAATGGCGGCAAGTTGACGGCTGCGGACAGGAAGGCAGTGAACCAGCAGCAGAATCGAGCATCACGCAACATCTACAACAAGAAGCACAACGGGCGCCGGCAGTAAGCGGCTTTCGCGAACAAGAAAACCAAGCCCCGGCCTCACGCCGGGCTTTTCTAATTTCGTACCTGTTTCTCTGCGCTGATAGTGAAATTGACTTCGGACGTGTCTCCGGGTTTCACGCTGACTTTTTTCGCCCAAGTTTCCGGCGGACTATAGACGGGCCGTTTCACCCTCACCTGAGCGGCGACGTCGAGAACCGATTCTTCGGACATGTTCTGCCAGCCCTCATGCCACGCTTCGATTTCATATTCTCCAGCGGGCACATCGGTCAGCTTGAAGAAACCATGGTCGTCGGTGACGGCATAGTAAGGATGCTTCACGATAAGGACTTCCGCGTTCATCCAGACGTGCCCGGCATTGCACTTGAGTTCGACGACGCCGTTGCGCGGTAAATTGACGGGGATCATCTGATTCTGCATCGGGAACGGAATGTTGTTGGAAGCGGCGCCCGTCATGTGGACGGTGTGCAGAACCGGATCGCTGCTTTTGATATCGAGGTTGCCGCCCTGTGGAACGAGCATGATGTGCGGGAGATAACGGCAATTCTTCTGGTCCAGATGCTGACGCGAGTCGGGAAGGTCCATGGCCTTGCCCGTGGTGATGTCCTTCAGAAACACGACGGTATTGGCAACGCCGCCGTCGGGTCCGACCTCCAATCGTTCCAGATCGCGAATCTTGTGAGACGCGGGATCACAAACGCCTGGATCCTTCGTGATGGGAAGTTTTGGGGTTTTGGGAGCGGGGCCGGACCATTTGACCGTTCCGGTGATGGTTCCGCCGTTCTCCACTTTGATTACGGTGTAGTCGGATTGGGCGGAAGCACGACCGGCGCAGAAGATAAAGAGGGATGCGGCGGCCACGAGTCTCACGCAGGAAAGACAGGTTGCAGTTTTCATCATGCCTCACAGCGATCGAACGAGATGCGGTTGATGAACTTTTTGTGGAAACCCGGACTCGGCAGTTCACGCGCCCCTTCGTGACTGGGAAATGTGGTTGAGCGTGCGACGAAGTGGAGCGCTTTGGGAATTCGCCTCTCCGGCGATTCATCGAGCCGAGCTGGGCCCCAATTCAAAGATACTCTTGCGAACCGAGGCGGGAACGAACTTTGGGGCGGGATTGTCCTAATAGTATATCGAGGCGGGAACGCTGAGGATGGCGCTACCTTGTGCTGGCGAGCGATTTGTAACCGTAAGGAAATTTTTTCCGCCAGTCCCACGCCGATTGGATGATCGAGGGCAAATCGGATTGAGTGGGAGACCAACTGAGGATGGATTTGGCGCGCGTGGGATCGGCGACCAGACGCGGCGGATCGCCCGCGCGGGGAGCTTCGATTCGAGTGCGGATCGGCAATCCTGTGACGCGACGGGCGGTTTCGACAACTTCGAGAACGGAGTAACCGCGGCCCGAACCGAGATTGAACGCGTGAGATTCTGCGCCGTGGCGAAGATGCTCGAGAGCGCCAATGTGCGCATCGGCGAGATCGGCCACGTGAATGTAGTCGCGAATGGCGGTGCCGTCCGGAGTGGGATATTGGTTGCCGAATATTCGGACTTCTTTGTGGGGATCGGCGGCGGCGGCAAGCACGTTGGGGATCAGGTGAGTTTCGGGATCATGATCTTCACCGCAACGCTGGGTGGCGCCGGAGGCGTTGAAATAGCGGAGGCTAATTGATCTCAGGCCGTAGGCCGCGTCGTAGGTTTCGAGAAGGCGCTCGAGAGTGAACTTGGTCCAACCATAAGGATTTTTCGGCCACTGGGGGCAGTCTTCGCCGATGGGCATTTTCTCGGGTTCGCCGTAGACGGCGGCTGTAGAGGAAAAGACAAAACGGCGGATGCCGGCACCAAGCAGAGCGCCCACGAGCGAAATTCCCTGGCTCACATTGTTCTCGAAATACTTGGCGGGATTTTGTTGGGATTCGCCGACGCTGATGAATGAGGCGAAATGGATGCAGGATTCGATGGCGTGTTCTTTCACGATTCGAGCGACGAGGCCGCGATCGCCGGCGGAGCCTTGGTAGAACGGGATGGCGGCGTCGAAGGATTCGCGATGGCCGTGGGTGAGATCGTCGAGGACGGCGACACTTTCACCTTTGCTTGTGAGTCGGTCGACGGTGACGCTGCCAATATAGCCCGCACCGCCGGTGATCAGAATCGCCATTAGCTTCCTTCCGCCATGTTGAAGCCTACCTAAATCACTCTAGCACAGACTTTTTCGCGGTCTTGGCCGCGTGCAGGTAGTGTGCGGTCATATAAACTGCTGGGACGGCGCTGCTTAATTGACGATTTCGATATTCAGTTATGCGTTGACGTCGATTACGACCCGGCCGCGGGTTTTGCCTGCCAGGATTTTTTCAGCCAGATCGTAGATCGAGGAGAGCGGCTCGGTGGTTGTGAGCGAATCGAGCTTATCGAGAGGCAGTTCGCGGGCGAGGCGTTCCCAGGCCTGGATGCTGAGGGGTCTTGGGGTGAGGACGGAATTGATGCCGAGAAGCGCGACGTTGCGCAGGATGAACGGAAAAACAGTGGTGGAAAGTTCGGTGCTGCCAGCGAGGCCGCAGGCGGCAATTGCGCCGTAGGAAGCGGTGGCTGCAAGGAGCGATGCGAGAGTTTGCCCACCAACCGAATCGACGCCTCCTGCCCAGCGCTCGGAGGCGAGTGGCGCGGTTTTTTGCGCGAGTTCGGCGCGATCGACGATTGTGGCGGCGCCGAGATCACGCAGGAATGCGTGCAGCTCTGGCCTGCCGGTAGAGGCGGCCACTTTGTATCCCTTCGCTGCGAATAAGGCTACGGCGGTGGAGCCGACGCCGCCGCCCGCTCCCGTGATGATGATTTCTTTTTCGCCGGGCTTTACGCCGTAATGCTCGAGCGCGATCAGGCAGAGCATGGAGGTGAAACCGGCGCTGCCAATGGCCATCGTTTGCTTGAGCGTGAGGCCTTTAGGGATGTGAACAAGCGCTGCGGATGGCACCCGCTGCCGCTGAGAATAGCCGCCCCAGCGCGTTTCGCTGAATCCGTGCCCCACAGCGAGCACTTGATCGCCGGCGCGGAAATCCTGCGAAGTGGATTCGAGGACGCGCCCCGCCATATCGATCCCCAGCACCATTGGAAATTTCCGGATGATTTTGCCGCGGCTGGTGACGGCGAGTCCGTCCTTGTAACTGAGCGACGAGTATTGCACTTCGAGGAGCACATCTTCTTTGGGAAGTTCGTCGTTGCTGAGTTCCTTGAAAGCGACTTTGTAAGCGCTGCTGTTCCCTTCCGCAATCAGCGCTTTGAACCTCTCAGGGAGCATCCGATCCTCGCGCGTATTTTAGTGGGGCAGACGATTATTTGCAGCGATGTGAGTATAGCGCAGCGGCGGCTAACACAAATCCTTTGCGGTCGGCACAATGCAGGCGCGACCCGCAAGCAGTGACGACTTTTTCGGGGCGCCTCCGCGCACGCGAACCCCAGATTCCGGGGCCTTATAAAATAGATTAGTTACTATTTATCGATTAAATCGCGTTTATCGAAGAGCTTACCCCTTTGCTCTGCACCTGCCGGTTGGGTGTGTTTCGTGGTTCGATCAGCCCAAAGCTCAACCGGAACTCGGCACTGTCGCGCAAATTGATCGTAAATAACCACCCAAGCCGGAATCATTTTTCCGTGAGGAAACTCTTCCGGAATGGGTTCGGATCCGACGCCCAGTAAATAGCCCTCCGCCGATTCTCCTACCGAAAACCGCTGAGTTCGCTTCAAGCGATGGTTAAGAACGAGATTTCTCTCAAACTCGAGAGTCTGGTTGCCAAAGAAGCGGTAGCAGCGTGACGGACCATCGATCACTTTGGGATCTTCGAGCCATTGGACATGGGTATGTTCCCATGGTCGCTCGAGCTCGATATAGGAAACAGCGAACCCCGATACCCTAGAAGTGACGACGAGATTGATTCTGAATCCAGTGCCCGCACCCAAATCGAATGCAGTGCTTTCGATGATCCCTCCGGTTTGGTACACCCGCAACGCGGCGGATGGAATGTAACGAACTTCGCCGTCATCTTCCGGAATGTGGATGGCACGACCGGCGCTCCGAATTCGCCGCGCATAGGCCAGTTGATCAAATCCTTCATTTTTCATCGATGAGAACCTCCCCGGTATGCAGACTGCGTTTGTCATTCCGCCGGGTGTCAATCACCCGAAGCCCTTAAATTTATGAATTCGACATACACTACATACATCACCTACACACACCCTACACCACGCTGCACTACGTCTTCTTACACCACTCCATGTAGGGTGCTTTCCGTTGCTTGCCCTGGAATGTCCAAATCACGAGCGAGTTGCAGCGCACGGTCGCGGACAGCCTCGGTCAATCGCAACTTCTTGCCCTTCGCGTCGCGTGGTTCGGCAACGAAGCGAAGGAGCTTGAGGCGCTTCCCAAAAGCCCCGGCATGAATCGTCGAATCCTCTCCGCGCCCGTTCAGGAGTGCTTGGGCGATGTTCGAAAGTTCGGAAACGTAGACAGCTTTGCCGGGTGAGTCGCGACAGGCGACCAACACCGCCTCGACTGCAATCACGTTTAAATCGATCCACCGGGCTGAGCGACTTTCCGCGTTCTCTTCCCGCAGCAACTCGAACACCTCGGCCTGCAACTCGGCATCGTCCGGCGTTGCCGCGGCCAAACTGCGAGCGAGATCCCTTAGCCCGAAGCTGAACGTCGATGCATCGAAGTCTAGCCGTTGGGCAGCACCGAGATTTGCGCGACGGAAGCTGAGAAGCTTCGCCTGAAACTCCGTCGCGAGCAGCCGCTGTGCATCTTGATCGAAAGCGGGCAAAGTAGTTTCGGTCGGAACCATCGCAATCCGGATCGAGCGAAGCGGCCAAGGATCATCCGCGAAAACGGATTCGCTCTGGATCACCTGGACGCCAAACAGATCCAGAAGGCGGCCGCGGAACGGGATCTTCCGATCGCTTCTGCTCGCGTCGTCAAGCAGGCTTCGAAACTTATCGCTGATATCCGCCTGACTGATCAAGAATGTGTATCGAGCGCCGTTCGCCAGCGAACAGAAACTCGCTGGTGTAACACTCGTCAGTGGGACAGAATGCCGGCACAAACAGCGCATCACGCTTACTAGGCGATTTCCCCGTGCGGTGTCCGGACCTGCGATCACGAGCGCCGGCGCAACTGAAACGGTGTCAATGATTGCGCTGCACAGCACGATTCGAGCTGCGAGGGAGGTAGATTTTTCGTCCAACCCGGTAAGATTTGCGATGAGTGTGCAAGTTTCCGTCAGAAACTCGCGCGTGGTTCCGTGCGGGCAACAGCGCGTCGGGAGCATTAATTGCTGCAGGACACTCCTCTCGATCTCTGCCGATTCATAGCGCTGGCTGTTGTAGTCGACGACAGGCGCAACGATCTCATTGGAGCCGTCCCACAGCATTAGCTGCAGGTGCGCAGGGTCCGCACCACCGATCAGCTCGATCATGGTGCCGTCGGCAAAAACCTCGCTGGCCGTCCCGATCGGGCGACCAACGCTGGCCGCCGCGGTGGCTCGCCCATTGGTATCCATATTCCAGTACACCTCCTGATTATTCCCGTGCCAGTGTCTACCGGTTTCCTTTTTGACTAGAGGTTCAATTCAACCTCCATTAGGCAAAAAAAAATGCCGCGAACGAAACTTCGCGGCATCGGGTGCTCGAAACTAGAGTTCAAAAATAACTGAACGAGCTGAGGTGTGTCAATGCCCAAGTGTAGATTGTGAAGAAGGGGATTCCGGTAGTAGAACTCCGGTTACCTCCTTGAAGTGAAGCAAGTTCCGCTGCTGGTACGTTCCAGAACAAATTGAACTTAGTCGGCCAGCTGCGTAGATGTTTCATGCGCGGAGCTTCGGTACTTTGAATAGCTAATCTAATTTTTCCTTTTCTGCCCGTACTTTTGCCCACCGCGTCGCTATCGCTTTGCGAGCGATTTCCCGACGCTGCTCCGATGTCATCTTCTGAAGACGCGCTTTGCCTCCTTTTCGGCCTAAGGCGACGGCGTGTGGATCCTTCTTCTTCCCCATTGCTGGAGACCATATCGTGCGCCCCGCCGAATTTCAACAAGACTATTGACATACGAAGCGCTTAGTATATACTAGACGCTTAGTATAAAAAGCCAGGAGGAGCTATGAAGCGAAAATCGTTGTCGGTTCGAACTGAGCTAGCTATCGCAAGACAAACCTGGGGAGATGTCGGAAAGGCAAAGCTGGCTGAACTTCGGTCCCTAGTTCAAAGGATTGGAGTATCGGTGGCATTAGGTGATGTTTGCTTCCTTGGGAAAAGTTGGTACGTCACACATTCGGGATTACTTCGGTTGGCTCATCGGAAGCGTTGCACAGGGATAACGACAAATATCGAGAAACACGCCTCGGACCCCCTCACTTATCGGTGGGTCTTCAGAGCATTTGTTCACACCTCCGCGAATTCAGCGGGATTTGTCGGTTATGGCGACGCCGATCCCTCGAACACATCTCCCTTGCTCCGCGGCGCCGAGATGCGCGTCGCCGAGACGCGAGCCGTCAACAGGGCCCTCCGAAAAGCTTATGGAATCGGCCTCTGCAGCATCGAAGAGCTTGGTTCGTTCTCAGCTCCGCAAATGCCCGTCACGGCCGAGCCGCGTTCCAATGGTCATGCGGGCACGAACGGCTCGGGCAACAGCCAGCCTCGATTGCGCGACCAGCTCTGCCTTCTGATACGTCAGCACGACCTCGATCCAACGCTCGTAAAGGCTTACGCCGCGGATTTCTGCGGCACCGCCACTCTTAAAGATGCCAGCCGTGACCTGGTCGAATCATTTATCACTCAGCTTGCGACTGCTGCGAAAAAGGATCGAGACGCACTCAACTGCAAATTGAATTCCTACTTTCAACCTGTGGAGGCAAAACCATGAAGCGGCACATTCCCGGTCTCCATTCACGACAGCAAGATCACGAAAATCTTCTCGAAGGCCTGTTCCTCGTTCGAGTCGATGCCGCTTCCTATCGCTGGCATCCGCAAAAGCCGTTCCTGTCCGTGCGGTTTGTGGTTCTTGAGCCCGAAGCGTTTGTGGAACGATCATTTTCGGGTCGGCTCTACTGCACGGAACGAGCCTTGTGGAAATTGAATTGGTTCCTGCGTGATTTTGGCTACGACCCCGACCTGCTCAACCAAGATCAGATTGATGAGAGGGCTTTGCTAAAGCTCCGCGGAGTCGTCCGGACATCCTACGTCACGCTGAACGGTCGTTCTTTCCAAAACCTCGAAGCTTTTGCTCCCGAAACGGAGTGGGACGAGCTTTCCTGCGAGACCGTCAACGCGAAGCAAGGGCTGGGAAGCGGCGATGACCTTTAGCCACACGCAGATTTCCCAATATCTTCGCTGTCCCAGGAGCTACCGCTATCGCTATCTCGACGGCTGGCGCGAGAAGGAAACGCGCGCTGCAATGGCGTTCGGCCGCTGTTTCGAGAAAGCTCTCGCCGCCTACTTCTCCGGCGAGGATTGCTCGGCTGCGCTATTCAAGGAATGGGGCACTTTCCGCGACGTTTCCTTCGAATACAAAAGAGGAGAATCGTGGGATCGTCTCGTTCATCAGGGAGTGCATTTGCTGCAGAGATTCGCGCAGGACGATCGCGTCAATATTTGCCGTCCCGAACACGATCTGCAGGTAAAAATGGTTCGCAGCCTTCCCGGTGACAACGAATTCGTCGCTTATATCGATGCCCTCGGCGAACTCGATGGCACGCATTGTCTCATCGATTGGAAAACCACGACGAGCCGTTATTCGGAGGAGCCGGCTGGACTCTTATCGCTCGACCCACAGATGATTTGCTACTCCTGGATCAGCGGAATTCCGGAAGTCGCGGTTGTTGTCTTCGTGCGAAAGAGCATTCCTGAGATTCAGTATCTGAAAGCATCCATCACGGACGAGCAGCGAAGCGAATACGGTCGTCACGTTGAAGCCACGGTCGGTCAGATCCAATCGGGTCAATTCCTCCCGCACAGCGGCATCCGTTTCCCGCAAAACGGGTGTGTCAGCTGCTGTCATCTGGGACTCTGCCTCGATCATCCCGATCTGGTTGCCGCGAATCTCATCCGAAAGCCAGGAGCAAACGCCCTTGATTGGCTGGACGAACTTGTGGATTGACGAAAGGACCGTCGTGTCTCCCGAACTCAACCGCCGGCGGGCCCTCATCGTTCTCGGAAAGATCGATGAGATCTTGTCCTGGGAGCAAACCAAGGAGCATGAGCGCGATGAGAGATTCGTCGAGCTGGGTCAGTATCTCTGCGAAGTGCGGGCCGGGCAATACTGGCGGCTCGAAGATTTGAAGTCATTTGACGAATTCCTTAAGAAGCGATTTCCTGAGTCGCGCCGAAAAGCTTATTACCTGCTCGCGATTCACGAGCATCTCACCCGAGTGCCGAAGCAGCAACTTCGAGAAGTGGGCTGGACGAAAGCCCGGGAACTGGTCAAGGTAGCGCGTCGCGAAGGAGCTGAATTCGACTGTGCACCCTGGGTGCACAAGGCTAAGGAGCTCCCGAAGGAAGAGTTTAGACGGGAAGTGGATCGGTACCTGACCGGGAAGGAAACGGAGGCTTGGGAAATCATTTATTTCAAGCTCTACAAGGGTCAATTGGCCGTGGTCGAACGGGCGCTTGAAATCGCTGCGCTGATGCTCGGCAGTGACAAATCTCGTGGATATTCTCTAGAGATGATTTGCGCGGATTTTTTGGCGGGAGCCGCGTTGGAAACGGATAATACCATTCAACATCACGAAGCCTCAGCATCCAGCGGATGTTCAGCCGCACCATACGGCCCGTCGGCTCCTGCAGGGACGCGATGAGCGACTCTAGGCCTCGCATGCGGGTCGCGCCCATCCCTTATGCGCGGCTACGCAAAGAAATCTTGGCGCGCGACAACTGGCGCTGTCAGGTATGTGGCTGTCTCAAGAATCTTGATGTTCACCATCTGAAACGGCGCAGCGCACTCGGGGACGATACCGAGACTAATCTGATCACGATTTGCCGAGGTTGCCACGAAGCGCTGCATAGAACTAACAGGTGAGGCATCTGCTGACGGACACCTTTTCGTTTTCGCTGGTGGTGACGATTTTCGTGCGATCATAGAATCGTAGGTTCGAGGCATCTCCTTCTTGAAGGCTCTTCGCGGTCGCGGAATAACTTCTGCATGTAATGAGGCATGGAGCTCGGATGGGCCTCGCTTCACGATACGAATCAGATAAAGACGCGCGAGTCGTACGGCACTTACGAGCACCGAGTGACCTTGCCGTGCCCACGAAGCCGATCTTGATACCGTGCTTGGATCTACTGCCGGCCCTCGATTTACTGCCGATGCGGTTCACATAGAGTCCCAAGGTCGCGACGGCAATTCTCCAGAAGTAGTTCCGACGGGAACCGCCCCGAGATTGCTTTTTCAATGTGTGAGAGTTTTAGTACGCCGCGATCTAAGAAAAACCTAACGATTGGTTTGGTCCATTCGGTGAAGAGAAAGCTGAGTGAGATTTAAGAGCGGGAGGAGTCGTGAATTATTGTTTCAATCTGCTTCAAATGATTGAGGTCGTGGCAGGCGAAATGTTTCGCTATCGCTGCGATGCTTTCGATGCCTCGTTCGGCATGGACTCCATGCTGATTCCACTGCCGCTTGTCGATTGACTTTAGAAGCGTGAGGTTTGCTTGCCGCAGGGTGCGAAATAGCTCAAGAGATTGTTTCGGATCGCAGCCAGCGTACTTTCCGGTAGCGGCCCATTTATCCTGGTCAAACGATTGAATCGCTGTACCCGGCTGTTCCAGTATCTTGCGAATGCGGTAGGCGCCCACAAGCTCGTCATCGGCAAGATGCGCGACGATTTCGCCGATCGACCATTTTCCCGGCGCCGGCCGCCGCATCAGCTTCCGGCGCGGCACGCGCTTCATCAGTTGCGCGAGTTTCTTCGGTGTCGCAGCCTGCACTTTGAGGGGATCTCGATCGCCCAGGTAGCTTTGCAATCTTTCGAGGTACTCTTGCAACGTCTCGGGCATACCCGGTCCTCTCGGTGCCGAAATTGAACCTGTTGTGACGCTACGCTACGCGGACGAACTTCCTTCTTTTGCCGGGATGAATCGCGATTGATTTTGCCACAGCGCGGGAAGCAGAGTAAAATCACCTAGTAAGCTTCCCACTTGCGTTCGCGAAGACCTTCGCGGCGCAACCTGCGCGCCCGTAGCTCAGATGGATAGAGCGTGTGCCTCCGGAGCACAAGGTCAGAGGTTCGAATCCTCCCGGGCGCGCCAAAAGCCCAATAAGAACAAATGGCTTGAGAGTGGTGCGGCTGGCGGGCCCTCGGTATTACCCTGGTGCTACCCAGGCCACAGTGTGTTTGCCCGAAACGCCGTCCTATCCGCGCGGCCTCCATTCTTGGTAATCTCTATTGGTTTAGAAATGACACAAGTAATCACCGCTATAACCAACGACTATGTGCTCTTAGTCGCCGACCGCAGGCTCACCTACGATGTCTCTGGCCAACTCGCGGACGATAATGCATGCAAGTTAGTTAGTCTCTGCAATGTATGCGGAATTGGCTATACAGGACTTGCAGAAATAGAGCGCATTCCGACGCATGAATGGATCGCAATGGCATTGGCAGCCGAACACTGCTCCGATCCCAGCACGGCATCCCGCATATTGGCGGCCCGCGCCACTATCGCATTTTCCAGGAAACATAAAATTCACAAACATACATTTGTGATAACTGGCTGGGCTTACTTTGAAAATTTGACCGGCCTGAGACCGTTTGTTGGCTTCATTACGAACACAATGAATGAGGCCGGGCAACTGCTTCCGAAAGCCAGCAACAATTTCTGTGCCAGAACGAAGGCCCTGCACGATGCAGAGGAACTGTGGCTTAGCGTGAGTGGCGAACCTGTGTTGCTTGAGCGAGGAAACGCCTTAGAGCGAAATCTTCGGAAACTTATTGCTAAGGAAATATCTTCGAAAGCGGCTCTAAGATTTCTGGTCGATGAAGTTATCCATACCGCGGGTCAAGTGAACACAGTCGGGAACAAAATCCTGGCGTTGTGCATTCCTCGAAAGGCGGCACAAGAAACTATCGACTCAGGGACCTCACCTCTTCTAGCTGCTCAGCCCAATGAGGATACAGCATCATTTTGCTATTTTGAACCTACCTATAGCGAGTTGCAGCAATTTGGCCCGACTGTTACATGCGGCGGCTCCGCCTTCACGGATGTAAAAACACAGAACGACGCATCGACGAATTTTCAAAGTTCAAGCGTTAAGATTCTCGCGATTTCTAATCGCAGAAACTCGCCCACGGTACAGCAGTCGCCCGTGTTCAAGAGGACGCCACTAGGAGCGTCAGGACGACCGTCCTTCGGTTTCGACTTCGGCGTTGCTCTTGACCATGCGGTTTTGGCCGGAAAGGCGTATACGATTCGAGCCGCAGTAAGAAATACAGGCCAACGCTCGATATCTTTCGCAAGACAGCTAAGCGATGGCGTGGGACAGGAGGTGCGGCCCAGCGTTCAAGGAGGGGCGGTGCCGGCGATCACTTTCTCGCCGCCAACTGGTGACTGGGCGATGACGCATTTTGACGCAGGTTCTAGAAGTCAGTTTCGCCGGCCTCGTACTTAATCCAGGCGATGCATTCGAATTCGATTTCGGCTCGCTCGGCGTTCCTAACGCTCCCGTCGGTGCAAGCAGCCAGTGCCACGTAATAGATCTCTCCATAGCGATCACTGATACGATCACGGGAATGCTGCTGAATGTGAAAGGCGCAAACTTCAACTTTCCGACGAACGTAAATCAGATGCCAAGATTCACGGTGAGTGAAAAGGCCGCTCAATCAGAACTGATATTTCGTCCCGCCCGGGTGGTTGAGACCGCGCTCGGCGAGTTAATCTCTGGTCCAGTCGAAGGTTTTCCCATACCCAATTCCTCGCTCACTGTCATCGACACCTCAATTGGAGGGGGCGGTCCGGGTGTTGCGACCGGGCCGTTCAGGTAGGGCACACCTGGGATCGATGGCGGACTGACTCGAACTCGGACGCCAAACGTTCCATGATGCCGGGCACGCCATTTCGGCGATTTCAATATTGTGGGTTTTCCAAACTGAGCGTCTTTCCGCTTCGGAATGAGTTTGTTCTTCGCGATTGTGTCGATTCCCGCTACAATCCCTCGCGTTTCAATCGCTCAAAACAAATTTTCGCTTCAGAACTAGGTGGCCCGAATGGCTGAAGATTTTCGCGAACTCGAAGAGCACGCCGAAGAAGCTGCGCAGCACAATCTCGCACCCGTCACCGTGACCATGGCGATTCTCGCCGTGCTCGTCGCCGCCGTGTCGCTGCTCGGCCACCGCGCGCATACCGAAGAAATGTTGATGCAGACGAGAGCGACCGATCATTGGGCCTACTATCAGGCCAAGGAAATCCGCCGGCGCAATTACGAGCTTTTTGTGGATGAAATGTCCGTGTTCGCGCTGCAAAAATCCGAACAGGCCGACAAAATCAAAGAGAAGTACGAAAAGGAAATCGAGCGGTACAAAGAAGAAGGTCAAGACATTCAGGCCGAAGCGAAAAAGCTCGAAAACGAAGTGGCGGCCGAGCGGCGCCATGCGGACTATTTTGATCTCGGCGAAGTTCTACTCGAAGCGGCTCTCGTGATCTGCTCGATCACGGTTCTCACTCGCAAGCGGTTCTTCTGGTATCTCGGTTCGGCGCTGGGACTGATTGGAGTCGCGATCGGCATCACCGGGCTGCTCGTTCATTAGCTGTGGGCCATCTGCCATTCGGCCCTGGCGATTCGACTTTAACTACCCCACCGCCAAAGTCGCGATCTGCTTCGCGAGTTTTTCCACTTCCTTCGCTTTCTGAATCATCGGCAGCGAGAGCGTAACAGTCGAATCCGTTTTTTCCACCTCGTCCTTCAGTTCTCCCGCCAGCTTGTACAGCCTCTGGATGTCCTGCACGATCGTCTTCTGGTTGTGCTCCTGAATTTTCTTGGGGTCGAAAGGCGGCGGCTGATTCATCGGATCCGCTAGCGGGTCAGGCGGCCCTGGCCTTCGTCCCATCTGATGCGCGGTGGCGCCGCCCGTGAATAAGGCGCCGAACGCCGCTACCGCCGCGATAAAAATCGCGCCGAGAAAATCGCGTTTTTGATGGTCCATGTTCTTCACTCCCCGCTACAAAAGCTCCGGCCACATCTTGGGCCGAGCCATCGCAGCGCGAATGGTATAATTCCGCCGCTCATTCTATGACCGAATCCTTTAAGAGCTGGACACAGATCGCGCAAACCCGCGGCCTGCGAATCCTCGCGATTGTCATTATCGCGTTCATCGTGGCGCGACTCCTCAAAGCCTTCACTAATCGCCTGGTGGAAGCCGCCAAATCCTCCACGCGCATCGCGCAAATGCGCGAACAGCAGACTCGCACCATGGCCGGCATCCTCTATAGCGCCGGAATTTTCATCATCGTCGCAGTTTCTATATTAACCGCCCTTCCCGAATTCGGTTTCAACGTGACGCCCATCGAAGCAGCCGCAGCTGTCGCCAGCCTGGCCTTCGGCTTCGGCGCGCAGCATCTCGTGAAGGATCTCATCAACGGCTTCTTCATCGTCTTCGAGGACCAGTTCGTCGTCGGCGACCTCATCCAGGTGAATTCCGAACTCGGCCGCGTCGAATATCTCACCCTGCGCAGAACCATGATTCGAAATACCGCCGGCGCTCTCGTCACCATTTCCAACGGCCTCATCGGCCAAGTTTCCAATTTCAGTCGCGATTGGTCGCAAGTTTTTGTAGATGTCACCGTTCCATCCGAAGAACACGTCGGCCGCGCCCTCGCCACGCTCGAAAAAGTCACCGGCGATCTGCGCAACGATCCCGATTGGTCCCCAGCGCTCGTCGATGGGCCGCGCGTGCTCGGCGTCGAATCACTTTCGCTCGATGGCAACGTGCTCCGCACCCAGGTCCGCACCGTGCTCAATCGCAAGGACGACGTCGCCCGCGAACTCCGCCGCCGCATCAAACTCGGATTCGAGCAATCACGCATCCCCACCAGCCAGCTTCAGAGAGTGACGCTACAGGGCGAATTGCCGCAGCCGGCCCCACAATCCAGTGAGATGCCGTCCAGCCGGATAGGTTGACCGGCGGAAAATCGAAGCGGTCTTCACATTTGAATCCAAGTTATTCGAATCATAGGAGGCTTCAAAATGTCCGACGTAAATCATGAGCAGGTAAATCTCATGCTGCGGCTGTACGACATTCGCCGTGAGCCGCGGCTTCGCGAAGCCCGCGACTGGTTTCTAACGCATTTCAATCCCAAATCGGTGGAAGATGTGATGACGCAATGTCCTCCCGGGAGCCAGGAAAACGCCTTTATGCGCATGGTGTTCAGCTATTGGGAAATGGTCGCGAGCATCGTCAATCGCGGCCTGATCGATGAAGACTTCTTCTTCGAAAACACGGGAGAGCAATGGGTCGTTTGGGAACGTCTCAAGCCCGTGGTCCCCGCTTTCCGGGCGATGTTCAAAAATCCTTTGGCATTCTCGAATCTCGAAAAACACTGCGAAATCTTCGAACGCTGGCGCGAAAAGCGCGCTCCTGGATCCAGCGAAGCCATGCGCGCCGTGAACGCCCAGATGCAGCAACAAGCCGCCCAGAAAAAATCCGGCGCCGGCTTCTAGTTCTGCACTACGTTGGTGTACTTTAGGGGCTCGGGTCAACTAGCTCTTTGAATCTCTGAGTTAGCCACTCATGGATTTCCTGTTCACTGCGACCCATGGACTTGGCGACATGAACTTCGTCATCCAGCGTCCCGAACTTCCCGTGAAGAATTTCCTGAGCACGTTGTAGCATAAGGCAACGGGCTGCCTCGCTAATTGCTATGTGCTCTAACTGCATCTCCCGCGCTGCATTTTCAAGAGCCTCATTGACTTCAAACCACGTAGGCTGAACGAGCGCGGCGAGACGTCGGATAGCAGGTCCGTCCAATCCTGCTTCCAGTGCGTCAACGGCCAACGTTGGCATCTGTTCGGAATCGATCAGCTTTAATGCCAGACGCGCTTCAACGATTTCACGGTCAAAAGGCATAGAGCCCATTTTACTGCGTTCTGCGGTCTCCTATGTAGGAGACCTGCGCGCGATTCGTGGGCTCATTTTTTCTGTCCGCTTCGCCCGTTCTGTGATAGCTTTTCGCCCAGTCCCCACGAATAAGTTTCCAACGGGTTTATAAGCACTGGGGTTGAATCGAACTCACCGCCAGCGCCGCACGAAATCCGCGGAGGAAAAGCACGATGAACGCGCGCCAGCCATTCTCAGCCGTAATCGCAATTCTAGTTTGTTTGCTTCTCGCCGTCCCCGTGGGCGTCTCGGCACAAGTGGCACAAAGCGCCGGAAAAATCACGGCGGTGGTGCCGATCGTCAACGTCGTCCGCGGCGCCCAGCAAGTGGCCGCTTCCACGTCGCAACAGGTTTTCTGGGGCGACGTGATCAATACTGGCCATCTCGCCCGCGCTCGCGTGGCGCTCGATGATGGCTCCGTCCTCAGCGTCGGCTCCGATTCCAATCTCACCATCGCCAAGCACGATACCGGCGAACAGCAAACCGACCTCGATCTCGCTTACGGTCAAGTCCGCGCCCGCGCCGTGAAACTCGTCAAGCCCAACGCGCGCTTCCAGATTCGCACTCCCGTCGGCGTCGCCGGAGTCGTCGGCACCGAAATGGTTGTCCTCTTCGACGCAGCCGGCAACATGCAGGTCGTCTGCATGGAAGGTGCCTGCAAAGTTTGCGACCTTGCCGGGGTGTGCGTGCTCATGAAGGGCGGCGAGGAGACCGGAATCCACGGCAATTCTTCACCGTCCGCTCCCGCTCCAGTCAGCCCCGCGACTCTCACCGCCGCTGTTAGCGCAACGAACACCACTGGAGCAGGCGCTGGCGCAGGTGCAGCAGGAGCCGGAGCCGCCGGAGGTGGCATCGGCGCAGGCACGGCCACGGCAGTAGGCGTCGGGGCTGCGGTCGCTGCTGGCGTGGCAACCGCTGTCGTCCGTAGCGTCAGCAAAACTCAAACTTGTCCGCCCCCGACCTCAGGCGGCGCACGGCCTCGAGCCGAATGCACCCAGATCACCACGGGTGCGCGCGTCAACGGCCAGCGCCAATAGCCGATAGCGAACGCGGCGTCACGCCCAGCGCCAATAAAGTCGTTTGAGGAAACTACGTCATCCTGAGCGAAGAGTCGGCCGCTCTTGCTTTTCGTCCCGCTCCGAGCGGGACGGCCGACTCGTAGTCGAAGGATCTCTCCCTCGACTCGGCTGCCAACGCTTCCTCAATATTTTCGAATAGCCACTAACTTCCTAAAATCGAATCGTCGGGCCAAACGTCACCCGCAAACTGTGATGTGCCATGTCGTTGAAATAAATCTCTTCGCCCACGTCGAGACGGAATCCGATCGGCCCCAAAGGCGTGATTCGCCTTAGAACGAATGGCCGCACCTCCGCGCACCACTGAACACGGAAGGCTGCATTCAGTTGCGGTACTAGGCCGAAAAAATGCAGGGCTTCGTGTATGGAGCAATGCCCAAAAGCGCGGTCAAATGTGAGCCAAGCAGCAGATGCATTCAGGAGGTGAAGAATGGTACGTCAGAAAACGAATCGAGTTGTGTGTGCCCTGTGCGGAAAGGAATTTGGCACGAGCGCAGAACACGAAGAGCACAGGAAAATCGTTCACAACGTAATGGACAAGAAAACAAATCTCAGCGCACAAAAAACCGATCCGCGCGACCTCGAGCCGGCTGATGACACTCCGACCACCGAGCTTCCGCCCGGTGCCGAAAGCACAGTCAACCAGGGCGGCTCGCGGCCGTCAGGCACAGCCGCACCCGGCAAATCAAAAGGCGCCGGCAGATAAAAACGATCGCCTTTTTCGCGTTAAGGCGACGTGAAAGAAGCGCGAGGGCGCGCCCGCTGGCTTGCATCGTTGACTTACCGTCAAGCGTTCGCACGTGCTCGTAGCAAGCATTCGCAGTTAACATTCGCGGTTCGAGTGCCACGCAAATTCCCCGGCGGGAAGCAGCAGAACAAATAAAATCGAAAAAGCTGGAGGCGCGGGTGGGAATCGAACCCACGTATAAAGGTTTTGCAGACCTCTCCCTTACCACTTGGGTACCGCGCCCTCGAGCTAGCTAGTATAGCGAAAGTCGCGTGCGGTTTCAGCCGCGAAGCGTTTCGCCCACGGCGAAAGTCATAACCGCACAGCCGGCTTCGCGCGTCGCCTTTGAAAACGAGAGAAGCCACGACGAGAAAAACGTCGTCGTGGCCACCCGCGCCTTCGCTTAATTAATGTGCAGCTCGTAGGCTATGCGGGCTTGGACGATGTCCATGCGGCCGATGATGCGGCGCACGACGGCGTCCACCGTTTTCGCATCAGCCGCGGGCAGGCCATACTCCGAGCTGCTCGCTTCGGCTTCGATTGCTGCTTCGCCGCTTGTCATCTCACGCTCGCGCTCGAAGAGCTGCTCCAAGAATGATTTTTCTTCCGGGAAACGCACGATGTTCACGCGCTCGCCGGCGGGAATATGCGCGAGCTGCTTGGCGAGGCGAATGGCCGTGTCGATTCCTCCCAATTCATCCACCAGCCCGAGCTCTTTCGCCTGGGCGCCGGTCCACACGCGGCCTTTGCCGATTTTGTCGACGGCGTCCACCGTCATCCCGCGGCCCTGGGCGACACCCTTAATAAATTGGTCGTAGGTATCGTGCAGCGACTTCTCCACCCACGCACGCTGCGCCGGCGTGAAATTCTGCTGCAATGAAAAAAGCGTCGCGTTGTCGCTGGTCATCACCGAATCGGTGCTCAGGCCCAGCATGTTGTAAAGGCCCGACACATTGAATTTGCCGATGATCACGCCGATTGAGCCGGTGATCGTGTTCGGGTCGGCCACGATTTTATTTGCGGGCGCCGCGATCCAGTAGCCGCCCGAAGCCGCCACGTCCGACATGGACACCACCACCGGCTTCACGTCGTGCGCCAGCTCCACTTCGCGGCGAATCACTTCGCTGGCCACCACCGAGCCGCCGCCCGAATCCACGCGCAGCACAATCGCCTTGATGCTCGAATCCTTGCGCGCGCGCCGCACATCAGCCGCCACCGTGTCGCCGCCCATGATGAATCCCTGCGTGGGCGATTCGTGCGATTCGCCGGAGAGAATCAGGCCGGTGGCGTGAATCACGGCGATGCGATCGCCCCCGAAGGCGCTACCACTCGACTTCAAATAATTGCGGTACCGCACCAGCGGCACCGGATTCCAATTGCCCTCCTGCGCTTTAAAATAATCCTGCACCTGATCCCAGTAGGCGAGTTTGTCAGCCAGCTTCGCATCCAGCGCCGCTTTCGCCGAAAAAGGCCCCTGCTTTACAAGCTCTTCGAATTTCGCGCGTTCGATACCGCGCGCGGCAGACGCATCCGTCAAATACTGGTTGTAGAAGCCGTTCAGCAGTCCTTCCACTTCTTCCTTGTGCGCCGGCGTGAATTTTTTCTCAGTAAAAATATTTCCGGCGGTCTTGAATTCGGCGATGTGGTAGTACTCCGGCACGATCTTCAGTTTGTCGAGCGTGCCGCGCATGAAAAGCGCCTGCGCCATCATTCCGTGAACGATCACGGACGATTGCGGCACCACCCAAACCTGCTGGCACGCGCTCGCCAGATAATATTCGGGGTTAGCGACGCCGTCGTAGCCGAGATAGCAGATGCTGGGCTTGCCGCTCTTGCGAAATTCAATCAGGTGAGCGCGAATCTCTTCGAGTTTGGCCCAGCCGGTGGCGAGCGGAGCGACGCGCACTACCAGGCCGCGAATGTGCGAATCGCCACGGGCGGCGTCAATCGCGTCGAGATAATCGTGGAGCACGGGCGTGCCGCCGGTGAGGTCGGCGAAGAAATCGGGCGCGCGCTGTTCGTTAATCTCGCCGTCCGCGTCGATCACCAGCACCGCATTCGACGGCAACCGCGCCGGCTTCGAAGCCGCCCAAATGACGATGATGAAAAACAAAATCAGAAATCCGATTACGAGCGCTCGCCGTTTTCCCCAGGTCATCGTCGCTCCTCTCGAACCGCTTGCGCCATTTTAGACGTCGCCATTTTCTAGTAGTCCTTGAATATCATCGCGTGGTCATCGTCGGCGAGCGAAACACGAACGCGACGACCAACTTCGAAATGATCGCTTTACCGTTGAACTTAGCCGGATTGATGGTCCAGCGCTTGACCGCGGCGATTGCTTCCGGCGTGAGCGAGGGCACGTCGCGAATCACGTCAGTTTTTTTCACGGCGCCGTATTTGTCGATAGTGACGTCGAGAACCACCGTGCCTACCCCAACGCTATTCGGCTGATACAGTGCGAACGATCCGACCGAAACCTCCGGCGGAAGATAACCGGCTGGAAACGGCGGCGGCGTGGGCGCGACAGGCGCTATCTTCATACTCTGATTGAGGGAATCTCCCGGGTTGAACACCACTTCGACGGTGATCGTTGACGGAGATGGATTGCCGTCGAGTTTGCCGGGCGTGTAACTCCAGGTCTTCACAATCGAAGAAGTCAGCGACGTGAGTCCGGGAATGTCGCGCAGCACTTGCACATCGGGCGGCTGTCCTGTGACGCTGATATTGAGCCCAAGCGTCACGAGGCCGGAGGCCACAACTTCGACGGGAAACGGAATCTCACTCGCCGAAGTGATGTCAGGCGGGACGAAGCGGTCGCGCGCGGAAAGGCCAGCTTGCGGCGCGCAGAATAGAGCGAGACCGAGCAGCAGCGCAGCGGGCGCGATCGGCTTCGAGTTCATTCTCATCTGCATGTTATTCGATTCTCGCAGGTATCATTTGTTGCTCTCGGCGATGTTTGGCTCGTTCGGCTGGCGCAAACAAAGTAGCACCCGGCGGGGCGAAAAGCCAAATGAGAGCAGTGGCGAGTGATGTGTGACGAGTGATGAGCGGAAGTGGTCCGCCACGGAAGGATTCTTCGCGGAAAGGCTGGGCGGCGTGATTGTTAGACCCCCCGTTTGCCGCCTATTAGAAAATTGCATGTTGCTGAATCCGAGTGAGTTAGCGGGAGTTTTAATCGCGCTACCGTAGATTAAAACTGTGGGCGCGGCGGTTTCGTTTCTCCGGCTAGCCGAAGCCGCGGCCGATAGTGTCATGTTCGTCAGCATATAAAAACATGCAATGGTAGCACGGATTGGGGCCGTTGGATAGCAGTATGAATATGCGGAGCTGTGGGAAAGCGGATTGTGATCCGAGCGATGATGCAACCAGATGCTATATCGTAGGCGAAATGGCAGACTTGCATCGAACGAAAACACGAACCTACAGAGACCGAATTCTGCTACGTCCTTGATTCCGGCCTCTGCTAGGAAACTATTGAAGGTCAATCTGCTGTTCAAGCGCGTTCTGAACTGGCAGCTCGAACACGTCAGGGACCAGTTTAATCGAAGAGATTTCTTCGCTCAGCGACTCTCGCGGATTCCGCTTTGGGGAACCACTGTCCCGTAATGAATGCGCCCCTGTGTGTTCAAAGGGGCCTAGTCTTGTTACACTCATCGTCGAAGTGTGCCGGAACGGCTCATATCTAGCCACATCACTTTAAAGAGAGTTGCAAGTTTGGCAGTTAACCGAGACAAACGCGAGCGATGGAAAGCAGACATTAAAAAATCTGTCGATCTTTTCAACTCTTGGTACCTCAAGTTCGCTCCACAAACATATCAGCAAGTCCGCTCTGGTGTAATTCGACAAGTTGAAACCGCCCTCGCCTGTTCGGATAATTTATTGAGGCTGGGCCCGGAATTGCTCAAGGAACATCCAGAAATTCTTCCAACGCTTCGTATGGCGACTTGCCCGCCTCTGGCGCGGGACCGACTGATTGGATTATCGGGTGCATCGAAAGGAATTGTAAACTGTATGGAGGGTGGAAATTTTCCTACCAGGATGAGCGCCGCACTCGTTCGTGAGGACATATCTAGATTGTCCGCGACCTTGCGGCGGCTCATCGACAACGATATTTTCCCTTGGTTGACAGAACGGAGGGAACCTAGCCTCGCCGAGGCACAGAGAGCTGCGACAATCATCGCCGATAGACTCTGTAGTGCGAAGGCGGACCCAATCGTCCGGAATGCCCAGGAAGAAAACAACTATCGGTGATCGTGAGGTGGCTCAAGCGGCGAGGATATACTCCAGTATCTGGAGGCAAACGAGTCCGATTTGACGCGA
Source organism: uncultured Acidobacteriota bacterium (assembly GCA_963736465.1). Taxonomy (GTDB): domain Bacteria; phylum Acidobacteriota; class Terriglobia; order Acidiferrales; family UBA7541; genus Palsa-295. The sequence continues at coordinate 19,864 of CAVTOS010000011.1, read as the reverse complement.
TGCAACCAGGAACTTTCGGGTTTAGGATGAACATTCCCGTCAAAGTTGAGAGGATTGAAGAACCGATCAACATTCCGATCGATGCTGTGGTTCTACCGAAAAGGGCCCGAAAAGGGAACCTCCCGTTGCTAATCGAGGCAAAATCCGCCGGCGACTTTACAAACGTAAACAAACGTCGCAAGGAAGAAGCGACGAAGATGAAACAACTGGTGACAACTCTTGGCAAACGGACCCGCTACATTCTATTTCTCTGCGGCTACTTTGATGTCGGATACCTAGCCTATGAAGCGGCTGAGGGAATCGATTGGGTTTGGAAACACCGAATTAATGATTTGGCGGAGTTTGGGTTGTGAAGGCGACATACGGCACTCAGCATGAGGCTCAAAGAGCGATCGTTCAGCAAGAGTGTGATGGCCAAAAGACTAGAAGCGAGAGAAATCGCCTCGGCCAGTTCGCGACACCTCCTAAGCTCGCACTCGAGATACTAGAACTCTCGAAGAGCCTGCTGTCTCCCGGTGAACAGGTCCGATTCTTAGATCCCGCTTTCGGCACTGGTGCCTTTTACTCGGCTCTCCTCAGATGTATGGACCCACGGAGCATTTCTGTAGCTATGGGATTCGAAATTGATCGTCATTACGGGATTCCATCGCGAAAACTCTGGCGAAAAAAAGACATCGCTATTCGCTTTGCCGATTTTACGAAAGCAGCACCACCCAAAAGCGAACATGCCTTCAATCTGGTGGTGTGCAATCCACCGTACGTGCGTCACCATCATCTAGACAAAGCCGAGAAATCGAGACTTCAACAGGTGGCCCGTAAAATCGCCGGCATGCCAATCAGCGGGCTAGCCGGCCTCTACTGCTATTTTCTCTTGCTTGCAAACTCTTGGATGAGTGATGGCGGAGTAGGCATCTGGCTCGTGCCCAGCGAGTTCATGGACGTCAACTACGGAGTAGCCATCAAGCACTATCTGCTCACCAAAGTCTCTCTGATGCGTATACACCGCTTTTCGCCCAAAGATGTACAGTTTGGAGATGCATTGGTCTCTTCATGTATAGTTTGTTTCCGAAAATCCGCTCCTGCGCCAGAGCACTCCGTTGGTTTCACGTTTGGCGGTAGTTTGGTGGAACCTAACGAGACCGTTGTCGTCCCGCGTTCAGCCCTCGACGTAAACAGCAAATGGAATGGATGTCATATTCAGGTACCTCAACGACCAAGTAATCGCGTCACCCTCGCTGATTTCTTTGTGATCAAGCGGGGACTCGCTACGGGACACAATAAGTTCTTTATTCTTACGAGAGATCGGATCAGGAGACATGAACTTCCAATGAAGTTTTTTCGCCCGATCCTACCAAGTCCGCGCTATCTCGCTGGTGACGAAATCCCGGTCGGCCGAGACGGCAACCCGAGCTTGCTGCAACAAAATTTTTTGCTGGATTGTCATCTACAAGAAGCCGAACTTCGAAGATCATATCCTACTCTTTGGCGATATCTAAAAACGGCCGAACGAACCGTTGGCGGAGGGTATCTCTGTCGGTCCCGATCGCCTTGGTACGCACAGGAAAATCGTCCCGCCCCCCTCATTTTATGCACCTACATGGGTCGCAGAAGAACAAAGGACGATCGCCCATTCCGCTTTATTTTGAACCACTCTAAAGCGACTGCAGCGAACGTATATCTGCTTCTCTACCCTAAGCCAGATGTAGCTGAAGCCTTGCGCAGAAAACCAGAGTTGGCACGTAAAATCTGGACGTGGTTAAACGGAGTTTCTTCAACGGCTGTATCGAGCGAAGGACGCACATATGGAGGCGGGCTCCATAAGATAGAACCCAAAGAACTCGGAAATCTGCCCGCTGAGGGTATCGCAAAGATCCTTAATGTTCCCACCGAACGGAGAGGCATACAACTTCAGTTGATCCCCTCAATTGAGGAGATGTTCACAGCTGCATCGAGTTGATGATGGTTTTGCCCTCACCGAGGGCAGCCCATTGTCAAGTAGAGCCGTACTCACCACGAGTCGCGGGCATTTGTAAAGCCACGCTCGGAGAATCGATGACGAAGCCGGCGCCCGCCTAGCGTTAGGAAGCGCCAAAATTCTCTTCGCCAAGAAAAGCACCCGTCATTCCGGGGCGCTACTCTGAGCGGAGGGCTTGGATGATGTCGACGCGGGCGGCGCGCGAGGCGGGCAGGATCGACGCGATCACCGCGGCGGCAAGTAGCACGAAGGCCGAGACGATCACGGGCAATGCGCCGGGCATTTGTAGGTCGCCGAAATAGCTGCTGGCAACACGAGCCACGATGAAGCCGAACGCGGCACCGGCAAGCACACCTGCGGCGGCCATGATGGCGCCTTCGCTAACGACGGCACGCAGAATATTTTCCGGCTGAGAGCCGAGGGCGAGCCGGATTCCAAACTCGCGCGTACGCGCGCTGACGGAAAAGGCCAGCACACCGGCGACTCCGACGACGGCAATCGCCAGCGCTACAATCGCAAAAACTCCAAAGACGAGCGAATTCAAGCGATCGGGCGCGAGAACTTTCGCGCGAATGTCTTCGAGGGTGGCCGCATGCTCAACGGGCTGATCCACGGACATATCGCGAATGATGCGGGTGACAGGCGTAACCAGCGAGTAGGGATTCGCCGTCGTGTGGATGAAGAGATGGCCTCCATACAGTCCTCCACCGTCGGCAAACGTGTCGTAGACGGAAGGTGTCGGTTCAGGCACGACGTGGATGTCGTCCACGTCGCCTGCAACGCCGATGATGCGGTGCGGCGCTTTCACGCGTGCCTTTTCGGCATCGTCACCGGGAAGGAATTCAAGAACGGGATCGGTCCAGTAGACATGCCGTCCAACAGCACTTTGACCGGGCCACATGCGCTCAGCCAGAGTCTTGCTGATGATCACGACGGGCTCGCTCTTCCCGTCGTCGAGGTCGTTGAAATCGCGCCCTTCCAGTATGGGAACGCCGAGAGCGGCAAAAAAGCCCGGCGAGATGGTGCGAATCATGGCGCGAGGATCTTCGGCGGTGTGCGTGTGACCGTCGCCAGAATATTGAAGGCCGGGACCAAAATTCTGCGCGTCGCGCCAGGGGGCCGTCTCAGCGAAGGCCGTGCCCGTGACACCCGGAAGGGCGTCAACCTGACGGATGGATTCCTTATAGAAATCGATGACTTGCTGCGGCGTTTTACCGTAGGTCATCGCGGGGACATCAATGGCGAGAACGCGCTGCGTCTCGAAACCAGTGCGGGTGGCTTGAAGAGCGAGAAGAGTGGTGACCAGAGCAGCAGCGCCCGCGAGAAGCACGAACGAGGCGGCGATTTGAGTGATGGCGAAGGCGCGCTGGCGGCGGCTGGTGCTGCTGGTCATGCGGACGCTGCCGCTCGATACGTTGAGGCCGTTAGCCTTATCAGCGGAAGGCAGACGCGGGACGAAGGCCAGAATCACGGCGGCGAGAATGGCGAGCCCCGCTCCGACCAAGAGCAAGCTGGAATCGACCTTCAGATCCATCGCGCGAACCGAGAAACGCGAGGCGTAGCGAGCGAGGATCGAGACGAGCGGCTGCGCGATGATCACGCCGATTGCCGCGCCAGCGCCGCACAGAATAAGGCTTTCGGCTAACAGCATGCGACGCAGCGCGCCAGAGCTGGCGCCGAGGGCCGCGCGAATCGAAAGTTCGCCTTCGCGGCGGACGGTGCGCGCAAGAATCAGGTTGGCCACATTGCAGCAGGCGATGATGAAGATAAGACCCGAGGCAGCGAGGAGGACAAGCAGGACTGTGCGCGCGCCCGAGGTGATCTGGTCGCGAAGCATTTTGGTGCTGATGGTGAACTGAGCGCTGGCAGGATAGGCCTCGGGGTGGTCCTTCTTCATCGAGGCGTAGGCGGTGCGCAGCTCGCTGCGCGCCTGATCGAGAGTGGCGCCGGGAGCAAGCTTGCCGAAGAGTTCGGTCATACGATGGACGCGGCCCGTAACCATCGTGGCAGACATGTGATGCGGGCTGGTGACGATATTGGCGATGATGTCGGTATCGGCCGGATAAGGGGTAGAGGGTTCGAGGACGCCGATCACCGTGCCGGTGCGGTCGCCAATGCTGCCGAGGCGAACCGTTTTCCCAAGCACGTTGGGATCTTGTTTGAGGACGGTCGACCAGAAACGGTAGGTGAGAACGACGACACCGGGGGCGTTGGGACCATCGTCCTGCGGACCGATCAGGCGACCGAGAACAGGATGGAGGCCCATCACGTCGAAGTAGGTTCCGCTTACCACGCCTCCCTGAATTTCGCGGGGCTCGCCGAGGCCGATCATCGTGAAGCCGATTTCAGAGAAATCGCCGAACTGTTGGACGGAGTGAACGCTGGACTCAATGTCCCTGATTTCGGGGACGGAAAAGGTGGTGTTTTCGTCGCGCAGGCCAGGCGCGCTCTGGCGGATGTAGACGAGCCGGTTCTCGTCACGGTTGACGAGAGGCTTGAGCAGGACGCCGCGAACGAGAGTGAAGATGGCGGCGTTGGCTCCGATGCCGAGCGCCAGGGTGAGGACCACGATGACAGCGAACCCTGGCGTGCGGCGGAGGGAATGGAGTGCAACTCTTAGATCGCGGAAAAATGACATGTTTCTTGTCCCCTCGGCGTCATGATTTCTCTTCTCCTGCAACTACCTTCGGAGGGCCGGTGCCCTGCCTTCAGTATATAGACGAACGGCCGAACCGGAATTCGACAAATCGCCCGAGAAATTTTCCTTCGTCGTATCCGCACCACGCGTGCCAACGGAAAGACCCACATTGTAAATCACTTACCACCAACTGCGTCACAGGGGATGGTCGTTTTCGGCAGCCAATGTCCAAATCCGGACAGCGGCTGCGGTGCGGAGAAAAAATGCGGACGCGGAGTTCAAAAACGCCGGCCGGAGGCCAGCGGTACGAAGGCAAACGGCAAATGCAGATCCCTCTCTGCGCTCCCTTCCTTCGTCAGGGCAAGCGGGATGACAAGCCAGTTATGGAGTTGCTGGACGCTTGCGGAGGTAGGCTTGGAGGAAGTAGATGGCGAAGCCTACGCCCATTACCAGCCAGAACATCCAGATGCGCTGGGTTACTACGAAGGCCGTCATGCCTATGGCTATGCTCCACATGAAGATTTCGCCGGTGAGCCCGCGCCGTCGCGCCAGTTGGGCTTGGCGCCGCCGGAGGGGATGCGGGGGCGGAGCGAGGGCCAGAGGCGGGGGACGGCGTTGAAATAGCGGCGGTAGCTTTCGCCTTGGGTGGCGAGGAGGCCGGCTTCTTCGCGGAGGATAAGCCGGCACGTGAAAATGAACATGCCGACGACCATGACGATGAAGCCGAGCCGGCTGGCGAGGGTGCCGAGGCCGATGGCGAGCAGGTCGTTACCGAGATAGAGCGGATTGCGGACGTGGCGGTAGGGGCCTTCGGCGACGAGCTGGTCGGAGTGGATGGCTGCGTCGTGGACGATGGAGCTGTGGAGGTAGGATTCGGCCCAGGAGCGCAGCAGCGCGGCGAGGTAGACGAAGAGCGAGCCGATGGTGACGATGGCGAGCTGGTAGCGGTCGAAGATGGGCGAATCCGGGTTGGCGGCGGGGCCGAGGATTTTCTGGGTGAGGGCGAAGGCGATGTTGGTGTGGTCGAGGTTGTAGCAGCCGAAGGCGAGGAAGATGACGCCGCCGATGATCCAGAAGCGATTTTTGAATTCGAAGTCGGTGGCGGCGAAGGGCATTTTTCGTTGGCCTCGGGCGATGCGGCGGGCGCGTGGTGATTGTTGCACGGCGCCGGCGTGACAGTTGAGATTCTTCGCTTCGCTCAGAATGACAGGCGAAGAAACAAATTCAAAAGAGCCGGCAAGATGCCCGTCGTTCATCAGGACGAGCAGGCGCTACAAGAGAAAATTCAAAAACGCCGGCGGGACGCCAGCGGTACAAAAGACACGTCAACCGGCCTCAGGTCATCCGGACCGTCAAGCGGCCGGGAGGGACCTGAGCTATGTTGAATAATTCCAGGTTGCTGCGAAATGATACGCGCGGGGAGGCGGAAAATTTCAGGGGGTTTTTGGTGGCTGGGTGGAAGAGGCCGGATCGATGCGCTGGGCAGGGGCGTTGAGGACCGCGATGATTGTGTTGGTCGAGAGGTGCATGATGCGGAGTTCGTTGCTGGTGTGCCGGGCTAATTCGCGCAATTGCTGGACTGCGTTTTCGTGGCCGGCGACGGCGCACTTCCAGATGGGCGAGCCGTCGGGAAGGATTTCGAAGAGGTCGTAGTTGCGATCCACAGGGCTTCCTTTTGCGTATGTACGCTAGTTGGAGTTTTGTCGTGAGGGCGGGTGTCGGCGATTCAATTATATCATGGCCTTCCTTTCTGCGGCATCAACGATAAAAAACACCGAGATAAAAAACACCGAATCGCGATATTTGTCGCGCAACTAAATTGGCGGCGCGGTGTTAAGTGTTACGACGGGGTGTATTCCGCGGCGGTTTCGCGGGATTTGCGGCCCGGAGCGAAGGAAAGGTAACGGTCATTGATACATGGAGTTGAAAACTGCAACCATAATGATGTGCGGGCAATCTAATTAGGTGTAAAATCACCGGTATCGAGCGGAGCTGTCCCGGCTCCCAGTCATCCGGTGGAGGACATATATGAGGCGTTCCACCTATCTTAAATTCATATTTGCATTTATCGCCTTGGTGGCGTTGGCATGTGCTCCGAATCCTGCATTCGCGCAGCGTGGCGGAGGCGGACACGGAGGCGGGTGGTGGTTCCCATGGAGGTGGAGGCGGAGGCGGCTTCCACGGTGGCGGCGGTGGGGGGGGAAGTTCTTTCGACGGCGGTGGAGGCGGCGGAGCGTATCGCGGCGGAGGCGGTGGTGCGTACCGCGGCGGCGACGCCGGGTAACTCTGCTCGCAGCATGGGTTCCTATGGACGCGGCGGCAGCGTGTACGGCGGCGGCTGCGTTGTATGGCGGCTCGGCGGTGGACCATCATCCGGCGCCTATGGCGGAGCGCGTTCGAATGGAATGAATGGCGGCCGCGCGGGCGGCAATTCGTCGATGAACGCGCGTAACGGCGTGCGGGCTCGAATGCGGGGCGTTCGAATTCATTGAACGCACGCTCGTCGGGCTGGCCGGCGGGTCGCGGAGCGACTCGCGCGAATGCGGACGGTAACTGGCATTCGTTTGCGGGTAACTCGGGCGCGGGCAATACCGGAAGCGCGCGCGGTCCTAACACCGGAAACACAGCGGGCACACACGCGGGCGCGAATTCAGGCAATTCGTCAGCGGCGGGCGGATCAACGGCTCGTTCGTTCGCGGGCAACTCGGGCGCCTCGGGCGCAGCAGGTGCGTCGCGAGGATCGAATTCGCCTTCTGTAGCGTCAAACTCGCACGCGGGAAACTTCAACAGCGGGTCGGCGACTTCCGGACGTAGCAACATGCTGGGATCCTCGACGCGCAACTCAATTTCACCCAATCGCGGCGTATCGAATATTGAAGGCTCGCACTTCGGCAGCTCCTCGACTTCAGGTTCGCATTTCGGATCGAGCGCATCGATGACGGGCAGTTCGCGATCTGGCTCGAGCAGCTCTTCCTTCGGCGGCACTTCGCGAACGGTGAGCGGCAGCCGCGGATACACCGGACACATCGGCTCGGGTCACACGCTTGGCTCGTCGTCATTTAGCGGCAGCCGTGGATCTAGTTCCAGCAGCGGCTTTCATAGCTCAACAACAGGAATGCGCAGCACGTCGAATGGCGGCGCGTTCCACGGCAACAGCTTCCACAACACGACCTTTAGCGGCTCGCGCAACGGATCGTGGAGCGGATCGGGCTGGCACGGAAACGGTTGGCATGGCGGCTGGAACAATGGCTGGCACGGCGGGTGGGGCTGGCGCGGCGGCTGCTGTGGCTGGGGCGGCGGCTGGGGCTGGGGCTTCGGCTGGGGTTGGGGCTGGGGCGGATGGTGGAATCCTTGGTGGTGGGGACCAGGCTGGGGATTCTGGGGCCCATCGTATGCGTGGGGCTACCCGTATGCGTATCCCTACCGGTATCCCAATTACAACGTGACGTATCCCCCGCCGTACTCGGGCACGGATTCGGACAGCGGCAATTACAACGACGATTCGTCGAGCAACGCGTCGCCTTCGGATGATTATTTCCAGCGGCCGTCGTTCGGCGGGTCTCTCGATGCGGAGCCGCAAGGAAGTCCGAACACAAATCCGGACACGGGAAACGTGGCCACTACGACGCCGACAGTGCTGGTTTATCTGAAGGACGGCACGATGTACACGGCGAGCGACTACTGGCTCGCGGACGGGAAGCTCCATTACTTGACGAGCTATAGCACGGAGAGCGTCGTGGACATGGACGAGGTGGACTTGCAGCGCACCGTGGATGAGAACGCGAAGCGCGGCGTTACGTTCACGCTGAAGCCATCTCGCAATGGGCCGGCGGCTCCGGATTCAGTTCCTGCGCCGCGGCCGAATGGCACTGGCACGGCTTCGAGCGATCCGGGTGCGGGTCGCGATGGCGGTACTACGCCGACTGCGAGTCCTGCGCCGGAGCCGATACCGGCGCCGATGGTGCGGGATAGTGCAGAGGCGCAGACGTAACAGCGCATAACAAACGGTAATTCATCTCAGCGCCCGCGAAGGATTGTTCTTTGCGGGCGCTTTTTTTGTAGACCAACCGGAAAAAAAGAAGAACGAAGCGCATTGATTGCAGGTGTGGCGAGGACGTGCCGCGTGTTACTGGGGCACAGGCAGGAATGCCTGTGCTACTGAGGAACGTCACTTCGCTTCGCGGAGGAAGCGGGCGGCTTCTTCGGGCGGCGTCGGATTGATGTAGAAGCCGGTGCCCCACTCGAAGCCTGCGACCTTCGTGAGCTTGGGCATCATTTCGATGTGCCAGTGGTAGTGGTCGTTGATTTCTTCGCCGATGGGCGAGGTGTGGATCACGTAGTTGTAAGACGGGAAGGCCAGCACGCTATCGAGGCGCGAGAGAAAGTCGCGCAGAATTTTCGCGAGGCTGCCGTAGTAGGGCGTAGGCATATTTTCAAATGCGCTGCTGTGGCGGCGCGGAAGAATCCAGGTCTCAAACGGGAAACGCGGCGCGTAGGGCGCGAGCGCGATGAAGTAATCGTTTTCTATGATGACGCGCGAAGCAGTTTCCACTTCCTGGCGAATCATGTCGCAGAAAATGCAGCGCTCTTTTTCGTCGTAGTAGTGCTTGGCGCTGTCCACCTCTTCGCGGACGCGCTTCGGAACGATCGGCAGCGCGATCAATTGCGAATGGGTGTGTTCGAGCGTGGCGCCGGCCGGCTCGCCGTGATTTTTGAAAAGCAGAATGTAGCGAAAGCGGCGATCGTTTTTCAGATCGAGCATGCGATCGCGGTAAGCCCAGAAAACTTCCTCCACTGCTTTCTCGCCCAGGTTCGCGAGCGTCTTCATGTGGTCCGGCGTTTCGACGATCACTTCGTGCGCGCCGACGCCATTCATGCGATCGAAGAGGCCTTCACCTTCGCGATCCAGTCCACCTTCAATTCCCAGAGCCGGAAACTTATTGGGCACAACTCGAAGCGACCAGCCCGCCGTATCCTTTCCTGTGCCGTTGCGGCCGTAGGCGAGAATTTCGGGAGGCGTCTTGCCTTCGTTGCCGGGGCAGAACGGGCACGCGGGAGTTCCCTTGATTTGAACGCTTTCGCGAACGAAATCGAGGGGCCGCTTTCCACGCTCGGTGGAAATGATGACCCAGCGCCCGGTGATGGGATCCCTGCGAAGCTCCGGCAAACTTCCCTCCTCGTCCAGATTTTTGCCTCGAAGCGGACCGAGGCCAATGTTTCTGCCAAGTTGCGGCTATTTTACTACGCGATATTAAGGGCCAAGCGAGGTTATAGCAAATCGTGTGCCATTTTCGGCGTGGTGCGAGTGCCCCGGAGTCAGCGGTATTGGTGTGGTAACTCGGCCGCCATGCCGAAGGCCGATTTGTGAAGGCGAACGACTGGCTTTTTCCCGGCATGGGATTCGATCGCCAGCACGTCGAAACGGCAGCTGGCGGAATCGATGCGGCGCGAGCGAAGGAATTGGCGGGCCATGCGGGCGAGGTTGCGGCGCTTGTCGGCATTGACGGCATCTTCAGGGGTGGATTGTTGTGGGCTGTCGAGCGAGTTTTTACTTCTACGAAGGCCAGGGCGCGGCCGTCGTAGCCGATTAGATCGATTTCACCTTTGATTCCGGGCACGGTGTAGTTGCGGGCGACGAGCGTGTAGCCTTGGCGGCGGAGATACCAGTAGGCGAAGGTTTCGCCGCGGATGCCGGTGGTGCGGGCCAGTTCTTTAGTGGTTGAGTTCGATTCGTGGCGCGATTCGCTTAAGCCGTTGCGCGCGGCGAAATTGACGGCGGCGAAGATGAGACGGGCTAACATCCGATTCCATGGCTGTACTTGAATTGAGCTTGGTGCACTGGCAACTGCGCACAGGCAAGAGTGCCTGTGCCACTTTACACCTGGGCGCGAATTCGCGCGTAGCCGAATTTGAACGCGGCGCGCGGAAAAAAGAGCCGGCGAGACGCCGGCGTTACGGAATGGCAGCTTTGCCATCAAGATGCGTGGAGATCTGTCTCGGCTTCTGCATCTATTTGTTAAGAAGCAAGAGCGTCCCAGACTCCGCAGCCATCTAGCACCAAGGATGCACTTCCGTAACGCCGGCGTCTCGCCGGCTCTTTTCTTTCCTTGGCTACAAGCTGCGCTCGAGTTCGTTGATGCAGGCTTCGAGCGTGTCTAGCGCGAAGTCGGCCTGAGCTTCGTCGATCAGAAGCGGCGGGCAGAGGCGCAACGTTGTGTCGCCCGAGCCTAGAACCAGCAGACCCTTGTGGAACGCCATCTGAACCAGCTTGTTGCGCAGGTCGGTAGCTTTTTCTTGGTCTTCTGGTCGCGGACGAACTCGATGCCGATCATCAGTCCCCTGCCGCGAACCTCGCCGACGATCTTATGTTTCTCGCGCCAGTCGGAAGTGCGCTTCATGATGTAGTCGCCCATGCGCGCGGCGTTGGCCATGTATTGCCGCTCGAGCAGGCCGAGAGTGGCGATCGAAGCGGCGATGCAGACCGGGTTGCCGCCGAACGTGGAAGCGTGCGCGCCGGGAACCCAGTTCATCACATCCGCACGAGCGATGATCGCGCTCAGCGGCATTCCGGAAGCAATTCCCTTCGCGGTGCAAATGATGTCGGGTTCGATTCCTGCGTGATCCGATGCCCACCATTTGCCAGTACGGCCCATGCCGGACTGCACTTCGTCAGCGACAAACATGATTCCGTACTTGCGGCAGATGCGCTGAAGGCCCTGCAGAAATTCGGCGGGTGCAGGCAGATAGCCGCCTTCTCCTTGAATCGGCTCGATGAAAATTCCGGCCACTTCTTCGGGATCGACGCGGCGACGGAACAGTTCGTTTTCGAGATAGCTCAAGCAATCCGCCGAGGCAGACTCGGGCCGGATGCCATAGGTGCCGCGATAGGTGTCTGGAAAAGGCATGTGGAAGACGCCGGAGAGAAGCGTGCCGAAACCTTTGCGCTGAATCGAGCGGCTGGCGGTCAGCGAGAGCGCGCCCATCGTGCGACCGTGGAAAGCGCCATGGAAGGCGATGAGCTTATCGCGCTTGGTGTGATATTTCACCAGCTTGATGGCCGCCTCGATCGCTTCGGCGCCGGAATTGCCGAAGTACACGCGCTTCGGAGTTTTGCCGGGCGCGATCGAGGCAAGCTTCTCGGCCAGTTCGACGAGATTCGGGTAATAGAAATCCGTGCCGGACATGTGGATCAGTTCTGAAGCTTGTTTTTGAATCGCGGCAACCACCTCGGGATGGCAATGGCCGGTGGCGCAAACGGCGATGCCGGCGGCGAAATCGAGGAACGTATTGCCGTCAACATCTTCGATCATTGCACCGCGGCCGATCTTTGCGACGAGCGGATAATCGCGCGTGTAGGACGGCGACACAACGGCGGCGTCGCGTTCGACAAGCTGCTTTGCTTTGGGTCCGGGTAATTCGGTAACGAGATGCGGCAGTTTGGCCGCGGCACCATTTGATTTTGCGGAAATCTTTGAATCAGCTTTCGTGTCGATCGCTTGCATCGCTTCCTCCAAAAATGGATTTTTGTTCGGCGCGCGCACGGATTCCTGCCAGCGCATGCCGGGAACAACCATTAAAGGAAGGGGACTTAATCTACGCCGTAGAGGTTGGGGCGTTCGTGGGACGGCTGGCTATGGAGCGAGAGCTCGTGCTTTTTGAAGATACTCATTTATTTATACTTCCAGCGAACGGTGCCGTCTTTTACGTCTTCGACAATGATACCAGAGTCCGCGAGTTGTTTGCGAATTTCATCCGAGCGCTTGAAATCGCGGCGCTTCTTGGCCGCCTGGCGTTCCTCGATGAGTGTTTCGATCTCTTCGGGCGCCATGCGCGGTTTAGACGAGCCGAAGCCGAGTTTGGCGAGGCGCTCGGCATCGTCGTCATTGAGCACGGCGAGAATTTCATCGAATTTTTCCATTGCCGCCACCAGGCGAGGCGCATCCTGCTGAAGAAATTCGCCGCGATCCATGGCCGTGTTCACGTCGCGAATCAGATCGAAAACAACGGCGAGAGCGACGGCCGTGTTGAGGTCGTCAGCCAGCGCTGCGGCAAAATCCTTTTCGGCTTCCGCGGCGCGTTTGGGCATCTCGGGATTTGAACCGGCGCCGAATTTTTCCGCTTTCAGGCGAGCTACGAAGTTGCGCATGCGCTCGACCGAGCTTTCCGCCTGTTTCAGTCCGTCCATCGTGAAATTCAGCTGGCGATTGTAAGGAACGGAAAGAAGAAGGAAGCGGATGGACGAGGGCTTGTAGCCCTTGGCGAAAAGATCGCGCAGCGTATAGAAATTGCCGAGCGACTTGGACATCTTTTCGCCTTCGATGATCAGGTGCTCGGCGTGTAGCCAGAGCTTGGCGAGCTGCTTTCCAGTGGCGGCTTCGCTTTCGGCGATTTCGTTCTCGTGGTGCGGGAAGGCGAGATCAATGCCGCCGGTGTGAATGTCGAGCGTCTCGCCGAGATACTTCATGGACATCGCGGCGCATTCGATGTGCCAGCCGGGACGGCCCGGGCCAACGGCGGTCTCCCAGAAAAATTCTCCCGGCTTGGGAGCCTTCCAGAGGGCGAAGTCGCGAACGTCGTCTTTTTCATAGCGGTCAGTATCGCCGCGGGCACCGGCTTTCATTCCGCTGACGTCAATCTTCGAAAGCTTGCCGTAATCGGGAAATTTTGCGATGCGGTAGTAGATGGAGCCGTCGCTCGGATAGGTGAAGCCTTTTTGCGAGAGGCGCTCGATGAGGGCGACCATATCGTCGATGTGGTCGGTGGCGCGAACGAGCTCTTCGGGCATTTCGAGGTTGAGCGAGCGCATGTCCTCGAGAAAGGCTTCGATGTATTTCTCGGTGTACTCGCGGAGGGTGAGTTTCGCGGCCGCGGCGTTGGCGATGATGCGGTCGTCAACGTCGGTCAGGTTCATCACCTGCAGGACGCGGTAGCCGGCAGAGCGCAGGAAGCGGCGCAGGATGTCCTGAAATACGAAAGTGCGGAAGTTGCCGATGTGAGCGAAATCGTAGACGGTGGGCCCGCAGGTGTAGATGCGGACTTCGTCTTCGTGGACCGGCTGCAGAGGCTCGAGCCGGTCGGTGAGCGTGTCGTGGAAGCGAATATCGAGATGATTTTGCGCGGTCACAGAACCAAGCATTCTAGCTGACGCTTCGCATGGCAAGCAATTGCGCCGCGCGAGTGGTTTCTGAGTAACGCGCCGAGCCGCGCCCCTACTGCGAAAACTGCGCGGCGTGGTAGGCTTTCGCGCATTGGGCGCCGGAAATTCAATTCAGGTGCGAGAGGTGAACCATGTCGTGCACGCCAGAGGCATTGAAGCAGGTCCCGCTGTTCGCGTTGCTGGATGACGACGAAGCCGCCGTCCTTGCCGGACAGGTGGAGCTCAGGCGATTCTCGCCGCGGCAGCGCGTCTACAAAATCGGCGACCCCGGCGACAGAGCCTACATCCTCGTCTCGGGCGCTGTGCAGGTGACGACGGTCGATGAAGACCATCAGGAAGTGATCGTCGATCAGCCCGCGGCCGGCGAATTTTTCGGCTTTGCTTCGATGCTCGAACAGACCCCGCACCAGACCAACGCGGTGGCAACCGAAGACACGGTGGCGATCGAGGTAGACCGCAGCGACATTCTGATTTTATTGCAGCGAAAACCGCACGCGGGAATGGACATGCTCACGGTGCTGGGGCGGCAGTTTCACGCGTCTCAGCAACTTGTGCGTTTACGCGCGAGCCGCAACCCGAACGTACTGATCGAAGAGAAAACCACATTCGGCGAACGTATTGCGGACGCGGTGGCGGGTTTTGGCGGGTCGTGGGCGTTTATCATTATGTTTGCGGCCGCGATCATCATCTATTCCGGCATCAATATTTTCCTGCGCAATCGGGCGTGGGATCCCTATCCGTTCATCCTGCTGAATCTCTTCCTTTCGATGCTCGCGGCCATTCAGGCGCCGGTGATCATGATGAGCCAGAACCGGCAGGACACGAAAGACCGTCTGCGCGGCGAACTGGATTTCGATGTGAACCGGCGGGCGGAGTCTGAAATTCAAGGCTTGGCGCGAAAGATGAATCTGCTCGGCGACAAGCTTGGCGACCTGGAGGATTTGCTTCGCTACCGAACTACCCCGGACAGCAGTGGCGGAATGGAATCGCCGCAAGAGTCGCGCCCCTGAGCTATGTTTTTGGCGTCGAACGTTTCTGGCACGATGTAGAGCCCTCAAGAAGCACCCGCATCGGCCGATGGAATAAAAAGGCTCTGCCTAGTCCTAGTGGAATTGCGGCGGAATTATATTATACCCACGGTACGGACGGCCCATTTTCTCTCTGCTGTGTTGTTTTAGTATACGAGGAGATATTGCGGGCTTGCCGGGCGTCCCGGCGGCGGAGCCCCCTAAAAGGGGCGCAGATGAAACAGCTAATTGCGATGGCAGTTTTTATTCTCTGTTTCGGAGCGGGAACCGCACAGGCGCAACGGACCGGTGGCACCAATAGTGTGGCGGGCGGGGCGGCGTCGGCCCCGATAACTCGGGCGGTGGCGGTGGTGGTGGTTTTGGCGGCGGAGGCGGAGGCGGAGGGGCGATCGCCGGCGTGACGCACCATCCAGCATGGGTGCCCCCTCCGAATGTGAGCGCGACAAACGACGGCCCATTTCGTCCGTCTACCTATCAGAATTACGACAAGGCTGTAGAAATGGGGAAGGCGGAAGTAGCCACCCACGAGCCCACCGTAGTCGAGGTGGCAAAATAACGCAGGAGCAGAGAACGTCCACGGCAAAGGCGCGATTTGTTGTGGTGCAGGACGTCGAAGGAAAGCTGCAAGAAGTAAAGGCGCAGCCGTAGCGGGACGGTGCGCGAGGTCGGTGGCGAGACCGGTCGCTTTCGGTCTCGCGCCGGCGGCTATGGATTGAGTTCCACGCGACGGCTGACGAGCGAGATGTCGCCGTTGCCCGAAGTGGTGGCCGTCAGCGGGCGCGACTTAACTAGGAACCCGCCCTCGGGGGGCAGCCGGTACGACTGGTCGAGCGTGTAGACAACAACCGGTTTCCCAATCGGCAGCGTAAAACTCAGCTCCACGCCTTTCGCAGGCACCGTCAGGCAATCCAAGAAGGTCCAACCCTTCAGATATCTTCGAAGGCGTTCGGTTTGGGGCGGAATCGGTTCGTCTTCCATGCGCACCAATTCGACGCCGGAATCGGGCGGAAAGAAAACCATCACATTTTGTGCGCCGCGCTCGGAACGCATCAGCGTGCGATAGGCGCGTCTTGAACCCTCCTCGGATGATTCGAGAATCGTAAACGTCGGCGGGGCGAGATCCTGGTGGGGTGCATCCGCGACGAATGACGTGGTGGTGCTCCATGGAAACGGTCCGGCATCCTGGCGAGCGAAATGAGTGGTCAGCTGAATAGGTTCCGGCAGGCGGTGCGATTCCGGCCTGACGATCCAGAGCGATTTTCCCGTGTCGCCATCCTGCCAGAAATCGATGTTGATGCGTTCGGGCGACTTCGCCGAAAAAGCGGGCACCACGACGGATGGAGCGCGGCCAGGACCGTGGCGATGATCGCGACTGTCTGCAAGGCGATGCGCGAAAGGCCGCGAACTTTGAGCAGATCCGCGCAGAAGGGAGCGAAGGGCGTGAGCAAAAGAGCGACCACCACGGCGATCCCCATGAGGAGACGATTGCCGAGCGCTGAGTAGAGAAGAATCGCGACCTCGAAACCGCACACCGTGGCGACTATCAGCGGCACAAGTTCGGCCGCCAATCCCTGGCGGAAAGTTTCGTGCGACTGAAAACGAGCGGTATAGCCGACAAGCTGCGGCGCACAGGCACAGCGGAAATAAATAAGCGATGCCTTGCGTGTAAACCGCTGAGGCGATCGAAAGGATCGCCCAGCCCACCCAAACACCCGCCCAAAGACTCAGAAATCCCGCGTGGCGGCAAAAAGCAAACGCTACGGTGGATACAACAGCCAGCGCCAAAACCAAAATACCGCCTGAATCGCCACCGGGTGAGCAACCCAGTTCACCTGCATCGCACCGGCACGCGTCAATGCGCGATTGATAACAAACGCATTGAACGCAGTAACGGCAAGGATGGCAAGCCAGGCGAAAATTCCCACAGCAACGCCGAGGGCGAGAGGCGCTGGCGGTAAATGAGCCAGCCGATCTCAACGAGAAGAAATAAGGTGGCGGTGATGGAGATCGTGAGTGTCCACGAGGCCGGCCAGTAGACGTCCAGCGCTGAAAGATGTCGAAGTATGCCGCTTCGCGCGAAGGAAAATTGGAAAGGTCGCCGTTCGCAAGGGCGAGAAGCATGGGCAACGCGTTGTCGCCATCGTGCTGGAGGCTGGCGGGACTGGAATTCTGAAAATTGTCGAGCGGCGTGTGGTATTGCGTGACGTTGCCGATGAAAGCGAAGTTAGCGCCCTGGTAGCCGGCGGCTTTGAACACGGTGAAGTCGGTGTCGTTGGGAAGAAGCTTGTACGCGAAATATGCGAATGCGTTCGTGGCCGGAAAGCTCGCGTGCTTTGGTGAGCTGCACGATCGAATAATCGGCGGAGCCGGTTTCGAACATCAGGCTGGGACCGGAAGTGCCGCGCGTATCAACGTGACGACCGCGACGATTTCCTTGGCCCAGCGATGCTGATTCACGAACACGCGCGCGCCGAACAGGCCCGCTTCTTCGCCATCGTCAACCAGAAAAATTATGGAATGGCGCGGCCATGGCCGAGTCTTCAGCGCTCGCGCACATTCCAGCACGGTCGCGACGCCCACGCCATCGTCGGATGCGCCGGGGCCCGCGGACACGGAGTCATAGTGCGCTGCGATTAAACGGACTTTCCGGGCTCGGAGCCGTCGAGGCGAGCGACAACATTGTTTACCGTTGCGCAGGTTCCATATTCGTCGCAGGCGAACCCGGTTTGCACTTCCGGGGCGTAGCCGAGCTTTGAAAATTCGTCGAGGATTCGCGCGCGAACAGCGTCGTTTGCAGCGCTTCCGGTGGATGCGGAATGCCGTCGCCTACAAGTCGATCGAGAATCACACGAGCGCGAGCCGCGGAGAATTCTGATTCGGGCGCTTTCGCAGATTTAGGAGCGGGCGGGCGAGAGGCGAGCAGCGAAAGAAGAAAAACGCCAGAAATAACGGCGACGCTAGACAGGACTCGGCGAACTCCTGGTACGCTTCTGGGCTCCAAGCGGACCTCCTGTGCGCGCCATGCTAGGCCGTAAGTGCTCGGCAAGTCAATGTGATGCGTGAGGAAGGCAGTGACAGTCGGCCGTAAAAGCTGAGACTAGCGGGTGACTCGTAGTGACTCGTGATCCGTGAAGAAGGAAATCGCCATCCGTTCTCGATTAGAAATTTGTAGTTGGCTGATTTTTAAGGGGCTTAGGTGGGATCTTAATCGCGCATTCGCGATTAGAACTTCCGTGGCCTGCGACTCGCGTTCCGCGATGAAAAGAACCGAGAAAATCGTCAAAAATTTGCGATTAGAAAATTTTAGTTCGCTGATTCTTATGGGCCTTATGCAGAATTCTAATTCCAGATTTGCGATTAGGCCCGGCGAAATGAGATTGGCTGCTGACGGTGGGCACCGAGCCGAGTCGTCGCTAATTCGCACGACCTATGTTACCTTACTGGTAACCATTTTCAAGTAGAATGGGGTGGCTCCCTAGCGGACAGGGGAATCCCACAATCGGACATTCTTCGGCACGTGGGAGTCGGCGGAGAGCGTCATCATTCACGATGTTTCGGTGACTTATCGCTTTTGCAGGCATGGCGGCTGACTTGCCTACCACTATATGGCCGAACGACATAGTGACACCCTTGGCGATGAAGATGGCGATGAAGATGGATAAGAGGCACGCGGTGAGTCCGAAGGGAATGAGCTGAGGAGAGAAAAGCTTCTGGGCGATAAGGTCGCAGCGGAGGAAGAACATGAAGAGTGGCGTTTGGTTCATGGCGGCGGCGTTGTGTCTTTCTGTGCTGGCTGCGGCTCGGGCGGTGAAAACGCTGTCATGGGGCTCAGTTACTAACCGACCGGCCGGAGTTTACGGGGACAAAAAGATCTGATTCGCCCGGAAAACTATCGCGCCTGGGACTTTCTTCAGGCGGGCTTGGGTGTGACCTACAGCACCAGCAGGAAATCCTCAAGTTCACCAACGTCTTCGTGCCGCAGTGGGCTTATCGCGAGTTTATGGGCTCCGGACGTTGGCCCGACCAGACCATGTTCGTGGTCGAGGAGCGTAGCGCGCAGAGCAAAGGTTCAATCAATAAGGACGGCCACTTCCAAACGGATCTGACGGGTATTGCTGTCGAGGTGAAGGATGCGCGCTTGCCGGATAAGTGGGGCTACTTCGCCTTTCGATGAGAACGGCCGGGCTGCACAGATCGATGCCAAAGGAGGATGCTTCGCCTGCCACGATGGGCGGTCCGCGGTGGAGCATACATTTGTGCAGTTCTATCCTACGTTGGACCCCGGTGGCCAAGAAATTCGGTACCTACAATCAGGAGCGGGAAAACATTTCAGTGACCGACGGCCGCTTCTTCGGTTCCGGCGAAGAAACAGTGAGTGGATCCTAGAAGCGTCGCCGGACTGTGCATTTATGAACCGCGAAGAAGAAGCGGTAAAACGTCGCTTGAGCTCTTCGGGAGATAGATCTTCTTTATGGGTGGCGATGGTCCAGGCCTGCTCGAATGGATCGGCGATACTTCCGGCGCGGTCTCCGTAAAACTGATCTTTGATGGGCAATAAGATTCTCGCGCCGAGGGCCACAGCGCGCCCAATCACCGCGTCCGCATCGGCGACGTAAAGGTGAACGAATGACGATGCGCCGCCAAGTGTCCGAGGGCTCTTCGCAATGCGCCAGGGGGCTTCATCCCCGACGCGGATAACCGAGTCCCCCGATCGTGATCCCGGCGTCTAGAACTTTTCCAGCCTGATCCGTGGGCCTTGCCGGTTTTCGGTGGCTCCAAAAGCTTCGCAGTAAAATGCAATCGCTTTCGCCGCCGTGCCATCGAAGATCAGGTACGGCATGGCGGTATGAAGACCAGCGGTTATCGGGGATGCTTGCGGCAATCAATGCATTTCTGCCTCCGGAGTAACGGGCGGCCCACCCGCCAAGTTTCCTACTAAAGTCTTACCAGGAAATCGCCATGCTGCCGGAGCGAGCGTGCTCACCAGATCTTCTGCTCCGTAATACAAGAGGTACTTAGAGCTATGCTATTTCGTGGGATGAATGCCAAGTCTGCTGTGTTTGCTT